>NZ_JABTYH010000016.1 GCF_013314975.1 Pseudarthrobacter oxydans | reverse complement strand
TGCTGAAGCGGTGGCTATTAGGACCTGCCCGTTCCGGGAGTACGCGGAATCTGTGGCGCCTTATCTGGCGGCGATACACCTTCGGAGGCAAGCCCGCGATTGTCGCATGAAGCAGTGCCATGTGCCGAGCCTCGAAAGGGTGGGCGCAGTGACTGGCAGACACTTGCCCGCCCAGCTGACCAGACAACCGACCGCGGCCAGCGAACAAAAAGCCTATGCCCAGCCAGCGGTTCTCGTCCGTCCACCGCGGTGGCCGCGGCCTTCCCGCCACCCGGGCAGGAGCTCGTCCAGGAGTTTCTCTTTGGCCGGGTTCATCTTGCCGGCTCGCCGGGTCATCCGTTGGCCGTGCAGCCATAAGCCCAGGGTGCGTTCGTGCATGTCATCGGTCTTCTGATGTCGCGGCCAGTCGCCGCCGGCAGCCCGCAGTGCCTGGAGGTCCCTCAGCCGCTGCTGCCAGCGTGTCTCGTCATCGGTCTTACGGGTGGAGGGCCTGTCCCAGCCCTGGATGGCGGCCAGCCCGTCACGGTAGGTGGGGGAGAGGGTCCCGGCGGCTGATTCCTTGCGGCGGTTATTCAGCCAGGCTCCCAGGGCCCGCTCCCTGGCAGTCTTCCCGCCGGATTTGGGCGGCCGGCCTTCGGCCTGGTGGAAGGCGAGGACGTCGGCGAGGTTCCGGAGCCCGGCCTGGGTAAGCCTGGGTGCGGGTGCGGTGAGCGCCGCATGGTGCTGATCCCGGAGGCCGGGGTCAGCCCGTACCGCTGACTGCAGGTGGTAGCGGACGGTGGTCTCGGCTGTGCGGGTGATGGCCGCGATCTTCGATGCCGGGATGCCCTTCCGGTACATAAGCACGAACTCGGGGTGCGGTGCGGCCCTCCTAGACGCCGCCATGGCCGCCGGGTTGGCCCTCAGGTGGGATGGCGCGCCTCATCTCGGCAATCCGCAGCCGCAGGAACGTGATGACCAGGATCAGGACGTAGATGGCCAGGCCGGTCAGGACGGCCATGACGAGGACGTAGAGCACGGCCAGGACGCCGACTTGTGGAGCGTAGTTCACGAGAGGTCCCCCAATGGTTGTGTTCTAATCGAGCCTAGCGCGGGGTCTCAGTACTTCTGGGGCAGGACGACCGGGGCAGTGGTGGACGGCAAGACGTTGAAGGTGGTGAGGACCCGGCTCATGACGTTGTTGAACACCGGTGCCGTCGAGATCCCGTAGATGTCGCCCTGGGGCCGGTGGACGTTGACCATGACGACGTACTGCGGGTCATCCATCGGGGCCATGCCGACAAAGGAGGCGGTGTACCCGTCGAAGCCCCCGCCGTTGTCCGCCACGGCCTCCGCGGTTCCAGTCTTCCCGCCGACCCGGTAGCCGGGCACCTTGATGTCTTTGGCGCCGCCGGCGGTGACGACGCTTTCCAGGATGTCCCGGGTCTTCTGGGCGGTCGATTCGCTCACGGCTCGGCTCCCCGGTTCGGGTGCGACCGGGTGCTCGGTGGCGTCCGGATCAATGTAGGACTCGATCAGCTGGGGCTTGAGCAGGACGCCGTCGTTGGCGATCGCCTGGAACGCCATCGTCGTCTGCAGGGGCGTCTGGGAGACGCCCTGGCCGAAGAGGACAGCGAACTCCTGCCGGCCGTCCCAGTACTCGGGCGGGGCGAGCAGGCCCGAGGACTCACCGGGCAGCGGGATGCCGGTCTTTTCCCCGATGCCGAACTTGCGCAGGTAGTCGTAACGCTGCTGCCTGGTCAGCTTTTGGCCGACCATGACGGTGCCGGTATTCATGGAGGACCCGATGATGCCGGCGAACGTGCGGTGTTCGGTCTCGTGCTCGAAGGAGTCCTTGAAGTACTGCCCGTTCACGGTGTAGCCGGGCGGGACCACCAGGCGCGACTCGGGGGCGATGAGCCCTTCTTCGATGGCGGCGGCCGCGGTGATGGCCTTGTCGGTGGATCCAGGTTCGAGGGCTGCCTGGATGGAGCGGACCCCGCGGGAGGCCACCGCCGTCGCGCCGGGGTCGTTGGGGTCCACGGAGTCTGTCTCGGCCATGGCCCGGACCTTGCCGGTCTTGGCCTCGACGACGATGATGTTCGCCCAGTCCGCGTTCAGGCGTGCCACCTGGTTTTCGATGGCCTGCTGGGCCATGTACTGAAGGTCGGTGTCGATGGTGAGCTTCACGGATCTGCCGTTCACGGCGGGTGTGACCTGCAGGGGCGCGGTGGGGATGATGATGCCGTCCGCACCGATCTGGTAGGTCCTTTCGCCGTCCACCCCGTCGAGGGTGTCATCCATGGTGAGCTCCAACCCGGCTGCCCCGCCCTCGTCGTTGGTGAAGCCGACCAGGCTGCCGGCCACGGCTCCTTGCGGGTAGGAACGTTTCTTCACCGGCCGGGACTCCACGCCGGGGACGGCCAGCTTCATGATGGCCCGTTCCAGGCCCGCGTCGACGGACCGGGCCAGGTAGGTGAACTGCGAATCGCCAGTCAGCAGGTCCCGGACGTCCGGCTCGGGCAGGTCCAGCAGGTCCGCAAGCTGCTGCAGCCCTTCATCCCGGGTGACCCGCGAGACGGTTCCGTCATCGTTCACCCGCCGAAACGTGTCGGTGGAGGTGTTGACGTTGGGGGCGCCCACGATGTCGTAGCGGACGACGCTCTGGGCCAGGATGGTGCCGTTCCTGTCCAGGATCTGGCCCCGTTCGGACGCGAGGACGGAGACCTGGGTCCTTTTGGTGGCCGCCTGGGAGGCGTAGCTCTCCGGGTCGAAACCCTGGACGACGACAACACGGCAGGCCAGCACGACCAGCAGGGCCACCATGAAGCAGAATCCGAACCGGACCCGCCACGTGGCCATCTGGCTGGACGTGTCTAACTTTTGCACCCGACTACGTTAGCGGGACGGCCACCGCCGCAGCGCCCCGCCACCCGAACGCCTTGTGAATGTGAGGCGGCACACGCAGCGCGTGGGTCGCGGCACGGGTCTGCAGCGGCCTCCGCATGGGATACGTTCAGGGAGAGACTGACCGGCCCGCAGGCCACAACACCGGGAGAGCAATGACGACAGCATGGGTGGTCCGCCAGGGCCGCGGCGCACAGTTCGCCAACGAAATGGTTCAGGCCGGGTACCTCGGCGTCGACTTCATCGGGGACTACGACATCAGACCCCACCTGGGCGCGGGAGCGGAGGTCTTCCGCGGGGCCATGAATAGCGTCTACCAGGACATGTATCCGGAGAAGACCCGCGTATCCGTCGGCCTCGCGATGGGCAACCTGTGGGCCGCGTCCGAAGGTATCGCCGACGGCGACCTGGTCTTGGCACCGAAACCGGACCGTACCTACGAGTACGGGATCGTCACCGGCGGCTACGAGTACCACCCCGGCACAGACCTGCCTCACCGCCGGCCCGTCGACTGGAAAGGCTCCATCAACCGGGACGACATGAGCCCCACGTTGGCCTCGACGGCCGCTGTGCCCATGACCGTGTTCCAGCTGGAAGCCCACGCCGCCGAGCTTGCGAGCCTGACTCAGCTCTCGGAGGCGGCCCAGCCCCTCGTGCAGGCGATCTCGTCCGAAGTGCAGGATCAGCTCGCGTTCCAGATGGAGAAGCAGCTCGAGGACTTCCTGGTCCACAACTGGGCCAGCACGTCGCTCGGCCGCGAGTACGACATCTACAGCGAGGACGGACAGCCGGTTGGCCAGCAGTACCCCTCCGATACCGGTCCCATGGACATCCTCGCGATCAGCAAGGACCGCACCCGGCTCCTGGTCGTCGAGCTGAAGCGTGGGCGGGCCAGCGATGCCGTCGTCGGGCAGATCCAGCGCTACATGGGCTTCGTCCAGGAGGCGCTGCTGGAGCCGGGGCAGAGCGTCGAAGGTGTGATCATCGCTCAGGAAGATGACCTGCGGATCCGGCGGGCACTGTCCATGACCAGGAACATCCGGTTCATGAAGTACCGGGTCGAATTCCACCTGGAGCCCGTCGCAGGATAAGGAGTGTGGGGGCCGGCGGCGGCTGGGGCGAATGCACGCGGTCTCAGACGGCATTCTCGCCGCCGGCTCCTGAAACCCAAGGTACGGGCCGGAGCTGGACGCCACCCGAGTAATCGCTACCCGATTCCAGTGGCCAGCATTACGTGGCCGCGGTGGCGGGACTGAGGATTCCCTGGCCTAGACTTTTCGGGTGGAGATTACAGGCACCGTAGAGGACCCCGACGGCGGGCACAGCCGCGTCACTGCCCAGGGCTCAAGCTACGAGGAAGCGAAGGCAGCGCTGGACGCTGCGGTCCCTGAAGGCCATAAGCTCATCGTGATCCGCACGCTTTAGGCGGCCCGGGACGCCCCGAAAGTGTCCTGGAGGCTCTCCAGCCCGAGATCGGCCATCGCCTGTTCAAGAAGGGCGGCGGCGGAGTCCGTCAGCCGGGAGACGATGGCGGTCAGCTTGACGGACTCGGCCCGGGCCATCTCAAAGCAGCCGCCGTGAACCAAGGCCTCCAGGGAATGACAGCTGGCTGCGGCCTGGTGTGCGCCGTTCATGGCAGAGGAAATTTTCAGGCTGAGGATGGCATCCATAGAGGTTTCCGCGTCCTCGCCGGTCAGTCCAACGAGGATGCGCCCCAGCCGGCCCTGAAGCATGACGAGGTAGTCGCTCAGGAACCGCAGGGCGGCGTGAGGGCTGTCCATCTGGTCCGCGAGGTCGAGGGTGGCCCGGGAGTCGATCAGTGGGTGCTCAGGCATTGGTGCCTGTCGGCAGCACCGCGGCCTCTGCCCTGTCCGATTCAGGCTTTTTGTTCCAGATGGAGGCGAGCATGCCGACGACGAGAACTGCCGGCGCCCCGTACATGAGGGTGTTCAGGATGACCGGTTCGCGCAGGGTTCGGATGGCGGCACCGACGTGGGGGATCGTGGCTACGTGCCGGTCGACCGTCGCTGCGCTGATCGTGGCGAGCCACGGGTCGACACCGTTGTTCGCATCGCCCTTGGTCTGTACGGTGATGCTCCCGTCGAGATGGTCAGTCACCTCGACGACCCGGTGGGTTTCCACCCGTTGGTCCTCGACGGGGATGTGGTAGGTGATGATGTCCCCGGTCCTAATCTCAGACGTGGGGACGGGCAAGGTCACGACGACGTCGCCCGGGTTGATCAGCGGCGACATCGAGCCGGTGAGCATGGTCATCGTCTGGTAGCCGAAGATGCGGGGCCCAACGGCAAGGGCGAGGAACCCTGCGAGGGCGACAACGAACAGCGCCGTCGTCACCACCGAGACGGCACGGCGGGCCAGGGTGGCCGCCCGCCCGGAACCGGAAACACTGGCTGCCTGGCCGCGGCGCCGCACCTCACCCGTGACATTGGGGGTTCGGATGGATTTCAGTGCGGTGCTCATGGCTGGCTTTCAGGTCTTGGGGGATCAGGTTCCGGGCAGGCGGAGTCTTACTTGACCGTCTCGGTGCGCTGGGTGCCGGAGAAGGCGAAGCCGATGGTGCTCGAGGCGCCCTGGGCGGTGTTGGGGGCGGACTTCGCCAGCGTGGTCGACACCTTGAGGTAGTCGGTCTTCGCGGCGGTGAGGGCGGTCAGGTTGGCCAGGGCGCGGTTGGCGCCGATGATCGGGGAGGAGGCCAGGACGACGCTCTTGGTTCCAGCGCAGCTGTACGGTGCGGCGGTCCCGGTCCAGGCAACGCTGCAGTTTTCGATGGTCAGCTGCAGGCCGTCGACAGCTTCAGTGGTCAGGGCGGAGGCGGTGGCGCCGGCGTCCGTGGTGAGGGTGACGGCGTTCAGGTCCGAGTCGCCGGTGTTGGCCAGGGTGACGAGCTTCTCGACGGTGTCACCGGGCAGGACGCCTCCGACCGGGACGCTGAGGGTGTTGTTCGCACCGGGCGCGCCGAGGGCGATCTGAACGGTACCGGCGGTAACAGCTGCGTTCGCCGCGGTGCTGGAGGTGAACGCACCGTACGTGCCCATGCCGGCGACGGCTGCCGCGGTGCCGACCAGGGCGACGGAGGCGAGGATCTTGCCGGAGGTGGTTTTCATGCTGATGCCCATTCTGAGTCCTTTGTTTGACGGGCCTACCCCCAGTGGGCCGGCCGAAGAAAGTGGGTCAGGCGCACTGCTTGGCCTGACCTCGGTTTACCTTTCCGGGCCAGACTCAAGGAGGGGCAACACATACGCTCAAGAATCAGTCAAGAATCGGTATCGTCGCAGGTCAGCGCCATTCTGGTGGTCTGGATCACTGGGCGAGGCGCGGGTTTTGATGCCTTCCAGAGCCAGGCTTGAGTCTTTCTTGAGCTTGGTCCGGAAGGGTAGATGAAGGCCGCGCCCGAGAGGCACACGGGACTTCGCCCGGCGCCGCGGCCAGCCACCCGGGAAGGGACCGATGAGGGATTACAGGACAACGCTGCGGCGTGGGCTTATGCCTGCCGCCGCGGCCCTGGCCTGCCTCCTCATCGGCGCACCGGCCGCCCACGCGGTCTTCACCACGAGCTCGACCAGCGCCATGACGGCAAGCGCCCTCGTCCTGGCAGCACCGGCGGGCAACACCGCCAGCACCAGCTGCAGCCCGATCGGCAACAGCGGCAAGCACCGCCTGTCCATCTCGGTCACCAGCCACGGAACCGTACCCAGGGCCACCAACTACGTCCTGCGCGTCAAAGACCCCGCCGGGACCACCCAGGCAATCGTTGACCTGACCCCGGGCGGGTACTTCCAGGCCGGCGCCGCAGCCGGCGGCTGGTGGACTTACTCCATCGAGGCCCAGTACCAGGTCCCGGGATCCACCAATGTCTGGACCAGCACCGCACCCCAGCTCAGCGTCTACTGCTGACCGAGCCCGTCCACCGCTGCCCCCTGACACAGTGGGTCCCCTCAACTGAGGATGCCAGCAGCCGCCTGGCCTCGCCCTACGCATGCCTATGGGCAGGGACCATTCCGGGCGACAGATAGGCTGGGCAGCATGACGTTGGGGGACGCGGCAGAGCCGCTTGTGCACATTCAAAACTTCCGGATGGATTTCGGGGACACCACGGTCATCAAAGACCTGTCCTTCGATGTGAGGGCGGGGGAGACCTTCGGGTTCCTGGGCAGTAACGGATCCGGGAAGACCACCACACTCCGGGCGCTGCTGGGCATCTACCAGCCCACCGCCGGGACCCTGCACATCGGCGGGAAGGTCTTCGAACCCCGGGACGGGGCACGCCTCGGGTACCTGCCGGAGGAGCGCGGCCTGTACAAGAAGGAAGCCGTCCTCGACGTGATGGTCTACTTCGGCCGGCTCAAGGGCCTGTCCAAGACGGCGGCGAAAACCTGGTCGCAGGAGTACCTGGAGCGGGTCGGCCTGGTCGACAAAGCCGCGGTCCGGCTGGATAAGCTCTCCGGCGGCCAGCAGCAGAAAGTCCAGCTCGGCGTGACCATCATGAACGACCCGGAGCTGCTCATCCTGGACGAGCCCACCAAGGGCTTCGACCCGGTGAACCGGCGCCTGCTGATGGACATCATCGAGGAGCAGAAGCTGGCCGGCGCGACCGTCATCATGGTCACCCACCAGATGGAGGAAGTTGAGCGGCTCTGCGACCGGGTCATCCTGCTCAAAGACGGCACTGCCCGCGCCTACGGCACCGTCTCCGAGGTGCAGGAGCAGTTCGGCGGCACCCTCTACCGGGTCACCTTCGAGGGCATCCTGCCCGCCTCGGCACTGTACGACGTCGTCACCAATGCCGGCGGCCGGGCTGAGCTGGCCCCGCGTCTTGGGGCTACCGAGACGGGCGTCCTCCGTGAGCTGGTCGAGGCCGGCGTTGCGGTGCGGTCTTTCACGACCGCGCGGGTCTCCCTGGAGGAGATTTTCATTCAGGTCTACGGCGAACAGCAGATGGCAGAGGTCCAGTAATGGCATTTTCACAGCACAACCTGGGCACCGTCGTCGGGTTCGAATTCACCCGGACCATCAAGAAGAAGGGCTTCGCGATCGCCACCTTGTCGATCCCGGTGCTCCTGGTGCTGCTCTTCGTCCTGATCTACGCCTCCAACTCCAGCACCGAGGCCAGCGCCGACGCCCAGAAGAACGCGTCGCTGTCCTTCACGTACACGGACGCCTCCGGCATCATCCCCGCCGGCATGGCCCAGGCCGCCGGCGGAAAGACCGCCACCGACCCGGACGCGGCCATCGCAGCGGTGAAGGACGGCAGTTCCGAGGCGTACTTCGACTACCCGGCGGACCCTTCCACGGAACCGGTGAAGGTCTACGGCGCCGACAAGGGCATGTTCGAGAACGGCAAGTACGAGGCCGTGGCCGAGCAGCTGCTCAACGCCGCCGCCCAGTCCCAGGTCGCCAACCCGCGCCTGACCGCAGCCCTGTCCGGGGGAGTGGACTTCGACTCCGAAACGTACCGGGACGGGAAGCCCTCCGGCGGCATCGAATCAGTCATCCCGCCGCTGCTGTTCCTGGTCCTGTTCTACGTGGCCATGATCCTGCTCTCCAACCAGATGCTGAACTCCACCCTGGAGGAGAAAGAGAACCGGGTCACCGAGATGATCCTGACAACCCTGAACCCGACCACCCTGATCACCGGCAAGATCATCTCCCTGTTCTCCGTCGGGCTCGTCCAGATGCTCGTCTTCCTGGCCCCGATCGCAGCCGGCTACCTGTTCTTCCGCGACTCCCTGGCCCTGCCGGAGATGGACCTGTCCTCGCTGATCATCGAGCCCGGCCCCATGATCACCGGCGCGCTGCTCCTCCTGGGCGGGTTCACCCTGTTCACCGGTGTGCTCGTGGCCATCGGCGCCATCATGCCCACCGCAAAAGAAGCCGGCACCATCTTCGGCCCACTCATGGCCGCCATGTTCATCCCCTTCTACACGTTCAGCCTCATCATCTCCGACCCGGACTCCGTGATCGTGCAGGTGTTCACGTACTTCCCGCTGACCGCCCCCGTCACCGCCATGCTCCGCAACGGCTTCGGCACCCTCTCCGGCATGGAGGCCACCATCGTGATCGCCGAACTGTTCATCGTCGGGCTCCTCATCCTCCGCCTCGCCGTCCACCTCTTCCGGTACGGGTCCATCGAATACGGCAAGAAGCTCTCCATTGCCGGGACCTTCCGTCGCAAAGAACTCGCCGCCAAATGATGAGCCTTCGAAAGGCGGCAATGGTGGGAATTAGTCGCAGGCGCCCCTGGAAGGGAGCGCTAATATTCAGCGGATTGGTCCTAATGGCTACTGTGGCGGTGATGGTGTTTCTGCCAACACAGCAGGTGCTGCTTGAACTCGGGGCCATGGTCGCGGGCCTGCTCGCAGGTGCAGTCCTCGTCCGTTTTGGCGTGACCAGGCGGTGGATGGGATCCGTCGTTCTCGTGCTGTTCATCGCTGTGTGGGTCGCGCTGGGCGCAGCAGGATATGCCTGGTTTGGAGGGTTCCTCGCGGGAGCTTCCACAGGGGTCGCCTGGGCCGCACGGCTGGAAACCGCCCTAAGCAGCCTGTGGGCGACGCTTGATGAGACTGCTGGGGGAGCGCCCTCATTCTCGTGGCGGCCCTCTGGGCCTGTGCAGATCACGCCATCTACAAGGCATGGGAGTGATTAGGTAGCCATTTGAGAAGCGAGGATGAAGGTATGACTTCAGAAATGCCGACTGCTATCCGGGCCACAGCAACGTGGAAGACTCATCGCTGGTTGAGAAGCCGCTACCGCAGCATTCACTATGACGCGCGCTTCGCCGACGGACGAGAGGAATACGGCGTTGACTTGAACGCCGTGCTTCGGGGAGCCCGCTTCCCCGCGGACTACCGGTCCGCGCGAGATGGTGCCGGCCGGGCATGCCCGGAAGAAGGCGCGGGGGCGTGGGTGGACTATCCCTTCGGCCGGCCGCTCTAGCCGGACGGGTCATCTGGGCGCGGGGCTGCCGACAGGCGGGGGTAGACCGGCACACAGAGGCGCCCTGCATCTGGCCCCTGATGGTGCCGTACACATAAAATTTGAACCCGACGATCGATAGAAAGATCCCCGTGAAGCAGAGTATTTTCGCCCGCGTTGCCCAGCTGGCCAATGCCAACATCAACGCCCTCCTGGACTCCGCCGAAGACCCGCAGAAGATGCTGGACCAGATGGTCCGGGACTACTCGGCCAACATCCGCGAAGCCGAAGCCGCAGTCGCGCAGACCATCGGCAACGTCCGCATGGCCGAAGAGGACTACAGGCGGGCCGTGAACGACGCCAACTCCTGGGGCAGCAAGGCCATTGCCGCCTCCCGGAAAGCTGATGAGTTCCGGGCCGCCGGGAACGGTGTGGACGCCGACAAGTTCGATGCCCTGGCCAGGCTCGCTCTTCAGCGGCAGATGACCGCCGAGTCGACGGCCAAGGGGCAGGAGCCGGGCCTGGCCGCGCAGAACGAGATCGTCGACAAGCTCAAAGGCGGGCTCGACCAGATGAAGGGCAAGCTGCACGAGCTCACCGCCAAGCGCAACGAGCTGGTGGCCCGGTCCCGGACGGCGGCCGCCCAGTCCCAAGTCCATGAGGCGCTCAAGTCTCTCGACGCTGGCGACCCGACATCGGCCATCGGCCGGTACGAGGAGCGCATCCGCCGCCAGGAAGCCACGGTCCGCGGCCAGCAGGAACTCGCCGCCTCATCCCTGGATGCCCAGTTCGCCTCCCTCGAAGACCTCGGTGAGCAGACCGAAGTGGAAGCACGGCTCGCCGCGCTCAAGTCCATGGACCGGAAGGCCATCGACTACTAGGCCGTCGTTAGGGTTTCGCCTTGGGTCCTTTGAGGTCCTGCAACGCTACTGGCGAACCTCAACGTCGGGGCGATTCTTTATGACCCAGTCGGCCATCCGTTCGGTCCGTTTCTTGATGAACGCCAGGATGTTCTCCCGGTACTCGATGTACTCATCTGTTGTAGCCGGGGTTGCGGCACGCTTGAAGTTGTTCGGCCTCAGAAAGTACTCGATCTTCTGGTAGTCGGTGCCGGGCTTTATCAGGTCTTGAAAGTGGAAGAATTCTACGAATCCCTTGAAGGTGCCGAACAGTTCGAAAAAGTCGTCGTAGGCGGTAGTTGCTTTTTCGAGAGGGTGACCGGCTTTCCTTGCGTAGTGGAGCTGGATGCATTCGAGCGTGAGATCCATCCGATCCGCGATGAGTATGTTCCTCCCCCGTACTCTGTTGACGGTGTGGTAGTCCTTGCTTCGAACCGGCCAAATCATCGCACTACCGATGGTGTATGGAGGGTCGAGGTAACGGGCCCGCTGCTCAGGGTTTAGCCCAGCGATGGCCTCGACCAGAGCCCTCGACCTCGGCCTCTTCGTCTTCACCCAGTCTGTGTAGGAGCTGGTGATGGCATCGCTGCCGTAGCAGAATCTGTCGCTATTGGCGTCCGTGAAGATGAGGTACTCAGTCTTGCGAGGTGTCACTTTCGGAGCGAAAATCTGCTCGGATGCGGGAAGCCTTTTGGTCCACAGCAGCTCATGGTCCGCACGCAGGATCTGGCTGTCCCTGTCGGCGTCGGGCTTGGCGGAGGGGGTGTCGGTTTTGTAGTTGTGGGTCGTATCGAAGATTTGTTTCATGATCTACGAGACCTGCGCACCGCGGTTAGCAGCAAGGGCAGCGAGGTCGCGAATCAGCCGCCGCACCTCATGCTCCCGCCCCTTTGGCGTAAGAGCTCCGGCGGCCTGACGCGGCAGTTCCTCTGGTTTCCTCAGCTCTGCTGGCCGTGGCCGTGCCATGCTCGGCTGCATACGGGATTGGATTCCACTCGTGCTCATACGTCCCCCAGACGTAGTCGTTGATGCCTTAAAACACTCTAGGAAGCCAGGAGGGAGCGGGGGAAGGGATTCGGTCAATCCTCGGAATCTCTTGTGTCGATCTTGAGTTGATTCCCCGTGGGGGGGTCCACGGCCGGGCGCGGGCCACAACGGCGACACGACCGAGATCCAAGGCCACACCGCGCATAGGATGAACCGGTGACCGACGAACCAAAGAACCCCCGTAGATTCCTCACGATCGAGCAGGCGGCGGAGGAGCTGAACGTGAAGGCCAGTCTGATCCGGGGGCTCATCAAGACAGGGGAGCTTCGCGGAATCCAGGTCGGGGGAAGGGGCGTGTGGCGCATCGGGGCCAACGACATCGAGGACTACATCACTGAGGCTTATCGGCGCACCGCAGAGAGGATCGCGGCCGGCGAGCTGCAGGATGAGGGCGGGGCGGAGTAGCTGCGCGAGCGAGGAGCTATACCGGGATGACTGGCTGATCCGTATTGAAGGACAAAGATCTTTGCACGGGGTAATCGATAAGTTGACGCGCCTCCGTTTCGGCCGACATCCTCAACGAATGAACTCTGACGAGAAGCACATCGCTCTGCTCATCGATGCTGATAACGCGCCGGCATCTAAGGTTGACGTCATCCTCGCTGAGGTCGCCAAACATGGTGTCGCTAATGTTCGGCGTGCTTACGGTGACTGGAAGAGCCCTCAACTTCAGCAGTGGGAAGCCGTTCTTCACCCCTACGCGATTCGTCCCATGCAGCAGTTCGCCTATAGCGCCGGTAAGAACGCATCCGATATGGCGATGGTGATTGATGCTATGGATCTGCTTCAGTCCGGCTCGGTTGACGGATTCGCCCTGGTGTCCAGCGACGCGGACTTCACTCCACTGGTCATGCGCATCCTGGCGGATGGCTTGAAGGTGTATGGGTTCGGGGAGAGGAAAACGCCGGAACCGTTCGTCAACGCTTGTTCGCTGTTCACCTACGTCGAGGGACTCGGGCAGCCGCCGGTAAGCCCGGAGGCCGCATCGGGAGGTGAGGTCGACTCGAAGAAGCTTCGGAGCGACACCCGCCTTGTGCTGTTGATACGGAACGCCGTCGAAGCAGCCAGTGGGGATGATGGATGGGCGCACCTGTCCTCAGTGGGAGCCCACATCAGCAATCAGGCGTCTTTGGACCCCCGCAACTACGGATACCGAAAGCTAAGCGACCTCATAGAAGGAATCGGTTTGTTTGACCTCAAACGAGAGCAGCTACGGGTGATGGTGCGAGACAGACGCACCGCACTTCGCACAGCGACGTAACGCCGCTGCCCAAGCCCGCCCGCTCTTCGGCTGCCGCCGACCCTACCGCCCAGCCTGCCCAACAGATAGTGTTGGGCTATGGAAAAGCAGCGGAAGGCCGCGGAGCAGACCGTGATCCTGAAGGGTGATGGCCGGGAAACCACGGTCACGATGCGGAACGGTGTCATCCTTCTCCCGAAGGGGTTCAAAGTAACGCCCCGCCGCGTCGTCCGCCGCGGCAAGGCCCCGGCCAAGACGGTCACCGTCAACCTGGCGGGCCTGAAAGACGCCCCGGATTACGGCCCGCGGGCCATCACCCAGCGCCTTGTGAACGCGCTCGGCAACAACGCAGTGGCGGCCCTGCTCGGAGTCAACAAGGACAGGCCCGGCCGGTGGGTCTCCGGGCAGGATGCGCCGAACGAAGAAAACCGGGCGCAGCTCGCCGACCTGGACGCCTTGGTGGGCCACCTGCACAGCGCGTTCACCCCCGCCCAGGCCAGGCTGTGGCTCGAAGGCCAGGACCCCCATCTGGGAGCCCGCCCCATCGACGTGTACCGGCTCGAAGGCGCCGCCCCGGTGATCGAGGCGATCCGGGCCTTCGAACAGGGAGCGTTCGCCTAGGTGGAGTTCTGGCGCGTACTCAACTGGCATCCCGACGCCTCGAACCCGGCGGAGAACGGTCACCCGCTCTACATCTGGCCGCGGCAGGGAGCCGGCAGGGTGGACGACCCCGACCGGGAATACACAGTGCTCTACGTGGGTGACTCAGCTGAAGGTGCGGCGGCGGAAGCGTTCGGCCGGTACCCGGTGTGGACCTCCGACATCCTGGCCCCGCCGCCAGGGACCCCATACGGCACCCGGAAGGCACTGGTGAAGCACGAGGGGGATCCGCCGATCCTGGATCTGGATGACCCGGCGGCGCTGCAGGAATGGTCGCTGCGCCCCAGCAACGTTGTCTCCCGGGACCGGGCCTCCACCCAGCAGTGGGCGCGGTCCATGTTTGAAACCGGAGACTACGCCGGCCTCTCCTGGTGGTCCTTCTATGAGCCCCGCTGGGCCAGCTTCGGGCTCTGGGACATTACCGGCCTGACGGTAGCCGGCGATCCTGAACCACTGACCATGGCCCACGACGCCGTCCAGGATGCAGCTGCACTCATCAGGCGCGTCATCAGCTAGGCGCCCAGACCCGACTAAGCGGCCCTTTCATCGGAGCCCGGCATCTCCGTCCTCTGGGCCGCGCGTCTGACCTGGGATGGCGGCCGGCGCCGGGCTTTGACCACCACAATCAGCAGCGTGACGATGGTGACCGTCCAGGCAATCGCGGCGAGGAACACCAGGCCGATCGCCACTAAGGGGTGCATGCCGAAAGTCCAGGACCGTGCCACTTTGATTCTTGGAAGCAACTCCGCAGCGCCCGAGCACGAAAAAGGTGCGCCCCGTTCACTGAGCGCACCCTTCTCGATTCCCCTTCACACCACCGGATCCCCATCCGATTGGATCTATCATAAGCATGCTTAGCATCGGGTATCAATCCGCCTTCCTGGTCACGACTCCCGGGGATTCCATAAACGGGGGTTTCAGCCATTTACTATGCCTCCGGCAGAAGCCACAATGGGTCCACATCATGACCTCCAGGCTGGGAGAGGTAGTACCGGCTGTCGGCTGCGGCCGACTGATCGAAGGAGTTCCCATGTCGATCCTGCGGATGACGCCTGAAGCCGAGGCGACTGGCCTGGTTGCTGAAATTTACGAGGACGACCGACGGTCGCTTGGATATGTGCCTAGCTACACGAAGGCGCTGAGCTTGAACCCGGAAGCGTACCTGGCCGCCGAATCGCTCCTCAAAGCCGTCAGCAAACCGCTGGGGACACGGTGCTATGAGCTGGTAACGCTGGCTGCCTCCCAAGCTATCGGCTCGACACATTGCAGGTTGGCCCACGGTGAGAAGTCCCTCCGCATCTTCAAGGAAGAGCAACTCCTGGCCATCGCAAGAGACTTTCATAATGCCGACCTGTCCGAGGCTGAAGTAGCGATGATGGACTACGCCGTGAGGGTCTGCACGGACGCGGCCGCCATGACGGACGCAGACACGCAGCGCTTACGCGACCTGGGTTTCAGTGACCGCGAGATCGTTAACATCACGATGACCGCCGCTGCACGAAATTTCATCAGTCGCTCGGTCCTGGCCATGGGCGTCGACCTTGAGGTTCCGCCTGGCATGAGTGAGGAACTGAAGGACGCCCTGCTTGGTCCACTGGCCCCCAACCCGAATGGATCTTAGGTGCTATGGCCCCTGGTGAGCAGTCGTTCGTCGGAGCGGTGGGGAGCCTTGGCAGCCGGGCTGGGTTTAGCCAGGCCAGCGGAAGACGTCGTCGCGGCTGTAATGCCCCACGACGTCGAAGTATCGCTTGGCAGCCAGAGACCTGCCTAGATCGATGTCGGCGATAACGATCCCCTCATCGTCGTAGAGGGGGCCGGCTATGGCGCGTCCGTTGACTGGCTCAAATATTGCGGCACCACCACGTCCAAGCGCGTTATCACCGTCAGGGAGTTGGGCGGGAAAGTCATCGGGAAAGGCGGATCGGGGAATGTACTGGGGGACCGACACCACGTAGGCGCCCGATTCGATCGCTATATGAGCCATCGTGGAGAGCCAGCCCTTGGAATCATCGGCAGTCGGAGCTGCCCAGATCTGCACGCCCTGTCGATAGAGTGCATATCGAGCCAGAGGCATGCGGTTCTCCCAACAAATGAGGCCACCGACTTTACCGAGCGGCGTATCGACGACAGACAGGTCCTGCCCGTCACCAATGCCATGGAACAGACGCTCATGCATGGTGGGCATCAGCTTGCGATGCTTCAGGAGCAAGCCCTCAGGGCCAAGTAGGACCATCGTGTTGTAAAGGCTTCCCGGCCTGGTGGACTCCCTTTCGTTGACTCCAAGCACGCAGTACATGTCATGCTCCGCGCAGGCGGAGATGAAGCGGTCGATCTGGGGTCCCGGTACGTCGACAGAGGCGTTCCAGAGACGGGCCCAGGTGTCATCAAACCCGTCGAAGCGGCCCGCGTTGTAAGCCCAAATGCTTGACGGGTACAGGGGAACGAACAGCTCCGGGAAAACCGCGAGTTTCACGCCTGCCGCCGATGCCTCACCTAGGAGAATGAGTCCCTTCGCTACCGTTGCCTCTGCATCGAGGATTACCGGAGTGGCCTGGATTGCAGCGATTCGTACAGTAGCTGCCGACATAAGCCAACGTTGGCACGCGGCCGAAACTTCGTCAACGGCCGTTCGTAAGTTGCGGCGGACTCAAGCGGGCGTGGAATGATGCCCAGGTGGGCTAGGCGCAATTCGCGGACGGCCGTCGGAGCCTCCACGGTCCATGACGAGGTCGCCCTTCGAATTGTTTTGCTGAATGGTGGAGTCGGTTAGCCGGGTGGCCTCCTCTGGTCGAGGTGGCGTCAGGCTGAGGACCTAGACAATGGCCCCGTGCTTCAATTTGAGAGGCCCGGAATGGCGGGGAAAGCCAGCCCAGAACACCATCATGAGCCCTGCGGTGGCGGCGCCGCCGGCGTGCATCCAGGGCGAACTCCATGACCCGGCCGGTGTTGGAAGCGCTACGGCCACCACAACGGCGGCCACCGAGAGAAGTACCTCCACGGCGGCCTGCAGTTGTCCGTCCTTGTAGCTACGTCGGGCCAGACGGAGGAGCGGGATGGCCGGCAGCAGGAACACTGTGAGGCTGAAGATCACCCAGGTGGCGTTGAAGGTGAAGAGCGCCATACCGAGCAGCAGGAGCCCCAGGAACTTCAGCAGCTGCACGGCCGGGAGCGGGTTCTCCGGAGTCCACCTGCTCAGGAGCAGCCCCCAGGCCGGGAGCCCGAGCAGCCAGCCACCGGCCCAAAAGCCGAGATCCAGAAGGCCGGCCCCCACGAGCAGGGCGCCGGGCAGCAGGAACGCCACGGCCTGCCGCAGCGGCGGAAGTTTTCCGACGGGTCCGAAGATGCAGGCCCCGATCAGCAGATAGACGGCTGCATACCATGGCAGCAGCTGGATGATGGGATCTGCCAGGCTGAACACCAGCAGGGGCAGCGCCGGGACCATGACGCACACCGCGGCGAACGTCCAGGGGCGGCGGATGTCAGGGCTCACTGACGGCTCGATAGCTCAATGTAGCGCTTGCCCGCTGTCTCGAGCAGCTGGACTGCCTCGAATAGCACAGCGGTGAGCATTCCATAGCGGATGGTCATCCGGAAGTGGGCGCCGGTTTCGGTGCGGGTGCCTCCCACTTCCTGTAGCTCGTGTGAGGCCAGGTGGGCCCATAGCTTCCCGTGTGCATGTCCGCTCGCGAGTTGCCACGCCGCCAGCCAGGGCATGACAGCGTTCGGATGCCACCGCTCAATCTCGGTGAGCATCTGCGTCGTTGAGGGCAGTTTTGCGGACTTGCTCAAAGGATTCCAGCTACCAAGCCCAGCGAGAATTGCGACCTCCTGCATCCGGGCGCGACGCTTCTGTTTCGGCGATGGCTGTCCCATGGCTACCCGGAAAGCAGCAGTGTTGCTAATTTCATCGACGCCTAGCATGATCCTGCGTTTTATCCGCAAGGTCCCGTTGACTGGTTCCAGGAGCCAAAGTGCAACAACTGCGGCGTCCAAGGAGTTGCGAATCAAGGTATAGGCGCCGAACGGGCTGGCCAGCATATCAACCCTTGTTTCCGACTCACGGACCATCATCTGCTTGAGGGAGGCGATGCATCCGGAGGCCACGGCCAGCTGCCCTGACGCATAGCCGGACACCGGATAATGCTCGATCCTCTCATCGTCCCGGCAGAGGCGTGAGCCATCCTGTGGATCCAGCAGGGGAGTTAAGGCCTCATCAATGTCAGACGACCTATCAAACAGCCGCATGATCCACCTGCTGAATTCAACCTCGTCTTGGTCATCCACCGGGAGTTTGATCACGGAACGAAGTCTACGGGCGAACGACGGGCAAGTCGGCGGGAGAGACTTCCCGGATCGTCTCACGAACTATAGGTAATAGGACCGATGCCCCAATAGCCGTTTTTGCGCCGTTCTGGAGCTATAAATGTCTCACCAAGCCGGTACAAGTTGTTGTCTCACAAGTCCTCAAGGAAACCCGGACTGCTACGACAGGAGCTTTCGATGAAACTCGGATACGCCCGCATCTCCACCTCGGACCAGGACGCCAGCATGCAGGTCGAAGCGCTCATCAATGCCGGCGTCGATCCGAAGCGGATCTTCACCGACGAGCTCTCCGGCGCCAGGGAAGCCAAGGAGCGCCCCGGCATGAAGGCCCTGATGGACTACGCCCGGGAGGATGACGAGATCTACTTCTGGCGCCTGGACCGGATCGGCCGCTCCGTAATCGATGTGCTGAACACCGTCAACGACTTCACGGCCCGGGGCATCAAGCTGTACTCCATCATGGACAACCTGGACCCGACCAGTGTCCAGGGCCGCATGCAGCTCGCGATCATGGCCACGCTGGCCGAGTACGAGCGGGAGCTCATCAACGAGCGGGTGCGGGCCGGGGTCATCAGCGCCCAGAAGCGGGGCGTCCGGTTCGGGCCGGCGCCGATGGAGGAGTCCATCGCCAGGGACCGGGTGAACACAGCCCGAGAGCTGATGGCGCAGGGCAAGACCGCCGAGCACGCCGCCAAAACCGTCGGCTGGTCCAAGGCCACCCTTTACCGGTACATGAAGACCTACGAGGGGGCGCCCGCCCCCAAGGAAGCCGTCCGGCCCAAGCGGACATCAGGCCGGTCACGCTACGTGGAGAAGACGACACTGCCGTCTCGCGAGTGACCTACGCATGCTTCCTGGCAAACGACCCCGAGGGAGCACAGCATGGATCCGTTCGCCTGGATGAAGCCCGCGACTGAGCCGGAGGCAATCTCTTCGGTGGCTGTCACTGAACGGCCTGAACCACAGCCCGCACCCGAGCAGGCGCCGACCTTCGTCTACAACCCGTGGAAACTCAAGGAGCTCCGCCGGCTGTACATCAACCTGCCGGACGGGTCCAAGGTAGGCTACCTGGACCTGGCCACCCTCGCCGCCGTCCCCGAATCCGGCGACACGGCGGGACTGCTCCGGCAGGCCCTGGCCGGGCTGTCTCCCAACACGCAGCCATTTACGGCGCCAGTCGGTCCTGCTGCCGTCGAGGCGGTTCCGACTCCTGCTCCGCGGGCATCACAGGTTGTGCCCTGGCTCGACCTGTCCGCCAACCGCCCCGGCCAGCTCATCGAGAACCTGGACGACACCTCTTACAAGGCAGGGGTAGCGGGGGAGCAGCGCACAGCCGGCGTCCTGGCGGGCCTGGAGCGGGAAGGCTACCGGGCGCTGCACTCGGTTCCGCTGAGCCCGCGGAAAGACATCGACCACCTGGTCATCGGGCCGACCGGGATACATGCGGTCAACACCAAGGCCAGCAGCTATGAGGTGACCGCCAAGGACGAGGCCGTCTACGCGGACGGGTACCGGCAGAAGTGGATCGAATCGATTGGCCGCGACGCCGGCCTGGCGGGCGAGTACCTGGCGCGGGCCGCCCGCATGGAACTCGAGGTCCAGCCCCTTGTCGCGGTGTGGTCGACGATCGGGGTGACCAGCTCGTCCCCGTACTTGGTCGCGGGCGAGGACTTGCGCGCGGCCATCGCTGGGGCACCTGTCTTCCCGACCTCCTGGGTCGACGTCGTCTACAACATCGCTCGTCGATCCGACACCTGGACGGCTAACCATTGATGGCATGTCCGGGGCATCCGTCAGGATGAGGCAGCTGGCACCATGACCAGGGACAGAAACCATAGGATGTTCCGGGGCAACCTCTGCCGAGGATAGGACGGACTGTGTACATACCAGTTAGGCGCGACAAGATGTTGGATGACTTCCGGATGTCGGTCCTGGGAGAGCTGCCGAGATTCAGGTGGGGACGCTTCCAGCAGGCTGTCAGGGAGGAAGACTACTTAGGGGCACTGGACATTGCCGCCCAGGCGCTCGACGAGGAAGCTCAGCGCTACCGCATGACAACCCGCGCCAGCGGACCTCATGTTGTTGCCCCCGACCGGGTTGCCTTATATCTGGCGTCGATTTTCGGGCGACTGGACGTGATTGACCGCGTAATCGCCATTGAACAGTTCGCACTGGAAGCTGCCCGGCAGCCTTACCGGCCCCAGTTCGGCGACAAGCCCGACAATGACCTTGATACGGTCCTGGAATCACACCACCGCCGCAACGCCGACGCCGCGCCGGTGGTTCACGGCGAACGCCTTGCCATGGCAATTCAGCACAAAGAAGATCACAGCCGCTTCACGGCGATCCTGGAAGCTGTCAGGAACCGTCCCGGCATTCTCCAAGTTGATCTGGCCGGGGTCATTCCGGACCGGGACACGAAGTCCGTCACGCGTATGGTGGACCAGCTGGAGTCAACGGGCCTGGTAGCCACTAAGAAGGTCGGAAGCCGCGTGGCCGTCTGGCCGGCTGAGCACTCCGACGCGCCGTCGGAAGCTGAACGGCGCACACCGCGGTGGTATTGGGCAGTGGATGACTACTGGGAAGACCGTCCGTACGAATGGGAGGACCCGGCCCGCACAACCGCGGACATTGAAGCCTTGGCGGACTTTGTGGAAGAGGCAGCACGGCAGCCGGGCATCGACGAGGGGCTCCGGCCTACCCCGTTGGATTTCCTGCAAGGAAGAACATGGCACTTTGTGTCCCCGGCCCTGTCGGGAGGCTACCCCGTGCACGCCGACCCGGAGCAGCTGGCCTTGGCTTTCTGGGGGCACCGGGACCTCGAGGAAGCAGCCGCAATGGCGGAGCGGATCATCCACAGCGGAGGAGCCGACACGACTCCAAACCAGAAAAAGAAATGGCTACTCGCCCGTCCGCGCCACACGCATGTGGAACGGATACCTTTCACAGAGCGCTTCCGCAAGGACCAGGGGTGGCTTCTCCGCGAAGTCCCCGAACCCACACCCAACAGTGTTCCGGCAACCGCCTTCACGGCCTCCGGGGTTTGCACAGACCCAGACAAAGCCGCGGAACTAGGAGTCGCTTGCTGGCTGAAGCAGCGAAAAACCCGCTAGCAGAACGGCCTTCGCCGCCTTGATCGGTAACGGGCTGAGGACGGGAAGTTCGGATGGCTCAGCCAGGGGCAGAAAAGCCCCGCAAATTAGACCCTTAGCGCCCCTCTGACCGTAAAAACTGGTATGAATTACATCGTGGGTGTGGGATGCCGGCAACGGGCAGGCGGGGGTTTAGCCCGTGCCGGGCGCCTTCCCTCTACCCCGGCAGGGCTTCCCGATGTACCTCGTATGGGCTTTTGAGGTCCTGGGGGACGACGACACAAACCTTCAACAGACTCTCGACGATGGCGTCGGCCAAGTCGATCATCTCCGGTGCATTCGGATCTTCATCCTGGCCGGTATTGATGCCCTGCCTTTCGAACTCCGCGTAGAGGGCCTCCATCACGTAGTCCTTGGCGGCGGCGTTCTGAGCAGGCTCGTAGCCTTCGGGTATCTCGGCCATGTCTGTCCTTCTGTTGGGATTATGCCGGGGCATCACCGCCGGCCTGTCTCCAACAACCATGCGGAGACCAGGCTATGTGTCGGACGTGGAGCCTGCCCGGGGAGCCTGGTAAGGGCTGTGTCGCTGCTGGCCTTCGTAGCAGGCCTGGTAGCCCTTCTTCCAAGCACTGTCGCTAAGCTCCCGGACTGACTCAGCGGTGAGGCGGAGAATGCCGTCGGCCCGGTCGTGGTCTTCTACAGCGGCGATGATGGCCCGCACCCGGTCTTCCTGGGTGTCGAATTGGGACTCGTTGTCCGCGCGGAGCGCAGCCTGGAGGCGCAACGTCATGCCGCACCCCCAAGAGCCTTTTCGACCGCGGCGCGGTATGCCCGGCCCCAGTCAGCGATCGCCGCTTCGGCCATCCCGCCAGTTTCCGGCCAGTCCCCCGGAGGGCAGAGTGCTGCGGCCTTGTCGGCCAGTTCCAGGCCGGCGTCGATGGCGCTGAGGAGCTTGGTCATGTCCGATGGTGCGTGGGCGATGAAGGCGGCATCGGCCTGAAGTCCCTCCCTGGTGGAGTACTCGGCAGGGTCGGGCATCCGGCAAATCATCGGAAGGCCGTCCTCTTCTGCGTAGACGTCGATGAAGTTCACGCCCTCGCCGGGATCATTGACGTCCATCACAGCCCACGCTGCCGGGCCAACCGCACTCAGTCTGGCGCGGATTGCTTCGAGGGCGTTCACTGGACACCCTCGACATACAGCACCGTGTAAGGGCCGCTCCAGATGCGGGAGAGAGCAAGAGGTTTGTAAGCCCACTGGCCGCGGCTGAGGATCATCCGTTCTTCGGGACTGCCGTCTTCCATGATCCACCCCTGATTTTCGATGTGGAAGGCTGAATACATGCGCCCTTGGGCGATGATGGCGACGTGGGAGACGAGGTGCTCTCGGTTGATCTGATGAAGGAGCTCGACGAGCTCCTCAAAGGTGGTGGCGTCTGCGACGGCGAAGGTGTTCGCGCCGGACGAGGCTTGTTCTGAGTGCATAAGGCCCATGTGTACGGACGGGCGACGAACGGGCTGCGGGTCACCCCCGGGAAGGCAATTTGACCCTGTCCCTGCGACCGGTAATTTTGCGTGCGGTGAGGATTGCCTCGGAGACTGCCCGTACCGATTTCGCCGCCAGGTCCTCGCCCGCGAAGCCTTCCAGCTGGCGCAGGCCGCGGTGGAGCGCCCGGGCCTCAACGCTGCCCGGGGCAACCTTCTCCAGGGCCTCGTTCAGCAGGTCGCCGGCGGGTGCCGGTTCAGGCAGTAATCCCATTGGTCACCTCGACAGCGATTTCGCTGCGGTTGTTCAGCTCCCTGACCAGCTGGGGAGTAGAAAAGAAACGGAGGACTTCGCCGCCGGCGTGGTCTGTGTGGTCAAGGACCCAGTTGGAGCGGCCGCGGCGGTATGCGGTGACACGGTGGCCGTGCTCGTCGATGAAACGGATCTGACCGGTGACCTCCGGCAGGTCCACACCGGGCAGTTCCGGTCCGCCGTCGGGCGAGGTGGGCCCGGTAGCGTGAAGGAACCCCAGACGGGCGAAGTAGGCGCGGGCGGATGCCAGACGGGATGCGGTTCTGGCCAGGTCAACGGCAGTCTTGGAGGTCATGTCCGTCATGTGTGCGGATGCCGGACTGGAGCTTCCCGTGGCGCAGCAGGGTTCTCGCCGTACACATTCAACTCATGACATACGACTGGTTCAAAGAACGCGAGCTCGAGCGCATCGGCACCAGCAGTGACTTCCGGTTCGCCGCATCGCTGTACCTCCATGCCGGGACCGAGCCATCGGACACGCGCCTGGAAGAGGCGCTGACCTACGCCAACACCACCGACCCACGGACTATTTCCCCGCATCTGCGCAAAGAGGTTTTCCGTCTCGCTTCCGGGCAACGCATCATCGAATTGACCGATCCGGTCCTCGGCGCAGACTTCGCCGATGCCGTCATCTCGTATGAGGCGGCCGGCGGCTCTCTCGCCCAGGACTTCTCCCCAGCCTGGGCCGCAGGCGTTATAGAGCGGATTCTTGCCGGGACACGCGGCATCGCCCACCCGCAGGCAGCCTAACCCTTCGCAACGCGCCGTAGTGAGGTGGAACCGATGCAGCCGTTCTTCAGAGCTGCGACCCGGGGACGTCATCAACGCGCCACTTATTCACGCGAGAGGATGCACGCAGTACGCTGATCCCAGATTCCAACGGTGCCGGCGTGGAGGAAGATGACGTGAACGAGTTCGTCGGTTTTCTTGTCGTCATCGGTTTCTTCATCGCCCTGCCCGTGGCCGCAGCCTTTTTCTTCTTTCACCACGTTGGAAGGCTGCACAACGTCAGCACCCTCAGCGCGGCGCGCGATTACCTGCGTAAGGACCTGGACGCGGGCCCCCTCACACCCTGGCGGATGAACCTCCGCTACCGTGCCATCTTGCGCCAGACCGGAGTAAAAGGCCCATCCGGGTCGGTCATGCCGGTCCGCAAAGTAACCTTGGCGATGCCTGTCGAGGACTTCCGTTTTGCCCAGCAATTCGGCATCGCAGAATTTGCCCGGCAACTGGCAGACTATCGCCACAAGTACGCACTGAAACAGGGCTGGTACCCGCCAGGTGAAGATCCCGTCCCGGTTGCCGTTTGGCCGGACGAGAGCCGGAAGCGGCTTCGGCCGGAGCTGTCCTACGAAGTGGCCCGGGACGGGTTGACCCGAACCATCACCACCGAGGGCAATCCCGTGGATGACATCTCGCGGACCGAGCCCCTGAATGGACTGGCCTGGATAACGTTCCAAGGGAAAGAATGGACGCTCCGGCCCCGTGAAGCTCCCTACCGGCTGGGCCGGGGGGAGGAAAACCAGATCCGCACCATCCATGAGACGATCTCCGCACGTCATGCCGTCATCCGATACTCGCGCGACAGTTGGGTGCTGGAGCCCCTGGAGAGGACCACCAATCCGACCAGGGTTGACGGACAAAAAATCACAGGACCCACCCCGCTGTCGTCGGGTTCGATCATCAGGATTGGCGATGCGGACCCCATCCGTTTCGACGAAGGCGCCGCCGTGATCGGTGACAGTACAGCCACTGACCGCCGGGGATGACCGGCGCAACTTGGACGCCCTGCGGGGCGGGGAGGCGGTAAGGGTGCACGCAGGACAACTGCTCGACAGCGGGAGATACGAACTCCTTGAACTGATCGACAGAGGGGGAATGGGCGAGGTCTGGAAGGCGCTCGACAGGAAACACGGCCGAGTGGTGGCCATCAAAGGGCTCAGCGACAACGCTGTCGGCGGGCCCGGGAACAGGCGGCGGCTGGAGCGGGAGGCATCGAACCAGGCCCCGCTCAATCACGCACGCATCGTTCCCGTCATTGACACCATCAATGAGGACGAGCAGCTCTACCTGGTCATGCGATACATCGAAGGCCAAGATCTGCAGACGGCCAGCGCGTCCGGGACGCTGTCCGAGGCCGACAAGGTGGCGATCCTCACGGGCGTCCTGTCAGCGCTGACTTATCTGCACGGGCCGGCTGCCATCATCCACAGAGACCTGAAGCCGTCAAACATCCTCCTTGACAGCAACCATGAGCCGTACGTGGCAGACTTCGGAATCGCTGAATCACACTTGGACCCCGATGCGACCAAATCGCAAGCCTTGATCGGCAGTCGACCGTTCATGGCGCGGGAACTCCTTGACGGGGCGCCGGCCAGCAGGGCCTCGGACATCTGGGCCTTCGGTGCCGTCGCTCTCTGGCTCTTCACTGGGCGGTCGCCGCGACAGGGAACTCCGGACGGAAACTTCGCAGGATCCCTGACTGCCGAAATCCTGGCTGCGCTCAGCCAGGACCCGGCGCGCCGTCCTGCGGCGTCGGAGCTGTTCGACGCCTTCCGCAGGGCCGAACGGGAAGGCTTGACTGCAGCGGTTCCAGTCATGGCAGACGGCGGCGCTACGCGCCCCGTCCCGTCTGCCCCGGAACATGCGCCAGCCGCGGCGGCGGCTCCCAGACGGCGACACTGGGTGCCCGCGGTGCTCGTTCTTGCTGTCCTGACAGCGATCGTGGTCCTGGTGATGTCACAGCTGCGCCCTGGAGCCGTAGCGACCCCGCCGGCTGTCACACCAACTCCAACACTTTCGGAGCAAAGCCCCACACCATCGCCGTCCACGACTCCGACCCCGACACCGACGCCAACGCCAACTCCCACCCCGAGCGCGTCGTCAACCGCACCCAGCCCAACGGCTACGAGCCGGCCAGCTGCTGCAAGTCCCTCCTGGTACTACTTGGCCGACATGGTTTACGTCCAGACCGAAATTGAAAGCGGAGGCTGTACCGGGGGCTGTACCGGCTTTCAATGGGGCCCCGCAAGTATCTCGGGAGACGTTTACCCCAGAAGTTTCATCATGCGACTCGCCAGCAACGGCGTTCGAAGCACGGCATTGTGGAATGCCTACACCAAGTGCACGACATTCGAGGCCACCATCGGTCTCGATGACAGCTCGGCGTCCGTCAAGGCCCGCTTCCTCCTGGAACGCGAGGGCGGCGCTACCGAAGACCTTGGCGTCTTCAACACCGGAGTGCCCCAAAAGGTCAGTGTGGATCTGACCGGTGTCTTCAGATTCAAGATCGTCACCTACCTGGCCGAAGCGAGCAAGCAGACAACCCAGAAAGCAGTCTGGGGTGATGCGAGAATGCTGTGTTCAACCCTTCCCACACCGGCACCATAAGCAGCCCCGTTCAATGACGGCCCCTTGAACGAGTTGGGCCAGTCCTTATGGGTACACGCGGGGAAGGTATCTGTCACATCCGCACACATTGGCGGCATGACGATCCTTCGAGCCACCCAAATAGCACTCCTCGCAGCAGCTCTCTTCCTGGGGGTCACCGCCGACGTTTTCAGAGCGTCTGTTTCGTAATCAGAAGGTCGCCAGTTCGAACCTGGCAGAGGGCTCGCAGCAACACCGGGGTATGGCGCAGCTTGGTAGCGCGCATCGTTCGGGACGATGAGGTCGCAGGTTCAAATCCTGTTACCCCGACGCGGTTGCCGGAGGTCCCTTTGGGTCGACGCCCAACTGGTTCTTATGGTGCTTCCTCATATGTTCGTACAACATGTCAACCAACCGCTCCCGTATCTGTTGGAGCGAAGGAGGTGGCATCCACGTTGCTTTTGGGGCTTGAAAGAAGTACGTGCGCCCATCTTGGGCATCGTGAAAAACCCAACCTCTTGAGGCATACATCTGGCTGGGCACTGAATGGAATTCGATGCAGTCAAACCGCCGGTACTTGGCATCCCATTTCTTGGCCATTTGCCGTCTTGCTGTCTCGCACTCGGTCTCGTGCACTGCTTTCCTTGCCCGATCTGATTCGTAGGACGACCAAAAGCGATACTCGATGGCAGGGACGGGCATACAGTACTCATCGAGCCCCACTTTGCCGATGGCTGGGTGCTCGGGTGGTATCCATATCTTTTTATCCGAGCGGACCCGTCCCCCTCTTGAACGGAATTCCCTGAACGCGGCACCCACGCCGGCGTCCAACTCTTGCCAGTGAACTGTCCCAGAAGCCTCGGTTTCGGTCTTCCACGCCACGACCAGTGGCCGCACGAGGGCCCTGTGGGCTTCCAGCTCCCGAGCGTGGCTCTCGCTCAGCAAGTGGAGTTCATGCTTCTTCGCTATGGCGTCATCGAAGTTGAAATCATCGTCTGACATGGCGAGAGAATACGCCTGAGGGCGTCGCGGCGAAAGAGTGCTCAGCCGTAGGTTGCATCTTCTAGTTTGGCCGATACGCCCGGCTAGTGAACCGGCCTGGTCCGCACACATGGGGCCAGAACTGTTTTCCAACGAAAGGCCCATCATGGCAGCTGCCCGCGAGATCGAAACCGAAGAGCAGTGGGAGGCCCTGGCGGTCGGAACTCTGGCCAAGGTGTACTGCATGGAGGTCGACGACCAGGGGGTCGAGTCGGACACCCTGACCGTCTACGTGACCCGCGTGGAGGGCGACGCCCGAGCCAACATCGGGGAGTACTGGCTGGCCGGCGGCAAGTGGTGGTCGGACGTGTGGCACTGGCAGCAGGGCGTTTTAGTCGTCGACGTCGCCGAGGTCATGGCTGACCCGTTGCTGGGCCCAACAATCTGCCCGAGAACCCGGTCACCGCGGCCGAAGAGGTTCTCCGGGCAGCCGCAACCGAGCGTTCCACCCCTGCGGCCGTTGTCGGCAAGCTTCTGGACCTGGGCCGGCAACCGCCCGTCAAGGTGCCTGACGGGGTGCAGGTCTGGACGATCACCGGCACGCCGGTCCCGGGGGACCGCGTGGACGGGCGTCAGGCCTTCCTGCAGTTGCCGACAGGACCGGAGCCACTGAAGTACGAGGGCGGCGTTGACATCATTCTGGATAGCCCGGTCATCACCGTGGTCAACGAACGGCTTCGCACCTGACGGCTGGCCAGCGGTGAGGTTTTCGGGCCCCTCCGCACACATAGAAAAGGTTGGACACCGCTGCGTAGGCCTATGCGCAGCCCTTGGAGTCTGGCGGCTCGGTGATCCATGTCCCGTGGCCGGTCCGGCCGGTCAACGGCGGCGGGATGGAACATAGGCCGGGCTTGTTTGGCTCAGTTGGTAGAGCGCCCGCCTGACGCGCGGGAGGTCCGGGGTTCAAGTCCCTGAACAAGCACTGCACCGAAGTTATCCGGGCTGCAGCCAGTGAGCGGCTGGCCTGTGATCCACTGGTGGCACGCCTCCTTAGCTCAGTTGGCCAGAGCGGCGCTCTTGTAAAGCGTAGGTCGTCGGTTCGAATCCGACAGGGGGCTCCAGGAACCCCTCTATTCCGGCGATTTTGCCCGATATGGAGGGGTTTTTCATGCCCGAAGATGACGCACAACGCGCTTACAACACGCTTTCAATAAAATTGGTGATCGCCCGTCGGGGCTTGAGGCGCATAGAAGACCCCATGACAACGAGAATGAAGGCCTTGGGACCGGTCACGGACCAAGGCAACGCAGAGCAGCTCATGACCACCGGCGAGGTGGCCGTCTGGCTGCAGGTGGCTCCCAAAACCCTCCGAAACTGGCGGTCCGCTGGCATCGGGCCGATGGCCCTGAAGCTTAACGGCGCTGTTCGCTACCAGCGTGCCGCAGTTGAGGCATGGGTTGCCGATACCTCGAAAGCAGCAGGCTGATGGGGCGGTCAAGCCTCCCGCTGGGGGCGTGGGGGACAATCAGTGCGAAGAAGGACGCAGCGTCCGGGAAGTGGCGGGCAAGTTGCCGGTTCCGCGGCTGGGATGGTGTCACTCGGACCTACAGCAAGTTCGGGTCGACTAAGGGGAGGGCAGAGACCGCACTGTTGGAGTCCATGACGCAGCGCCAGCAGGAGAAAGGACGCTTGTCCAACAATCCCTCCCTCAAGGACGTGGCAGAAAAGTGGCTCATGGGCATCGAAGTTCCGGAAGTAGTAGTCGACGAGAACGGGGAGATGGTCTCGGTCGGGAGCACGGAGGGAATTCGCCGACAGACATGGGACCAGTACGAGAGCATCGACCATAACCTGATCCCACCGGATCTCGGTGCGCTGAGGATCAAGGAAATCACCACGTCGACGTGCGACCGCTTCCTCCGGTCTCTGGTGAAGCACGGAAAAGGGCATACGAACGCCCGGCTGGCGAAAACGGTGCTCAGGCAGATCATGTCTTACGCAGTCCGGCACGACCTTTATGTCTGGGGCAACCCAGTGGTTGAAGTGGATCGCCTCAGGAAGCCACGCAAGAAGCCTGTAGGGCTCAGTGAGTCGACTGTCGCGGAAGTCCGTGAAGCCGTGCGGAATTGCGGATTGGAACCCGGGCGCTCCGGTCCGCGGCCAACCAGCGTTCTCGCAGATGTCGTGGATGTGCTGCTTGGCACGGGGGCACGCATCGGCGAAGTACTTGCGATCCGGCTCGAAGACATCTATCTGTCGGGGAACGTCGGAAAGATCGCCATAACCGGCACGTTGGTGGAACCGCGGCACGGCCCCAAGTACCGGCAAGACCTCCTGAAGAACGCTCGCAGCGAACGGATCATCCGGGTGCCTGCGTTCGTCGTTGACGTGCTCGTGCGCAGAATGGCGGAATCTCCGGCCAACAATGCAGCTGGGGCACTGTTTTGGTCCAGGCGCGGAACCTACATGCAGGCCTCCAATGTGAGGAGGCAACTGGCGCCGCACTAGACGCTGCTGGAATCGACAACGCCCACCTGATTACGCCGCACGCGTTCAGGCGCACTGTGGCGACCCTCCTCGCCAGGGAAGTGGAAGACAAAGCCGCGGCCTCCATGCTGGGTCACGCGGACTTGACGATGACGCATGCCGCGTACATTGAACGGCTCAAAGAGGTTGATGATTACACGGCGGTCCTCGGTGGTCTCGCACCAAAGCCCCGTTCTTAGCTGCACCAACAATGTCTCTTCAACCAACTTGAATAAGACCTCGAGGCTAACCGTGGACTGAGTCGTCACCCGGGCTGGCGGCTCATTCTGGGGTCTTTGGGCGGCTGTTGGGGGCGCGGCTTCGCGGAGCGGTGACGGCGCGCCGGGGACAAGCACATCCAAATTCCGAAAGGTACCGGCAACGAGCCTACGGTGCACGCAGGACACGGATTTCGGTGATGCTACTCGCAGCCCATTCCGGCGGCTCCACGCCGGGACTGCGTCGCCGGACCCGCACCGCCCGAGCAAATTGGCCAGGCTTGGCGTCATCGGGAAGCAGGCTGCCGACCATGCCGGTGAGCCAATGTCCGTCGATCGACACTGCGACCATGCCCGAGCTGGAGCGTTCAATGCTGACGATTGTCCCCTCAATTGCGTCCGGGGGATCCCAGGCGGCAACGGCTTTCCAATGTGGTTCACAAGTAATCCGCTTCGTGCAGAACCGGCATACATCTGGCTGCGGTCGGGCCAGGGTTCGCCCGTTGGACTGCGCCGTGAGGATGTCCCCTACGAGATTGGTGATCGCAGAGGGGCTGACCTCAATCTCTGCGGGGCCCTGCTGCAGGTTGAAGACGATCACGTGCTTCGGAGGCATACCGAAGGTGACTTGGAAGAGATGAGCGTAGAACGTCATATGGTGCTTGACCGCTCGGGAGGGCGCCGCGGTGTCGTCGCGTCCGGTCTTGAGGTCAATGATGAGGCCCTCGGCACCGCCAGCTGCAACGTCGAGGATGCCAAAAAGATGGTTGCCTTCGTCAGTCAGCAGCAATTCAGTGCGAATACCGGCCCCCGCGCCCGCCAGGATGGCGCTGAGCTCCTTCCCGCGTGACTTCAGCCGTGCCCGCGTGATGACGGCCTGCGGCATGCGGGCAATGTCGATCCCGCGGCTAGCAACGATCTCATCGAAGCATCCCTGCAGCCGCATGCCCGGATCCTCACGCGCCCATACTCCGCTTTCGATCCAGTGCTGAAGTGCGAGGTGAGCAACGGAGCCAGCATTGCCAAGATCCTGCGCCGACGGTCGTGCGGGCTCGTTTGCAGGCACCGCCGAAAGAGGGCAGCTCAACAGACGCCACGCGGCTGTGGATGACCACCACTGCGGCAACTCGTCTGCCCCTTTCAGGCGCCTACTAGGTCGGAGTCAGAGATGAGCTTGAGCACCCGGCGAGGGTCCCGGTCAAGCGTGAAGGAGTCGACGAAGACAACCCCGTCCAGACCCTCTTCGGATGCTTCGATCTCAGCCATCGCCTCGGCAAGGCGGGGAGCTATGAGGGTTTCCTCGGACGCTTCGAATGGATGACGGGCGACCACAGCGAACGATCCTTCACTGGGGCTATCGAAGCGTGCAACGGATACGGTGCTGCTGATGGGCGCCGCGTTGTAGGCCCGCGCCCACCTCTCGATAGCAGCAGCCTCCACCGCAGTATCGATACCCAAGGACTTGCCTTGAAGGAGCCCAAACAGGTCTCGGGCAAGCCGCCAGTCGAGTAGTGCGTGATACGCCATGTTGCCGTAGTCACGCAAGCACCGGTAGCAAGAGGAGCTGCAGGCAGCTGCGTGGGATGGATCCTCCAATTCCGTGAGGTAGTCGGCGATCGAGTCGAGGAACTCGGGCAGGAAACCCGATGAGCCGAGGTGGGTGCTGAACCCGGCTCCATTCTCGAGGGTGTCGGCCAGGAAGGCATAGGTGGCCGGAGCCCCGCTCGCCGTGCCGGAATAGATGCCTGCGGCGAGTTCAAGGGGCTGGATGTCGAGCGCCGCAGAAGCGACGGTGCGCAGCAGGAAGGCGAATGAATACCAGGCGGCGCGGCGGCTGTCAGCGACTTCCTGAGCGCCGTATGGCTGGCGGACGCCTGAGACGAGATTGAGACGGAGTCCAGAACTGGGAATCGTGGGAGCGGCAGCCCCGGCGAATAGGAAGTCGGTGTGCTGTACGGCTCCGAGGGCAACGCTGATCGGATCTCCGGCGGCGGAGGAGGGATGGAGTAGCTCTGCTTCGATGGCGCGTGTGGAGACATAGCCGCCCCACTCAGGGCCTCCAGGAGCTGCCCTGCGGAGGGCGAAGCACTGGCCGCCGTTGTCGTTGATGACATAGCGGGAGCCGGGGCCCGCGAGGAAGATGGCTTGGCCTGGAGTCTGTGGGGTGAGGGCATCCATGTCGGTCATGGCTCTAGCGGCCATGGCACGCGGGCTCCAGGAGAAGTTGCCATCGAAATCAGTTCCACGCCCGCTGCGGAACCCGAGCGGTTCGCGCATCGGGACAGTGGCGTAGAAGCTGGGCCCAGCCCCGCATCTGGGACAGGTATTAGTTGGTTGCCCTCCGGCCTCCTGCTCGCCGAGATACGAGCAGGCACGGCAGATCGACAGCGGTGACTCCGGCCCAAGTGGATCCGGCAGCGGCTGAGGACGAGTGCCCACGGGCTTGAATGCGGTGATCCCGACGACCGGGTAGACGATGCCATCGCGGACCACTTCGCTCATCGGGGCGAATTGGCTTACGGCCATGCTCAGGTCGCGGTCGATGACTCCGGTGGGCGGCCAGGGAGAGGAACGCCTCGGTCGGTTGAGGTGGAGGTAGCGCACTGAGGTGGGGAAACCGAACATGGGCAGGAGACCGCATTCCGCGAGCAACTGGCTGAGGTCCTCATGTTTCTGGGTAGCGGCTGCCGCGTCGATCTCGGCGACGAACGTTGAGGCACATCTTGACGCTTCATCGTCGGCGGTGTCGTGGAAAACCGTGCTCCGCGCAAGGGAGCGAGCCGCATCCCGGATTCTGTCTGGGTGTTCCTGGAGCCACTGTTCGAAACGGGGCCGGAGCACCGTCAGCCAGTCGGCGGTCTTCCCGAACGCGCCATGCACGTTGACGCTGGGGTCTTCCCCGTCGGTGACGGAAATGATGTCAACGGATGCCTGTCGCAGGATTTCGCTGCGCAGCGAGCGAGCCAAGATTTCGGGCCGGTTCAAGGCAAGGTACGGCTTGGGGGTGGGTTCGTTGGTGATGCGATCAGGTCGTTCGAAGTAGTACTCGTCGTGACTGCGGCCGCGGCATACAGTTAGGGCGATCGCAACGGGCGAGTTGCGGCGCCCGGCGCGGCCCACGCGCTGCTGGTAGTTGAATCGAGTAGGGGGCATGTTACCTAGGACGACGGCGGAGAGGGCGCCGATGTCCACTCCGGCTTCCATCGTGGTGGTGACGGAGAGAAGGTCGACGGCGTCGGCCAGCTCGTTTTCACCGGAGCCGAGGAATACGTTCTGAAACCGTGCTTGACGGGACTGCGCATCGATTCGGTCGGTCTGCCCGGTTAGCTCCGCGGTGTTGATCCGGAACATGCCGTCGCCCCTGGTGGCCTTCCAAGCGTAGTAGTCCTGATCAGCGTCGATGGGGACGGCGGTATTGGGCAAAGGGGCTGCACATTTCGTGCAGTAGCCATTGCCGGTGGTCAGGTGGCGGCGGCTGCATTTGGCGCAGACCCAAGCGCGTCCCTCACCCGTCCGCAGCACTACCGCAGAGGGATCGATCAGATAATCCACGAGAGCCGTGCCCGCCCTCGTGCGAGCCTGGTCGTGGACGCTATCGGGACTGGTTCCCTCCGCGGCAGCCACGGCCGTCCAGAACTTACGAAGTGTGGGTGTCGGGTTTGGGCGCGGTGTGCGGAGGCGGAAGAACCGGCGCTGGTCGGCGAGGATGCGCAGTGCCGCACGTGTCTGCCCAGTGGCGTGATCGGTCGGCCCGTCGGCGGGGGCAGTGTCGGAGGCCAGAGTCAGCCAACCGAGTCCGAGGGACTCGAAGTCGCGGCCTCCTCCTGAGAACAGCCCTTGGAGTAGTTCCTCTTCGAGAGAGCTACTGATGTCATTGAGCAGTGCTGTTTGAGGATCAGTGAGGCCTGCCTTGGGCGACGGTGGGCTGACTTGCCAGTTGTAGAGCTGCGACCATGGAACTGCGGGATCTTCGGAAGTCTCTCGGAGGCGGGCATGGGGGCCGCCCGGGTTCATCCCAAGCTTGAGGAGATCGGAAGATACTTCGGCGGCAAGTTCTCGCAACGATGGAGGCGCTGCCAGCTTGCCTTTCAGGCGCTCGGCGTCGGCTGGGCCGGTTCCGGGCTTGCCGTCCCACACCTCGCGGAGCTCGGCGAGTGCGGCAGCATCGCGCTGCTTCAGTCTGTCGAGAGCGGCGAAGGATTCCGGGGATTTCTCATTCTGGAGCACGTGGGCTTCGGCCAATGTGACGTCCTGAGCGGTGCCGCCTGAAGCGGAGAGCCGAGCATAGAGCAGCTGGCGCAGCAGGTCCTGGTAGTGCCGGAGGCCGAGGCCAGCCGAGAGCTTCGCGGCGTCTTGACGGCTGTCGGTGAAAACTATGAGCTTGCGCTCTGCCTCTCCGAGGTCGTTGGCGAGTTCGGTGGTGAGTACCTGATTGATCTTCTCGAAACCGGTGCGCATCTGCCGGATCGGTGAACGTTGTGTGGCCGGATCGGTTGGCTTGAGGCGCCCGTTGCGGCCAAACTGGATCTCCCAGTCGTCGCCACAGTTGGGGCACTGCGTCGGGAAGGGGCTGACGGTATCGACCGGACGCTGCAGTTCCCCGGTGGTCTTGTTCCGGGCGATACGGGCGTGGAAGCTCCATCCGGTGAACCCTTCAGCAAGGTTGCTGAGCTCGCCGGAGGCGGGGTTGAGCTTGCTCTGCCGGAAGGCGTAGGCGACGGCGTCCCTGTCGCGGTTCCAGAATGGTGAGTCGAGGTTCGTCAGAGTGGCTTGAGGGCGAGGCCAGTAGACAAGGTAGTTGTCGGCGGTCCGCTGAAGGGAGACCTGGTCGGGCAGTTTTGCGAGTTCGGGGACGTCGGCAAGCAGCATTGTCTTCACAGCTGGCTTCTGGAGTTCGCCTTCGGGAGCAAAGCCACCGAGCATGACATCACCACAGTTCTGGCAGTACAGCAGCTCTAGCACCCGCCCGCCACATTCGCACCGGGTTGCGGGCTCGGAGAACAGCTTTCCAACGGTCCGGTCGGGCTGCGGTTCGGAGACAGCAGCGCAGGCGGGGTCGCAGCATGCCCACATGCCGACAACGTTGCGGAAGAACAGGTGGGCGCGGAACTTCGGGTCGCCGGGGTGCGGGTCTTGGGCGAGGCCAGCGAGGACTCTTGAGATCGCCCGTTCCGAGACGTCTGCTGGTGTGCCGGGGAAGACATCTTCGGCGACCTGGCTGAGGGTCTTAGCTGCCCCGGTTCCGTCGGCGTGGAGGACACCTCTGAGAGCGTCAACGACTCCGTCCGTTCGAGCCTGAGCGGCTGCGGCTGTCGGATCTGCCTCAGCCAGGGCGGCCGGGTCGGCTTCGGGCGGCGTGTGGTAGGCAGACGGGGTGATGCCGGAGCCCCCGATGAAGTCGAAAGTTCCGGGAGCGACGTCGAAGAACTGGTGCAGATAGTCGCTGTCGCGTCCGGGGTCGAGGGAGGCGGAAGCGGCGAGGACGCGGAACTGCTCGGGGCGTGCATCCAAGCCCAGGCGGTGCTTGAGGGTACGCAGGAGGTAGGCCACTTCCGTGCCCGCGGTCCCGCGGTAGGTGTGGAGCTCGTCGACCACGAGAGTGAACACGTTGGCCGGGTCTTCGAGCCATTGGCGGGTGGAGTCGAAGAAGTGCCCGTCCCGCTCGCGCAGGAGCATCACGTTAAGCATGGAGTAGTTCGTGATGAGGATGTCGGGCGGGTAGTCGAGCATGTCCCATCGTGAGCGCATCTCCGCTCCATCCAGGCGCGGTACGAAGTAGCGGAGGTCGTCGTCGGCCTTCTGGGCTGCGATTTCCCGCGCCCGGGCTCCGCGCCGACTGGTCTCGCGCAGGTAGCGGCGTAGTTCTCCGAGGGCAAGGTTGTTGCCTCGGGTCCCGGTGACCGGTGTGGCGCCCGTGTAGCGGCCGAAGTAGAAGCGGTGCCCGTTGCGGTTCTCGTCAAGCCATGAACGGATACTGTCGTTGTCGAGGGCACGGCGCAGGCGGATGAGTTGATCGTCAACCAGCGCGTTCATCGGGTAGAGGACAAGGGCTCGGACGGCGGCTGTGCGTCCAGTTTCGCCGTCCCGTTGGGCGCTGAACGCGTTGCTGTCGCCGGTCCACCAGTCAGTCGGCACTGCGCCGTGTCCCGTCCAGGAACGCGATTCGTTGAGCAGCGAAGACAGGACCGGTAGGAGGAACGATTCGGTCTTGCCTGACCCGGTACCGGCGGTGATGACCATATGCCCTCCCTGCCGCACACCCGCGGCGAGGGCTTCCTCTTGATGCCGGTACAGCGAGGGGACACCCTGGAGGAGGCCGGTACCGGCGAACTCGGCGAGATCGGGGTCCGCTCCTGCTGCTGCGACAGATGCGGCGAGGGTGCAGCCGGCGCTTTCGTATTCGGGCCGAAGCTCGATCAAGGGCTTGCGGTAGACACCGCCGTCGCGGTCGAGGAGGGCCCGACGTTCCGCCTGCAGACGCGCGTCTGCGAGACCAAAGGGGGTGTCGTAGTAGCGGAAGTAGGCGTCCCGCAGGTGCTCGAACGTCTGTATTGCGTCAAGGTGCGTGCTGACGTTGCTCATTGTGCCTGGTCTTCCTGTTCAGCTACTTATATGGAGGGTCTGTCCCAGCGAAGATGCGACGCGCTCGGCGATCTCGCGAGGGACGTTGTCGTAGAGCGCGGCTTTAGCCCCGCTGTCGAATCGAGGCGTGAAGCCGCTGCAGAGGACGAGCACCCTCGAGTGAAGCGCAGGGAGGGGGACAGCCTGATCGAGGACCACCGTTCCCGCTCTGCTGCAATCCTCGTAGTCCGGCTGCCAGTGAATGATCGTGCTGCCTCGTCGTGCAAGCTCGGCGAAGATGCCGCGAGAGAGCTCGGCGGCGTACCAAGATCCGTCACGGCGCAGCGTGTACCGCCAGCGGCCGTGTACCTGCTCGCGATAGAGGCCGTCGGGCAGTGCGAGGTCCCGGGGAGACGCTGGTGACCAACGCCGGGGACTGAAGCCGACGAGCTGCTCAAATAGAGAATCGTAGGCGGGCGGTGCGCTGCGGTCCAAGGGGAGGGACGCCTGCAGCTTCTCAGCTATGCCTGCCGCCGCGCAGCCGACATACTTGGCACCGATGTCGTTAGCGGCGTTTTCGAGGTCCGCGGCCCGCTTGTAGGGGATCATTATCGTGGTCGGCGACGGGAGTGTTCCATCGCGACTTGGCCGTCTTGCGTGCTCGACATAAAGTCCCGCATTTTCGATAGCACGCACCAGCCGTGGCCTACGTGCACCCACGAGGACAGCAAGGCCGTCGGCAAGCGGAAGTCTAGTGATCACTGGCGGAGCAACGGACCATTTGCCTAACTTCCAGTCCACTTCGCAGTGCCCCAAAGATGCGATGTCTCGCAGCCATGTCCCCCCGACATTGTCAGACACGGTGAGGTCTTCGGTATGGGCGAGCCAAAGTGCGCGTGTGCTGAAGTCAGCGATCGTGCCGCTGCCGGTTTCGCTGATCCAGGACAGGAGGAGGTCGCCTATCATGCCGCATCCCCTGCAATCTGCAGCCGCATCTTCCAGAGCTTGGCCCCGTTCGCGTCAGTGCATGCCCGCTTCCAGGCGTCTAAGAGGTCGATCTCGACTTCGTATCGTTCAGGGCTTGCGGGGCCGATCTCCGTCAGGCGCCAGAGACGGCCGCGGCGCTGGGCGAGCCACCGAGCGGTTAAGGCTGCGCTAATTTCAAAGACTGGCGAGTAGAACTCGATGTCAATGCTGGAGAGGAAGCGGGGCAGTGGAGGTTCCGCCACCTTCTCTCCGTGCCCGTCCTCGTGCAGGAGCCAGGACTCGTCCCTACCGCGGAGCCCGAGCACCGTGCCCGTGGCAGTAATCCCGGGGACAAGTGCGCCCATTACTGCGGCGTCAGCTTGGTTCGATTCGCCAATCTGTCCGGTGCTGGTCCAGCCGAGACCCGCGGTACCAGCAGGCGGGGAGGGATCAGGGCCCTCGCTGATTATGGTGAACACAAGCTCCTGCCCGTCGGCTTGCACAACATGACGGCCCGTTTCGTCGACGAAGCGACGAATCGGCAGAGGAAAACCGTTGGCAGGGACTCTATCGCTCCTCCCGTCGAGAGTGACAGTTGCGATGCGATGTTCCCTGCCGAACGGCAGGAGGAGGTCCGGCGCGCCACCGGAGAGGTAGTGGTGGGCCGAGAGCGACGAGGCGACAGGCAAGCCATGGACTAGCTTGGCACGCGGAACCACTTCGGAGACGGCACCTATGGCGCGGAGGCCGGGCAAACGTGAGAGCACATCCCTGAGCGCGTGCCCGTCAAAGAAGCGCACTCTTTGGAAAAGCTCGTAGCCGTCGATAAGGAAGGATCGCCGCTGCGGGACCTGGCGCCAGCCCTCCGCGGCGGCTTCTTCCAGCAGGCGCCGGAAATCAAGGACATGCTGAGAGATGACAGCGATGACATGTTCCTCGTAGGGCACCATGCCGGGGACCGATGACCAAGCGCCGGTCTGGGGGTCGGGAGAGAAGAATACGACCCCTGAGGGCGGGAACACGGCTGCAAATTCCCCGCCCCGAAGCTGGAACCCGGAGTGGACACGTGAAAAGGTCACGGCTGGAGCGCTGTGATCCGCGTAGTATTCACGGCCCTCGACCGCGCTGAGGCTAACCCCTTGAGACTCCCCCTGCTCAGCGAGGACAAGTGTCCTGGGTCGCCCCTTCGGCACAGGGAATAGCCAACGAGTCTGCCAGGCAACTAAATCGATGCCGAGTTTGACCGGGATGGTCTGCTTGCCCTCGCTTGTCACTACCCTGCCGTCCCAGGCCCGAGCGTGGGCCACGACGACCGACCCCAACAAGGCCCGCATCTGGGAGTCTGCTAGAGCTCCCATGAACGCTTCGCTAAGCCGGTTCCGCCCGTCCTCTGCCCAGATGTCCAGCGCCCGCAGAAGGGTTTCCGGGCTGGGCGAGTCGCCTCGAGAGAGATTGAGCGCTTGAAAAAGGCGCGTCAACGATGTGCGATCGCTCTGGCGGACAAGGGCTTGCGAGAGGGGGTAGCCGATTCGTGATGGGTGCGGTACTTCCGGGATCGTTGAGGTGCCGACGGCGCCTTGCTGACCCTCGATCCAGTGATGAAGGCCAACCCACATGTCGACGACGTGGAGGAAGGCCCCGCGTTCTTCGAGGTCTCTCCGTAGCCCTTCAAGTTCGGAATCCGCGCCATCCGGAAGGATGGTCTGGGCGAGGCGAAGGTAGTAGTTCGTCGACCTCGCCGCCTTGTCTGAGCGCATCCTCGTAGCTGCCAAGACGGAGATAGCAATCACCGGAAGCACGGGCGGCGGCTCGACTTTTGGCCCACGTTGCCATCGCCGGTAGGCCATGAGCAGCGGGTTAAACATCGATCGGCCAGCCGTCAGGCGAAGGCGGGATCGGACGGCTGCGGAGAGGTTGCAGGCGCTCTCTTCCCCGGGGTTCAAGCGTCCAAGTTCGCTGTCATCTACGAAAAATACCGTCGGGCCTTGATGCGGATGCAGGAACGCGTCTGCGAGCAAGTTCTGCCACTTCTCGTATGTGTCCATGCTGGAGGCGACCGGAACGGAGGTAGCACCTTCCACCTTATGGTCCGAAGCACCTGGAACAGGCGATTCGTCGGTCGTGACAACCATGGTCCAGCCCCCCCATACTCGACAGCCCAATCACATCACGCTGCATTTGCGAACAACCCCAAGAAACATGCAGCCAGCTCACAGGTGTCAGGTGTCCGAGAGGACAAAATGACTTCCCCTGCTGGAGGTGACAGATGTCTGAAGAATACTGCCTGCGTTGGCGGAGGCCCAGCAGAAGACGCATAAGTGCGACACGAAGGAGACCAGCAAGGACGGCATAAAGGAACCAGAGCGAAGATCACTCGCATCAACGTGGCCGCCCCGCCCCGCTCGTCGCATTAAGCTTCAGCCGACGTCCGGTTCGACTACTAATGCGTCCGACGGGCCCCGGGCCTGCCGGTGGCATCAACGAGCGCTGCTTTCTGGACTGTGGACCGAGGAATCTCAAGAAATCGATTCATCGAGCCGGTCGGCTTCGTCGGGGTCATTGCAAACGCCGGAGCCCCGTCATCAGATTCGACTAGCACGAGTGGAGCGAGGCGTAGGTCCCGTTTCCGTACTCTTCAGCTGAGGGAGCCGTGGGTCGGCGGACCAAAACTGTTGGCGGTTGCACCGCGTACTGTGGATCGAATGAGCCTGTTCGACCTGCCGCCTAGAGCTGCTGATCCCGCTGATCCTGCTGTTGTTGCGGTCGTGGCTGAGCTTCGTCGCCTCGACCCAGACGGATCGAGGATGGCGAAGGTGTTTCGGTCCACCTTCGATCAGCTTTATGACGGTCAGCACACTGGCCGCTACAGCGTTGAGCAGTTATTCAAGACCGAAAAGACGCATTTCGGAACGCTCATCGAGATCAACTTGCAGCGCGAGTTCAAAATCGCAGATGGGTGCGTTTTGGACTTCACGATCGCGGGGTCCGAAGTTGACTGCAAGTACTCCCACACCGGGGCATGGATGCTCCCGATCGAGAGCTTCGAGCAAATAGTCCTGGTCACACAGGCCGATGACCGGAAGTCGGTGTGGAGCGCGGGGGTGGTGCGCGCAACTCAGGAGAACCGGCGAACCAGCGAAAACCGTGACAAGAAAACGGGGCTGAACGCGCTGGGCCGCTCTCAAATCACTTGGGTGTTCAAGGACGCGCAGATGCAGCCGAACGCCTTACTCCAGCTCCCGCCATCGGCGGTGTCCGAGATTATGGCCGGGCGAAGTGGGCAGGTTCGAGTGAACGAGCTCTTCCGACGGGCTACGAATAGACGTCTGTCTCGTAACATCATCGCCACGGTCGCTCAACAAGACGATTACATGAAGCGAGTGCGCTACAACGGCGGTTCCCGCAGCGCCCTTCGCCCAGAGGGATACCTGATTCTGGGAGGCGATTACTCCGTCCAGCGGAACATAGCCGCTGCACTCGGCGCAGTTGTCCCCAAGCCCGGGGAACTCGTCAGCGTACGTGTCGCGCCAGCGGCCCCGGACGATGGTGTCAGCATTGATGGCGAGTGGTGGCGTCTCGCGGCCCAGGACGAGCAAATCGACCTTCCGGCCCCGGCACTGCCCAGGTGAGCAAAACTGACTGGGCACGCGGGGTTGCGGCGAAAGTTCAGGCTCACGCTCGGTACCGACGAGAGCCGCCGAGCCGCGCGTCCCAAAAACGTCGGTGGCTCCTGTCAGAATATAGGGGTGAACGAAGCGAAAACGAGTGATTCTGATTTAACCGCAGTGGAGATCTGCGCCGGAGCTGGCGGCCAAAGTCTCGGACTGCACCTCGCGGGCTTTCGGCATACTTTGGCCGTCGAGCTCGACCGCGACGCAGCCGCAACACTTGAGCGCAATCTATCCCGACTTGCGTCTGCAGACGGCCACGATCAGCCTGTCATTGCCGTCGGCGACGTCGCGGACGAATCCGTATGGAAGCCCGAAGACCACCGAGGCGTTTCGCTGCTCGCAGGCGGCGTTCCTTGCCCACCGTTCTCCCTCGCCGGCAAGCAGCTGGGCTCTTCCGACGAGCGCGACCTCTTTGCGTGGGCCGTGGAGGCAGCCGGCCGCATGCGGCCTGACGCCGTGCTGCTCGAGAACGTGCGCGGCCTGTCGATGCCGCGTTTTGCGGGCTACCGCCAGGCAGTGCTGGATCGCTTCACTGAGCTCGGCTACCGCGCGGACTGGCGGCTGCTAGAGGCCAAAGACTTCGGTGTCCCTCAGCTTCGCCCGCGATTCATTCTCGTGGCCTTGCGCGATGAGTTCGCGCCGTACTTCTCGTGGCCAGAACCGACGCCCGCCGTTCAGACCGTCGGTTCCGCCGTCTATGACCTGATGGCTGCCAATGGATGGCCTGGTGCCGAAGCTTGGGCTCGAAACGCGCACCGCGTGGCCCCGACCGTCGTCGGTGGCTCCAAGAAGCACGGGGGGCCCGACCTGGGCCCGACGCGTGCGAAGCGGGAATGGCGTTCGCTGGGTGTCGACGGCCTGGGTATTGCGGATGCCGCGCCCGGCCCGGATGTGCCCATCAACTTCGTCCCGAAGCTGACAAATGCGATGGTCGCCCGTATCCAGGGCTGGTCTGGACCCGGTTACGAATGGGACTTCGGTGACGGCAAGGGGCGAAAGACAGCTACTTACCGGCAGATCGGCAATGCATTTCCGCCGCCCGTGGCGCGCGCTATCGGACTCGCTATCGCCTCGGCTCTCCGGAAGGAAGGTCAGCCACTTGGAAACCATGGCGCGGGCAGTCAGTACCGCGACGAGGTGTACCGGGCGCTTCGCGACCAGAACGGGTTCATCTCGCTTGCAGGACTGCGCAAGACCCTTGGAGGGACTTTCACCGAGGACGAGATCGAGCGCAGGATTGCATTCATCCGTCGGGACTTCGAGATCGAAGAGCGACGTCGCGGTAAGACCATGACATTCCGACTGGGTCAGTGGCGGGCCTTTCGGGGGCAGGTGGATCACGCGCGCCACGCTGCATTTGCCACCGAGCGACTTCGCTCGAAGATCAGTTAGCGCCTAGGTCATGGCGAAAAACTTCAAACTCCCTACGGGCTGGTACTTCTCGACGATTACCGACCTTGTCGATAACGTGCTGCCCCCGCTGCTTGGCAAATTGACAGTGGACAACGCCTGGGCATACGTCTATGCCATCACTATGTGGTCTGAGAATGTGGACGGAACGGAATACTTTCACATCATCGAGTCTGACAAGCTCAATACAAAAAATGGCCGGATGCTCGCTGCGCGGGCGGCAGATTATCTGGCAACCCACCTTGTACCAGGAGAGACCCGAGACCCCCTTACCGTCGTCGACCAAATTGGCAAGGCTCGTGCCGAAGTGAGAGCGAATCAGGGCTTCGGACCTCCAAAAACGAAGCGAGACCCGAACGTCACCGGTGCCGCCTTCGAAACTGCGCTCCAGGTGTTGGTAGAAAAGCTTTGCGGTGTCATCCCGTCTCGCACGCCGCCTTTGCGCACTCTTCAGGGCTTCGAACTGGCCCCGGAGGGATACCACTCGCGCCCGGATCTCGTACTCTTTGGGCCTCGTGACTTCAGACTCCTAATATCCACCAAGTGGACGCTCCGCAAGGAGCGGGTCGGCACGTACCTGCATGAGTCTTATTTCTACAGAAAGCGTCGCCCAGACCTGCAGATTGCATTCGTAGTCAATGAGTTCCAGCCAAACATCCTGCGGCACCTCAGCACTGACCCGCTGGTTGACCGGGTTTACCACGTAAACAAGCGAATGCTCTTGGACTTACGCTCGCCATTCGCGCAACTTCCGCCGGGCACTAGCATCCCCGTTGAAACGCTCACCGGCAGCCATCCGGACGCAAAGGCGTACCGACAATGGATCAGCATGGAGGACCGGATTTTTGACCTGACGGACATGTTTGCCGACATTAGGATGCTAAGGAACAAACCCGATCTGGTGATCGACCCTGAGCAGGTGGACGGCGGAGTTGGGGAAGATGACGACGAGGTCGGCATCTGACCTTAGCTGTTCCGCTGGGCCCGGGAGCGGCACAACCTAAGCTATATGTTGGGTGGCCTCAGCGGCCGCTACTGAAATGACGTCAGCGTCCCCGTTCGCCGCTGACGTTGGGTCCCGGGTGATAGCCCGGGAGTCGACCGGATCATGGCCTAGATCTCGCCGTCTGACTCCGCTCAAAGGTGAGCCAGCAGGAGAAGTTGAACGATAAGATCCTCCCAGAGACAGAGTCGAAGGAATCAGTTCATGGGCGAGCAGGAACAACCGCTGGGGTGGTTTTATGCTGTCGAGACGCGTGACGCCGTGGCACAAACCCGAGATGGATGGCCCTACTTTGAGGCGCGCCCTAGAGGCGTTGACCTGAAGGGAATGCAATTATTCGAAATCCGTTTTGGAGACGGCGAATGGATGCTGGCTGTTGAAGTTGACCTATTGTCGCGTGGTTTAGCGGGGGCCTAGTGCTTCCTTCGCGTTAAGGGATCATATCCGCGGCCGTTGATTCGGCGTCGAGGGACGCCGTCGTCATTTCCGCGGCGAGCACGCACCTAAGCCAAGCCGGCGGTTCTGAAATACTGTCCAGATGACTTATCAGCGCGCGCGGACGCTCAGCCTCAGGAGCCATTCGGAGTACAGCGAGAAATGGCTTCAGGAGCGGATTGCCGAAGACCCCTCACTGCTCGGGCTTGGAGAACTAGTCGTTCGCGACATCGAGCGCCGACAGCCGCGCGCCGGTCGCCTGGACTTGCTTCTGTCCGACCCGGAGACGGGCACTCGCTACGAGGTCGAACTGCAACTGGGAGCCACTGACGAGGCTCACATAATACGGACCATCGAATACTGGGACATCGAGCGCTCCCGCTACCCCCAGTTCGACCATGTCGCCGTCATCGTCGCTGAGGACATCACGTCCCGATTCCTGAACGTGATCAGCCTTTTCAACAAGGCCATCCCGCTCATCGCAATCCAGATGAACGCCCTACAGATGGGACTGCCCCGGCTTTTGTTGACTCGGGGTCTTAGGCCGCTGTGAGCGCGGTCCGGTTGATTGTTTCATATTCGATGGGCGTGAGTTTGCCCAGCCGTCTTTGCCGTCGCCGGCGGTGGTAGGTCCTTTCGATCCAGGTCGTGATGGCGAGCCGGAGTTCCTGCCTGGTGAGCCACCGCTGACGGTCCAGGACGTTCTTTTGAAGCAGCGAGAAGAACGATTCCATTGCGGCGTTGTCCGCGCACGCACCGACCCTGCCCATCGATCCGGTGAGCCCGTGGTGCCGGAGCGATTCGACGAACCGGCGGGACCGGAACTGGGATCCCCGATCCGAGTGCACCACTGTCCCCGCGGGACGACGTGCCCGCACCGCGTTCTCCAGTGCGGCCACGGCAAGCGAGGACTTCATCCGCGAGTCCATCGAGTAGCCCACGATCCTGCCGGAATAGACGTCCTTTACCGCGCAGAGGTAGAGCTTGCCCTCGGCCGTCGGGTGCTCGGTGATGTCCGTCAGCCACAGCTCGTTCGGCGTCGCGGCGGTGAAATCCCGCTCGACCAGATCGTCGTGGACCGGCGGCCCGGGTCTGCGGTTCAGGCCACGCTTCTTCGAGAACACCGACCAGATGCCGTGGTCCCTGCATAAGCGCTGGACCCTGTTCTCACCCGCCACGATGCCCATCCCCGGGAGTTCGTCGGCGATGAACCGGTACCCGAACGCAGGGTCGTCGGCGTGGATGTTCAAGGCGGCGTTGACGAGGTGCGCATCGATCCAATCGCGTTCCGTCACCGGGCTGGCCCTCCACCGGTAATAGCCTTGCTTGCTGAACTTCAACACCCTGCAGGTCACCGCCACGGGAACACCATCGGCGGCAAGATCCGTGACCAGCGGGTAAATCATTTTGGGTTGATGTCCCTGGCCAGATAGGCAGCAGCCCGGCGCAGAATCTCGTTCTCCTGCTCCAGCAGGCGGTTGCGCTTCTTCAGTTCCCGCATCTCGGCCGACTCCGCCGCTGCCGGGCCGGTCCCGGATTCCTTACGTTCAGCGATGGCAATCCAGCGCTTTAGCGTCGTGACCGAAAGCCCGAAATCCTTCGCAATCTGCGCCAGCGGCGCCTCGCCCTTCCTGGGCCACATCAATAACATCCTGGCGGAACTCCGCCCCATAAGCCGTGGGCATGCTCAACATCCTTCCACGAGCACAAGCTCGCTAGATCAAGGAGTCAACAAAACCGGGGGCAGTCCCCACCGCCGGGGACGACCCGGTGAAAGTCCGTAGGGCACGCCTGTTCAATCCGGCGCGGATCGCCAACGTTATCTACCAGGTCGTCAGCGAACACCTCAGGGAGCGGCGAGAACGCAAGGCGCAAGCAAGGCATTAGCCAGTAGCCGGCACGCCAAGACAAGGGGGCGGCACGTCCCGATCACCGATCAGAAGTGCGCGCCGGGGTAGAGCTCAGCTTGGCTAGAGCGCCCGCTTTGGGAGCGGGAGGTTGCAGATTCGAATTCTGTCACCCCGACAGATTGTCAGTGCTTCTAACTGTCATTGAGCCATTTCCACGTGATTTTTCCTGAGGTTTGATCGACTGACGTGTTCACCATCTTTCGCCGCTCGATGTCGATCCCCAGTTTCTTGTTGTACCAGTAGGACCACATGTCCACTATCAAGGCATTTGAACTATGGATGTCCAGCCCGTCGATCGGGTTGTATATTCCAGTACCGCCGCCCCAGCATCCGGCTGTGAAATCGGTTTTGTCGGCCATCGAGAATTTTGCAAGCTTGGGATACACCCTGTCTACAGTCGGCCTCTCGACTATGCATTCCGCTCGTGCTCTTTGAGTCGCTCCGGCTTGCGTTTCGAATATCTTGAAGTAGGTGTTTGAAGAACCGACGTTCCTTACACCTGAGTCTCGTACGCTGAATTCTGCACGGAAGCTGTTCTCGTTGGGGTAGGGATAGTAGAGGAGTGTCAGCCAGATGTGCTGGCCAGAGCGCAGCGGCGGCATACCCGGCATCTGGGTGCTTTCAAAGTCCGGGTGCGCCTGGTACCAGCCATTCCAATGGGGCGCTCCGCCTACGCAGCGGCCCATAATCCCGGCCTGTGTGACATTCGGCTTGGTGCCCCCATTGGATGATGCTGAATCCATGCCGGCCCATATTGAAACCCATCCGTCACGGGTTCTCTTGCAGTCCAGAATGGGGACGACGAACTCCATTTGAACTAAGTCCACGGGAGCACTGCCAAGGTTTTTTGGTTTGCCGATAACGCCGGACCAATTGTCGCTCTTATCTTCAAACGAGGTGGCCCGTGCGGGTACTGCGGCCGAGAGACCCAAGGCACACGACAATAGAAGGGCAATCAGCGCGCTTAGGACAGTGCGCCTGGGCGGGACTGGGGCAGTGCCGACGAGGGCCCGGTTCAACATGGTCTCCCTGGGAAGGGAGCCGCCACATCTGCATGCCGGCTCGTCCGTGAAATGGATCCCCGGCGCCCAGCGGCGGATTGCCCTCAATCTCCTCCTGTTCCGGGCGGCTGTCAACGCCTTGGTCTACCCCTTTTTGGAATTCAGGGTGTTGCACTCACCACCTGAACTCGCCCGGCGTACCAATCATCAATTATAAGACACATTGAAGGCAGGCATCTCGAAACTTATTGGTATGCACTAGTTTCGACGCGACAGCAGTCAAGCGACGGGCCCCTACCGGCCGCCTCGCCCAACAGTTGATGTCGGGGAATGGTGAAGCGCAAGGCCGGAGAGCAGACGGTCGTCGTGAAGGCGGACGGGAAGGAAGCCCGCGTCGTCGTCCGGAACGGTGTCGTGCTGCTTCCCAAGGGATTCAAGCCCGTGGGCCGCCGCAGCCGTTCCCGCACCAAGACACCGGTGGGGCGGCCACGGTCAACCTTGCCGGTCTGAAGGACTCGCCCGACTACGGCCCTCGCGCCGTCACGCGCCGACTCATTGACGCGCTCGGCAACAACGCGGTGGCAGCCCTGCTCGGCGTCAACAAGGACAGGCCGGGCAGGTGGGTGTCCGGCAAGGACTCACCCGACGAGGAAAACCGTGCCCAGCTGGCAGACCTGGACGCCCTGGTCGGCCACCTGCACAGTGCCTTCACCCGGGCCCAGGCCCGGCTGTGGCTGGAAGGCCAGGATCCCCACCTGGGTGCCCGGCCCATCGATGTCTACCGGTTCGAAGGGGCAGCTCCCGTCCTGAAGGCGATCCGCGCCTACGAGTAGGGAGCGTTCGCATAGGTGGATTTCTGGCGTGTACTGACCTGGCACCCCTCTGCCGTATCACGCGCCCGGGACTCCACCCAGCAATGGGCCCGGGCCACCCACGACACGGCCATCAGGGACTTCGTGCTTGGCATGTGTGCGGAGAGAGCAGTGAGAGTCTTCACCGGCTTGTCTTCACTGGCTGTCGGGGGGCGTGCTCCGCGGCTGAGCGGGGTCTCGCGTGGAGACCCATTCCTGGACGGCCTTCACAACCTCCTGCGGCTTGGGTGCCGCTGAGTAGACGCGCAGTTCCTGATAGTGGTGATGCTGGATGTCCAGTGCAGGGAGGTCGTCTTCGCGTAGTCGGACCACGAGATAGCCGGCTTCCAGCAAATCCCGAGTTTTGTGTTCATCGACGAGGACCTTGGAGGGGTGCCCGTGCCAGTATGCGCCGTCGTATTCGATAACGACCGGGTGACCAGCGATGGCTGCGCTGATGTCAGCCGACCACGATTTCCTGGTCCTGAATGAGGCGTGCCGCAGTACTGCGCCGGAACGGGCCCCAGAGAAGGCAATCTCGGCAGCAGCGTGGTGGGCCAGTTCAATCTTGGATTTGCCCACCATTTTGCATTCAGGGCAGCCTGCTCCATTGGAACGCACAGTCAAAGAACTAGGCCAGACGTGCGCACTGTTGATTGCGCAAACCCATTCAGGGTCAAAGTCTGTTTTCCCGTACGGCCTAACGTGCCAGGCTGACACGGGATTGGAGGGGCTCCATTCCGCCGCCAGCCCGGGGTCCTGCCACGCGAGTGATCCAAGCTTGGTTTCGCACTTGGGACAGCGGAGGCGGTCGTACTTGTCGCGGTCCCGAGGGGTGGCGGGCCATTCGTTACCGCAGCAGTCTGCAACCCACCAGATAGGGCGCTTCGAGTCCCACACTACGGTTTGCGGGGTGAGCTTGCCGTTTCGGGTCGGATGCCACTGGCTTGCGATCTCGGGCAACAGGTCCGCCACCGTAGGCCGGCCCGCCTGTCGGGTCTGTGCAGCTTTGCAGCTGGGGCAACCGGATTGAAGGAAGGTCAGGGGAACCAGGCTGCAGGTGTGGCCTTCAGGGCATTTGAACCGCTTCAGAGGATAATCGCTACCTCCGACGACCATTACCTGGGACGGGTCTTCCTCGTCGATCCAGGCAGCCAGAAGTTCAGGAACGTCGGCAACCGGTGTGACTTTCCAGCGTTCATACTCTTTGCTCCACTCGGCGCTCCGTGCAGCTTTGCACACCGGGCAGGAGGGTCGCAGAGCGGTCATGTCATTGACCTTTTCCGGAAACCGGTGCCCGCAGGTGGGGCACTTCCAATGGCAGACCCGCCGTGCTTTCAGAGTCACCGTCTGCAGGGATGCTTCATCATTGCGTTCATAGTCCCACCACGACAACGCGTCGCTGCCGGAATCAACCAGCAACTGCCGCCCCGAGGCTTTTGCCCCAGGCGTCACCGACCTCTTGTTCTGTTTGCACGAACAACCCCAGCTGTAGTCGCCCAGTCGCTGCGCTGTGATCCTGCCGCACTCCCGGCATCTGCCAACGAGAGGGTCCATGCCGTCGTTGACCTCGACCGTGTCCGAGATGAAGTCGAACCCGTGGCGGTCAAGGTGGGCCCTCAGCCTCTCCTCGGGCCACCAATGCGCGTCGAGGTACTGCTGGCCCTCAGGCTCGGGGAGGAGGCCCAGAACCAGATCAGGTTTCTGAGCGCGCAGGATCGTCTGGAGCATGACTCCTATGGCGTCCAGCGGATTGCCTGCCCTGCAGTGTTCTGCCCACGTCCGCCAGTGGCAGGCGCGGCAGGTCTTTTCGTTTTCGGCGTTCTTGTCGGTGATGTAGGTGAACTTGTAGTGGGCAGTGACGTGGCACTCCATGCACTCGGTGAGCCACCAGTTGTCACGGCCGGGGAAGGGCTCCAAGGCTTTGAGTCCGCCCTGTTCCAGGATCTGCCCAATACAATCCAGACACCAGGAAGGTTTGCTGGTCGTGCGGTAGGCAGCTTGGTCTGAGCAGCCCAAGGTCGAACAAGCCTGCGGTGTCGCCAAAACGTCCCCCATATTCTCGTGCAGCTCCCAATATAAGGGGCACCCGCCCAACGAGGGAGGATCTGAGAGTTGGAAAATAGGTGCCGCCGTATCGTCGAGACTTGAAGCTTCGGTTCACGCCAGGCACGGAAAGTTAGGAGCGAAAGTTGAGGCGCGCTGGTACGGCGACAACGGCGCCGCTACCCCGATCAAATCCACACGGGCCTTGGTCGCTTTAGCCGCAGGCTACGTTCTAGGACGACGTCGAGCACCAACCGCCATTGCCGATATTGAACGAATTCTCGAGCTCGGGCGGGCGACCACCGGACCACGTACCCATCAGTTCTTGCGGCGGCCCAGCTCCCAGCCAATGATGTCCAAGGCTCGCAAAGGGGAAATTCTTGGCCCTGGGGCTATGGATGCGATCTCCTCCCATTGTGCATATTGCCCATCCAAATCACGTTGCAGCGCTTCCAGCCATGCCAGCCGGTAGTCCCGCTTACTTCGATTCTTCTTGGGAGGAACGGGAGCGCCGACACAGTCGGTGTAGCAGTAGCGGATCTTGGCATCGAAGAGCGGCAGCAGTTCTGGGCGTTTACGGTGGAGAACTTTAGACAAGGTGGTGAGCTTTACGTTGTCTGCGGGCCTCTCTTCCAGAACGTCGAAGAGGTCGGCAATAGCTTCCAAAGTGGCAACCGACGCGTCACGCAGGCTGCCCTTCAGATCCGGGCTCTGCAATCGCTTATTGAGCAGCTCCAGCTGACTCTGCAGGCCGTAGTAGACCTTCAGAGGCTTGTTCGACACATTGAGTAAGACGACGGCCGGAAGATCCTGCGGCGCGATCAGATCACCGTCCGATCCCGGGTACCCGTCGTATGCCGGGTACGCCGAAGCTCCTCGTCTCCCAACCAAATACTCGATTGCCCAGTCCTTTGCCTCCTCGAAATCAACCTGTGCGGCACCAACCCTCAACGTTGTCGTCATGACGACATCGTATGTTGAGTCCGAGCCCGGTCTGGCTGTCCTCGATGGGTGTCTGCCGCGGATCGGGCAAACGGACGGGTGCCTTTGCCGTGCCTCTCAATCGTCGCCCCATCCTACGACCGGCACCCCATAGCTTTTCAGCATGCTGTACAGCGTTTGGAGTCGCAGTTGTCTGCCCGAAGGCCCAACTCTGACGTGCGATCCCAGACAGGGTATCCGGGGTTGGGAACAGGAAGAGATGGACACCGGAAGGATCTTGCGAGTTCAGTAGACGAGCAGCCGGTCATCTGAGTTCAGCCGGGTGTTTTTGGAGCTTCCGTTCTTCCGCACGCGGAATCCTGGCCTAACTCCTCAACCCTGGATCTGACTGATGTCCACCGGTGCTCTGTAACTTCCTCGCGCCGACCACAGTATCGATCGTAGCGCCACCGCTCAGGGGCAGTTCGCTATGAAGTTATCAAACAACGACCACTCAAGGAGAAGCCAATGCTGGTTGAAGCGGACCGCGAACGGGACCACCTCTGCCATAGTCCATGCGTAGGCCGCCAGAGGACAGCTGATCACCTGTTTTCAGCTGTTGAACGGGGGCGATCGCGCTTCTCAGCAGCATCCCAGCGATGATGCGCGGCTTCGCGACTGTCGGTCCGGGCTTGAGCGAACAGCGGCGACCCCTGGTGAGCGGTCGAGAGCACTGCTGAACGCGGGCGTCAGGGACGATCCTTCGACCGGTTTCACGCTTCGTTAGCGATCAGCGACTCGCTGACGGAGTCGGCCTGGATGGAGGCGCCACATTCGGCCCGGACGTTCTCCCAGTCGTGGTTGTCCACATCGGCGTCGTAGTGGTCCCGGCAGGTAGGTCTCGATGATGAGGCTGTTGGCGTCCAGCCAGGAATCGCGGCAGGCCTCATCGGTGCCCAGGTCGGCGGCCGGAATGATGTCCCTAAAAGTTCAGGAACTTGGACGCCTCCTCATGGAAGGTGCCGCCGTCGTCCGAGCACAGGACAGACAGCCGGGTGATGACGTCGCCATCGGCGTACTCGGTGAAGTCTTCGGACTCTCCCGGCGCCAGACGGATAAAGGCGTCGGCAGCGAGGCTGATGGACGTCTCGGGGTGGGCGGCGGGGATGCCCTGCGGCTGGCGGTTCACTGGAGAGGTGCTCATGCCTGAAGAGTGTGCGGCGCCATGCGTAGCTGAGCGACTTGCAGGTGTAGGGGGGCACGGTGCCCCCCCTTCTGCCCCGGACCAAGCGCTAAAAACCGCGAGTCTTTTACGCTGGGCCGTTTCTGGACCGGAGAAGGGACTACCGACCACTACCGACCACTACCGACCGGGTGGTAGGGAGAAGTTCGGAATCAAAAACCCCGGAAACAAAGGGCGAAAGGGCCCTTCTATCTATCTATACCTACTTACCTACCTTAAAACACACACATACACATAGGGCCACAGTGATGATGTTTCCCCTCCCAAAACACAACACATCACTGTTCCCTTATGGAGACGTTGTTCCCCGGTCGGTCTGGTCGGTATTCCCCTTCCCGGGCACCCAAAAACCCCTAGAATCCGCGGCAAAACAGGGCATAGAAACTACCGACCGGCGGTCGGTACACGGGTGGCAGAGGGTGGGATTTGCCCCCAAAACGGTAGGTTTTTTGGCTGATGCAGGGTTTTGGCGGTGGGGCACTCTGCCGGTGTGATGGCCGGCCGGCACTCAAAGAGGGGTGTCAAAAGGCCCGCCCCCTGGTCGGTATCAGGGGACGGGCGTGGTCGGTCAGCGCCGGTCAGCGCAGTGCGAAGCTCTTCTCCAGCATCGGATAGACCGCTTCACGCCAGTTCCGCCATACGCTCAGCCGCGGCATATCCAAGTGCCGGTTGTAGGGCCTGTCGAAGACGAGCTGATTCCAAGTGGGTGTGTGGGCTCCCTTAACGGCCGGGTGGTCATCGATGACGATGTCCCGTCATTAATAGGATGTCCGACCGACACGGGCCGGCCGAATCCTCCAGTGTTCTGGCCGCTATCGCCGATAGAAGAGGATTTAACGATTACGCTCGCCGGGTCGGCAGCCCCGGATCTCAAGCGGTTCGACTCTGAGGCCGCCACTGCCGGGTCTGAGGATCACGCCGTTGCCTTGACGGTCATGCTCCATACCGAGGACGTCCACGCGGGTGTCAGATCCACCGGGATGGGCAATGTAATCGACAACGCGCTGGTGGTGGTGTCCGCATAGCAAGTTCGGAGGCTGTATTTCTCGCACGATGTCAGCGAGCAGGCGCCTAGTGCGATTAGCTCTCTTCTGAACATCTCCCGGCAGATCGAGCTGTGACGTTACATGTACGCCCAGGGGGGCGTCGTGTGAGATGAGTATCTCGACAGGGCCGCCGGCGATTAACTGCCTTGCTTGCTCTGCCGTTAGCTCCTCGTCGCTGAACCAATTCTTGGTCGGAACGCGAAGCTCCTTGTCCACAGAATATGCGCCTCCGACGCCTCCCACTGTATGGCCGGCGATAACCGAGCGGCCTCCTTTGGGAAGAATCTTGAAGTTGCTGCGCCAAGTGATCAGCCCGTCATCATCGACGGGCAGCTTGCTAATGTTTTCGAGGCAATCGTGGTTACCAGGTGACAGCACAAGAACCTGCTCATTCGCGACAAGGGCTTTGTTCAGCCTCGTGTCCTGCAACCCGCGCTTGGGGCCGGGCCAGTCAACTCCCCAGTCTCCCACGGAGACGATGACCCGAACGCCTTCACGCGCCGCGGAATTGATGGCTAGCCTGGCCCACTGAATGTCTCCGTGCCAGTCCCCGAACACCGCGATTGCATCGGCTTTACCCATGGTCGGCCACCAGAGGCTCGATCCGGACAACCGGGGAGGTGGTGCGCAGCGTCACTGCGGCATCAGTCCTAACTTGTAGCCAAAGCTTTGCGGGTTCGCCGACCCTGCAATCCTCGACCATCAGCAGCTCGAGTGTCTGGCCATCACGCCGGAGGCGCGACAAATCAACGTCGAGGAAATCTTTACGAGGGGCAGTGGCCGCCATCTGTCGGCTTGCCGTCCTGTTATCCAGGTCCAGGACGTAGCGGCTCCCTGTTGCGGTAGTGACTAGATAGGCGCCCTTTTCGTCATTGGTCAGACCTTGACTCACGGCTTGCCAAGGCTTTCAGCCGGTGACGTAACCGGGTCTATGGGGGACGAAGAGGCTGCTGGCGTAGGAATGGCCAAGTAGTACGGATGGCCGGTCTTGAAGTCAGGCAGGCAAAGAATTTCGTCGTCGTCCGACATATCCGCAGGGGCGAGACTCAGGAAGTGTTTCATGTCGCCGAGAGTAATCGTGCTTGCTAGATCGAGGATTACTGCTATCGCCATTGCTCTTTTCCTTCTCCCTCTTCAACGCAGAGTGTGATGAAACTCCATTAGCTATGTGCCACTAGTAGAGCAGACATTCGTGTCTCCTTCCAATGACATTGAGTGTGCCAGTTAGACCGAGCCAAACCCCCGAAGACATTCTCGACCGCTGGGCGGCCCGACGACGCGAGGTGGGCGCCAGAATCCGCACTCTTCGCCTTGAACGGGGCCTTAGCCAGGAGGCCTTGGCGCTGGAAGGCGGATTTAGCAGGAACATGGTCATCGGCATCGAGTGGGGACGGAAGAGCGTCGCCTACGAGCGTTTGTGGGATATAGCCGCCGTCTTGGGAGTCGACGTGGGGGATTTGATCCTGCCACCGAAGCAGGGATCCGACGACTCAAGCCCCGAAGCATCCTCACATGTTCCGTAGTCCAAGCTCCCGCTCAATGCCGGAGCTGGCTGGCCGCCCATGCCGTAGCCACCGCCCTCTACCGGGAACTAAGTACGTCTAGAGGAAACGTTCGACTGAGCCACCCAAGCGCAGGCTCTCGCCGTAGTGCCTGGATGACTTTCGGTGCGCCCAGGACCAGTAGTGCCACCTGAAGATCTTCGCCGACCAAGTGCTGAAACGCCGCCACGGCAGTAGGTACTTCGGGAGCCAGTCTGCCCGACCCTGCATTGACGATTATGTAGCCGTGCCTTGGCAGTTGCGCAGCTTGTCTCAGGTCCTTTGCTGAGATCTCGATGACTGGCCATCCGGAAAGCGCTGCAGTTCTGCGAGCGGTTTCTATGACGAGCTCGCCACTTTTGGGGTCTTCGACTGATGCCAAAGTGATCTGCTCCATACCGTGACCTGAATTTCTTAGGGTGTAGGCGAGATCGTCAGCCCATTCGGTGAGGCTCATAGCCTCACCATAGCCTTCGGCAAGAAATTCTCCATGATGGCTAGAATCGCAACTCTAGGAGCCAGAAGTATTGGAAGGAGATCAAAGTGTGCCATAAGTGTGCCCTGACCTCAGGCGGCACCAACCGCTTAACCAGCGAAAAACCCCGGAAACCCCTAGATGTAGGGGCTGTCCGGGGTTTATCCCGAGCTTCCTATCAGAATCGAACTGATGACCTTTTCATTACGAGTGAAACGCTCTACCGACTGAGCTAAGGAAGCACCGCACGAATCTCCGGCAAAACCGGGCGCTTCATGCAAGAGTCAACTGTAATAGAGTCCCGGCGCCCGGGTCAAAATGGGCGCCCGGGACAGGGTGAGGCCTTCAGCACACCGTGTTGTCGGCGGGAACCTGGCCGCTTACCAGGTAGCGGTCCACGGCGTCCTCGATGCAGCTGTTGGACCGGCCATAGGCGGTGTGGCCTTCGCCTTCCCACGTGAGGAGTGCAGCGTTGCCCAGCTGCTTGCGCAGCGATGACGCCCATTCCACCGGGGTGGCAGGGTCGCCGGTGGTGCCGATGACAACGATGGGGGAGCCGCCGTCGTATTCCACCGGCGACGGCGTGCGCACGCTCTCATACGGCCAGTCCACGCAGTTCGTGCCTCCGTATGCAAAGAAGTACCCGAAGGTGGGTGAGTCCTGCATCAGGCGCTGCTGCTCCGCACGCATGGCGGCTGTATCGGACTCCATGGGGTAGTCAAGGCAGTTGATGGCATTGAAGGCGAAGGTGGAATTGGACGTATACGTCCCGTTGGAAGAGCGGTCGGCCCCCAGGTCTGCGAGCCGCAGCATGAGGCTGACGTCTCCCGTCATTGCCGCTTCCAGGGCCTGGGTGAGGGCGGGCCAGCTTTGGTCGTTGTACAGCGGCGTGATCAGGCCGCTGACGAACATGGTGGCATTCACCACCCGCCCGTCCTTGGCGGTCCGGGGCGTTTGCTGGACCGCGGCGATCAGGTCGCGGATCTGCTGGACGCCGGAATCCACGTCCCCGCTAAGGGGGCAGCCGTCCTGGCCCTGGCAGCTGGCAACATAGGCGCGGATTGCCTTCTCGAACGCACGGGCCTGCCCGCTGGTCAGCTCTTCGTTGCTGATGGAGGGGTCCAGTGCTCCGTCCAGCACCATTCTTCCCACGTTGTCAGGAAACAGGGAAGCGTAGGTTGAGCCCAGGAACGTGCCGTAGGAGTAGCCAAGATAGTTGAGTTTCGGATCATTGACCACGGCCCGAAGAATGTCCACGTCCTTTGCGGAACTGACCGTATCGATGTTCCCCAGCACCGGACCCGTCTGCTCTTCGCATTGGGCCGCAGTCGCCTTGTTGTCCGCCAGGACCTCGGCAAGTCCGGCATCGGTTTCGAGGTCGTAGATCTTTGCCCTCGCGGCATCCCGTTCGGCGTCGGTCATGCACGTGACGGGGGCTGAGCGTTTCACGCCCCGGGGGTCAAAGCCCACAAGGTCGTAGGAGTCCCGCACGGCCTGTGAAAAATGCGTCCCGGCCGCATCCTTGACGAAGTCATAGCCAGACGCGCCTGGACCGCCAGGGTTGACCAGGAGGCTGCCGGCCTTCTTTCCCGTGCTTGGAGCCCGCAGCGCGGCAATCTGGATTGTCTCGCCGTCGGGGTTGCCGTAGTCCATGGGCACAGTCACGTTGGCGCACTGGAACTCGTTCTCGCACGGCTCCCAGACGACCTCCTGGGAGTAGAACTCCTCCAGCCCTTCCGGTGCAGACGCCACGATCGACGGGTCCGCCTTGGCGGTGGCCGCCTCCTGGCTGCGGACTTCACCATTCAGGAGGCTGCAGGACGCCAGGACCATGGCCAGGACCATGGCCCCGAGGGCGCGGACGCCGGCCGCCGCGAATCGCGGGCGTACTGGCAGGGGGCGGGCAGTCATCGGTCTCCTTGAAGGGCTAGATCAGGCTGGCTGCCATGGACTCAATGGTCAACAGCGGTGCAACGTTGGTGGTGGTGATGCGTTCGCGCGCTTTGTTGATGGCGTCCATCCGGGCGAGCGTTGATTCCGGCGTGGAGCGGTTGGCGAACTCCTCCAAATCACTCCTGAGCTCAACGTTCACGAGCTCCACGGCATTCCCGAGCTGGATGATCAGCACATCCCGATAGAAGGACAGGAGATCCGTCAGCGTCCGGTCCAGCGAGTCCGTGATGGACCGTTTGGCCCGCCGTTTCTGGTCGTCCTCCAGCTGCTTTACCTGGCTGCGCATGGCCGGAGGAAGCGTCCCGGAGTCCGGTGCGCCCAGTGTTGCCAGCAGCGCGGCCTTCTCCGCGGCGTCCCGTTCCTCATTGGAACTGTTGGCCTCTGCGGTGGCGATCTTGACCAGCTTGTCTGCCATCATCACTGCCGCGGTGACGCCCCGCAGGCCGAGCGGAAACCGGACAGTTTCCAGCCGGCGTTCCCTGGCGGCGGGGTCGCGCGCCAGCCGGCGGGCGATCCCAACATGGCTCTGCGCCGCCCGGGCCGCACGCTCAGCGAGCGCCGGATCCACGCCGTCGCGCTTCACCAGCAGGGCAGCGACGTCAGCGGCAGGCGGCAGCCGCAAAGCCACGCTGCGGCAGCGCGAGCGGATGGTCACCAGGACGTCCGCCGGGGACGGGGCGCAGAGCATCCACACGGTCCGGGGAGTGGGTTCCTCGATGGCTTTGAGGAGGACATTCGTGGTGCGCTCGGCCATCCGGTCCGCATCCTCCACCACGATGATGCGCCACCGGCCTGTCGAGGGCCTGTTGCCGGCGGTGGCCACCAGCTCCCGGGCTTCGTCAATGGTGATGGTGACCTTCTCGGTCCGGACGAACGTGACATCCGAATGGGTCTCACCCAGGATGGTCAGGCAGGCGGAGCAGCGGCCGCATCCGCGCTGGCTGACGTCGTCCTGGTCGCAGTTCAGTGCCGCGGCAAAGGCCTTCGCCGCGTTCGAACGCCCGGAGCCCGGCGGGCCGGTAAAAAGCCACGCGTGCGTGAGCCCCTCGCCGCTGGAGGCCTGCCGCAGTTGTTCGACGACGGCGGGTTGCCCTTGCAGGTCGTCCCACACCGTCACGGCCGGCCACCTGCCGACGGCTCATGTCCCGGAAGAATATCTGCCGGGACGCCGTGGTGCGCGGCCAGGAGACTGTCCACTCCTTCGAGGATGCGCTCCGCCAGCCCATCGACCGGGTGGTGGGCGGGCAGCACGAGATATGACTCCGGACGGCTGCGGGCCAGCTCCAAAAAGGCATCCCGGATACGGGTATGGAAGTCATCAGCTTCAGATTCCAGCCGGTCTTCGGCAGCATCGCCGGCTGTCCGGCGGCGGCGGCCAACGGCGGGCTCGACATCCAGCAGGACGGTGAGGTGGGGCTGCAGGCCGGAGGTGGCCCATTCGTTAAGGGACCGTACGGCGTCCTCGCCCAGTCCGCGTCCTGCCCCCTGGTAGGCCACCGATGAGTCGATGTAACGGTCCGTCAGGACGATCTCGCCGCGTTCCAGGGCGGGCCGGATGACCTGGGCGGCGTGCGCGGCCCGGGAAGCGGCAAAGATGAGCGCTTCCGTGCGGGCATCGATGTGGCCGTGGCCGTGATCAAGTACCAGCGAACGCAGTTTTTCGCCGATGGGAGTTCCGCCCGGCTCACGGGTACGCAGGACGGTGAGGCCCCGGGATTCCAGGGCTTCTGCAAGCCGGGCAGCCTGCGTTGATTTGCCGGCGCCGTCGCCGCCCTCAAACGCGATGAAAAGCCCGGCCCTTTGATTGCTCACCCATCAAGCCTACCGATCCCCGCTGACAAAACCGATCGGGCCTGTGGACGGAGGCCGGTGCCCCTGCGGGTAACAGCTTTCCGGGGGACTGCTGCCGGACAGTACGCTTTCACCATGAGTCTCTCCGAACAGCAGGCCGGCGCGCTGTCAGCCGAAACGGTGGTGGTTGCGGCCGGACGTCCCCCCAGGGAAAGGGACCAGCCGGTCAATCACCCTGTCGTCCTTTCCTCCACATACTTTGGCACCGGAGCCCTCGGGGACGGCGACCGTGGGTACGGCCGGTATTCCAACCCCACCTGGGATCCCTTCGAGGAGGCGCTCGGCCAGCTTGAAGGTTCCAAGCTGCCGGGGCTGCTCTACTCATCGGGGCTTGCGGCGGTCAGCTCGGCCCTTTCCCTGATCCCCCCAGGGGGAGTACTGGTCATGCCGATGCACAGCTACTCCGGTTCCTTGGTGATGGCTTCCGAACTGGCGCAGAAGGAATTCGTCGAACTGCGCACCGTGGACATCGCGGATACGGACGCCGTCAAGGCCGCCCTGGCACCGAATGGCCCCAACGCCCGGGCTGCTTCCATGCTGTGGCTGGAAAGCCCCACCAACCCCATGCTTGGCATCGCCGATATCGAGGCCCTGACGTCAGCCGCGCACGCCGCCGGCGCCATCGTCGTCACCGACAACACCTTCTCCACGCCCCTTGTCCAGCAGCCCCTGGCCTTGGGGTCCGACGTCGTCCTGCACTCGGTGACCAAGTATCTGGCAGGCCATTCCGACGTCGTCCTGGGCGCCTTGGTGACGTCCAACGCAGACATCCGCTCGGCCCTGCTCCACCACCGGACCATCCACGGCGGGATCGCGGGACCGTTCGAGGCCTGGCTGGCGCTGCGCGGACTGCGGACGCTGGCGCTGCGGATAGAACGCTCCCAGGCCTCTGCCACGGTGCTGGCTGAACGCCTTGGCGCACACCCGGCCATCGAGTCCATCCGGTTCCCTGGCCTGACCGCGGATCCCGGCCATGAACGGGCCAAGGTCCAGATGAAGGGGTTTGGCTCCATCATCTGCGTGCAGGTTGCCCCCGCCGCAGGACTGAGCGGCGCTGACACTGCCGACAAACTCGTCCGCGCGCTGCAGCTGTGGCTTCCCGCGACGTCGCTGGGCGGCGTTGAGTCCCTCATCGAACGCCGACGGCGGCACACCGCCGAGCCGGCGAGCGTTCCGGAGAACCTGGTGCGGCTGAGTGTGGGAATCGAAAACGTGGAGGACCTCTGGTCCGATTTGAAGCGGGCGCTGGACTCGCTGGGCGGCTAGGCTGGGCTTGTGGACGGTGAACTGATTATTCGGCCTGTAGAGCAGGCAGTGTTCTTTATTCTTGCCCTGGTGGCGCTCGGCCTTGAGCTGTGGGCTGTAGCCGACTGCGCCCGGCACCGTGCCAACGCGTTCGAGGCCACGGGCAAAAGGACCAAGACTTTCTGGCTCGCACTGACCGGCGGTGCAGCCCTGATTGGTGTCATCTCGTTCTTCGGCAGCGGAGGCGGCTTTTTCGGCACGCTCGGCCTGTTCGGCCTCGCGGCCGTAGTGGCCGCGTCCGTTTACCTGGCGGACGTGCGGCCGGCAGTCAAGGACGCAGGCCGGGGCGGCAGCCGCAACACCGGCCCCTATGGTCCCTGGTAGCCAGCCGGTGGACTGACCTCGCCTTTCGCAGCACAACCCACCCCGGGTTTCCCAGGGTCGCGAGCCTGCCCGCGCGAACCCCGCTTCCGGCGCCCTCAGGCCAGGGGAGCCACGGCGTCCCACCCCACGGTGAGCTCGCCCAGCCGCCACCGGGCCGGCCCGTCCTGCACCGGCCAGCCCGCGTCCCGCAACGTCCGGCACATGCCCTGCCACCGCTGCCTGTTCCCGAAGGACGCGAGCGGCGCGCACTCCAGCCAGGCCCGGTCCATGGCCTGCATCAGGGCGTGGACCGGTTCTCCGGGAACGTTGCGGTGGATCAGGGCCTTGGGCAGTCTTTCGGCAACGTCCGAGGGCAGTTCGAAGCTTCCGAAACGGACTGAGATGCTGAGGGACAGCGGCCGTTCGGCGTCAAGCGCCACCCACGTGACGCGCCGCCCGATCTCATCGCAGGTGCCGTCGATGAACAGGCCGCCAGGGCTCAGGCGGTCCTGAACCAGCCGCCAGATACCGGGAACGTCAGCTTCCTCGTACTGCCGCAGGACGTTGAACGCCCGCACCAGGACCGGCCGTCCCGCCACGGGCAGTTCGAAGCCGCCCACGCGGAAGCTCAAGCCGGGCTGTTGCAGGGGGAGGGCGGCGCGGACGCGTTCCGGCTCAATCTCGATTCCAACGACCTGCACATCCTGGCGGACGGCAGCCAGCCGGTCAAAGAGTTCGACGGCGGTGGCGGGCGTCGCGCCATATCCCAGGTCCACCACCAGGGGGTCGGCGGCGTTCCGGAGCCGCCAGGCCTGCGGGCCGGCCAGCCAGCGGTCCACCCGGCGCATCCGGTTGGGATTGGTGGTTCCACGGGTCACGTTGCCCACCGGCCTGCCGGTGCTGTTCCTGCCGGGAATCTGCGGGGCAGTCACCCGTTCAGCCTTTTGCACCACGGCCCCACCTTATCCCCGCAGCCGGAGGTGGCGCGTCCCCGGGGCCGGGCTTGTAACGCTGGGCAGGCGGCGGCGGCGCTCGGCTAGGATGAAAATCATGACTTACAAGCTGATTCTGCTGCGCCACGGCCACAGCGAATGGAACGCCAAGAACCTGTTCACCGGCTGGGTGGACGTAGACCTCAACGACCAGGGCCGCGCGGAAGCAGCACGCGGCGGCGAGCTCCTGGTTGAGAACAATGTTCTCCCGGACATCCTCTACACCTCCCTGCTGAAGCGGGCCATCAACACGGCCAACATCGCACTGGACAAGGCCGACCGCGGCTGGATCCCTGTAAAGCGCGACTGGCGCCTGAACGAACGCCACTACGGCGCCCTGCAGGGCAAGGACAAGGCCCAGACCCTCGCAGAGTACGGCGAGGAGCAGTTCATGGAATGGCGCCGCTCCTACGACACCCCGCCGCCCCCGCTGGACGACGACTCCGAGTTCTCTCAGGCGCACGATCCCCGCTATGCGGACCTGGGTGACGCACTCCCGCGCACGGAATGCCTCAAGGATGTCCTGGTCCGCCTGCTGCCGTACTGGGAGTCGGACATTAAGGAGGACCTCAAGGCCGGCAAGACTGTCCTGGTCACGGCCCACGGCAACTCCCTGCGTGCCCTGGTAAAGCACCTGGACGGCATCAGCGACGAAGCCATCGCCGGCCTGAACATCCCCACCGGCATCCCGCTGGTGTACGACCTGGACGAGAACTTCCAGCCGATCAAGCCCGGCGGCACCTACCTCGACCCGGAAGCCGCGGAACAGGCCATCCTGGCGGTAGCGAACCAGGGCAAGAAGTAAAACGCCCCGACGTCTCCCTAGCCTCGCAAGCTGGGCCAGGGAAGCCCGTCGTCGGGGCCCACCCTTGGACGCACTCCGGCCGAAGAACGCGCTGCGTCAAAAGTGAAACAACGACGGCGGGCTGGTCACCTGGGGTGGCCAGCCCGCCGTCGTCTGTTCCCGAAAAACTCCCGAGAATTTTTAGCTGTGTTCTGTCCCGGTGGGCTGCCAGGCGCCGGTCACCAGGTAGGTGACCTTCTGGGCCACCGAAACGCCGTGGTCCGCGAAGCGTTCGAAGTAGCGGCTGGCGAGGGCAACATCCACCGTGGTGGCGGGCGATTCCTTCCACTCCGGTGCGGCGATGGCCTTGAAGACGCTGAGGTGGAGGTCGTTGATGGCCGTATTCGCCTTGAGGATATCCCTTGCCACCTCCAGGTCGCGGGTTTCCAGGAGGACAGTCAGCTTGTCGGCGATTTCCTGGTCCAGCTCGGCCATGCGCTTGAAGGTGCCGGTCATGGATTCCGGAATGACGGTGGACGGGTAGCGCAGGCGTGCCAGCTGGGCAATGTGCCGGGCAAGGTCGCCCATCCGCTCGAGGGAGGCGCTCATCCGCAGCGAGCCCACAATCATGCGCAGGTCGCTGGCCACCGGCCCCTGCAGCGCCAGGATGTCGATAGCGCGCTCGTCGAGGCTGTTCTGCAGGAAGTCGATGCGGGCGTCCGCAGCGATGACGTCCTGCGCAAGGTCTACGTCCGCCACTTCAAAGGAGGTGGTGGCCTTGTCCATTGCTTCGCTGACCAGCCGGGAGATCTCCACGAGCTGGTCGCCGACCTGGGTCAGCTCTTCCTGAAAAACCTTACGCACGTGGGCGTCCTTTCCTTGTAACTCCCGCCGGGCCCGGTCCGGGCAGCGGGAATCGCGTCGCCAATCGGCACTCCAACTGGCTACTCTGCCAGCACCGGGTAAACGGCGAGGCCCTTGAAGGTGAACGTTAGTTGAACCGTCGCAGGAGGAGGCCCGGACGCGCCGATCAGCGTCTTCCAGAGCATAAGGTGGAGCTGTGGATCCTATGCTCATCGGCTTGGTGGCCGGCCTTGTCGGCCTGGCGCTCGGCACGTTCGGGGTGCTCGCGTACCGGGTCAGCGAGCGGCAGCGGCAACTGCTGGACGTGGACACTGAAGAGCCGGCCCTGCCGCCGGGCGCTGCCGAGGTGCTGGCCGTCGTCGGCCGCGCCTTCGTGGTGGTGGACGCCGTGGACGGCGTGGTCCGGGCCAGCCCGGCAGCCTACGCCTACGGCCTTGTCCGCGGCCACACCGTGGTCCACAAGGAACTGCTGGACATGACGGCGGGTGTCCGGCGCGACGGCGTCATCCTGGAAAAGCAGCTGGAGCTTCCCCGTGGCCCGCTCGGCCAGGGAACCATCATCGTCCAGGTCCGGGCCGCCATGCTCGGTGAGGAATACATCCTGCTGCTCGCGGATGACCGCACGGAGATCACCAGGACCGAAGAGATCCGGAACGATTTCGTCGCCAACGTTTCCCACGAGCTGAAAACCCCCGTGGGCGCCATCTCGCTGCTCGCCGAAGCCCTGGAGTCCTCGGCGGATGATGAACTTGCCGTTCGGCGCTTCGCCAAACGCATGCATAAGGAGTCAGGCCGGCTGGCCGCACTGGTGCAGGACATCATCGAGCTGTCCAGGCTGCAGGGGGCGAGCGTGGCGCAGCAGGGCAGGCCGGTTGACGTCAACGCCGTCATAGCCGAGGCCGTGGACCGGTCCCAGCTTCCGGCGGAGAGCAAGAACATCCGGATCGTGGTGGGCGGGCGGACAGATGCGAAGGTCTTCGGGGACCAGGACCTGCTGGTCACCGCCCTCCGCAACCTGATCGACAACGCCATCCGCTACTCCCCGGAAAATACCCGGGTGGGGATCGGCGTCCGCAGCAGGGAAGGCCTGGTCTCGATCTCTGTGACGGACCAGGGTGAAGGACTCAGCCCCGAGGACCAGGAACGCGTCTTCGAACGTTTCTACCGGGTGGATTCGGCACGGTCACGCCATACCGGGGGCACCGGCCTGGGCCTGAGCATCGTCAAGCACGTCGCCTCCAACCACGGCGGCGAGGTGACCCTGTGGTCCCAGCCCGGGCAGGGATCCACGTTCACCCTCCGGCTTCCCGAGATGGAAGGCCAGGACGGAGGGGAACAGGCGGATCCTGCCGCTGCCCCCGCCCCTGGCCTCCGGAAAAGCCTGGAAGAGCCACCTGTCACCCAAGGACCCGGCGCCGCCGGCGCAACAGAACGAGGAGCAACAGCTTGAGCAGGATCTTGATTGTCGAGGATGAGGAGTCGTTCAGCGATCCCCTGTCCTATTTGCTGGGCAAGGAAGGGTTTGAGGTGGAGGTCGTGGACAACGGCCTGGACGCCATCACCGAATTCGACCGGAATGGCGCGGACCTGGTGCTGCTGGATCTGCAGCTTCCCGGACTCTCCGGCACGGAAGTGTGCCGCCAGCTCCGGCAGCGGTCCAGCGTCCCGGTGATCATGCTGACGGCCAAGGACGCCGAAATCGACAAAGTGGTGGGCCTGGAACTTGGCGCCGACGACTATGTCACCAAGCCCTATTCCTCCCGCGAACTCGTGGCAAGGGTGAGGGCGGTACTGCGGCGCCAGGGCGAACCGGAGGAACTCGTCTCCTCCACCGTGCAGGCGGGGCCGGTCCGGATGGACATCGAACGCCATGTGGTCAGCGTGGGCGGGGAACAGGTGCTGCTGCCGCTGAAGGAGTTCGAGCTCCTCGAAATGCTGCTGCGCAACTCTGGTCGCGTGCTCACCCGCGGCCAGCTGATCGACCGTGTCTGGGGTTCCGACTACGTGGGGGACACCAAGACCCTGGACGTCCACGTGAAACGGTTGCGCGGAAAGATCGAGCCTGATCCGTCAGCACCGCGGTTTCTGGTCACCGTGCGGGGGCTGGGCTACAAGTTCGAGCCATAAGGCGCCGGCCCTGGCGGCCGGTTGACTTGCCGCAGGACAGGCGACAGTTGACGAATGACATACAAAAGGAGGGGCCGCCAGGCCCCTCCTTTTGTATGTGTGAATGCTGGCGGCCAGCGCGGCTGCCTAGTGGCCGTCGCCCCCGGCGGCTTCTTCGGATTCCGACGGCGACGGGCTGGCTGAGGTGGGTGCCGGAGTGCTCCCGGCCGGCAGGTACTCCTTGTATTCGGGCAGCGTGGTGTCCAGCACGGGAACCTTCACCGTGTTGCTGACGTTGGTGCCGTCTTCGCTGATCTTGACGTCCACGAGCGAGCCCGGGATTCCGCCCGTGGTGCTGAGGATGGCTTCGTCGGAGCTCTCGTTAAGCAGGGTGGAGGAGTTGGCCTTGACGGGAACTTCGGTCTGCGAACCTTCCGCGCCGTTGACCGTGAGGGTCACGTCCTGGGAAGAGGAGTTGTAGACGGCGCCGATCAGGCGGCCCGGCTGGTCCTCGCCCGCGGAGACGATCAGGATGTTCCGGAGCTGGAGCGGGCCGAGGTCGGCGATGATGCCGTCCGACGCCTGGTAACGGGCGGTGGTCTGCTGGGAATTGGTGTACCCGCAGCCCGACGCCAGCAGGCCCACGCCAAGGGCGGCTGCCGTCAGTGCCAGTTTGCCGCGCTGGGCCCGGGTCATCGCAGTGAAACGCACGTCGCGTACTCCTCAAGAGTCTTGAAACATTAATCACGCATAGCCTATCCGCAAAGCAGGCCAAACGCGGATTCGGCGGTGTCACATCACCCTTCCTTCAGGCCCCTTGCATGCACTATTATCCGTGTTCGTCAAGGGGGTGGAGGGGTCCGATTAGGCCTATTTTCCGCGTATTTCTGCGGTTCTCGGCTCTCTTCCCGGCCGGTCATATGCCTGAATCGTGATAAACTGGTCAGCGGGAAAGGGGAAATGTCCACATGGTATTTGAGGTCGGCGAGACAGTAGTTTACCCTCACCACGGTGCTGCGAAGATTGAAGAAATCAAGATGCGCACCATCAAGGGCGAAGAGAAAATGTATCTCAAGCTCAAGGTGGCCCAGGGTGATCTGACCATTGAAGTTCCAGCAGAGAACGTTGACCTTGTTGGGGTTCGGGACGTAGTGGGCAAGGAAGGCCTGGAGCACGTATTCGATGTGCTTCGTGCCGAGTTCACGGAAGAACCCACCAACTGGTCACGTAGGTACAAGGCAAATCTGGAGAAGCTTGCTTCCGGTGACGTCATCAAGGTTGCAGAGGTCGTTCGCGACCTGTGGCGCCGCGATCACGACCGGGGCCTTTCCGCAGGCGAGAAGCGAATGCTGGCCAAGGCCCGGCAGATTCTGATTTCAGAACTGGCGCTGGCTGAGAAGACCGACGAGGAGAAGGCCGCAAGCGTTCTCGACGAGGTCCTGGCTTCCTAAGAATTGAACCCCGGTGTCACCTATGTGGCACTGGGGCTTCTTTTTGCCCAAAAGCCGCACCTTAAGATTCAACCGCAGGTGCTCAGGCGCCCGCGGCCTGCAGGGACGTAGGCTAGTCCGCATGAGCGAAACACCCACCCGCCCGGTCACCGCAGTGATCCTGGTGGCAGCAGGTTCAGGGCAGAGGCTGGGCTACGGCATCCCGAAAGCCGCGGTGCCGCTGGGCGGCGAACCTATCCTGATGCATGCCCTCCGCGGCATTGTGGCCTCCGGAACCGGCAGCCAGGTGTGCATCGCGCTGCCCCCCGGAGAGGACACGCTCCGCCGGCTGTGCGAGGACTTCCGGCAGGAACTGGCCGACGGCGGTCCCCTCCTTTCCATCGTGGACGGCGGCGCCACCCGGGCAGAGTCCGTCCGTGCCGGCCTGGCGGCCCTGATGGACGGCATAGAGGCAGTGCTGGTGCACGACGCCGCCCGTGCCCTCACGCCGGAGTCGGTCTTCCACCGCGTCACTGACGCACTCGCCGCAGGGGCGGCTGCGGTCATTCCTGCCGTGGCGGTGGTGGACACCGTCAAGACGGTCGCGGCCACCACGGGGAAGGACGCCCACCTGGCGCCGGAGGTGGTGACCGGAACAGCGCCCCGCGAGGAACTCCGTGCGGTGCAGACTCCCCAGGGGTTCCACCTCGACACGCTGCTGAAAGCCCACGAGGCGGCGCGGGGCCTGGACCAGAACGAGTCAGCAGCGGTCACCGACGACGCAATGCTCGTGGAAATGCTCGGGATCCCCGTCCACGTGGTCAGGGGGTCCACCCAGTCCCTGAAAATCACCACTCCGCTGGACCTTATCCTCGCCGAAGGGCTCCTGGAGGGCCCGCTCGGTGCGCGCTGGGTGGAAGGCTAGCAATGGAACCTGCTGAAATGATCATTCCCCGCACCGGCATTGGCCTGGACGTGCACGCCTACGCCCCCGAAGACCAGCCCTGCCCGCTGTGGCTCGGCGGACTGCTGTGGCCCGGGGAGCGCGGCCTCGCCGGGCACTCGGACGGTGATCCCGTGGCCCATGCGGCTGCGGATGCGCTGTTCTCCGCCGCCGGGCTGGGTGACCTGGGCACGCACTTCGGCACGGACAGGCCAGAGTTCGCCGGCGCCGCGGGAACCACGCTGCTGGCCGAGGCGGCGCGGATTGTCCGCGCTGCCGGGTTCGAGATCGGCAACATTGCTGTCCAGTTCGTCGCCAACCGGCCCAAGTTCGGTCCGCGCCGGGAGGAATCGCAGCAGGTCCTGAGCGACGCCGCCGACGCGCCGGTGAGTGTCACGGCCACCACGAGCGACCACCTGGGATTTACCGGCCGGGGAGAAGGCATCTCCGCGGTGGCCACCGCTTTGGTGTATCCAAGGCCGCACCTTCCCATCAGCTAATCTGGAGCGGTGACCCTGCGCTTCTATGACACCGCCTCCGCCGAAGTCCGGAACTTCGTGCCCCTCGTCGAGGGCAAGGCCAGCCTCTACTACTGCGGGGCCACGGTGCAGGGCATGCCCCACGTGGGCCATATCCGCTCGGCCATCGCATTCGACCAGCTCACCCGCTGGCTGACCTACCGCGGCTTCCGGGTAACGGTGGTCCGGAATGTCACAGACATCGACGACAAGATCCTGGCCAAGTCCGCAGAATCCTTCGAACCCGGCTTCGACTCCGGACCGGACGCGGTCCGCGAGGAAGAGTGGTGGGCGCTGGCCTACCGTTACGAACAGGAATTCCTCAAGGCCTACGACACCCTGGGTGTCTCCCGGCCCACCTACGAGCCGCGCGCCACCGGCCACATCCCCGAGATGCACGCCCTCATCAGCCAGCTGATCGACCGCGGCCACGCCTACCCCGCCCCGGATGGCTCCGGAGACGTGTACTTCGATGTGCGTTCCTGGAGCAAGTACGGTGCCCTGACCCGGCAGAACATTGACGATATGCAGGCAGCGCCGGACGTCGAGGCCCAATTCAGCAACAGGAAAAAAGACCCACGCGACTTCGCCTTGTGGAAGGGTTCCAAAGAGGGAGAGCCGACGACGGCGAGCTGGGCCTCCCCGTGGGGCGCCGGCCGTCCGGGCTGGCACCTGGAATGCTCCGCAATGGTCACCAAATACCTTGGCACCGAGTTCGATATCCACGGCGGCGGCCTTGACCTTCGCTTCCCGCACCACGAGAACGAAATGGCCCAGTCCCAGGCCGCAGGCCACCCGTTCGCCAGCTTCTGGATGCACAACGGCATGGTGACTTACGAGGGCGAAAAGATGTCGAAGTCCATCGGCAACACCATCAGCCCGGCCGAGATGCTCGAACTCGCATCGCCTCGGGTGGTCCGCTACTACCTGGGGCAGGCGCACTACCGCTCCGTCCTGGACTACCGTCCCACTTCCCTGCAGGAGGCCGCGGCCGCCGTCGAACGCATTGATGGGTTCATTGCCAAAGCCACTACACGCTTTGGATCCGGCGCCGGCTTCGTCGAGGGCAACACCGGCACCGCCGCCGGGGCGCTGCAGGCGTTCTCCGAGGCCATGGACGATGACCTCAACGTCCCCCGGGCCCTGGCTGCACTGCATGAGACCGTGCGCGCCGGCAACACGGCCCTTGCCGAAGGCTCCGACCAGGACGGCCGTGATGCCCTGGCAGCGGTCATGACCATGACCGAAGTCCTTGGGCTCGACGCCGTCCAGCAGCTCCTCGAGGGCGGAGGCAAGGAACACGCCGCCTTGGGTGTTCTCGTTGAAGCGCAGCTCGCCGCCCGCGCCGAAGCCCGGGCCACCAAGGACTGGGCCGCCTCGGACGCCATCCGGGACACCCTGGCCGCCGCCGGCGTGGTGGTGGAAGACGGGCCGGACGGTCCCACCTGGAGCCTGAAGCGGGACTGACCGGGCCGCCGCCAGCAGGCACCTGGCTCCGGAGCGGGCGATTTTTCCTGGTTCAGTAGACTGGTAGGCAGACTCAGTCAACACAATCAAGGGTGGAACACAATGGCCAACAATGGTCGCCGATCGGTTAAAGCGAAGAAGGGCCCAACCATCGGGACCGGTGGCCACGGCCGCAAGGCCCTGGAAGGCAAGGGCCCCACGCCCAAGGCGGAGGACCGCCCGTACCACAAAGCGCACAAGGCCAAGCAGCTCTCGGAACGCTCCGCAGCCAAGCGCAACCCGGGCGCCCGCAGCGCCGGGGCAGCCCGGTCCGGTCCCAAGGGCCGCGCCACCGAGGAAGTCGTCACCGGCCGCAACTCGGTAGTGGAAGCCCTGCGCGCCGGCATCCCGGCCAAGGCACTGCACGTCGCCATCCGCATCGAAATGGACGACCGCGTCAAGGAATCGCTGAAGCTCGCGGCCGAGCGCGGCATCCCGCTGCTGGAAACAGGCAAACCTGAACTGGACCGGATGACCGATGATGCCGTGCACCAGGGCCTGGTGCTGCAGATTCCGCCGTATGACTACCAGGACGCCTACGAATTGGCTGAAGACACAGTCGATAAATGGAAGAAGGGCCACATCTCCAATGCGCCGCTCTTCGTGGCGCTGGACGGCATCACCGACCCCCGCAACCTCGGCGCCATCATCCGCTCGGTATCCGCCTTCAGCGGCCACGGCGTCATCGTCCCCGAACGCCGCTCCGTGGGAGTGACCGCCTCGGCCTGGAAGACCAGTGCCGGCGCCGCAGTCCGCGTACCAGTAGCCCGGGCATCGAACCTCAACAACGCCCTGAAGCAGTTCAAGAACATGGGGATCTTCGTCCTGGGCCTGGACGGCGACGGCGACGTTTCCCTGCCCGACCTGACGCTTGCTACGGAACCCGTGTGCATCGTGGTGGGCTCGGAAGGCAAGGGCCTCAGCAGGCTGGTCCGCGAGAACTGCGACCAGATCGTGTCCATTCCCATTGATTCCGCCATGGAATCGCTGAACGCCTCCATGGCGGTGGGCATCTCGCTTTACGAAGTCTCCCGGCAGCGGGCAGCCAAGTAGGAGGGGGCGGGAGCTTCCCGCTGCAAAAACCCTCCCCTGAGCAGTACCCGGCGCAGCCAAGGCGTCCGGGCAGGACACGTGCCGCTGGCGGCTAATATTTAGGTGATGGTCATGCCGCTCTTCGACACTGCTTCCACCATGGACGCCTCCACGGCCGTTCCGCTCGGTGTGAGTGTTCCGCGCGCCGATTCGGGAGGTTCACGCCACCGGGCGGGCGGGCGTGCCAACGTGGCCTGCTACGCACCGGGCGTCTCCAGCCTGGACATCGCCTACATCGCCCCTGGCGGGGAGTGGAAGCTCCAGTCGCTCCCCAACGTCACCCATGGCGTCCACCACGGGATCGTTGAGGACCTGCCGTACGGATCCCGCTATGGGTTCCGCGCGGCGTCCAGCGAGCAGTCCCTGCCCTTCGCCGTGCCCACGGCGGATGTTGATGACGACGGCGGCCAGCCGCTGCTGCTTGATCCGTACGGCAGGGCGGTGGACCAGCGCGATGGCTTCCTGACCAGCGTGCGCATGTCGGGGGACTTTGACTGGGGAACAGACGAACGCCTCCGGCTGCCGTGGCGCAACACGATCATCTACGAAGCACACGTCCGCGGACAAAGCATGCTCCACCCGGATGTTCCGGAGGAGCTCCGCGGCACTTACGCCGGCATGGCCCACCCTGCCATCATCGAGCACCTCACCAGCCTGGGAATCACGTCGGTGCAGCTGCTGCCGGTGCACTTCCACCTGGATGAACCCCACCTGCAGGACCTGGGACTGACAAATTACTGGGGCTACAACACGGCGGCTTTTTTCGCCCTGCACCCCGGCTACGCCACCCGTGCAGCCCAGGAGGCCGGCCCGCAGGCCGTCCAGGACGAGTTCAAGGGAATGGTCAAACTCCTCCACGCCGCCGGGCTGGAGGTCATCCTCGACGTCGTCTACAACCACACGGCCGAGGGCGGCCCCGACGGCCAGACCATCAGCTTCCGCGGGCTGGGGGAGCAGGCGTACTACCGGACGGACGGCCACGGAAAGTACGTGGACACCACGGGCTGCGGAAACAGCCTGAACTTCGGTGAACCCCGCGTGGTCCAGATGGTGCTGGACTCCCTTCGGTACTGGGTGGACGAGTTCCACATCGACGGCTTCCGCTTCGACCTCGCGGTGACGCTGTGCCGGAATGCTGCCAACGACTTCGACCCCCGGCACCCGTTCCTCGTCGCCATTGCCGCGGACCCTGTCCTTTCGGACGTCAAACTGATTGCCGAGCCCTGGGATGTGGGCTACGGCGGCTGGCAGACCGGAAGGTTCCCGGGCGGCTGGGTTGACTGGAACGACCACTTCCGTGACGCGCTGCGGTCGTTCTGGCTGGCTGACCGGGCTGCCCTGGACTCCGGGGGCCACGGCGGGTCCCTGGCCAAACTCGCGGACGGGCTGTCCGGTTCCGCTGCCTTGTTCCAGGCCTCCGGCCGTTCCCGCCTGGCATCAGTCAACTTCATCACCTCCCACGACGGCTTCACGCTTAATGACCTCGTCTCGTTCGACCGCAAGCACAATGAGGACAACGGCGAAGAGAACAGGGACGGGCACGGAGACAACCGCAGCTACAACCATGGCGTCGAAGGCCCCACCGAGGACGGCGTGATCCTGGCCAGGAGGGCCCAGTCCCGCCGCAACCTTATGGCATCGCTGCTCATCTCTCTGGGCGTGCCCATGATCGCTGCCGGCGATGAGCTGGCGCGGACCCAGCAGGGAAACAACAACGCCTACTGCCAGGACAACCCCATCGCCTGGCTGGACTGGACGCGCACTCCGGAATCGCACGAAATGCTCCGCAGCACCAAGCGGTACATCCGCCTGCGCAAGGAGTTCCTGGCCGCGCAGCCCCACGACTTCCCGGTCCGGGACGAGCAATCGTACCTCCACTGGTTCGACCATGACGGCCACCCCATGTCCATGGAACGCTGGAACGATCCCCATCACCGCGTGGTGCAGCTCCTGCTCGGATCCGACAACGGCGAGCTCGCCGGCCTCATGGTGGTGAACGGCAGCAACTCCGACGTCCGGATTACCTTGCCCCGCGTCACAGCGAAAGGCACCCACCCGCAGATGTTCGAGCTCCGCCTGACCACCTCGCCGCTCCACGAGCTGCGCCAGGGCGGCCGGGTGGCGTCAGGGGAGAAGGACCTCGTCGAAGCCCATTCCATCAGCATTTACCGCACCTAGCGCGGTATCGACTTAAGCCACGGGACCACAAGAATGCGCAACCGCTCCATCCTTCCCTTGCTGCTGGCCGGCCTGGCGGTACTGGCCCTGCTTGCTTTCGGCGGCACAGGTTTCCTGGATCAGCTGACGGAAGGCGCGACGCCGGAGGCCACCTCCAGTTCCGTGCCGGCGCCCGGTGCCGCTTCCGGAGAGCAGGCGGCGCCACAAACCCCAGCCCCGCCCGCGGCCGCGCCGGAGAATCTTTCCGGGCTGCCGGAGATTCGGGAATCTGCGCTTCCGGCCGAGGGCCGCAGGGTGCTTAACCTGATTCGTGCCGGCGGACCGTACCGCTACAACCAGGATGACCAGACGTTCGGCAACTTCGAACGCATCCTGCCGCGGCAGGACAGGGGCTACTACCGCGAATACACCGTGCCAACGCCTGGCGAGTCGGACAGGGGAGCACGCCGCATCGTGGCCGGGGCCGGTGGCGACAAGTACTACACCGACGACCACTACGAGTCCTTTAAGTTCATCGCGGAAGGCAGCTGAGCAAAACCATGAAGATCTACTCCGGAGACACCTGGACCCTGGAGGAGCTGCAGGAACAGGTGGCCGACGCCGGCCGCCGCAGCCTGGTGGTCCCCGCTGCGGACAGCAGGAAGGCTGTCCTGGAAGCCTTTGGCGAGGTCCTGGACTTTCCGGAGCACTACGGGGTGAACCTCGATGCGCTGAACGATTCGCTGCACGACTTTGCGGACAGCATCACGGACAACGGCAATCCTCCCGTCACTGTGCTGTGGCTGGTGGCTGCTCCCTTCCGCAGCGACAGGTCGTTCGGGATCATGTGCGAAATCCTCCAGGACGCCGAGCGCTACGCCGGGAAAGACCTGGCCGTTACCGCCATCCTGCTCTAGCCAGCCTTCGGGGTCCTACCCGCCGCGCTCTTCATGCGAGACATAGGTGCCAAGCAGCTCCGTTGCCCGGCTGCCGTCGTCCTCTGCCGCCAGGCCTTTGCGCATGTTCTCCGCCTTCTCCCTGCCGGCGGGGAACGGCGGCAGGAGCGGGACCTCTGGGTCTGTGAGTACTTCAATAACCACGGGGCGGTCTGCCGCGAAGGACTGGTCCCAGGCGTCGCCAATCAGCTCCGGATCTTCCACCCGGATGCCTTTAAGGCCCAGCAGGTCGGCGTAGCCGGCAAACGGAAAGTCGGGAAGCTCCTGGCTTGCTGCGAACCGTGGTTCGCCCTCCGACTCCCGCTGCTCCCACGTCACCTCCGTGAGCTCCCGGTTGTTGAACACACAGACCACGAACCGGGGATCCGTCCACTGCCGCCACCGGTGGGCCACTGTAATAAGTTCGGCGATGCCCGCCATCTGCATGGCGCCGTCGCCAGCTAAGGCTACGACCGGACGGTCGGGGTGGGCGAGTTTTGCCGCAATGCCGTAGGGGAGGGAACACCCCATGCTGGCCAAGGTCCCGGAGAGGTGCGCCGGGACGCCCGGCGGAAGCACCAGCTGGCGGGCGTACCAATAAACGCAACTGCCGACGTCGACACTCAACAAGGCATCACCGGGCAGCCGTCCGGTCAGCTCGCGGACCACCCGTTCAGGGTTCACGGGTACGGCCGGCACGGCGGCCCGTTCCTCAGCCAAGGCCCGCCAGCGGGCAACTTCCTGCTCCACGTCCGTTTGCCACTGCCCTCTGGGACGCGGGCGCAGCCGCGGCATCAGGGCACGGAGCGCGGGCGCTGCATCACCCGCCAGGCCAACCTCAACCGGGTACCGGTTGCCGATCTTCCGCTCGTCAATGTCGACCTGGACGGCGCGCGCTGCCCCGGGCGGCGGATAAAACTCCGTCCAGGGATCGTTGGAGCCAACAATGACCAGCGCGTCGCAGTTGCCGAGCAGGTAAGCGCTGGCTGTGGTCCCCAGGTGACCCATGGTGCCCGCGGCGAAGGCAAGGGTCTCGTCCACATAGGGCTTGCCCAGCAGGCTGGTGGCAATTCCGGCGCCCAGCATTTCCGCCAGCGCCACAACCTCGTCCACAGCGTGCCGGGCTCCCTGTCCCACCAGCAGCGCGACGCGGTGCGAGGAGTTCAGCAGTGCTGCCGCAGCCTCCAGGTCCTTGTCCCGGGGAGTCTTGGCAGAGGTGCTCCACGACGGTGCGGTGACCACAATGCCGTGCTCCTGGTCCACATCCGGCGCCGGGGCGGACTGGATGTCATGCGGAACAATGACCACGCACGGCGAGGAGGTCGCCTTGGCGGTGCGGAAGGCCCGGTCCAGGACCATCGGCAGCTGTTCCGGAACGTTGACCTGCTGGACGAACTGTGCAGCCACGTCCTTGAACAGGGACATCAGATCGATTTCCTGCATGTAGGCCGAGCCCAGCACCGTGCGGCTCTGCTGCCCGACGATAGCCACCACCGGAACGCCGTCGAGCTTGGCGTCGTAGAGCCCGTTCAGCAGGTGCACGGCACCAGGTCCCTGGGTGGAGGTGACCACCCCCACCCCGCCGGTGTACTTGGCGTGGCCTACTGCCATGAAGGCAGCGGTTTCCTCGTGCCTTGCCTGCACGAACTCAACGCGTCCTTCGGCCCTCCGCAGGGCCCCCATGAAACCGTTGATCCCGTCGCCGCTGTAGCCGAAAACCCGGGTGACCCCCCAAGTTCCGAGGCGTTCCACAATGACATCGGCCACCGTGCCTTCGGTCATAAGGTCCTCCCGGGTGGTCAGGAACTGGGCGTAGGCGCTGGCTGTTGTCTAGGCGTTGACGATCAGTCCCAGTTCGGCTTTGGAGGCGAGGGCGTCGTGCCGCGGCAGGACCCGGACGGTGTAGCCGAACGGTCCCGAGCGGTCGATCACCAGGGATCCGCTGAACAAGTGGCGCCCGCTGCCCAGGTCCTCCTGCATCTTCAGTTCCATGACCGTGATATCCGTCAGGCTGTCGCTCTCTTCTGCCCGGCCGTAGGCCACTTCAACGGAGACGTCCTCGGGGGTGAGATTGTGCAGCGCCACATAGGCGTTGACCTGGAGGATGTCCCCGATCTGGGGATCCTCGGACACCCCAACAGAGTCCACGTGCTCCACATGCACCAGCGGCCAGGCCAAACGCACCTTCGCCGTCCAGGCCGCCAGGGTACGGGCCTGCGAGTAGGAGTTGGCGGAGGCGCTCCGCCCCGCCTCCGCCGCCGGGCGGTAGAGGATGTTCACATAGTCGCGCAGCATGCGTTCCGCGGAAACTGCCGGTCCAAGATGCGAGAGGGTGTGCTTGATCATGGAGACCCAGTGCGTGGGCACCTTCTCCGCCTCCGACGTCGAGGGCCCTGCAGCGCCCGCGCCCGCGGACACCGTGCTGCCGTAGAAGCGCGGGGCAACCTGCGTTTCCAGCAGCTCGTACAGCGCGGCTGCCTCGATGTCGTCCCGTTCCTCCGGGGATGCACCGTTGTTGGCGGTGGGAATCGCCCAGCCGTTCTCGCCGTCGTACATCTCATCCCACCAGCCGTCCAGGACGGACAGGTTCAGCGAGCCGTTGAGCGCCGCCTTCATGCCGGAGGTGCCGCATGCTTCCAGGGGCCGCAGCGGGTTGTTCAGCCAGACGTCACAGCCGGGGAACAGCGTGCGGGCCATGGCAATGTCGTAGTTCGGCAGGAAGGCGATCCTGTGCCGGACCGCAGGATCGTCCGTGAAGCGGACCAGGTCCTGGATCATCTTCTTTCCGGCGTCGTCTGCGGGGTGGGACTTGCCCGCGATGACCAGCTGGATGGGATGTTCCTTGTGCAGCAGCAGCGCCTTCAACCGTTCCGGCTCGCGCAGCATCAGGGTGAGGCGCTTGTACGTGGGCACGCGCCGGGCAAAACCGATGGTCAGGATGTCCGGATCCAGGACCTTGTCCGTCCAGCCCAGCTCGGCATCTGCCGCGCCGCGTTTCTTCCAGGCAGCGCGGAGGCGGAGGCGGACATCGTCAACCAGCGCCGACCGCATCTCACGCCGGAGTGCCCACACGTCCGCGTCGCTGACGTTGTAGGCGAGGTCCCAGCGGCCGTTGGCTTCGGCCTCGCTGCCGAACTGGTCCCGAGCCAGCTTGGAGATGCGGCTGTCCACCCAGGTGGGCACGTGCACCCCGTTCGTCACCGACGTGATGGGCACCTCGGAGTGGTCGAAGCCGGGCCACAGTGCGGAGAACATGCCGCGGGAGACTTCGCCGTGCAGTTTGGCCACGCCGTTGGCGCGCTGGGCCAGGCGAAGGCCCATCACGGCCATATTGAAGACCGAGGGGTTGCCGTCAGCATAGTTTTCGCGCCCCAGTTCCAGGATGCGGTCCACCGGCACGTCCGGCGCCAGGCCTGCCTGGAAGAAGTGGTGGATCTGCGCGATCTCGAACCGGTCGATGCCGGCAGGAACCGGCGTATGCGTGGTGAAAACGGTGGAAGCCCGCCCGGCGGCAAGGGCTTCGTCAAACGTCAGCGCCTGCTCCCCGGCCATGAGTTCCTGGATGCGTTCGATGCCCAGGAAGCCTGCGTGCCCCTCATTGGTGTGGAACACTTCCGGAGCGGCAGTGCCGGTGAGCTGCTGGAAGGCGCGCAGCGCCTTGACCCCGCCCATGCCGAGCAGCAGCTCCTGCTGCAGCCGGTGGTCGCCGCCGCCGCCGTAGAGGCGGTCGGTGATGCTGCGGGCGGCGTCGTCGTTTCCGGGGACATTGGAGTCCAGGAGCAGCAGGGGAACGCGTCCGACGTCGGCGCGCCAGATGTGTGCCAGCAGGCGCCTGCCGTTGGGGAGGGGGAGTGCGATCTGCAGGGGGCGGCCGATGCCGTCCGCGGAAGGCTCACGCAGCAGTGTGAGCGGCAGGCCGTCCGGGTCCAGGACCGGGTAGGTCTCCTGCTGCCACGCGTCCCGGGACAGCGACTGCTTGAAGTAGCCCGCCTGGTACAGCAGGCCCACACCGATCAGCGGCACGCCCAGGTCCGAGGCTGCCTTAAGGTGGTCGCCGGCCAGGATCCCCAGTCCGCCGGAGTACTGCGGCAGCACCTCGGTGATGCCAAACTCCGGGGAGAAGTACGCGATCGACGCAGGCGCATCGGGACCCAGGCCCTGGTACCAGCGCGGTTCCTCAAGATATCGGTCCAGGTCCTGCTCGGCTGCCCTTACCCGCTCCACGACCGCGCGGTCAGCAGCGAGCTGCTGGAATTCCTCGCGGCTCACCATCCCCAGGAAGCCCACCGGATCCTGGCCGCTTTCCTTCCAGAGGCGGGGGTTCAAACCCTCGAAAAGTTCCCGCGTGGGGCGGTGCCAGGACCAGCGCAGGTTGCTTGCCAGGCGGGCCAGCGGACGGATCGGCTCGGGGAGGACTGTACGGACGGTAAATCTGCGGATTGCCTTCACCTGCGTCACACTAACCGACAACATGCGCGGCCGGAACCAGCTTCGGGTCTCTTTTGGGTAAATGACAGATGGCGCAGAGGAAATGACGACTGACGCGCCGAATTTAGTGCGCAGCCTTAGCATTCCTGCACATTTCTCGCTAACGTCGAGCTTGTGACGACTACATCAGGAACCAGTGCCGCATCAATGAAAATGTCGAAGGGCCTCATCACTGACGGGCTGCGGTTCGGACGATTTCCGATCACCGCCGTGCAGCCGGTCGTGGAAGATGGCAAGTTCCCTGCCAAGGCCCTGCCGGGCGAAGGAATCGTGGTGGGAGCCACCGCCTTCCGCGAGGGCCATGACCAGCTGGGCGTCAGCGCCGTGCTCTTCGACCCCGAAGGCAACGAACGCCAGCGCGTCAGGCTCGCACCGCCGCGCGGGGAACGGGGCATGGGAACGGACCGCTGGGAAGGCGTGCTCACGCCGTCGGACACCGGTGACTGGTCCTTCGCGATCGAAGCCTGGCACGACCGCTACGGCACCTGGCACCATAATGCCGAGGTGAAGGTGGACGCCGGGATCGATGTTGAGCTCATGCTTGCCGAAGGGTCCGCGCTGCTTGCCGAAGCATCCGGCGACGACTCCCGGAACGAAGCGGACAGGGAAGCCCTGGGCCGGGCCGCCGGCACGCTTGCTGATGCGTCGCTGACCACCGAGGAACGCCTGGGCGCCGGGTTCAGCGCGGAGGTGGCGGACATTGTCGCCCGCCAGCCCATCCGGGAACTGGTGACCGTGTCCCGGCGGTTCCCCCTGCTGGTTGAACGTGACCTCGCCGGGCGCGGTGCCTGGTACGAGTTCTTTCCCCGCTCCGAAGGCGCCGTCAAGGACCACACCACGGGCGCCTGGACCTCCGGCAACTTCCGCACCGCTGCCCAACGGCTTGATGCCGTGGCGGCTATGGGCTTTGACGTCATCTACATGCCGCCCATCCATCCGATCGGCGTGCAGCACCGCAAGGGTCCCAACAACACGCTGATCGCAGGCCCGAACGATCCCGGGTCACCCTGGGCCATCGGGGCAGCGGAAGGCGGCCACGACGCCATCCACCCCGACCTTGGCACGTTCGATGACTTTGATGCCTTCGTGGCGCGGGCCAACGGGCTGGGCCTGGAAGTGGCCCTGGACCTTGCGCTCCAGGCCGCCCCGGACCACCCCTGGGTGCAGTCGCACCCCGAGTGGTTCACCACCCGCGTGGACGGCTCCATCGCCTATGCGGAAAATCCCCCGAAGAAGTACCAGGACATTTATCCGCTGAATTTCGATAATGATCCTGAGGGCCTCTCAAACGAAATTCTTCGGATTGTGCTGCTGTGGGTAAGCCACGGCGTAAAGATTTTCCGGGTGGATAACCCGCATACCAAGCCCGTGTGGTTCTGGGAATGGCTAATTGCGCAGGTCAACAAAAAGGTTCCCGGGGTGGTGTTCCTGGCCGAGGCCTTCACCCGGCCGGCCATGATGCACGCCCTTGGCCGGGCAGGGTTCCAGCAGTCCTACACCTACTTCACCTGGCGTAACACCAAGAAGGAAATCGAGGCGTACTTTACGGAAGTAAGCCACGAGTCCCCGGCGTTCTTCCGCCCCAACTTCTTCGTCAACACTCCGGACATCCTCACGGAATACCTGCAGTTCGGCGGGCCTGCGGCCTTCAAGATCAGGGCCGCGCTGGCGGCGACGGCCAGCCCGTTGTGGGGCGTCTACGCCGGCTACGAACTGTACGAGCACGTGGCCCGGCCCGGCGCTGAAGAGTACATCGACAACGAAAAGTTCGAGTACAAGGCACGTGACTGGGACGCCGCCGCCCAGTCCGGCCGGACCCTTGCCCCGTACATCACCAGACTCAACGAGATCCGCCATGCCCACCCGGCGCTGCAGGACCTCCAGAACCTGACGGTCCACCACAGCACCGACAACGCCACGGTGGTCTACTCCAAGCACAAGACCCTTCCGGACGGGTCCAAGGACACCCTCATCATCGTGGTGAATGTTGATCCGCATGGAACCAGGGAATGCACCGTCTCGCTTGACCTGCCCGCGCTGGAACTCGACCCCCAGGACCTGACCCACAATGGGGGCTTCCACGTGGACGACCTCATTTCCGGGGAGAGCTGGGAATGGGGCGAGTACAACTACGTCCGCCTCGACCCGCATGTCGAGCCCGCACATATCCTGCGCGTGAGGAGAATGCATCAGTGAATTTCAACCCGCAGGGTTCGGGCCAGCATTTCACCCCAAAGAGCACGTTTGAGTTAAATGCCCCGGGCCTGCAGCATGATCCGCTGTGGTACCGGAAGGCGGTGTTCTACGAGGTGCTTGTGAGGGCCTTCGCGGATGCGAACGGCGACGGCTCCGGTGACTTCTCCGGACTCATCGACAGGCTTGACTACCTCCAGTGGCTGGGTGTGGACTGCCTGTGGCTGCCGCCGTTCTTCCAGTCACCCCTGCGGGACGGCGGCTACGACATCTCGGACTACAACTCGGTCCTGGACGAGTTCGGCACGATCAGCGACTTCAAACGCCTCGTGGCGGAGGCCCATGCGAGGGGCGTGCGGGTGATCATCGACCTGCCCCTCAACCACACCTCAGACCAGCACCCCTGGTTCCAGGAGTCGCGCAAGGACCCGGACGGCCCCTACGGGGACTTCTACGTCTGGAGCGACACGGACGAGAAGTACCAGGACGCACGCATCATCTTCGTGGACACCGAGGAATCCAACTGGACCTTCGACCCCATCCGCCGCCAGTTCTTCTGGCACCGGTTCTTCAGCCACCAGCCGGACCTGAACTTCGAGAACCCCAAGGTAATTGGGGCACTGTTCGATGTGGTCCGGTTCTGGCTTGACCAGGGCATCGACGGGTTCCGTGCAGACGCCATCCCCTACCTGTATGAGGAGGAAGGGACCAACTGCGAGAACCTTCCGGCCACGCACGAGTTCCTCCGCAGGCTCCGCACCATGGTGGACGAAAGCTATCCCGGCCGGGTCATTATTGCCGAAGCCAACCAGCCACCTAATGAAGTGGTGGAGTACTTCGGGACAGAGGAAGAGCCCGAATGCCACATGGCCTTCCACTTCCCGATCATGCCGCGCCTGTACTACGCACTGCGTGACCAGAAGGCCGCCCCCATTATCGAAACCATGCACGACACCCCGGAAATCCCGGACGGGGCACAGTGGGGCACCTTCCTGCGGAACCATGACGAGCTGACGCTGGAAATGGTCACGGCCGATGAACGCGCCGCCATGCTGGGCTGGTACGCCCCGGACCCGCGCATGCGGGCCAATATCGGAATCCGGCGCAGGCTCGCGCCCCTGCTGGACAACTCCCGCGCCGAAATCGAACTGATCAACGCGCTCCTGCTTTCGCTGCCAGGCAGCCCGTTCCTCTACTACGGGGATGAGATCGGGATGGGCGACAACATCTGGCTTGAAGACCGCGACGCCGTGCGCACGCCCATGCAGTGGAACCCGGACCGGAACGCCGGCTTCTCCAACGCGGATCCGGGCAAGCTCTACCTGCCTCCCATCCAGTCCCTGGTCTACAACTACGCCATGGCCAACGTGGAGGCAGAGGCCGCCCATTCAGGGTCGCTGCTCCGCTGGACAAGGCAGATCCTGAGTGTCCGCAAGAACCACCCGGCGTTCGGCCTGGGCGCCTTCAAACACGTTGAGGCGGACCATGACGCCGTACTGGCGTATCTCCGCGAGCTGCCCAAGGACAATTCAGCCGGCGTCGACGGGGAGACCATCCTCTGCGCGTTCAACCTCTCGCAGCATCCGGTGGCGGCCCAGTTGCGGGTCCCGCAGTTCGCCGGGCGCGGGTTGCGCGACGTCTTCGGCGGCCAGCCGTTCCCCGGCATCGGTGAGGACGGAAACCTCACCCTGACCCTCGGCAGCCACGACTTCTTCTGGCTGCGGATCCGTTCAGCAGCCTCCAACCCATCGTCGCCGTACACGCAGGCGATGCCGATTCTGTCGATCGAGAACTGATATGAACCAGCCCATACTGACCCCCGCCCTCACCTCCCTGCTCCAGGAATGGCTGCCACGGCAGCGCTGGTTCCCGGTCAAGACGCCCGACTTCGAGATGTCCCAGGCCGGCAGCCTTGGGCTGGAGGATCCGTCCGGCCACGCCGGCCTGGCCGTATTCCTCCTGCGCGTCACCACGCAAACGCCCGACGGCGGCACCCGGACCGCCGTCGTCCAGGTCCCCTTGAGCTTCCGGCACGCGCCGGCAGCCGGAATGGAGCGGGCGCTGGTTGGCCAGGCCGCCGGGATGGACCCGTCCAGGACCTGGGTTTACGACGCCGTCCACGACCCCGACTTCGTGGGCAGCTGGCTGGAACTCATCCGGCACGAGGAAAAGGCGCCCAACGGCACTGCAGCAGGCTTCCGCGTCCCTGGGGAGTTCCGGCTCCCCACTGCCCGCGGAGTTGTGAAGGTGCTGTCCGGCGAGCAGTCCAACAGTTCAGTCATTGTGGACGACGGCGACTCCGCCGCGATCGTGAAATTCTTCCGCGTGCTCTCGGAGGGGACGAATCCCGAGGTTGAGGTGGGTGCCGCCCTCACGGCTGCAGGTACTTCCGAAGTTCCGGCCACCCTTGGCTGGGTGCGCGGCGAGTGGCTCGGCCATGGCCTGCCCGCGTCCACAACGGCCAAGGGGCCCCGGTACGTCCAGGGCGTGCTGGCGGTAGCGCACGAGTTCCTCGCAGGCGGCCGCGATGCATGGCGCCTTGCTGTCGATGCCGCCCGCTCGGGCACCGACTTCACGGCAGAAGCACATGCCCTGGGTGCAGCCACGGCCACCGTGCACCAGCGTCTGGCCCAGGCGCTGGGGCAGGCCGCCGAGCCGCAACCCGGGCAGGTCATTGCGCCCGCAGTAGCCCAGCGGGTCCGCCAGGCGTGGGCAGAGGCCGGTGCCGCCGTCGGACCTTACGACGACGCCTTGGACGCGCTCCTGGGCCGTCTTGACCATGCGCCCGCCGGTGCGCTGCAGCGCATCCATGGGGACCTCCACCTGGGGCAGATACTCCAGGTTCCCGGCCATTCGGGAACCGAGGCACGGTGGGTGGTCCTCGATTTCGAGGGTGAACCGCTGCGGCCCGTCGCCGAGCGGAACGTCCCTGATGTTCCCCTGCGGGACGTCGTCGGCATGCTGCGGTCCTTCGATTACGCGGCCGGCGCGGCCCAGCGCGAACAGGAGGGCGCGCAGGTGCCTGCAGGCTGGGTTGACGACTGCGCGGAGGCCTTCCTGGCCGGGTACGCGGGGGTCACTCCCGGAACGGTGGACAGGGAGTCGCCGCTCTTTGTGGCATTGTGGCTGGACAAGGCACTGTACGAAGTAGTTTATGAAATGCGTAACAGGCCCGACTGGCTGGCGATCCCCGTGAACGCCTCCAGGCGGCTCCTGGGCAGCAATGGCGCCGGCGGCAACGCCGGGGCAGCATCGGAAGGTAACGAAATGACAGGCTCAGCACAAACTGACCGGCCGGGGGTGCCGCTGAAGGTCGACGAAGGCACCCTTGGCAGGATCGCCAACGGTGAACACCACGCCCCCCACTCTGTGTTGGGCGCGCACCTTGACGATTACGGCCACGTCACTATCCGTACGGTGAAGCACCTTGCGGAAGCAATCTCCGTCCTCACGCCGGCAGGCGAGGTCCCCATGGAGCATGAGGCACACGGCGTGTGGGTTGCCGTCCTCGAGCCGCTGCAGCAGGGACACGTACCCGACTACAGGCTCTCCGTCACCTACCCGGGCGCGGATCCGGTCACCGTGGACGATCCCTACCGCTACCTGCCCACCGTGGGCGAAGTGGACCTGCACCTCATCGGTGAGGGCCGCCATGAAAAACTGTGGGAAGTCCTCGGCGCCCACGTCCAGCACTACAAGTCCGCGATGGGGGATGTGGACGGTGTCTCCTTTGCAGTCTGGGCGCCCAACGCACAGGCTGTCCGGGTCAAGGGCGATTTCAACGCCTGGGACGGCCGGGAAAACTCCCTGCGCTCGCTGGGTTCCTCGGGAGTGTGGGAAATCTTCGTCCCGGGCGTTGTAGCAGGGGCATGCTACAAATTCGAAATCCGGACCAAGGCCGGCCACTGGGTGGAGAAGGCCGACCCCCTGGCCTTCGGAACCGAGGTGCCGCCCCTGACTGCGTCCAGGGTCGTGGAGCCTTCCTACGCCTTCAAAGACCAGGAGTGGATGGAGGCCCGCGCCCAGCGGGACCCACACAACTCGGCAATGAGCGTCTACGAGGTTCACCTCGGTTCATGGCGCCTGGGCCTGGGGTACCGGGAACTGGCCAAAGAACTCGTGGAGTACGTTAAGTGGCTCGGATTCACCCATGTGGAGTTCATGCCCGTGGCCGAGCATCCGTTCGGCGGATCATGGGGTTACCAGGTCACCTCCTACTTTGCACCCACTTCACGATTCGGCCACCCCGACGAGTTCCGCTACCTGGTGGACACCCTGCACCAGGCAGGCATCGGAGTGCTGCTTGACTGGGTTCCTGCCCACTTCCCCAAGGACGCTTGGGCGCTTGCCCAGTTCGACGGCGAACCCCTGTACGAGCACGCGGATCCCAACCTGGGCGAACACCCGGACTGGGGCACGCTGATCTTCGACTTCGGACGCACTGAAGTCCGGAACTTCCTGGTGGCCAACGCCCTGTACTGGCTGGACGAGTTCCACATTGACGGCCTGCGCGTGGACGCGGTGGCTTCAATGCTGTACCTGGACTACTCCAGGGAGGAGGGGCAGTGGCAGCCCAACCGCTTCGGCGGCCGGGAAAACCTCGAAGCCATCTCCTTCCTCCAGGAAGTCAACGCCACGGTGTACAAGACGCACCCCGGCGCTGTCATGATCGCCGAGGAATCCACGGCATTCCCCGGTGTGACCGCGCCGACCAGCCACGGCGGGCTGGGTTTCGGCCTCAAATGGAACATGGGCTGGATGCACGACTCCCTCAAGTACGTCGCGGAGGAGCCGATCAACCGCAAATGGCACCACGGAACAGTCACCTTCTCGTTGGTGTACGCCTTCACGGAAAACTTCCTGCTGCCCATCAGCCACGATGAGGTAGTCCACGGCAAGGGATCCATGTTGCGGAAGATGCCCGGAGACCGCTGGCAGCAGCTGGCGAACCTGCGTGCCTTTTTTGCCTACCAGTGGGCGCACCCGGGCAAGCAGCTCATCTTCATGGGCACGGAATTCGGCCAGGAAGCCGAATGGTCCGAACAGCACGGGCTCGACTGGTGGCTTGCCGACATCCCCGCGCACAAGGGACTGCAGCTGCTGACCAAGGACCTCAACGAGCTGTACGCATCCACCCCTGCGCTGTACACCCGCGATAACGAGCCCGGCGGCTTCCAGTGGATCAACGGGGGAGACGCCGACCGGAACGTCCTGTCCTTTATCCGCTGGGACAAGGAGAACAACCCGCTGGTCTGCGCCATCAACTTCTCGGGAGCACCGCACGTCGGGTACACCCTTGGTGTACCCGAAGCCGGGGCCTGGACGGAAGTGCTGAACACAGACGCAACGACCTATGGCGGATCCGGTGTCCTCAACTCCGGTCAGCTGACGGCCACGGACAAGGGGCAGGACGGACAGCCGGCAACCCTCAGCGTCACGTTGCCTCCGCTGGGCGCCGCCTACTTCAAGCCTGGAGCTCCGGCCGCAGGCTGACACCGGCTCGACGGAAAAGCCCGGAATCCCCGTGGTTCCGGGCTTTTTCATGTCCTGTTGCCGGCGTGCAGGGGAGGGTCCGCTGCCCGGTTGGCCTTCTGGAAAGAGTGGTGGTAGAGTTTATTTCCGCGCTGCTCCACGGAGTCAGACGGAAAAACCGACACTCAAGCCCCTGGCTAAAGAGAGTCGCGGATGCCGGTTTGACAAGTGAGAAGACAGCC
>NZ_JABTYH010000015.1 GCF_013314975.1 Pseudarthrobacter oxydans | reverse complement strand
AGTGCTTGGGTAAGCAACAGGCCGGCTCCTTTTGGAGCCGGCCTGTTGCCGTTAACGCTGTGACTGCCGCCTGCACGGCTGGCGCCTGCCGTCCCCGCGCTCATGGGACCAAGCCTGTTACCGCTTGCCCTTCTTCCGTGAACCCTTGCCGCGCCCCTTGTCCGGGTTCGGCGCGTACCGCTGGGCCACCTTGGGCGCCTTCTTGGCTCCGGTACCCCTACGGTCCGGCTTGGGCTCTTTCTTGGTTTTCACCGGCTGGGCCGACGGCTGGCGGGAGCTTTGCGCTGTCCGTCCGCGGACAATCCCGATGAACTCCTCGATCACCTCGTCCGTTGACTCCGACGGCCAGGCTATGGCGATTTCGGTGCCGGGGGCACCGGTGAGCCGCCGCGCCACGGTGTCCTTGACGTTGAAGTGGCGGGCAACGGACATGGGGAGGATGGCCAGCCCGGCGCCCGTGGCCACCACCTGCAGCGCGGGCTCCGGGCCTCCGAGTGCAGCCACGTCAAGGAAGGATTCCTGTTCCAGGTCGGCCAGGGCCACTTCCTCGAACACGGAAATCTCGTGCCCCTTGGGCGCCACCACTACCGGCTGCTCCTCGTACAGCGGAATGACGCTGAGGCCTTCGCGCTCCACGGGGAGCCGGACAAAGCTGAGGTCCGCTGAACCCTCGCGAAGCACCGCAACCTGCGCGCCGTCGTCGGACATAAACGCCTGCAGCGGAACGTCCGGCATCCGCTCTTCCCACCGCCGGATCCATTTGCCCGGGGTTACCCCGGCCACATAGGCAATACGGAGCAGGCGGGGGGCGGTGTCTTCCGCCTGCCCGGCCGGCTGGTCCTGGTCACCGGGACCGGTTGTCTGGGGGATGTCGTGGGAGGGCACGTCTTCACAGTACCGTCCGCCCGGATACCCTTGAAGCATGACCTCTGCGAACTCCCAGTCCATGAAGCCGGCCACTGTTGCCAAGAAACTTGGCATCTATCTGCCCGCAACACCGCAGGAGTTCCAGGACTCGACCATCACCCGCGCCGAGTTCGCCGAACTGCAGGCCAACCCGCCGGAGTGGCTTGCCGAGCTCCGCCGCAACGGCCCGCACCCCCGCCCGGTGGTGGCGCAGAAGCTGAACGTGTCCATCAGCGGCCTGGCGCGCGGCGGCGTTGAGGAAGCGCTGACGACGGCGGAGATCACCGCGCTGCTTCAGGCTCCCCCGCAGTGGCTGGTCACCGAGCGGGCCACGCACGCCGCCGTCCGGGCCGAGGCCCAGCGGGTCAAGGAAGAATCCGCGAAGAAGGACGCCAAGAAGGCCCGCGCCAAGGCCGAGTAGCCCCGCACGCTCCGCAACTGACCCGGGACCCTCAGTCCTGGTGCAGCTGGATGTAGTTGCCGCAGCCGTCGTCGAACACGGCGCTGATCCCGGAAGGGTCCTCGACCGGCTCGCCCTTGAAGCTGACCCCCGCCGCCAGCAGCCGCTCATACTCCGCCCGCACGTCCGGCACGCCGAACACGATGGCCGGGAGCCCGGCGTCGTGCACGGCGTTCATGTACGCGGCGCCGATCGGGTTGTCGCTGGGCTCCAGCAGCAGCCCCACGGAGCCGGCGTCCGAGCCGGGGTCCTTGATGATGAACAGGTTGTGCTCGGGCATGGCCATCAGCGTCTCGAAGCCCAGGGTTCCTGTGTAGAAGGCGTGGGCCGCGGCGGGGTCCTTGACGTGGATGCTGCACATTTTGAGTCTCATGGACCCACGGTACGTGGCGTTCCGCCCTCCGGAAAGATGCCGGTTCCGGCCCCGGCCGTCCGGACCATTGACCGGCCTTCCGGAACGGGGTGGAATGGAATGACCAGCCCGGGATTCCGCGGCCCGGGCACGCGCTGGAAGTCAGGTGTCCGCCATGGGGGAAGGTTTCGTCGAGGGACTGGTCCAGGGAGCCTGGGCCCTGCTGTTGTGCGGCCCGGTGCTGGTTGCCAGTGTTGCGGTCACCGTCTTTGTGGTCCGGCGCCGCGCCCTTGCCGGCGGTAACGGGCCAACCGGGCGTTCGGACCAGCTGTTCTGGGACCTGTTCCTCGGGGCAGCCGTTGCCGCCCCCGCCCTGCTGATCCCCACCCTGATCTCACCGTGGACGGGCCTGTTCCTCGGCGGAGCCGGCATTGCCGCCGGCGTGGCCGCCTACCGGGCGACGCCGAAGTACCTTGCGCGCCGAACGGCACGCGAGGACCACCGGGCACTGGAGTCCGCGCACCTTGCGGCGCAGGCCCGGCACGACGAGCTGATCGCCCGCTGGCGGCGGTATGAGCTGGATCCGGCCTGCTCCATTGACTATCCGGCGCTGACGGACGTCCGGACCCCCGAAACCTCAGCCCTCATCAAGGCCATGCGGCAAGCTGACGAACTGCGCGGTGCGCCTCACCGGGGATATCCCGACGCCGTCACCAGCCTGGGTGCCACCCTTGCCGCTGCCGAGAAGGCGGCGGGCGTCCCGGCGGAACCGGCCTAGACGTTACCCGCTGTGTCGTATGCCGTGGAACGGGGAACCCTGCGGCGATAGCATCCAATGATGGATCCCCAGGAGTTGCCAACCCATGACCAGTTCGGCCGGCGGCTGGAGGACCGCGGTGTCTGGCGGCAGGCCACCTCCCTGGCTGCGGCCGGAGAACTGACTGCCCGCTGGCTGGAAGGCGAAAGCCAGTACCAGCCCGGAACCTTCGCCCCCGGCTTTGACGACGAAACCCGGCCCATTGCGTCTTCCCTCGCGGAACTGAACCGCAACGGACTCTTCACCAAGGAGTCCCAGCCCGGCCTCCGCCCGGGCCCTGCGGCGCAGCGGCAGTACGTGACGGGGTTCTGCTCCGCGGCCGCCGCCTCGGCCCTGATCGGACTGTCAGCCCGCACGGAGCTGGTCACTGTGGCGCACGCCCCCGGCGAGTCCAGCAATGCCGCGATCCCGGTGACGCTGGCGGGCACGGAAGTCACCACGGTGCTGGGCTCCAGCGAGAATCCGGTGGACGAGGAACAGATCCGCGACTGGGCGGACGAAACCAACGATTCCCTCGCCCTGCTGCTCGCCGACTCCTGGTATGTGGAGGTCTTCGACCCCGTCTGGGGCCGGAACGACCTGCTGCTGCCGGAGGTGCTGGCCGCCCTCCTGGCGGTGGAGCCCGGTTAAAGGCATACAGCAGAAGGGCGGGGCGGCCTCAGCCGCCCCGCCCATCGAATCCGCTGGCAGGCCCTACAGGTCTACCGTGCCGCTCTCGCCCACGCTCATCCGGCTGTTGGTGACCTTGGACTTGACCCACTGGAGCACCGTGGCAGCGGTGCCGCCGGGGCTGGTCCAGTATTCGGCCGAGTCCGAGTCAATGCGGAGCAGGCACACCTCAGGGGTATCCGGGCCATCCGGGAACCATGCTTCGACAGCCTGGTTCCACATCTCGCGGATCTTCTCCCGGTCCGTGACAACCTCGGCCGTGCCCGCAACGGAGACCCATTCGGTGTTCTTGCCAAAGGAGACGTTGACGCGGGGGTCCGCCCTGACGTGGGCCACCTGGGAGGTGCCAAGGCCCGTGAAGAACCACATGTCGCCGTCGTCCTTCACCTCCTGGACAGCCAGCGGCCGGCTGACGAGGGCGCCTTCTTCGTTGATGGTGGTCAACATCCCGATGTGGGAACCGTTGATGATGTCCGTAACCTTGCTGATGCTCTCAGTGTCAGTCATATCTCACCTCGTTCGTCTGCGTGCGGGGGTAATTCCCCTCGGGCCAGCCTATTGGTAAGCATGCTTATTTTCCAGCCCGGAAGGACCTGTCCGCCCTGCGCTGAAACCGGGGTCAGGCTCCGGCCGGGACGGCCACGCGGGCCTCTTCGAGGATCCGGGCCGCCGTCTGCCGGCCCATCCGGATGGCTCCGTCAACATGCTGGTAGCCTTCGGCGGCCAGGTCCGAGGAGGACCAGTAGATGGGTCCCACCGGGGCATGCTGGTCCTTGCCGTAGCGGTGCAGGCCGCCGAGGTCGTAACTGGAGGCGTAGGCGCCGCGGGTCCACTCCTCGGAGCCCCAGTCCGATTCGTAGTACACCTCCGGCTCCAGCGCCTCGGCGCCGAGGAACCCGGCAATGGACTCCAGGATGGCCCGCTTCCGCCCGTCGGCACCCAGCTCGAAGACGGCGTCGGCCTTTTCGTCCGAGACGAACCCCACCAGGGTGCCCCTGGTGTCACCGAAGTTGGTGTTGTCGTACACCTCCTGGACCAGGGATCCGGCGCCGAAGCAGGTGCCGGACAGGCCGGAGTTCCGCCAGAACGGGCGGCTGTAGACAGCGTGGACCTTGATGACCAGGCCCAGCGACTGGTGCTGGTGCATCTGGTGCTGGCGGCGGGGCAGCGGCGGGTTGAAGGAGACCCGCGAGTAGAGGTTGGGCGGCACGGCCATGATCACGAACCGCGCGTTGACGGTTGCCCCGTCCGAGGCCACTTTGACGCGGTGGCCTTCGGCGTCCGGCTCCCAGTTGATGGTGCGCACCGGGGAGTTAAGGACGACGTCGTCCCCCAGCTCCTGCGCGAGCAGCAGGGAGACCTGCTGCATTCCTCCCACCACGCGCCGGTCCAGGATGAAGTCCTCGTCCGTGAGGTGGGTGAAGGACCCCGCCGACGCCGCCATCAGCACAGCCTGCAGGGCGGAGAAGGCGTGGGCCGGCTTGGTGAGCATGCCGCCGGCGATGAAGAGGCCGATGTTGTTGCACGCTTCCTCGTTGGACGAGTGCTGCCGCAGCCAGTGGTGGAAGGAGATGGTGTCCAGCTCACGCGCCTTGGGGTGCGCCCACGGCTCGGTGGCACCGATGTCCGCTGCCAGCCCGTCCAGCAGTGCGGTGAGCTTGTCCATCTCCGCCTGCGTGTCCGGGTCCACGGGGAACGAATCGCCGGCGTAGCGCACAGGAACCCCGTCCGCACCGATATACATCGACTCGCCCTCGCGGTACCGGGGGTACGTCTGCAGGCCCAGTTCGTCCAGGAGTTCCAGGAGTACGGTCTGGTCAGGCGAGACCCACTGGCCGCCGATCTCCAGCATGGCGCCGTCAACCGTGCCGGTCCAGGTGCGGCCGCCCACGCGGTCCCTCGCCTCCAGCACGGCAACGGTCAGGCCGGCCTTCTTCAGTTCACGGGCTGCGGTGAGTCCGGACGGCCCGGCTCCAACGACCACGACGTCGCGGTTCAGGTTCAGCATGATGTCCTCTCTTTGGTCCTGCCAGGTGACGGGGACCACTAAATGAACGGCATTCATTTATTAGAACTATAGCCGCTCCTGTCATGGACGGGAAGTGCCCGGTGGAATAATGCTGGAGACCACCGACGAAAGGGCAGGCATGCCGGCAGTATCAGCCACTGAGGGGCGCCCCCCGGGGAGTGCCGGTACCCAGAGGCGGCGGGCCGGCAGGCCGTCGGCCGCCGTCCTGGACAAGGCCGGAATCACCGCGGCGGCACTGGAGCTGATCAACCGCAAGGGATATGACGGCCTCACCATGGCCGCACTGGCCAAGGAACTGGACGTGGCGCCGTCGGCCCTCTATAACCACGTGGCTGCCAAGCGGGACGTCCTGCTCCTGGTGGAGGACCATCTCACTTCCCTGGTGGATGTATCCGGCTTCGGCCCGGCACCGTGGGAGGATGCCGTCCGGGGCTGGGCCTGGAGCTACCGGAACGTCTTCGCCGAGCACACGCCGCTCATTCCTGTCATCGCGGTCCTGCCGGTGACTGACGCGCCGCAGACCCTGGCCATGTACGAGACCGTCAGCAAGGGCTTCCTCGACGCCGGATTCCCGCAGGAGCGGATTGTCTCTTCCATCGTGGCCCTGGAGTCCTTCATCTTCGGCTCCGCCTATGACGTGACGGCACCGGCCGACATTTTCGAGTCGGGCTCCATGGCGGAGGCAACACCGCACTTCACGGCTGCGGTGCGGAGTGCCGCAGGACAGGTGGACGGGCCGCCCGCAGATGCGGCGTTCAGCCTGGGGCTTGAGGCGCTCATTGCAGGACTGGGCGCCCTGCGGGAGCAGCGGGCTTAGTCCAGCTTCCTCACGACAGACCTGGCGCCACTTGTAATACAAGTACCCTACTTATATCCTAAGAGGGCGGGCGAAGGAGCCCGGTCCCGCCCGAAGGAGAACCCGTGAGTACCGTCGACCTGATCCGGCACGTCAAGCTGTCCACCGCCCGCCTGCCCCTCGCCGTTCCCATCAGCGACGCTAAGGTCTTCACGGGCCGGCAGAAGCCCATGACCGAGGTCGTTTTCCTCTTCGCCGAGATCACCACGGAACTGGGGCACACCGGCGTCGGCTTCAGCTACTCCAAGCGCGCCGGCGGTCCGGCACAGTACGCACATGCCAGGGAGGTCGCCGGGGGCATCATCGGCGAGGACCCCAATGACATCGCGAAGATCTACACCAAGCTGCTGTGGGCCGGAGCGTCGGTAGGCCGCTCCGGGGTGGCCACGCAGGCCCTTGCCGCAATCGACATTGCCCTCTACGACCTCAAAGCCAAGCGGGCCGGCCTGCCCCTGGCCAAGTTCCTGGGCGCGTACCGCGACTCCGTGCAGACCTACAACACCTCCGGCGGATTCCTCAACGCCAGCCTCGAGGAAGTCAAGGCACGCGCCACGCAGTCGCTGGAGGAGGGCATCGGCGGCATCAAGATCAAGGTCGGCCTGCCGGACAGCAAGGAGGACCTCCGCCGTGTCGCCGGGATCCGCGAGCACATTGGCTGGGACGTCCCACTGATGGTGGACGCCAACCAGCAGTGGGACCGCGCCACCGCCCTGCGCATGGGACGCCAGCTCGAGGAGTTCAACCTCATCTGGATCGAAGAGCCCCTGGACGCCTACGACTTCGAGGGCCACGCGCACCTGGCGCAGGTCCTGGACACTCCCATCGCCACCGGGGAGATGCTCGCCTCCGTGGCCGAACACAAGGGCCTCATCAGCGCGAACAGCTGCGACATCATCCAGCCGGATGCGCCCCGGGTGGGCGGAATTACCCAGTTCCTGCGCCTCGCCGCCCTGGCGGACGAGCGCGGCCTGGGCCTGGCCCCGCATTTCGCCATGGAGATCCACCTGCACCTGGCCGCTGCCTACCCGCGCGAGCCCTGGGTAGAGCATTTCGACTGGCTCGATCCGCTGTTCAACGAACGCCTCGAAACCAAGAACGGCCGGATGATCGTCCCGGACCGTCCCGGCCTGGGCATCACCCTGAGCGACCAGGCGCGCGCCTGGACCACCGAATCAGTGGAGTTCGGCGCGTAACCTAGTTGCCATGAGCCGGAACCTCACCGCGGACCTCGCCGCTGACCTTCGCACCCGCATCGTCGACGGCGTCATCCAGCCGGGCGAGAAGCTCCCCAGCGAAAACACCCTGATCAGCGACTTTGGCGTCAGCCGTACCGTGGTGCGTGCCGCGCTGACCCGGCTGCAGGCCGAAGGACTTGTGGAAACCGAACGGGGACGGGGCAGCTTTGCCCTCACCCCGCCGTCGGACGGACCCTCCCCTGCTCCGGGGGCGCGTCCGGTGGCCACCATGGAGGACCGGCTGCACCTGCTGGAGTTCCGCATGGGGGTCGAAGCGGAGGCCGCAGCGCTGGCAGCGCGCAACCACACAGAGCGGCAGCTGCGGGCCGTCACCGCAGCGCTGGAGGAGTTCACCGCCAGCGCAGGGCACCCGGCCCACGCCATGAAGTCGGACTTTGAGTTCCACCGGGCCGTAGCCGCCGCGTCCGGCAACCCGTATTACTCGGACTGCCTCGCGGCGCTGGGCCAGACGATGATCGCGATGCCGCGCACCCGGCTGATGACCGGCGTCGAACACTACGCCCGGGACCACTTTGACCAGGTGGTGCAGGAACACCGGTCCATCTCTGAGGCCATCGCGGACGGGGATGAGGCCGCTGCCGCTGCTGCCATGCGCAGCCACCTGGCGAATTCACGACGCCGGTTCAAGGCATCGGCGCGTCCCTAGCGTCCGCGAACTATCGCCGCCGCGTGGCACCAAGCCGGGCTCCCGTCGTCGAACCGGGCCTTAAGGCACCCGGGTCTGGACACAACACCCCGTAACCCCGGGGTGAAAAGTCCACACAGCGGTGCAACCGGCTTTACCCAAACTCTGGGAACGCAAAAGAGCCCCGGTCCTAAGACCGGGGCTCTTCCTGTTTGCGTGCGCGAGGGGGGATTTGAACCCCCACACCCTTTCGGATACTGGCACCTGAAGCCAGCGCGTCTGCCGTTCCGCCACTCGCGCGCAACTTCTTTCACCCAGCCACGGCCGGTTTCCCGGATCCGCAACCTTGTAAAAGCAGCGAGATCAAGCATAACGGACAGTGGACGGAAATTACCAATTGGGCTCCCGTGCGCCTGCCCGGCCCCGGCGGGACCCGCTGGTTCGGGCCCCGGCAAGGGGGCGGAACAGGCGCCGGATCCGGCACGGCTGCGGCAGTGGAGTGAACTTTTGCAGGCGGCGGGCCGTTGTTGATTAAGGTCATTCACAGGCCTGCCCAGTAGTATCGGATGTAGGAGTGGCTGCCGCACGCGCGCACGCTCCTGAGTTGTGAACTGCACGGCGGGTGAAGTTCCGGAACGGAAACTGCCCCGCAGCCGGGGGGAAAGGAGAAGAATCATGGGTCTGCTGGACAAAGTTGAACGCGGCATTGAAAAGGCTGTCCGGGGCGTCTTCTCCACCGGCTCCCGCGCCCAGGTTGAGCCTGTGGAAATCGCCAGCCGCCTGCGCCGCGAGGTGGACCACAAGGCCCTGACGGTCTCTGCCGGCCGCACACTGGCGCCCAACGTTTTCGACGTCCAGCTCAGTGAAGACGACTTCAAGAGGGCCCAGGAATGGGGCACCCCGCTGGCCGAAGAACTCTGCGATGTGGTGATCAACCACGTCCGCAGCCAGGGCTACACGCTTCAGGGTTCGGTGCGGATTTCCTTCCGCCGGGACACGGACCTGCGCGCCGGCGACTTTGAAATCCTCTCCTCCACCGAGAAGTCCCAGGGTTCCCCGGCTGGTGCCCCCGCGCGCTCCAACGTACCGGCCGCTCCCAGCCGGCAGCCGGTCCGGCTCCAGCCCGTCCTGGACATCGACGGGCAGCGCTATTCCCTCAACGCGCCGTCCATCGTGCTGGGCAGGTCTTCCGATGCCGACATCCACGTCGAGGACACCGGCGTTTCGCGCCGCCACCTGGAAATCCGCACGGCCAACGGCGTGACCAGCGCAGTGGACATGGGCTCCACCAACGGCAGCTACGTCAACGGGCAGAAGGTGTCAGGGAGCACCGAGCTCACTGACGGCTCCACCATCACTATGGGACGGACGAAAATCATCTTCCGCCTTCTGCCTGCCGGTCCTGGCGGCCGCGCATGAGCGACCTGACCATCACGGCCCTGCGCTTTGGCTTCCTCCTGCTCCTCTGGGTGCTGATTTTCAGCATCGTCTCCGCGATGCGGAGGGACCTCATGGTGGGGCGCAAGGCAGCGTCCGGCGCCCCGACCCAACGCCAGGTCCGCAAGAACCCGGGCCTGGCGGAGGCCGCCCCGCAGCCGGTGAAGCAGCAGGCCCACCAGCTGGTAGTCATCGAGGGACCGCTGAAGGGAACCACCCTTCCGCTTGCCGCCAGCCCCATCCTCCTGGGACGGGCCCAGGAGGCCACGCTGGTCCTGGAGGACGACTACGCCTCCGGCCGCCATGCACGGCTGTTCCCCCAGGGCAGCCGCTGGTTCATCGAGGATCTCGGTTCAACGAACGGAACGTACCTGGCGGACCAGCAACTTACCCGTGCCCTGCCGGTTGAGCCAGGGGTACCCGTGAGAATCGGCAAGACGGTCATCGAATTGAGGCCATAGCCGTGGCCGCCACGCAATCCCCCGCAAACGGGCACCAGCCCCCGCAGCGGCCCCTCATCATGCGCTTCGCCGCGCGCTCCGACGTCGGGCGCATCCGCTCCAAGAATGACGATTCCGCCTACGCAGGCCGGCACCTCGCCGTCGTCGCGGACGGAATGGGCGGCCACGCAGGCGGCGATGTTGCCTCCGCCGCCACCGTCCTGGACATGATCCACCTGGACCGCGGCGGCTATCACGGCGACGCCGGCACGGTCCTTGCCGACGAAATCCAGACCGCGAATTCCCTGCTGTCCGAACTGGTGCACCAGAACCCGAAGCTCGCGGGAATGGGCACCACCGTCACCGCCCTCCTGCTGGCCGAGGGAAAGCTCCACTTCGCGCACATCGGCGATTCCCGGGCCTACCGCCTGCGCGACGGCGAGTTCAAACAGGTGAGCGTGGATCACACGTTCGTCCAGCGGCTCATCGACGAAGGCAGGCTCCGCCCGGAGGAAGCCGAGAGCCATCCGCACAAGAACGTCCTGATGCGGGTGCTGGGCGATGTCGACGCCAGTCCCGAACTTGATCTTGACACCCTGGACGTACGGCCGGGCGACCGCTGGCTGCTCTGCTCCGACGGCCTCAACTACGTTGCGGGCCACGCCGTGGAACGGACGGTACGGGAAACCAAGGACCTCCGCGAGTGCGTGGAAACCCTGGTGGACCTGACCCTCGAAGCCGGTTCCCCGGACAACGTCACCGTAATCATGGTGGAAATCGTCGAAGAAACGCCCGACGACGTCAGTACAGCCGCCGTCGAAGTCATTCCTTCCACGAATGCTGCCTTGGCCGTTGCCGCGGCAGCGCGGAAAGACACCCCACCGGCGGCCAGTAACGCCGCCGGGGACCCTGACTCAAAAGAAGCGGAGGACCCGGGAGACTCCAAGGACGCCGACGGCGCTCCGTCCGTGCAGTCAGGCGCCACCGACCCGCACCTGGGCGAGCATCTGTCCGCCGAAGTCCTCCGGGAGGAGCTGGCGTCACGGCCGCACGAACTTGTGGGGGCTGCCGCGGCGGCCGCAGAGTCCGGTTCCATCCCCACCATCGCGGGGCGCACCGTGGCGCGCAGGGCTGCAACCCTCCTGACCCACAGGGCCGAACAGCCCGGCAACGACGCTGAGGACACCCTGGCACCGGCCAAACCGCGCAGGTGGGTCACCTGGACCATCGCCGCTTCGGTGCTGTTGGCACTGACGATTGGCCTGTGGCTGGGTTATGCCTGGACGCAGACCCGGTACTACGTTGGCGAATTCGATTCACGGGTGGCCATCTACAACGGGGTTTCCCAGCGCCTCGGACCCATCGGACTGTCCAGCCTGGAGACCGTCACGGAGATCCGGATGGATTCCCTGCCGCCCTTCTCCCAGCAGCGCGTACGCCAGACCGTTCCTGCCAACGACCTGTACGACGCCCAGCGCATCGTCAAGAACCTTGAGCTCACCGGAACCACGTCTCCTGAACAGGACTGCCCCACGCCTTCTCCCTCCCCGGCAGCATCCACCCCTGCCCCGGCGCCCACGGCCTCCGCTGCCGCTGCACCGGCCCCGGACGCTTCTCCAGCGGCAGCCGGTCCGTCCCCAACGCCCAGCCCCTCCGTCACCTGCGAGGCGGTCCAATGAGCCAGCTCAGCACCATGCCCAAACCGCGCCGCAACGTTGAACTCGCGCTGCTCCTGCTTGCCCTCGCCGTCGGCATCGGCGCCAACATGCTGGTGGGCATCGACCGGGAGAATGCGTTTGATTCCGACTTCTGGTTCCAGTCCGGCCTCCTGGCCGTCGCTGCCCTGGTCTTCCACGGGGTCCTTCGCTTCCGCGCAAAATATGCCGATCCAGTAATACTTCCGCTCGTGGTGGCGCTGAACGGCCTGGGGCTTGCCATGATCCACCGCCTGGACGCCCCGGGCGACGACACCGGCAACAACCAGCTGCGGTGGACACTTATCGCCATGGCCGTGGCCATCGGTGTGATCTGGTTCCTGAAGGACCACCGGGTCCTCCGCCGGTTCACCTTCATTTCGCTGGCTGCCAGCGCGCTCCTCCTGATCCTGCCGCTTGTCCCAGGCATCACGGCCGGCGAAATCCTCGGCGCCCGGGTCTGGATCCGCCTAGGCCCCATGACGTTCCAGCCCGGTGAGGTCGCGAAGATCACCCTGGCTATATTCTTCGCTGGTTATCTTTCCTCCAACCGCGATTTGATCCTGCTGGCGGGCCGCAAGGTGGGGCCGCTGCAGTTCCCGCGGTTCAAGGACATGGGCCCCATGATCACCGCGTGGCTGGTCAGCATCGGTGTGCTCATCTTCCAGCGGGACCTGGGCTCCTCCATCCTGTTCTTCGGCCTGTTCATCGTGATGATCTACGTGGCCACCAGCCGGATCAGCTGGGTTGTCATAGGCCTGGCCCTCATCGCCGGCGGCGGGTTCGTGGCCGCCCAGGTCTTCTCCCACGTGCAGCTGCGCATCGATGGCTGGCTCAACGCCTTCACACCAGAGGTCTACGACCGGTTCCCCGGCGGAAGCCGGCAGATCATTCAAGGCCTTTTCGGCATGGCCAACGGCGGTTTGGTCGGCACGGGACTGGGCCAGGGCCGCCCGGACCTCGTCCCCTTCGCCAACAGCGACATGATCATCGCTTCCCTGGGCGAGGAACTGGGGCTCATCGGACTCTTCGCCGTCGTCCTGATGTACCTGCTGCTGTTCACCCGTGGTTTCCGGGCTGCCCTGGGCACCCGCGACGCATTCGGGAAACTTCTGGCGTGCGGGCTGTCCTTCGCCGTGGCGCTGCAGTGCTTTGTGGTGATCGGGGGCGTCACACGCCTGATCCCGCTGACGGGCCTCACCACGCCGTTCCTGGCGGCCGGTGGCTCGTCCCTGCTGGCCAACTGGATCATTGTTGGCCTGCTCCTGATGATTTCGCACACTGCGCGCGGCCCCGTGGACACCACTCCCTTGCCGCCGGGCAAAGGATCGGAAGCACCAGGCATTGATACTCCTACCGAGGCGGTGAAACACCTGTGAACCAGGCAATACGGCATTCATGGGTGGCGGCCATCGCGATGTTCGCGCTCATCTTCGGAGCCATCAGCTACGTCCAGGTGATCGGGGCCGACGAACTCAAGGCCAACCCCTGGAACCAGCGCGCCGTCCTGCAAAGCTTCTGCAACGACCGGGGCGCCATCATTGTGGGTGGATCCCCCGTGGCGGAGTCCGTGGACACCGGCTCGGAGACCTGCGCCTTCCAGCGCACATACCCGCAGCCGGAGGCCTACGCGGGAATCACGGGCTACTTCTCGCAGAATTTCGGCGCCACCGGCCTGGAGCAGTCCATGGGAGCGGAGCTTGCCGGCAACTCGGACCAGCTGTTCCTGGACCGTGTGGGGCAACTGTTCCTCGGAAACCAGCCCAAGGGCGCATCGGTGGAACTCACCATCGATCCGGAGATCCAGGAACTCGCCTACAGCCTCATTCCGGACGGGCAGCGCGGCTCCATTGTGGTCACCAACCCCAAGACCGGCGCCATCCTGGCCATGGTGTCCAAGCCGTCCTATGACCCGAACCTGGTGGCCACCCAGGACCTCGCCGCAGCCGATGCCAGCATGAATGAACTGATCAAGGTGCCCGGGATCAACCTGAACCCGAACGTCAGCGGACCCACCGGGGAACTGCTGGCCCCCGGCTCAGTGTTCAAGCTGGTAGGTACCGCAGCGGCCCTGGCATCCGGGAAGTACAACAAGGACAGCGAACTACCCAACCCTGCGGAGCTGCCCTTCGAAGGCATCGAGTACCGCCTGCCCAACTACGCGGGGGGCAACTGCTATACCCGGGACACGGCCAGTTTCGCCTTTGCGCTCCAGCAGTCCTGCAATACCCCCTTCGCGAGCATCGCCCTGGACCTGGGCCGGGACGCCATCGCCGAACAGGCGGCAAAGTTTGGATTCGGCCAGGACATGGGTGACCAGCTCAAGCTGGACTACGCCAGGGGGAGCACCTTCCCTGACGACCTCGACGGCCCCGGCCTGGCGCAGTCCGTCATCGGCCAGAAGGATGTCAGGGCGACGCCTCTGCAGGTGGCGCTCATGACCGCGGCAATCGCAAACGACGGCGTCCAGATGCAGCCCAACCTGATCAAGACCCTGCGGTCCCCGGACCTCCGCGTTATCGAGGAGCCGCAGCCCAAGCAGTTGCGGACCTCCACCACCCCGGACATCGCCAACCAGATTACGGAGTGGATGGTAAGCGCGGTCAGCGAAGGTATCGCAAACCGCGCCGCCGTCCCCGGCGTCCAGGTGGCAGGAAAGACCGGAACCGCCGAGCTCGGCAACGGAACCAACAACTCCTGGTTCACCGGCTTTGCCCCCGCAAACAACCCGCAGGTGGGTGTCACGATCGTCATGGAAGGCGTGGACATCACCACCGGAGCACAGCTGACCAGTCCGAACGCGAAGAGAATTTTTGAGGCGGTGTTGAATAAGTGAGGCCTACAACCGGAATCACCCTCGGCGGGCGGTTCCAGCTGACCACGCGGATCGCGATTGGTGGCATGGGTGAAGTGTGGAAGGCGAAAGACCTCGTCCTGGGCCGCATCGTCGCGATCAAGGTGCTAAAAGAGGAGTACACGGGCGATCCCGGGTTCCTCCAGCGTTTCCGCGCCGAGGCCCGCCACACGGCGCTCCTGAACCACGTGGGCATCGCCAACGTCTTCGACTACGGCGAGGAGGAAGGTTCCGCCTACCTGGTCATGGAACTGGTCCCCGGCCAGCCGCTGAGCAGCATCATCGAACACGAGCAGGTCCTCTCGCCGGACCGCACGCTGTCCATCATCGCGCAGACCGCCCGTGCCCTCTCCGTTGCGCACGCGCAGGGCCTGGTGCACCGCGACGTGAAGCCAGGCAACCTCCTGATCACTCCTGACGGGCGGGTCAAGGTCACCGACTTCGGCATTGCCCGGCTTGCCAACCAGGTGCCGCTCACCCAGACCGGCCAGGTGATGGGCACCGCACAGTATCTTGCACCCGAGCAGGCCACCGGCCAGACGGCCACCGGTTCGTCGGACATCTACGCGCTCGGCGTCATCGGCTATGAGTGCCTGACCGGCCACCGCCCCTTCTCCGGCGAATCCCAGATCGCTATTGCCCTCGCCCAGGTCAATGACGCACCGCCACCCCTGCCGGAATCACTGCCCACACCGGTCCGCGCCCTCCTGATGTCCATGCTGGCCAAGGACCCCAAGGACCGGCCGGAGAACGCCATCAAGCTGGCCGAGGCAGCAGAGGCCATCCGCAACGGCGACATCAGCGCGGCCCGCGCAGCCGTCCCGGGAATGCTCCTTTTCGACGCTGACACCGGCCCCATCACGGCTCCGGTGGACACCTCGACGGCGCCGACCGGCGTCATCGGCGCACAGCGCGACGATTCCCCAAGCCGGACTTCAGCTTTGCCAGTGGTTGGCGCGGGTGCGGCAGGTGCAGCCGCAGGAGCGGCAGCCGGCGCTGCGGGGGCAGCTGCTGACGCCGACGCCCCCCAGGGGACGCTGGCCCGGGCCAACGCCCTCGCCGCGGAGCGCAAGTGGGTTCCGGAAGAAACAACCTACGACGACGAGCCCGCCGATGAGCCCCAGCGCAAGGGCCGCAGTCCCTGGACCTGGCCCCTGATCGCCCTGATCCTGCTGCTTCTGTTTGCGCTGGTGGGGTTCTTCCTCAGCCAGCGGGGAATCCTGTTCCCCTCCGAGGACCCCACTTCCGCGGGGACCACGAGCAGCGCGGCACCGAGCAGCGCCAGCCCCACCAGGACAACCCCGTCCGCCACCCCCACGCAGACCCGCTCGACGCCGACGCCGACCACGACTCCAACGACGGAAACCGTCAACGTGATTCCGGAGGCGTACCTCGGAAGGGACTACCGGACAGTCCAGTCGCAACTTTCGGCGCTCAACCTCGATGTCAGCGTTGAGCCACAGGTCGATGCCAATGCTGCGCCCAACACCGTCATCGGACTGTCGCGGTCGGGCCTGGTGGAAGTTGGCTCACCCGTAACGATTACCTACGCCGTGGCGCCCGAGCCCGCACCCACAACATCTGCCCCAGCTCCGGCTCCAACCGCGGCGCCCACCACCTCGTCGGTGGCGGCGCCCACCCTGGAGTCACCCCTGCCCGACTGCACGGACGGCCAGCAGCCGGGTACGCCCCCAACCTGCAACCCGTAGCCGCCAGGACATCCCATGAATGAGTCACCGCGCACCCCGTTGCACCGTGAGGACAGCCTCCCGGTGGATAACCGCCGCGTCCTGAGTGGCCGCTACGAACTGGGCGGCCTGATTGGGCGCGGTGGCATGGCAGACGTATACCGCGGCGTGGACACCCGGTTGGGGCGGACGGTGGCCATCAAGCTGCTGCGCCCGGACCTTGCCCGTGATCCGCAGTTCCAGGCAAGGTTCAAGCGCGAGGCACAGGCTGTGGCCGCCCTCAACCACTCCTCCATCGTCGCCATCTACGACACAGGCGAACACCTCGTCCACGATGGCTCCGAGGACGTCCGGGTGCCTTACATCGTGATGGAGTTCGTGGAGGGGAAGACCCTCCGCGAACTGATCCGCGGCCACGACGTCACCATTGGCCAGGCCGTCGACTACTGCATGGGCGTCCTGGGGGCGCTCGAATACAGCCATAAGGCCGGGATCGTCCACCGGGACATCAAACCGGCCAATGTGATGTACTGCGAAAGCACCAACTCGGTGAAGGTGATGGATTTCGGGATCGCCCGCGCAATCGCGGATTCTTCGGCCACCATGACCCAAACCCAGGCCGTGGTGGGCACTGCCCAGTACTTGTCTCCCGAACAGGCCCGCGGCGAAGCGGTGGACGCGCGCAGCGACCTCTACTCCGCTGCCTGCCTGCTGTACGAGATGCTCACGTCCCGTCCGCCGTTCGTCGGCGACAGTCCGGTTTCGGTGGCGTACCAGCATGTCCGGGAGATACCCGAGCCGGCGAGCACCCTCAATCCCGAAGTGACTCCGGCCCTGGACAGTGTGCTCGCTAAAGCCCTGCAGAAGAACCGCGACGACCGGTTCCAGGATGCCGCGGCCTTCCGCCGTGCCCTGCGCGCTGCCCGGTCGGGGGTGCCTGTTCCCGCGGTAGCCGCCTCCGAAGCGCCGACCGACCCCAACGACCACGTCCCTGCCCCGACGGCTCCGGCCACCGAAGCATTTGGTGTCACAGGGGCGGGCTTCCTGGACGATGCTCCCACCGGCAGGCTGGCGGCAACGCACGCCTCCGCCGGTGACCAAGGGACCGCTTTCCCCCTGGCCGCCGGTTTCGATGACCGGACCCAGGCCGAGGCGCTGCCGCTTGGCCTCCCTCCGGAACGCGAGCCGAGCCCCCGGCAGAAGTCCCGCCGTCGTGCATGGATTGCCACCCTGGTGGTCTTCACCCTGCTCGTCCTCGCCGGCGGTGGTCTGTGGCTGTACAGCACCGTCAACCGGCCTGCCCCGGAAATACCGAAAGTCCAGATCCCGGTGGTCGCTGCCATGACAGAGTCAGCGGCGCTGCAGGAACTGTATAACGCCGACCTCAAGCCCAGGATTGTCAGGTCGCAGCATGATACCGTTCCCAAGGGCACGGCCATCGGCACCGAACCGGAGTCCGGTGCGTCCATGGATCCTGGGGCGGAGGTGGTCCTGAACATCTCCGAGGGCCCCAGCGCCGTCATGATTCCCGAAAGCCTCCCGGGGAAGACGGAAGCGGCGGCCAGGGATATCCTGCGGCAAAGCGGACTGGCCGGCGCACCGTCCACCACCACAGCCAACAGCGCCACGGTTCCTGCCGGAATCGTGATCACCACCAGCCCTGCGCCGGGCCAGATGGTCGGTGTGGGAACCAGCGTCGAGCTGATCGTGTCCACGGGCAAGGTTGCGCTTCCGGAACTGCGGGGACGCACCCGCGAAGAGGCTGAAGCCGCGCTGAAGGAACTGAGCCTGGTCCCTGCGGTGATCGAGGTGGAGAACGCCCAAGTGGAGCCAGGCAGGGTGACGGACCAAAGCGATCCGGTCAACGCCACGGTGGAGCAGGGCAGGACCGTCACGATTGTGGTGGCCAAGGCTCCGCCGCCGCCCCCGCCAAGCCCCGAGCCGACCGCGACGCCGACGCCCAAGCCGACCTCCACCAAGGATGACGACTGACGGGACAGCCTGCAGGTCAGTGCTGGATCAGCGGACTCAGTTTGGCTGCCCGGGCGGCTGCGCCCTTCATCCCCAGCGACTCCAGCCAGTTCCCCAGCATCTGGTAGCCGCCTTCGGTCAGCACAGACTCAGGGTGGAACTGCACGCCGCACAGCGGCGCCGTCCGGTGCTGGAGTCCCATCACCACACCTGTTGCGGTCTCGGCAGTGACCTCAAGGACGTCAGGAATCGATTCGCGGACGGCTGCCAGCGAGTGGTAGCGCGTGGCGGTCACGGGGGAGGGGAGTCCGGCGAAGACGCTGGTGCCGATGTGCTGTACCAGGGACGTTTTACCGTGCATCAGCTCCGGAGCGTGCGTGACCTTCCCGCCGAAGGCCTCCGCCAGTGCCTGGTGCCCAAGGCATACACCGAACATGGGCACGCTGTTCTCGCCGCACCACTTGATCAGTTCAATGCACACCCCGGCTTCCGCGGGGTTGCCGGGACCGGGTGAGATGAGCACACCGTCGCGGGTGCTGGCCAATTCAATGGCCTCCGCCAGTGTGACGTCGTCATTGCGGACAACCGTGGTTTCGGCGCCGAGTTCCTGAAGGTAGCCCACCAGGGTGTAGACGAAGCTGTCGTAGTTATCCACCACGAGGATTTTGGTTGTGGTCACTGGCTTGCTGAACCAATCGTTGAGTCGGTGAATTGGGTGTATTCGGACATCCAGGGAAAAAGGAACTGAACCATCAATACCAGTGCGGCAGCGACGAGCACCAATGAGGTGACAATCCGCAGCCAGAGGGGTCCGGGAAGATGCCGGAAGATCCAGCCGTACATGCTCAGCCCTTTCCGATCGCCGCAGCCACCTGGTCCGCGATTTCGGCGGGCGGTCCCGCCGAGGCGGGGCGCCAACTGTCCAGGAGCGAGTAGGCGATGATGCGTTCTTCGGCCCCAAAGCGGGGATTGCAGCTGGTCATGGTCAGGTATCTTTCGGTGGGGACGGTCCCCGGGAGTGTGGGCACCGGTTCCAGGACGTCGGTGCGCGATGGCATTACGATCTGGTTGTTGCGGAACACATAGACGTAATAGCCGTCCTTGGTCTGGACGTAGATCTTGTCCCCGGGAACCAGGGTGTGGATGTTGTCCAGGACGGCGCCGTGGGTCTGGCGGTGCCCGGCAACGGCAAAATTGCCGACCGCTCCTGGCATGGCGGTGGTGCCGTAGTGTCCCAGCCCCAGGGTGTCCAGAACATCGCTGGTGGTGCCCTCCACGATGGGGCGGGTGTAGTTCGCGCCGAACCGCGGAATGTACATGATGCCGATAGTGCCGGCGTGGCCGGGTGCGGCGGACACCACCGGCTCGCCGAAGTCCTCCCCGGCAGATGGCGCAGAGCCTTCCGGGGCGGCTGGTGCGGCCGGGGCAGCGCCACCGAGGTCCTGGGCGAATTCCTTGATCACTTCGCTCTGTCTGGCGTCCGATTCGACGTTGGTCCACCACAGCTGCCATGCAACGAACAACAGGAGGATGATCCCGGCGGTGATGAGCAGCTCGCCAACCACCTGGACTGCTCCACGCAGAATTACGACGCCGGCGGGCGCCGCAGCGGTTCGGCCCGCCTTCTCCTGCAACACCACGCGTTCTCCTCGGGGCGGTTCCATCGGGCACCGGCGGCCCACGAACTACGGCTAGAATTGGCTGCTAGTAAGAATCCAGATTTGACCAAGATCGCGCAGACCGCTGGCAATTTCCTTCTTGCAGGATACCAAGCCCGGAACGCCGAGCTTGCCTCAGCCCGCCAAGGAGAGCCAGTGCCCGAGTCAAAGCCGCGCAAGAAGACTGCCAGCACCGCCCCCCAGGCTTCTTCCCAGACGTACAAGCCGAACCCGGTGTGGTTCAAGCCCGTGATGTTCGGACTGATGATCATCGGCCTGTTCTGGATCATCACGTTCTACATCAGCGAAGGACGCTTCCCCGTCCAGGCATGGGAATCATGGAACATTGTGGCCGGGTTCGGTATCGCCATTGTCGGCTTCCTGATGACCACCCGCTGGCGCTCATAGGTTCCTTTCCCGGACGGCCGGCAGGCCGGACCTTAACCCCGAGGGAAACGCATGCCCCCTGACGATCACGGTGTCCTGCTGGGCGGGGACGGCCTGGCCCGCCCGGCGTGGGCGTCCTCCGACCCTTTGCTGCGGGACTACTACGACCATGAATGGGGCATGCCCGTCAGGGATGAGCAGGGCCTCTACGAACGTATCTGCCTGGAAGGATTCCAGGCAGGACTTTCCTGGGCCACTATCCTGCGCAAGCGCCCCGCGTTCCGGACAGCTTTTGCCGGCTTCAACCCCGACGCCGTCGCACAGTTCACCGATGCCGACGTCGAGCGGCTGCTTCAGGACGCCGGCATTGTCCGGAACCGGCTGAAGATACGTGCCGCGGTCACTAATGCCCGCGCGACCCTTTCGTTGCGGCAGGACGGCGGCCTGGTGGACTTTGTGTGGCGGTTCCAGCCCGAAGCAACCCCCCGCCCCCGGACCCATGCGGACATCCCCACCCAGTCGGCGGAATCCATTGCCCTTTCCAAGGCCCTGCGAAAAAGGGGCTTCGCCTTCGTGGGTCCCACCACCATGTTCGCCCTCATGGAGGCCATCGGCATGGTGGACACCCATCTGGTGGGAAGCCACCGGCGCGGTTCATCGGGGATTTGGCCGGACGCAGGCTAGGCGGACGCCGCCCGGGCAGACTTGCCGCGGCGACCACGCAAGCGGTGGCAGTACGCCCGTGGAAGCTGCTCGCTTTCCCCAGCTGTTGGGAACCTTATCCACAGCCACCCGCCCATCGGGGGATATTCAGGGCGCCGATCCCCGCCGCGACAGCGCGAGGCGCTCATCCTGCATCCCGGACGCAGTTATTAACAGTGTGGAATACCTGTGGATAACGGCGGGAGAGGCCCGTTCCCGGCCTAGCGCTCTTTGCGGACCGGGTGGTGGCTGGTGATCGACACGCGGTTGAAGGCGTTCATGGCAATGGCCAGCCAGCTGACCACGGAGAACTCCTCCTCCGTCAGGTGTTCCCGGGCGTAGGCTTCCTCCTGCTCCTGGGAGCTGTGGCCGGGGAGGGTCGTGATGCTCTCTGCCAGCGCCAGGGCTGCACGCTCCTTCTCGGTAAACAGCGCAGTGTCCCGCCAGGCCGACAGCACCGCCAGCCGCTGTGGAGACTCTCCGGCCTGGACCGCGTCCCTGACGTGGACGTCCAGGCAGTAGGCGCAACCGTTCAGCTGCGAGATACGCACGTGCAGGAGCTCCACGGTCTTGGGTTCCATCCCGACTTCCTGCGCCGCTTCCTTGACCTTGAGCCCCAGGCCGTTGAGCGCGCGCCATACGGCGGGGTGCTGCTTGTCGAGGAAGATGTGCTTGGTGGTCGCAGTCATGGACCCTCCTGTCGGGAAAACGGACGTAAGCCAAGGGTAGGCGCCCGGTAATTATCCACTTACCAACATGCCGATACCCACAAGTTATCCACAGTTGTGGATACGGCCGGAGACAACCTGGACGCCGGAGGCCTGCACGCTGCCATGCGGGCCTGTACACAGAGGTGAACTACAGCCTTGTTGTTTATTAACAGTGTGCATAACGGTGTTGATAGTTCCCTCCTGAACAGCGGCCTGAGCCCTCAGGGAAGCAATTTCCCCGAGGTTATCCACAGAACCTCATCCCCGGGCCGGTTTGTCCACTTAAACACACCCCTATCCCCAGAGGTTATCCACAACTGTGGAGAAAAACAGGCCTGTTCTGGGGAAAACAGCCGCAATTCAGCGGTCTGGAAGGGTCCGATCGATGAACTACACGCCTGTAAGTTACCAACACTGTGGATAAGGGCTGTGGAAAACAAAAGCCCCGCCGTCCTGCGGACGGCGGGGCTTTCTTGTGCGAGGTGTGAGTATCGGCTGCTTGAACCTGGACCTACAGGGAGATCTTAAGCCAGCTGACGGCAATGAGCAGGAGAAGAACTCCGGCCAGTCCTGCGGCCTGGAGGAGCCGCTGCCGCGGCCCGCGGGGGACATATGCCAGGACCGCGGCGCAGAGGCCGCCGGTGATGAGTCCGCCCAGGTGCGCCTGCCAGGCGATCTGGGGGATGAGGAACCCGATTACCCCATTGATCGCGATCAGCACCCAGAGCTGGCGGGTCTCACCGCCCCGGTGGCGCTGCACCAGCAGCATGGCCCCGAAGAGGCCGAAGATCGCGCCGGAGGCACCCACAACGCCTACAAGCCCCTGGCCCGGCACAAGGACCGGGTTCAGGAGGAGGTATCCCACGGAACCGCCCACGGCCGAGATCAGGTACAGCGCGAGGAAGCGGGCACGGCCCAGAAGGGGCTCCAGCGCCTGGCCGAAAATCCACAGCGTATACATGTTGAGGATGATGTGCAGGAGCGAGTCCGGCGAGTGCAGGAACGCGGCGGTGAGCATCCTCCATGGTTCGAACACACCGTACTGGGGCGTGGCGAACACATTGTTGTAGGCGAACTGTTCATAGACCACCTGGCCCGGGATCAGCCACTGCAGGGCATACACAACGGCGCACACAGCGATGATCCCGAACGTCACCCGAGGTTTGCCGGTCGCTACGGCACCGCCATAGACGGTCCGCACCTCCGGCGTCGTGCGTGCTGTTTCGTTGACGCAGTCAACGCATTGGAATCCGACGGCGGCCGCCCGCTGGCAGTCGGGGCAGGCCGGTCGTCCGCAGCGCTGGCAGCGGACGTAGGAGGGCCGGTCGGGGTGCCGTGGGCACACCGGAACCTGGGCGGACGGCTCAGCCGCCGGAATTCCGTAACTCATGGTGCGGTATTACAGCTGTTCGATGTCGATGCTGTTGATGGTGACGTCCTCCACCGGACGGTCGCCCATGCCGGTGCGCACGCCCTCGATGGCATCCACAACCTTCTTGGAGTCGTCGTCTGCCACCTCACCGAAGATGGTGTGCTTTCCCTGCAGCCAGTCGGTGGGGATGGTGGTGATGAAGAACTGCGAGCCGTTGGTGCCCTTGCCCATCCTGATGCCGGCGTTGGCCATGGCCAGCTTGTAGGGCTGGTTGAAGCTCAGTTCGGGGTGGATCTCGTCGTCGAACTGGTAGCCCGGACCGCCCGTGCCGCGGCCCAGCGGATCGCCGGCCTGGATCATGAAGTCCTTGATGATGCGGTGGAAGATGGTGCCGTTGTACAGGGGCGTACCACTCTTGTCGTCGCCCGTCTCCGGGTGGGTCCATGCCTGCTCACCCGTGGCGAGGCCCACGAAGTTCTTGACCGTCTTCGGGGCGTGGTTGCCGAACAGGTTGACGACGATGTCGCCGAGGCTGGTGTGGATGGTTGCTTTTGCAGTTGCGATGGCAGTCATAGGCCCTATTCTTCCACGGCAGCCCAGGGAGCGAACGGCTGCCGCCGCAGTTCCGCGCTGGGTGAAATCCTCCCAAAATCCGCTGGGGGAATAGCAGGTGAACACCAAGCCACGTAGGCTAACCACAGAACCGTCACATTAATCGGGAGGTAGTTGTGAAGAAGTCGGACCGTATTGCCCGTGACCTTGAACTGTCAGTCACCAGCGCAGTGGAGAATGCCAAGGATTGGGCAGCCCCCCGTGTGGAAGCAGCCATTGACCGCCTCCAGCATGGCCTGGACACCGCGTCGCCAAAGGTCCAGGAGGGACTGAAGTCCGCCGCCCACAACCTGGCCGACGGTGTTGCCACAGTGACCCCGCGCATCCAGGACGGCCTGGCCCAGCTCGCTCCAAGGATCAACGATGCCGTGGACAACGCTTCGCCCCGCCTGCATGAGGCCCTGGACAAGGCCACCCCGGTGATCCTGAACGCCCGTGACCGCGTGGTTGTGGAGTACCTCCCGCGCCTTTCGGACCAGATCGGTTCCGCCTCCGACGCCGTGCACCGCACGCTGGAGAATGCGCCGGCACGGGTGGACGCAGTCGCCCACAAACTCGGTGACGCGGGAATCATCCACGCCATCCAGGAACAGGCGCAGGCCACCGGTACCCAGCTTAAGGCGGCAGCAACCGAAGCCGGCCGCACGGTGGGCATCCAGCTTGCACAGCCGGAACCCCCCAAGAAGAAGCGCGGCTGGCTGGTTTTCGGTGTGATTGCGGCTGCGGTTGCAGCCGGTGTCGCCGCGTGGAAGGCTTCCAAGCCGGTCGAAGACCCCTGGAAGACCCCCTCGCCGGTAACACCCACGCCTGCACCCGTCCCCGCCACCACGGTGAACGAGGTCCAGGAGTCACCGGTAGCCCCGGCAGCCCCCGAGGCAGGCGCTTCCGCCGACAAGCCTGAGGACTCCGGCGAGAAGGCCAAGCACGTGGCCGAGGATGCCGCTGACAGCACAGCCAAGGCAGCTACGGACGCCAAGACCGCCACCAAGAACATCGCCTCCAACATCGGCAACGGTGACAAGGGCGCTTCATAGTCCTAATGCAGCAGTCCTGATATCCCCGGTCCCGGTGGGCCGGACCAGCAGCCGGAAAAGGGCTCCGCCGCAGGGCGGGGCCCTTTTCCTGTCTCCCGACGTTCCGGTGCTTCGGAGTCGGAGCACCGTTCGGTGCTAGATTTGAACCGATGTCAGCCGAACAATCCTCTGGGGATGCCTTGAACGACGCAGCAGACCTGCCCCGCGTGTCCATTGTCATCCCGGCGTACAACGAGGAGAGCGTCATCCGGCAGTGCCTTATAGCTGCCATCTACCAGTCAGTCCCGGCCCACGAGATCGTGGTGGTGGACAATCTGTCCAAGGACCGCACGGCCCGCATTGTGCAGCAGATGCAGCTCGAGTACCCGGAGACCCCCATCGTCCTGCTCAGCCAGGACAAGGAGCAGGGGCTGATCCCTACCCGGAACTTCGGGCTGGACCACGCCACCGGTGATGTCCTGGGCAGGATCGACGCCGATTCGGTGGTGGAACCGGACTGGGTGGAGCAGGTGCAGAAAGCGTTCCTCGACCAGTCCGTCCAGGCAGCCACGGGCCCGGTGGTGTACTACGACATGCCAATGCGCCGCTTTGGCCTCAAGGCAGACGACAAGATGCGCCAGCTCATGTTGAAGCTGGCCAAGCATCAATACCATTTCCTCTTCGGCTCCAACATGGCGCTGCGTTCCACCGCGTGGGAAACCATCCGGGCCGAAACCTGCCGTGACGAGAGAGACGAGATGCATGAGGACATCGACCTGTCCCTGCACCTGGCCGAGAACGATCTGAAGATCCAGTACTGCCCCCAGATGGTGTCCGGGATGTCTGCCCGCAGGCTTGAGGATTCACCGCGGGACTACCGCTACTACGTCACCCGCTTCGACCGGACCTACAAGGCCCACAACGTCAAGAAGATGGCCCTGAAGGCTCCCATGGTGGTGTTCTTCTCGGTGTACTTCCCCGCCAAGCTCCTGCGGGCCATCCACACCGTTAATACCGCCCAGCCAGTGCGCCGCGGCGGTCAGTAAAGGCCACGCAGCACACCGGCATCAGTCGGTTCCCAACTCCGCGAGCGGCCGGTCCGACGGCGGTTCTTCCCGCCCGTTTGCCGCTGGGCTTGCGCGGCGCGCGGCCTTGCCCGACCGCTGGCCCAGCACCACGACGGCGAGACCCGCAAGGATAAGCCCCAGGCCGGCGTAGGTACCGGCGGGAAGGGTTTCGTGGAGGAAGACCGCGGCAAGAAGCGCGGCACCCGGAATCTCCAGGAGGATGATCATCGACACCAGGAGGGGACTCATGGTGGCCAGCAGGTGGTTGAAGGCGGTATGCCCCACAAGCTGCGCACAGACCGTGATGGCCAGGATCCCCAGCCAGCCGGCGGCTTCAAACCCCACCAGCGGTTGCCCGCCAATGAGCGCCAGTACGGCAACCAGGGCTGCGCACATTCCGTAGCAGAGCGTGGTGTAAGTGCCCGTCGTCATACTTTGCCGGGCTTTTCCACCCGCCAGTGTGTATAGGCCGGCCAGCGCCCCGCCGGCGACGGCCAGCAGGTCACCCAGCAGGGCATCCGGCGACGAGCCCATGTCGAATCCCGTGATGGCAACAACGCCGCCAAAAGCGATGCCCAGGCCAGCCAGCACCTGCCACCGGTGACGGGTCCCGCGGAAGAGCTGGAACACAGCTATCCAGGCTGACTGCAGGCACACCAGTGCCGTGGCCGCGGCAACGGAGGTGAGCTGCAGGGAGGTAATGAAGCAGGCGAAGTGCAGGGCCAGCGCGACGGCGGCCAGCAGGCACCAGCGGAACTCACGGTGGGTGATCCTGCCGAACTGCCGGGGTTCCCGGATGAGGGTGGGGGAGGCCATCACGGCAGCGCCGATGGCGTTGCGCCAGAAAGCGATGGCCAGGGCACTGACCGTTGTGGCCCCGAGGGTGGCAGCAATCAGCGGACCGGACGAGGCGACGCCCAGTACGCCGACGGCTGCGAGAAAGAAGTTCACTGCACTACCCTAGTGCGCGGCAGGGACCGGATGGCTGCAGGTTCCGGATGCGAAAAGCAAAAGTCCCGGCCAGCGTTTCCGCTGACCGGGACTTTCCTATGGTGGAGGCACGGGGACTCGAACCCCGAACCCCCTGCTTGCAAAGCAGGTGCGCTACCAATTGCGCCATGCCCCCATAAGAAGCAACCCGTCAATCATACCCTAGAACCAGGGAGCCTTTGACCAGCTCCGGTCCGGGCTCCGGGGCTAGTCCACCGTGTCGGTTGACTTGCTCCAGACATCTTTCCGGGCCTCGGATTCCTGTGCTTTCCTGTAGAGCAGGACGCCTGCGATTGCCGCTGCCACTACTAGCAACTTCTTCACATGCTCCCCGTTCCGGTCCGGCTGCGGGTTACGCAATCCAAACCTACACTTGAACCTGCACAGGTTCCGTGGGCGTACCAGGACTTGAACCTGGGACCTCTTCGTTATCAGCGAAGCGCTCTAACCGCCTGAGCTATACGCCCCGATGCCTCATCGGGCCGAGACATGACTTTACAGCACATCCCGGCCCGATCTCAAATCGGGCCTTTCCGCGGCTGTCAGGCCCGCGGAAAGGGGACCTTAGTCGTCCGTGAGGGTAACGCCGATGCCGCCCACCAGGGTGGCGGAGATGTTGTACAGCACAGCGGAAAGCATGGAAAGCGCGGTCAGCAGGACCACGTTCACCACCGCGATGATGGTGGCGAAAGAGGCCACCTGGCCCAGGGAAGCCACCTTCTTCAGCTCAAAGCCGCCGCCCTCGGAACCGGCCAGCGTGCCCAGCAGGCTGTCCACCTGGTCGAAGATGCCCGTCAGGTCAAGGACGGTCCACAGGACAATGGCGGCCACAACCGTGACGATTCCCAGGGCCACGGACAGGAGGAAAGCCATCTTCAGGACAGACCACGGGTCCACCTTGCTGATGAGCAGCCGGGCGCGCCGGACCTTTGCCTTCGGAGCAGGCTTCACGAGTCCCGGGTTGCCCTGGCCCGGGGCGCTTCCTGCCGGGCGCTGTCCGGCTGCTGCGGGCCGCTGTCCCGGGGCCGGGCGCTGGCCTGGCTGGCCCGCCGGACGCTCGTTCTGGCCCTGCGCCGGGCGGTCACCCTGGGCAGGGCGCTGGCCGGGAACGGCGGGGCGTTGACCCGGGGCGGCAGCGGGGGCGGCCGGGCGCTGCTGCGGACGGACGGGAGCGTTTACCCGTGGTGCGGCTGAGGGCCGGTTTCCGTCGGGAGCGGTGCTGTTCGGCTTGGGAAATGAGTCGGGATTACTCACTCGTTACCTTCCGTGTAGTCTTCGTTCGGCTCAGCGTCGCCCGAGGCGTCCTCTGACTCAACGGCCGGTGATTCTTCTGCCACTGCTGGGCTGGTGGAATCCTCGGGGGATCCGCCATCTTCAGCCAACGTTACGTCATCCTCCGGCGATTCCTCGCCCTCAAGACCCCGTTCACTGTTGCGTGCCACCTCGATAATCCGGTCATTTTTGTCCGGTTTGGCGAAGATGACACCCATGGTGTCGCGTCCCTTGGCGGGGACTCCGGCAACCGAGGAGCGGACCACCTTGCCGCCCTCCATGACCACCAGTACCTCGTCCTCTTCCTGGACAATCAGTGCACCCACCAGGTCACCGCGTTCTTCCGCGAGCTTGGCTACCTTGATCCCCAGCCCGCCACGGCCCTGGAGCCGGTATTCCTCAACAGCTGTCCGTTTGGCGTAGCCGCCCTCGGTGACGATGAAGACGTACGAACCGTCGGTCACCACGTTGGCGGCCAGCAGCTCGTCCTCTTCGCGGAATTTCATGCCGGTGACACCTGAGGTGGCACGTCCCATGGGGCGGAGCGCATCCTCGGTTGCGGTAAAGCGGATGGACTGGCCCTTGCGGGAGACCAGCAGCAGGTCGTCGGTTTCGGACACCAGCTGCGCGGACACCAGTTCGTCGCCGTCGCGGAGGTTGATGGCAATAACGCCGGCGGAGCGGTTGGTGTCGTAGTCCTCCAGCCGGGTCTTCTTCACCAGACCGCGCTTGGTTGCAAGCACCAGGTAGGGAGCCTGCTGGTAGTCCTTCAGGTCCAGGACCTGGGCAATGTGCTCGTCCGGCTGGAAGGCCATCAGGTTGGCCACGTGCTGGCCCTTGGCGTCCCGGCCGGCTTCCATCAGTTCGTAAGCCTTGGCACGGTAAACGCGGCCCAGGTTCGTGAAGAAGAGGAGCCAGTGGTGCGTTGTGGTGACGAAGAAGTGCTCCACTACGTCGTCACCACGGAGCTGGGCCCCCTTGATGCCCTTGCCGCCGCGCTGCTGCGAACGGTAGTTGTCGCTGCGGGTCCGCTTGACGTAGCCGCCCCGGGTAATGGTGACCACCATTTCCTCTTCGGGGATGAGGTCCTCCATGGACATGTCGCCGTCAAAGCCCATCAGGATCTTGGTGCGGCGGTCATCCCCGTGCTTGTCCACGATTTCGCCCAGCTCGGTGCTGATGATCTCGCGCTGGCGCTGCTCGGAGCCAAGGATCTGGTTGTACTCGGCGATCATGGCTTCGAGTTCGGCGTGCCGGTCCTGGATCTTCTGGCGTTCGAGGGCGGCAAGGCGGCGCAGCTGCATGTCCAGGATGGCCCTGGCCTGCAGTTCGTCGATGTCCAGCAGCTCCATCAGGCCGTCCCGGGCCGCTTCGGTGGTGTTGGAGGCGCGGATCAGGGCGATTACTTCGTCCAGCATGTCCAGCGCCTTCAGGAGTGCCCGCAGGATGTGGGCTTCTTCCTCGGCCTTGCGCAGCCGGTACCGGGTACGGCGGGCGATGACGTCCATCTGGTGGGTCACCCAGTGCCGGATGAAGGCGTCCAGGCTCAGCGTCCGGGGAACGCCGTCAACGATCGCCAGCATGTTGGCGGAGAAGTTGCTCTGCAGTTCGGTGTGCTTGTAGAGGTTGTTGAGCACCACCTTGGGCACGGCGTCGCGCTTGAGGACGATGACCAGCCGCTGTCCGGTGCGGCCGGAGGTTTCGTCCCGGAGGTCGGCGATGCCCTGGATCTTGCCGTCCTTGACGAGTTCGGCAATCTTGATGGCCAGGTTGTCCGGGTTGGCCTGGTACGGAAGCTCGGTGACCACCAGGCAGGTGCGGCCCTGGAGCTCCTCGACGTTCACCACTGCGCGCATGGTGACCGAACCGCGGCCGGTCCGGTAGGCGTCCTCGATGCCCTTGTGGCCCAGGATGGTGGCGCCGGTGGGGAAATCGGGGCCCTTGACCCGCAGCAGGAGTTCTTCCAGGAGTTCCTCGCGGCTGGCCGTGGGGTTGGCCAGGTACCACTGCACGCCGTCGGCTACTTCGCGGAGATTGTGCGGCGGAATGTTGGTGGCCATGCCGACGGCGATGCCTGAGGAGCCGTTCACCAGCAGGTTGGGGAAACGGGCGGGCAGGATGGTGGGTTCCTGGTTCTTGCCGTCGTAGTTGTCCTGGAAATCGACGGTTTCCTCGTCGATGTCACGGACCATTTCCATGGCCAGCGGCGCCATCTTTGTTTCGGTGTAACGCGGGGCGGCAGCGCCGTCGTTGCCCGGGGAACCGAAGTTGCCTTGGCCGAGGGCCAGGGGGTACCGCATCGTCCAGTCCTGGATGAGGCGTACCAGCGCATCGTAGATCGCGGTGTCGCCGTGGGGGTGGTACTGGCCCATGACCTCGCCCACCACGCGGGCGCACTTGTTGAACGAGCGGTCCGGCCGGTATCCGCCGTCGAACATCGCGTAGAGGACCCTGCGGTGGACCGGCTTCAGTCCGTCGCGGACGTCGGGAAGGGCACGGCCCACGATGACGGCCATCGCGTAGTCGAGGTAGGACCGCTGCATTTCAGTCTGCAGGTCCACCTGCTCCACGCGGTCTATCAGCACGTCGCCTTCAAGAACGGTGTCCGGAGTACCGGCTTCGGAGGCCGGGTTCTCGGGTGTTTCGTCGCTCATATTAATTTCCGTTTCAGGTATATGTCAGTAATCGAATATCTATCGGACCGTGTCCTAGATATCGAGGAACCTGACGTCCTTGGCGTTCTGCTGGATGAAGTTTCGGCGGGACTCGACGTCCTCACCCATCAGGACCGAGAAAATCTGGTCGGCGGCGAGGGCGTCGTCCATCGTCACCTGCAGCAGCGTGCGGTGGTCCGGGTCCATGGTGGTGTCCCACAGCTCGGTGTAGTCCATTTCGCCGAGGCCCTTGTAGCGCTGGATGCCGTTGTCCTTGGGAATCCGTCGCCCGGCAGCCTGTCCGGCAACGAGCTTCGCGTCGCGTTCACGGTCGCTGTACACGTAGTCGTGGGCGGCGTTGGACCACTTGATGCGGTACAGCGGCGGCTGCGCCAGGTAAACGTAGCCGTTCTCGATCAGGGGACGCATGTAGCGGAACAGCAGGGTCATCAGCAGGGTGGTGATGTGCTGGCCGTCCACGTCGGCATCAGCCATCAGGACGATCTTGTGGTACCGCAGCTTGGAGAGGTCGAAGTCCTCGCCGATGCCCGTGCCGAAGGCGGTGATCATGGACTGGACCTCGGCGTTGCCCAGCGCCTTGTCCAGGCGCGCGCGCTCCACGTTCAGGATCTTTCCGCGCAGGGGAAGGATGGCCTGGGTCTCCGGGTTGCGGCCGCGCTTGGCCGATCCGCCGGCGGAGTCGCCCTCCACGATGTAGACCTCGCATTTCTCCGGGTTCTTCGAGGAGCAGTCGGAGAGCTTGCCGGGCATTCCGAAGGATTCCAGCGGGCTTTTCCGGCGGGCGTTGTCCCGGGCTTTCCGCGCGGCCATCCGTGCCTGCGCTGCGGAGATCGCCTTCCGGATGACGTCGCGGGCAGGACCCGGGTTGCGCTCCAGCCAGTCGCCCAGACCGTCGGTGACCACGCGCTGGACAAAGCCCTTGACCTCGGAGTTGCCGAGCTTGGTTTTGGTCTGGCCTTCGAACTGGGGTTCGGCGAGTTTCACGGAGATAACGGCGGTGAGGCCTTCCCGGATGTCATCGCCGGTCAGGTTGTCGTCCTTTTCCTTGATGATTCCCTTTTCGCGCGCATAGCGGTTGATCAGGGATGTCATCGCAGCCCGGAAGCCCTCTTCGTGGGTGCCGCCCTCATGCGTGTTAATGGTGTTGGCGTAGGTGTGGACGCTTTCGGAGTACGCGTTGGTCCACTGCATCGCCATTTCCAGGGCGATCTTCCGGTCCTTGTCCTCGGTTTCGAAGGCGATGACGTCCTCGTGGACCACGTCGACCTTCTTGCCCGAGTTCAGGTGCTTGACGTAGTCCAGCAGGCCGTCGTCGTACTGGTACACCACGGTGCGGTGTTCCGCGCTGACCTCGCCTTCGGTGACCACGGCGTCCAGGTCCAGGTCGGCGTCGCCGTCCGCTTCAGCGGAAGTGCGCTCGTCCGTGAGCGTGATGCGGAGTCCCTTGTTGAGGAAGGCCATCTGCTGGAAGCGGGCGCGGAGCGTCTCGAAGTCGAACTCGGTGACTTCGAAGATTGCCGGATCCGGGTAGAACGTCTGGGTGGTGCCGGTGCGGTCGGTCTCTTCGCCTTTGACCAGGCTGCCCTGGGGCTTGCCTCCGTCCGCGAAGGACATGCGCCAGACGTGCCCCTGGCGCCGTACTTCCGTATCCACGCGGCTGGACAGGGCATTCACTACCGAGATGCCCACGCCGTGGAGCCCGCCCGAGACCGCGTACCCGCCGCCGCCGAACTTTCCGCCGGCGTGCAGGATGGTCATGACCACTTCAACCGTGGGTTTGTGTTCCGTGGGGTGCATGTCCACCGGGATGCCGCGGCCGTCGTCCACAACCTTCACGCCGCCGTCGGCCTGAAGGACAACCTCAATGTGCGTGCAGTAGCCGGCCAGTGCCTCGTCCACGGAGTTGTCAACAACTTCATAGACCAGGTGGTGGAGCCCGCGCGGCCCTGTGGAGCCGATGTACATGCCCGGACGTTTCCGGACGGCTTCCAGGCCTTCAAGGACAGTGATGTCGCTGGCGCCATATTCGCGCTGCGTCCCTGGCGCGGCCGGGGTGTCAGGCGTACGGGCATCCTCGACTGCGGGTTCAGCTGCCAGAATATCTGTATTGTCGTTAGCCACAGGCGCTGTCGACTCCTCTGTTCTCGATGATGGCCGGCCGAATCCTCCCCGGTTACTGCAGGAAAGTCATCCGCCAACAGGCACAAACTTGTAGCGCCGATGTATGGCTGACGGTGGACCCGCACTCCGCGGGCTTGAAACGCGCGGAAAACGGACCCAGTCAACGTTCACCCGCGCCCAGTTATCTACAACGATTCTACCGTGCAGGCGCCCAATTCCCCGCATTCCAGGGCCTTCCACGGGCGGTGGTGTGCCTCCCGGAGGCCATTGGCCGCGCCTTGGGCGCGTTGGCAGGACGGCCTCCGGGTGCCTATACACCCTCCGGCCCTTTCAGGGCTCTACACGCCGTTACGTCGATTTTCAAGAGTCCGCTGCCGGCGCTACCCGTAGGTGTCGCGGGGACCCCGCCCGTTCACGGACCGGCCGCCCTTGCGCCAGCTCGGCGCGGAAGGGCCCAGAACCTGGATGCTCGTGACCACTCCGTCCCCCAGTTCCACCCGGAACTTCTCCAGAAGGCTGGTGCTGAGGAGCCGGAGCTGGGTGGCCCAGGCCGTTGAGTCGCAGCGGACGTGGAGGGTGGTGTCGGTGAAGCTCTCGGGCGTGCAGTGGGCCGAAATTTCGGGGCCTACCAGGGTGGCCCATTCGGCCATGACGGATCCGACCGCCACCGGTGAGGTCCAGCCGCGCTCCGCCACAAGGCGTCCCACCACCTTTCCCAGGCCGAGGGGATCGCGGCCGCTGGCGTGGAACTGGCTGAAGCCGCGGGTGTCCCGGATGCCCTTTTTGGCTTTGGCGGAGCCCGGGCGGGATGCGGTCCTGCGGATCTCGCCCCGGGCCGCGGCGGCCTCCCGCATCCTGTTCAGGGCAACCTGGGGAGCATCGATGTTGTCGGGGTCGCGGCCGGGCTGGAGCCCGCCGCCTTTTTCACTGTCCCTGCTCATCAATACCTCCCGGGATGACCTTCACCCGCCGTCCGGAGAGCTCTTCCGGGATGTCGGCGTCGACGGCGGCGGTCACCAGGACCTGTTCCGCGCCGGAGACTATTGCGGCCAGTTTACGCCGCCGCTGGACGTCCAGCTCGGCAAAAACATCGTCCAGGATCAGGATGGGAGCCGAACCCCCGGTCCGGGTGTCGTCCAGCATCACGTAATAGGAGGCGAGCCGAAGGGACAGGCACATGGACCATGTTTCGCCATGGGACGCATAGCCCTTGGCCGGGGCCTGGCCCAGGATGAGTTCAAGTTCGTCGCGGTGGGGACCCACCAGCGAAATGCCCCGTTCTATCTCCTTGCGGCGGGAGTCCGCGAAGGCCTTGACGTACCGTTCCGCCAGCTGTTCCACGGACAGCTGGCGCAGGTCCTCCACATCCGCTGCAGCACCCCCGGCAATGGTGCCGGCTGCACGCATCAGCGGTGCGCCGTCGTCGTCCATCTGGTTCTGGAGGCTGGAGCGGTAGACGGCGTCGGCAGGTTTGGAGGCATCGGTCAGCTCCGCGTAGGCACGGCCCAGGTGCGGCCGCAACCGTTCCACCAGTTCAAGCCGCGCGTGCAGCAGTTCGGCCCCGGCTTTCGCCATGTGCTGGTCCCACACGTCCAGGGTCGCCTCATGGGCGGGCGTGAACTTGCCGGCGCGGGCTGATTTGAGCAGCGCATTCCGCTGTTTGAGGACACGGTCGTAATCGCTGCGGGTGGCGGCGTGGTGCGGAACGAGGCTGGCGAGCAGTTCATCTATGAAACGGCGCCGGTTGGAAGGATCACCCTTCACCAGGGCCAGGTCTTCCGGCGCGAACAGGACCGTCTGGCAGATACCCAGGAGATCGCGTGCCCGCACCGGATTGCTCCGGTTGATGCGTCCGCGGTTTGCCCGCCCCGCATTGATTTCCAGTTCCAGCACGGTGATCTGCTCCCCGCGGACCAGCCGGGCCCGGACCAGCGCACGTTCCGTGCCGAACCTGAGCAGGGGCGCGTCGGAGCTGACGCGGTGTGAGCTGAGCGTGGCCAGGTAGCCGATGGCCTCCATCAGGTTGGTTTTGCCGATGCCGTTGTATCCCACAAGGACAGTGACACCGGGCCCCAGGGCAAGGTCCACCTGGGCATAACTGCGGAAGTCAGTCAGGGAGAGGTGTTCTAGGTACACGCGGTTTTTCGGCAATTCCGGGAACCTCGCGGTTCCCTGCTGGGTATTACTTGGCGGGACGGGTGGCGTGGCCGCCGAACTGGTGCCGCAGCGCGGACACCATCTTCATGGCCGGGGAGCTGTCCTCGCGGGACTCGAACCGGGCGAACAGCGCGGCAGTGATGGCCGGCGCCGGAATCGCATTGGCAATGGCTTCTTCCACGGTCCACCTGCCTTCACCGGAATCCTCAACGTAGTCGTCGATGTTTTGCAGGCCCGGATCCTCATCGAGGGCTTTGACCAGCAGGTCCAGCAGCCAGGACCGGACCACGGTGCCTTTTTGCCACGCCCGGAAAGTTCCGGGCAGGTCACTGATGATGTCCTTGGAAGCCAGCAGCTGGTAACCCTCGGCATATGCCTGCATCAGGCCGTATTCGATCCCGTTGTGGACCATCTTGGCGTAGTGGCCCGCGCCGATCCCGCCCACATGGACAAAGCTGTCCGCCCGGTTACCCTCGGGACGCAGGGCGTCGAAGACAGGAAGCGCGCGCTCAATATCGGCGGCGTCGCCGCCGGCCATGAGGCCATAGCCGTTCTGTAGTCCCCAGACTCCGCCGGAGACCCCGCAGTCCGCGAAGTGGATCCCCTTCGCGGCAAGGAGTTCGCCGTGTTTCTGGTCCTCGGTGAACCGGGAATTGCCGCCGTCGATCACCAAATCACCCTCGTCGAGCTTTTCGCCCAGCTCCTTGATGACGGCGTCGGTGATGTCGCCGGCAGGGACCATGACCCAGATGAGCCGCGGCGTGGGAACTGCAGCAAGGAGCTCATCGATGGAGGCGGCGTCCGTAACGTCCGGGTTGCGGTCGTATCCGGTGACCTCAACGCCGCCATTGCGCAGCCGTTCGCGCATGTTGAACCCCATTTTGCCGAGGCCGATCAGTCCGATGTGCACGTGACTCTCTTTTCTGCGCGGGGTTGGCTGTCGTTTTGGGGCCCAGGACGACAACACCTGTCTGGGCCCAGGCCGCCGGGGTTCCCTGGCCGAGCTTGCGAGGCGAGGGTGGCGGTGGAGTTAGTTGGGGAGGCGGACCGGCATCACCAGGTAGCGGTAGTCATCCTGGTCTTCGCCGTCGGCGTCTGCCTGGGCTGTGATCATGGCGGGCTTGGGTGCCGTGGTGAAGGAGAACCGGACAAACTTGGTCTCAATCACGCTCAGCCCCTCCACCAGGTAGTGGGGGTTGAAGGCCACGGTGATGTCCTCACCGGAAAGCTGCGCTTCCAGTTCCTCGGACGCCTGGGCGTCCTCTCCTGTGCCGGCGTCCAGGTTCAGCTGGCCCTGCGTGAAGGCCAGGCGCACCGGGGTGTTGCGTTCCGCCACCAGGGAGACGCGCCGCACTGCTTCCACGAGTTCCTGGGTCTGCACGGTGGCGTGGATGGGGGTGGAATCCGGGAACAGCGAGCGGATCTTGGGGTAGTCGCCGTCCACCAGCAGCGAGGTGGTGGTGCGTCCGCCGCTTTCGAAGCCAATCAGCCGGCTTTCGTCGTCGGCGAGGGCGAGGTGGATGTCGCCGCTGTTGCCAAGGGTCTTGGCTACTTCGTTCAGGGTCTTGGCCTTGACCAGCGCGCTGGTTGAAATGCCGGGGGTGACCGGCTTCCACGGCACCTCGCGCATCGCCAGCCGGTAGCGGTCGGTGGCGAGGAGCGTGATGAGGTCGTCTTCGATCTCCATCCGCACGCCGGTGAGGATGGGCAGGGTGTCGTCCTTGCTGGCGGCGATGATCACCTGGGACACCGCCTGGGCAAAGGAGTCGCCGGGAACGGTGCCGCTGATGGGCGGAAGCGCCGGAAGGGGCGGGTACTCGGCTTCCGGCATGGTTGCCAGGTGGAAGCTGCTGCGGCGGCAGGTCAGGGTGACTTTGTTGCCGTCGGTTTCGACGTCGACCGGAGCCGATGGCAGGCTGCGGCAGATATCGGCCAGGAGCCGGCCGGAGACCAGGATAGTTCCCTCGTCCCTGATGTCGGCCGCGATTTCCAGGCGGGCAGAGGTCTCGTAGTCAAAGCTCGAGAGGCTGACGGTGCCGGCTTCGGCCTTCAACAGCAACCCGGAAAGGACCGGAACAGGCGGCCGCGGAGACAACGAGCGGGCTGTCCAGGTGACGGCTTCTGCCAGGACGTCCCGATCGACTCTGAACTTCACGGAAGGGTGCCGCCTTTCATTGCTGCTGCGTTGTTGTACCTGAAACGTCCCGCCGGGAGTTCCGAAGAGTTGGTGCCCCGCTCGCGTTCCTGCATGGTCCGTGCTGCCGGAACCACACGAAAACCCGAGGATGGGAGCGCTGCTGACAGCTTAGCCGGAAGATCCGGGATTAACCCATCCCCCCAGTCAGCCAGGCCCCTTTGGGCCGCTCGGCCTGGAGAGGTTCGGGAGGGCGGACCGGTCTTGTTGTTTGAGGGATTTCAATTTTTTGGGATTAGTAGTGTTAATAACTGCTGTGGAAACTGTGGATAACTCCCCCTCACCGTGAAATCCGGGGGTTAAGCCCTGTTCATGGACTGTGGGCGGCGGACGTTTTAAACAGGGTGTGGATGGGGACAACATTTTTCGCGATTTTTCGAATCCACAGGCGCCTTAAGGGTTTTAAGCCCATTAACCGCGGTTGTCCCCTTAAGTATCCACAGGCTTATCCACATGCACCTGTTAATAAGGTATAGAGGCGGCGGTTACGAGTCCCGCTGCTGCTGCTTGATCCGGTTGGTCAGCTCTGTCACCTGGTTGTAGATCACACGGCGCTCTGCCATGAGCTCGCGGATCTTCCTGTCGGCGTGGATCACGGTGGTGTGGTCGCGGCCGCCAAGCTCCTGGCCAATCTTCGGCAGCGACATGTCCGTCAGTTCGCGGCAGAGGTACATGGCGATCTGGCGTGCAGTCACCAGGGTCCGGGTGCGCGATTTGCTGCACAGCTCTTCCATGCTCAGCTTGAAGTACTCGGCGGTCTGCTGCAGGATCTGGCTGGACGTGATCTCTTGGGCGCCGTCGTCGGTGATGAGGTCCTTGAGGACCATCTCGGCAAGGGCCACGTCAACGGGCTGGCGGTTGAGGCTGGCGAACGCGGTGACGCGGATCAGTGCGCCTTCGAGCTCACGGATATTGCTGGAGATTTTTGATGCGATGTATTCAAGCGCGTCATCCGGCGCGGACAGGCCTTCGCTGAGCGCCTTCTTGCGGAGGATCGCAATCCGGGTTTCAAGTTCCGGCGGCTGGATGTCGGTGAGGAGGCCCCATTCGAAGCGTGACTTCATGCGGTCCTCGAAACCTGCCAGCAGCTTGGGCGGCTGGTCCGAGGTGATCACTACCTGCTTGTTGTTGTTGTGCAGCGAGTTGAACGTGTGGAAGAACTCCTCGAGCGTACGGTCCTTGCCTGCGAGGAACTGGATGTCGTCGATGAGCAGCACGTCGACGTTGCGGTAGGTGGTCTTGAAGCTTGCACCTTCATCGTCGCGGATGGAGTTGATGAAGTCGTTGGTGAACTCTTCCGAATTCACGTAGCGAACGCGGATGCCGCTGTAGAGCCGGCGGGCGTAGTGTCCGATCGCGTGCAGCAGGTGGGTCTTTCCCAGACCCGAGTCACCGTAGATGAACAGCGGGTTGTACGCCTTGGCCGGTGCTTCAGCCACTGCGACGGCGGCAGCATGGGCAAAGCGGTTGGACGAACCAATGACGAAGGTATCGAAGACGTATTTCGGGTTCAGCCGGCCAAACTCGTGCGACGTGCTGGGCAGCATCGGCTGCGGCTTCTGCTCGATCAGCTGGTCCGCAGAGAAGGACGGCTCGACGACGACGGGTTCAGGTTCCGTGTGGATGGGCACCAAATCGGTATCGACGTCGATGGCGCACCGGATGTCCTCGGAGAAAACGTTGTGCAGCGCATCATCCAGTGCGTCCTTGACCTGGGTCTGGAGCACTTCGCGGGTGAGCTCGTTGGGGACGGCCACCAGGAGGGTGGAACCGATCAGGCCCTGGGCCTGGGCGAGGATGACAAAGCCCCGCTGACGTGGTGAAACACGGTGGTCCTGCTCCAGCAGGCTGACAACGCGCCGCCAGGAACTTCCGACAGTATTGGCGTGGTTGGCTTCGTCTACTGTCATCAATCGGTTCCCTCAAAACTTGCTTTGCCTGCATTGCCTGCAGCCGCAAGTCATGAACCAGGATGGATTCAGCTTCATCCACAGGGTTATGCACAGTCCGTGGATAATCGGCTACTGGGCCACTCTAGGGGATGAAAAGCCTAGAAGATAGCTGGCAAGTAGCTTGTGGATAATTACACCGGTGTGGTTCGGAAAAGGGGGCTGTGAGCCACTTCATCCACAGGCTCCGGGGGCAGGTTAGGCACAGCTGGGGATAGCGGCCAGAAGGGGTTCCGGTTTGACTCGGGGGCTTAAATTGCCCTAACGTTGTGAAGTCCTTTGTGTCCGCTTTTTGGCCCCATCTGAATCTCCCAGGCGCAGTGCGCTTGGGCAGCCGGGGGAAGCGTGCATATACAAAACTTAGCGTCGGCCAGTTCTTCCCCATTACTGATCGGGTGGGCGCACCTTTGATCCACTGGAGTAACTAACGTGAGCAAGCGGACTTTTCAGCCGAATAACCGCCGTCGAGCCAAGAAGCACGGCTTCCGCCTTCGTATGCGTACCCGTGCCGGCCGTGCCATCCTGGCAGCCCGTCGTGGCAAGGGTCGCACCGAGCTGTCGGCCTAAATACTGACTCGTCGGTAGACATTTCTTTGCGAGTTTAAGGTGCTGGCCACCCGTAACCGTTTGAGGACTGCATCCGATTTTTCAACAACTGTACGTTCCGGTGTCCGCAATGGACGCCGGAACGTAGTGTTATATACGGCAGCCATTGCTGCTGACGAACCCAGCCGGATCGGGTTCATCGTTTCCAAGAGTGTAGGGAACGCTGTGGTCAGGAACCTCGTTAAGAGGAGACTGAGAGAAGCAGGTGCTGCCTCGCTGCGCGAGCACGGTACCGGGTTTGCCATAGTGGTCCGGGCGCTTCCTGCGTCCGCAACTGCCAGCTGGGACCAGCTGCTGTCGGATTACAATGCCGCATTGGAATCGACGATGGTCCGGCTGGCCGGCCGCCCTGCAAGGGCTGCTGCCAAGGATTCGGCCGGTACAACACAGGAGGGGACACCGCGTGCGTAACGCCACCGCCGTCGTCGTTACTTCCCTCCAACGTGGTGCTGCAGCCGTGGGGCTGTTCCTGTGGAACCTGCCCCGGAATATTCTCATTCTTCTTCTCAAGGCCTACCGCAAGGTGATTTCCCCCTTGTACGGCCAGGTGTGCCGGTTCTTTCCCTCCTGCTCGGCCTATGCGCTCGAAGCTGTCACTGTCCATGGCGCCGTCAAGGGAAGCTGGCTCGCTGTCCGGCGCCTTGGCCGCTGCCATCCATGGAACGCCGGCGGTGTGGACCACGTCCCCGCCGGCCATCGGGAATGGCCTGAGCACCAGACCCCCACAATTGTTGTGCTGAACAACCCGGACAAGTACCTGGCTGCTCGGACTGATGGAGAAGGCCGCAGTGCGGCCTGACGAATAGGGATAAGTATGGACTTCTTTGAAACAATCATGTTTCCGTTCAAATGGCTTGTGTCCATCATCATGGTGGGATTCCATGAGGGACTGACTGCCATTGGGCTGCCGGAAGCTTCCGGCTGGACGTGGACGCTGTCCATCATCGGCCTGGTGCTGGTGATCCGTGCCGCCCTGATTCCCGTGTTCGTCAAGCAGATCAAGGCCCAGCGCGGCATGCAGCTGCTGCAGCCCGACCTCAAGAAACTCCAGGACAAGTACAAGGGCAAGACCGACCAGCTGTCCCGCCAGGCAATGGCTCAGGAACAGATGGCCATGTACAAGAAGCACGGGACCAACCCCTTCTCGGCCTGCCTTCCCATGCTGATCCAGATGCCGTTCTTCTTCGCACTGTTCACCGTGCTGTCCGGCATTTCGACGGCGAGCCGCGAGGGCGAGGGCATCGGCGCCATGAGCCACGAGCAGGTGGTGCAGTTCGATCAGTCGACCATCTTCGGGGCCCCCCTGTCTGCAACCCTGCTTCACGGGACGCCTCCCGGGGGCAATGTGGTGGCGGTCTGGATTCTTTCCATCCTGATGATCCTCGCCATGACTGCCTCGCAGTTCATTACGCAGAAGCAGATCATGGCCAAGAACATGTCCGAAGAAGCCATGGCCAGCCCGTTCATGCGCCAGCAGAAGATGATGCTTTACATCCTGCCGATTGTCTTCGGTGTTGGCGGCATCAACTTCCCGATCGGTGTCCTCATCTACTGGACCACCACCAACCTGTGGACCATGGGACAGCAGTTCTTCGTGATCCGCCGCATGCCGACGCCGGGATCCCCCGCTGCAAAGGCCCTCGCCGAGCGCCGGGCTGCCAAGGGCCTTCCGGCCCTCCCCATCCTGGGCGGCAAGAAGGATGAGGCAGCGGACGCCGCTGCTGCCGCCGCGGCCGTGGCCCAGGCAAAGGGCCAGCGTATCCAGCCACAACGCAAGAACAGGAAGAAGAAGTAATGTCTGCCGAGAGCACCGAACACGCCCTGTCCGAGGAGATCATCGACGATCAGGACGTCTCCGAGAACGGGGAAGCTTCCCTGCCCAAGGCCTCCTCAGCCAGCCGCCTGGAGGAAGAGGGGGACGTGGCTGCGGACTACCTCGAGGAGCTGCTGGACATTGCCGACATCGATGGTGACATCGACATCGAGGTCCGCAACGGACGCACCTACATTTCCATCGTGACCGAGGAAGAGTCTGACGCCCTGGACAGCCTGGTGGGTGAGGACGGCGAAGTCCTTGAAGCCCTTCAGGAACTGACGCGGCTTTCTGTGCTGTCCGCGACGGAGAACCGCTCACGGCTGGTACTGGATATCAACGGTTACCGGCAGGAGCGTACCGGCCACCTGCAGAAGGTTGCCGAGGACGCCGCAGCTTCAGTGAAGGAAAGCGGCCAGCCGGTGGCGCTGGAACCGATGAGCGCCTACGAGCGGAAAATCGTCCACGATGCCGTTGCCGACCTGGGACTGGTCAGTGAGTCCGAGGGCGAAGGCGCCGGACGCCACATCGTTGTATCCGCCGAGTAGAGAATGGCTGATCCGCTAACCATGGTTGACATTACGCCAGCTGAGCTTTCGGCCGCGGAGAAGATCTTCGGCGACCGGTTGGACCTGGCTAAACGCTATGTTGAACACCTGGCGACCTCCGGCACGGAGCGCGGCCTCATCGGGCCGCGGGAGATCCCCCGCCTCTGGAGCCGGCACGTCCTTAACTGCGCCGTCATTGAGAGCGAGATCCCCGAGGGGAGCCACGTTGCTGACGTCGGCAGCGGTGCAGGCCTGCCCGGGTTGTGCCTGGCAATTGCCCGGCCGGACCTGGAGCTGACCCTCATCGAGCCGCTGGAACGCAGGGTGATTTGGCTCCAGGAAGTTGTTGACGACCTGGGCCTGGACAACGTCACCGTGATGCGGACCCGGGCCGAATTGGCCGTGGGGCACGTCGAGGCGGATGTGGTGACGGCCAGGGCTGTTTCGGCCCTCAGCAACCTTGCTGGCCTGACCATCCCGCTTCTTGCGGGTAAGGGCGAAGTGGTGGCCATCAAGGGCCGCAGCGCCGCCGAGGAGATCGAAAAAGCCGCGAAGACGATCCGTAAGTTGGGGGGCGTCGAAACGTCCGTTCTCACGGTTGGTGAGAACCTCCTGGAGGAACCCACCACCGTGGTTCGCATCGTTGTAAACAAGTCCCAAAAGAAGGCCTAGTTCGGGCCCGGTGGCCTAACTCTGGCGGGTCCAGCAGTTAGGCTAGACAACGGCAGCAAATTTGGCTGAACGAGAGTGAGTGTGCCCCAGTGACCAGTAGTGAAGCCTCCACACAACGGATCCCCCCGTTTGTGTCTTTGGGGTCAGCACGTTCTGTCGCTGGTCCTGTCGCGACGCCGGGCAGGGGCGGAATCCACCCGGAACGGGTTTCGAACGCCGCGAAATCAGCAGCCGTTTCACGTGAAACAACTACTGGCGGTAGATCCAACGTTATTGATGCAATCGATGATTCCAGCCCCATTGCCCGAGAGCTGGCGCATGAAACCAAGCGCCGTGAACGCCTGGTAGGCCGCCAGCTGCCGCGGCCCGAGAACACACGCGTCTTTACGGTTTCCAACCAAAAGGGTGGGGTGGGAAAGACCACCACCACGGTGAACATTGCCGCGGCACTGGCGGCGGCTGGACTCAATGTCCTGGTCATCGACATTGACCCTCAAGGCAACGCTTCCACCGCCCTGGGAATCGAACATCACGCGGACGTGGACAGCATCTACGACGTCCTGATCAACGACGTACCCCTCGCGGACGTGGTGGCACCGTGCCCTGACATCGGGAACCTGATTTGCGCGCCCGCAACTATCCACCTGGCAGGCGCGGAGATTGAGCTGGTCTCCCTCGTGGCACGTGAACAGCGGCTCCGCCGCGCCATTGACGTCTATGCCAAGACCCGTGAAAAGAACGGCGAGCAGCGGCTCGACTACATCTTCATTGATTGCCCGCCGAGCCTTGGGCTGCTGACCGTCAACGCTTTCTGCGCAGCCAACGAAGTACTCATCCCGATCCAGTGCGAGTACTACGCACTCGAGGGACTGAGCCAGCTGCTCAAGAACATCGAGATGATCCAGAAGCACCTGAATGCTGACCTGGTGGTGTCGACGATCCTTTTGACCATGTACGACGGCCGTACCAACCTCGCAGCCCAGGTTGCGGCCGAGGTACGCCAGCACTTCCCGGATCAGGTCCTCTCTGCTGTGGTTCCACGATCGGTGCGCATCTCGGAAGCACCGAGCTACCAGCAGACGGTCATGACCTACGACCCTTCCTCCAGTGGAGCCCTGTCTTACCTGGAAGCCGCTGCTGAAATAGCAGAGCGCTAAAATCTTCAAACTGCAACGACTGGAGCCTGGCAACGCCTGGCTCTACCACTGGAGGGATTACCAATGAGCGAGAAACGACGCGGCCTGGGCCGCGGTCTGGGTGCGCTGATTCCAAGTTCCGCCGCCGCCAACGGGTCGGGTACCGCCACAACCGTCTCGCGTCCGGTAGATCTCTTCTTCCCTGAGGGACGCAAGAAGACGGAACCTTCAGAGGAGGCGGTTGAGGCCCCGTCGTCGAAGCCCGCAGCGGACAAGCCTGCGGCGGCTAAGTCCTCCCGGTCCTCTTCATCCACATCCTCCCCGGCTAAATCCACGCCGGCGAAGTCCGCTGCAGGGAAGTCCGCTGCAGGTAAGGGAACAGCTGCTGGAACCCCGGCAGCCGGGCCCAGCACTTCAGCGAAGGCAAAAACGGAGGCCGTGGCCACCTCGGCCGTCACAACAGACGATGCCGCTGACACCGGCTATGAGCCCACGACCGGTGTGCCTGAAGCCGCGGCCTCCGCGGCTGTACTTGGCGGTCGATCGGAAACCCCTGGGTGGGATGATGACGGCGTGGGCCTGGTCGAGGTACCGGGAGTTCGGTTTGCCGAGATTCCGGTCGGCGACATCCACCCCAACCGCAAACAGCCCCGCTCTGTCTTCGATGAAGACGACATGGCGGAGCTCGTCCACTCGGTACGCGAAATCGGCGTCCTCCAGCCAATTGTGGTTCGGAAATCAACCGAAAATGGTAGCGAACCGTTTGAGCTTGTTATGGGTGAACGCCGGTGGAGGGCAGTACAGGCCGCTGGCCTCGAAACTATCCCCGCTATCGTCCGTGACACCACTGATGACGATCTGCTTCGGGATGCACTGCTCGAAAACCTGCACCGCAGCCAGCTAAACCCCCTGGAAGAAGCTGCCGCCTACCAGCAGCTCCTGGAGGACTTTGGAACTACCCATGAGCAACTGGCTGACCGCATCGGAAGATCCCGCCCCCAGGTCTCGAACACCCTGCGTCTCCTCAAGCTGCCCCCGCTGGTGCAGCGCCGGGTGGCAGCCGGCGTCCTTTCAGCTGGCCACGCCCGCGCCCTCCTGGCTCTTCCTGACGCCGCGGCGATGGAGCGACTGGCCCAGAAGATTGTTGCGGAGGGTATGTCGGTTCGTGCCACCGAAGAAGCCGTGACGCTGTACCAGGATCCGGCAAAGCCTGCGAAGAACAACATCCCCCGTCCAGGGGCCCGACATGAGCGGCTCGACTACTTGGCGTCGTCGCTTTCCGACCGGCTTGATACGAATGTCAAGATCTCCCTTGGCGTCCGTAAGGGCAAAGTAAGCATTGAATTTGCGAGCGTCGAAGACCTCAATCGCATTATGGAAGTCCTGGCTCCGGGCCAGTCCGGCTAGCAGGACGATTTCAGTAGGGCCGGGTTCACTCCGAATCGGGCCCTACGTGTATCCGGGGCCCTCCCCGTGAGAGCCGATAAGGGTGGAAGATCGTCACATCCCAAACTTATGACCCATCATCGAGTCTTGTGGATCGGTCGAGGGGCACGGGAAGTTGTACAGAGCTGCTGATACGGTGTCACGGCCTTGCGAGGATTTGGTTGTGCCTCCGTCCCGCCACTAGGTTCTACGGCTGAGAGACTCGCGGCTGGGGTACCATTCTAGGGTTTCAGAGAGGTGGCGTGATTGGTTCGCCGATTTAGACTGAACGGCCAGTTCAGGTTAGGGGAACCAATCCTCGGAACGCCCACCCATGGAGGTCCTCTTCTCAAGCTGAAGTTCCACGCACAGGACAGTAACGTTTCACGTGAAACGCAGCCCCGAGGATTGGTACTGTTCAAGTCGGCCGTACTTCGTTGAGTCTATTCACAAAGAGGATATGTGGCTATTCCCTGATGTCGCCTCCTTATCCTCGATGTAAGTCCCACTGGAAGTAGAGCGACGCAGTCTAAATTTCCATCTAGTAGGTTCAGCAGCCGATGCGGCCCGAATTGCGCCCCAAGAAACCCTTAGAAACAGGGCTCTGAGCCTGGGCAATGAGAGGTACTCGAACCCCACACCTATACGAGATTCAAGGAAGGCCGTATGTCCTTTACGTTTCACGTGAAACAGGTATGTCAGCGCTGCAGCTCAGCGGCCTGCTGATCAGTTCGGTGCTCTCAATTTCTGCACGCTCTTCTTTGCATGTCCGTGTTCGTCGTCATTTCCGCTACCGCCGCATTTGGCATCACCGGTGCCAAGTCTGACCTAGGAGAGAAGGAGCCCTTCACATCATTCAGGCACTTTGTGTAATGCCTCGGACTTGAGGGGCTTGGGAGCAGCTCCGTCAGCACTGGCAGGAGCTGCAGGCGGCCCGTCCGGACGTCAATGTTGTAGATAAGCGCGTGATCGAGGGCTGATCCGTCTCCCTCGGCTCCAGGGCCCCAGAGAAGGTCCCTGTTGTCCTGATGTAGGGCCGCAGAGCCAGCTACCCCTCTGCATGAAAGGCCCGTACAAGCCGATACCCAGAACCACAACGGCCTGCCAACACGGGCCGTTGCATGCAGAAGAACAATCAAATGCGAGCATGGGCCTTTGAATCCCGTTCCATGCGTTTCACGTGAAACAGTGAGCGCCACCTAGTGCTGGGGCCGAAGGACTGAAAATGCGGCGTATTCCGGGCCGGCTCCTGCGACTGGGACCAAAAATACGACCGCCGACCGCCAGAGACGTCCAGCTGCGACTGAGCAGTCATAATGACACAGACATGGGCCGACGTTTTCCCCTGGGCATGAGCGCGCCGGCATCTTCACCCGCAGAACGACAGGTCATATATCTTACGACCTCCATGTCGATGATCAGCCTTGAATGTTACCCGAACCTGAACGACCCTCACCGCTAATCTCCACGATCTCATGTCCGCGGATGTGGCGTGTGCCGGCGATCAGAGCGTCGGAGGTGCACATATGCCGAACGAACTGATTAGGGAGAATTGTCTAAAGCCTGTCCATCGGCAGGTATAACGCCACGACCCACGTGGAGTCTGGCAGTCGATGGTAAGCGCTTGGTTCACGCGCATACCGTCGACGTACTCCCCCGTGGTCTGCGGCTCATGGCCCTGGTCGCAAAATGATTGCCTCCATATCGGCGTCGTGCGCCGCCCCTTGACGGTCAATGTTTGTACGTGCTGTCGGGTAGGGCCAAATGTCGACACTCGTGGTCGAATGGGCGTGACGAGCTATGAGTGAGGCGGCTCAGGCCGGGCAGCGATGGGCCGTGGAAAACGCTGTGGATAACTTTGTGGATGATCGGACGGGAGGACCGGCTCCTCGCGCACGCAGAACGACGATCCGAGGAGTCGGTACGTTCTTCCTTTGGGCACCTGTTGAGGTACGGCAGGCCGGCGCGCCCCTGTGTTTCACGTGAAACACGATGGCGCCGCAAGGAGCCGCACATCACACTGAGTGGAAATCAGCTTAAGTAGTGCACTTTCGTGCAGATCGGGCGGGCCTTTGGAGACGTTTCAATGAGCCATCACCGAGGTGGTCGGACGCTAAGGCATGAGGTTATGCGCAGCATCGAGAGTGGGTCGCGAGCAGCCAACCCGAGACAGAGCTGACGTGGCGCAACCAGGCCTGTGGATATCACTGTGAATATTGAGGTCTCTGGCTGTGGAAAAGATTGTGGATATCCAGCACCGATCTACGCCCTTACGACCTCTCCTGGATACCTATTTCTTCCCCTTTGCTCTGAGCATTCTGGGTCCTTGGACTATGTAGCCACAGCCCCGCCCTGTTGATCCATGAAGCGGTCAGCTCGTATCACGACGTCGGACATCAGCCGAACCATGGATCAGCTCTTGTACTTTCCGCCGTGGAGCAAGTAGCTAGAGGATATCAATCGTTCTGCCATAGGTCTGCCGCCAATGAGTTCGTTCAGGGGGCCGTTGTCGGTGGAAGGCGAACGAGTCAGCTCCACCAATTCCGTACCTGATGCTCTGTGTTCAAAGCTGGACTGGGTGCAGAGGAACCGGCAGGAAGGGTCTGTGGGCATAAGCGTGCGTGAGTACCGCGCTACAGTCCACGCTATGTCTCGAGTGCTAGGGTATCCCCCAGTTCAATGCGCGATTGGCCGCTTTATTGTCTGGACAACAGTGTGGATATCTCCACCTCTTGTTTTCGGTACAACATAAGGCCCTAACAACCGCATGGCCCACGCAACCGCGCATGTTTCACGTGAAACGGCGTCCCGGGTACTCATCATTTGCGACCAGCTTTGGATTGTGTTGTCGACGGAGGGCTCGTGGTCAAGATTAGGGTGCCATCAAGCCTGGTCGTCGGCTCATAGGCGTCACCGCCCGCTTCCGCAAACGTGTGATCAGTATGTTCTGACGATTGGCCGCTTGGATAGTTTGCGTTGCCTGCGAACGCAGGTATGCCGTTCTCATAGGTCTTCGGGTGCACCGACCTTCCGAAGCAGGACAGCCCGGAAAATCGGGGTGGGCACGATATCCCTCGGGCACAACGATCGGCGGGGCTTGGATTCAATGACTAGATGAATCCTGGTCCGTGCTCACTGCTGCACCTACACCGGGAGTGTGTTCGTAGTGGGAAATCAAGACATTGCTACAGTTGGCCTGCTTGGTTTCCGCCACTGGTGCGAGTGTCCTGAATGACCGCCGCCTTCTAGGGCGCTCCGCGTGAGGCTGTTGCTGGACCCGAGCTTGATTGCGACAAGTCGGGAATTTTGTTTTCTACGCTGGGCCGGCCCAGACTGCGCCGGGCCGTATCGTGGAGACCTGAGCGCGGCCGGACGGATGTTGTGCCAGGGCGCCATTATCGACGGCGGCTCAGGGGCGAGACCTGCAGCGAAAAGTCCACTCAGTACGAAATTTGGGTGAAGGTAGCCTTTGGAGCGGAAAACTTAGGGGCTGCTGATGCCGGGGGAAACGTCGCTCCATGTTTCACGTGAAACCGCCCCACGTGGGAGCGTGTACGCGTAAAACTCAGTGATCCTCGTGTGTTTCACGTGAAACGGTTCGGTCACTATGCCGGCACTGCACCCCCCCGCCCGGTACACCGTCAACCCCTGAGGCGTCTGCATCAGAATGTTCGAACCGTCCTCCAACGTGCCCTGTAGGGACACGCGTTCTGAGAGTTCCACCCGCCGCGGCGCTTCCCCCTGGCGCTAGTTTGGCACTCTGCCTCAGATCTAGGAGCATTAAGATTGCTGAAACGGTCGGTGGAGCGTCCTTGTTCATTGATTGGAGCACGCAAACGATAGCGTGCAGACGCCGCCTGGCTGAAATAGCTTCTGATGCACGTCTTCGGTCCCGGCTAGCTAGATAGTGGCACTTTGGAGCCCCTATTGGACGCCCTCGGCCAGGTATTTTCGACTCCCATGCCTTTTGGCGGTACGGAGGCAACTCCGGGCAGGCAAGCGTTTCACGTGAAACGAGCCTACTACTCCAGCCGCCCGGTCTACAGGTGGGTATCTTTGCTCAACGATAAACGGACAGTACGAGCAGAAATTGATTTCCAGGCCGCGCGTACACAAAAAAGTGGCCACCGCATATGCAGTGGCCACTTTTCCAAGCTCGACTCATCCGAGCCGGTGCACGCTCAGGACAGGACGTCCGCAAACTCTTTTTCGAAGAACTGCTTCGGCTTGGCACCGATGACCGTGTTCTTCACTTCTCCACCCTGGAAGAGGTACACGGCCGGGATCGACGTAATGCCGTATTCTGCGGCGATGGCGGGGTTATCGTCCACGTTCACCTTCACGACATCCACCTTTTCGCTGTACTCGACCGAGATCTCATCCAGGATGGGACCGAGCTTGCGGCAGGGGCCGCACCATTCAGCCCAGAAATCAACGATTACCGGCTTGTCGGAGGACAATACGTCCGTGCTGAAGCTTGCGTCTGTTACGTCTTTTGCGTTGCTCATAACCTGATCTCTCTCTTCGGGTATCGTGGCGGTAATTACGCGGGCAAGTCTGCGAGGTAGTGCTCAACATCAATTGCCGCTACACAGCCGGAGCCGGAAGCGGTGATCGCCTGGCGGTAGGTGGGGTCCACCACGTCTCCGGCTGCAAACACTCCGGGAATGCTGGTTCTCGAGCTGCGTCCTTCGACGGCGATGGTGCCCTCAGGGGTGAGGTCCAGGATGTCCTTGACCAATTCGGTCCTCGGGTCGTTGCCGATCGCAACGAACACGCCTGTTACTGCGAGATCCGAAACACTGCCGTCGAGTAGGTTCTTGATCTTCAGCCCGGTGACCTTGTCCTCGCCGATGACGTCGTCCACAGTGCTGTTCCAGACAAAGCTGATCTTCTCGTGGGCCAGGGCACGGTCAGCCATGATCTTGGAAGCCTTGAGGGAGTCCCGGCGGTGCACAACCGTGACCGTCCTGGCAAACTTGGTGAGGAACAGGGCCTCCTCCATGGCGGAGTCGCCACCGCCGATCACGGCAATGTCCTGATCTTTGAAAAAGAAACCATCGCAGGTTGCACACCAGCTAACGCCGTGTCCGGAGAGACGCTTTTCGTTCGGCAGGCCCAATTCGCGGTAGGCAGATCCGGTGGAAAGGATGACGGCCTTCGCCTTGAAGCTCTCACCGGTCGCGATGGTGACCGTCTTTACCGGCCCTTCAAGCTCAAGGCTTGTAACGTCCTCGAACTGGATCTCCGTGCCAAAACGGACAGCCTGCTTCTCGAAGTTCTCCATCAGGTCTGGACCCATGATCCCTTCCGGAAAGCCCGGATAGTTCTCAACGTCTGTGGTGTTCATGAGTTCGCCGCCGGCAGTGACGGAGCCGGCAAGCATCAGCGGCTTCAGGTTGGCACGTGCTGTGTAGACAGCTGCCGTGTAACCGGCCGGGCCTGAACCGACAATGATGACATCACGTACATCGGACGCGGTGTTTTCTGCGATGGTCACTGAACGGTGAACCTCTTCCTTGGTTGACGCGCCCCTCGTGGAGGCCGGCCACATGGCACAACTGCTGCGTGTTGCTGATTATTCCGGCGCCAGGACATGGTAGACCACCGGTACACGGCAGGCCGCCGTCACCATAGGCGCTCTTTCAAGGTTACCGTCCCGGCAGGGGCACGCCGCCTGCTGCAGGGTTTGTCCAGATTTCCGCGCTGATGACGGCCAGAGCCGGTACGAAAGCTGCAGCCCGGAGGAGCCTGTTTACTGGACCTTGATCTCCGCGAGCCGGATGCCGAATCCGTAGCGGGTTTTGGGAGCAGCCAGCCGCGGCAGGGAGTTTATGGAGACGATCACATACTCGGCCTCCACCGGCTCCGCCAATGGCATGGTCAGGTCGGTTGAGGTGAAGCTGTTGGTCCCTACCGCTTTAGCCCCATCCAGTGAAGGACGGTCGTTGGTGTAGACGGTGATGTTGCCACCGGAGCCACCAAGCTGCGAAAGCGTAATGGAGGAGACCCGGGCCGGGTTTTCGAGCTTCACTACCAGGGGCACGCCCTGGGGTGCCAATCCGCCCCAGTTCTCGGTAGCGAACTCCATGTCTGACCAGAAGCTCGCGGCGTTGCCGTCGTACGCCCTGACGAGGTCGCCATCAAAGGTGGCGGCAAAGTCGAAGTTGCCCTGCCTGGTGATGCTCTCGATGGCCGGTGGCGCTGCCGGCGGTGCCGTTGTGGGTTCCTGCGTCGGAGCCGAGGTGGCTTCGGGAGCGTTGCCGTTTGTCCCGGGTGCCGTGGGCACTGCCTGGGGCTGTGAGGAGAACAGGCTGCCCAGGTTGGTGACGGCAAATACCAGGCCGGCAATGAGCACCACGGCCAGCAGTCCACCCACCAGCCAGCGCATGGAGCGGGGCTCGCGGGCAGGTTCGTCACGGTCGTCGTCGTCATAACCGCCCTGATCGGGGACGGCTGCGCCGGCGGCAGCTGCGGGCGCGGCCGACCGTGCGAAAACGGAGGATTTTTTCTTCTTGGCCTCTGGTTCGTCGTCGACCGGCGATTCCACCGGGGCATGCTCTTCAGCGTGCGCGTAATCGTCATCGGACCACAGGGAAACCTTGGGCTTACCCGCAGGTGAGCCGGGAGATCCTTGGGTGTGGCCTGCTGCCGGCGTGTAGGCGGTCTGGTGCTCCTCCTCCGGGCGTGCAGAACGGTCGGTTCCGGAGCCGGCGGCAGCGGCCGCAGCTGCGGCTCCTCCCGCAGCAAGGGCTCCACCGGATGCTGTTGCCCCGCCACCAGCGGAGGCCCCGTTGGACGGGCGTCCAGCGGAAGGCGCGGCAGCAGGACGGACCGGCGGCTTCGGCGGAACGGCCGGTGCTGCCCGGTAGGGATCCACCTGGCTGGGGTGGTTGTCCCCGTAGTTGATGTAGCCGGCTTCCACATGGTCTTCATCGTCGTAGGGTTCCGGCTCGTTCGACCGTGGCTGGCCAAAGATTTCGCTTCCCAGGGTGTCTGTGAAAAACGGTTCCACGTAGGGAGGGTTGGAGGCCACCACCAGGTCCAGCAGATCCGCCGCGGAGGTGTGGTTGGTGATGAGGTAGGTGGCTGCCTCGCTCATGCCAAGGTCCAGGACCTGGACGGTGCCGGGACGTTCCCCGGTGGCTACTTCGCGGGCACTCTGGGCAACCTGTTCGGTGTTGCCGGGTCCGGCCACCAGTATGCTGACGGGACGGTTCAGGACCTGATCCACACCGTCCAGCACCAGATCGTGGTCGTGCGAGGCCAATACCGTGGCAGTGACCTTATAGCGGCCGCCCAGTACTGATCCGACATCGATCGGGTTGGACACGTGTTCCTCCTAGACTGTCCGGGATTGCCGGCTTGAATGATGCAACCACCGTCCAGGAGCCGGCGGGCGCCTGACCCCTGGATGCAACTACCCCTGTACCCTTCCGATCCTAGCCGATTGCGTCCCTTCCACCTTGGACGACGGCAGCCGGAAACCGCGGGAACGTCACTTTTTCCGGGGTTTCCTCGGCTTGAAATGGGGGTTCTCGCCGGGCTTCCCCTGGAAGGTGCGGCGCCCTGGAAGGGGGATCTGCTCCCGCAGGAAGCCACCCCGTGCCGTGCTGGGTTGGTCCTCCCCGGGGAGGTAGTCGCCGTCGGACGTTGGAGGGCCATCGCCGTCGAGCGGTTCCTTCCCCCGCCCCCCCCGCCCGGGCGCCTCCTGTTCCGGGGCCGGCCCGGCCCTGAAGGAGACGGCGTCGAACTCACCGGAAATCCTTGGGATGAGGCCTGTGTCCACGGATGTGGTGGCACGTTCCGGGTGCTGGCGTCCACCGGAGGGCGAACCGGACGGTGAACCAGACGGCGAATCTGGGCCGGAACCGGGGGAAGAGTCCGACGGCGGGGTCCCGCCTCCAGCCGGAGGTGCGGCAGGTCCGCCGCGCCCCAGCCGGCCGAGGAGGGGACGGAGCAGGTCGCGCAGTTCGGAAACCCGGAACAACTTGAGGAGGAAGAAGTAGGCCACCAGCATGATGGGACCCACCACGACGACGGTGATCAGGGCTGTCAGCCTGTCGCGCCAGGCAAAGCCGTCCGGACTGTAGCTTCCCAGGAGCCACAGGGCACCGGCTCCGGCGATGGCCGAACCAAGCGCTGCGTACCCCATGCGGATGTAGGAGTTGGCGATTCGTGGCCCGTCCAGGTGACCCAGGAGGCGCCGCAGGAACCAGGCGCTGATGACCACGGAGAGGATGTTGCCCACCATGTAGAGGACCGCGATGGCGTAGATGATCTGCGTGACGGGCAGGAATTGGATGGCGAACGCCCCGGCCACGTAGACAACGGCCAGGAGCAGCTGGACGTAGAAGGGTGTCCTGGCGTCCTCGTTTGCGTAAAACACCCGGGACATCATGAAGTTGGCGCTCATGAACGGCGTGCTCAGCGCCAGGATGGTGAGCGTCTGGGCCAGCATCACGCCGTCCTGGCGGAGCCCGCCCGAGAAGAACATGCCCAAGGGACCTGCCAGGGCAAACAGCGCCAGAGCACCGAACACGGTTGCCACCGCCATGGTCCGCAGGCCGTGCGAGAGGGCATCGCGCAGCTCGTCGCGGTTGCCGTCCTGGGAGGCCCGCGTCATCCGGTTGAACAGCACCGTGGCCAAGGACAGGGCAATGATGGAGTGCGGCAGCAGGTACAGCTGGCTGGCCACCTCCAGCACGGCGTTTCCTGGCAGCATATAGGCAGCGGGGTCCCCCGCCTGCTGCAGCCGGATGCGTTCGGCGCCGGGAATGGTGGCAATGCGCATGACATACAGGAAGGCGAGCTGGCCGACGGCGGCGGTCAGCAGGGTCCAGACGCTCAGCCTGGCTGCCTGGCCCAGTCCCACCCCCCGCCATCCGAAACGCGGCCGGATCCCCAGCTTGAGTCGCATCACGGGGATCATCAGGATGGCTGTTTGGGAGACCACGCCGATGGTGGAGAACCCGGCCACCAGGAGGGTTTGCGTGTCGCCCCAGTTGTCCAGGGTGTGCGGATTCACCTCGTTGGCGCCGAAAATCCAGATGAACATCCCCAGGCCGGCAATGGCCACCAGGTTGTTAAGGATGGGTGCCCACATGGCGGGCCCAAAGGCTCCGTTGGCGTTCAGGACCTGCGTCAGGAGGGCGTAGAGGCCGTAGAAGAAGATCTGCGGCAGGCACCAGAAAGCAAAGGCCACGGCCAGCGCTTTCTGCTGCGGGGTATATCCCTGCGTCGTGAGCTCAATGACCCAGGGTGCCGCCAGCGTCACCAGCGCCGTCAGGCCCAGCAGGAGCAGCACAGCCAGCGTCAGCAGCCGGCTGATGTAGTCCGCTCCCCTGTCCGGAGCCTTGCTTGCCTTGATGATCTGCGGAACGAGGACAGCATTGAACACCCCACCCGCCACGAGCAGGAAGATCAGGTTGGGCAGGTTGTTCGCGTTGATGAAGGTGTCGTTGACGGTGGAGCCCAGGCCAAGGGCCGTGCCCAGCATCCAGGTCTTGCCAAAGCCCAGGAACCGGGACACGAGCGTCCCGGCGGCCATGATGGCACTGGACCGGGTTTCACTGGCAGCCACGGCGCCAGGGGTGGTGTCCGGGCCCGCCGGCTCGGGGGGAACGCCGTCCGGGACGGCATCGCCGGGCCGGCCGGCTTTATCGGAAGGAAAGTTGGTAGCTGACATCGACTTCATCGTCTCACCCGAAGGCAGTTAAAGCCGCAACGCAGGCGCCCTGCGCCCGGGAATCCAGAGTCCTAGAGGTGCTCCGGCAGGACCTCGCGGGCGAGGTCGGCAATCCGGCGTTCATTGGGGAAGGACAGCTTCCGGGCCAACTCCTGGATGGGAACCCATGCCACGTCCACGGCTTCCTGGTCCGGATCGTTCTCGATGGTCAGTTCGCCGCCCGTTGCCCGCAGGAGGTAATGGTGGACCGTCTTGTGGACCCGGTGGCCGCTGACCGTAAACCAGTAGTCGATGCTCCCGAGTGGCGCGAGGATGTCCCCCTCGATGCCGGTTTCCTCGGCAATTTCCCGGACGGCTGCCTGCTCGTTGTTTTCCTTGCCTTCCGGATGGCCCTTGGGAAGGCACCACTCCAAACGTCCGCCGCGGTTAAGGCGGGCGATGATCGCAACCCTCAACTCGGCGTCGGACGTGTCCACTACAACGCCGCCGGCAGAGACTTCCTCAACCGTGGGCAGCGATGCCGGTGCCGCATGCTGGGCAGGGGCAACGTGCGCACCGATTGCCGACGGCAATGGTGCGTTTGTCCTCCTGCCTGGAGCGCTCGGTACTGGATGGGCCATGGAGTCCACTCTAACGACTGTTGCCCGTTCGTGATGACCGGAACATGACACCAACATGGACTGCATATGACGCACTTTGCCGGCGGCGGAGTGATTCCGCACGATCTTGACCGTATTTTGGCCTGCCGACGCGCTGGTTTCTGACAAGCTTAAGTAACTATGGCTCACGCACATCACAAGACTGATTCCCAGACCGTCGATTTCCAGGTGGACCCGGTGGTCCTGGAGCTCGGCCGGCGCTTCGTGGACGCCGGCCACGAGCTGTCACTGGTGGGCGGACCGGTGCGTGACCTTTTCCTGGGCCGGAGCTCCCCGGACCTGGACTTCACCACGGATGCCACCCCGGACCAGACGGTTGCCCTCATCAAGAAGTGGGCGGACAACTACTGGGAGATCGGCCGCGCCTTCGGAACCATCGGCATGCGCAAGGCAGGCTTCCAGATCGAAATCACCACCTACCGGGCGGAGGCGTACGATCCCGATTCCCGCAAGCCAGTAGTGGCCTTCGGGTCGTCCCTGACTGATGACCTGCTCCGGCGGGACTTCACCATAAACGCCATGGCCCTGAAGCTGCCCTCCCTGGAACTGGTGGATCCTTTCGGCGGCGTACGCGACCTCCATGCGTCCGTGCTGGCCACTCCCGGGGCGCCGGAAGCGTCCTTCTCGGATGATCCGCTGCGGATGATGCGCGCGGCACGCTTCGCCGCCCAGCTTGGGGTTTCCGTCCACGAGGACGTCCGGCAGGCCATGACGCAGATGGCCGAACGGATCACCATCATTTCCGCCGAACGGGTGCGGGACGAACTGGTCAAGCTCATCTGCGGCGCCCGCCCGCGCGTCGGCGTGGACCTGCTGGTGGACACGGGGCTCGCCGAGTTCGTGCTGCCCGAGGTTTCGGCGCTGCGGCTGGAATCGGACGAGCACCACCGGCACAAGGACGTCTACCAGCACTCCCTCCAGGTCTTGGAACAGGCAGCGGAGCTGGAGACGGACAGTGAGGGCGCGGTGCCAGGGCCGGACTTTGTGCTGCGCTTCGCAGCATTAATGCACGACGTCGGGAAGCCGGCAACGCGCCGCTTTGAACCGGGCGGCGCGGTGAGCTTCCGGCACCACGACATGGTGGGGGCTAAACTCACCTCGAAACGGATGAAGGCGCTCCGTTTCGACAACGACACCACCAAGGCCGTGGCCCGCCTCGTGGAGCTCCATATGCGCTTCTACGGCTACGGGGACGCCGGCTGGAGCGACTCCGCAGTGCGCCGCTACGTGACCGATGCCGGGCCGCTGCTGGAACGGCTGCACCGGCTCACCCGCTCGGATGTCACCACCCGCAACCAGCGGAAAGCCGAACGCCTGGCCTTCGCCTACGATGACCTCGAAGCCCGCATCGCCGCGCTCCGCGAGCAGGAATCGCTGGATGCCGTGCGGCCTGACCTTGACGGTGCCCGGATCATGGCCCTGCTGGGCATCAAACCCGGTCCGGTGGTGGGGCGCGCCTACAAATTCCTGCTCAATGAGCGGATGGAGAACGGTCCCCTGCCTGCGGAGGAAGCGGAAGCACGGCTGCTCCGCTGGTGGGCAGGGCAACCGGAATCAGCACCTGCCGTTTCCGCACCCTCGGCGCCCGACGCTGGAATGCCGCCCGCCGTCGTCGAGCCGTCCCCTTCTGAGGAGTCCAAGTGACCATTCCTGCCCTTGCCCCCCGGCCCCAGCTCTGGATCCTTCGCCATGGCGAGACGGAATGGTCCAAGAGCGGCCAGTACACCGGGCTCACTGATCTTCCGCTGACCGTCGAGGGCGAACAGCAGGCCGTGGAGGCCCGGAAGGTGCTGGATCCTGTCGACTTCGACCTGGTGCTCACCTCGCCGTTGAGGCGTGCGCGACGTACGGCCGAGCTTGCCGGCTTCCCCGACGCCCAGCACGAGCCTTTGGCGGTTGAGTGGAACTACGGCGACTACGAGGGGATCAGCTCCGACCTGATCCGCAAGGACAATCCGGACTACCTCATCTGGACCCACGGCGTTCCCAACGGCGAAACGCTGGACGAGGTGGCGGCCAGGGCAGACAAGATTATCGGGCGCGTGCTCGAGTCCGGCATGGACAATGTGCTGATTGTGGCCCACGGCCATTTCTCAAGGATCCTTACCGCACGCTGGCTGGAATTGCCGCCTACCGAAGGCCGCCATTTCATTCTCGGTACCGCAAAAGTCTGCACTCTCGGGTGGGATAAAAAGACGCCTGCGATCGTCCGATGGGGCCTCTAAAAGAGACCGCCATAATAAGTTGGACAATTTTTGGATATTAAGTAGCCAATAGTCCAGCCGGTGGTGTAATTTTATTTCTGATCCCAGGGCGTCCTGCCGGGATCGCGGCGCACGCTGCCGGGTCCAGGCCCGTGCGGCGGCAGAGCAGAAAAGGAGGTTGGGAAAATGATTACTTTGACTAGCGGATGGAAGATGACCGTCATCGCTGCCCCGGCCCCTGATGCTTTTGCGCGCCCCTTTAGGGATTACGCCGGCTCCTAGCCGCTACTCCCGCCTGGAGCCCAGGCAGCAGCGTCCCTCAGGGGCCCCGGTCCGGCAGGACGCCGGCCTGGTGCAGGTGCAGCATTTCCAAACCGTTCCCGCGGGACCACGGACTTTCCCTTTCGCATTCTTCTGCCCTTCTTTCCTGCGTAATGCAGCTTTAGTGCTGGGGTGCGGTAAAACGGTTCAAATTTCTGCGTAATTATATTTGTGCTGCCCATAATTCCCTGCCGTATTCCCTGATTTACACACCATAAAGGGGCTCAATTGCCGTGCCCATTTATGCATACCGAACTCCGGACGGAGAGGAGGTGATGGCCATGAAAAAGTTTCGAGAACTCCTGCTGCCGGCCCAAGGACGGCGCAGCAGCCGGAGGAAGTTCAACGAGGACCTGCTGGAAAAGCAGCGCGAGGATGTCTTTGTCCTGATGCACCAGCAGATCGGCGGTACCCGCTAGGGAAGGCGCCGCCCGGGTGACCAGGGCAGCCACGAAAGACGCACCTTCGCCAGGAGGCACCGTGAAACACCAGAGAACCTGTGGCCGGAGCCCACGCGGCGACGCGTGGGCTCCGCCGCCCGTGGCGCCAACCGGCTTCCGGGCACGGCGGTAAGCTCGAAGCCATGGAGGACACCCAGCCGCCCGAGCATCGAGGAAGGGTGCGCCTCGTTGTTCCAAGCCGCAGCGATATCCTGCTGAGGAACTTCACGGAATTAGTGGGCGGCCCCCTTGGATCCCGGTCCGCTCCGGGCATTGTTTCCCCTGGTGTCTTCACGGTGGAGCGGGTACTGATCCTGCTGACCGTGCTGGCGGCACTGGCGGGCATCCTGCTGAAGGGATACTGCCGTGCCAACGGATGGGAATCCCCCACCCAGTTCTACGCCACCTGCTATTCCGACTTCCCCGAACTGTTCCGGAACCGCGGACTGGCAGACGGCAACTTTCCCATCCTGGGCACGGGGAGCCAGTTTGAATACCCTGTCCTGACCGGCCTTATTGCCGGGATAACGGCCTGGCTGGTCCCCGGCTCTGGAGCCCCGGATGCCCGGATCCTGGCCTACTTCGACATCAATGCCGCGCTTCTGGCCGCGGCCGCGGTGGTCACGGTCCTGGCCACCGCCCGGATGAGCGCCCGCCGGCCCTGGGATGCAGCCATGGTGGCTTTGGCGCCGGGCATCATCCTGGCCGGTACCATCAACTGGGATCTCTGGGCGGTGGCGCTGCTTGCCGTGGGTATGTACTTCTTCTCCCGGGAGCGGCTGGTGCTGGCGGGGATCTTTATCGGGCTTGCCACGGCCGCCAAGCTGTATCCGCTGCTCATTCTGGGTGCCATCCTCCTGCTCGCCCTCCGGACCGGACGGTTCCAGCCGTTCCTCAAGACTGCGGGGGCCGCGGCCGCCTCGTGGGCTGTTATCAACGTCCCCTTCGCTATTGCCAATTTCCCGGGCTGGGCCTACTTCTTCCAGTTCTCGGCAGACCGCGGCGCCGGCTACAGCTCACCCTGGTTCGCCTACAACCTGGTCCTGGGCAGATTGAGGGGACAGGAACTGAGCGGTGCAGCCGTGGACCTGCTGTCCCTCGGTTTATTTGTGCTGGGCTGCGCCCTCATTGCCCTTGTTGCCCTGACCGCACCGCGCCGCCCCCGCCTTGCCCAGCTTGCCTTCCTGGTTGTGGCGGCCTTCATCCTGACCAACAAGGTGTACTCACCGCAGTTTGTTGTATGGCTGATCCCGCTCCTCGCGCTGGCCAGGCCGCGGTGGCGCGACTTCCTGGTCTGGCAGGGCATCGAGGGCCTCCACTGGGCTGCGGTGTGGATGTACCTTGGACAGGTGACCAGCGCCGGCTCCTCCCAGCACAACCTGGATATGCCCTACTACGTCCTGGCCGTGGCTGCGCACATGCTGGCCGTCACCTACCTGATGGCGCGGGTGACCTGGGACATCTACGACCCCACGTACGATCCCATCCGCAGGCACCACCTGGACGATCCCCACGGCGGCCCGTTCAACGGGGCACCGGACAGGTTCCGGCTGAACCTGCGCCGCCGGACCATTGCTGCGCTCCAGCAGAAGGCGGCCTCCGATGCCTGACGTTACGGTGGTTGGAGCCGGACCCAACGGGCTGGCTGCCGCGGCCGTCATGGCGCGGGCAGGGCTTGCCGTGGAGGTCTTCGAAGCCGCGCCCGTGATCGGCGGCGGAACCCGTACGGCAGAACTCATGCAGCCGGGCCACTTCCACGACGTCTGCTCGGCCGTCCATCCAATGGCCCTGGCCTCGCCTTTCTTCCGGGCCTTCGAGCTTTCCCGGCGGATGGAGCTTGTCACGCCTGAGCTCTCCTTCGGATCACCGCTGGACGGCGGATGGTCCGCCCTCGCCTACCGGTCGCTTGACCGGACCGCAGCGGGACTCGGCCGGGACGGCGCTGCGTACCGGCGGCTGATGGGCCCCATCGTGCGGAACATCGACGACGTTATGGACTTTACGCAGAACCAGCTCTTCCGCCTTCCCCGCAACCCGGTGGCCGCGGGCATTTTTGGCCTGCGGACCCTGGAACAAGGTTCGGGCTTCTGGAATGCCAGGTTCCGCGAGGAGGCAGCTCCTGCGCTCCTCAGCGGCGTTGCGGCCCATGCCGTGTCCCGCCTTCCGTCCCTGGCCGCGTCCGGAGCAGGGCTGATGCTCGGGGCGCTGGGCCACGCTGAAGGATGGCCCATTCCCCTGGGCGGTTCTGCTGCCATCGCCGCCGCCCTGGCAACGGACATCGAGTCGCATGGCGGCATCCTCCACACAAACGCCCCCATCAACCGGTTAACGGACCTTCCAGCGGCGCGGGCCACGCTCCTTGATGTCGCGCCGCGCGGACTGGTGGACATGGCCGGTGACTCCCTTCCCGGCCGCTACCGCACAGCCCTGGAGTCCTTCCGCTACGGGAACGGCTCCTGCAAGGTGGACTTCATCCTGTCCGGCCCCGTTCCGTGGCAGGCGGCCGAACTGGCTGACGCCGGAACCGTCCACGTAGGCGGAACCAGGGAGGAACTGGCACACGCGGAAAACGAGGTCAGTGCCGGCCGGCACCCCGAACGGCCCTACGTACTGGTAGCCCAGCCTTCCCGGTTCGACCCACGGCGCGCACCCGCGGGCCGCCACACCCTGTGGACCTACTGCCACGTGCCGGCCGGTTCAACCAAGGACATGTCGGAAGCCATCACCGCGCAGCTGGAGAGGTTTGCCCCCGGTTTCAGGGACCTCGTGGTGGACACCAACGTGGTGACGGCGGCGCAGCTGGCAGAGTACAACCGGAACTACATCGGCGGGGACTTCAGCGCCGGCACCATGGACCTCCGCGGCCTGGTCCAGCGGCCCGTCGTATCCCGGCACCCATGGCGCACTCCCCTGCGCGGCGTCTACCTTTGTTCCTCGTCCACGCCGCCCGGCCCCGGGGTCACCGGCATGCCCGGCCTGCACGCGGCAACCCATGCGCTCAAGGACATATTCCACCTGCCCGTACCGTCGCTGGGCCTGGGCGGCGCATAGCAGCCGGCAGCGCCCTTAAACCGCAAGGAATGGCCCGACGCACTGCATTTCGCGGGGCATAATGGCCGAATGGGGAAATCAACAAAACTTTCTGTTGCCGTAGCTGCGTTCATACTGGGAACCTCGCTGGTGGCCTGCGACGACGGCCGGAGCGGGGCAGAAACCGCAGCACAGCAATTTGCCACAGCCGTTTCAGGACTCGATGTGGCCGGGGTGGCCTTCGACGGCAAGGACGCCGCTGCCGCCAACGACCAGCTGCGCGGCGTCTTCAAGGCATTGGACCCGCAGAAGCCCGCGGTCGAAGCAGGCGACATCACCCTGGACGGTGACAATGCCTCGGCGCCCTTGAACTACACCTGGAAATTCGGCGACGCAGAGTGGAAATACACCGTACAGGCGAACTTCAAGAAGTCCGGGGACAAATGGCTTACGGTCTGGGACCCGGCAACCCTGGCACCCGGCCTCGCGGACAGCGAGATCCTCACCAAGGGCGCCCAGTCCCCGCAGCGCGCGGATATCCTCGGGGCGGGGGACGTCCCCCTGGTCACCTACCGTCCCGTGGTGAACGTCGGCATCGACAAGCCCCAGCTCGGCACTGCCGACCCCACCGACGCTGCCACCAGGCTCGCTGCCCTGGTTGGGGTTGACCCAGCCGGCTACGTCCAGCAGGTAAAGGCCTCCGGCGCGGAAGCCTTTGTGTCCGCGATTACCCTGCGGGAAGAGGGCCGCACCATCACCAACGAGCAGATCGCAGCCATCCCCGGCGCCCGTGCCATTCCCGCCTCGGTGCCGCTGGCACCCAGCCGGACCTTCGCCCGCGCCGTGCTCGGCACCGTCGGGGAAGCCACTGCTGAGCAGATCGAAGCCTCGGAAGGCGTGCTATCAGCGGGTGATGTCACCGGCATCGGCGGGTTGCAGCAGCAGTACGACGAACAGCTCAGGGGGACGGACGCCGTCGTAATCCGCGCGCAGCGCGCCGACCTGACCCGCGAACAGATCCAGTCCGCAGCAACTGACCCCCGGCGCGTGCTCTTTGAAGTGGCGCCTGAGCCCGGGACACCGCTGAAGACAACCATCGACCCCACGCTGCAGGCACTCGCGGAGACCACCCTGGAGGACGTAGGTCCGGCGTCGGCGATCGTGGCGCTCCGCCCCTCCAGCGGTGCCGTCCTGGCCGTGGCATCGGGGCCCGGCAGTAACGGCTACAACACGGCCATGCTGGGCCAGTACGCGCCGGGGTCGATCTTCAAGATGGTGGACTCGCTGGCCATGTTCCGCAACGGGTTGACCCCTGATTCCAAGGTTGAGTGCACGCCGACGCTGACGGTGGACGGGCGCACTTTCAAGAACGCCGACGGTTATCCCGAAAGCTCCCTGGGCTCGGTCACCCTGCGTGACGCCTTTGCGCATTCCTGCAACACGGCGTTCATCGCTGCCCGGGATACCGTGTCACAAGGACAGCTTGAGGCGGCCGCCCTGGCCATGGGGATCGCCGTCGAAGCGCCGTCGCTGGGCGCAGACGCGTTCCTCGGATCCGTGCCCGGCGAGGCGGCAGGGACGGAGCATGCCGCCTCCATGATCGGACAGGGCAAGGTGCTGCTTTCTCCCCTGGCGGCAGCCATGATGGCGGGCTCCGTGGCCAAGGGCGCGCCCGTGTCGCCCCAACTGGTCCTGAATCCCGACGGCGGTGCTGCCGCTGCCGGCACGACGAGCGGTTCCACGGCACCGGCGGCGCAGCCTTCCGCCACCGCGACGGCAGAAGCACCGTCGACGGCGTCGGGCGAGCCGATCACTGCTGCCGAGGCCGCTTCGCTCGGTGACATGATGCGCGCCGTGGTCACCTCCGGGCATGCAGGCTTCCTGGCCGGCGTTCCCGGTGCACCCGTGGGGGCGAAGACCGGGACGGCAGAATTCGGCAAGGAGACTCCCCCGAAGACGCACGCCTGGATCGTGGCTGTCCACGGGGACCTGGCCGTGGCCGTGTTCGTGGAGGACGGCGGTCTGGGAGCAACGACGTCCGGGCCGCTGCTGAAGGAGTTCCTCACCGCAGCCGGCTAGTTTTGTGTCCGGGTATGCAGAATTCCGGGCCGGTCAACCCTGCATGCCTGGACAAAAACTCTCTGCCATGGCCGTGGGAAGATGGAACACGTGGCCCATATTGACGTTTCCGGCATTGACTATTTCCTCTCCGACGGCACCCAGCTGCTTAACGGAGTGACCTTCAAGGTCCCGGACGGCACCAAGACCGCATTGATCGGCCCCAACGGCACCGGGAAGACCACCCTGTTCCGCATCATCGCCGGGGACCTGGTGCCGGATGAAGGCGTGATCGGGCGGTCCGGGAACATGGGCATCATGCGCCAGTTCGTAGGCCAGGTCCGGGACGGCTCCACGGTGCGTGACCTCCTGGTGTCCGCCGCCCCGCCTGCCCTGGCGGCTGCGGCCCGCGAGGTGGACGATGCCGAGCTTGCCATGGTGGAGTACGACGACGAGCCAAGCCAGATGCGGTACGCCCAGGCGATCGTTGATTGGGGAGATGCGGGCGGCTACGACGTCGAGACCGTCTGGGACGAGGTGTGCATGGCCGCGCTGGGACTTCCCTTTGACCGCGCGCAGCACCGCCCGGCGTCGAGCCTTTCCGGAGGCGAGCAGAAGCGCCTGGTGCTCGAAGCGCTCTTTGCCGGGCCGGACGACCTCCTGCTGCTCGACGAACCGGACAACTACCTTGACGTCCCGGGCAAGCGGTGGCTTGAGGACAAGCTGAACGAGTCCAGGAAAACGGTCTTCTTCATCAGCCACGACCGCGAGCTGCTGAACAATGCCGCAGGGCGCATCGTGACGCTGGAACCCGGCATCAACGGTGCCGGCGCGTGGATCCACGGCGGCGGATTTGGCTCGTACGTGGAGGCCCGGGCAGACCGCAATGCCCGTTTCGAGGAACTGCGGAAGCGCTGGGACGAGGAGCACGTGAAGCTCAAGGAACTCGTCAACATGTACAAGAACAAGGCCGCCTTCCGCTCCGACATGGCCAACCGGTACCACGCCGCCCAGACCCGGCTGGCCAAGTTCCTGGAGATCGGGCCGCCGGAAGCGCTGCCCATCGAGCAGAACGTGCAGATGCGCCTCAAGGGCGGGCGGACCGCCAAGCGGGCCATCGTGGCGGAGAAGCTGGAACTCACCGGGCTCATGAAGCCCTTTTCCACGGAAGTGTGGTTCGGGGACCGCGTTGGTGTGCTGGGTTCCAACGGCTCGGGCAAGTCGCACTTCCTCCGGCTGCTGGCTACCGGCGGAACCGATCCGGAGCGGGAACACCTGCCCGTGTCCGACGTCGAGATCGCCGAAGTGCCGCACGAGGGCACCGTGAAACTTGGCGCCAGGATCCGCCCCGGTTTCTTTGCCCAGACCCACGTCCGGCCCGACCTCCTGGGCAAGACGCTGCTGGAGATCCTGCACCGTGGCGATGAGCACCGTTCAGGTCTCGGCCGGGAGGCCGCGGCCGGGGCGCTGGACGGCTACGGGCTGGCCGGGCAGTCGGAGCAGAAGTACGAGTCCCTCTCGGGCGGGCAGCAGGCACGGTTCCAGATCCTGCTGCTGCAGCTCAGTGGCGCCACCTTGCTGCTCCTCGACGAGCCCACGGACAACCTGGACCTGCACTCAGCCGAGGCACTTGAGAAGGCCATCGACCATTTCGAAGGAACCGTCCTCGCCGTCACCCACGACCGCTGGTTCGCGCGCACGTTCGACCGCTTCCTGGTGTTCGGATCCGACGGCAAGGTATACGAATCCGCAGAGCCGGTGTGGGACGAAAAGCGCGTGGAGCGCGTCCGCTGATCCAACGCTCTCTCACTCCCTGCAGCTTTTTGGCGATCCCTCTCTCACCGATGAGAGAGGGATCGGTGATTTCCGGCATTAAGTGAGAGAGCGTCGGTGATCAATTGATCAAAATTTGTTAGCATTTGATCATGAAGACTGATGAGCGGCACCTCACCATTGCCGGGCTGCTCCGCCAGCGCCATGAGGTGACAGTGGAGGAGCTGATGGTGGCCTGCGACGCGTCGGGGGCAACCATCCGGCGGGACCTCGAGGCCTTGGCAGCTAATGGCGTCCTCCGCAGGATTCACGGCGGGGCACGGAGCCTCATCGGCCGCGGCGAAAATCCAGGCTACGGCCAGCGCGAGCTGGAGGACCAGGACGGAAAGAGGCGCATTGCGGCTGCCGTCGCAGGGTTGCTGGGGGACCGCGAGCACGTGTGGCTGGACAGCGGCAGCACTGCCACGGAGGTGGCCCGCGCTGTGCAAGCGAAGGAACTGACCCTCATGCCGATGTCACTGAGGGCGCTGAACGTCCTCGCGGGCGGCGAATCCACCGCAGGTACCCGCCCCGCCCTGCTGCTGCCCGGCGGCAGCCTTGTACCCGGAGAGCTGAGCTTCCGCGGCCCGCTGGCCGAATCCAACATCCGCTCCCTGCGCTTCGACACCGCTGTTGTGACGCCCTGCGCCGTGGACCTCAAGGCCGGCCTCCTGGCCCATGACATCGAGGACGCCGCGGTGAAGCGCGCCGGTGTGGAATCCGCCGCACGGGTGGTGGTGGCTGCCTCCGCCGCCAAATGGGATGCACAGGCCCGGGCATTGGTCGCCGGCCTGGAACGGGTGGACATCCTGGTGACGGACAAAAATTTCAGCGCCGATGAACGCGCACAACTCGACGAATACTCCCTGGAAGTAGTGACTGTATGAGCATCAACACCGGTACCGGGCAGCAGACAGGACTGAACGCAGCCGCCACAGCCACCTTTGTGGTTTTTGGCATCAACGGCCTCGTCTTTGCCAGCTGGGCCGCGAGGATCCCCGCCGTCACCGAGACACTGGAAATCACCTCCGGGCAGATGGGCACCCTCCTGCTGTGCACCGCCGTGGGTTCGCTCCTGGCGCTCCCTACCGCCGGACTGGTGGTGGGCAGGATCGGGACCGCGAACACGGCACGCTTCGGAGGCGTCCTTGCGGCCCTCGCTGGCGTCGGAATCGCCGCTTCGCTCTCTGTCGCCTCGATTCCAGGGACGGCCGTTGCCCTCTTCTTCTTCGGTATCGCCATCGGACTCTGGGATGTAGCCCAGAACATTGAGGGTGCCGACGTGGAGCATAAGCTGCGGCGCACCATCATGCCGCAGTTCCATGCAGCGTTCAGCGGCGGTGCCTTCGTCGGCGCACTGATCGGTGCCGGGCTCTCCAACCTTGGCGTCGGCCTGCCCCTGCACCTACTGGTCATCGCCGGTGTGGTTGTTGTGGTGATGCTGACTGCCCCGCGCTACTTCCTCTCGCATATCTCCACCGCCACACCGGACGGAGAAGCAAAGGCAGCCAAAGGACCGTCAGCCTGGCGTGACAGCCGCACCCTGCTCATAGGCGTCGTGGTCCTCGGGGCCACCCTGACGGAGGGTGCGGGCAATGACTGGATCGCCAAAGCATCCGTAGACGGGCTGGGCACCTCTGAATCCACCGGCGCGCTGATGTTCGCCCTCTTCGTGCTGGCCATGACGGCGATGCGGTTCCTGGGCGGCCGCGTCATCGACAAGTACGGTCGGGTTGCGGTCCTCCGGGCGAGCATGGCAGCCGCGGCGGCCGGGCTGTGCCTCTTTGTGCTCGCCGGAAACGTGTGGCTGGCTGCCGTTGGGGCTGCGCTGTGGGGCGTTGGAGCAGCACTCGCCTTCCCCATGGGCATGTCTGCGGCTGCGGACGACCCCAGGCATGCCGCTGCCAGGGTGTCCGTCGTATCCACGCTGGGGTATATCTCCTTCCTCGCCGGACCTCCCCTCCTGGGGTACCTCGGCGACCTGACCGGCATACACGTGGCGCTGCTGGCCATCCTCGCGCCGATCCTCCTGGCCCTGCTGCTGGCTGGGGCGGCGAAACCCCTGAGGGCCGGATAAAGACGGCAGACCGGATTTTCCTCGCGGCTGGAGGACCTCCATTCACCGACCGGTAGGGTGATGGAATGCAGAGCACATGGCGCGGAAGCCATCGTTGGATCAGCCGCCTGGACAGATACCTGGTGCGGCATGTCTCGGATCTTCCGGGAGGAAACCATGATGCGTTCTTTCGGCGCCTTTCGGCCTCCGCCAACCACGGAAAACTGTGGATCGCCGCTGCTGCAGCAATGGCCGCCTTTCCGGGACGGCCTCGGCGTGCGGCACTGCACGGCCTCATCGCCCAGGCAGTGGCTTCCGCCGTCACGAACGTTGTCTTCAAAACCCTGCTTCCCCGGGCACGGCCGCTGCCGGAGCATCTTCCGGTGTTCCGGTTCGTCCACCCCCAGCCGACAAGTTCCTCCATGCCATCCGGCCACTCTGCGTCGGCGGTCGCCTTTGCCGTGGGTGCAGGACTTGTCCAGCCCGTCATCGGGGCCGCACTGGCTCCGGTGGCGGCAGGCGTAGCCTATTCACGCGTCCACACCGGAGCCCACTGGCCTTCGGATGTCTTCTTTGGTTCCGCCCTGGGCGCCTGCGCTGCCCTCCTGACGCGCACGTGGTGGCCGGTGCGGCCGCCCTTTCCCGACGTGGCGAGGACATGGACCACGGCGCCGGAGCTACCTGGCGGCCGGGGGCTCAGCATCGTGGTTAACACCCTCGGGGGATCCTTCACGGAGGAGACGGCCACCGCCCTGCAGGGAGTATTCCCTGACGCGCATATTAATTCCGTCCACCATCCGGACCAGGACCTTCTCCGCGAGATCCGGCATGCAGCCGAACATCCCGGCACCCGTGCCCTCGGGGTGTGGGGCGGCGACGGAACCGTCGGCGCCGCGGCAGCTGCCGCCGTCGAGCATTCCCTCCCCCTGCTGGTCCTCCCCGGCGGTACCCTGAACCACTTTGCCAGGGACGCCGGAACCGGGAGCCTCAAGGAGGCTGTAGCCGCCGCGTCCAAAGGAGACGCGGCGCTGGCAGACGTAGGAATCGTCACGGTGGAGCGCGGCTTGGCCGGCAGTCCGGAAAGGGCGCAGCTGACCATGCTGAACACCTCAAGCGTTGGCCTGTACCCGAACTTCGTTCGCCGCCGGGAACAGCTGCAGCCTGCGCTGGGAAAACCGCTGGCCGGGGTGGTGGCGATGTTCCGTACCTTCGCGGCCGGAACCCCCAGCACCCTCACTATCGATGGCAGGCGGCACAAGGTGTGGATCGCCTATGTGGGACGGGGCCGGTACTACCCGCGTGACCACGCACCCCTGTTCCGGCCCGTGATGGACGACGGCGTCCTCGACGTCCGCATGATCACGGCCGACGAGTCGTTCGCCCGGCTGCGTCTGCTGTGGTCGGTGCTGACGGGTACGGTGGCAACCTCGCGCATCACCCATCTCTCAGAGGCCACACGGGTGCGCATCGACGCCGGCGGGTCGCCGATGGCTCTGGCGGTTGACGGTGAGGCGCTGGCCGGTGTGCGCAGCGTGGAGTACACGGTGCGCCGCCGGGCCTTTGCCTACTACTCGCCACAGCAACGGTGATCACCCGGTCATCCACGGGGACTACCCTGACCCGTCCCTGAATCATCCCTGAGACCGGCGAAATACCTCCCGGCCGTGGGTAGCGTGGTGTGTACCAGACTTCCGCAACGCATCCCGCAGTCCACAAGCTGCCGTTCGAAGGAACATTCCATGATTGAGGCAACAGGGCTGACCAAGGTCTACGGCGATAAAACCGCCGTGGACGGCGTCAGCTTCACCGTCCAGGCAGGCCGCGTTACCGGTTTCCTGGGACCCAACGGCGCAGGAAAGTCCACCACCATGAGGATGATCATGGGACTGGACCGGCCGACGTCGGGTTCCGTCACCGTGAACGGGGTGCCGTTTGCGCAGCATGCCGCACCGCTGCGCGAGGTGGGCTCGCTCCTTGACGCCAAGGCCGTCCACACCGGCCGCACCGCCTACAACCATCTCCTGGCCATGGCCGCGACCCACAGTATTCCAAGGAAACGGGTCCAGGAGGTCATCGAGATGACCGGCCTGGCGGAGGTGGCCAAAAAGAAGGTAAAAGGGTTCTCCCTGGGAATGGGGCAACGGCTCGGCATTGCCGCCGCACTGCTGGGAGATCCCCAGACCATCATTCTTGACGAGCCAGTCAACGGCCTGGACCCGGAGGGCGTGGTCTGGGTGCGGAACCTGGTGAAGTACCTGGCATCGGAAGGACGGACAGTGTTCCTGTCCAGCCACCTGATGAGCGAGATGGCCATGACCGCCGACCACCTGATTGTCATTGGCCGGGGCCGTATCATTGCCGATGCCCCTATCGGCGAAATCATCACGGGCAAGGGCCAGTCCCGCGCCCGCGTCCGGACTGACCAGCCGGAGCAGCTCATGCGCCTGCTCGCGGACGACGGCGTTTCCGTTGAGGTCCAGGACCACGAACTCCTCCAGGTCACGGGCCTGCCCCCCAGGGACATCGCCCGGACAGCACTGGACAACCGGATCATGGTCTACGAGCTCACTCCCCTGCAGGCAAGCCTCGAAGAGGCCTACATGGAACTGACCAAGGACGAGGTGGAGTACCACTCCCTCATCACCACGGGAGCTGCGGCGCCCACCCAGACCGGAGGACAGCAATGAGCACGGCAGCACTTCAATCCAGCCGGCCGCAGGGCACGGGCCCCGGTCCCAGTTTCCTGCGTGTCCTCAACTCGGAGTTCATCAAGTTCCGGACGCTCCTCTCCACCCTGGTCCTGGTGGGATCGACCGTGCTGGTGATGGTGGGCTTTGCCGCCCTGAACGCGTGGGGCATCGGACAGTTTTCCGAGGCGTCCCGGAACGACCCCCAGGCAGGTGCGGCCTTCGCGGCCCAGGGCGCTGACCTTACGGCGGGAATCCCCACGTCCGGCATCGCGTTCGCGCAGCTCATCATCGGATCCCTGGCGGTTCTGCTCATGAGCTCGGAATTCACCACCGGCATGGCAAGGTCCACCTTCTCGGCGGTCCCAAAACGCACCCCGGCCTTCGTCGCGAAGCTGCTGGTGGTGACGGCGTGCGCCTTCGTGGTGACTGTGGCGTCGTCCCTGCTCGCGTACGCGGCTGCCAGCCCCATCCTGGACCACTACGGGTTTGATATCGACCTTGGTTCGGACCATTCCCGGCGCCTCCTGCTGGTCAGCGGCGTGTACGTGGCAGCTGTCGCGGCAATCGGAATGTCCCTGGGAACCCTCCTTCGGAATTCAGCGGGTGGCATCATGTCCCTGGTGGGGCTGTTCTTCGTGGTCCCCATCGCCTTCCAGCTCATCCCCGGCGAGTTCTTCGCAGAAGCCCGCAAGTACCTGCCGGACAGCCTCTTTGAGCGGATCGTGACGGCCGCACCGGCGGAAGGCGCCCTCGAGGTCTGGCAGGCCTGGACCTGGCTTGGCGTTTGGGTGGCTGTTCCGGTGGCTGCTGCCATGATCATCTTGAAGAAGCGCGACGTCTAGAACCCGCGGAACGGGCAGCCCCGATATATGAACCACACGGCATTTACGAAGGACGCGCCGGCCGGGCAGGCCGACGCGTCCTTCGCCGAGCTCACGGCGAGGCGCACAGGGCGGTTCCGCAGGTACCTCCAGCGGCACCCCCTGGTGATGGACGCCGTCGTGGCCGCCAGCTACAGCCTCCTGGTGGCACCCACCGTGGCGGACGCGGCCACATCCGGCAACTGGCTTGCAGCCGCCCTGCTGGTGCTGGTGGCCGGATCCCTCTTCCTGCGGCGCTTCTATCCTGTGGGCCTGGCGGCCTTCGTCGCCGTGGTGGAGGTAGCGGTCACCCTGCTCCACCCCTGGGGCTCCAACGTCTCCGCGGGACTGTGGTTCTCGCTCTATGCCGTAGCGGTTGCCCACACCCGCCGCTTCGCGCTCATCACCATGGCCGCGGCCACGGCCCCGCTGGCACTCCTTTATCTGCTGGCGGCCGTGGGACCCATGGAAAACTCCTTCGTCCACGATCCGGGCGTCAACCCGGGCGACTTCCACCTCCTGACCAGCATCGCCACCGGCGCCACCATTGCCCTGTCCAACATCCTGGCCACCGGCCTCGGCATCAGCGTCCGGCAACGCCGTGAGCACGAGCAGGAGGTCGCCGCCTGGGCCGCCCGGACCGCCAGCCTTGCCTCCGTCAACGAGCGGAACCGGATTGCACGCGAGATGCACGACGTGGTGGCCCACTCGCTGACGGTGATGATCAGCCTGTCCGACGGTGCCGCCGTCGTCGTCCAGAAAAACCCGGAGCGCGCCGGGGAGGTGCTCGGCGAACTGTCCCGGACGGGACGCACCGCCCTCGCAGACATGCGCCGGGTCCTGGGTGTCCTGCGTGATGACACCGGCACCGCCGCGCCCCGGCTGCCGCTGACCGCCGGCGACAGCCTGGCCAGCCTGCTCGAAGGCTTCCGCACCGCCGGCCTGCCGCTGCACTACTCCCACACCGGGCCTGCCCTGCCCGGCGATGCTGCGTTCCAGCTCACGGTGTACCGGATCGTGCAGGAATCGCTCACCAACGTGCTCCGCTACGGCCGCGCCCTGACCCGGGTGGACGTCACCATTGTCCGCTCGGGCTCCACGGTGACCATTGACGTGCTCGACGACGGCGCCGGAGCCACCGGGCACCCCGCCCAGGATGGAGGTACTTCCCCGTCCGGTGCTGCCGGTTCCCATGGATCCGGACAGGGGCTGGCCGGGATGGCTGAACGCTCCAGGATCTATTCCGGCTCCGTGGAAGCGGGGCCCAGCGGCCGGGGCTGGCGCGTCCACGCCGTACTGTCCTGGCCCGGAGACGATTCCGCAGGCTCCATCCGCCCCTACGAACTGCAAGGCAACCCATGACCGGAAACACCCCCATCAACGTCCTGCTGGCTGATGACCAGCCGCTGCTGCGGATGGGATTCCGCCTGATCCTGGAGGGCGAAGAGGATCTGAGGATTGTTGGGGAAGCCTCTGACGGGGCCGACGCCGTACGGCAGGCCCGGGAGCTGCGCCCGGACGTGGTGCTGATGGACGTCCGCATGCCCGTGCTGGACGGCATCGAGGCCACGCGCGCCATCACCGCCTCCGGTTCGTGCGCCCGGATCATCATCCTGACCACTTTCGACGTGGACGAGTATGCCTTTGCCGGCCTCCAGGCTGGAGCCTCGGCCTTCCTCCTCAAGGACGTGGCGCCGTCGGAGTTGGTCAGTGCCGTCAGGGTGGTGGCCAGCGGGGACGCCGTGGTGGCGCCGCGCGTTACGCAGCGGCTGCTGGAAACATACGTCCGGGGTGCCGCCCGCCCGGCCCCCGCCGCTCCTGCACCGGATCCCCTGCTGGCGGACCTGACCCCGCGGGAAACGGAGATGCTGGAGGCGATGGCCGAGGGCCTGTCCAACGCCGAAATCGCCCACCGGTACTACCTCTCGGAAGCGACGGTGAAAACCCACGTCCGCCGCATCCTCACCAAGCTCCACCTGCGCGACCGAGTCCAGGCCGTGGTTTACGCCTACGAAACCGGCCTCGTGGTGCCGAGCAACCCGGACTACTGAGACCCGCGGCGCAACGCCGTCTAGACTCGAGACCATGCCTTCCCTTGCCTCCGCCGCAGACCATATCCAGGACCTTGGCGCCTATGTCAGCGCGTCGCCGTCGAGCTTCCACGCCGTGCACGAAGCGGGGCGGCGTCTGGAGGAAGCGGGCTTTGTGCGCCTGGACGAACTGCAGCCCTGGGAGGGCGGGCCCGGACAGTACTTCATCATCCGGGACGGCGCGCTGATCGCCTGGGTTGTTCCCGAAGGGGCAGGGCCCGCCACCGGCTTCAACATCCTGGGCGCACATACGGATTCGCCCACCTTCAAGCTCAAGCCAAAGCCGACCACGGGTGCCCACGGCTGGCTGCAGGCTGGCGTGGAGGTGTACGGCGGACCGCTGTTGAACTCCTGGCTTGACCGGGAACTGCAGCTGGCCGGCCGCCTGGTCATGCTGGACGGCACCGAGCACCTGACTGCCACCGGGCCGATGCTCCGGTTCCCGCAGTTGGCTATCCATCTGGACCGTACTGTCAACGACGGCCTCACCCTGGACAAGCAGCGGCACATGAATCCGGTGTGGGGGCTCGGCAATCCCGCGGATGCCGACCTGCTGGCCGTGCTGGCTTCCCACGTTTCCGGCGCTTCCGTGGACCCCGCCCACATTGGCGGGTACGACGTCGTCATGGCGGACACGCAGGCCCCATCGGTTTTCGGGGGCAACAGTGAGTTCTTCGCCTCCGGGCGCCTCGACAACCTCTCCTCAACCCATGCGGGGCTGGCGGCGCTGACCGCGCACGCGTCGGCGCCCGGTACCGGCAGCCCGATCGCCGTCCTGGCGGCGTTCGACCATGAGGAGATCGGCTCCAACTCCCGCTCGGGCGCCTGCGGGCCTATCCTCGAGGATGTCCTGGTTCGGATCTCCGACGGCCTGGGCGCCACGGTGAGCCAGCGGCGGCAGGCTCTGGCGGCGTCCTTCTGTGTGTCCGCGGACGCCGGCCACGCTGTGCACCCCAACTACGCGGAACGGCACGACCCCGCCAACCATCCGGTGCTGAACGGCGGACCGCTCCTGAAAATCAATGCAAACCAGCGCTACGCCACCGACGCCTCCGGTGCAGCGCTGTGGGCCCGGCTGTGCGCCGATGCCGGTGTGCCCTACCAGGAGTTCGTGTCCAACAACGCGATTCCGTGCGGTTCCACCATCGGTCCGTTGACCGCCACCCGCCTGGGAATCCGGACGGTGGACGTGGGCGTTCCCCTGCTGTCCATGCATTCCGCGCGGGAGCTGTGCGGCGTAAAGGATCCCTGGCGCCTGGCCGCGGTGACCGCGCAGTTCTTCCGGACGGCGGTCTAGCGGGACGGTTCCTTCCCGAAAGTGAACAGGTGCTGGTCGATTTCGTGGGCGGGGACTCCAACCCACGTTTCTCCGGCCGGGACGTTACTGAGCACGGCGGCGCCCATGCCCACCGTGGCATAGTCGCCCACCGACGTCCTGTCGCGGACGCTGGAATTCATGCCGAGGTAGGCAGCCTTCCCTACCCGGACTCCGCCGCCCAATGACACGCCCGCGCCGAACGTCGCAAAGTCCGCCACGTCGTCGTCGTGGGTGAAGGTTACCGAGGGCATTGCCACCACGTGTGAGCCCAGGGTGACGGCGGCTGTCAGGGTGACATTGCGCAACAGGATGCTTCCCCGCCCAATCCGGCAGCCTTCGGGGTACTGGACTGAGGGATCCACCGCAGTTGCATACCGCGATTCATGGATTCCCAGGGACGTGAGGCGGTCCACCACGGCTTCCCGTGCCTTCCCGGATGCCAGGCACACCAGCAGGAACGCATGGGTGTAGTTGGCGGCATCATCGATGCTCCCCAGGACAGGCGCCCCGTCCACGGTGACACCGGCCATCTCCTTGTCATCGTCCAGCAGGCCAACGACGTCGTACTGGCCACTGCTGCGCACCATCGCCAGCACTTCGCGGGCAAGGCCGCTCACTGAAATGAGGATCAGCTCACTCACGTGCCCACCGGGTGCGCTGCGTTCCGGATGGCGTTGATGACGCGGTTGATGCTTGATGAGTCGATCTCGTGGAACACAGGGAGGACCAGGGTGCGGTCGCTCAGCCGCTCCGTGGACTGCAGCCTGGCGTTGCCGTTGTCGCGCCAGCGGTATGCCGGCTGGCGGTGTGCGGCGTACGCCCCGCGCCGTGCGGTGATGCCGGCGTCGGCCAGCCTTTCCAGCAGGGCCTCGCGGGTCATGGGGAATCCAGGGAGGACTTCCAGCCACAGGGATTGATAGTTCGTGGTGCCGTATGGAGGATCGGACACGATCCTGAGGCCTTTGAGGCTTTTGAGGGCGTCGACGTACGTGCCTGCGATCTTCCGGCGCCGTTCCACCATTTCCGGAAGCCGCCGCAATTGGATGATTCCGACGGCGGCCTGAAGGTCGGTCATGCGGTAGTCGAAACCGACTTCGAGGCAGATCTCGCGGGGCGACAGGAACAGTTCTTCCCGGTTGAGGGCCGCCAGGCTGCTTGAATGTTCGCGCAGGGCCCGGGCGCGGGCCGCCCAGTCCGCCCGCCGGGTGGTGAGCATGCCACCTTCCCCGGTGGTGAGGATGTGGTTGGGATGGAAGGACCAGACGGTGATGTGGGCGCCGGCTCCCACCGGCTTTCCTTTGTACTGCGAGCCCACCGCGCAGGCAGCGTCTTCGATGACCGTGATTTCGTGGCGGTCGCAGAGCTCGCGGATGGGGTCCACGTCCACGGGCACTCCGCCCTGGTCCACCACGATCACCGCCCGGGTATCCAGGGTCAGCGCGGCATGGATGGTCTCCGCGGTCACGTTGCCGGTGGCAGGATCCACATCGCAGAAGACGGGGCGTGCGCCGACGTAGGTCACGGCGTTGGCCGTGGCTATATAGGACAGTGACGGCACAACGACGTCGTCCCCTGGTCCGATTCCCGCCACCACGAGGGCCAGATGCAGGGCGGTGGTGCAACTCGACGTGGCTACTGCGAACCGGGCACCCTGTGCGGCTGCGAAGTCGACCTCGAACTCCTTGACTTTCGGGCCCTGCGTGACGCATCCGGAGAAGACCACCTCCGCAAGTGCATGGGCTTCCTCCTGCCCCAGCCAGGGCTTCATTACTTCGATGCGTGCAACAGCTGATTCGGTGGCCACGAGGCACCATCTTTCCTAGGAGGAGCGGAATGAAGAACGGCAGCTCGTGTCACCTTGACCACAGGACACTTTCAAGCCAGGAGCCGGCAGCCTGCTGCTGGTAATCTTCAGGCCCTGGCACGTGGATACTTGACGCCTGACCTTCGAGGCCCCTGCTGCGGCTAACCGCCTCCAGCATGCCGAGAACCCGCAGGCCGGACGTATTGGTGGAGGGGGCCCTCTGGTGGCCGCGGACCCGACGCGCAAACTCGGCAGCCACGCGGTCCCGCGCCTCCTGCCCGAAGGCGGGCACCTGTCCATCTTCGCCCGGCACCTGAAGTGCGCCCGGCTCCGTCCAATACGGGGAGCGGCGCCGCTGCTGCGTGGATGAATCGGAGTCGAAGATGGCCAGTTGCTCCTGCGGAAGGGTGGTATCCCACACCAGGACAAGCTGGGAACCTGCAATGACCAGCTGATGGCTTTTCACGCGGCTCAGGTTGTTGACGTGCAGGTGCACCGTGGCGTCGTTTGGAAGCCGGAAAATCACGTGTCCAACACAGTCGCGGCCGGTTCCCAGCGGATCACCCCCAAGTGCCGAAACTCCCTGCGGGTTGAGCCGCCCGGCGAACACATAGTCAAGGAGGGCAAGGCTGTCCGGGGCCAGGTCCCAGAAGACGTCCCGGTCAGTCCGGGCCAGGTTGCTTTCGGTCCGCACTGCTTCGACGAAGAGGATATCGCCCAGGGATCCACTGCCCACCAGCTTCTGCATCTTTTGCACGGCGGGTTCGAAACACTGGGCCTTGTTTGCCATCAGCACAACGCCCCTGGCGTCCGCCTCGGCAGCCATCTCCTGCCCGCGCTCCAGGCTGTCCGCCAAGGGCTGTTCCACCAGGACGTGCTTGCCTGCCCGCAGCGCGGTCATTCCGGTACCGAACAGGGCGCGGAGGGGGGTGGCGATTGCCACCGCATCCACTTCCACACTGTCCAGCAGTTCATCGATGGCTTCAAACCAGGGCGCGCCGCCAAGCTTTTCGGAGACTGTGCCGGCCCGGCGGGAGTCCACGTCGCAGATGGCTGCCAGGTCCCAGTCCGGGCTGGCCTGGAGGGTTTCGGCCATGCCCGCTCCCCGGGAACCTGCGCCCACCACCGCGATACGCAGCCTGTCTGCGTTCACGCGGTCCCTGCCGTGGCTGAAGTCCTTAGCGAAAGCTTCCATTCTCATCCTCTTTGTCAGTAGGCGCCGTCAGTAGGCGCCGTCAGTAGGCGCCGGAAGGCTGGATGACGGCACGGAAAGTCCGCCACAAGATCAGCAGGTCACCCGGGATTGACCAGTTTTCGACGTAGTAGAGGTCCAGGCGCACGGCCTCGTCCCAGGACAGGTCCGAGCGCCCGTTGATCTGCCAGAGACCGGTGAGGCCGGGCTTGATGAGGAGGCGCCGGTGGGTGTGCTGCTCGTATCCGCTGACTTCGCGTGCAAGGGGAGGGCGCGGGCCCACCATGCTCATGTCGCCCAGGACGACGTTCCAAAGCTGCGGGAGTTCGTCCAGGGAGTACTTGCGCATCCACCGCCCGCACCGCGTCACCCGGGGGTCATTGCGCATCTTGAACAGGACCCCGGCGCCTTCGTTGGTCTCGTGCAGCACGGCCTGGCGCTCCTCGGCATCCACCACCATGGACCGGAACTTGTACATGCCGAAGGTTTGGCCGCCCTTGCCGATGCGGTCCTGGCGGAACAGGACGGGGCCCGGGCTGTCCAGCCGGACGATGACGGCAAGCAGCAACAACAGCGGCGAAAGTGCGGTGATGGCGGCACCGGCAAGGACAACGTCCATGACCCGCTTGAGGACGTGCTTGCCGCCGGAATACTGGGGAATGTCCACGTGCATCAGTGGAAGCCCCTCCACGGGGCGCCAGTGGATACGGGGCCCCGCGACGTTCGTGAGGGTCGCTGCCAGCACCATCTCGGCAGAGCACTCCTCCAGCCTCCACCCCAGTTCCCGGATGAACTTGTTTCCGCCCGGGAGGGGCCCGGCAACAATCACGGCATCGGCCTGCGCGAGGCGTGCCGTCCGGGAAATGTCATCCGTGGAAGAAAGGACGGGCACCAGCTGCTCGCCCACGCGCAGCCTGGCCCCCCGGCGCGAACCAGGAAGGCACACACCGAGGATCTTGTAGACGGGGCCGGACTTCTTCTCGATCTGCTGGACCACGTAGCGGACGTCCTCGGGTTCGCCGACAACGATGGCCCGTGACAGGTGCCGTCCCTTGGCTTTCTCAGTCGCCAGCCGGCGCCGGAAAAGCCAGCGGTTCGCCGTCAGGGACACGGTGCCCACCGGCAGGGCAACGGCGAACATGGTGGCACCGCTCTGGATCGAGAAGACGACGGAAGCGATGGCAATTAATCCAAAGAGCCGGAAGGTGGCAGATATGACCCGTTTGTACTCGTCTGCACCCACGCCCAGGACTTTGGGATCGCGTGTCCTGTAAATCTCCAGTGCAGCAATCCAGATCAGTGCCAGCGCAACGCTGGCCGCGATTCCGGCCGCCGTTGATGTCCTGCTCAAAAGCCCGGGACTGGCAAGGTGGTAGCCGAGAGCGACTGCCCCGGCGATCAGCAGCGAGTCCGTGACACGCAACAGGTTGATGTGGACTGAGATCCAGTCCGCGGAGGACGCCTTACGGCCCAGCTCACGGGGGACGAAGCTGACTGCCGGGCGGTAGCCGGGGGATACTCCCTGGGCAGGACCGTCGCCCGCCATGGCAGGCCGCTCGCCTGCCAGGCTGCCGGTGAGCGCTGAGCGTTTGGACCCGTAAAACGTGGGACGCCGCTGTCCGGTGACGGGTGCTTCTGCCATGGTGACCCCTTCCGGTTTGTCCGCTTGTGCTCTTGCCGTGAAGCAAAATTAGTCACGGAAAGCCATGTGCGGAGGGTTTGCGCGGGCCCTTTGTGGGTCCCGCGAAGGAATATTGTGGATAATGCGGGTAGCTGCAGCAGCTGCAGCCGGCACTAGAGGACCGGCAGGATGTACGGCTCCGGAGCTGCCTTTTCCTTGCTGGCAGCCAGGGCCGTCAGCTGGGCGCGTGACTCAACCCCGAGTTTGCGGTAGATGGCGGTCAGCCTCACCTCGACGGTCCTCACGGAAACGAAGAGGGTGGAGGCGATCTCCTTGTTGCGCATGCCCCGGGCGACCATTCTTGCCAGCACGCGTTCGTGGTCGGCGAGCAGCAGCATGGCCGGGTTTCCCTGGGGGCCTGGTGCTTCCACCCGTTCGTCCAGCAGGAGCGCATCCACGTGCTGGATCCACGCGTTGGCGCCAACCTCGTCGAACATGACCTTGGCCCGCAGAAGGCCGTCGCGGGCATCCCGCAAGCGGCCGAGCGCCTTCAGCCGTTCTGCATAACACAGCATGGTCCGTGCCCGTTCAAGCAGCGAATCCCGCGAGTTCCTGCTGTCCAGGGCCTGGCCGAACAGCTGCAACGACTGCTCGCCGTCCGCAAGGATGGCCCGGCTCCGGGCAACCGCCATCATCAGCCACGGTGAGCGCAGCCCGACGGAACGGCTCTCCAGGCTGAGGAGTGCCTGGGTGGCTTCCCGGTGGCGTCCCAGCCGGACCAGTACCTCCACGAGGTCCGCATCGCACCGGAGCAAAGTGGGATTGGTGAAGCCCGTGCCAATCTCGGCCGCGCGTGAGAGCTGGGCGAGGGATTCCGCCAGGTCACCCCGAAGCAGTGCGAAGTGGCCCTGCCACGCGGCAAGCTGGGCGGTGATGGCCGGGTGGCTTTCGGCGCCGGCGAACCGTTGCGCCTCAGCCGCGTAACTTTGGGCGAGGGTCTCATCCCCCAGTGCGTGGGCGCGCCAGACCCGGAAAACGTGCCGGAGGCCGCGGTGGTACTTGAACTCAGGTTCAAAAAGTTCAAGGTCGTCCATCAGCTTGCTCGCCGTCCGGACGTTTCCTGCCCTGATCTCGTTGTCCACAGCCAGGAACAAGGCCGTTTCCCGCCAGTTCACGTGGGCGTCCCGTGTAGAGGTCCGCACCATGGCAAAGAGCTCCTGCGCCTGGTCATAGCGCTCCGCGTAGCTGAAGGCGCGGCCCTGGATCAGCAGGCCTGCCACGGAGCAGCCCTCAAGGGTGTACTTGCGTCCGGGCTGGACTCCGTCGCCGCCGGTGGACTCGGTCAGCAGCCTGGCACGTTCCGTGAGTTCAAGGCATTCGGCTGATGCGGCTTCCTGGAAATTTCCGGCGTACTGGAGAAGCTCGCACGCGTCCTGGAATTCCCAGCGTTCCGCGTAGTACACAGCGGCGACGGCGAGGAGATTGGCGGCAAAGGCAGGATCGTGCTGGCCGAATTCCTTCACCAGGCGCAGCACCATGCTGGACCGGACTGCTCCCCCCTGGATGAAGTCGATTTCGAAGGAGAGCCCTGTAAGCCGCAGGATCAGGGCCGGATTCCGGGTCACCCGCTGTGCCCACTCCAGGTAGCGCCGGGCGTAAACGAACTCACCCCGGTTGAAGAGGAGTTCAGCGATCGCCGCCAGGCGTGCCGCCGTTTCCGCCTCCCAGGGGTTGATGGTCAGGGCGCGCTCAACATACTCCACGGCGAAGGACAGCTCCCCGCCCCGGATCAGGTCGACGGCGTGGCGGAGCAAACCGAACGGGGTCTGCCGTTCCAGCGCCGTGAAGCTCAGATGCCACCTGCGGGCGTACGGGTCAGTGTCCTGGCACGCGTCCGCCAATGCCCGGTGGTTGGCCGTGCGGACCGCCGGCGTCATGGCGCCAAAGACGTACCCGCGAAGCAGCTGGTCCCGGATTGCAAGGTGCGGGCCGGTGCGGTGCACGATTCCGCAGGCCAGCAGTTCGTCCACGCCGGTCCACACGTCCTTGCTGATCTTTTCCAGCGTGGTGATGTCGCTTCGGCACGAGAGGGACAGGAGATCCAGTACGTTCCGTGCGGGCGCGGTCAGTCCGCCCACCACCAGGGCGAATTCAGCCTCGAAACTGCCGTTGCCGGGCAGGGGAACCGGGAGGGCGAACTTTCCCTCCGCATGCCGTTCCAGCAACCGGGCATAAAGTTCGACGGCGGCAAGGGGGTTTCCGCGGGTTGCTGCGGCAACCGCGTGGGCGGCCGCCGTCGTGGTGTGCCGTGCGGGGATTGCTTCAAGCATCCTCACGGTATCGCTGTAGCTCAGCGCCTGGAGGTGCAGCACGGCCAGCCCGCTGAAAGGGCTGTCAGGTGCTTCGTCGCGCAGGCAGACGAACATGGCAATGTCCGTGCCGGACAAGCGGCGGGCCAGGAAGCCAATAACAGCCTGGCTGCCGGGATCCAGCTGGTCTGCGTCGTCGATGACGATGACGGTCCGGGAGGATGCACGCTGGTGCAGGCCGTTGAGGAGCATTGAGGAAATGGCCGGCACGTCTAGGGATCCGGCAGTATCGCGCAGGAGCTCATCAGCGATTCTGTTGAGTACGGGATCATCCATGGCGTTGAGGAGGGCCGTGACACCGGACAAAGGCCAGTCGGATTCGAACGCGCTTGCTCCGAGGAAGACGGTCTTGTAGTCCGAAAGCGTGGGGATCTCCGAAAGCAAGGCCGACTTTCCAACCCCGTGGCCGCCGATCACCGCCAGGGCCGTGTCCTTGGGGCCGCGGATCACCGAAAGAAGCCTGTCCAACTCCTTGTTTCGCCCTAACAATGACATGGGTCCCCAATCCTCGAAGAAGGAGACCACATTCTTTCGTTAGTAGTTGTTCGGATACTGCATGCCGCCATCCGGTTATGGATATAACCATTGGTAGGCAGGCTGTCGGTTTGCACCTCCAGCACGGTTCCCAGCCGTTAAGCGAATATAGCCCTGAATTTGTGCAAAGCGCCATATATCGTTCACTTAGTATTTGCTCAAGATCACCCCTCCTTTTCCTCAAGAGGGGAGCGGATGCCCTACCTACCTAATGGCCCGCAGTCCACTACCTCCCCTACCTAATGTCGACGACAGCGGGCCTGCTACCTATTCCCGCTGCAGGCGGCAGCAACATGCCCTTTACCTACGTAGTTCAGGGGGCACGGGCCCAAAAATGTGAGTACCCACTACTCGTGCCACCCCATTAGGTAGGGGGTAGGCTCTCGGGACTGCCATCGGATCAGCGGTGCCCTGCCGGCGTGCAGGGGGCGGGGCACCTAGATTCCAAACTATCAAGAAGTGGTGAGCGAATTGTCGAATTCCCCCCAACTTCCGGTTTCCTATTCTGAGTCGGAATTTGCCAGCAAATATCCACACGGCAATAATGCAGGCGTCATTCTAAAGGTTAATTCGGCGCTGATTACGGTGTTCCGGGAACTCGACAACTCCGGGCTGCCATGGGCTCTGCTGAGGGGCGAGGACGACCTGGTGCGGCCGGCGGGCGATGTTGACCTGCTTGTTTCCGCTGAGCTGGTGCCCGGCCTGGACCGCCATCTTGCCAGTGCAGGGTTCCGGCGCGTGGCAGCGCTGGGCCACGGGAGCCACCGCTTCTACTTCCGCTACCTCGCCGAAGAGGATCTCTGGATCAAACTGGACGTGGTCTCGGACATCAGTTTTGGGAAGTTCCAGGAGCTCGGGACCGCCCTGGCCGCTGGCTGCCTTCGGCGGCGCGTGGCCCTGGGGCCGTTGTGGCTGCCGGAAATCCAGGACCAGGCCTGGCTCCACATCCTGCATTTGGTGCTCGACAAGGGTGAAATTACTCCCGCCAAAGCCCCGGCGGCCCGGTCCGCAGCTGCCGTGGCGACTGTCGAAAACCCCATCGCCCTGTTCCTGGACCGGAAATTCGGGACCGGAACAGCGGGAAAGCTGCTCAACCTGCTGCGGTCCGAAAATTTCGAGGACGTCCCTGCCGCCGCGGCTGGCCTGAAAAGCCGATGGACCGGCACCAGGGTTCCGCCGTGGCTTACGAGCTCTGGCAACAGGGCGCTGCGGCGGGTGGGCCCCAGGCTCAAGGGCCGCGGGCCCGTGGCAGGAGTGCTGGCCCCCGACGGGGCAGGCAAGACCACCCTGCTCCACGGCCTCCGTTCCAGCTGTCCCCTGCCTTCTGCCTACGTCTACATGGGACTGTGGTCCAGCAGTCCCGTGGACAGGTGGCTCCAAAAGATCCGCGGCGGGTTCCTGGTCAGGAAGGTATTCCGCATCTTGCGCGCCGGACTTGCCGCCCGGTACTACTCCCTCCGGGGCAGGGTGGTGCTGATGGACCGCCTCGCCTTCGATGTCCTGCTCCCCGGCTCGAAGGCGGACAGCCGCCTGGCTGCGTTGACGGACGCGCTGGCCCTCCGGTTCCAGCCACACCCTGACCTCGTCCTGGTCCTTGACGTCCCCGGCGAGGTCATGTTTGCCAGGAAGGGTGAACATACTCCCCAGAAACTGGAGGAATGGCGAAAGGCCTATCTGGAGCTGGCCGAGGAAATTCCCTCAGCGCACGTCCTGGACGCCAGCCAGTCAGAGTCCCAGGTCCGCGCAAAGGCCAGCGGGCTCTTGTGGAAGGTCGCGGCGCCCAAAGGAGTGGACGGGCACGCCGGCACGGAATCGCTACCCCTGCATCTGTGGACGCTGCTTGATTGGCGCTTCCTGCTTCCCGTAAGCCAACCGGAGAAGCTCGGCTATGGGGGCGGGCTGAGCAACGACGCGGTGGCGGCGATCAGCCTGCTGGACCCGTCCGCCCGCCGTATCCAGGCATCTCCCGCGCCCGCCCCGGCGAACGACTTCGACGTCGCCCTGCTCTCCGAACCGGACGCGCCCCTGTTTGCCAGCGCTGCCGCGTCACTCCGGCCGGGCGGCTGGATCTGCCTGCAGGTCAGGCGCTCATTGGGTACCCGTCCGGGCCCGCACACCCTCGCAGGCTGGAAGCGGGCGCTGGAGAGGTCAGGCTTCGATGACGTGGCGGTCTACTGGCATGTGCCGACACTCGAACGGCCGGCACGCTTTGTCCCCACGGCATCGAGGACCGCGGTCCAGGATACCCTCGCGCATTATTCGGGCGTACGCTTTGGAAAAGCCAAGGCTGCGATCGGGAGGCTTGCGTTGAACCTGGGCCTGTTCAACGTGGCCGCCGCAGAAGGAACCGTGGTGGGCCGACGGGCGCCGGAGCCCGGGCGGCAGGAGTTGCCGTGAAATACATTGACCAGATCCTCCGCGATAACTACCGGACGCTCGAGCTTAGGAAGTTCGGACTCACCGGCCAATGGGACACACTTCTGCTGACGCCGCAGTTTGTCACGTCGCGGCACGTGGTGGCCCTCATTTTTTCCACAGACGCCCAGGTTCCCCGGCTCGTGGTCAAGATCCCCCGCCAGCCCGGAGACAACGAAAGCGTGCGCAAGGAAGCCGATGTCCTGCTCCAGCTCAAGTCGTTGGGAGTCGGCTCCGAAGAGGGTGCGCCGGAGGTTGTGGGAGTACTGGACGTCGGGGGGCAGACGGTGCTCATTGAGACTGCCGTGGTGGGCAGCCTGCTGGAGCCCCACCTCGTTGTGCAGGACTTTCCCCGAGCCTTGGACGCAGGCCTGAACTTCGTCGCTGCGCTGCCCTGCACCAGGCCGGTACGGGAAAACGCCGACTGGTACCAGCGGACCATCGCCGGCCCCTTGGACGAACTCGCATCCTTGCTGCCGGCTGACACGGAAGTGGCCCGGCTGATCGAGCGCACCCACGAGGTGCTGGCGCCAATGCGCGCGGAGCAGCTTCCGGCAGTTGTGGAACACGGAGACCTCAGCTACCAGAATCTCTTCCTGCAGCCCAACGGCCGGCTCCAGGTGGTGGACTGGGAACGCTCGCGCCTTGATGGCCTGCCCGCCCATGACCTGATTTTCTACCTGCAGTACATCGGCCAGTCCCAGGAAGATGCGTTGTCCTCCCGCCGGCTCCAGCTCCGGGCCTTCGAGAATGCCTTCAGTCCCGGTGGATGGGCCTTGAAACCCCTGGCGCAACACCTGCGGCTGCGAAGTGTGGAACCGGAACTGCTTCCCTACCTGGTCATCGCAACATGGGCTCGTTCAGCAGCCACCATGACTTACCGCCTGGCAGGCCAGGCCGTACATGAAGGGGATACCGGCCATGTCCAGGCCGCAGTGACAGCTGACCGCGACTTCTGGCTCTGGCGCCATGCGGTCACCGACTGGGCAGCGGTTCCTGCCTAGGTACGATCAGCCGCTGATTGGCTGCACGCTCGACAGTATGGGGAGAAGATGTACACCAAGAAAACGGCCTCCGAGTTCTCGCCCAGGGTCGACATCGTCCCCTTCCTGCTGTTCGGCGGCGGGCTGGTACTCATCACCGTCGCCGCCAGCCTCGGCTCCATCGCCATTCTTGCCGCAGTGGCGGCAGTGGTCTTTTTTTCTGTCACCGCGCAATTGATTCACCGGCTGGCTGAGCGAAAGGCCGAAATTTCGTTCTTCCTCATCATCCCGACGATCATGTCAGCGACGCAGAACGTCTATCTGACCACTGTCGCCGATGCCATGGACAGCGGACGGCTCCAGTTTGCCATCATCCTGAATTTCCTCTTCTCGGTTGCCCTGTATCTGGTTTTGATCTCGGCAAAAAAGCCGGCTCCGGAAGGGAAGGCCCTTCGGAAGCTGATCAAGGCAGTGACAACCTGCCTGGCCATCCTTGTTCTCTACGGTGCTGCAACCGTTGTGTTGTTCCAACATGACCTGGCAGCAGCAGCCGCCTCCTCAAGGAACATCGTGGCTCCTTTCCTGTTCCTCCTTATCGGCCTGCATGCCAGCGCCTGGGCCAAGCATGCCGTATACCTCCGCTACCTGGTGATGCTGGGCTTCGTGGCGATTGTCTTCGGCTTCATTGAAGCGAACACCCCTGATTTCTGGCAGACACTCAACCTCCGGGACCTGTGGGAGAAGAAGGGAATTTCTGTCCAGCAGGACTCCGGCCTGCCCAAGAACTTCTTTGCTTCGGAGCAGGTGGTTCCGGGCGAGTTCCTCAGGCGCATGGCGGGCCCCTTCGCGGACCCGGTTAATTTCGGAACCTTCCTCTTCGCCGTGTTCATGGCGGCTTGGTATCTCCGCGGGCTGCTCTGCCAGATCGCAACGGTGGCGGCGATGGTTTTGGCCGTCAGCAAGGGTGCACTCCTTGGCCTGATCGTGTTCCTGGCATTCTGGACCCGCTTCTACGCATCCAGAACCAGCCACATCATTGCGCTGTTGCTGCTGGCTGCCGGGGCCTACAACTTCTATTTGTTTACTGTTTCCAGTTCAACGGGCAGTACTGCGGCACACATTGACGGGTTCACCGCTGCCTTTGTGGAGTTCCCGCATCATCCACTCGGGCGTGGACTGGGCAGTTCCGGAGTCCTCGCTGGTCTTTTTTCGGAAGGGTCCGAGTCCACGTCTGCTGTGACGGAGAGCGGACTGGGCATGGTCATCGGTCAACTCGGAATAGTCGGACTTGCCGTGTACCTGGTGTTTTTTGTCCAGCTGTCCAAACACGTCCTACGAATCAAAGACCTCCGCGATAGGACGTTGGCGGCAGGCCTCCTGGGCGGGTTCCTCTTGAATGCCGCCTTTAATGAAGTAGCGCTCAGTCCCAACTCTGCGGCACCCTACTTCATCATTCTCGGCCTGGTCATCGGCTCGGACCTTGCGGCGCAACAGGAGCCGGACGCCGTGCCTGCTGTCCCTACAAGGGAGGCATCCCCCTTGTAGGGACCTGCTTTGTAAGGGACCTGCTTTGTAAGGGACGTGGGTCGGAAGGGCACCTCCGGTCCAAGCAGGACCTGGCGGGTCAGGCTGCCTTCCTGGCCGGGACCCGCCGTCGCGCTTTGCCGCTCGTCGACACCGGCAGCGACATCTGACGCCCCGGCTCTAGGTACCTGCCCGCCTGCCGCCGTCTCCGCCGTGGTGATGCCGGCGGCAGGTGATCGTCGACACCGGCCTGCCCGGACACGCCGGCCCGGGCCGCATCCCCGCCTGCGCGGGGACGATTGCCCGAGCCCTCCTATTCAGCCGGGGCGTCCTGCCGGCGGCGAACGAGGTGCAGCAGCTCATGGTGCAGGGTTGGGAATCCCCACCGGAGGACGCCGTACACGGCGGCTATGGCAGTCACAAATACCAGAGCCGCTGTCAGTGGAGCCCCCAAGTAGGGTTGCAGGAACATGATGGTTCCGGCCGCCGCCACGGCAATGCTGCAGGCGAAGGCCGGCAAAACAGCGCGCAGCATTGCTTTTGGTCCGATGTGGATCACTTTGGCAGCCACCGTCTGCATTCCGATGGCGAAAAGAAGTGCTGTAGCCATCTGGGCGCACGCAACGGCGATGATCCCCCATTGGGCAGCCACCAGCAGGACCGGCACCAGCACTGCCAACCGAATGAGTGAGAACGTGATCGAAATGCCGGGCCGGCCGATGGCCTTGTAGACGTCGTTCGCGCCCGCTCCCAGGGAGCGTGCTGCCGCATACAGGGCCAGGAAGACAAGCGGAATGACCGACTCGGACCATTGGCCGCCAAAGACCAGGGGGACGAGAATCGGCGCCAGTACCGCCAGGCCCACCCCCGCCGTCATGCCGTACAGGGACTGCACACGGACACCCTTCAGGTAGCCGTCCCGCAGCCGTTCCGGCTGGTGCTGCACCTGGGTGTAAAGCGGGAACAGGACCGTGGAGAGCACAAAGAAGACGTTGATGATCAGGGCTTCGGGCAGCCTGAAGGCCAGCGTGTAATAACCAAGGGCCTGGGCGCCAAGGATCACGCCGATGATCACATAGTCGATGTCGAAGATCAGCCGTGCCAGGAGATTGCTGCCTGCCACGGGAACGCCGAATTTGAGGTTTGCCCGGAGGGCGTCTTTGGCCACGCGCCAGATCTGCCAGGGAGCGCCCTTGCGGACAAGCCACCAGCACGTGGCTGCGTACGCAACCGCCCCTGCCGCGGTGCCCGCCGCGAGCGAGAAGGCACCGTACCCTGCGAAGGCGAGGACCAGGCTCAGTACTCCCGTGACGAGCGCCCGGACAATCGGGGCAACCGCCAGCCGCCTGAACAGAAGGTCGCGTCGCAGCAGGGCTTCTGGAACCGCACCCAGCGACGTTGCCAGGACTGCGATGGACAGCACCTGTACCAGGGGGCCCACGTCCGGCAGCTGGAAAAGCCCGGCGATCCATGGCGCCGAGAAGAACGTCAGGAGGGCCAGGGATGAACCAAGAACCACTGAAACCAGCAGCGCCGAGCGGGCCGCGACGCCGGAGGCAGGCAGATAGACCAGGGCCTGAGCGACGCCGGCATCGGCAACGGTCTCGACGTAGGCCATGAGGACCAGTGCCGCGGCCACGAGGCCATACTGTTCAGGCGACAGGAGGCGTGCCAGCACGATCGTCGTTATGAGGACGATCGCCTTCCCGCCCACCAGGGCAAGCCCCTGCCACACCGCGCCCCGGAAACCGACACGGGCAAGTCCACCAGCAACGTTCGTCATGGGTTGGAGCCTTCCTGTGGCCTCTTTGCAGAAGTTTACTGTCTGGGTGCGGACCGGTGGGAGGAATTCACCGTAATTGAGCAGTTATTGAGCTAAATATTGTTTCCGGGCATCGGGAGACCGGTCTTCCGGCGATCCGGGTGGACGGAAGGGGGAAAACGAATTGTTTGCTCAATTTTCCGGTTTGTCCCCTGGGTGCTGGTGCATACTGTAGTGAAGGCCGGACGCATCCTTAGTGATAATTTCCAAGGTCCATGCCGAATAGTTTTTCGTCCCTTTGGTGCAAAAGCGGAGTAACGTGGCTAATTCAGACGCAGTGCCTGTATCTAATGCTTCTCCAATTCCCGCCACACTCATTCTGGTGGCACCCCGTATAAGTTCGGGTGGAGTCGGCGACTATGCGGAAGAGTTCATCGCCGCGGCTGTGCCCAACTTTTCGGCATTCCGCGAAATCAGGACTGCGGGACCGGGCAACGTACGGCTCCTTGACGTGTTCCGTGACCGGCGCAGGCTCTCCGTGGCCGTGAAGGAATCACTCGCCGCCGGCCGGGTGGTGGTTCACTTCGAGTTGTCAGCGGCGTCGCTGGGTCCCTTTTGGCTTCTGGCAGGCCGCTCGCGGGACGTCGCCACAACGGCCACCGTGCATGACCCCCCGCTGGCCGCGTGGTGGCCTTTCCGCTTCAAGTGGGTGGCCCGGAGCAAGCTGCTGCACCACGGCATCCATCTCCCGCTGCGCCCTGTCAGTGCCCGGCTGGAACGGTGGCTGTTGCGGGACACCACCCTGTTTGCGCTCAGTGAAGCCGGCGCGGCAGCGCTTCGGCAAACTTTTCCCGCTTGCCGGGTGCTCAGCACCTGGCACTTCGTGCCGCCCAGGCCTGCCCTGAAGCCTGCTTCCCAGCGTCCTCTGGCGGTAGGACTCTACGGCCACGCCTCCAAAGGCAAAGGCTTCGACAGGCTGGTCGAGCTTCGTCGCGAACTCCCGCCGGACGTCGAAATCCGCGTGGCCGGCAGGGGAACCGAACAGCTGCCACCGATCCCCGGAGTCACCATCCTGGGAGCGGTCGAGGGGCGGCAGGAGGACGCCTTCTTTGAATCCGTGAGGGCCATCCTCCTGCCCTATGACAAGACGAGCCGCTTTTACGGCAATATCCTGCCTGCCTCCGGAGTGGCCTCAAGGGCCTTCGCCTACCGCACCCCCGTGATCGGATTCGACTCCGGAACGCTGGGGGAAGCATCCAAGGCCGGCGGGCTGATCGTGGTTCCCGCCTCCGTCCGGGAACTGGCAGAGGCTGCCCACAGGACCATCACCGATTCGACCGAGCTGGAACGCCTCGACCGCCAGATAACGGCGCTGCAGACCGGGCGGACTGTCGCGTTGGCTGCCGCGCCGTACCTGGCCTGCTGGAGAGAGGCGGTCATCGGGGGAGGTTCATGACGCACAGCCGGTTGTGGGTATCCACATACTCGCGGCCTGGCACTTGTTGGGAGATGCTGGTCGGCCTAGCGTGAGGAACGACGGATTCCGTCACACGCGATGCTTGCGATACTGCGGGTATTGAAACCTGTCCGGATGATTCCGGGGCTTGACCCTGCATTGCAGCGATTCTGGAGGCGTTGCAGCAATCTCGAGAGGGACGACCAACTCGTGCTACTGCCTTTCGTTGTTACCGCTTCCGCCGTGATCAGTCTGGTACTGATCCTTGGGCGCTCCTACCATGTACTGATCCTGCTGGTCATTGCGGCCGGCTGGTCGCAGGCGCCGCTCATCACCCTCACCAGGTCTGATGCCTTCCAGTACCTGGATGACGTGCCTGCGGCGGTTCTTGTTGCAGCCGCCGTTATCAGGGCCTTCAGCTCCCAGGACAAGCGCCTGCACAAGGCGCTTGGGATGATGCTGCTGCTGGTCATCCTGGTGGGTATCGGATTCATCCGATCACCGGATGCGGACATCGGCATTGCCCAGGCGCGACAGGTACTCATGCCGCTTGGCCTGGTGTTCGCCGGTTTCGTCTACCGGGACGACATCAAATGGCGGAAGATCAGCGCCTACCTGCTGCTGTTAGCCGGGTTGACCGTGGCTTGGGCCCTGGCTGAGGAAGTCATGCAGGCGCCCCTCCTTGACCCGTCCTGGTACCACGTCAACGTTGTGGGCGGGAACCCCCGCAGTATGCGCATGGGTTTGCCGCCGGCTTACTTCGCGGACGGAGTGTCCAACGGTGACCTCACCTTCCGTCCTGGCGGTCCCTTCATGAACCCTCCCGTCATGGGCTTCCTGCTTGGGCTCGGTGCCTTTGCTGCCGTCGCAAGGCTCAGGAGTTTCGCGCGGCTTGCAATGCTTGCTGCCATCGGCGCCACCCTGTTCTTTGCATATGCCCGGGCAGGCATATTGATTTTCCTTGTGGTCACCGTGATCTACTTCATCTGGACCAAGGTGGGGAAGTACGCGGGCATTCTTGTAGGCCTCGGCCTTGGGGGGTACTTGTTCAGCACCTTCATTGAACAGGGCAACACCGCCAGCCATTCGGATGGCCTGTTGTCCGGTTTCATGCTTGGCCTGCAGTCGCCGGCAGGCCTGGGCTTCGGCACAACCGGCTACCAGGCCGCGCTTGAAGGCGCATCCACTGGTGTGGGCAGTGAGAGCCTGCTGGGGCTGTATTTCGCGTGGATCGGCTGGCCCATGATTGCTGCCGCCCTCCTGCTTCTGATCCACCTCGGAAAGCTCCTCCGCCGGGTTCCGCGGACGCAGAGCCTGCCTGTGTGGCTGGCCGTGGGCTTCCTGCTTACTGTCGCTTCTTCGGAGTCCGCCTCCTCCATGGCATCCACCCCCGTCCTCTGGTTGACCGTGGGATCGGTGGTGGCCATGACGGTACCCCTGAGGCCGCAAGTGAGGTCCGTGCCTGCGGTCATGGGTCCGCGCTTCGTGTCCCGGCAGCGGTCGACGTCGCGGCGGTAAGGCTCCGAGGCTGGAGCGCGGCATACCGCTGCACCAGCGTCGGCGGCCCCGCAGTGCAGGGGAGCCTCCGTCAGCTCTCGGGGTCGTACTGGAAATGCCGGACCTCCTGGGGGCAGCGGCAGGCGACGGCGATCTTGGCAGCCCATTCAAAGGCCACTTCCCTGGAGGGCAGCTCGAGGACCGTGTAGCCGCCGTCGGGTACTGCATGGCCTGGGTACGTGCCCTCTGTGACGGTGCCGTCACCGGCCACGCGCATGGGTGCCACGTTCTCATCGATCCCGCCGCCGAAGACGTACACGCCCGCCGCCTTGGCCTCGCCGATGACGGCGTGCGCGGCTTCGACCACCGCCTCGAAGTCCTCGGCGGGGACCACCATGGCGTCACTGGGGAACGAGATCAGGAACTTCGTCATGCGGGTATTCTCCTGCAGGAAGGCCGGGTCAGCCCCTGGCAAATCCTTCGGCCAGCATGCGGCGGCCGAAGGCGCGCCAGCTCTCGGACGCCTCCTCATGAAAGAGTTTGGCCGCGAGGACCGTTTCGGTTCTTCCTTGGCCCATTGCATACTCGATGGCGGCTGCCCACGCCTCGACCTCCTGGCCGGGCACCACGTGGTCCGCCGCGACCAGGAGCCGTGATTGCGGTCCGTACAGTTTCTCAAGGCTCGTCCCGACGCGACCGACAATCGGAACGCCGTGTTCAAGAGCGCGCATGGCTATGCCGCTTTGGTAGAAGCGTTTATACGGGATGACTATGGTGTCGCTGGAGACGATCAGTTCCTCCAGCTCGTCCTCCGGGACGAAGCGGGCATCGACATGCCAACCCTCGACGGGAGGCCAGCCACGGCCCACTATGTCGAGGTCGCATTTCGGGCCAAGCCTGCCGGCCAGTGATTTCAGGAGGTCAATGTCCCGGTCGGCCTTGTACTGGCCCAGCACGCGAACCCGTGGCCTTTTCCCGGACTGCCCGCCAAAGGCGGCGTCCTTGGCTGCTCCGGCCGGGGGAAGCATTGGATGGGGCACCTGCGCCAGGCCCCCGGTGAGTCCGACGGCGTCCATGGCCTGGGCAGCTTCATCGCTGTGTACCACCGTTCCGGGCCGCTTCTTCACCCGTCGAACGAGGCCCGCCACCAGGGGGCTGCTGCCCACGGACCGGACGAGCGGTTGTGGATCGTGGTAAATAACAACCCCTGAGTCGCCGCAAAGGACTTTCATCATCAGGAGGTCCAGGAACCCCAGAACCGGCCACGTGAGGAGCACCCTTTCAGGTGAATTCCTTTTTCGTGTCCGCCGTCCCGCAGCATAAAGCATTGCGGTATATGCGCCGAGCCACTGAAAACGGCTTTTACCGGACTGGGAAGGTTCGGTAATGGAAAACAATTCTGTTTCTATTCCGGCATCGGCTAATTGATGCAAAAGTGCCTCGGTGTAATGGCTTAAGGCCACTCCCAGGGGATTCAAGACCAGTATTCGGGGGGTTCCGCTGCATATTTGTCCGGCTGATTCAGGTGCGCTCGGGCGTAATCCAAAGGTCATTGACGCACCTCGCTGCCGATCTTGGCCGCCTTCTCCCCCAGGACCGCTTCCTGGAGTGTCAGTTCATATCTCCGGCACACATCGTCCCAGTCATAATGGGTGGCTGCGCGGGCCTGGTTTGCTGCCCGGGCCTTCGCCCGCAGATCGTGGTCAGTCAGCATGCGCCGCAATGCGCTCTCGATGGCAAGCGGATCCGGTGCCACCAGGTGCTCATCCGCCCGCAGGACCTCGGCGTTGTATGGCGTCTGCCGGGCAACGACCGGTGCTCCGCAGGCCATCGCCTGGACCAGGGCTGGATTGGTCCCGCCTACGCTGTGGCCGTGGAAATACGCTCCGGCATGATGCCAGAGTGAGAGGAGCTTCTTGTCATCACTGACGTGGCCGAGCCACTGGACGTTGGGATGTTCACCCAGCCGCTGGGCGGCCTCATCCAGCGGCCCGCCATATCCGCTGGATCCCACGATCACCACAGGATGTTGCTCCGCCAGGCGTTCAGCTGCCTGGAAAAACTCAGACACCGTGTTCTCGGGAACAAACCGGGCCACCATGAGCACATAGGATTCCGGTTCGAGGCCAGGAACAACCTCGCTGGGGCTGGCGAGGTTGGCGCCGTAAGGAATGAAGACGCTCTTGCGCCCGAAGTCCCGCTTCCAGCGGCGCTGGATCTCCAGGGAGTCGCTGATCAGGATGGTGCCGTAACGGGCCGTCAGCCGGGCGCCCAGCCGGAAGACGAACTTGGCGAAGCGGTTCCACTTGGCGCGTTCCCACTCGATTCCGTCCACGTTCACCACGGTTGGTATCCCGCGAAGCTTCAGCAGCGGCAGGAAAAAGCCGTTGGCAACGTTCATGACGAGTGCCACCTGGGGCTTGTGCCACAGGGCGTGGAGGACCGAAGACAGCCCGAAGGAGAGGGTGCTCAGCGACTTGCTCTCAAGCCCCACTGTCCTGGTGGTTCGGATGCGGGGGTCGCGTGCCTCGTCGTCGTCCTTGGTTTGGCCTGCCCGGCAGTAGACGTTGACGTCCCAGCCGGCATCGGCGAGGAATGGTGCCAGGCGCCGGACTGCAGTCTCAAAGCCGCCATAGTAACTTGGGTAGCCGCGTGTCCCGATGACGACGACAGACTTGGACATGGGTTCTCCTAGATGAGTGTGTCGGCCCGTGCGCGCGTGACCGGGTTGGCTCGGATAGGGCGCACGTGGCAGCTGCAGGCGGTGGATGGTGCCTAGTAGGAAGTGACGCTCCGCGAAGTCTGTTCCCTGCTGGAACCACGGAATGCAGGGGGGCTTTCGGGCTCAATCACTACGGGTGAGTCGTCCGCGTCGTCCCCGGACGGATCGCTGTCCGCAGATTCAGGATCCGAGGAGTAGTACGAGTAGCCGTCAAACTCCTTTGCCGGCACGCAGTTCAGAAGGGTTCCAAGAACGGCTCCATGCACCTTCCGGATGTTCCCCAGCGACTTTGTCAGCTGGTCCTTGGTTGTCCGGCCAGCCCTGACAACCACAATGGCGCCGTCCGCGATCCTGGCAAGGAGCACGGCATCAGTCACTGGCAGCAGCGGCGGGGCGTCAATGATCACGATGCCCTTTTCGGACAGGGATTCGATCAGCTGCTTCATGGCATGCGAGCCGAGGAGCTCTGTGGGATTGGGCGGGATCCGGCCGGAGCCCAAAATCGACAGGTTGGGCAGATCGCTCCGTTGCTGGAGCACGTCATCTACCTCTGCTTTTCCGGTGAGGACGTCGGTAATGCCAATTCCTGGAATTACGTCGAAGATCTTGGCCATGCTGGGGTGCCGCAGGTCGCCGTCGACAACGATGACCTGTTCCCCTCCGGCCGACATCGCGGAGGCCAGGTTGGCTGCAATAGTTGATTTGCCTTCCCCGCTCACCGAGCTCGTGACGACGATGATCCGGGGCGGGTTGTCGACGTCAAGGAACGTCAGGTTGGTGCGGAGTTCGCGGAGCGCCTCGGCGAAGGCAGGGCTCTGTGCCCGTGAACCGGGCGTGGGAGCGGCTGGGACGCCTCCCAGGACCTTGTTCTCGCCCGTCAGCCGGAGGTCGACCGGGAGGGCGCCGATGACCGGTACGGAGAAGAGATGTTCCACTTCAGCCGCGGAATGCAGGCGGCGGTCCAGGCGGTCGCGAAGGAGTGCGGAAGCGTAGGCCAGGAGGAGGCCCAATGCTGCCCCGTACACAGCTGTCATAGCGACGCCGGGCGAGACGGGTGTGGTTGGCAGGGCTGCTGGATCCAGCGGTACAAGGGAGAGCGGCGGCGTGACTGCCTCGAGGGCCTCGCCCGAAGCGGCAGTGGCGGCTTTCTCCCTTTCCTGGACCTGCTTGCTCAGCTCGACGATCCAGGCGTCCGCAACCTTCTGGGCAATGGTGGGATCCGGCGACTCTGCCGTGATCCGGATTTCAGCAGTGTCGCGGGGCACGGACACGGAGATGGCGCCCAGCAGGGCATCACTGGACATGCTTAGCCCGGTGGACAGGCGTACGTTGTCCGCCACGAGCCGGGATTCAGCCAATGACTTGTAGTTCTTTGCCCTTGCTTTGGCCAGGGTGTCGCCGGCCAGCAGGCTGCTGACGTTGTCGGTTCCCACCGCAATAACAACTGCGCTGGCTTCGGCGGCATAGATGCGGGGGCGGAACGTGCTCCACGCCGTGGCCAGCAGGGTGACGATCAGGGTCACGACCGCAATGTGCTTCCAGTACGTCCTCGCGACGCGGGCGTAGTCCCTCAGTCCCATCCCGGCGGCTGGTACGTCGCTGCCGCTAATATCCTGATTACTCAAGGATCCGATCCCTCCTGCAGGTTGACGTGCTGAATGGGCAGGTGCGACGGAAGGGCCTGGTGCGGCCGGGTCGATTCGAAAGACCTTTTCTTCTGCCATGATTGCCCCTTTTCCGGCGGGTTTCCTGTGTCTCTGTGCCGCTCTGGCGTGTTGCAAAGCTAGTACGGGGCAGGATGCCGCGGTCCGATAAAACAGGGGGCTTGTGGCTGCCCGGGGGTAAGAATGTGGAAATTGCGGTTACCTGCAGCCGGGCCGCCTCACCCTGGCCTAGCTCAGGGTGAGGACGAGTTTGGGTGCGGTGGTGCTGCCGGCTTCTTTGGAGGTGAGGTCCAGGCCGTCGGTGCTGGTGGAGTCCAGGGCGAGGGAGAGTTGTTGGCCGAGGTCGCTGGCCAGGGCGCCGGCA
>NZ_JABTYH010000014.1 GCF_013314975.1 Pseudarthrobacter oxydans | reverse complement strand
GAAACAGGCCCTTGGAGCGGAGGAACGGGCGGCGCACCCACAGGCACTGACACAAGCACCGGCGACGGCGCAACCACTGGCGCTAACTCTGGAGCAGCCACAGGCACGGGCGCTGGCACTGGCACTGAAGCAAGCGCCGGTGCAGTCTCAGTCGGGGATACCAGCACCGTGAACGGGACAGGCTCCCATTCCGGGGCCGGGAACTTTGTCTTCACCGGTCCAGTGTCCGCTTCGACCCTGCGCAAGCTCGCCTGCGACGCCGACATCATCCCCGCAGTCCTGGGCACCGAGGGCGAGATCCTGGACCTGGGACGCAAGACCCGCCTCTTCACCCCGGTCCAACGCCTCGCCCTCATTGCCCGCGATCAAGGCTGCACCTTCCCCAACTGCACCATTCCCGCACCGTGGTGCGAAGCACACCACATCACCTACTGGTCCAACGGCGGACCCACAACTACCAGCAACGGCGCACTTCTCTGTTCAGCGCACCACCACCTCGTACACAAAGAACAATGGATTATCACGTCCCGCCACGGCACACCCTGGTTCACGCCACCGCCACACATCGACCCCCAACAAAAACCACAACAGAACCACTACTTCAGACCACCCCCGCCACCGCGAACACAGCGGGTGTGAGAGGACTCATAACCCTGACCTGTTCGATAAACCGGGGGCAACGATTCATGTTTCCCGATAGTGTCTGTCTCGGTGTTCCTCCAGATAATCTGCAGTTCACACCCACGGATGAAAGAACCCTCATGCGCACGTCAGCAGCTACCGTCTGGCAAGTTGTCCACTCCGAGAGGCGCCAACCTGCCGCTGATCTGTCGGATTTGCCCGGTGAACAGTGGGCACGTCTGGGAACTATCCATGGCACGCCATCGTCCGGGCGCTCTCCTACCAACTGCGCACCCTGTTTCTTTCGGCGGAGGACGCGACCGTGCCGCGGGCTTCCTGCTGATCGACCGAAGTACCCGAGCAACCTGGCGAAGGGAGACGAGGTCGAGGCCGACCCTCTCGATTTGCTGCTCACAGTCTCCGTGCGCCGGGTTACCCATGAGAGACTCGACGGCAGCGGTGCCTCCCGTCTGATCCGGGCAGCCGCTGGCACGTCGGCCTCGCGTGAGCGTCGCCGGTGAGCACTGGCCGCGAGAATGTAGGGGGACGTCATTGAAAAGCGAACACTTATGGCACATGGTCCAAGCTGAGCGGACCGCCCTGGCAGAAGACCTGGAGAGCCTCACCGCAGAGCAGTGGCAGCACCCCACTCTGTGTTCGCAGTGGGATGTCGAGCAAGTTCTCGCCCACCTCACGGCCGCCGCGAGTTTGAACCAGTGGCAGTGGCTCCGCAGCATACTCGGTGCGCGTTTCCGGCCCGACGTCCATAATCAGCGCAGGCTGGCCGAGCATCGCGGCAGGACGCCGGCCGAGACGCTAGAGCGCTTCCGCGCCATACTCGGCAGTACCAAAGCGCCCTCAGGCCACCTTGCGGCCTACCTCGGCGAAGTTGTGGTGCATGCCCAAGACATCCGCCAACCGCTGGGACTTCCCCGGCGGCCGAGCGTTGAGGCGTTGACCGTCGTAGCCGATTTTTATGCTGGACGCGACTTCACCGTGAAAAGCGGCACACTTGCGGCCGGCCTGCAGTTACGCGCTGATGATGGCTCGTTCGCCGCGGGCACCGGCCCGATGGTCACCGGTTCAACCCTCGCCCTGGTAATGGGCATGGCCGGCCGCAAGCCTTACCTGGACGAGCTTGCCGGCCCCGGCTTGCCCATCCTCCGGTCGCGGACCTAAGCGGCGCAACTCGGCCTGCCACCGACTGAGGACACGGATTGATCAGCAAGACGGCGTCCGGCGCCCTGGAAACCCTCGGGGGCGTTTGCCACAAAGAGGCGCACCAACCACCACAGTTCCGTCCAGCTCATCAGAGTGGACGGCGCGGACAGTGAACCCTGCCCCAGCCACAATCCCGGCTGTCCGCCCGGACTGCAGTCCACTGGTCTCGATCAGCAGGTGCCCGTCAGGCAAAAGCCATTCGCTGGCCTCTGCTGCCACGCGACGGTGGAAGTCCAAACCGTCGTCGCCGCCGTCGAGCGCTGCCCGTGACTCATGGAGGCGCGCTTCGGGCGGCATTGTCTTTATCGCCTCTGTGGGGACATAAGGCGCGTTGACGGCGAGGATCCGCACCCGTCCCTGAAGTCCCGGCGGCAGGGCTGCGAACAGGTCACCCTGATATACGCGGCCACCCACGGCGTCCACATTGCGGCGGGCACAGTTCACTGCGGCAGGATCAATATCGGCTGAGTGCAGTTCCGCCTCCGGGTACAGCCGGGCAATAGCCGTACCCACCGCGCCCGACCCGCAGCAAAGGTCGACAACAACAGGGGGCGGTGACAACGGCCGGTCGCGCTGCAGCAGGCTTACCGCCTGGTGAACCAGCAGTTCAGTCCTGCGCCGTGGCACAAAAACTCCCGGGTCCACGGCGATCCGTTCCCCGCAGAAGTCCGCCCACCCAAGAATGTGTTCCAGTGGCATGCCGGACATGCGGCGGTCCACCCATTCGGCGAGGGCTTCGGAGTCCGGCGCCTCGGCTACCAGCAGCTGCGCTTCGTCTTCCGCGAAAACGCAGCCGGCTGCCCGCAGGGCGGACACAATGGGAGCAAGGGCATGGGGCGCGGCCGTTGCATCGTCAACTGGCATTCATCATCCCTTCCCGAGGGCCTGCAGCCAACAGCGTGACTGCAGGCCCATGCTAGTGGGCAGGTGCACCGCAAAGCATCCGTTTGTTGGCAGGATGGACCCATGACTTTGCCTGCGCAGCAGCCCGTTATTTGGACCGGCACCTACACGCCCGACGGAGGAGGCCATGCTGACGGCATCGGCGCCCTGGCCGCTAAGCCCGACGGAAGCCTTGAACGGCTGGGGACTGCGGCGAAAACGGACTCGCCGTCGTTCGTTGCCGTTCACCCCACCCTGCCCGTGGTCTACGCAGTGGCCGAACAGCGCAAAATGGTTCGGGCTTTCCGCCGCTCAGGCGACTACGGGCTGGAGCCCCTCGGCGATCCGCAACCCGCCGGAGAAGCAACGTGCCATGTCGCTGTGGACCGGCAGGGCCGCTTCGTCACCGTAACCTGCTGGGGCGACGGGCAGGTCCTGCTCTTCGAACTGGATGCCGACGGCGGAATGACCGGCCGTCTCCCTGCTGCACCGTCGGTGGATCCACACGCGGGCCTGGGTACAGGTGAGCCCCGACAGAGCCGCGCCCACGCAAGCCTGATGCTGGCGGACGGACGCATCATGACGACGGATCTGGGCCACGACACCCTTCGGGTGTGGAACTACGTGCCGGGCACCGGGCTGGTGGCTGACCACGAAGTTGTCCTCCCCTTCGGCAGTGGCCCCCGGCACCTGGTGCAGCACCAGAACGGAAACGTGTTCGTGGTGTCCGAGTACTCCGTTGAAGTATTCGTCGTGAGGCCGGAAGCGGGGGTATTCGAGCTGGTCTTCCGCGGTCCGGCAACCTCGGGCCGCAGCCTGCCGGACGACTCCGGCGCGGAAATCTGCCTCGGCTTCCAAGGTTCCTATGCGTACGTGGGCGTTCGCGGCTCCAATATCATCAGCGTCCTCAAGGTTGGTGCCGGCGGGACGGAACTGATTCCCGTCAAGGACTCGCCCAGCGGGGGGAACTGGCCTCGTCACCACCTGGTGCGGGGGAACTGGCTCCACGTGGCCCACGAGCGGTCCGACAACGTGGCCACCTTTGCCCTGGACGCCGTCACGGGCTGCCCGGGAGACGTTGTTCACAACCTGCGTACCCCCTCGCCAACCGCCCTGGTGCCTTCAATCTAGTCGCCCCCGGCTGGGCACTGGGAAGGGCTGGTGAAGACTGCCGGATAGGCACTGCCGGGCGGCGTCCGGAGCAGGTCCGCTACACATGCACGGCCAGTCGAGTATGCGGCGCAGGGCTGCCGAATGAGCACTGCCGGGCAGCCACTGGACGGAGGGCCGCTGCCAATTACAGGTGAGCACTGAAAGGCGACAGCCCGGGGCAGCGCTGCCGTTTAGGCCCTGCCGCTTGAGCCCTCCCGGCCCGCCTCTGAGGCGGGCCGTTGAGCGGGACATACGCCAGGCGGCCACCTACGCCATCGCACAATCACTGGAGTTATTCGGTGCAAGCGCTTACAGTTGTGATGTGCCTCACGGAAAGGCTGGCTTTCCCGTGAACCGCACTCATCATTGCCGCCTGTTACCCCGGCAAGCCTGAACAGCAGCGACGCTCCCAGGAAGGTCTCACCCCTTGTTATTCCGCACCCATTCCGGCGGGCCCTCGCGCGCCCGCAGATCAGCCGCTTCTCCACCCGTCCCACCGTCCCAGGCCGAGCGGGCCGACCGCACCGACCGGGCCGGCACCACCGCCCGCATCACGACCAAAACAACCGCCAAAGCAACCGCCTTCCGTTCAGCCGCGGGGCTGCTGGCGGCCGCCGTCGCAGTTTCAGCGGCAGTCCTCCCCGCCCAAGCCGCACCCGGCCCGAAAGACCCGGGCCCGGCGTCGGCCTTCCACTCGCTCCGCGCTCCCGTCACGGACGAGAACTTCTACTTCGTCATGGCCGACCGCTTCAGCAACGGCAGCGCCGCGAACGACGACGGCGGGCTGGGCGGCGACCCCATGGTGTCCGGCTTCGACCCCACCAGGAAGGGTTTCTACAACGGCGGAGACCTGGCCGGCCTGCTGGAGAAGATCGACTACATCCAGGGCCTCGGCACCACCTCCATCTGGCTCACCCCCAGCTTCAAGAACAAGGCGGTCCAGCCCGAGGACAAGTCGGCCGGGTACCACGGGTACTGGATCACCGACTTCACGCAGATCGATCCGCACCTCGGCACCAACGATGAACTGAAGGCCCTCATCGACGAGGCCCACGCCCGCGGCATGAAGGTTTACTTCGACATCATCACCAACCACACGGCGGATGTCATCGGCTATGAAGGAGGCGCCCGCAAGGGTTACGCCTCCAAGGACGACGTTCCGTACAAGACCGCGGACGGCGAGGTGTTCGACGACCGCGACTACGCCGGCTCGGAAAGCTTCCCTGAGCTCGACCCGGAAACTTCCTTCCCCTACATCCCGGTCCTGGAGGGCGGCGAGGAGGACCTGAAGGTTCCCGCCTGGCTGAACGACCCCACGCTGTACCACAACCGGGGCGACACAACCTTCGTGGGCGAGGACGCCTACTACGGCGACTTCTTCGGCCTGGACGACCTGTTCACCGAGCACCCCACCGTGGTGGACGGCATGAAGGACATCTACAAGACCTGGATCGGCGACTTTGGCGTTGACGGTTTCCGCATCGACACCATGAAGCACGTCAACAACGAGTTCTGGCAGGAGTTCGGCCCGGACGTCCTCAGCTACGCCAAAGCCCAGGGCAAGGACGAGTTCTTCATGTTCGGCGAAGTCTTCGACACCACCAAGAGCTTCACCTCCCAGTACACAACCCGGAACCGGATGCAGGCCGTCCTGGACTTCCCCTTCCAGGACGCCGCCCGCAGCTTCGCCTCCAAGAGCCAGGACGCCCGCACGCTGGAGGCGTTCTTCGCCGGAGATGACTGGTACACGGACGCGGACTCGAACGTCTACCAGTTGCCAACGTTCCTCGGGAACCATGACATGGGCCGCATCGGCAGCTTCATCGCCGCTGACAACCCCGGATCGTCCGACGCCGAACAGGTGGCACGCGACCAGCTAGCCCACGAGCTGATGTACTTCTCCCGCGGCAACCCGGTCATCTACTACGGTGACGAGCAGGGCTTCACCGGCCCCGGCGGGGACCAGGACGCCCGCCAGACGCTGTTCGCCAGCCAGGTGCCGGAGTACCTCGACGACAACCTTCTGGGCACGGATGCCACGCACGCCACCGACAACTTCAACACCGGGCACCCGCTGTACCGCAAGATCAGCGAGCTGGCCGCCCTCACCAGCGAGCACCCGGCCCTGCGCGACGGCGCACACCAGCACCGGTACGCCTCCGAAGGCCAGGGGATCTACGCCTTCTCCCGCACGGACGCAGGAGACCAGCGCGAGTACGTGGTGGCCCTGAACAACAGCGAACAGGCGCAGACCGCTGAGGTTCCCACTTATGTTGGCAAGCGCAACTACACCCGCATCTACGGAGACGCTGCGGCTGAAACCAAGACGTCCGAGGCCGGCACGCTGACGGTTACGGTCCCGCCGCTCTCCGCCGTGGTGTACCAGTCGTCCGGGCGGATCCCGCACTCCAAGGCCGCGCCCGCCGTCGCCCTCCAGGACCCGGCAGCGGCTCCCGGTGACAACGGGCGCCTCAAGGTGACGGCCGACGTCGGCGGTTCTTCGTTCTACGAGGTCACCTTTGAGGCCAGGACAGCAGGCGGCGAGTGGGTGCCCATCGGCACTGACGACACCGCCCCGTACCAGGTGTTCCATGACGTGGCGGGGCTGGACTCCGGGACACCCGTCGACTACCGCGCCACTGTTTTGGACAACGGCGGGCACACCGCCACCTCGCAGCCACGCACGGCGAGCGTGCCGGCTCCCATCGTGACGCTGGACAAGCCCGCAGAGGGCAGCAGCGCCGAGGGCCAGGTGGAGCTGAGTGCCACCGTGGACCCCGAGAAGGCAAGCCACACAGTTACCTTCGAACGAAGCGTCGCGGACGGCGCCTGGACCGAGGTGTCCACGGATGATTCCTCGCCCGTGTACTCGGCAAAGGACGACGTCTCCGGGCTCGATGACGGCACCAAGGTGGGCTACCGGGCCTCCTTGAGCGGGCCCGGCTTCAGCGTGGTTAGCGAAACCCGGACCGTGACGGTGGGCGAAGCACCGCAGCCCGATTCCGTGACGGTGGCCGGTTCCCTGAACCAGGCAATGGGTTGCGCTGAACCTTGGGACCCGGCCTGTTCCCAGGCAATGATGGCACTCGACCCCGCGGACAAGATCTGGCGCCTTACGGTGGACCTTCCCAAGGGACAGTACGAATACAAGGCAGCGCTGAACGGCGGCTGGGACGAGAACTACGGTGCAGGCGGCGCCCTCAACGGGCAAAACATCACGCTGGACCATCCCGGCGGCCCCGTGACGTTCCGCTACGACAACAGCACCCACCTGCTCAGCGCCGTCTATGCCTCCCAGCAGCCGGGTGCCGTCGCGGCTGCCGGGAGCATGAACAGTGAGCTTGGCTGCGGCGCAGACTGGGAGCCTGCCTGCGACCAGGCACAGCTTCAGCTCGATCCGGCTGACCTCGTGTGGAAGCTGTCCGCTCCGGCCCTGCCCGCCGGCACCTATGAATTCAAGGCCGCCCTGGACCGGTCATGGAATGTCAGCTACGGCGCGGGCGGCGCGTCGCCCGGTGCCAACATCGTGTTCGAGCACGGCGGCGGCCCGGCCACCTTCCGCTACGACCATTTCACCCACGTGATCACGGCCGGCTAGCGGAACCACAAAAACGCGGGGTCGCGTCGCACCCGTTCCGGAGCATCGGACGGGCGCAACGTGGCCCCGCGTTTTTTGTGTGCGGCAACAAGGTGTTGGCGGCACAGGCTGCTGGCGGTCAGTTAGCTGTGCAGGGCCCCTTCAACCGCTGCCAGCAGCGTGTTAAAGCGCGGGTTGGCGGGAAGATCGTCAAGGAACACCGGCTTGCCATCCGGCCCGCCGAGCGGAACCTGCCAGTTCGGATACAGCGCTTCGGTGGTGCCGGGCTGGTTCTGGACCCGCCGCTCCCCCACCGCGTCCACAAGGGCAACACCCAGCAGGACCGACGGCGTCTGGGTGAGCAGGAGGTGCAGCGCCTCGATGGTCTGCTCTTCCGTCTCCGCCTGCCCGCCCGCGGTTGCCCCGGGCAGGTAGCCACGTTCCCGGACCAGGGCGAGCATCTTCTCCAGGGACGCGTTGTGCTCGGCACGCTCCTCCGCCTCGGAGCGCTCCAGCAAACCCAAGCCGCTGCGCAGCGCCACGTGGTCACCGGCGAGGTAGCCGGCCGTGGGCGGAAGGTCGTGGGTGTTGACGCTGGCGAGGGCCTGCGTCCGGTACTTTTCGGGCGCAAGGGGGGAGTCGCCGTCGTACTCGAACCACAGGATGGACGTACCAAGGATGCCGCGGGCAGCCAGATAGTCGCGCACCCACGGCTCGAAGGTGCCAAGGTCCTCGCCAATGACCACGGCCCCGGCACGCTGCGCCTCCAGGGCGAGGATGCCAATCAGCGCCGCATGGTCGTAGCGCACGTACGCGCCGTCACCCGGGGCATTTCCCACCGGAATCCACCACAGCCGGAACAGGCCCAGGATGTGGTCCACCCGGATCCCGCCCGCATGCCGCAGGACCGTGGCCAGCATGTTCCGGAACGGGATGTAGCCGGCCTCGGCCAGGCGCGCCGGATGCCATGGCGGCTGTCCCCAGTCCTGGCCCTGCTGGTTGTACATGTCAGGGGGCGCGCCCACGCTGGTCGCGGGAGCCAGCACGCCGCGCAGGGTCCAGGCATCGGCGCTGCTGTGGTCCACGCCCACTGCGAGGTCGTGCACCACCCCAAGCCTCATGCCGGAACGCAGCGCAGCCCTCTGGGCCTCTTCGAGCTGCTCATCGCAGATCCACTGCAGCCACCGGTGGAACCCGATCCTGTCTCCCAGCTTTTCCCGCAGCGCCTCGGCCTCCGGGGTGCCCAGCGCGCAGGCGGGATCGGTCCACAACGGGTCATCCGGCGCGAGGTCCTCCCGGATGGCGGACCACAGCGCGAAATCGTCCAGTCCCTGGCCGGAGATCCGGCAGAACTCATCGAAGGCGGCCTGCCTGGCCGGGGAGCGGCGTGCGTGGTAGAGCATTTCCAGGGCCTGCAGCTTAGCCGCGTAGACGGCGTTCCGGTCCAGCCGCGCGCCGTCCTTGTTCAGCCCGGACACTTCCTCACGGAGCTTCTCCACCGCGGCGCGCCGGCGCGGCTTCAGGTATGCCACTTCGGGAACAGCTTCGATGCGGATGTAGAGCGGGTTGAAGAACCGGCGTGTGGACGGCGAGTACGGCGACGGCTGCACCGGCGGCACGGGTTCGGCCGCATGCAGCGGGTTGACCAGCACATAGTCGGCCCCGCGTTCGCCGCTGATGGCGGCGAGGTCGGCGAGGTCGGCGAAGTCACCGATCCCCCAGGAGCGCCTGGACCGGACGGAATACAGCTGTGTGGCCAGCCCCCAGCCGCGGCGCTGTTCGAGCGGCTGCGCGGTGGTGAGCTGGCGCGGCGTCACCACCAGGGTGGCCTCCGCGGTCACGTCACCGGCCTGGGCGTTCAGGGTATGCCAGCCGAGGGGCAGGTCCTGCGGGAGGGCGAAGGTCATACGGCGGGTGGCCACCCCGTCGACATCCCGGGGCTGTTCCCGGACGTCCTCCTGGACGGCGTCAACAGAGCCGGCCCCGCCTTCAAGGGCGATGCCCAGCTTAACTGCAACGCCATCGCGCACATGGACCGGGACCAGCGCGGGTTCACCCTGCTGGATGACGACGGCGGGCGGCAGCATCCGCCGCCAGGGGGCCAGTTCAGCTTCCGCCAGCGCGGCCTCGATGGCCTGGTTCGTGTCCGCCCGTACCCCCAAGGCAGCCAGGACCTTGACCAGCGTCTCTTCTGCCACCGTGTGCGGCAGGCCGTCCCAGCCCTGGAAGGAGGTGCCCACGCCGTGCGCATCTGCCAGTTTCTGGAGCAAATGGGGGTCCACGGCCAGGCCGGCAGCAGCCCCGCCCGCCGCGGGCGAAAGCCCGGGAGGGTCTGTTGGCATCCCTGGTTGCTGTGGGTGCTGCTGGTCTGAAGCCGTCATGCGTGTCCGCCTCGTCTGGTGTGATGCCGCCCGAACTTACAGTGCTGCCTGTTGCACCGGGCGCCTGCACCCCCGCGCACAACCGATTGGTTCAGATTATTGCAGGGCGGCGCACAGACGAAACCAGGCCCGGGATTACAGGCGCGGGCAAGTCCACACTCCCAAGGTTGCACGCGGCCGCCACAATTCGTCATCCCGGGCAGCCGCGTTACCCCGTGCGACGAAAAGCTAAGGACTATGGCGTACGTCTGCCCTGCTTCCGGGAAGCTGTGTAGCCTCGTGACGGTCGAGGGGACGCGTGGCAGCGCGGCGGAAGGAGACCGGGATGAGCCTCAGTGAACTGCGGGTGTTTGGGCGGTCGGGTACCCCCGTCAGCCCACTCACATTGGGAACCATGAACTTCGGCGAAGGCAACGGCGGCCCGCACGGCGCCCCGACCGGGGCTGAGGAAAGCATCCGCATCATCCATGCGGCGCTGGATGCCGGGATCACCGCCGTCGACACCGCGGACGTCTACTCCCAGGGTGAATCCGAACAGGTGGTGGGCCGCGCACTTCGCGGGCGCCGCGACGACATTTTCCTGGCCACCAAGTTCCACGGCCAGATGAGCCCCAACCCGGCCCACTCCGGGAACTCGCGCCGCTGGATCACCCAGGCTGTGGAGGGCAGCCTCCGGCGGCTGCAGACGGACCGGATTGATCTGTACCAGGCGCACCGGCCGGACTACAACACCGACGTGCTGGAAACCATCACCACGCTCAACGACCTGATCCGGCAGGGCAAGATCCTCTACTACGGCACCTCCGTCTTCACACCAGCGCAACTGGTGGAGGCGCAGTGGCTGGCCACCACCAACCACCTGATTCCGCCGCTGGGCAACCAGGTGCCGTACTCCATGCTGGTACGCGGCACCGAACGCGACGTGCTGCCCATCGCCCAGCAATACGGGCTGGGGGTCCTGGCGTACGGTCCCCTGGCCGGAGGCTGGTTGTCCGGCAGCTTCTCCCCTGAACCGGGGAAGGCGCCCACCCGGGTCCACTCGCTCCCGGGCCGCTACGACATGACCGGTCCCGCCAGCGAGCGGAAGCTCCTGGCCGCCGATGCCCTGGCGCGGCTGGCCGACAAGCTGGAACTGTCGCTGGTGGACCTTGCCGTCGGCTTCGCCCTGACGCACCCGGCCATCAGCAGCGTGATTATCGGCCCCCGCAGCGAGGAGCACCTGCGGGCCTACGTGCAGGCCTCGCAGGTCCGGCTCAGCGAGTCCGTCCTCGACGCCATTGATGACGTGGTGCCACCAGGTACCAACTTCGTGGAGCGGGACGCGGGCGCCATCGTCCCCTCGCTTGAGTTCGCGGAACTCCGACGGCGGTAACCACCCCTCCGCGGACCTCACCGGGGTGCCACGGCAGGGCCAGGACGACGTCCAGAATCGATGCTTCGAGTGCCGTCACCGGAGCTCTTGACGCCACGGCACAGGAGTCCTAGCGTCAATACCGATATCCCTTTTACCCGGAAACCAGGGGCATCCCATGCCAATGTCCGAAGAGGAACGGCGGCTGCTCAAGGAGCTGGAGCTGGGGCTGATCGCCGACGACCCCCACCTGGCCATGGAGCTGCTCTCCGGCTACCCCGCGCCCCGGTTCAGGGCGGACCTATTTTTCGGTGCCCTCGCGGGCCTGACCGGGCTGGCGCTGCTCATCGCCGGCGCCAGCGGCCGCATTGTTGCCCTCCTGGCCCTGGGGCTTTCACTCGTGGGGCTGGGCACCGGCCTGCTGCTGGGCAAGTTTTTTCCCGGGCGAAGAAGGGGACCGGAGCGGCCCGCGGGCTGACCGCCCCGGCGTCAGGACAAAGAGGCTGAAAAGGACGACGGCGGCGCCAAGCCAGCCATGCGGCGGCAACCGCTCCCCCACCACCAGGACCGCCAGACCAGCGGCCACCACCGTTTCAAGCAGGGAAATCCCGGTGGCGGTGCTGGCCCGGATCCTGGCCAGGCCCCATCCAAAGAGGACGTACCCGGCGAACATCGGCACCAGGGCCATGTAGGCGCCCACCGAGAAATTGACCCATGACTCAACAAGGGGCCGGCCGGTGACTGCCAGCACGGGCATCAACAGCAGTCCGCCGAGACCAAAGACTGCCCCCATGGCCGCCCGCGATGACAGCCCGCCTCCGATCAGGCGGTGGGCTGCCCAGGAATACAAGGCATAGGTGGCGCCAGCCAGTAGCCCCAGGGCAATCCCGGCCAGGGATGTCCAGGAACCGCCCGGGGAACCGGCCGGCGCGTGCCCGGCGAAGGACAGCAGGGCAGCGCCCGAGACGCCGAGCAGGGCTCCCGCCATCCACCGGCGGGTGAGGTGTTTGCCGTCGGCGAAGCGCTCGATGAGCGCGGCTGCCACCGGCGCGGAACCGATGGACACCACCGTTCCCACCGCCACGCCTGAAAGCCGCATGGAGCTGTAGAAGGCCAGCGGATAGACGGCCACCGCCGCCGCGCCCAGGGCCACCAAACGCCAGCGGTCCAGCAGGCCCGGCCACTGCCCGGTCATTGCGTTGGTGGCGTACAGCGCCTGCAGCAGGCCCCCGATTCCCATGGCCACCGCGCCGACGGCCAGCGGGCTCACGGACGGCGCAAACGTGGCAGCAGTGCCTGTGGTGCCCCACAGCACGGAAGCCGCCACCACGCACAAAGCGCCCCAGAGCGGCGCGTTGGCCGAACCGGCCGCCGGTTTCACACGTCCGCCAGCAGCCGGGCAGCGATGGTCCGGCATTCTTTCAGGCACGCGTCATTGCCCTCAAGCCCGGCCCGGGCCATGGCACCCTCCAGGAGGAAGGCCAGCTGCCGAGCCAGTCCTGCGGCGCGGCCATCGCCCGCCGGGAGCAGCTCGGCCACGTGCCGTGACAGGAGCGCCTCAACCTCTTCCTTGTGCTTCCGGACCGCCAGCCGCCCCGGCGCACCTGCCGGCAGTTCCGCTGCCGCATTAAGCAGTCCGCATCCACGAAACCCGTTGGGGTAGGCGGCGTTGGCATGGTCCGCATAGGCGTCAACAACGGCCAGCACCCGCTCGCGCGGATCCCTGGCCTCCTCCAGCCGCCTGCTGTACAGCCCCAGCCATTCCGCATGCCGGGCCTCAAGGTACGCCGCCACCAGCTCGGCCTTGGAAGCAAAATTGTTGTAGAGGCTCTTCTTGGCCACACCGGCTTCGGTGGTGATGGTGTCGATGCCGGTGGCGGCCACGCCCTGCGCATAGAAGAGCCGCGCCGCAGCGTCAAGCAGCAGCGCGCGGGCCGGACGCTTCGGCGGCGCAGGTGTGTGCGCAACGTTATTCCTGGCGGACAAAAGGCCTCCTTCATAGACACAGAGTAGGTAGGTCAGTCTACCTACAAATTGGTGGGGAATATCCGAAGCCCCCGTTCTGTTGTTGCTCTGTTCAGGATGAACTGCATCCAGCCGACAGGAGAACGCACCAATGTCAGTTGACTATGACGCTCCCCGGGTGACGCCCGAGGAAGAGCCAAACAGCGGCTTCGAGGAGCTGAAAACCGAGAAGTCGGGCCGAAGGGAGGCCATTGCCGACGTCGACGAGACCGAGCTCGCGGACAGCTTCGAACTGCCCGGGGCGGACCTGTCCAACGAGGAGCTGCTGATCCAGGTGGTGCCGGTCCAGGCCGACGAGTTCACCTGCATGTCCTGCTTCCTGGTGCACCATCGCAGCCAGCTCGCCAGGGAAAAGGACGGCAGGAAGTACTGCAAGGAGTGTGAGTCCTAGGGTCGATACAAAGCCACCAGGCTTCGCAGCGATGCCTCAAGGAACTGCCGCTGGGCAGCCAAGGCGCGCAGCGGGTGGCGCTGAACGGCAGAGCTCGCGCACCCAGGAGCGGATCCCCCAAAGAGAGCGCACGCTGGCTTGCCGGACGGGCGCGGGAGCTTGCCGCCCAGCCAGTCCGGGAGCCTGCCGCCCAGCCTGCCTGACAAACACCACTACCCACCCCATCCAACAGCGGGCGCGCTCCGAAACCCTTGGGAGAACTACTCTCCCGAGGGGACGGACGGACGATGGACGAGGTGGACCAGCAGGCCCTGATTGGCGCGGTGATACTGGAACATGGCCTGGACCTGGACCGGCTGTGGCTGGCGCACCTGGCCTTGGGCGGCGACGCCTCGGAACAGGCCATCAGGGACTACAGCGCCGGGCTGGCGGGGCTTCCCGTCACGGACCGTGACGCACTGGCGCAGGCGGTCAACGAGCATTGCGTCGAAGCAGGCCTGCCGGCCCGGGCACCGTTGAGCGGCTCTCCCCTGGTCCAGGCACACACCGGCCCACGGGGACCCGGCCTATCCATGTAGGCGCCGGGAGCATTCCGGACCACCTCCGGGGAAGGCTTATGGTGTCAACCATGACAGACGCCCACCCACGCTCAGGAACAGTCCGCCGGAGTACGGTGCGTTGCGGGCCACGATGATCCTGGACGAGGAGCCCCGGCTGGAGGCGGACCCCCGCCGGGAGCTCCGGGAGTTCTTCGAAGCCGTCAGGCTGCGGCCAGCGAGTTAAGCGTGTCCCGGATCCCGTTCAGTGCCGGATCCCGGAGCGACATGAAGGCCGGCTTCAGGAGCGGCTGGATGATCTTGGCGGGTCCCTTGATGCTGAACTCGGCCGTGTACTTCACCACCGAGCCGGCCCCGTTGGGGGTGACGTCGATGGAATCGAAGGAGATGACGGTTTTGTTCTCGCCGCGCAGCTTGATGTGGTTGTCCTTCAGCTCGATGACCTCGTAGACCAGGCTTTGCCGCTTGCCCCGGAACTCGGCTTCGGCGTTGTATTTGTGCCCCACGGCCACCGGCCCCGGCGTGACTTTATCCATGACAGGAGTGTTGGGATCCCACTTGGGGGTGTTCTCGAACTGGCTCAAAAAGGCAAAGGCCTTCTCGGCGGACAATGTGGTTTCCACGCTTCCAGCGACTGTGATCATCACCCCAGTGTAGGAACAGGCCGCCTGCAAACACAGCCCCCGGCCCCCAGCGGCTAGGCCCGGCCTGCGGCACCGGCAGGAAGTGGCCGCAGGGCAGCGGCCATCTTGTAGCACAGCCTTCCCTCCAGCTCCCGGGGCCGGATCCACACCTCGTAGCCTTCCGCAGCCGCGAAAAGCGCCCTGCCGCCGGAAGCATCCGCGGCGATCCATAGGGCTGAAGAATCTTCCATGGCATCGTCCACCGCGCCTGACCGGACCAGCTCAAAGTCCTTGCGGACCTCCACCGGGATGCCGATCAGGCGGCACCAGTCGCTCAACCGGTAACTCTCCATCGTGATCCTTCCTGCAGCGTGGCAAGACGTACCAGAAGACCAGGACCTAACAGGCTTCGAAGTCCGTGAGGACCTTGACCTTGCCCGCGGAGGCGGACGCCGGGTCGAAGGTGTAGCCGATCCATTCCCTGGCGAGCCGGCGCGCGAGTTCGATGCCCACCACGCGCTGGCCCATGGTCAGCACCTGGCAGTCGTTGGACAGGACCGAGCGTTCCACGGAGAAGGAATCGTGCGCCGCAGTGGCCCTGATGCCTTCCACCTTGTTCGCCGCGATGGCCACACCGATTCCGGTGCCGCAGAAGAGGATGGCCCGGTCCGCGGCTCCGTCCCTGATCATCTCGCCCGCCGCGATTCCCACGTACGGGTACGGCCTGGTGAAGTCATCCGGCGCGTCGGAACGGTTGACTCCAATATCGATCACTTCGCTCACCCGGGGATCCTGGCGGAGGTCCTCAAGGACCTTGTCCTTGTAGTCCACCCCCGCTTCGTCAGCGCCTACAACCAGTCTCAGTCCCATGGTCTTTCCTTCAGCGTTCATTGCCGCACTCCAACGGTTTCCCGGGACGCGGCGGCGGTGAGGTGCGGACCCATGATGGTGAAGATCATGGCCAGCGAGGTTGCTCCGGGGTCCGGTGTGCCCAGGCTCTTTTCGGCCAGCGGGCGCGCCCGGCCCTTGAGGGGCAGCAGGCCGGCCGTCGCCTCAGCTGCCGCCGTCGCGGCGCGTGCGGCGTCCTCCCACGCCCGCGCCGGTTCCGCGCCTGCCGCCACCAGGCCGGCGAAGGATGATGCGAACGGCAGCAATGCGTCCACCATGGTCTTGTCGCCTGTCTCGGCTTTGCCCAGCTGCACAATCCGGTCCGCGAAGGCCCTGACCGCCGCCGCGAGCTGTCCGGGCTCCGGTGCCGCGCTGTTGCCCACAGCTTCGCCGAAAGCCCGAAGTCCGGCTCCCCACAGGACGCCGGACGTCCCGCCTGCCTTATCGGCCCAGGCATCACCGGCGGATGCGAGCACATCGCCGGCTCCGGCCCCCTGCCCCAGAGCGGCGGAAGCAGCGGCCGTGGCAGCGTCAATCCCGCGCACCATGCCGCGTCCGTGGTCGCCGTCACCGGCGATTGCGTCCATCCTGCCGAGCCGTTCCTCGGCCTCGTCCAGGAGGGCCTGCGTGGCCTCCAGCGCAGCAAGGCAGGCGGTGGCGTAATCCCGGGAGGGGCCGGTGGCGACGAACGGGGCGGACGTCGCCTCGACGTCGGACGTTCCCCCGTCCGCCACGGGCCCGCCTTCCCGGACGGCGTTGCCGCGGCGGTAGGCGGGCGTGTCCGCCGGGGCAAGCCACAGCGGTTCCAGCTCCCCGTCCAGCCAGGTCACCGTGAGCGAAACCCCAGCCATGTCCAGGCTGGTGACGAGTTCTCCAACTTCCGGCATCACCAGGGTGTACCCGGCTTCCCGGAGCAGCGGGGCCACGGTTCCCCAGAGCACGAACAGTTCCTCATGCTTGGTGGATCCCAGACCGTTGAGGATGACCGCAATCCGGTTGCCTGCTCCGGGCGGGGTTTCCGCCAGCAGGCGTCCCACGAGTTCTTCCCCCAGCGCCTTGGCCGGCGGCAGGTCCGTGTCGAACAGTCCGGGCTCTCCGTGGATGCCCAGCCCTAGCCCCATCTGGCCCTCGGGCAGGGAGAACAGCGGCGTTTCCGCGCCGGGGAAGGTGCAGCCGGAGAACGCGCTGCCGATGGTGCGGGTGCGGTCGTTGGCCTTCCGGCCGAGGCGGACCACCTCGGCGAGGTCCGCGCCGGCCTCGGCGGCGGCGCCCATGACCTTGAAAACGGTGAAGTCACCGGCGATGCCGCGGCGCTTCTCCGATTCCGACGGCGGGGCGCTGGCGATGTCGTCGGTCACCAGGACCTTGTCCACGGCGATGCCCTCCGCCGCCAGGCGTTCGCTGGCCATGCCGAAGTTCATGACGTCTCCGGCGTAGTTTCCGTAGGTGAAGACGACGCCGGCTCCGGACTCCGCTGCCTTGGCCACGGCGTACGCCTGCTGCGCCGAAGGGGACGTGAAGATGTTGCCCACCACGGCGCCGTCGGCGAATCCTGTTCCGATGAGGCCCGCGAAAGCCGGGTAATGCCCGGACCCGCCGCCGGCAAGGACAGCCACCTTGGGCTGCACCGGCCGGAAGCGCCGCACGGCACCGCCGGTCACCTGGCGCACCAGGCCGGAGTGGATGTCGCAGAACCCTGCGAGGGCCTCCTCGGCGAAGTCCGAGGGGTCATTGAAGATTTTCGTCATGTTGAGCTCTCTGCCGTGTGGTCCTTAGCGGGCCGGACCGGACTGTCAGTGGATGTGGCTGCCGCCGTTGATGTCGATGGTGGTGCCGGTGAGGTAGGCCGAATCCTCGGAGGAAAGGAACGTGATCACCGCGGCTACTTCCTCGGTGGTAGCGTTCCTGCCCAGCGGAATGCCGGCGTTGATGGCGGCCTCCTGCTCCTCGGTGCTGCCCACGCGGATGTTGGTGTCCACTGCCCCGGGGGTGATGGCGTTGACGGTCACGCCGGTGGTGCCGAGCTCGCGGGCCAGCGCCTTGGTGAAGCCCAGGATGGCGGCTTTGGCGGCGGAGTAGGGGACCTTGCCGAACACGCCGCCGCCGCGCTGGGCGGAGACCGATGACATGTTCACGATCCGGCCCCAGCCGTTATCGATCATGGCCGGCAGGAATGCCTTGGTCACCAGGTAGGTGCCGGTGGCGTTGACGTCCATGACCTTGTGCCAGAGCTCCAGGGTGGTTTCCAGGAAGGGAACCGGCGAGGTGATGCCGGCGATGTTGGCCAGTGCTCCCACCGGCGGCAGGTTGCCCGAGGCGACCTCGGCGGCGACAGCAGCCTGGGCTGCCGTGACGGATGCTTCATTGGCGACGTCGACCTCGTGGCCGAAGGCGGGGACGTTGAAGTCGTTGCCGATTTCCGCCGCGACCTTGGCGGACTTCTCGCCGTCGAGGTCCAGGATCACCACCGCCCAGCCCTGGCTGGCGTAGCGGCGGGCTGTGGTGATGCCGATGCCCCGGTCCGAGGTTGCCCCGGTGAGGACGGCGGTGCGCTGGATGGTGGTCATGATGTGCTCCTTGGGTTTCTTTGGATGGATCGATTGCTCCGTAGTTGTCGTTCTGGACGTTCAAAACGGCAAGTACTCAGCAATCGATGGTCAGATGAGGTCGGTGATGAAGCTGGCGGCCTTGGCTGCCGCTGCGGGGCGTTCATCGTGGGTGACGTCCCGGGTTTCGAGTTCGAGCGAGAAGTGCCCGGTGTAGCCGTCCGCGGCGAGCTGCTTCAGGCCACCGGCGAAGTCCGCCTGGCCGTTGCCGATGCTGAGGTTGATGTTCCCCGGCACGGCGTCCCGCAGGTGGACGTGGCGGATCCGGCCCTGGTGCCGTCGGAGGTAGGCGTGGACGTCCTCGCCGGCAGCCACGATGTGGCTGAAGTCCATGACAATTCCGACGCCGGAACCTGCCAGCCGCTGTGCCAGCAGTTCCGCGCGCTCCAGGTTGCAGCAGAACCGCAGGAAGTGCAGGGATTCGGTCCAGAGTTCGACGCCGAACTCCGCGGCGCGCTGCCCGGCGTGGATGAGCCGGGCGGCGATCGTGTCCAGGTCTTCGTCCACGCTCCGGACGGGGTCGTGGCCCAGGGCGCCGCATGGAAGGACCAGCGCCTTCGCGCCGGTGTTGGCCGTGAGGGTGAGAAGGGCATCCAGGTGCCGCGCACGGTCAGCCTGCTGTCCGGCGTCGAGCACTGCGTTGAGGTCGCCGATGTCCCCGTTGACGGAGCGGACCCGCAGCCCGGACCCGGCAACTTCGGCTGATACGGCCGCGACGGCTGCCGCGTCCAGTTCATAAGGGACGTGGTTGCAGACACCGGGCAGGGCGCCGAGGTCTATTTCCTCGAAACCCAGGTCCGTGATGGTGCGCAGTGCAGCATCAAGCTCCTGGTGGCGGAAGCTGATGGATGAGCACCCGAGCCTGGAATGGAACATCGTTGATCCTTCGGTTCTTGCCGGCTGGTGGAGCGGCCGGCGGTAGTGATGAGGACCACAGTAGATGCGTCGACTGTCAACAGTCAACTTTAAAAGTCGACTGTTGACAGTGATCATGATCCGGGTCACACTTGGCGTATCATTTGTTAACAGTCGACAGCGGCAGATCCAGTTGAGCCGCTTTTCGAAAGGGAAACACCATGAGCAACGAAGCTCTAAAAATGCGCGGCCATGTGCATGGCACCAAGGATGCAAAGCGGGTAGCCGTCGGCTCCGGAGTCGGCGCCGTGATTGAGACCTACGACTTCATCGGGTTCGGCACCGCTGCGGCCCTGTACTTCGGTACCGCCTTCTTCCCCACGGGCGACCCCGTGACCGGAACGCTTGCGGCGTTCGCCACCCTGGGCGTCGGCTTCGCAGCCCGCCCCATCGGCGGCATCATCGGCGGCCACCTGGGTGACAAGGTGGGCCGCAAGCCCGTCCTGGTTGCTTCCCTGATCCTCATGGGCGTGGCCACGTTCCTCATCGGCCTGCTTCCCACCTACGAGCAGGTGGGCCTCCTGGCGCCGGCCCTGCTGGTGTTTGTCCGCATCGTCCAGGGCCTGGCCTTCGGCGCAGAGTGGGGCGGCGCCATCCTCATGAGCTACGAGCATGCGCCGTGGAAGTCCAAGGGCAGGTACACCGGCATCGTGCAGGCAGGCTTCCCTGTGGGCCTCCTGCTGGCCAACCTCGTCTTCCTGGTCAGCGTGAACCTCGGCGGCGAACTGGCCTGGCGCGTCCCGTTCCTCGCGAGCATCGTGCTCGTCGCCGTCGGCCTGATCATCCGTTCCAAGGTTCCGGAGTCCCCCGTCTTCGACGAGGTCAAGGAGAGCGGCTCGATCGTCAAGTCCCCCATCGTCGAGGTCATCAGGACCGACTGGCGCAGCATTGTCCGGGGTATCGGCCTGCGCATCGCCGAGACCGCCGGCTACGCCGTCTCCGTCACGTACATGATTTCCTACCTGCACACCCAGCAGCTGGCGGACAAGACCGAAACCCTGGTGGCCCTCTGCATCGCCTCGGCGGTCGGCATTTTCGCCACGATGGCATGGGCCCGGCTCACGGACCGTATTGGCCGCCGTCCCCTGTACATCTGGTCCTGCGCCTTCGCCGCCCTGTTTGGCATCCCCATGTTCCTGCTGGTCAACACGGGAATGTTCATCTTCGTCATCGCCACCATCGTGATCTCCTACGCGGTCTGCCAGAACTCGCTGGCCGGCGCCCAGGGCCCGTGGTTCCCGGAACTGTTCCAGGCCAAGACCCGCTCCTCCGGCGCCTCCCTGGCGTACCAGATCTCCGCCATGGTCTCCGGCTTCACCCCCTTCGTCACCACCCTGCTGTTCGTAGCCCTTGGCTGGATGGGCCCCGCGCTCCTCTTCAGCTTCTACGCAGCCATCGGTCTCTGGGCCGCCCTCGTCACCCGGGAAACGTGGGGCAAGCGCGAGCGCCAGCTGGCAGATGAAGCCGCCAAAAGCACCCCGCAGTCAGTGACCGTCTCATGACCATCACCCACGAATCGAACACGGAGTCAGCAATGCCCGCAGGAATCGTCCAGGACCGGTTGGCGCACGTCAGCGCTGCGGCCTACCGCATCCGGCACCATGCCCTGAACATGGGCGAGGTCCAGGGGCAGGGCTATGTTGGCCAGGCCCTCGGGGCTGCGGACATGCTCGCCACGGTCTACGGCGACCAGCTCCGCTTCCGGGCGGAGGACCCGCACTGGGAAGCACGGGACAGGTTCCTGCTCTCCACCGGCCACTACGCGATCGGCCACTACGCGGCCCTCGCCGAGGCCGGCATCCTCCCCGTGCAGGAGCTGGAAACCTACGGATCGGACGATTCCCGGCTGCCGATGTCCGGCATGTCCACCTACACGCCGGGCATGGAAATCTCCGGAGGGTCGCTGGGGCACGGGCTCACCATTGCCGTGGGCATGGCCCTGGGCCTGCGCCACCAGGGCTCCAGCGCCCGCGTCTTCAACTTCCTGTCCGACGGCGAACTGGACGAGGGCTCCACCTGGGAGGCCGCCATGGGTGCGCACCACCACCAGCTGGGCAACCTCACCGCGATGGTGGACATCAACGCCCTGCAGGCCGACGGCAAGACGGACACGGTGCTCCGCACCGAGCCGGTGACCGAGAAATGGGAATCCTTCGGCTGGTACACGCAGCGGGTGGACGGAAACGACGTCGGCGCGCTGCTGGCAGCGTTCGACAACGCAGCCGCCCAGGCGGCCGCCGTCGGACGTCCTTCGGTAATCCTGTGCGATACCAAGGTGGGCCGCGGAGTGCCGCTGCTGGAGGAGCGCGAAAAGGCGCACTTCATGCGCATCGACGAACACGAATGGCAGGTCTGCCGCGAGCAGCTCACCGCCGGATACGAAGGAAAGGCTTCAGCATGAGCACCACCACCTCGGCCGCCGCTGCGGCACCTACAGTCACCGCAGCAGCCGCTGCAACACCGGCCAAGCCGAAACTGAAGACCTCGGCGATGATCGCCTCCTTCGCCGACCCCGGACAGAAGACCGCGTCTGCCCCGTTCGGGCACGCACTGGTGAAGGCTGCGCAGGAGAACGACAGGATCGTCGGCCTGACTGCGGACCTGGGCAAGTACACGGACATGCACATCTTCGCCAAGGCCTTCCCGGAGCGCTTCTTCCAGATGGGCATGGCCGAGCAGCTGCTGTTCGGCGCCGCGGCCGGGCTGGCCGAAACCGGCCTGGTACCGTTCGCGTCCACCTACTCCGTGTTCGCCGCCCGCCGCGCCTACGACTTCCTCTGCCTCGACGCTGCCGAGCCGAACCTGAACGTCAACATCGTGGGTGGCCTCCCCGGCCTGACCACCGGATACGGCCCCAGCCACCAGGCCACCGAGGACATGGCGATCTTCCGCGGCATGCCCAACCTCACCATCGTGGACCCGTGCGACTCGATCGACATTGAACAGGCCGTTCCGCAGCTCGCCGCCAGCGACGGGCCCACCTACCTGCGCCTGCTCCGGGGCAACGTCCCCACCGTCCTGGACGAATACGGCTACACCTTCGAACTCGGCAAGGCCAAGGTGCTGCGCGGCGGCAACGACGTCGTCTTCATCTCCTCCGGGCTGATGACCATGCGCGCGCTGCAGGCAGCAAAGGCGCTCGCGGCACACAACGTGGACGTCGCCGTCGTCCACACCCCCACCATCAAGCCGTTCGACGCCGCCACCGTCCTTGCCGAGATCAACACCGACCGGCTTGCCGTCACCCTGGAAAACCACTCCGTGGTGGGCGGCCTGTTCGAAACGGTCGCCTCCGCCGTCGTCACGGCCGGCGTGGGCAAGCGCGTGGTACCCGTGGCCCTCCCGGACCAGTTCCTCGACGCCGGCGCCCTGCCGACGCTGCATGACCGCTACGGCCTGGCCGTGGACCGCATCGTGGCAAAGGTCCTGGCCGAACTCGGCTAGCTGGTGCGAACCACGGAGCAGGAACCACGGAAAGCACGGCACCGGTCCCGGCCGGTGCCGTGCTTTCTGCCGTACTATCGAAACTATTACCGACTGTAGACAGTCGACTTCCAACATTGAGGACGGACGCCATGGCCGGAGCGACAGCACCGCTGCTGGGACTGGAAAAGAAGAGCCTGCGCGAGCAGGCCCTCTCGGCACTGCGCACAGCGATCACCAGCGGAGAGCTGGAACCCGGCCGCCACCTGGTGGAAACCGAACTTTCGGAGATGCTCCGGATCAGCCGGGGAACACTCCGTGAGGCGCTCCGCCAACTGGAACAGGAGGGCCTGCTGTCCGCCGGTCCCCGCGGCAGGCTCTCCGTCCGCCACCTGGACGAGAAGGAAATCCGCGATATCTACGCCGTCCGCGCCGCCCTTGAGTCCCTGGCCGCCCGGACGCTCTGCGAACTGCCGGACCGCCAGCACGCCATCACCTCCCTCCGCGCAGCCATTGACACGATGAAGGCCGCGGAAAAGGAGAGCCTGCAGCAGCGGGTCGAATCGGACCTGGAGTTCCACCGCACCCTTTGCCGGCTCACGGGCAACGAAACCCTCCTGCACACCTGGGAATCCCTGGAAGGGTCCATCAGGATGTCCATCATGTTTGCCGGACTCGAAAAAGGCGTCAAGAACATGAGCGTGGACCGGCACCACGACATCGTGGCCGCCATTGAGACCGGCGATGCCTCGCTGGCGCGGAAAACCATCAGGGCCCACATGGACACGGCGGCCGCAAACCTCGTGGCCTAGCCGTTTCTTGGTAGTTTCGTAGTTCGCCCCGAATAGTCCCGGCACCCCCGGGTACAGGGATTATGGACAGGGCGGCCAGGCAGCACGCCTTGGGACCGCGGAAACAACTTGTAGAAAGAGGACTCATGCGGGAACCTATGGCCAGCGACGGTGTCTTTGAACCGGAGACCGTTGCAGGTGATGACCAGGAAGCAGGTTCGGCGGCAGCTGAGCCCTTGGTGGAACCGGACGTCAATTTCGACGAACATCTCTATCCTGCCCGGCCCAAAGCGCTGAGGCCGACCGCGCGCCGCCGCCAGTACTACGCCACCAGGCCGTCCTTCGAATTCGATGGGCGGAACGCGGCCTACGTCGAATGGCTGCGGAACCAGGCGATGCTGGGAGATGCGAACGCACTGGCCCGGCAGCTGTCCGGGCAGGCCAGCATGTGGCAGAACTCCTACGCGCATCCCAACCCCCGGGCCGCCGTGGAGCGCGCACCGGTGTGGTTCACCGCGTACCCCCTGTCCTTCATCACCAGGTCCAGCCAGTCCTTCCTCTCCGCCCTGGGCGATCCGGCCATGTGGGAAGCCTTCAGCGAAATCGGGATCCGGGCCATCCACACGGGCCCGGTCAAGCTGGCGGGCGGCATCAGCGGCTGGTCCCAGACGCCCAGCGTTGACGGGCACTTCGACCGGATCAGCATGGCGATCGACCCGGTGTTTGGCACGGAGGACGAGTTCCGCTCCATGTGCCAGGTGGCCACGGACCACGGCGGCACGATCATCGATGACATTGTTCCCGGGCACACCGGCAAGGGCGCCGACTTCCGCCTCGCCGAAATGAACTTCCGGGACTACCCGGGGATTTACCACATGGTGGACATCCCGGAGGAGGACTGGCACCTGCTGCCGGACGTGCCGGAGGGGCAGGACTCGGTGAACCTGAGTCCCGACTCGGAACAGGCGCTGCAGAAGGCAGGCTACATCATCGGCCGGCTGCAGCGGGTCATCTTCTACGAGCCCGGCGTCAAGGAAACGAACTGGAGCGCCACCCGGGCGATCGTTGACACCACAGGGAAGACCCGCCGCTGGGTCTACCTCCACTACTTCAAGGCTGGCCAGCCCTCCATCAACTGGCTGGACCCAACGTTCGCCGGGATGCGCCTGGTGGTCGGTGACGCGCTGCATTCCCTGGTTGACCTTGGCACCGGTGCGCTCAGGCTCGATGCGAACGGGTTCCTGGGCGTGGAGAAAAGCGCCGAAGAGCAGCCGGGCTGGTCCGAGGGGCACCCGCTGTCCGAGGCCGCCAACCAGCTCATCGGGTCCATGATCCGCAAGGTGGGCGGGTTCTCCTTCCAGGAACTGAACCTGACCATCGACGACATCAAGGCCACCTCGGAAGCAGGCCCGGACCTTTCCTACGACTTCATCACGCGGCCGGCGTACCACTACGCGCTGGTCACCGCCGATACCGAGCTGCTGCGCCTGACGCTCCGCCTGTCCATGGAGATCGGTGTAGACCAGGCGTCGCTGGTCCACGCGCTGCAAAACCATGACGAACTGACCTACGAGCTGATGCACTTCGCTGCCGGACACCGGGACGAGATGTTCGAGCTCGCAGGCCAGGAGCTCACGGGGGCGCAGCTCGCGGAGCAGGTCCAGCAGACCATGCGGGAGCGCCTGACCGGGGAGAACGCCCCCTACAACGCGGTGTTCACCACCAACGGGATCGCCTGCACAACGGTCAGCTTCATCATGGCCGCCCTGGGGGTCCAGGATCCTGACGCCATCACCCCGGAGCAGGAGGCGCAGATCCTGGATGTGCACATCCTCCTGTCCATGTACAACGCCCTGCAGCCCGGCGTCTTTGCCCTGTCCGGCTGGGACCTTGCCGGCATCACCGCGCTGGACCGCAAGAGCGTGGAGGAACTCACGGCCCAGGGTGACACCCGCTGGATCAACCGCGGGGCGCACGACATCATGGGCACCAGCCCGGATGCGGAACACTCCTCCTCCGGCATGCCGCGGGCCCGCAGCCTCTACGGCCCGCTCCCCGACCAGCTGCAGGATCCCGGCTCCTACGCCAGGCGGCTCCAGCAGATCCTGGCTGTCCGCGAAGAACACGGCATCGCCACGGGGTCGCTGCTGGATGTGCCCGGCGTTTCACACCGCGGCCTGCTGGTGATGGTCATCCAGCTGGGCAGCGGAGCGCTGGAGGTGACGGTGCTGAATTTCTCCGACCAGGACATTGCCGGCAGCATCCAGTCCAGCCACCTGGTCCCCGGGTCCGCCGTGCACGACCTGTTCAGCGGGGCAGCGGTTGGCCAGGTTGATGACCTGCACAGCTTCTTCCTCGAACTGCCTGCCTACCAGGGGACTGCCCTGCTGCTGACAGAGGAGGACCCCGGCCCTGGCGAAGAGGAAAGCGCAGGGCACGGGGAGGCCTCGCCGTAGCGAAGGGGGCGCCCGGCGCCGTTCGGGAATCCCTTTGAGTTGTGAACCGTTAACTGAATGTGCGGCTGGAGTGCCGCGCCGTTAACGAGGGATTGAATGAACGCGAAGTTTGTTTCAGTGGAAGACGACGCCGGAAAGGTCACCCGGTACGTCCGGCATGCCAACGGCGGCGGACTCGTTGCCCCCGGAGCCTCGGTCCCCGAAAATACCCGCGTCGGCCGCATGACGTATGTGGAGCAGGGTGCCAAGGTGGGTCCCGGGTGCCGGATCGGCCACGGCAGCTGGATTGACCGCGACGCCGTAATCGGCGAGCGCGCCGTTATTGGCGACGGCGTACGCATCGGCCGCGGAACGGTGATCGGGAACCGGGTGAACATCGGCAGCCACTCGCGGATCGGCTCCGGGGTCCTGATCGAGCACGGGGTCCAGGTCCACGCAGACTCCGCGGTTCCGGACGGCGGGCAGGTCCCCGCAGGTTCGCGGGTGGCGCGCCGGGCCCAGGGGAAAGGCAGGCAGCACCGGCAGGGCAGCGGCAGGGTGGCCGCCTGAGCCGCCCAGCACTGAGCCGCCCCACCCTGAGCCGCTCCGCCCTGTTATGGGCAGCGGCCGCTCAGTGCCTGGGGCTGCCCGCCAAGCGTCCCTTAACTGCCGCCGCTCCCCACACGGCCAGCAGCAGCGCCACCAGCAGCAGGCCTGCGTCGCCCAGGTCGAGGGATTCCAGCCACACCGTCAGGGGATCTTCCAGTGCGAAGGCGGCGTTGGCGAAACCGCCCAGCGTGATCACCGCGATAAACAGGGCGGACACCGCTGAGATGCCGGTGACCACGGCGTTGAAGCCCAGCCGCCGCTGGGGGTCGTCCAGGGCAGAACGGTACATCCGCATCATGGCCACCCCGTTCAGCGAATCGCAAAGGGTCATCGCGGCCGTGAACGCCAGCGGCAGCGCCAGGAGCGCGAACGGCGGCACCCCCGCCAGCGAGGCCGCCGTCGTCATCATCAGCAGCCCGATGGTGGTGGCAGTATCGAACCCCAGCCCGAACAGGAACCCGATCACGTAGATATTCCGCGGCCGCCGCACCCTGGACAGCGGCCGGGCCAGCAGCAGGGCCACCAGTCCCCGGGGCTCAAGGTCGCCTGGGTCAACCGTCGCCCCGGTCCGGGCCCGGCGGTAGGCCCGCGCCGAACGCGCGAAGGCCGAACCGTTGAACAGGCCCATGGCCAGCAGGAACAGCCCGGAGACGCCGCTGCCGATCAGCCCGAGCACCAGGTTGCCCGTGGTTCCGTCCTGCATGAACTGGCCTGCCATGCCGGCGCCGGCAACCACCAGGATCCCCGCCAGCGTCACCACCGAACTGTGCCCGAGGCTGAAGGCGAAGCCCACGCTCACCGGGTCCTGGCGCTGTGCCACGAACTTGCGTGTGGAGTTGTCGATCGCGGCGAGGTGGTCCCAGTCGAAGCTGTGCTTGACGCCCGCCAGGTAGGCCGTGAGGACGAGCCCCCAGATGAGCGGCTTCGCACCGGATCCGGCGGCGTTGCCGGCCAGCAGGAGCATGACGGCGGCCGCGTGCAGTGCGGCCACCGCACCGAAAGTGAACAGCAGGCGGGTCCGCAGCGGCAGGGCCTCCCTGTCCCGGTACAGCGTGGTGATGTTCGTGATGGCGGTCATCAGTGCTTCCTCAGGTTCAGCGGTTCCTGCCCGTGCCGCCGTTTCCGGAGGAGGGACGTGCAGGCAGCAAGCAGGTTGTTCAGTTCCCCCGTGCTGTTGGACAGGGCGCGCAGTACCAGCCCGGTGGTTCCCGAGGCCGTGCGGGTGAGGGAAATGCCGGTGCGGGGATCGTGGTCCTGGGCCAGGGCGTGCAGGTCATCGGCGAGCGCCTGGTCCACCCGGGGATCAACCACCAGCAGCGAGCCCACATGGCTGAAGCCCTCCATGAACCCCAGGCCCGTGACATCCCCGGCCGGCGGGCGGACCAGGAGGTTGTCCAGGGCCAGGAGCCGGATTCCGTCCGGGCCTTCCACCCGGATGCTGGTGCGCAGCCGGACCTCCTCGTAACGGAAGGCGGCGCCGTCCGGCGACCATCCCGGCGTCACCACCTCAGCCATGACCAGGGACGACGACGGCCGAACCGTGATGTGCGTGTGCTGCCGGTAGCTGGCCTCCCGGTAGGCGATGAGCTGGTCCGGCATGAGCTCCAGCCGTGCCCCCTCCCCCAGCCGGACAGCCATCCGCTGCTCGGCGTAGGACCCGGGCGTCCGGTAGACCTTCGTGGCGGACTGGGTGGTAAGGAGCAGGTCAGCCCCGTCCTGCACTTCGATGTCCAGCACGAACAGATCCGCCCCCAGGTACGCCCCGCCGGGATTTACCACCACATAACAAACCTGCCCGGAGTCATCCAGGTAATGCGGCCGCAGTACTCGCAGCGCTCCCTGGTGGTACTGATGCGCTGCCACGGATCGCTGACCACGCACAGCGACTCGAAGCTCGAGACGGCCCATCGGTGACGCAGGCCCAGATGGGATGACCGCCTCAGGTGCAGGGGCCGCCGTCGTGCTCATTGCGCCAGGTCAAGCATCAGGACGTCGCGCCTCACCCATTCGATGACGGCGTCGAGCCCTTCGTCGGTTTTGAGGTTGGTGAAGCAGAACGGCTTGGCCCCGCGGAACTCTTTGGAATCCCGTTCCATGACGGCGAGGTCCGCCCCAACGTGGGGGGCGAGGTCGGTTTTATTGATGATGAAGAGGTCGGACTTGATCATGCCCTGGCCGGCTTTGCGGGGAATCTTCTCGCCCTGGGCCACGTCGATGATGTAAATGGAGAAGTCGACGAGTTCCGGGCTGAAAGTGGCCGAGAGGTTGTCGCCGCCGGATTCGACGAAGATGACCTGCAGGTCGGGGTGCCGGGTCTTGAGTTCCTCGATGGCGGCGGTGTTCATGGAGGTGTCTTCGCGGATGGCGGTGTGCGGGCAGCCGCCGGTTTCGACGCCAATGATCCGGTCCACGGGGAGGATGCCGTTGGCGGCCAGGATCTTGGCGTCCTCGATGGTGTAGATGTCGTTGGTGATGGCGGCCATGGAGACTTCCCCGCTCATGTGCCGGGTGAGGCGCTCCACGAGCTGCGTCTTGCCCGCCCCGACGGGTCCGCCGATGCCGATTTTGATGGGTTCAGCCATGGTTCCTCCTGCTAGCTCATGAACATCCGGGCACGTTGGCGTTCGTGCCGCATTTGTGAAATTTCCAGCCCGGGGGTGACGGCCCCGAAGTCGTCCGGCGTCAGGTGCGGTATCCGTTCGACGGCGGCAGCAACGCCGTCGGCCGCCTGGCGAAGCAGCCGCTGGCCGGCGTTCTGGCCCAGCGGGATGGCCCGGACGGCGTTCTGCGTCAACGAGGTGACGGCGGCGAAAAGGTAGGCGGTGAGGGCTTCCGGCAGCGGCACCCCCAGGGAGCGCGCGACGACGGCGAACGCCAGCGGCTGGTGCCCCGCGGCCCGGCCGGTGGCCACCAGGTCCCGGTACAGATCCAGGTCCGGCGACGGGAAGACCTCCGCCCCGATCTCGAGCAGCCGCAGGCCCATCTTGACGCTGGCCTCCCGGACCTGCCGAGGCAGCAGCGAAGCCGACAACAGCTCATCCAGTTCCCCAGCATCCCACCCCTCATACAGGAACCGGATGGCCAGCCCGTCCGAATAGGAAAGCGACTGGGAGATGAACGCGGACAACCACACTCCAAAAGAAGCCTCATCACGGACCACACCGGCGTCGACATAAGTCTCAAAACCAAGAGAGTGCACAAACGCCCCCGTAGGAAGCGCGGAGTCGACAAGCTGCTGCAGCGCCAGCTGGTAGCTGCCGACACTGGCAGTGGCGCTGGTACTAGTGCGAATGTTCAGCATGGCGGAAAGGAACAGGCATGACGCGTTCCTGGCGGGTATACGGCGCACCGACGCTTCGGAGGTAGTCCTCGACGGTGTGGTCGTAGGCGCACACCATGACCTCGGCCCCGTACTCCGAAGCACCGTCGAAGAACTGGGCCTGGAGGTGCCGGTTGCCGAGGGAGTGTGCCACGACGCCCATCTCGTGGATGGTCCGCGGTGCGATCACCAGGACGTCGGTGGGCAGCACGGACACCACGATCATGTTGGCGTCCTCGACGTGCAGGATGTCGCCGTCGCGCAGGTCGCCGGAGCCAGAAGGGAGCCGGATGCCGATTTCCTTGCCGTGGTCCGTGGTGGCGCGTTGGATCCGCTTGACCAGCTGGGCGCTCGGAAGCACCACTTTCTCCTGGTGCAGGGTGGCATAGGTGTCCGGGTCGGGGAGTTCGTGCAGGTTGCCGAGGACTTTTTCGATGATCACGGGGTTCTCCGGGGGCTTGGAAGAATTCAGAAGAGGAAGTAGCGCTGGGCCATGGGCAGCACGTCGGATGGTTCGCACGTGACGTCTTCGCCGTCCACGGTCACCTGGTACGTTTCGGGGTCCACCTGGATGTCCGGGGTGGCGTCGTTGTACTTCAGGTCCGCCTTGGTGAGGGAACGGATGCCGGAAACGGGCCGGATCACCTTTTCCAGCCCCAGCTCGGCGGGGACCCCGGCGTCGATCGCGGCCTTCGACAGGAAGGTGATGGAGGACTGCTGCACGGCCTTCCCGAACGCGGCGAACATGGGCCGCATGGTGCGCGGCTGCGGAGTGGGGATGGAGGCGTTGGCGTCCCCCATCAGCGCGTACGCGATCTGCCCGCCTTTGAGCACCAGTTCCGGTTTCACGCCGAAGAAGGCAGGATCCCACAGGACCAGGTCGGCGAACTTGCCCACCTCCACGGAACCTACGGAGTCCGCGATGCCCTGCGCGATGGCCGGATTAATGGTGTATTTGGCCACGTAGCGCTTGAGGCGGAAGTTGTCGCTGCCCGCACTGCCGTGCGCCCCGCCGTCGTCATCTGCCGTATCCGCGGGATCTGCCAGCACCCCGCGCTGCTTCTTCATCTTGTCCGCCACCTGCCACGTGCGGGTGATCACCTCGCCCACCCGGCCCATCGCCTGGGAGTCGGAGGAGGTGATGGAGAAAATCCCCAGGTCCTGCAGGACGTCCTCGGCGGCGATGGTCTCGGCGCGGATCCGGGAATCGGCGAACGCAACGTCCTCGGGGATGTCCGGATTGAGGTGGTGGCACACCATGAGCATGTCCAGGTGCTCCTCAATGGTGTTGCGCGTGTAGGGAAGCGTGGGGTTGGTGGACGCCGGCAGGACGTTGGGCATGCCGGCGATTTTGATGATGTCCGGCGCGTGCCCGCCGCCGGCGCCCTCGGTGTGGAACGTGTGGATGACGCGGCCGTTGATGGCGCGGATGGTGTCCTCCACGAAACCGCACTCGTTGAGGGTGTCCGTGTGGATGGCCACCTGCACGTCGTATTCGTCGGCCACGGTGAGGGAGGTGTCGATGGAGGAGGTGGTGGAGCCCCAGTCCTCATGCACCTTCAGCCCGATGGCCCCGGCACGGATCTGCTCGGCGAGGGGTTCGACGGCGGAGGCGTGGCCCTTGCCGAAGAGCCCGATGTTCATGGGGAACCCCTCGGCGGCCTGCAGCATGCGCTGGATGTGCCATTTTCCGGGCGTCACGGTGGTGGCTTTGGTGCCTTCCGCCGGGCCAGTGCCGCCACCGATCATGGTGGTGATGCCGCTGGTCAGCGCCGTGGGGATCTGGTCCGGGGAGATGAAATGGATATGGGTGTCCACTCCCCCGGCCGTGAGGATCTTGCGCTCGCCGGCAATGATTTCGGTGCTCGCTCCGATCACGATGTCCACACCGTCGGTGATCTGCGGGTTGCCGGCCTTGCCGATCCTGGAGATGTGTCCGTCCCTGATGGCGATGTCTGCTTTGTAGATGCCCGTGCAGTCCAGGATCACGGCGTTGGTAATGACGGTGTCCGGCACACCGCCGCCGGAACCAAGATCGCCGGAACCAAGATCGCCGGAACCGTCGCCGTCCCGGGTCACCTGGCCGTTCTGGCCCATGCCGTCGCGGATCACTTTGCCGCCGCCGAAGACAACTTCCTCGCCGTAGACGGTGAGGTCCGTCTCGATCTCCAGGAACAGGTCGGTGTCCGCCAGGCGGATTTTGTCACCCGTGGTCGGGCCGTACAGGTCCGCGTATTGCCGGCGGGGGATCTCGAAACTCACTGGACGTCCCCTTCCGGGCGGGTGCCGCCGTCGAGCTTTCCGTTGACAGCGTTGCTGAGCCCAAACACCTCGCGGCGCCCGCCCAGTTCGATCAGCCGCACGCTCCGGGCGTCCCCCGGCTCAAACCGTGCTGCCGTTCCGGCAGGAATGTCCAGGCGCCGGCCGTAGGCGGCATCCCGGTCGAAGGCCAGTGCGGCGTTGGCTTCCGCGAAGTGGAAGTGGGAACCCACCTGGACGGGCCGGTCGCCGGTGTTGGTCACGGCGACCTCGATCGCCCTCCGCCCGGCGTTGGCCGTCACCGGCTCGGACCGGAGGACGTACTCTCCTGGAATCATGGCCTGCCCTCTCAGCGGATGGGATCGTGGACGGTGACGAGCTTGGTGCCGTCGGGGAAGGTCGCCTCGATCTGCACGTCGTGGATCATCTCGGGCACCCCTTCCATGACGTCCCCGCGCGTCAGCAGGGTGGTGCCGTAGCTCATGAGGTCGGCAACGCTGCGGCCGTCGCGGGCACCCTCGATCAGTTCGTAGCTGATGATGGCCACAGCCTCGGGGTAGTTGAGCTTGAGGCCGCGGGCCTGGCGGCGCCGCGCGAGGTCGGCGGCCACCACGATCAAGAGTTTTTCCTGCTCACGCGGCATCAGATGCATGTTGGGTCCCTTCAGCTGGCCGCTTGCGGCGGCGTGGGATCCACAGTAGGTTGCGGACATTTCCGCCACGTTTCAGGTTTGTTATGGCCGGCTCTCCAATCACCGGGCGCCGGTCCGGGCGGTTCAACGCGGCAGTGTCAGCGGCTGAGCCGGGCCAGGATCTCGTCACTGGACTGGACGGGCTGGCGGTAGCTCGTGGAGAGGATGCGCAGCATGTCCGCGGCGTCCTGGCTGTCCTCGGAGGCCATTGCATCCTTGGCGTACGTGACGCGGATGTTGTGCGCGAACGCATCCGCGCCGGTCTGGGCGATGCAGTTGTGCGTAGATACGCCGGCGAGCACGACCTCCTCAGCGCCCCAGTTGCGCAACCTGGCCAGCAGGTTGGTTCCCACAAAAGCACTGTCCCGCGTTTTGGTCAGCTGCGGCAGGCCGTCGGTGCCCAGTCCAGGCACGGCCTGGGCCTGCTGGCTGCCGCGGAAAATAAAGCCTTGGTCATCGTCCAGCATGTTCAGGGACCAGGTGGATTTGTCCCGTTCGTGTTCCGTCCCCACCAGCAGGACCTTGTGCCCGCTCGCTTCGAACCCCTCCATCAGCCGGTTGCAGGACGCCACCAACTGCTCCTGCCTGGCCGCAAGTTCGGGCGCCTCGAAAAATGCGTTCTGCATGTCAATGACAAGAAGGGCAATCATATGGCCGCCTTTTCCTCGTTGTTCTGCCGGAAAAGTACCCCAGGGCCGGGCGGGCGAAACCTAGGGTGCGGACTCGCGGACCTTCAGCTGGAACCCGGCTTCGATGTGCGCTGCCTGCTCCGCCGCCTCGCGCCCCTCGATCCGGTCGATCAGCAGGCCGATGGAGCGCTCCGCGATCTCTTCCATGCCCGGGGAGACTGTGGTCAGCGAAGGCGATGCGAACCGGGCCTCGTCGATGTCGTCGAACCCCGCCACCGCCACATCCTGGGGCACCCGGACCCCGCGGATCAGCAGCTCGTGCATGGCACCCAGCGCCAGGACGTCGTTAAGGCCGAACACGGCGTCGAACTCCACACTCCTGTCCATCAGCCCGGCTACGGCGGCGGCGCCGTTGTCCCGGCGCCACTCGCAGGGGGCGACCAGTTCCGGGTTGAAAGGGACACCTGCTTCCTCGAGGGCCTTGCGGTAACCGTTGAGCCGCAGGCCGGCACTGCCCACGGACTCCTCCGGATGCGCCCCGATCACGGCAATCCGGCGGCGGCCTCCCGCCAACAGGTGGGCGGTCAGGGCGGCGGCGGCCTCGCCGTTTTTCATGGTGACCAGGTCTAATCGGGGGTCCAGGATGTGTTCACCCAGCAGGACCAGGGGCTTCCTGCCCAGGCGGTCGGCGATGGCGTCCGCGTCAATGACCAGCGGGGTGAAGAGGAGGCCGTCGGTGAGCTGCCGGAACGGGCCCTGCAAGGCGTTCAATTCCACCCCGCCAACCGCGTCCGACTGTTCCACCAGGACGCGATAGCCACGGCGGGAGGCAGCCTTCATCAGCCTGGAGGCAAGCTCGGCGTAGTACGGCGCTGAGAGGTCGGACAGCACCAGGCCCAGCATCCTGGTTTTCCCCGAGCGAAGGCTCCTGGCGGTCAGGTTGGCCTCGTAGCCCAGTTCCGCGATGGCATCCTGGACCCGTTTTTTGGTGGCAGGGCGGATGAACTCGTAGTCATTGAGCACGTTGGAGACAGTCTTAAGCGACACCCCCGCCGCCCTCGCAACGTCATTCATTGTGACCGCCATCGTGGCTCCTTTATGTGGTTCCGCCAGTTCCTGCCATACATCGTTGCAGACGTTGGCGGCCTTGCCGCAACCGCCGGTCACGCACGGCCGCGGCGGAACTGACCCAGGAAGCGTGGGTCAGGCCTTCGCCGCTTTCGCGGCCGCCTTGGCTGCCTGCTTGCTGGCCCGCACCTTGGCGAGGGATTCCGGGTCCACGATGTCGGCCACGGAGAGATAGGAGCCCTCCTCGCCGTAATGGCCGGCGGCTTCACGCCACCCCGGCGCCTGCAGTCCGCACTGCTTGCCGAGCAGGGCCAGGAAGATTTTGGCTTTCTGCTCGCCGAAGCCGGGCAGGGCCTTCAGCCGGCGCAGCACCTCGGCACCGTCCGGGTTGCCCCTGGTCCAAAGGGCGGTGGCGTCGCCGTCCCACTCGTTCTGCACGGTTTCTGCGAGCGCCTGAACCCTGGCCGCCATCGAGCCGGGGAAGCGGTGGACGGCCGGCCGTTCCTTGAACATCTCCACGAAGGCGTCCGGGTCCTGGGAGGCAATGGCTCCGGGCTCCACGGATCCGATCCTGGCCCTGATTTTCTCCGGACCGGCGAAGGCCGATTCCATGGTCACCTGCTGGTCCAGCAGCATGCCTGTCAGCAGCGCGAAGGCGTCCTCGCTCAACAACTTGTCCGCGGCGGGATCGCCCGTGATGTGGAGTTCCATGCCGCCATCCTCCCAGAGGAGGGCCGCCGTCGTCATGCCCTCCCCTCCCCGCGGACAGGGGCTACTGGTTGACGGCCAGCCGGATCATGGACCAGGACACGGCCGGCAGGTCCGCGGTGAGCCTGCCGCCGCCGGCCTTTACCGTGACGTTTTCCGCGGGCAGGACGGACGTGGAGTCATCGGCGGTTGCCTGCCAGTACGGATCCTTGTTGGCGTACGTGACGGCCTCGAGGACCCGGACGTTGCCCAGGCCGGACACCACGGCGTCGAGGCTGAGCGCATCCGTGGCAGAGCGGTTGACGGCGAAGACCACGGCTTCGCCCGTGTCAGCGTCGTACGTTGCGACGGCGGACACGGCGGCGAAGCCTGCAGTCTTGCCGCCGCTGGCCAGCGGGGATTCGACGGCGAGCTGAAGCACCGTCCCGGAAGCGTGGCGGGACGTGAGCGCGAACGGGTGGAAGGTGGTCTGCTTCCAGGCGCGGCCGCCGGGCTCGGTCATGATGGGCGCGATGACGTTCACCAGCTGGGCGAGGCTGGCTGAGTGGACGCGGTCCGTGTTCTTGAGCAGGGTGATCAGCAGGTCACCGACGACGACGGCGTCCGCTACGGTGTAGGTGTCCTCGAGCAGGACCGGGGCAACCGGCCAGTCCTTCCCCGTGGGTGCGCGGGACTCGTCGCGGCTCATGTGCCACACGTTCCACTCATCAAAGGAGATGTTGACCTGTCGGGTGGACTTCTTCACCGACTTCACGTGGTCAATGTGGCTCACGATGTCATGGATGAAGGCTTCCATCCGGTACCCCGCGGAAAGGTGCTCCTGCAGGTCGCCAAAGTCCTCGAAGTACTGGTGGGCCGAGATCAGGTCCACAAGGTCGTAGGTTTCCGAAAGGACAACACGTTCCCACTCACCGAAAGTGTCCATGGTGGGGCCTGAGCTGCCGCACGCCACGAGCTCCAGGCCGGGTTCGATCATCCTCATGCCGCGGGCGGTGTCGGCTGCCAGCCGCCCGTATTCGAGGGCGTTCTTGTGGCCGATCTGCCACGGGCCGTCCATTTCGTTGCCCAGGCACCACATCTTGATGCCGTACCCGTTCTCCGCACCGTTGGCCCGGCGCTGGTCCGAAAGGGCCGTGCCGCCGTCGATGTTGCAGTACTCCAGCAGGTCAAGCGCTTCCTGCGTGCCGCGGGTGCCCAGGTTCACGGCCATCATGGGTTCGACGCCGGCCTTGGCTGACCACTTGGCGAATTCGTCCACACCCACCAGGTTGGGGTCTGTGGAGTGCCAGGCGAGGTCCAGCCGGGCCGGACGTTTGTCAGCGGGGCCAACACCGTCCTCCCAGCGGTAGCCGGAGACGAAGTTGCCGCCGGGATAGCGGACTGTGGACACTCCGAGTTCGCGGGTCAGTTCCAGCACGTCGGTGCGGAAGCCGTCCTCGTCCGCCTTGGGGTGCTCCGGCTCGAAGATTCCGGTGTACACGCAGCGGCCAAGGTGCTCCACGAAGGCACCGAAAGTGCGGCGCCGGACCGGCCCCACGGTAAAGGCGGGGTCAATGGTGATCCTGGCGGTGGCTGGTTCTGCAGCGGTCACGAAAACATCCTCGTTTCTCATTTTTACAACGTTATAGAAACATTCTTGGGGCTGCCGCGGCAGGAGTCAAGCATCCGGACGCAAACTCGCGGTGGAGGCAGGCCCTGGAACCGCGCGGCGCTGTCCGCACCCCACCTGCGGCAACAGGGGCAGAGGGATGCCGGCCGGAAATCCAAGTAGTACCTAATCTGAAAGTCGGGTACTCCTTACGCATTCACCGGGATGAATCGCCGAACTAAGTTCTTCTCAGAGACAAGACGTCGTCTGACTCGTAGTACTTGTCTCACGAGGGGGTGTGAGACTGCAATGCACGCACAAAACATAAGTTCGGCTTTCCCGGCCCGCAGGGCACGGGTACTAAACGGGGCCGGCGACGAGGAGGCCTTTGAGACCAAGGCCTCTCCCCCAGCCGTCGCCGGCCCTCTACGTGTGCGGAAGGGCGCGGACCATGGTCCGCCCACGCCCGGACCGGCAGCACCCGCTTTGGGGGGCGAGGCCGGGCATCCGGACAGCGGAATCCAGGACGGCCTCCTCCTCGACCTGGTGAGCGGGACGCACAGCCTGCGCGAATCCCTTGATGTCCTTGCCGCCGCAGCCGTCCGGACCATTGTCCGGGCCACAGGCCTGCAGATCGAATGCGGCGTGGTGGTGCACCAGCCGAAGAGGAGCTCCGCTGTCACCGGTACCTCGGAGGACGTTGTGGGGCTCCTGGAGTGGGAGCAGCAGGCCGAGGAGGGCCCCCTGCACGAGGTGCTGGCCGGCCATCATCCGGTAGCCGTGCTCCAGCGCAACGGGGATTTCCGCTGGCCGCGGTATTCCACGCAGCTCCAGCTGTCAGGCTTCGGCAGCGCCATGGGAATCAGGCTTCGGGTCGCTGCTGATTCCGACGGCGACGGGTCCGGCCCGGCTGACACGCCTGCCGCCCTTGCATTTTTCGCCCAGGATGCCAAGGCCTTCCCGCTGCAGGTCATCGCGGAGGCCCGCGGCTTCGCCGGGCTCGCGGCAAAGAGCCTGGAAGTGGCCGTCAACCTGCATTCAGCCAGGACCACCGCCACGGACCTGCGCTCAGCCCTGGACAGCCGGACCTCCATCAACGTCGCCTGCGGAGTGATCATGGCCCAGAACAGGTGCTCCTACCACGAGGCGTTTTCCATCCTCGCCAAGGCCTCAAGTCACCGCAACATCAAGGTGCGCAGGGTGGCCGAGGACATCCTCGACAAGCTGCCCGAAGGGCCGCCCCGCGCACACTTCGGACGCTGAGCCCGCACGTCGGCCAACACCCCATCCCTGGAGTTTTTGCCTAGATCCCGCCCGCCAGCTTGTAGTAGGCGGCGTTCCAGTTCAGGTCCTTCTTGAACTGCCGGATGGTGGTGCCCTCGTCGATGGTCAGCAGTTCGGTTTTGGCGATTTCCGCGAAGTCCTCGAACACGTCCATGCCCACCTGCGTGGACAGGACGGTGTGGTGCGCGGCCCCCGCGGTGAGCCAGGCGGCGGCGGAGGTGGCGAAGTCGGGCTTGGGCTCCCAGAGCGCGCGGGCGACGGGAAGGCTGGGCAGCGGCTGCTCCAGGGGGACCACGTCGACGGCGTTCGCCACCAGGCGGAAGCGGTCCCGCATATCCGAAAGGGCCACGACGACGCCCGCGGAGGCATCGGCGTCGAACACCAGGCGGACGGGGTCCTCCTTGCCGCCGATGCCCAGCGGGTGGATCTCCAGACGGGGCTTCGCGGCCGTCAGCGAGGGGCAGACCTCCAGCATGTGCGCGCCGAGGATCTTCTCGGCGCCCGGTTCCAGGTGGTAGGTGTAGTCCTCCATCAGGGATGCGCCGCCGGGCAGTCCGGCACCCATCACCTTCGCGGCGCGGACCAGGATGGCGGTCTTCCAGTCGCCCTCCGCGCCAAAGCCGTAACCGGCCGCCATCAGGCGCTGGACAGCCAGGCCGGGGAGCTGGCGGAGCGCGCCCAGGTCCTCGAAGGAGGTGGTGAACGCGGCGGAGCCGTTGGCTTCCAGGAAGCTGCGCAGCCCCAGTTCGATCCGGGCGCCGTAGCGGAGGGACCCGTGCCTGGCGGCGCCTGCGCGGAGCTCCGGAACCACGTCGTAAAGGTCCTGGTACTCGGCAACAAGCGTGTCGACGTCGGACTCCGCCGCGCCGTGCACGGCGTCGGCGAGCTCGTTGACGGACCAGGTATTAACCGCGACGCCGAAGCGCAGCTCCGCCTCGGTCTTGTCGCCTTCGGTGACGGCGACGTTGCGCATGTTGTCCCCGAAGCGGGTCAGCTTCAGGGTCCGGATGGCGGCCCAGCCCGCGGCGGCGCGCTGCCAGGAACCCACCTGGCGGGCCACATCAGGGTTGGAGACGTGCCCCACCACGGTCTTGCGGGCGATGCCCAGGCGGGACTGGATGTAGCCGAACTCGCGGTCGCCGTGGGCGGCCTGGTTCAGGTTCATGAAGTCGAAGTCGATGTCCGCCCAGGGCAGCTCCACGTTCGCCTGCGTGTGCAGGTGCAGCAGTGGCTTGCGGAGCAGGTCCAGCCCGGAGATCCACATTTTGGCCGGGGAGAAGGTGTGCATCCAGGCGGTGACGCCGATGACGGAATCGTCCGAGTTGGCCTCCAGCGCGGTGCGGCGGATGGCGTCCGAATCGGTCAGGACCGGCTTCCAGACGATCCTGACCGGGACGTCCGTTGAAGCGTTGAGCTGGTTGGCGATCTCCTGGGACTGGGCGGCCACCTGCTTGAGGACGTCCTCGCCGTAAAGGTGCTGGCTGCCGGTGAGGAACCAGACCTCGTAGCCGTCAAGGGAAGTGTTTGCTGCGGTGCTCATGGGTTTTCTCCTGGAAAAGTTTGTGACGGCCTACTGGCCGTAGACGTTCTGGTAGCGGGCGTAGAGCGAGTCGATGTGCGCCTGGTCGATGGGGACGGGCTCGCCGAGCTGCCTTGAGATATGGACGGTCCGGGCCACTTCCTCGCACATCACGGCTGCCTTTACCGCGGACTTTGCGTCCTTGCCGATGGTGAACGGCCCGTGGTTCTGCATCAGCACGGCCGGCGAATTGGAGTTCTTAAGCGTCTCCACGATGCCGTGGCCTATCGAGTCGTCACCGATCAGCGCGAACGGACCCACCGGGATGCTGCCGCCGAATTCGTCACTCATCATGGTGAGCACGCACGGGATGGCTTCGCCGCGGGCGGCCCAGGCGGTGGCGTAGGTGGAGTGCGTGTGCACCACGCCGTTCACCTCCGGCATGTGCCGGTAGACGTAGGCATGGGCGGCGGTGTCCGACGACGGCGACAGCCCCGGGTTGCCCCACGCGCCGTCGCTGTTTCCCGCTACCGGGACACCATAAAGGTCGGTGACCACCATCTGTTCCGGAGTCAGGTCCTGGTAGGAGACGCCGGAGGGCTTGATGACCATAAGGTCCTGGCCGGGAACCCTGGCCGAGACGTTGCCGGCGGTCCACACCACCAGTTCGTAGCGTGTCAGCTCCGCGTGCAGGGCGCACACTTCCTCCCGGACGCGGGCGATGGTTTCCACGGTTCCTGGCCCGGGGCTCACGCGGAGACCTCCGCCGTGGCGCGGACCGTGGACCCTGCCGTGGTGCCGGGAAGAACTGCTCCGGCAGCCCTGCGCTGGATGGCCTTGAGCCGGTGCATGACATCGTTGCTGCCGCGGCCGAAGTAGTCGTGAAGCGTCTTGTACTCCTGGAAGAGTTCCCCGTAGGCGGCCACGTTTTCCGGGATGGGAGTGTACACCTCGCCGGGTTCGGAACCCATGGCGGCAGCGGCCTCCCGGATGTCCGCGTACTTTCCGGCGGCGACGGCAGCGTGGATGGCCGAGCCGAGGGCCGGGCCCTGGGCAGAGCCGATGGTGGACAGCTGCAGGCCCGTGGCGTCCGCGTAGATCTGCATCAGGAGCGGGTTCTTTAGCAGGCCGCCGGCCACGATGAATTCCTTGACCGGGACGCCAGCCTCGCGGAAAGCGTCCACGATCGTGCGGGTGCCGAACGCGGTGGCCTCGAGCAGTGCCCGGTAGGTGTCCTCGGGCTTGGTGGCGAGGGTCTGGCCCACCACGATCCCGGACAGCTCATGGTCCACCAGCACGGAACGGTTGCCCGAGTGCCAGTCCAGGGCGATGAGCCCGTGCTGGCCGATAGCCTGGCGGGATGCCAGTTCGGTGAGGTATTCATGGATGCCCAGGCCGGCTTCCCCGGCGGCGCGGTGGTATTCGGGGGGCACGCCGTACTTGGTGAACCAGCCGAAGATGTCGCCGACGCCGGACTGCCCGGCTTCATACCCCCAGAGCCCGTCCACGATCCCGCCGTCCACCACCCCGCACATGCCCGGCACTTCGCGCAGCTCGGCGCCGTTCATGACGTGGCAGGTGGAGGTCCCCATGATGGCCACCAGCTGCCCGGGATCCACCGCCTTCGCCGCCGGCGCCGTGACATGGGCGTCAACGTTTCCCACGGCTACGGCGATGCCTTCCGGCAGTCCGGTCCAGGCGGCCGCCTCGGCAGTGAGGTACCCGGCAGCGTCACCCAGCCGGCCGATGGTGTGCTCGAGCTTGGTGCTGACGAAGTCCTGGAACTGCGGGTTCAGTGCGGCCAGGAAGTCCAGGGAGGGGTAGCGGCCGTCCTGGTAGATGCCTTTGTACCCGGCCGTGCAGGCGTTGCGGACGTACCGGCCGCACAGCTGCCAGACAATCCAGTCGGCAGCCTCAACCCAGTGGTCCATCTCGGCGTAGGTTTCGGGGTCTTCCTCAAGCAGCTGCAGGCCCTTGGCAAACTCCCATTCGGAGGAGATGAGCCCTCCGTACCGCGGCAGCCAGTCTTCGCCGCGTTCGGCTGCCAGCCGGTTGATCCGGTCGGCCTGCGGTTGCGCCGCGTGGTGGCGCCAGAGCTTGACGTACGCGTGGGGGCGGTTCCGGAAGCGGTCCAGCTCGCTCAGAGGGGTGCCGTCGGACGTGACAGGCACCATGGTGCAGGCGGTGAAGTCCGTGGCAATTCCGACGACGGCGGCCGGGTCGATGCCGGCCTCCGCCAGGGCGGCGGGAACCGCGTGGCGCAGGACGTCGCGGTAGTCGTTCGGCACCTGCAGGGCCCACTCCCCGGGCAGGCGGACGGCTTGACCGTCGGCGCCCCTGCCTGCCACATCTTCCGGCAGGACATCAGTCACCACGGCGTGCGGGTAGTCGTACACACCGCTGCCGAGCTCCTTGCCGTCGCGGACCCGCACCACCACGGCACGGCCTGACAGCGTTCCATAATCCACACCGATGACAAACGAATCCGGAGCGTCCACTGCGTCCATAAGAAACTTCCTCCATAGCTTGCCGCCACTTCGCGGCCTGCGCCCAATTGTGAGCGCTAACAAGAGGGAAGTCAACAGCTCCGTACGCCCCCGCGGAGCCTTGCTGATGATGGCCGCCATGATTCGGGCAGGTTCCCCGGAGGCTGAACGGGCGAAACCGACTGAGGCGCCGCCCACTCATTGCATCCGATGCTGCACTTTCACGTTGCGGCGGCACTGGCAGCCGCAGGCGTGACCACGCAGTGGCCCAAGGTGGTTGCCACGGTGCGGCGGAGAAGCAGGTCAGGTGGCGAGCGTGCCCCTGGCAATGCTGACGCTTGAGTGGGCGGGGTTGCCGTCGACGGGCTCGTCGGAGACGTCGACAATCGGATACTCCGAGATTTCCAGCCCGGCCGGCAACTGGAAGGTTCCGGATTCGGAGTTCATGACCCCCAGGCTCACCAGGCGCGAGAGGTCGGGCGCGATCAGCCAGACCTCCTGGTAGCCCTGGGCCTCATCCTTGCTGAGCCGGACTTCCAGCGCCCGGGACCCGTCCGCGGACTCCACCACCCGCGCCGAACCGGCGGCGGAAAACTGGGCCAGCGGTGCCAGGTCCGCTTCCGCCAGCGGCCGGGGCGCCTGGTTCAGGGACCAGACGGCGCCGGCGGTCACCAGGACCGCCGCCGCAGCGGCAGCCATCCATGGCCCCGGACGCTGCCACCACGCCGCGGACCGGCGCTTGGCAGGACGGGACGCTGCCCTGTCCTGGAGCGACACCGGCTCGGCGAGGCTTTCACGTTCCGCGGCGGGTTCCGCCTGCCGGACACCGTGGCCGGAGGCCGGGGCATCATCCGCGCCTTCCGCTGCAGCTGCTTCCTCCTGCGCCCATCCGGGCCGCGAAGTGGCGTAATGTTCCCTGACGCCGGCCAAGGGGTCCCCGTGCACGGACTCCGAGAGACCAAGCTCCCGGTGGATCCCTTCCCAGACCTGCGGGCCAGGCACCTCAAGGCGGCCGGTTTCGGGCGGTGTTTTGACGGCCTCGACAGTGCGGCGCAGTGCCGCGAAGTCCGCTGCGCATTCGGGGCAAACCTGCAGGTGGTCCCTGGTGCTGCGGTCCTCCCAGTCCTGGTACAGCGCAAGGAGGCTCAACTCTTCCGGATCAGGATGCGGCATGGTTTACCTCCAATCTGTTTCTCAGGTGGGACAGGCTGCGGCGGATATGGCTTTTGACCGTACCAAGGGGCAGGCCGAGTTTTCTTGAAATCTGTTCGTGCGTCAGGTCATCGTAGAAGGCAAGCTTCATGATGGAACCCTGGGGCTCGCCGAGACGGTCCAGCTCCCCGTCCAGGAGGAGCCTGTCAGCCAGGAGCTCGGCGTCCTCATGGCCGGTACCGGCTTCGTCGGCCAAACCGGCGCCGGCCACTGCCACGGCTTTCCTGGCTTCCCGTGCCGAGGCCGACAGGGTGTCCGAGATGACGTTCCGGGTGATCCCGACAATCCACGCCGGCAGCCGGGCCACCTGGGGATTGAACGTGCTCCGGGAGCGCCACACCCGGATGAACACCTCCTGCGTCACGTCGTCGGCCGCGGAACGGTCCGGCAGGGAACGCAGCGCCAGGGTGTGGACCAGCGGGGCAAACTCCCGGTAAGCGGCCGCCAGGGCACGTTCATCGCCTGCCAGGAAGGACGGCGTCAGGCCGTCTTCCCACCCCGGCGGAGCCTGGTCGGGAGATACCAAACGGGGCTCCTTCGCGGCGTCGGTGGCGACAATCATGGCAGGATCACCGCTCACTCCAAGACCGCGGTGACAATCACATTGTCGCTGTAGTCCATTCGTTCGTCCAGCCACTCGCCGCCGCATGTGATGACTTTGAGTTCGTGGGGCCCGGACCGCCGGAACACGGAGCTGCCATCGAACCGGTCCTTGGCCATCAGCTCAACGCTCACCACGCGGTAGTTCAGGGCCGGCGCGCCCTCCCGGCCCACCTGCACCAGCGTTCCGGCCGCTACGGACTTCAGCGCGGAAAAGGGCGCATTGTCAGACTTCGTATCGATATGCCCGGCGATCACGGACGTGCCGGCCGCGGCTCCCGGCGCGGGGCCGAAGCGGTACCAGCCGGCCCGGTCGAACGCGTCCGGGATTTCCATCGCTCCACCGTCAGAGACCCCTACCGGCACCACCGGCATGTCGATGGGGGTGCCGGCAACAGCCAGGGAGATCGGGACCGGCGCCGCCACCACCGCCGCCGGGGTGGCGGCACGCACGGGAATATCGGGGACAGCCGCCGGGCTGGTGGTCGCCGCCGCAGCTGCCGGCGCAGGACTTTCGGGAGCAGGGCTTTCGGGGGCAGGACTTTCGGGCTGGGCGGGCTGCGCAGCAGGTGCCTGGCTGGCACTCGGGGCCGGGGATGACGCCGGCAGGGAAGAGTCTGCCGCGCACGAGGAAAGCATCAGGGCCCCGGCGAGCAGGACTCCCGCGCCCTGGAAAACGGAGGACCGACGGCGGGACTCCCCTGCCGTCGTCGTGCCTGTTTCCATGTGTCCGGCTTTCATCGTGCCCGGCCTTTCTCTCGGCAGGCCCGGGAAGGAGCCTGCGCAGCGGATGCGAAAAGCGGCGGCCGCCCGGCATTCACCGGGCGGCCGCCAGTGGTGCTACTCTGCCCGGCGGGCGGCGACGGTGCGGGCTGCGCCCACGCCGCCGAGGATCAGTGCCAGGGCTGCGGCGCCGAAACCGACCATCAGGGCAGTGGAGTCTGCCGGAGCTGCAACGGTGGAGCCGTCAAGGGCACCCGGCACTGAACCCGGAGCGGAGTGCAGGCCCTCAATGGTCTGCACGGCAAGCTGCAGGTTCGAGTCCGCGAGGCTGCCCCAGGCGTACACGATGGTGTGCGTGCCTTCGGCGATCGTGACGTCGGCCGGGCCGATGACCGGGGCGGTGGTTCCGGTGGCGGCAACTGCTGCCGGAACGGTGCCGGGGTCCAGCGTCAGCGTCTGCTCGTTCGGGTTGGCAAGGTTGGTGATGACGGGGGAACCGCCTGCCAGGATGTCGACGGCGGGAGCGGCAGCGGTGTGCCGGACGGTCAGCTTGCCCTTGCCGGCCTCGATCTGGGAGACGTCGTTGGTGAAGAGGTTGGCTGTGGGGTTGCCGGCTGCATCGAGGTTGGCGACGGCGGTGTAGTTGCCGTTGGCGGCCAGCGTGACACTTACGGGGCCGATGACGGCCGCGGAAGCATCAGCGGCATCCGAGGCGGTAATGGCGAGTTCGTAGGCTCCTGCCGGCAGTGCAAGCGGGCCGGCCAGGCTGCCGGGGGTGAAGTCATCGAGGGTCCGGTCACCGTTGACCCAGACGTCGACGGTCAGGCCGGGGACACCGTGGAGGACGGACAGCTGGGCGTCCCCCTCCGCAGCCTGGGCCGGGCCGGCGAGAGCGATGGCTGCTGCGATTGCCGCTGCACCGGCGCCTGCTGTGAAAATCCTGTTGCGCATGTCTATCTCCATTGATCGGCCCGCCTCGCGGGCATCTTTTGCTTACACCTCTACTACCGGCGCAGCATCGGAGTTGGATGCACGTGCATGGAAATTCTTTTTAAAATTTTTTGCGCCGGGCACCGGGGCGGACACCGGCACCCGTCATGACCGCGGTTACGGGGCGGCCTCCACAGGCGGGGCGGTGCTGGCGCGGAGGACCAGTTCCGGCGTGACCACGGTGGAACTGACCGCGGCGCCGGCTTCGATCTCCTTGAGCATGATGTCCATGCAGCGGCGGCCCAGCTCCTCGAAGTCCTGCCGCACCGTGGTGAGCGGCGGGGTGAAGTACCCCGATTCCGGCTGGTCATCGAAGCCCACCACGGAGACGTCGTCGGGCACCCTGACCCCCGCTTCGGCGAACGCGCGCAGCATGCCCAGGGCCATCTGGTCGTTCCCCACGAAGAGTGCCGTGGCACGGCGGTCGGCGGCGAGCTTCCGGCCGGCGGCATACCCGCTGCCGGCGCTCCAGTCGCCCTGCAGCAGGAGGTCGTCCCCGAGCCCGGCGTCCAGGAGCGCCTCGCGCCAGCCCTCCGCGCGTTCCGAACCGTCGATCCAGTCCGGGGGTCCTGCCAGGTGCCCGATCCGGCGGTGTCCCTGCCCAATAAGGTGTTCGACGGCGAGCTGGGCGCCGCGGCGCTGGTCCACCATGGCCCCGCTGACATTGCTGTTGCCGAGGGACCCCACGGCCACCACGGGCACGGGCAGCCGCATTTCATCCAGGGCAAGCAGGGTGTCCGAGTGCGGAACCAGCACCGCGATCCCGTCCACGGCCTGGTCCATGAAGTGGCTCACGGCGTCGGCAATGGCATCCCGGCTGACCTCGCGCAGGGCGGCGATGCTGACAAAGTAGCCGGCGTTCCGCGCCGCCTGCTCCACACCCAGGAGGGTATGGGCCGGGCCGTACTGTGACAGTTCGCTGGCCAGGACACCGATGGTCTGCGAGCGCCGGGTCACCAGGCTCCGGGCAGCGGTGTTGCGCCGGTACCCCAGTTCGGCGATGGCCGCCTCAACCTTGGCGCGCGTCGCTTCGCTGACATTGGGGTGGTTGTTGATCACGCGGGAGACGGTCTGGTGGGAGACGCCTGCCCGGTCCGCCACATCTTCCAGGCGCGGCATCCGCCCCTTGCTGCTTTTTGCCATGTGCCCATTCTGCCCGCCGGTTGGCCCGGATACCCTGTTTGGCCTGGATACGGGAGTTCTGGGCTTGCCCGCGGATCCGGTCCGGGAAAAGAAAACGTCCCCGGCGTCCTGTTGCCAGGATGCCGGGGACGTACCACTCTTCTCTCAAAGAGTGGGCCCTGTGGGGCTCGAACCCACGACCCACGGATTAAAAGTCCGATGCTCTACCAACTGAGCTAAAGGCCCCTGCCGGATGGTTCGCAGCGTATGTGCGGGCCACCCGGCCCAATCCATTTCTGGACGTTAATACTCTAACCCATGGTTCCGGCGGGTTCGCACGGGGCTCCCGGCCAGCCGCCCGCCGCGGAATCCAGCGGCGGCGGGAGCGGCGGATGCTCGATTTCCGCCTCGGCACAGGAGTAGCGTGGGGGCATGAGTGAGCAAGCAGGATCCAGCCAGTACGGCGGCGCGAACCGGCACCACAAGCCCAAGCCCTTCGCTCCCGTCGACTTCGAGCCCTTCGCCGGAGGCGCGGATCCCGCGCGCATCTCGGAGGCCGCCCACCTCGCTGCCCAGGCGCTGGTCCGCCACGGCCGTGACAGCGACGATCCCGTGGTCACCGAACGCCTGGTGAAGCTCGCCGACGAGCAGGGGCTCGAGGCCATCGCGGAGATGTGGGCGGAGAGTCCCGCACGTTCACTGCCCGGCGCCCTGTGGCGCCTGTACGCCCTGCGCGCTGCCACGGTCCAGGACCCGGAACGCATCTCGGTGTACTTCCGGGCCGGCAAGGACACCGCCCAGGTGTCCAACGTGGTGGCAGGGGCGGCCGAGCCGCCGGGCGCAGATGAGATGCGGAGCATGGCGGACGCCATCCTTTCCGGAGCCTTCGACGGCGAATTCGACGTTGCGCTGGAACGTTCCGCAGCGTTCTGCCGGGTAGTGGCGCTCGGCCAGGCAACCATCGCCGACGGTGCCGAGCATGGCAACGAAGCGCACGCCAGCAAACTCACGCGGAACTCGCACCAGCTGGTGAAGACCGCCGAGGACCTGGAGCACGCCGCGAACGCGTGGCGACTGGGAGAACTCGACTGAATCAGCCCCGCTGCCCCGCCCTGGCCCCATCTGTCAAGATTGACTTGCGCCAGCCAAAGTAGAAAACTGAAACCGGTGCCGAGCCGCGAAACCCCCGGGCTTCAACAATTAGCCGCCTAGAGCGGCCTACCGCCGAGAGGCGTATCCGGTTCGGCACCATTTTCATGCCTGCTGCCGGACGGTTTCCCTCCCGCACCTCCCGGCCCGGCTCCCGGCCCATTTCTCAGGGGCTTCGCCGCGCTGTTCTTCAGGTGCCCAGCCACAGGCCGGTAGAGTGGGGCTCAGTTGCCCGCCGGGGTCAAGTCACACGGCAGCAACCCCCCGCCCTGTACTTTTCCCGGAGACCGGTAAACACGTGAAGCTGCGCCTTTTTCCCCAGGAGCCCGCCGGGCTGAACCTCCTTTCGCAGCTGGCCCAGCAGATCGTGCTGGCCAGTGCCACCCTTGCGGAAATCCTGGGCGTCCCCGCCGCCGAGCACGGCAAGCTCGTGGAGGACATGCACAACCACGAGGCGAAGTCGGCTGAACTGCACTTCGCCCTCCTGACGCACATGCGCACAAGCTTCGTGAACCCCCTCCCCCGCGAGGACATGTATGCGCTCTCCCGCTACCTCAACGAGGCGATGGAAAAAATGGACGCGGCCGCCGAGCTGGTGGCCCTGTACAAACTGGAGCGGCTGCCCAAACGTGCGGCCGACCAGCTGGAGATCATCAGCCGGCAGGCCGAGCTGACAGTGGACGCCATGCGCCGGCTCAACAACTTGGACGACCTCGAGGACTACTGGATCGAAATCCTCCGCCTTGCCCAGCGCGCCGAGAGGACGCACCGGGTGTGGGTGGCGGACATGATTGCGGACATGAAATGGGCGCAGTATTCCCGCAACCGGGACATCGCCAACCAGCTGGTGGAAGTCACCAAGGACATGCGGCGGATCGCCACCCAGGTGGGCAGCATCATCGTCAAGGAATCCTGAGGTGACCCCGGTCATCTTCGGTTTCGTGGTCCTGCTGGCCGCGGCGTTTACCTTCCTTAACGGCTTCCGTGATGCCTCCACGTCCGTGGCGCTTGCGGTGCGGACCCGGGCACTCACCCCCAGCGTGGCGGTGCTGCTGGCGGCCTTCTTCAACTTTGTGGGCGCCCTGCTGAGCGCCGGCCTGGCCGTGGCCGTCAGCCAGGCCTGGATCAGTCTTCCACCGGGCAACGGTGGCCTGAGCATCCTGGTGGCCGGCCTGGCGAGCGCCTGCGCCTGGGGAATCCTGTTGTGGTGGCGGGGCATTCCGGCTTCCTCCACGCACGCCCTGGTGGGCGGCCTGGCCGGCGCGGGCCTGGCCAGCCTGGCGGTGGGCGGTTCCGGCGTGGGAGGGGTGGACCAGTCCCTGCTGTTCCAGGTGGTGCTGCCGCTGGTTCTGTCCCCGCTCGTTGCCTACAGCGGCGCCTTCATGCTGGTGTATCCGGCCACGTGGGCGGCACGCTACACGCAGCCCAACGTGGTCAACCACCGCTTCCGCAGGAGCCAGGCCATCGCTGCCGGGGCGGTGGCTTTTGGGCATGGCCTGCAGGACGGGCAGCGGGTGAGCGCGGTGCTGCTCCTGGCCCTGCTGGCGGCAGGATATTCCGATCCCGGCACCATACCCTTGTGGGTGGTTCTGCTGTCCGCCGTCATGATGGCTGCCGGGACGCTGTTCGGGGGCTGGCGGATCTCGCACACCATCGCGTACAAGATCACCCGGATCGATCCCCTGCGGGGTTCTGTGGCCCAGATCTTCAGCGCGGTGATGCTCTTCGTGGGCGCCATCGGGCTGCACTGGCCGCTGTCCACCACGCACACGGTGACGGCGGCAGTCCTGGGCGCGGGCGAGAACCAGCATTTCTCCGTCACGAACCGGAAACTGGTGATCCGGATCGTGGGGCTCTGGCTGCTGACCCCGCTGGCCACGGCTGCACTGGCGTTTGTGCTGGCGCTGGCGATGACCCCGTTCGCACGCTAGGTGAACCGGGTCGGGACGTTGGTTACGGTTACGGGTTCACTACGGTTGCCCGCCCTTCCCTGTACAGCCGCATTCCGGTGACGTAGATTCGAAAGTGGGTCCCAAGCAATTCATAGCCACACAGCAGTAAACGGCACACAGCAGTAAGGGACCACCATCCGCCGCCGGGTGCACGGCCGCGGACAACGCCGCTGCAGCATATCGGCGGCCAGGATGCACACTGTGGAAAAGAGCAGGCATCGTGTCTACTTCAAATCCCCGGCAATCCCCACCCCAGCCACGCCAGCTGCGCTGCGAAACCTGCGGTACGGAGCACCAGCTGACCATCCATGCCGTCAGGGCAATGGGGGCAGCCAACGGGGACCTGGTCACCGTCTCCTACACCTGCAACGACTGCGGATTGTTCAGCGAGCACCTCGCCTACGCGGGGGATGTTGCCGCGGCCCTCCACCAGGTCCGCTGGATGGCCAAGGTCATCATGTTCGGCGATGACTACATCCACTGCGGATTCCCCCTGGAAGATGCGGGGCTGGAAATCGAAAGGCTTTGCTACCGGAGCAGCAACAACGGCGGCAGCCTTAACATGGTCTGCCTGCCCACCCGTGTCCTGCGCTGCCGGTGCGGCTTCCAGCTGGAAATCCCGGAGTAGCAGCACATTGCTACAGCAGCTACGTGGCTGCGGGAAATGCAGGAGGGCTGTCCAACAGTGCTGCTGCCAGCTCCTCCGGCGTCATATTCGCCGCCTGGAGCAGCGCACCCTGGTCCACCCCTTGGCTCGCCGCCTGCTTGATGGCCTGCCTGAGCGACTCGTGGGCAACATCCAGCTCCCACTGGACAGTTTCCAGGTACGAACTGGTGCGCCATACCGCGGAAACGTAGTCCTCCCCGTCCGCAGCGCCGGTTGCGGCGGCAGGCACAGGGGCTGCAGCCGTGCCGGAGTCGGCGAAAGAAACCGGAGCGCCCGCATCCTCAAAGGACACAGGGGCGCCGGTGTACAGATGGTCAAGGGGATCGTTCTGCTGGACGGCACTCGCGGTTCCGGGCCTGGAAACTTTAAGCTGGTGGCCTCTGCGGCCGGTTGCCATCTGCGTCAAGGGAAAACTCCTAAGCATGCTATTTACTAGTTTCCAAAGTATCTAGTTCAGCGTACTAAATGCTTCCGATTCTGGCCAGCAGCTTTTTCGGACTTCTAACTTGGCTCTGCCCCGCAGTGTTCCGCGCCCCTCCCCGCGGGCCGCCTCCATGCTGTGGCGGCTTTACCCGAACCGGCCGGAGACGTAGTCCTCAGTGGCCTTCTGGACGGGGTTGCTGAAGATGGTCTGGGTGTCCCCCACCTCAATGAGCTTGCCGGGCTTGCCGGTGCCTGCAATGTTGAAGAAGGCTGTGCGGTCCGACACGCGGGCTGCCTGCTGCATGTTGTGGGTCACGATCACCACGGTGTACTGGTCCTTGAGCTCATTGATGAGGTCCTCAATGGCCAGCGTGGAGATGGGGTCCAGCGCGGAGCACGGCTCGTCCATGAGGATCACCTGCGGTTCCACGGCGATGGCCCGGGCAATGCAGAGCCGCTGCTGCTGTCCGCCGGAGAGGCCGGAGCCCGGCTTCTCCAGGCGGTCCTTGACCTCGTTCCACAGGTTGGCGCCCTTCAGGGAGCGTTCCACCAGGACATCGGCCTCGCCCTTGGAGATCTTCTTGTTGTTCAGCTTCACGCCCGCCAGCACGTTGTCGCGGATGGACATGGTGGGGAACGGATTGGGGCGCTGGAACACCATGCCGATCTGCGAGCGGACGGTGACGGGGTCCACCCCGGGGCCGTAGAGGTTGTCCCCGTCCAGCAGGACCTCGCCTTCCACGCGGGCACCGGGAAGGACCTCATGCATGCGGTTCAGTGTCCGCAGGAACGTGGACTTGCCGCAGCCTGAGGGGCCGATGAATGCCGTTACGGACTTGGCCTCGATGTTGATGGTGACGTCCTCCACGGCAAGGAAATCGCCGTAGTAGACATTCAGGTCCTTGACGTCGATGCGCTTAGACATGTTGTTCCTTCACTGACTGGGTATGAATTGAAGTCTGGCATCCGGCCCGCAGGACCGGAAGGGGTTGGGGCGGCCCGGCCGTCAGCGGCCGGTCTTGGGGGCGAAGATCCTGGCAATCAGCCGTGCCGCGAGGTTGAGGACCATCACCAGGATGATCAGCACCAGGGCGGCACCCCAGGCGCGCTGCGACGACGGGTCGGGGTTCGCCGGCGAGGTGGGGTTCAGGATCTGGGTGTAGATGAAGGTGGGCAGCGACGCCATCCAGCCACTGAACACGTTGGAGTTGATGCTGGTGGCGAACCCTGCGGTGACCAGGATGGGCGCGGTCTCACCGATAACGCGGGCGATCGCCAGGGTGACGCCCGACGCGATGCCGGAGATCGCCGTCGGAATCACCACCTTGAGGATGGTGCGCCACTTGCGCACGCCCAGCGCGTACGCAGCTTCACGCAGTTCGTTGGGGACGATCTTCAGCATTTCCTCGCTGGAACGCACCACCACGGGGATCATCAGCACGGAAAGCGCGACGGCGGCCACGGCACCGGTTTTGGTCCCGGGACCCACCACGGCGAAGAAGAAGGCTGCTGCGAAGAGGCCCGCCACGATGGAGGGGATGCCGGTCATGACGTCCACGAAGAACGTGATGGCGCGGGCCAGCCGGCCGTCGTTGCCGTATTCCACCAGGTAGATCGCGGTCAGCAGTCCCACAGGCACGGAGATCACGGTGGCCAGCAGGGTGATCTGGATGGTTCCCAAGAGTGCGTGGTAGATGCCACCGATCACCGGCGCACCTTCCTCCACTGCCCGGTTGTCATAGACGCCGGTGACACCGTTCATCGACGTGGTGAGGAAGCCGGGGTTCAGGAGGCCCGGGATGCCGTTGACCAGGACAGTCCAGATCACCGAGATGAGCGGGAGCAGGGCGATCAGGAAGGAGCCCACCACCAGGCAGGTGGCCAGCTTGTCCTTGGCTTTGCGGGAGCCTTCAACGGCAGCGCTCCAGGACACCAGTCCGACGGCGAAGAGGATTGCCGAGACGATTCCCCAGCCGAATGCATTGAAGCCCACCAGCGCCAGGATCGCGGCGCCGGCGACCAGCGCTGCGGCCAGGACCACGTAGGGGGCGTACTTGGGCAGCTGGCCCTTGGTGAGTGCCGAGCGCTTGCTGCGCACGGGGGTAAGCGTGGAGGTCATTTAGTTGGCTCCCGAGAATTCTTTGTGCCGGGTGATGATCCAGCGCGCGATCATGTTCACGGCCAGGGTGATGACGAACAGGACCAGGCCTGCGGCGATCAGGGTGCTGACCTTGAGCCCGCTGGCCTCCGGGAAGTTGAGCGCGATCTCGGCGGCGATGGTCTGGTTGCCGGACTGGATCAGGCTGGCGGTGAGGGCGCCGGAGGAGAGCACCAGGGCCACGGCCATGGTCTCGCCGAGGGCCCGGCCCAGGCCCAGCATGACGGCGCTGATGATGCCGGGGCGTGCGAAGGGCAGGACGGACATCTTGATCATTTCCCAGCGGGTGGCACCCAGTGCGAGCGCCGCTTCCTCGTGCAGTTTTGGGGTCTGCAGGAAGATTTCCCGGGACAGTGAGGTGATGATCGGAAGCACCATGACGGAGAGCACGATGCCTGCGGTGAGGATGGTCTTGCCCGTGGCCGAGGCAGGTCCCTGGAAGATGGGCAGCCAGCCCATGTTCGCGGCGAGCCAGTTGTAGGCCGGCGAGATTTCCTTGGCCAGGAAAGCAGCTCCCCAGGCGCCGTAGACCACGGACGGGATGGCGGCGAGGAGGTCCACCATGTAGCCGAGTCCGGCGGCCAGCCCGCGCGGGGCGAAGTGCGAGATGAACAGCGCCACGCCGATGGCGATGGGCGTGGCGATCACCAGCGCGATGACCGCGGCGATGAGCGTGCCGATGACGATGGGCCAGATGTAGGCGAAGAAACCTTCGCCGCCCTGGATCTCGGCGGCCGGCGCGGTGAGCGCCGGGATGGCCTGGACCACCAGGAAGAGTGCGACGCCGAAGAGGACGGCGAGAATGAGGCAGCCGGCGGCCAGCGCGGCGCCCGAGAAGATTTTGTCCCCGGCGCGCCCGGCGCCGGTACTTGTCACGGGGGTGGCGGTCATTCGACGGCCCTTCGGTTGGTTGCTGGGAGGGGAGGAAGCATTATCCAAAGCCAAGTTCCCCGCACTGCCTTTCGGCAGGCGGGGAACCCGGCAGTGGAGCGGTGGTTAGGACTTGACCTTGATGGACTCGATCGCCGTGGTTGCCTTCTCCGCAAGAGCGGAGGACAGCGGGGCGGACTTCGCGGAATCCGCGGCGGCCTGCTGTCCCTCCTCGGAAACTACGTAGCTCTCGAAGGCTTTGACCAGGTCAACCGTTTCCTGGGAATCGTAGGCGCTGCAGACGACGTGGTAGGAGACCAGCACCACGGGGTAGGCGCCGGAAGCGGTGGTCTTGCGGTCCAGCTTGATGGCGACGTCGGTCTCGGCGCGGCCTTCGACGGGCTCACCGGCTTCAACGGCCTTGGCGGCAGCCTCGGCGGAGATCTTGACGAACTCCTCGCCCACCTTGATCGAGGCGGTTCCCAGCTTGCCGCCTACTGCGGAGTCGTCCGCGTAGGTGACGGCGCCCGGGGTGTCGGTGACGGTCTTGACCACACCGGAGGTTCCCTTGGCGTTCTCACCCTGGAGGCTCGCGGGCCAGACGCCGGAGGACTTGTCCGTCCACACCTCGGGTGCCGCGGATGCCAGGTAGTCGGTGAAGTTGGTGGTGGTGCCGGAGTCGTCAGAGCGGTTCACCGGGGTGACCTTGAGGTCCGGGAGGCTGACGCCCTCGTTCATTGCCGCGATGGCGGGGTCATTCCAGTTGCTGATCTCGCCGCGGAAGATCTTGGCCACGGTGGCGGCGTCCAGCTTCAGCTCGGTGACGCCGGGAATGTTGAAGGCCACGGCGATCGGGGAGATATAGACGGGGATGTTGATGGCGCCATCGGGCCCGCAGACGGCCTTGGAGCTCTCGAACTCCTCGTCCTTGAGGTAGGCGTCCGAACCGGCGAACTGCGCCGAACCGTCGATGATGGCCTTGCGGCCCGCGCCGGAGCCGTCCGGGGAGTACTGCACGGTGGCGCCCTGGTTTGCGGCGGCAAAGCCTGCCTTCCACGCATCCATGGCTGCGCCGGTGGAGGAAGCGCCGATGCCCGTGAGGGTGCCGGTGACCTTCGGGCCGGAGGAAGCCTGGTCGCCTGCGGGGGCGGTGCCCGTAGCGTTGTCTGAACCGCAGGAGGTAAGCGCGAGAGCGCCGGCTGCGATAACAGCGATAGCCGCGTGGCGGCCGAAGCGGAGTGCCTTCACTAGATGTACCCCTTCCAGGGTTTTTCAGTTGCGGACAGGGACGGAGAACCCTGCTGCGCGATGCGTAGGTTTTGTACCTTCATCGAAGTTAGGCTCCGCAGGTAACGGGACGGGCGGACCAAAGTGAACGGAGGATTAACGACGGCGGGATATTCGCTGACAAATGCCCGGTCACCATTGCGCAGATCACATGTCCGGCCGTAGTGCACCGGCGCCCCAGGAGTTGCCAAAGGAAATGTGCGTGCCAGCAATAGACTGGACGGCATGGCTCCCGCAGCAGGACTCTCAGCAGGCAGGCGGTTCCTCCGCGGCCGCTTCCGCACCGGCATGATCCGGAGCCGGAATTCGCTCATCCCGGCCATCCAGATGACCGTCTGCGCCGTGGGTGCCTACGCCTTCGCGGAATACGTGCTGGGCCACTCCGGTCCCCTCTTCGCGGCCACATCATCGCTGATCGCGCTTGGCTTCTCCCGGGAACCGCGCCTGCGGCGGGTACTGGAGGTGGGCCTGGGCTGCACCATCGGCATCGCGGTGGGCGACCTGCTCCTGCACTGGCTGGGCGCCGGAATCTGGCAGGCCGCCGTCGTGCTTCTTTTCTCCATCCTGCTCGCCAGGTTCCTCGACAGCGGGAACATCTTCACCACCCAGCTGGCCCTGCAGTCGCTGCTGGTGGTGCTGCTGCCTGCACCGTCCGGTGGTCCGTTTACCAGGAGCATCGATGCCGTGGTGGGCGGACTCTTCGCTTTGCTGGTGACAATCCTGGCCCCCAAGGACCCCCGCCGCGAGCCGCGCAAGGACGTCCAGAAGCTGCTGCATGAGCTCGCCGAGGTGCTGCGCGAGTGCGCCGGCGCGCTGGTCAACAGCGACTCCACCCAGGCGTGGCACGCCCTCATCCGGGGCAGGAACTGCCAGCCCCTGGTGGACGGGATGCGCCAGTCCCTGCGTGCTTCCGGGGAGGTGGCCACCCTGGCGCCCGCCTACAGGAGGCACCGGGACGAGCTGGACCGGCTCAAACAGTCGCTCGACTTCATCGACCTGGCGCTGCGGAACAGCCGGGTGTTCGCCCGCAGGCTGACCAGCGCCATCAACCACGCGGCGTTGTCGGATGAGGCGACAGAAAACATCGCGGAGGTGCTGCAGGAGACCGCTGCCGCCATTGACGAGCTCTCGCTGGGGCTGGCGGAAACGCACGACGGCGTCCGCCGCGCCCACCTGCGCAGCGCCCGCCAGGACCTGAGCGAGATCGCCCTGCGCCTGCATCCCAAGCTGCTGGAGGTGCAGCGGCTTGAGGGTGAGACGGTGGTGATGCTGTACCGGCCGCTGATGGTGGACCTGTTGGAGGCCACCGGGATGGATGCCCGCGAAGCCCGGGACGTGCTGCCCGCGCTCTAGGTGCCGGCCTCCCGTAGATCATTCGCATAGCGCAGCCCCAGCTGTTCCCGGGCCTGGTCGAGCAACTCCATCACCTGCAAGGTTTCATTCCAGGGCATCAGCGGGCTTTCCTGCAGGCCGGCGCGGATGCAGCGGGCTGTTTCGCGCAGTTCATAAATGAAACCCTCGGCTTCTTCGTGGAAGTCCTCCACCTCGATCCTGCCGTCCAGTCCGCAGATCTCCAGCGTGCGCGGATTAAAGAGCGGGGACCCGGTCCGTATCCAGCCTGCGGTCCCGCTGATGGTTGCCATGCCGGGACCGGCGGCCTGGAGCGAGGAAGTGAGCTGGGCGGCAGCCCCCTCCGGGTACTTGAGCGTGAGGGTGTTTTGGACATCCACGCCGTCCTGGTTCAGGTGGCCTTGGGCCGTGAGGCGTTGAGGGAAGCCGAGGGCCGCAACCGCCCAGGTCAACGGGTAGACCGCGAGATCAAGGAGTGCACCGCCGCCGGCCGCAGGGTCCCACAGCCTGTCCGCGGGATCATAGGCTGCGGGAAAACCCAGGTCAGCCTGGACCCAGCGCACCGTTCCAATGGTGCCGCCGCGGATCAGCTCCAGGGCACGGCGGGTGGCTGGCAGGAAGCGCGTCCAGACGGCTTCCATCAGGAACAGGTTCCGCTCCCCTGCCAGCTGGACCAGTTCCCGGGCTTCGCTGGCGTTGACCGTGAAGGGCTTCTCGCACAGGACGTGTTTCCCGGCTTCAAGCGCGGCACGGACAACCTCGAAGTGCTGCGCGTGGGGCGTGGCAACATAGACCACGTCCACCCGGGGATCGGCGAAGAGCTGCTGGTACCCGGATCCGGATGGGCCGTCATGGTAGCTGGCCGCGAAGCCGTGTTCTTCCGCGAAGGCCCGCGCCGAGCCCTGGCTGCGCGAACTCACTGCATGGAGTTGGGCATCTTCAAGGCGGGCGAGGTCCCGGGTGACCTTGTGCGCGATCCGGCCTGTGGCTACCACTCCCCACCGGAGGGTCCGGCCGCCCTGCGGCGACTGGCCGCCTGGTCCGCTGCCCGCCATCAGACGGACTCCCTGATCACGAGGGAAGTGGGAATCTGCGTAACGCGGGCGGTCTCTTTCCCCTCGATGAGGTCCACCAAAATTTCGGCCATCTTCTTTCCCATCTCGATGATCGGATGGTGCACGGTGGTCAGCTGGGGATTGACTGAGGTGGCGAACGAATCGTCATCGAAGCCGACCACGGCCACATCCTGGGGTATGCGCAGTCCACGTTCCTGCAGCACCGTGTAGGCACCGGCGGCCATCTGGTCATTAGCCACGAACACCCCGTCCACCGGCTTCCCGCTGCCGAGGAGGCGGCGCATGGCCTTGGCCCCGGAGGCCAGGGTGAAGTCACCGTATTCAACCCGGGAATCATCCAGCCCGGCCTCGGCCATGGCCGCCCGCCAGCCGTTGACGCGGTCGATGCCCGGCGGCATGTCCTGGGGGCCGGCGATGGTGGCGATATTGGTCCGCCCGCTCTCAATGAGCAACCGGGTGGCTCCTGCCGCCGCAGCCTCGTTGTCCACATCCACGTAGTAGCTGGCGCTTTCGCCCAGCGGCCTGCCCGCGAACACCATGGGAATGTAATCGCTGAGGTGGGTCCAGGACCGGTCCCCTGCGTGGTGGGACACCACCAGGGCACCGGCCACGTTCCCGCCCAGCAGGAAGGCCCTGGTTTTCTCCGGCTTGGCTTCGGAAGCGATGACCATGTTCAGGGTGTAATCCGTGTCCGCCAGGTACAGCGCCACGCCCTGGACCACTGAGGCGAAGAACGGGTCCGCGAAGACCTTGGAAGTGGACTCCGGCACAATGAGCGTCACCGAGTTGGGGCGCCTGCTTGCCAGCGAACGGGCAGCGCGGTTGGGCGTGTAGTTCACGGCAAGAATCGCCTGGCGCACCTTGGCGGCGATGTCCTCATCCACGCTCGGCACGTCATTGACCACGCGGGAGACGGTGGCACGGGAGACGCCGGCCAGCGCGGCCACCATTTCCAGGGTGGGCGTCGGCCGGCTTCCGCTGGTGTCTTGCTTCACAATGTTCGCTCCGTGGTCTGGCTGGCACAGGTGCCGGGGGTTTCAGTTTAGGCGGGCAGTGCCGGAGCGAGGCGGGACGTGCTCCGCTGTGCGGCTGCTATCAAACCGCCATAGGCCTTGCCGCTGTCCTTGACGGTACGTTCCAGGGTGCCGTAATCGACGCGGACAATCCCGAAGCGCTTCCCATAGCCCCAGGACCACTCAAAGTTGTCCAGGAGTGACCAGACAAAGTAGCCGCGGACGTCGGCACCCTGGTCTATCGCTTCACCTACTGATGCCACGTGGTCCAGGATGAACCGGGTACGCTCCGCATCATGCACGGCACCGTCGGGGCTGACAGTGTCCTCGTACGCGGCTCCGTTTTCGGTGATGTAAAGCGGCGGCAGCGAGGGGTATTCCTCCCCCAGCCGGACCAGCAGCTTGCGGAGCCCGTCCGGATTCACTTCCCAGCCCATCGCCGTCCGCGGCAGGCCGCGGCTGGGAAAGGCGATGTCCTCGGATCCGATCCAGGGTGAGGCGGAGGCCCGCTCTGCACCGCCGGAGTGGCCGTCGCTTCCGGCGTCATCCGCGTGTCCGCTGATGAGGTCGTCGTGATAGTGGTTCACGCCCAGGAATTCCAGGGGCGCGCTGATGAGTTCCAGGTCGCCAGGAAGAACCACGTCCGGCAGGCCGAACGGGGCGAGGTCACGCAGTGAGTCTTCCGGGTAGGCTCCCCGCAGGAGGGGGTCGAGGAAGATGCGGTTCTGCAACGAGTCGAAGCGCCGGGCAGCGTCCAGGTCGACAGGGTCCTGCGGGTCCCGCGGAATGGAGTTGCTGAGGTTGAGCGTAATGCCGAGGTTCTGGGCGCCGCGTTGCCGCAGCGCATTCACGGCCAGCCCGTGGGCAAGGTGCTGGTGGTGCACGGCGGCAATCGCGGCCGCTGGCTCCTGCCGGCCGGGGGCGTGCACGCCGGAGCCGTAGCCCAGGAGCGACGAACAGAACGGCTCATTGAAGGTGGTCCAGTGCTGGACCCGGTCCCCCAGCGCCGAGTACACGTCATTGGCGTACTCCGCGAACCTGTAGGCGGTATCCCGGTTGGCCCAGCCGCCTTTTTCCTCAAGAGCCTGCGGCAGGTCCCAGTGGTACAGGGTGAGCCAGGGCAGGATGCCGGCTTCAAGGAGCTCATCCACCAGCCTGGAGTAGAAGTCCAGGCCCTCACGGTTGACGGCCCTGCCCCCGGGACGCACCCGCGCCCAACTGGTGGAAAAGCGGTACGAGTCCAGCCCGAGCTCTTTCATCAGCCGGACGTCCTGTGGCATTCGGTGGTAGTGGTCCACGGCCTGGTCAAGGTTTTCACCGTTGGCTATGGCCCCTGGAATCCGCGCAAAGTGGTCCCAGATGGACTCTTCCTTGCCGCCCTCGCGGCCGGCGCCCTCGATCTGGGCAGCCGCCGTCGCTGATCCCCAGATAAAGCCCTCGGGCCACTGCCGCTGGTACGTCGGGTGCTGCATTAGCCCTTCACTGCTCCTTGCATAATTCCTGAAATGAGTTGTTTGCCCGCAAGTGCGAAGAGCACCAATAGCGGCAGTGTTGCCAGCACCGCTCCTGCGAGGACCACGGAGTAGTCCACGTAGCGGGCTGACTGCAGCTGGCTCAGCGCCGTCTGCAGAGTGGGGTTGCCGGCGTCGAGGACCAGCAGCGGCCACAGGAAATCGGTCCAGGCCGTCATGAACGTGAACAGCCCCAGGATGGCCATGGCAGGCTTTGCTGCCGGCATGGCCACATGCCAGAAGGTGGAAATCATGTTTGCCCCGTCCATCCGTGCGGATTCAATGAGCTCATCCGGGATGACGTCCACCAGGTATTGCCGCATAAAGAAGACGCCGAACGCGGTTACCAGCGTGGGCACCACCACCGCTCCGATTTCGCCGGTCCAGCCCAAGGTCCTCATCACCATGAAGAGCGGGATGATGCCAAGCTGCGTCGGGATGGCCATGGTGGCCACCACCATCAGCATGAGCCCGTTCCGGCCCTTGAAGCGCAGTTTCGCAAAGGCGTAGCCGGCGAGGGTGGAAAAGCCAACCACGGACAGGGTGATGATGGAGGAGATCAGGACACTGTTGCCCAGGGCGAGCCAGAACGGAATGGTGTCAAAGACCTCGCCCACGTTCGTCCAGAAGTTTCCTCCGGGCAGCAGGGGCGGCCAGGTTTCACCGAGGGCCTCGTTGGAGCGGCTGCCAATCACGGCGGACCACCACAGCGGGTAGGCCGAGGACACCAGGAAGGCGAGGAGCAGGCCGTAGGTCAGGAAGCCTGGCTTTTCGCCCGAGCCCACAAAGCGCTTGCGGAGGGGTGCCGGGCGGCCGGAGGGCTTCTTTTCTGCGGGCAAGACGCCGGCGGTCGCACGGGGTGCCTCTTCGATGGTGCTCATCGCGTAGTCCTTTCAGCGCGTTTCCGGGCTCTCCTTGTTGACCGGGTGGGCTTTGCGGCATCGGCTGTGGCGATGCGACGTGAGATCAGGTAGTTGATGACACCGAACAGCACGATGATCAGGAAGAGGAGCCAGGCGATGGTGGAAGCCTTGCCGAAGTTCTGGCGCTGGAAGGCCATCTCCCAGAGGTACAGCACGGTGGTCTGGAACTGCCGTTGGGAGCCGCCTGCGGTCGCGGGATCGAACAGCCGGGGTTCGGTGAAGATCTGCAGGCCGCCGATGGTGGAGGTAATGACCACAAAAACCATGGTGGGCCTGATGCTCGGCAGGGTGATGCTGAAGAAGCGGCGGAGGGCTCCGGCGCCGTCCAGCGCCGCGGACTCGTACAGGTCGCGGGGAACGGCCTGCATTGCGGCCAGCAGGATAAGGGCGTTATAGCCGGTCCATCGCCAGTTCACCATGGTGGCGATGGCAATGTGGCTGGGCAGGGTCTCGTTCTTCCACATCACCGGATCCAGGCCAAAATTTCCCAGGACGTTATTGATGAGGCCGTACTGCTCGCCGAACATGTTGGTGAAGATCATGGCCACCGCCACCGGGGTGACGATGTAGGGCAGGAGCACGCTCATCCGCCAGAAGGTTTTGGCACGGAGGTTCTGGTCCAGTACTGCGGCCAGGAAGAGTGCCACGGCAAGCTGCGGTATCGCGGACAGCAGGAAGATGCTGACCGTGTTGAACAGGGAGTTCCAGAAGAAGCGGTCCTGGAGGACTTCAGTGAAGTTTTGCAGGCCCACGAAGTCTCCCTGGCCTTTGAGGAGGTGCCAGTCGAAGAGGCTGACCACGAAGGTGTAGACCAGCGGGAACAGTCCCACGAGTGCGAAGAGGATAAAGAAAGGTGCGATGTAGAGGTAGGGCGATGCTTTGACGTCGAAGACGTTGAGCCTCTGTTTGAAGGTGGGTTTGGGTTTGATGGCCGCCAGGGTTTTGGCGGGGCGGTTCACGGTGGTTGTCATTGGGCTCTTGCCCTCCATCGGGGGGCCTCCCTTCCGGGAGGCCCCACAGCGGGTGTTGCTAGTTGTTTACGACCAGGTCGTTAAGGAGGGTCAGCGCTTCGGACCAGGCCTTGTCAGCATCGGCCGTTCCGGCGTCGAGCATTTTAAGTGCCGGACCAAACACGTTTTCCTGGATCACGGAATCGTCCGGTCCCTTGAACTGGGCCACCACGCCCTTGGCGCGGTTGGCAAGGATGACGCCGGTGGGCGCATTGTTGAACACCACGTTCGGAGTCGCATCGGCCACCAGCTTCTCCTGCGCTTTAAGCGTGCTGGGGAAGTTGTTCGCGGCAGCCGACTGCTTGACCTGCTGCTCGGGTGCGGTCAGCCAGGCTGCCAGCTTTGCGGCCTCGGCAGGGTGCTCCGATGTCTTGGGCACTGAAAGGAAAGCTCCGCCCCAGTTGGAGGCCCCACCCGGGAATACGTCGGCGAAGTCCCAGCCGCTCTCCGTGCCGCCGCCGGCGGATTCCAACTGGCCCTTAATGGTGCCGAGCATCCAGCCGGGGCAGACGAAGGTGGCGAAGGAGCCGTCAACGAACGCCTTGCCGTTACCCCAGTCCCACTGGGTCTGGTTGGCGGACAGACCGGCCGCTGTGCCGGCCGCAAGCATCTCGAATTTGTCCTTCATCTCCGGGTTGCCTTCGATGTTCAGCTCCCCGTCCTTGGTGTAGTAGCCCTCTTCCATCTGGTTCACCATGGAGTTCCAGACGAAGCCGGACTGGTCATACCAGGCCTTGCCGGTGGCTGCCTTGTACTGCTCCCCGAGCTTGAAGTAGGTTTCCCAGGTGGCGTCGCCGCCACCAAAGAGCTCGGCCACTGATTCGCGGTCGCTGGGCATTCCCGCAGCTTCGAAGAGCTTGCCGTTGTAGCAGAGCCCCTGCGGACCGATGTCCGTTCCGTAGCCGATGACGCGGCCGTCCGGATCCGTGCCCTGCTTGAACTTCCAGTCCACCCAGTTGTCCTTGATGTCAGCTGCGCCATGCTCATTGAGGTCCACGAACTGGTCCGATACTTCCATGATGGAACCCAGCCAGCCCTCCTCGATGGCCACGACATCGCTGAGCCCGGATCCTGCGGCCAGCTTGGTGAAGGCGTCAGTTCGGGCATTGGACCCGCGGTCGATATTGGTGGCCTTGACCTTGACGCCGGGATTGGCTTCCTCGTATTCGGCGTAGAGATCGTCGTAGCCGAAGGTCCCGAAGGTGGTGACCGTGAGCTCTACGGGGTTGTCAGCGCTTGCTGCTTGTTCCGGACTGCTGCTGCAGCCTGTGGCCAGCAGGGCCATGGCTGCCACGCCCGCGATGGCGGTCGCTGTGTGTCGGCGTACGAATTTCAACGTCACTCCTTTGTGGGAACTTCCGGCGCCGAGAGAGCGCTCTCTGGCAAGTTCCTCAACTGTAGGCGTGGCGCGGATCACTGTCAAGAGAGCGCTCTCTCAGCGCTGCAATGGAGCATAGGCAAGTGCGGTGCCGGTGATTGTCAGTGCCCGCCACTAGGGTGGAATCCATGGCAACGAAGACTTCCCGGGCCTCCAAGGCGCCCGCCTACAAATGTGCTGAGTGCGGCTGGACCACGGTCAAGTGGGTGGGCCGGTGCGGCGAGTGCCAGGCGTGGGGCACCGTTGAGGAGACCGGCGCCGCTGTTGCGCGGACGACGGCGGCCACTACAGTCCTGGAGCCGGCCCGCCGGATTGCCGAGGTGGACGCCACCACGGCCGCCTTCCTGCCCACGGGCGTTGATGAGCTGGACCGGGTGCTGGGCGGCGGCCTGGTTCCGGGCGCCGTGATCCTGCTGGCGGGTGAGCCCGGGGTGGGCAAGTCCACCCTGCTGCTGGACGTTGCGGCGAAGTTCGCCCGGACCGCACAGGACGTGTTGTACGTGACCGGTGAGGAATCAGCGGCCCAGGTGAAGCTCCGCGCCGAGCGGATCGACGCCGTGGCCGAATCGCTGTACCTCTCTGCGGAAACGGACCTGGGCCAGGCCCTGGGGCAGGTGGAGAAGATTGAGCCGCGGCTGCTGATCGTGGACTCGGTGCAGACCCTCAGCAGCGCGGATGTCGACGGCAGCGCCGGCGGCGTTTCGCAGGTCCGCGAAGTGGCAGCGTCCATAATCGCCGCGGCCAAGAGACGGAACATGACCACCCTCCTGGTGGGACACGTGACAAAGGACGGCTCCATTGCCGGGCCGCGGCTGCTGGAGCACCTGGTGGACGTGGTGTGCCAGTTCGAGGGCGAGCGGCATTCGCGGCTCCGGCTGCTCCGTGCCGTCAAGAACCGCTACGGGCCCACGGACGATGTTGGCTGCTTCGACCTGAACGAGGACGGCATCCAGGGCCTGGCTGACCCCAGCGGGCTCTTTGTCAGCCGCACCAAGGAACCCGTGTCCGGCACCTGCATCACCGTCACCATGGAAGGCCGCCGCCCTCTGCTGGCCGAGGTGCAGTCCCTGCTGGCGGAGAGCCCAAATTCCCAGCCGCGGCGCGCCACCAGCGGCCTGGACTCCTCGCGGGTTTCCATGCTGCTGGCTGTCCTGCAGCAGCGCGCGGGAACGCTGCTGCACAAGGATGATTCCTACGTGGCCACCGTGGGCGGGGTGAAGCTCAGCGAGCCGGCGACGGACCTTGCAGTTGCCCTGGCCGTAGCATCGGCAAAGGCCCGCAAACCCCTCCCCATCCGGCTGATTGCCTTCGGCGAGGTGGGCCTCGCCGGCGAAGTCCGGCCGGTGCCCGGCATCAACCAGCGCATCCAGGAAGCGCACCGGCTCGGGTTTACGCATGCCGTTGTTCCAGCCAGCCATGCAGGGCCGGGGCCCATCCCGGCCGGTTTTTCCGTACGGGAAGTGGAGCACCTCACCGAGGCGTTGAGCCTGCTGATTGGTTAGTTAGCCGTTGTGGCGTGGCAGCGAATCGGGGTCGTCACGCCGGGAGTTGAGCAGCCAGCCGGACACGTCGCTGCGGAGCACCAGCAGCGGGCCGCCGGTGCTGTTCACGTTGCCGGTGGGCACGTAGTAGCCGCGGCCGGAGCCGGGACCGCCGGCCGCCCGGTCCAGGGCGTCAACCAGGTGCCGCGGCAGGTGGCCCTGTGGACCAAGGCTGTGGAGCTCATCTAGTTCTTCCGGCGTCAGACGTCCCAACACCTCGGCAATACTGGCCATGACTGGTCCCTTCGAGCAGAGTGCCTGAAGGAATAACCTAAAGCAGCACCGTGAACTGCGGGTTAACGTTGGACGGCAACAACCGACAGTTTTCAAACAGCCACCCACCGGAGGAAACATGCCCGTTCTGAGCGCAGGAATCCTGCTGTACCGGAGGGTGGCTCCAGGCGGCTTCGAGGTGTGGATAGCCCACATGGGCGGTCCCTTCTGGGCCCGCAAGGACGCCCATGCATGGTCCATCCCCAAGGGTGAATACGGGGAGGACGAGGATCCCCTGGCCGCTGCCCTGCGCGAGTTTGCCGAGGAAATGGGGACTCCGGCTCCGGCTGCGGACTACCGGCTGCTCGGGGCCTTCAGGCAGCCCTCCGGCAAGGTCATCACCGTCTTTACCGCGGAGCAGGACTTCCAGCCGGAACGGATCGCCAGCAACACGTTCCCGCTGGAGTGGCCCAAAGGGTCAGGCCGGATCCAGGACTACCCGGAAATCGACGATGCCCGCTGGTTCCCCGAACCGGAAGCCCGTCTCAAGCTGGTGAAGGGGCAACTGCCGGTTCTCGATGCGCTGGTGCAACTCGTCCGCGCGGAATCCTAGGGCTCGTCCTGCGTCTCCCACTAGCCGGGCGTCGGGCACCCGTCAATGGTCTTTGCACCCCCGCACGCCGGGGTGCGTTGTCCATATGCGGGTGCGATGTAAGGCGCGACGGGGTGATCGGCCGATTCGCAGGGCCTAGGCGCCGGTGATCACCAGGGCAACACTGTGCCCGCCGAAGCCGAAGGCGTTCACCAGCCCGGCCGGGCTGTAGCCCGGCTGGAGCCGGTGGGCGTCTTCGGTAACAACGTTGAGGTCCACTTCGGAGTCCAGTTCCTGGACGTTCAAGGTCCCGGGAAGCAGCCCGGTCCGCAGCGCCTCGACAACCACCACGGCGGCCAGGGAGCCGGCACCGCCGAGGAGGTGGCCGGTGTGGCCCTTGGTGGACGTGACCGGCACCTCCGCACCAAAAATCGCGTTGATGGCCTGGCCCTCAAGCTTGTCCCCCACCGGCGTGGAGGTGGCGTGGGCGTGGATAAAACCGATGTCTTCCGCAGCCAGGCCCGCGGACTCGAGGGCCTTCTGCATGACCCGCCGCTGCATGGCGGGGTCGGCTGCCACGATGTCGTTGGCGTCTGACGTTACCGCCCCGCCGGCAACTGCCCCGAGCATCCCGGCGCCGCGGGCGCGGGCGTGCTCTTCGCTCTCCAGCACCACCACGGCAGCGCCTTCGGCGAGGACAAAGCCGTCGCGGCCGCCGTCGAACGGACGTGATGCGCGCTGCGGGTCATCGTTGCGGGTGGACAGCGCGCGGATCTGGGAGAAACCCGTGATGACCAGGTCATTCACGGAGGCGTCAACGCCGCCGGCAATAACGACGTCGGCCGCTCCTGAGCGGATCATCTCGGCTGCCTGGACAATCGCCTCAGCCCCTGAGGCGCACGCGCTGACCGGAGTGCGCGCACCGCCGCGGGCGCCGAGGTCGATGGACACCCAGGCCGCGGGGCCGTTGACCATCAGCCTGGTCAGCGTGTGCGGCGAGACCTTGCGGGGGCCCGAGGCGGCGAGGGTCCGGTCCTGCTCCAGCGTGGAGCCCAGCCCTCCGTAGGCTGATCCGATCACCACGGCGAAACGCTCCGGGTCCACCTCCGGGGCGCCAGCCTGGGCCCACGCCTCCCGGGCAGCAATAAGCGCCAGCTGCCCGCACCGGTCCATCCGCTTCATCTCGCGGGTGCTCAGGTGCTCCGAGAGATCCGCGGTGACCTGCCCGGCGATCTTCACGGGCAGCTGTTCGGTCCAGGCATCCCCAAGGGCGGCGATGCCGGATTTCCCCGCGACCAGCCCGGCCCAGGTCTCGGAGACCGTGGAACCCACCGGATTGATGGTTCCGGCGCCGGTGATGATGGCGCGGGGCTGAACTGCGCTGTTGTGGCCTGCGTTCACGGTTCCTACTTTGCGGGGTTGTGGGTGCCGATGGGCACGAGGGTGAGGTCCGGGTGGTTCTTCTCAATGCGGCGCAGGGCCCAGACGTCGTTAAACAGGGCGAGGTACTCGCCGTCGGACCGCAAAAGAACCTCGGCGCCGATGACGTTGGCGAGCGCCGGCATGGCGTCCGCCGTCGAAATCCTGGCGAGGGAGTAGGGCAGGCGTTCCAGCCGCATGGGGGCGCTGAAGTCATGCGCCATGCGGTCCTCCACCACCTCGAACTGCATGGGCCCGACGGCGGCAAGCACCGGCGCCTGGTCGCCGCGGACGTCGGAGCGGAGCACCTGGATGACGCCCTCGTGTTCGAGCTGTTCGATGCCCCGGCGGAACTGCTTGAACTTGCTGGGGTCCTTGGAGCGGGCCACCTGGAAGTGCTCGGGGGCGAACAGCGGAATGGCGGGATATTCCACCGGCCCCTCAAGGAAGAGGCTGTCACCCACGCGCAGCGAGGACGCGTTAACCAGGCCCACGACGTCACCGGGGTAGGCCTCGTCGATCACTTCGCGTTCCCGGCCGAACACCTGCTGCGCGTACTTGGTGGCGAAGGATTTCCCGGTCCGGGTCTGCGTGACCACCATTCCGCGCTCAAAGACGCCGGAACACACCCGGATGAAGGCCACATGGTCGCGGTGGGCCTTGTTCATGCCGGCCTGCACCTTGAACACGAAACCGGAGAACGGCGATTCCACCGGTCGTGGGTTGCCGTCCACGTCGGGGCGCGGGGCTGCCGGCGGAGCGAAATCCACCAGTGCGTCCAGCAGTTCCTTGACGCCGAAGTTGAGCGCGGCGGAGCTGAAGAGAATGGGGGTGGCCTTGCCTGCATGAAACGCCTCGACGTCGAACTCCAGGTTCGATTCGATCACCAGTCCCGCCTCGTCCACGGCGTCCGTCCAGTTGCTGCCCTGGCTCTCGGCTGCTTCCTCGGGCGTGAAGTACTCCGTGAGGGCGATCTGCGCGCCGGCGTTGTTGCGCTGGAACCGGGCGAAACGGTCGTTGCGGAGGTCCCAGACGCCGCGGAAATCGCCGGAGATGCCCACGGCCCAGGTCAGGGGCATGGGCTGCAGGCCGGTGCGTTCGGTGATTTCGTCCATCAGGGCCAGTGCGTCCAGGCCGGGACGGTCCCACTTGTTGATGACGGTGATGATGGGCAGGTTGCGCTGCTTGCAGACCTCGAACAGCTTCATGGTCTGGGTTTCCAGGCCCTTGGCGGCGTCCACCAGCATCACGGCGCAGTCGACGGCGGCCAGCACCCGGTAGGTGTCCTCGGAGAAGTCGGCGTGGCCTGGTGTGTCCAGCAGGTTGATGACGGTGTCCCGGTAGGAGAACTGGAGCGCCGCGGAGCTGATGGAAATGCCGCGGTCCTTCTCCATCTGCATCCAGTCGGACACGGTTTCCTTGCGGTTGGCCTTGCCGCTGGAGGCACCGGCAGTGCCGATCACCTTGGCGTGCAGGGCGAGCGCTTCGGTCAGGGTGGACTTGCCAGCGTCAGGGTGTGAAATGACAGCAAAGGTCCGACGCCGGCCCGCCTCTTTGTGAATACCGGAGATCCGGGCGGGGGTCAGGACATCTTGGGACACGGTGCTACTTTCGCTGCGGTTGGGACTACCCGGGCGCTGCCTGTGAGGCACTGCGGCGGTGGGGCCGGGGAAACGGGCTGGCAAACGGCCAAGTTCCAGTTTATCGCAGGGCGGCAAACCGGCTGCGGCACCCGCTTAACACCCGCGAAACCGGACGTTCAAGGCCGTGAAACGACCTCCCGTTAGCGTGGCCGCATGACGACCAAAGACAACCCGGCGCGGGACGGCTTCTGCCGGCGCCCGGAAAGGACCTGAACGGTGCAGGGCATCTCCTTTTCCGGCAACCTCTTCTTCGATCCCCTGGCCACGGGACTGGCTGCAGCCGGGGACCGTGACCAGTCCCGTCCGGCCGAGCACAACCGCCGGGCAACCCAGACACCTGCCGAGCAGAAAGCGCTCAGGGCGGCGTCTCTGACGAAAGTCAGCAGGGATCTGGAACGGATGCTGCGGGAGCGGATGCGCTGACCCCGCTCCCGCCGTCCGGGCGCAGCCTGGGCCGTGGTAGGCGGCATGATGGGTGGATGCAGAGCATTGAGCTGACCTTCGGGGATTCCACTGATTCCGCTATCAGGGCTGACTGGGCGAGGCTCGCGGAAGCCGGGATCCCCAGCCTGGCAGGCCACACCTCGCCCAGCAACAGCCCCCACATCACCCTTGCGGCCGGCGCGGACATGCAACTACCGGACACGCTCCGGAACCTGTGGCAGCGGCTGCCCCTGGACATCAGCTTTTCCGGCGTCCACATCTTCCCCGCGCGGACGGGAACGTACGTCCTGGCCCGCTCCGTGGTGGTGACCCGCCGGCTCCTTGAACTGCACGGCCTCCTCCACGCTGGCATCTCCGGGGCCCTGCCACTTACCCTGCCGGATGCCTGGACACCCCATGTCACCCTTGCCCGGCGCGTCCCTGCGCACCAGCTCGGGACGGCCATGGACCTGCTGGACCTGCGTTTGGCGGGCCGCTGCACGGAAGCCCGCCTCTGGGACAGCAACACCAGGACGCTGGCTTCGCTGTCGAACCCGGCCTAGAGCAGCCAGGATCAAACCGCTGTATCAGCCTGCCGGCAGGCGGGCCGAAATACCCACCCTGCCGTCCACCGTCGGACGCGTTCCGGACCGCCTTTCCCACACTCCCTAATGAGGCACTTTAGGGCTTGCCCGTGCGGAAGACGCTGTTTCTTGCCCCTATCATTGAGCTTGCGGGAAACAGAGCATTTTCTGGTCCTGCCGGCAACCTGCTGAAGCCGGCAATCCTGCGGGCGGCGGTCCGCACCTTTGAAGGGAACACTATGGCGCGGAGCCCCGAAGAATCACTCAGGGCTACCTTGGGCAGAGTGGCTCCCGGAACCCCCCTTCGCGACGGCCTGGAGCGGATCCTGCGGGGCCGTACCGGCGCGCTGATCGTCCTCGGCTCGGACCGGACCATCGACTCCATCTGCTCGGGCGGCTTCGACATCGGCATCGACTTCTCCCCCACCCGGCTCCGCGAACTCGCCAAGATGGACGGCGCCATCATCTGCGACAAGGACGCCGGCAACATCCTCCGCGCGGCCGTCCAGCTTGTCCCGGATTCCAGCATTGAAACGCAGGAGTCCGGCACCCGGCACCGCACCGCCGAGCGCGTTGCCATCCAGACCGGGGTGCCGGTCATTTCAGTCAGCCAGTCCATGCAGATCATCGCCCTGTACGTCAACGGCCTCCGGCACGTCCTGGAGGGCTCTGAGAAAGTTTTGGCCCGCGCCAACCAGGCCCTCGCAACGCTGGAGCGGTACCGCTCGCGCCTGGACCAGGTCACCAGTTCACTCTCGGCCCTGGAAATCGAGGCCATGGTGACCGTGCGGGACGTGGCCGTGACCCTGCAGCGGCAGGAAATGGTCCGCCGGATCTCCGAGGAAATAGCCCAGTATGTCCTGGAACTCGGTGAGGACGGCCGCCTCCTCTCCCTCCAACTCGATGAGCTCACCGTCGGCCGGGGTCCCGGCAGCGACGTCATCATCCGCGATTACGGCGCTCCGGATGCCACCCCGGAGGACATCGAGAACGCCGTCAGCGCACTGGTCAGCCTTGGCCCCACGGAGCTGATCGACCTCGGAAAAATTTCCGGAATTGTCGGGTTCGCGGGCGGGGAGGCCAACCTCGACGCCGTGGTGCAGCCGCGCGGCTACCGCCTGCTTTCCGGGCTGAAGGCAGTTCCCAAGGCAGTTGCGGACCGCCTGGTGGACCACTTTGGCGGGCTGCAGTTCCTGATGGCCGCCACCATCGATGACCTGATGACGGTTGACGGGATCGGTGATCAGCGCGCCCGCACCGTCCGTGAGGGCCTGAGCCGGATGGCGGAAGCAAGCCTGCTGGACCGCTTCCTGTAGCCTCATCGATTGCTCCGAAATCGTCGTTATCGAGGCTGAAAACGGCAATTACGGAGCAACCGATGCTAATTCAGCTGGAAGACAGCCTTCGGGCTGGCCTTGGACCCGAGCTTCGCCGTGAAGATGTAGTACGCACCGCCACCGCCCGGCTTGGCTTCGATGGGCTGGCAGCCTTCCACGCTCCGGGTGCGGGACCACGGGAAGTTGGCTGTCTCGCTGGCTCCGGGCGCAATGACCTTTACCAGGTCCTCGCTCTTGGCCTGGCAGTCCCGCGAGGAGAAGATCCGGTCCGCGCCGCTGGTCACCAGGAACTCCATCTGCGAAGTGCCGATGTTGACTTCGCAGGGCATGGTGCCGCCGTTGGTCACCTTGAGCGTCAGCATGGGGTTCTCGCCAGGCCCGTAGGCCGCCTTGTCAGTGGACGCGGAAACGGTCACCAGGTTCTGGTTGCAGCCTGGAGTGGCTGACGGTGTGGGCGTCGGGGCAGGTTCGGACGTCGACGGTGAAGCCGCTGCCGTAGGTTCTGCAGATGCCGTAGCCGCCGTGGACGAGGCCTGCTCCGACCTGCCGCTGAAGGCGCCGGCGACGGCGAAGCTGCTGACCAGCGCAATGATCAACAGGACCGCCCCACCCAGGAACAGCCGACGGCGGCGGTAGACTGCCGCGCTCGGCTTGCGGACGGCAGTGGAACCGGATGCCGGTGCCCTGCCATGTGGTGATGATTCGCCTTGCCTGCCCATCCTCCTAGGCTAGAGAACCGGCACGTTTCTGTTCGCCCACCACGCCGCCGTGCCGCCGATGCTCTGGTCACATCCCGTTTCAGCCCTCCCAAACACATCCATTACAGTGTTGGCATCGACACTGAATCCGCCACCGCCGTTTCCCCGCGCCCTGCGGGTCCTGCAGATGCTGTCGGGACCGCAGCCAACCCAAACCGCCTGCACGAGCGAATCAACGGCTGGTTCAGCGAAACCGCCCGCGACCTGCCGTGGCGCGAACCCGCCTGTCCGCCCTGGGGCATCCTGGTCAGCGAGATCATGCTGCAGCAAACGCCCGTTGTCCGGGTGCTGCCGGTGTGGCACGAATGGCTGAAACGCTGGCCCACCCCCGCGGCCTTGGCCGGAGAACCCGCAGGGGAAGCAGTGCGCGCCTGGGGCCGGCTGGGATATCCGCGCCGGGCACTGAGGCTGCACGCTGCGGCCGTGGCCATTACCCAAGACCACAACGGCAAGGTCCCGGACACGTACCCTGAACTGCTGGCGCTGCCCGGCGTGGGCGGCTACACGGCGGCGGCTGTGGCTGCCTTCGCCTACGGCCGGCGGGAGACCGTGGTGGACACCAACATCAGGCGGGTCCATGCCCGCCTGGTTTCCGGTACTGCGCTGCCGGCTCCTGCCCTGACCGCGACGGAGATGCGGCTGGCCGCCTCCCTCCTTCCGGCCGACGACGGTAGTTCCGTGCGGTGGAACGCTGCGGTCATGGAACTGGGCGCTCTCGTGTGCACTGCCCGTGCCCCCAAGTGCACGGCCTGCCCGGTCAACGACCTTTGTGCCTGGCGCGCTGCAGGTGAGCCGCCGCCGTCGTACGTCCCCAAAGGGCAGGCGTGGCACGGCACGGACCGCCAGGTCCGCGGCGCCGTGGTCGCCGTGCTGCGGCTGGCCGAAACTCCGGTTCCGCCGGACATGTTCTTCCGCGAGCCAGCCGACCTGGGCTTCGCGCCGGCGGGAATCGGCGTGCCGCTGGCAGCCCTGCACCGGCTAAACTCGGCGCCGGAACAGCTGGAGCGGGCGCTGGCCGGCCTCATCGCCGACGGCTTGGCGGAGATGCACGACGGCGGCTACCGGCTTCCCGCGTGAGTACAGGAAAGTATGCGCGGGCTGGCATACTTTTCTGGTGACGGGAACCAGGGGGACGCCATGAAGATGATCCTGTACATCGTGTGGGCGCTGTTCGTCATCGCAGCGGTGTTCGCGGTGATCCGCGCCGTGCGCACCACGAAGCGGGACGAGGCGCAGGCAGCGTCATGGACGAAGGTGCAGGCCACCGTCACCGGCAGCGTGGCGGGCTGGACCAATGGCGGCGGCGGATCCAGCCGTAGCCGGCGCTTCTTTCCGATGTACCAGTTCACGGACCCGCAGGGAACACTGTTTGCGGGCGAATCGGAGGTCCCCGTTGCCAGCCAGCCCGTGCCGGGTGCGCCGATCGAGGTGGCCTACAACCCCGCCAATCCCAACGAGTCGCGGCAGGTTTCCTCCAAGCCCCGGTCCACGCTGGGGTGCGTTGTCCCCTTCTTCGCCGTTTTCGCCCTCGCTTCCCTATGGTTCATCAGCATTTTCCCTGTGGACTGACGCAGGCGCCCCTGCCTGCTTTCACACCGGTCTCCGTTTGGCCGTCACAGCCGCCCGGCCATAACAATGCGGGCATCAGTTGGGCAGGGCCCGGGACGCTCCGGCCACGGCGTCCTACGCTGAAGTATGCGCAGGCACGGGCTGCTTTTGGCGTTGATGACGACGGCGGGACTCGCCACCGCTTGCGGTCCCGGCCCCGGCGCGGTCCCCTGCCCCGCCATCGCCCAGGCCACCGCCGTCTCGGTAACGGTTCCTGCCGGCTACGCACAGCAGGTCGCCGGCCTGCACCTTAAGGCCTGCCAGGACGGTGAATGCACGGAGGACGATGTGGAACTCCGGCCGGGAAGCTCGTCCATCGACCAGGGCTGCGCCAACGGCGTCTGCTCAGCCACCGCATCTCCGAACGGCAGCAAGGACGCGGTGCTGATGCTGCAGGCGCTCACCGAATCCCCCATGACGGTCACGGCGTCGGGAACCGCACCGGACGGGACGGCACTGCCCGTCCGCAGCGTCGAATTCCGTCCTCGGGGGGACTATCCGTTTGGCGAACAGTGCGGCCGGTTCATCACCGCTGCGGTGGTACTCGACGCCGAAGGGCTGCGCCAGCAGGGCTGAGCCGCGGAGGGCTTCGGCACAGTGCCGCTCAAGACGGGCGGTTCAGGACAGGGGGTTCAGAACAGCGCAGGCTGCCCGAAAGCGTCGTCGTCGGCGGTCGCGGGTGCCGCATCGCGTGCCGGAGCACTGTGCCGCCATTCGAACCCAAGATCAGCCAGCAGCTCCTCCACGGATGTTTGACCTTCCAGTACTTCAATTTCTGCGGGGCTGTCTTCGAGCTGGGGCCGTTCCATGGCATCGAGCTTATTCGCAGGACGGGCCGCTGCCTGCGGGAACACACCGGCCGGACACCGAACGGAGGCTACGGCTCCCCGAATCCTGCCTGCACCAGCCCGCCCACGTAGTTCACTGCCCGTTCCGCGTCGGCACCCCAGGCTTCCACATGCAGCACGGACCCTTTGCCGGCGGCGAGCGTCATGAGTCCCGTCATGGACGCGCCGTCCACCCCGTTGACCGTCACTTCCGCGTCCAGCGCGGACAGCCCGCCGGCTATCTTCGCAGCCGGCCGGGCGTGCATCCCGGCCTGGTTGACCAGTTCAAAGTCGCCCGTGAAGTCCGGCCCCTTTCCGGTGGCCGGCCCTTCGCCAACAATCCCCGGCGGGAAGTCATCCGGATGGCGGGCGGGACCGCCCACAGACTCGGCTGCCCGCTTCACCGCCTGCATGTCCGCGCCGCCCTGCGCTGCGACTGCGGCTGCCACGAGGCCCTCCACCAGCGGTGCGTCCGCAAGCACGATCTCCTCCGGGTTCTCGGCGAACTCGAGCGCGGATTCGGCGGTCATCACGGCCGACCCCAGGTCCGCGAGGATCACGGTGCCGCCGCTGCCCGCCTTGTCCAGGGCAGCCAGGACTTTCTCCAGGCTGGTGCCGATCCTTCCGTCAGTGGTGCCTCCGGCTGTCAGGACCTGGACGTCAGGCGCCATCTGCGCGGCAAGCTCCGCGGCGCCGTCGGCAATTTTTTCGCTATGGGATACCACCACGAGGCTGACGGTCACGCAGCGGCCCCCACGGCTGCGCGGAGGATCAGGGCGGAAGACGCTGCACCCGGGTCCCTGTGCCCTGCGCTTCGTTCCCCGAGGTAGCTTGCGCGGCCTTTCCGCGCCACCATGGGGTCGGTGGCAACGGCGCCCGCTTCGGCAGCCTCGGCCGCCGCCACCAGGACGGCGAGGACATCCCCGTTGCCGTCCAGCGCGGCTTTCCGGGCGGCTTCCACGGCCGGCGTCCACGCATCCACCATCGTCTTGTCCCCGGACTCGGCCTTCCCGCGTGCCACGATGCCGTCGCGGGCAGCGGCAAGGGCGCCAGCCCAGGCTGCGGGGTCGATTTCGGCGGTGTCCCCCAGCGATGTTGCCGCCCGGAGGAAAGCAGTGCCATAGAGCGGCCCGGCTGCCCCGCCGACCTTTGACATCAGGGTCATGGCTGTCAGCTTCAGGGCGGCGCCGGGGGTCTGCGGCGGGGCCTCAGCCAGCTTGTCCAGGACGGCCTGGAAGCCCCGGTCCATGTTTTCCCCGTGGTCCGAATCCCCGATGGCCCGGTCCAGTTCGATCAGCTCCACCCGGTGTTCGGCCATAGCCTGGGCGGACAGGGTCAGCCACTTCACCGCCCAGGTGACATCAAGCGCCACCGCTACACGCCCCAGCGGAGCGCGGCCGTGTGCACCGGCGCGTCCCACAGTCCGGTGAGCTCATCGTCCAGCCTCAGGACAGAGATGGAGCACCCCTGCATTTCCAGGGCGGTGATGTAGTTGCCCACCAGTGAACGGTCCACCGTGGCACCACGGTCCGCGAGGACCTGCGCCGCCCGCCGGTAGACAATGTACAGCTCGCTCAGCGGCGTGCCGCCCATGCCGTTGACGAACAGGAGGACCTTGTCCCCCGACGTGATTCCCAGATCGGCCAGGACAGGTTCCAGCAGGCGGTCCGTGATGCCGTCGGCGTTCTCCATGGGGATCCGGTGCCGGCCGGGCTCGCCGTGGATGCCGATGCCGATCTCGATCTCGTCTTCGGCCAGGTCGAAGCTGGGGGTGCCCGCGTGCGGGACGGTGCATGCGGACAGCGCCACTCCCATGGTGCGGACGTTGGCGTTGACGCGTTCACCGACCGCCGCCACGGCGTCCAGGTCATCGCCCCTCTCCGCGGCGGCGCCGGCAATCTTCTCCACCAGCACGGTTCCGCCAACGCCGCGGCGCCCAGCCGTGTACAGCGAGTCCTCAACAGCGACGTCGTCGTTGACCAGGACGGTGCGGACGCTGACGCCTTCCGCCTCCGCGAGTTCGGCCGCCGTTTCAAAGTTCAGGACGTCACCGGTGTAGTTTTTCACGATGTGGACGACGCCGGCTCCTGAGTTGGCCGCGAGGGTCGCCGGAAGGATCTGGTCCGGCGTCGGTGAGGTGAACACCGCCCCCGGCACAGCGGCGTCGAGCATTCCAAGCCCCACGAAGCCGGCGTGCAGCGGTTCATGCCCGCTGCCTCCTCCGGAGACCAGGCCCACCTTGCCGCCCACCGGCGCGTCCTTGCGGGTGATGAAGGTGGGGTCTGTGCTGACGGTAACCAGATTGGGGTAGGCCAGGCCGAAGCCCTGTACGGATTCTTCGACTACGGCCCGGGGGTCATTGATGAGTTTTTTCATGGCGGTGCTCCTGGCTCTGCTTCCTGGAGAATGTCACCTTGACCCTACTACCGGCAGGGCCGGCAGCGGTAGGTTCCTTGCGGCCGCCCGCCCGGGACACAGAAAAGGGACAGCCCCCAATGACTGTCCCTTCCCCTGGGCCCCCCAACCCGGCCACACCTAGTTTATCCATCAATTCGAATAAAACAACTATGCGCAGGTCAGGCGGCTGCAGCAGGTCTTGGGGACGGTGCTAGAGCACCCGGATCATCCGGGTGTTGCCAAGGGTGTTGGGCTTGACCCTGGCAAGATCCAGGAATTCGGCAACGCCCTCGTCGTGCGAACGCAGGAGCTCGGAGTACACCACGGGGTCCACTGCGGACTGGTCAGCCATCACTTCGAAGCCGTGGCGCCTGAAAAAGTCCACCTCGAACGTCAGGCAGAAGACGCGGGCCACACCCAGGGCACGCGCTTCCTCAAGGAGGCTCTCCACCAGCACGTGCCCCACGCCCTTGCCGCGCCAGTCCTCGGACGCGGCAAGGGTGCGGACCTCCGCGAGGTCCTCCCACATCACATGCAGCGCTCCACAGCCGATGACCTCGCCGTCGCTGGACTCTGCGATGCGGAATTCCTGCAGGCTTTCGTAGTAGGCCACAGTTTCCTTGGCCATCAATATCCGCTGGTCCGCCAGCGGCGCCACCAGTTTCTTGATGGCGGAGACATCGCTGGTGCGGGCAGGGCGGATATGGAAGGACTCAGTCACAGAGCCATCCTACGAGGTGGCCAGGAGCTCAGAGTCCCAGTTCGGCCGGCAGGGGCAGCTCCTGGTCCAGGACATTCTTTGCCAGGAACTGCTCCACCACCTGGTACCAGACTCTTGCATGCTGCGGCTGGAGCACCCAGTGGTTCTCGTCCGGGAAGTACAGGAACCGGTGCGGCGTCTGCCCGTCCTGGTCCGCGGCCAGTTTCGATTTGGACAGCAGCTCGTACCAGAGGCGCAATCCCTCACCAATGGGTACCCGGTAGTCCTTGTCCCCGTGGATCACCAGCATGGGCGTGCTGATGTTTTCCACATGGCGGTGCGGCGAGTTCTCCAGCGCCATCTCTTCGGTCATTTCCTTCAGCCAGTACTGCGAGGCATCCGTCGTGGGGCCAAACTGGTCCAGGGCCCACAGGCTGGCGTGGGTCACGATTGCCCTGAACCGGCCTGTCTGTCCTGCCACCCAGTTGGCCATGTAGCCGCCAAAGGAGCCGCCCATGGCAGCTGTGCGGCCCGCGTCAATGTCAGGGCGTGCGACGGCGGCGTCGGTCACCGCCATGAGGTCGGTGAACGGAGCCCTGCCCCATGTTCCCCAGCCGCGCTGGATGTGGGCCTGGCCGTAGCCGGTGGAGAGGGCCGGGTCGGGGAGCAGCACCGCATAGCCCCTGGCCGTCAGCAGCCAGGGGTTCCAGCGCCAGGTCCAGGCGTTCCACGAGCCCAGCGGCCCGCCGTGGATCCACAGCAGCATCGGCGCCGGGGATTCCGCTGATGCGCCCTCCGGCAGCGCCAGGTAGGCCGGGACACGGGACCCGTCAGCCGCCGTCGCCGCGATGCGTTCCAGCCTGCCGGGGCGGACGGGACGCTCCGCCGGGGCGGGCAGGCGGGTGGTCTCGCCGGTCTGGAGGTCGATGCGGACCGGTTCGGGCGGGAACTCATACGAGCTCCGGAGCGCGTAGGCGCTTCGTCCGTCCGGAGAAACCACGACGTCGGTATAGGCCGCGGCGTCCTCCGTCACCCGGGTGACGCCAACTTCAGCCGAGGCTGCGGGGACACTGATCCGGAAAACCGGCGACGCGCCGTCGTCGTCCGCGGTGGCCAGGAGGGCGGACCCGTCGGGAAGCCAGGCGGCGGGCCTGGGCCACCGGTCCCAGTCGTGCGCTACGGCGGTGAGGCCGCCCGGAGTGTCGCCGTGTGCCCCGGAGACATCCAGCAGGTGGAGCTTGACCTGCGGTGCCTGGTGCGGCGTGGTGTCGCTTTCGCTGACCACTGCCAGGGTGCTGCCGTCCGGGCTGACGGGCCCGGGGAAGTAGCTCATGCCTTCCTCATCCAGGAGCACCTTGGTGCTGCCGGACGCCACGTCCACGGCCACCAGGATGGACCGGCTGTCCGCCCTTGCCAGCGGCCTGGTGTAGCTCGCGTAGATGGTCCTGCCATCGGGACTGACGGCGGTTTCCGCCTCGCGGAGCCTGGGCCCCGCGTCCGGGGTGAGGTTCCGCAGGACCAGCGGCGCCGCGGCGTCCACGGTGCCCGGCTTGCCGCGCTCCTTGTCGGGGCCCTGCTCGACAGCGAAAATACGCGGCTGGCCGGGGCCCAGGTCCGCGTCCCAGTAACGGACCGGGTATTCGCTGTGCAGGATGGCGGAGACCTTGTTGTCCTTGCGGGCTTTGCGGCGTTCGGCGTCGTCCTCTTCATCGGCCGAGCCTGCCAGGACCTCCGCAACAACAAACGTGGCGTCCGCCGCTTTGGCCGTTATCACGGCGCCCACCCCGCCGGGCCGGTTCAGCACCACCCGGGCCTCGCCGCCATCCGCGGGAAGCAGCCATAGGGCGTTCACGGGGTCGCCGTCCGGACTGTCCGGGTCCGGCCGGGCGGAGGTGAAGTAGACATCGCCATTGGCTGCGAACGTTGCCCCGGCCTCGCCCTTGGCACTGCGGGTGATCCGGCGCGCCTGCTTCTGCCCGGCGGGGTCAAGCTCCCACAGCGCCGTGGCGAATTCGGTGCCCTTGCCGTTCAGGGTGGCCACGGTAGTGACCAGCCGCCGGCCGTCGGGGCTCATAGCCAGCCCGCTTACCCGCGGGATGGACAGGTAATGGTCCAGATCATGAAAAGGGGTCAAAGGTTGCTCATCCGGGATCGCCGGTTCCAAGTTAGCCATGCCCCCGATTCAACCCGACCGTGTCCCCCGTCACAACCACTTCACTACCGGCGGAACGACGGCGGCACATCCGTCACTTCGTGGGCCGAGGGGTGCCTGGCTGGCTTGGCGCCGTCGCCCGAGACATTTGCCGGCGCCTGCTCGTTCCTCGCTTTGACGGCGCCTACACAAATGCCTGACCGCCGCCACCTGCGGGCGGCGCGCCTTCGTGTGAAGCGGAGGGGCCGGGGTCATTTGTGTAGCTTGCGTCAAAGCGACGGAGGAGCAGCAAGCGGCAAATGACTCCGGTGCCGCAGCGTGGTGACCGCGGACGCGGATGCCAACGCTTTGACGGGACGGAGGGCACAGCGAAAGCCCCGCCGCTCCTTGCAGAGTGGCGGGGCTTTGGCTGTGGAAACTAGACGCTCGGGGCGATTTCCGGGATGCGCGGCTTGGCGTTGCCGGCGAACGTGAACTTCGCGTCGTCGCCTTCGCCTTCCACGTCCACGACGACGATGTCGCCGGCGTGGATCTCACCGAACAGAATCTTCTCGGAGAGCTGGTCCTCGATCTCGCGCTGGATGGTGCGGCGCAGCGGCCGGGCACCCATCGCGGGATCGTAGCCGCGGGTTGCGAGGAGCACCTTGGCCGCCGGCGTGAGCTCGATGCCCATGTCCTTGTCCTTGAGGCGCTTCTCCAGCCGGGTGACGAACAGGTCCACGATCTCGATGATCTCGTCCTGGGTGAGCTGCGGGAACACCACAACGTCATCCACACGGTTCAGGAACTCGGGGCGGAAGTGCTGCTTGAGTTCCTCCGTGACACGGGCGCGCATGCGGTTGTAGCCGGTCTGCGTGTCGGTGCCGGACTGGAAGCCGGTGGCCACACTCTTGGAGATGTCCCGGGTGCCGAGGTTGGTGGTCATGATGATCACGGTGTTCTTGAAGTCCACCACGCGGCCCTGGGAGTCGGTCAGGCGGCCGTCTTCCAGGATCTGCAGCAGTGAGTTGAAGAGGTCAGCGTGGGCCTTCTCCACTTCGTCGAACAGCACCACGGAGAACGGACGGCGCCGGACCTTCTCGGTCAGCTGGCCGCCTTCCTCGTAGCCCACGTAGCCCGGAGGGGCACCGAAGAGCCGCGAGACGGTGTGCTTCTCGGAGTACTCGGACATGTCCAGCGTGATGAGGGCGTCCTCTTCACCGAACAGGAACTCCGCGAGTGCCTTGGCGAGTTCGGTCTTGCCGACGCCGGTGGGGCCGGCGAAGATGAACGAGCCACCGGGACGCTTGGGGTCCTTGAGCCCTGCACGGGTGCGGCGGATGGCCTGGGACAGGGCCTTGATGGCCTCGTTCTGGCCGACCACGCGTTTGTGCAGTTCGTCTTCCATCTTCAGCAGTCGCGAGGATTCTTCCTCGGTCAGCTTGAACACGGGGATACCGGTGGAGTTGGCCAGCACCTCGGCGATGAGGTCCTCATCCACCTCGGAGATGTCGTCCATGCCGCCGGACTTCCAGTGGCGCTCCTTCTCGGCGCGCTCGGTGATCATCTTCTGCTCTTTGTCACGGAGCGCAGCTGCACCTTCGAAGTCCTGCGCGTCAATCGCGGACTCCTTTTCCATCTTCAGCTTGGCGATGCGCTCGTCCATGGCCTTGAGCTCCGGCGGAGCGGTCATGCGGCGGATGCGCAGCCGGGCGCCGGCTTCGTCGATCAGGTCGATCGCCTTGTCCGGCAGGAAGCGGTCAGAGATGTAGCGCTCGGCGAGGCTGGCAGCAGAGGCCAGTGCGCCGTCGGTGATGGTGACGCGGTGGTGCGCCTCGTAGCGGTCACGCAGGCCCTTGAGGATCTCGATGGCGTGTGCCACGGAGGGTTCCTTGACCTGGATCGGCTGGAAGCGGCGCTCCAGGGCGGCATCCTTTTCGATGTGCTTGCGGTACTCATCCAGTGTGGTGGCACCGATGGTCTGCAGCTCGCCACGGGCCAGCATGGGCTTCAGGATCGAGGCAGCGTCGATGGCTCCCTCGGCGGCACCCGCACCCACCAGGGTGTGGATCTCGTCGATGAAGAGGATGATGTCGCCGCGGGTGCGGATTTCCTTGAGGACCTTCTTCAGGCGCTCTTCGAAGTCACCGCGGTAGCGCGAGCCTGCCACCAGCGAACCGAGGTCCAGGGTGTAGAGCTGTTTGTCCTTGATGGTCTCGGGGACGTCGCCGCGGACAATCGCCTGGGCAAGGCCCTCGACGACGGCCGTCTTGCCGACGCCCGGCTCCCCGATCAGGACCGGGTTGTTCTTGGTGCGGCGGGAGAGGACCTGCATGACGCGTTCCATCTCCTGCTCGCGCCCGATGACCGGGTCCAGCTTGTTTTCGCGCGCAGCCTGGGTGAGGTTGCGGCCAAACTGGTCCAGGACCACGGATCCTGCGGGCGCGCCCTCAGGCTGGCCGGAGCCGACGCCTGCGCCGGTGGTCTCCTTGCCCTGGTAGCCCGAAAGGAGCTGGATGACCTGCTGGCGGACCCTGTTCAGGTCGGCGCCGAGCTTGACCAGCACCTGGGCGGCAACGCCCTCACCCTCGCGGATGAGGCCCAGCAGGATGTGCTCCGTGCCGATGTAGTTATGGCCCAGCTGGAGGGCTTCGCGCAGCGAGAGCTCCAGCACCTTCTTGGCACGGGGGGTGAAGGGGATGTGGCCGGACGGCGCCTGCTGGCCCTGCCCGATGATCTCCTGCACCTGCTCGCGAACGCCGTCGAGCGAAATGCTCAAGGACTCAAGAGCTTTGGCGGCAACACCCTCACCCTCATGGATCAGACCCAAGAGGATGTGTTCGGTACCGATGTAATTGTGGTTCAGCATGCGTGCCTCTTCTTGGGCAAGCACAACTACGCGACGGGCACGGTCCGTAAATCGCTCAAACATTTCGCCACACTCCTAGCTACGACGTACTTTGATGCTACGTGGCTGGCCTCTGGTTGTGGAGCGTGTTCGCCACAGGGGAAACCGCAGTGGCTTCGGGATACGACGGCGGGGCCTCCGCGGGTGCCCCTGCCGGCTTTCGCACGGCCCCCGCCGGCGCCTGCTGCCGGGTACAGCACGCTTGACTGGCGCCACTGCCCGCGTTTGTGCCATGGAGGCTGCTAAATCCGAATTGCCCGGACCCGCAGGCAAAGCGAGGTTAAGTCCGGGAACCGAAAAAGCCCCGCTTCCCGTTGCTGGGAAGCAGGGCTTACGGAGCCTTGGGCGAAACTAGGAATTTGCCTTTTGGTAGGCTTCCTGGATTTCGGCCTGAATTCGGCCGCGGCTGTTAACCGTGTAGCCGTTTTCACGCGCCCACTGCCGTATTTGGGCAGAATCGTGGCTGCGGCCGCTGGCTGCTGCTTTGGTTCGGACGGCCCGGCCGCCACCGGAGGATTTCCGTGCGGCTGCAACAAACCGCTCAAGCGAAGACCGGAGCTCGGCGGCGTTTGACGCCGAAAGGTCAATCTCGTAGTTGACCCCGTCAAGGCCAAACTTCACATTCTCGTCTGCGGATCCCCCATCCAGATCATCAACGAGGATGATGTTTACTTTCTGTGCCATTTAAAAGACTTCCTTATGGAAAGGGTTCGGTTTTCAGAAAAGCAGGATGTTTCCTAAAAAGTATGACTCTTTTTATGGCAACGCGTCAAAGTACTGAATGGTTCCTGTGGATATTGGGGGAAAGTGTGGGGGTTTATCTATTCGATTCCGGCTCAGGGCGGTCAGCGGGTGCCGCAGTCCGGCTTTCGGCTTCTGCCTGGGCCTGGGCCTCAGCCTGGCGCTCGGCCTTGTCCGCGTTGAAGATCGATTTCATGGCAAACCAGAAAAGCAGGCCCACCACAATGGACGGGAGAAGGACGGCCACGTATTCCATGGTCAGTGCCCTTCCGGCTTGAGGAGCGGGAAGAGGATGGTTTCGCGGATTCCGGCGCCGGTGAACAGCATGACCAGGCGGTCGATACCCAGCCCGATACCGCCCATCGGCGGAGCGCCGTACTCGAGCGCGCGCAGGAAGTCCTCGTCCAGCTGCATGGCCTCGTCGTCACCGGCCGCGGCGTGGCGCGACTGCTCGGTGAGCCGTTCACGCTGGATGACGGGGTCGATCAGCTCGGAGAAGGCCGTGCCGCGTTCCATGCCGCCGATGATGAGGTCCCAGGCCTCGATCAGCCGGCCGTCCTCCCGGTGCGGGCGGGCCAGCGGCTGGGCGGAGGGCGGGTAGTCGTAGACGAAGGTGGGGTTCAGCAGCGTTGGTTCCACGATCTGGCCGAACAGCTCGACAGCCAGCTTCTCGGCGTCCCACTTGGGGTCCACCTTGACCTCGTGCTTTTCGGCAATCCCGCGAAGCACCTCAAGCGGCGTCTCCGGCGTGACTTCCTGGCCAACGGCGTCGGAAAGGCCCGGGTACACCGCAAGCCAGGCCCAGTCGCCGTCGAGGTTGATCTCCCCCGCCTCGGTCTGGAGGACACGTCCGGCACCCACGGCGTCAGCGGCGTCGAGGATGATCTCCTTGATGCGCTCGGCCATGACGAACTGGTCAGCCCACGCCTCGTAGCACTCAAGGGTGGTGAACTCGGGGCTGTGGGTGGAGTCCACGCCCTCGTTGCGGAACACGCGGCCCATGTCGTAGACGCGGTCGATCCCGCCCACCACGGCACGCTTGAGGTAGAGCTCAGTGGCGATGCGCAGGGTCATCTTCTGATCGAAGGCGTTCATGTGGGTCTCGAACGGGCGCGCCAGGGCACCGCCGTGGACCAGGTTCAGGATGGGGGTTTCCACCTCCACGTAGCTGTGGCGGAAGAGGGTTTCGCGGATGGAGCGGGTGATGGCTGCACGGGTGTAGACCATTTCGCGGGCTTCATCGCGGACCATCAGGTCAACGTAGCGCTGTCGGACGCGCGTTTCCTCGTTCAGTTCCGCGTGCAGCACCGGCAGCGGGCGGAGGGCCTTGGAGGCCATGGACCACGAGTCCGCCATGACGGACAGTTCGCCGCGGCGGGAGGAGATGACCTCGCCCTTGATGAAGACGTGGTCGCCCAGGTCAACCAGGGCCTTCCAGTCTGCGAGCGCTTCCTCGCCCACGTTGGCGAGGCTGAGCATGGCCTGGAGCCGGGTGCCCTTGCCGTCGGTGCCGCCTTCCTGGAGGGTGGCGAAGCACAGCTTCCCGGTGTTGCGGACAAAAACGACGCGTCCGGTGATGCCGACGGTGTCGCCGGTGGTGTCGTCCGCTTCGAGGTGGGCATACTTTTCGCGGACCTCGGCGAGGGAGTGCGTCCGCTCCACACCCACCGGGTACGCCTCGGAGCCGCGCTCGATGAGTTTGGCGCGCTTCTCCATGCGGATCCGCATCTGCTCGCTGGCGTCGAGCGGCTCTGGGGCGTTCTTGGGCGCGGGGGTGTTTTGGGAAGTCACAATCCCCAAGTTTACCGGGACTTCGGGGACCCCGGATTCGGACGCAAACCGCCCGGCCCCGGGCGTGCCCCGGGTACCTTCGCTGTCCTGCCTAGGATGGGGTGGTGAAAGAACAGGTACTTCCAACGCACGACGGCGGCCGGCTGGCTTTGTACAGCTACGGCACCGAGGATGCGCCGGGAGAACGCCGTGTGCTGCTGATCGGCGGGGCCTTCCTGACTGCCCTGATCTACCGGCCGTTTTCCGTGGCGCTGGCAAAGGGCCTGGGCGAAGGCTGGGCCGTGGACGTCTACGACCGCCGGGGCCGCGGCAGCTCGTCCGGGCAGCCGGCCGACTACTCCATGGCAACCGAGATCGCAGACGTGCGCACCGTCCTGGACGCCACAGGTGCACGGAACATCCTGGGCCACAGCCTGGGCGGGTCCGTGGCCCTGAACGCCGTCCAGGAGTTCACCGGGACCGCCTACGTGCCGGACAAGCTCGCGGTATACGACGCCGCCGTGAACATTGACGGCAGCATCGACACCTCCTGGCTGTCCGGATTCGAGGACGCCGTCAACAACGGCCGGGTGGGGCACGCCCTGGCCCACATGAAGCGTGCCACGAGCCCGGGTTCGCCGATGGCGCGGATCCCTGAGCCGGTCCTTGCCGGACTCATGGCCCTGCTGTCCCGGACCAAGGTCAACAGGATGTTCCGCGAGGTCATGCCCAGCGGCGTCGGCGAGCTGCGTGCCGCGTACAAGGAGGCGGACCACGCCAGGGACTTCAGCGTGCTGCCCGCCAACACCCACTTCATGGCCGGCGGCAAGAGCCCCAGCTACTACAAGGCCACGGCGGAGCGGCTGCACGGCGCCGTTCCCGGCAGCACGTTCGAGCTCTCCCCCAAGGGTTTCCACGGCTCCATCCCCGCAGCCGTGAATGAACTGGTGGCGGACATCTCGGAGTACTTTAAGGGCTAGTCACGGCCACGGCTGAATCCGGCCAGGGCCGCATCCCCCAGGTTCTGCCAGACGCTCCTGGGGTGGCGCTCCCCGCTGCGGTCTGCCAGCCAGTCACCCCAGGATGTGATGTCCTCCCCGCCGGCGGCGGCCACCGCATCGCACGCGAAGCCGACGGCGGATGACCCGTCCGCGAGTTCGATGGATCCGAGCAGCATGGGTTCGGGCAGGGAAGCCAGGAACGCGCCGAGTCCCGCCGGGGACACCAGCCACCGTTCACCCACCAGCTCCGCGCCGCCGCGGTCCGAGCGGTATACCCCCGGCTTGGGCGGCACGGTGTCGAGGGACACCATGCGGTAGCGCTCCGCTGTCCGCACCAGGCCGTCCCAGGCGGCGCCCAGTTCCTCGAGCTGGGGCGCCAGCGGCTGCCCCTTGCGGTGCGCGCCCACCACAACGAGCGGCACAGCGTCAGCGCCTGCGGCCAGCGGCCAGGGAGCGGACGACGGCGGGTGGGCGGCTTTGTCCGCCGCTGCCGGTGCCGCGCCGCCGGCAAAGAGCGCCGGAACGTCCGGGGTAGATTCGAGCCGGCGCGCAATATCGGCGGCGACGGCGTCGTCGAAGGTCCGGCCCACCACGGTCAGGCCGAACTGGGCACCCTCCACTTCCCCGGCGGGCACCGCCACCGCGCACAGGTCGAACAGGTTGCAGAAGTTGGTGTAGGTCCCCATCAGTGAGTTCACTCCCACCGGGTCCGCGGCCACCTCGGCAAGGGTGGGGTGGAACGGGGCGGTGGGGATCAGCAGCGCATCAAACCCTTCCAGCTGCGCCATCGCCGTGTCCTTCAGGGCCTCCAGCCTGGCCGTATCAGACACGTACCGGTGGGCAGGCACCCTGCCCGCTGCCCGGATGATTCCCTCCACCGTGGGGTCGAGGCCCGCCCGGGTGCCGGCGCCGCCGTCGGCCTTTTCAATGAATTCGCCGACGGCGGCGTAGCGTTCGGCCACCAGGCCGCCGTCGTACAGCAGCCGGGCAGCGTCGAGGAAGGCGTCGAAGTCGATGGCTTCCGCTTCCACGCCCAGCTCCTGCAGGCGACCGATGTTCCGGTGGAACTCCGCAGCCCAGGATTCAGGCAGCGCCGGCAGGGTTGCCGGGTACGCTACCCGCGGCTTCTCCGGTGCGGCCAAGCGGATGCCGGCCGGCCAGGCCCGCGATCCCCCGGCCATGACGCCCATGGCAAGCTCTGCGGTGGAAAGGTGGCGGGCAAAGATGGTGACGGCGTCCCAGGACCGGCAGGCCGGCACCACGCCAGCCGTGGACACGACGTCCAGCGTGGGTTTGATGCCCACGATTCCCTGCAGCCCGGCGGGCACGCGGCCCGAGCCGGCGGTGTCCGTGCCGATGGCGATGTCCACCAGGCCCAGTGCCACGGCAACCGCGGAGCCGGAGCTGGAGCCCCCGGAGATGAAGTCCGGGCGGCGGGAATCGCGGACCGCGCCGTGCGGGCTCCGCGTGCCCACCAGGCCGGTGGCGAACTGGTCAAGGTTCGTGGCGCCCAGCACCAGGGCTCCGGCGGCACGGAGTCGGGCCACGGCTTCGGCGTCCTGTTCCGGCGTGTACGCAAAGCCGGGGCACGCCGCCGTGGTGGGGATGCCTGCCACGTCAACGTTGTTCTTGACCGCGAGCAGGAGCCCGGCGAGGGGCAGGTCCGCACCCCCGGCAACGGCGGTGTCGATGGCAGCGGCTTCGCTGAGCAGCTCATCCGCCCCGCGGAGGGTGATCCAGATTTCCGGCCGGTCCACCGCATCCACTGCGGCGAGTGCGGCCCGGACCCGTGCGGCGGCCTTACCTGAGGTTGTGCCGGTCATACTGCTGCCTCTTCCAGTTCGGGGGCTTCCACGTCCTGTTTTTCCGCGTCCAAGGCGCCGAGCACCACCACGGCCTCCCCCGCGACTACCTGCGAACCCGCGGCCGGAAGGACCCGGAGCACCACGCCGTCGCAGGGTGCTTCGAGTACGGTTTCCATCTTCATCGCTTCGAGGGACACCAGCGGCTGGCCCTGCACCACCCGGTCCCCGGCCTTCACGTCGACCTTCCAGACGCTCGCCGCGAACGGTGCGGCCACCAGGGATCCGCCGTCCGGGACCGCCACGTCGTCCACAACCGGCGACACGACGGCGGCAAGAGCCTCCGCGCGGTCGAACTCGCCGGCGTCTGCCCAGGCCTGCCGTTCAACCGCGAACGCCGCACCCTGCTTTTCCCGGAAGGCGGTGATCGATTCGCGGTTTTCCTCGAGGAACACCTCGTGCTCGGCCAGCGAGAAGGTGCCGTCCTCGATCCCGACGCCGCGGCCCCTCCCGGCGGCCATGTCCGCCCGCAGGTCCAGGAGTTCCTCCGGGCTGACCGGGTACCAGGAGATGCGGTCGAAGAAGCGCAGCAGCCACGGCGAACCCGGCTCGAAGGGGGCGGAGTCCGCGTAGCGCGACCAGACCTGCGTGGTGCGGCCAACGAACTGGTAGCCGCCCGGGCCCTCCATGCCGTAAATGCACATGTACGCGCCGCCGATGCCCACCGCGTTCTCGGGTGTCCAGGTGCGGGCGGGGTTGTACTTGGTGGTGACCAGCCGGTGGCGCGGATCCAGCGGGGTTGCGACGGGGGCGCCAAGGTACACGTCACCCAGCCCGAGGACCAGGTATTCGGCGTTGAAGACGGTGTCGAACACGTCGTTGACCGAATCCAGGCCGTTGATCCGGCGGATGAACTCGATGTTCCAGGGGCACCATGGGGCGTCGTCCCGGACGCCGGCCATGTAGCGTTCAATCGCTTCCCGGGTGGCGGGGTCGTCCCAGGACAGCGGCAGGCGGACGGTGCGGCTCGGAACCACGAGCTCCGAGCTCGCCGGCAGGGCTGCCTCGATCTCCCGGACGAGTCCCAGCAGTTTCTTCGTGGCGAGGACCGACGGGTCCACCTTGATCTGAAGGGAGCGGATTCCCGGGGTCAGGTCCACGATCCCGGGCACGCGGAGCTGCTCAATGTGCTGGTGCAGGGCGTGCACCCTGGCACGGAGGCCGAGGTCCAGGACCATCTCCCCGTATTCCACCAGCAGGTTGTCGTCACCGGAACGTCGGTAGGTGACCGCAGGCCTTCCGGGGCCTTCCGGCACCCGGCCCAGCACGCCGTCGTCGCCGTCACCGCCTACCGTACGTTTTGGACGGCCGGCAGCCGGTGCAGCCGCTGGAAGGCTTGGCGGGAAAGTGCCGGACCACCCGGCGTCGCCGGGCAGGACCAGCTGGCGGCCCGGGCCAAGGTCACTGGCCGACGGCGCCTGGCTGACGCTGACGGGAACAAACCTGATTTTGTCGCCGGGCCGCAGCTGGCCCAGTTTCCAGCGCTCGGCCGTCACCACGGTGACCGGGCAGACGAAGCCGCCGAGGCTGGGACCGTCCGGTCCGAGCAGGATGGGCGTGTCACCGGTGAAGTCCAGCGCGCCAACCGAATAGGCGGTGTCGTGGATGTTGGACGGGTGCAGTCCAGCCTCGCCGCCGTCGGTGCGGGCCCAGCGCGGCTTGGGGCCGATGAGCCGCACACCGGTGCGGGCGGAGTTGAAGTGGACCTCGTACTCGGACGCGTAGAGCTCGTCGATATCCTCGCGCCGGAAGAACTCGGGGGCACCGTGCGGCCCCTCCGTCACGGCCAGCTCCCAGGTTGAGGCCAGGGCGGGCCGGCTGTCCACGGGGACTGCCGCCGCCGCAAGGTTGCCGCTGCTGCCAACGGCAGGCGCTGCTGCGCGGAGGACGTCGCCGGCGCGCAGGACCCGCCCCGCGTGCCCGCCGAACTGGCCCAGGGTGAAGGTGGAGGCGCTGCCCAGGTACTGCGGGATGTCCAGGCCGCCCTGGAACAGGATGTATCCCCTGAGCCCGGCGCCGGAGGCCGTGCCGGCGTCGAGCGTTCCGCCCGCCGGGACGGTTACTGGAGTCCACGCGGGCACCTCTTGTCCGTCCACGGTGACGGTCACCTCGGCACCGGTGACGCAGACCGTGGTGGGGTGCGTGAAGGTCAGGGAGGGGCCGGTCATGGTGAATTCCAGGCCGGGCGCTCCTTCGGGGTTGCCCAGCGCGGTGTTTCCGAGCCTGAAGGACAGGTCATCCATGGGGCCGCTCGGCGGCACGCCGATCTGCCACAGGCCGGTGCGTCCGGGCCAGTCCTGGACGCTGGTCTGCAGGCCCGGCCTGCCCACGGTGATGCGGGGTTCGGGGTCGCCCACGTTGTCCAGCGTGCTGGTGGAGTGCTGCACCGCGCGGACCACGTCCAGGCCGGTGGCCGCGCGGAGCATTCCGAGGTTGGTCTCGATCCCGTCGATCCGGGTGCCGGCGAGCGCGGCGGCCAGCCGGTCGAAGGCCTCGGTCCGGTCCCGGCCGGACGTGATGACCTTGCCCAGGAGGGGATCGTAGTTGGTGGAAACCTCGGTGCCGGTTTCGGCCCAGGCGTCCACGCGGACATCCCCGGAGGGGTAGGCGGCGTTGGTTACGGTGCCGGCGCTGGGCTGGAAACCGCGGGCCGGATCCTCGGCGTAAACGCGCGCCTCAACGGCATGTCCGGACACGGGCAGGCTGTCCGGCCGGTCCGCCAGGACCGCTTCCGCTTCACTGCCGCCCTGGGCCAGGCGGAGCATCCATTCCACCAGGTCCACGCCGGTGACCGCCTCGGTGACGGGGTGCTCCACCTGGAGGCGGGCGTTGACCTCAAGGAAGGACGCCTCGCGGCGGGCGGAGTCGTAGACGAACTCGACGGTACCGGCGGAACGGTAGTTAAGGGAGGCACACAGTGCGCGGGAGCTGCGGTGCAGTTCTTCACGCAGTCCGTCCGGCAGGTCCGGCGCGGGTGCCTCCTCAAGGACCTTCTGGTGGCGGCGCTGGAGTGAGCAGTCCCGGTCACCCAGGCTGACCACCCGGCCGGCGCCGTCGCCAAAGACCTGCACCTCGATGTGCCGGGCGTTTTCGACGTACCGCTCAGCGAACACACCGGCGGTGCCGAAGCTCGCCCCGGCCAGGCGGGCCACGCGCGGGAAGCTTTCCGCGAGTTCGGCCTCGTCGCGGCACACCGTCATGCCGATGCCCCCGCCGCCGCCGGTGGCCTTGAGCATCAGCGGGAAACCGATGGCGGCGCCGGCGGCAACAGCCTGGTCCACGTCCGCCAGCAGGCCGGATCCGGCAATCATGGGCACCCCCGCGGCTTTGGCGGCATCGCGCGCGGTGTGCTTGGTGCCGAAGATGCGCAGCTGTTCAGCGGTGGGTCCCACAAACACCAGGCCGGCGGCCTCAACGGCTTCGGCGAACGCGGCGTCCTCGGAGAGGAAGCCGTAGCCGGGGTGGATGGCGCCGGCCCCGGTAGACCGGGCCGCGTCCAGCAGGGCGTCCACGCGAAGGTAGGACTCCTTCGCCGGGGCCGGCCCCAGGAGCACGGCTTCGTCGGCCAGCCGGACGTGCTTTGCTCCCCTGTCCGCCTCGGAGAAGACGGCGACGGTCCGCAGCCCCAGCTTCCGGGCGGATTCGATGATGCGGCAGGCGATTTCGCCGCGGTTGGCCACCAGGAGGGTGTCGAAACGGTTCTGGGTCATGGACGTATTCACAGTGCAGCCTCCGGCCGGGTGACGATCATGCGGACAGGGGTGGGGTTGAAGCCGTTGCACGGGTTGTTGATCTGCGGGCAGTTGGACACCAGGACCAGGGTGTCCACCTCTGCCCGGAGTGCCACGCGCTTCCCGGGAGCGGAAAGGCCGTCCACAATGCCCAGGGCGCCGTCCGGGTCCACGGGCACGTTCATGAACCAGTTGATGTTGGACACCAGGTCCCGTTTCCCGAGGCCCCAGCGTGAGCCCTCGATCAGGAAGTTCTCCACGCAGGCGTGCTGTTCCCGGGTGTGCTGGCCGTAGCGGAGGGTGTTGGACTCCTGCGAGCAGGCGCCGCCGATGGTGTCGTGCACACCCACCTCGTCGGCCACCACGGTCATGAGCGGCGCGCCGGTCTCAGCCCGCAGGACCGACCCCGTGGTGAGGACGATCGACTGCTGCCGGGCGATGGTGACGGCTGCCGAGTAGCGCACGGTGGTGTCCCGGGCGGCGTACAGCAGGCAGTCCACTGCCTGGTTGCCTTCCAGGTCAACGATGGTCAGCACGTCTCCGGCGGCCACGACGGCGGACCAGGGGCCGCGTGCCTCGACGTATCCGTCAAGGACAACGGCTCCGGCGGCGAGGGCTGCTTCACGGGCGTCGGCGGCGTAGGTGGCGGTGTTCATCGGGCATTCCTCGCGGTCAGGTCGTGTTCGGTGTTCTGCAGTGCCTGCAGGTGTTCAGGGGGCAGCGCGCCGGTGAGGGTGCCCGCCGCAAGGGCCGCGAGGTCCTGCGGTGCGTGCCAGGCGGCGATGTCCACTGCCGTGCCGGTGAAGTCCGGGCGGGGGTCCAGCGGGTGCGCGGTGTTGGCCAGCACCAGGACTGCGTCCATCTGGAGCAGGAGTTCGACGGCGGCTCCCGGGCTGGCACTTCCGGTGAAGGTGATGCTGCCGGCAGGGTCCACGCTGATGCCCTTGAAGAAGGACAACGACGGCGCCACGTCGGCGGGCCCCAGCCCGCTCTTGAGTGCGCCCAGGGTGAGCAGTTCGCGGGCTGCGGGTGATGTGCTGTGGGCGGTTCCGGCCCCGTACCGGGCCGTGTTTCCTTCCAGGGTGGTGGCGCCGGTCAGGGCGTCGTGCCGGGAGGAGGTATCAGCCACGATGGTGGCCATGAGGCGCCCGGCGTCGGAGAGCAGCGGGTGGCCCGTGCCGGGGTACGCCTGCCAGGGGACCTTGACGGTGTCAGCCACGTTGAGGCGCTCGTGAAGGGCTCCCGCGCGGTAGAGGAGGGTGTGGACGCAGGCGTCACCGGAGGTATCGGTGAGCCGGATCCTTGTTCCGCGGGCCAGGTTCAGCGTGGTGTAGCGGCCAAAGGCCAGGGATTCCGCCCAGGAGAGCTTCGCCGCTGCGCCTTCCGGCAGTCCTTCCGTCAGGCGTGCCGGGGCTGTGGAGGCGGGCACGAAGCGCATGGTTTCGGCGGTCCTGCCGTGCTGCTCCCTGGCGTGGGCGCGGGCGCCTGCGGTGGTGGCGGTCCCCGTTGCCGGGCTTTCGGTAACTTGTGTCATGTCGGTCCTGTGCTGGTTCTGAAGCGTGCTGATTCTGAAGTGTGCTGGTTCTGAAATGTGCTGGTCCTGGAAGGGCTCAGGCGCTGGCCGCGAGGTTCCGGCGCCGCACCCAGATGCCCAGGAGCAGGACCACCGTGACCATCAGCGGTGCCGAGTAGAGGAGGAGCCCGTTTTCACCGGAGGGGTCGTAGACCTCGGGCCGCGGCCAGGCGAGGTTGACCACCATCACGGCCCCGTAGAGGACGGCGAGGATGTTGACGGGGAGTCCCCAGCGGCCCAGGGAGAAGAGGCCGGCGGGCAGGGTCTGCCCCACCCGGTTCCAGTCGCCGCGAAGGCGGTTGATGAGCTGCGGCACGGTGACCAGGAGGTAGGCCAGGTAGACCATCACGATGCAGACGCTGCAGAGGGTGGTGAACAGTGCCGCGTTGCCCACGTTGATGGCCAAGACGCCCACGGCCAGGGCGCCGATGATGATCGACGGCCACATGGGGGTGCCCCGGGTGGGGTGGACCGTGGACAGCAGGGCGGACGCGGGGAGCTTGCCGTCCCGAGCCATGGAGAACACCAGGCGCGAGCCGGCGGTCTGGATGGCGAGGGTGCACACGAAGATGGCGATGGCGACATCCACCAGCAGGACCTTGCCCCAGAAGGTGCCCAGGACTGCGGTGAGGACGTAGGGCAGGCCCTCGGTGGCGAGCCGGCCGTCGTCGAGGCTCGGCGCTGCCATCAGGGCCGTGATGATCATGAGCGCCCCGCCGATGCCCGAGATGAGCAGGGCGGAAAGGATGGTGCGCGGGGCGGTGCGGCGGGGGTCCTTGGTTTCTTCCGAGAGCTCCCCGGCGGAGTTGAAGCCCACCATCACGTAGGCGGCCATCAGGCCCGAGACCAGGAAGGCTCCCACCGCGCCGAGGTCGGATGTCTGGAGCACGGTGGTGTCCGCCACCACGTCCGGTCCGCGCTGGGCTGCGCTGATGAGGGCAAGGATCACGGCCACGACGCCCACGATCTCGCAGGTCACGCCGACCGAGTTCACGTGGGCCATGAGCCTGACGCCGAGCGAGTTGATGATGGTGGTGGCCACCAGGAGGACGGCTCCGAGGATCACTGCGTTGGCGGCTCCCGAGACGGTATTCAAGGCAGGATCGCCGCCCACCACCTGGAAGCCGTCCCACAGCTGGGGCAGCACCACCTGGAGGGCGATGGCTGCGGCTGCGGCGGTGACAACCTGGGCGATGGCCATGAACCAGCCTGCGAACCAGCCCACGCCTTCCCCGCCGACCCGGCGCGCCCACTGGTACACCGCTCCTGACAGCGGGTAGCGGGCGGCGAGCTCCGCGAAGTTCAGGGCCACGAGCAGCTGGCCCACCAGGACCACCGGCCACGTCCAGAAGAAGGCAGGACCGGCAAAGGAGTAACCAAACGCGAACAGCTGGAAGATGGTGGTCAGGATGGACACGAAGGAAAAGCCGGCCGCGAAGGAGGCGTAGCGGCCGAGTTTGCGGTGGAGGGTGGGCTGGTAGCCCAGGGACGTCAGGTCCGCATCGTCCTCATGGACGGTGGGAAGAACGGTTGAGGTCATCAGATTCTCCGGGGGGCTGGGATGCGTGGCGGGGGCCGCCGGTGCTGCAGCACTCGGCCGAAAGCTGCGGAATACCGGTCACTTGATAGTTTTCCAGCGGGATGTCCCCGGGGAGTTTCCCCCCTGTAAAAGGCGGATAGACATCTTGTTTCGGCAGTATTTCCGTTCCCTCACCGCTGATGCGGGCGCGGTAGGCCGCTCCGCATCGGCGGTGGGGCAATGCAAGAATGATGGGTGACTTCAGCCGGACCGGGACGACCTCGCAGCCAACAACCCTCCAGGCCAGGGGCCACGGCACGGGACGAAATCCTCGATGCAGCCGCCGAGCTGTTCACCACGCAGGGGTTCGCCACCACGTCCACGCGGTCCATTGCGGAGGCGGTAGGGATCAGGCAGTCATCCCTCTACCACCACTTCAAGACCAAGGACGACATCCTCGAGCACCTGCTGGAGGGCACCGTCCTGGCAGGGCTGGAGTTTGCGCGTGCGGTGGCTGCCCTGCCGCCGGCGGAGGGGGAGGCAGCCGGCCGGCTTCACGCCGTCGCGCTTTACGACGGAACGCAACTGTGCAGCGCCCGCTGGAACCTCGGAATCCTCTACCACCTGCCCGAGGCACGCAGCGGCCGCTTTGCCAGGTTCCTGGCAGACCGGCAGGAACTGCGCAATCTGTACCGGGAGCTGGGCGCGGACCTGCCTCCTGCCGGCACGGCCGCCACGTGGCAGTCCAGCCCGGGAGATTTGGCGTTCCGCCTGGTGGAATCGCTGATCAACCTGCGCGCGGACGGCATGGCAAACCCCGAGTCGCCGCTCCAGGCGGCGGACGCAGGACTCATCCTGTGCGGCCTGGCCGCTGAACTGCCTGCCATCCGGGAGCAGGGCGCGGCGCTCATCGAACGCCTCGGCTGACCGCCGCCGCGGGCCGCAGCCACTGTTTTCCTGGAGCGCAGCGTCCATGGTGCCTGCAATCAGGTTGCTCAGCTAGGCTCGGAACATGACGCGTGAGAACATCAGGACCCCCGACGGCGGCACGCTCGAGCTCTTCTCCACGGGTGCCGAACTCGCTTCCGCCGGTTCGGGCGTTGTTATTGTGCCGCCCTCCATGGTGACCGCTGCGGATTACACCAAGTTCGCGCAAAAGCTCAGCGCGGCCCTGGGCCGTCCGGTGCACACGTTCAACAGGCGGGGCCGCGGCTCGTCGTCGCCCCAGCCCGAGGATTACACGCTGGACGTGGACATCCGCGACCTGCATACCGTCATGAAACACACGTCCAGCACGGACGTGTTCGGCCACAGCTTCGGCGGCGCCGTTGCGCTGCACGCGGCCCGGACGCTGCCCGTTGAGCGGCTGGCCGTGTACGATCCCGCCGTCTCCGTAAACCACAGCGTGAAGGCGGACTGGACGGCCGAATACGAGCGCGCCGCCGCTGCCGGCGACGATGACCGCGCCCTGGCCGTGCTGCAGCGCGGGCTTGAAGCCGGCGGCGCATTTTCGTCCCGGATGCCACTCTCCATGCTGACCCTCGCCAACAAGCTGACCGCCGGCACCTCAGAAGGCAAGCAGCAGCGGGAAATGATGCGCACCGGGGTCCGCGAGATCAAGGCAATCATCGCCGCGGACATGCCGGCCGAACCGTTCCTGGCGCTGCCGCTGGAGACCCTGATTGTGGTGGGCGAGAAGAGCCCGGCGTACTTCGGGATTGCCTGCGGCCAGATCCACGATGTCCTCTCGGGCTCCAGCTACACCATCCTCCCCGGCTACGGCCACGACGGCGTGATCAAGGCCCCGGACAAGCTGATCAAGGAGCTCGCTGACTTCTACGCCGGCTGACCCCAACTGGGTAGCAGCAGATGTCGTTTTGACGGCTCATTCCGACATCTGCTGCTACCCAGTTGGGCTAGTGGGCGGCGTGGGCCGGGCCGGCGCCTGGGGTCTTGCGCATCATCGCGGAGAGGACGACGGCGGCAAGGGAGATCACGGTTGCCGTCAGGAAGGCGGCGCTCATCCCCGCGACGAGTCCCGACGCCGCGGACACCACGGCAAAGATGGACACCAGCAGCGCGGTGCCGGCGGCGCCGGCCACCTGCTGGGTGGTGCTCATGATGGCCGAGCCGTGGGAGTACAGGTGCGGCGGAAGCGGGTTCAGGCCGGTGGTGAACGCCGGGGTGAACAGCAGCGCCAGGCCGAAACTCAGCCCCACGTGCAGGGTGACGATCCACGCCACGGCCGTGCCGGCGTCGAGCATTGAAAACTGCCAGAGGGACAGGACCATCAGGACGGACCCGGAGACGGTGAGCGGCAGCGGCCCCACCTTGTCGAACAGCCGGCCGATGACCGGACCCAGCAGGCCCATGGCCAGGCCGCCCGGGAGCAGCGCGAGGCCGGTTTCGAGGGAGCCCAGGCCGCGGACCTCCTGCAGGTAGAGCGGGAGCAGGATGACACCGCCGAACAGCGCCATCATGGCCACCACCATCAGCAGCACGGAGACCGTGAACATCCTGAAGTTGAAGGCGCGCAGGTCCAGCAGCGGAGCTTCGGCCTTCTGCAGCCCCACCTGCCGGAGGACGAAGACCGCGAGGCTTGCCACGCCGACCACCAGGGCCGCGATGGCCGTGGTTCCGGGGCCGGCCTGGCCGCCGTGTCCGCCGCCGATCTGGCTGAGGCCATAGACCAGTCCGCCGAAGGCCGGGACGGTGAGGATGACCGAAAGGAAGTCGAGCCTGGTCTTCTCAGCCTGGCCGATATTGGTCAGGTACTTGGCGCCGATTGCCAGTGCCGCGAGGGCGACCGGGAGGACGAACACGAACATGAAGCGCCAGGTGAAGTGCTCGAGGATCAGCCCGGAGACGGTGGGTCCCATGGCGGGTGCGACGGAGATGGCGATGCTGACGTTGCCCATCACGGCGCCGCGCCTGGCCAGCGGGACCAGGGTGAGGATGGTGGTCATCAGGAGCGGCAGCATGATCGCGGTGCCGCCCGCCTGGATGATGCGGGCCAGCAGGAGCAGCTCAAACCCGGGCGCCACGGCGGCAAGGGCCGTTCCACCGGCGAAAAGGCCCATGGCGAGCATAAAGACGGCCCGGGTGGACAGGCTCTGCAGGATGAATCCGGTGGTGGGGATGACCACGGCCATGGTGAGCATGAAGCCGGTGGACAGCCACTGGACCGTGGGCGCGTCCACCTGCAGGTCCACCATGAGCCGCTGCAGGGCGACGTTCATGATGGTCTCGTTGAGGATCACCACGAAGGTCGCCACCAGCAGCGTGCTGATGATCGTCACCGACTCGCGGGACATCTTCTCCGGCGCGGCGGGTGTGGTTCCTTCGGTGTGGACGGACTGGCCGCTGGCGTTCGGAGAGACTTCGGTAGACATGGGTGTTCCCTCAGGGAGTGCGATGAGTGGTTGCGCGGAACGTGGCCGCTGCAGATGCCAACACTCTACCGGTTGGACTAATTCCCCGGCACCGGAACTTTTCCCAAACCCTGGGGGAACACCTGGGGGCGGTGCTGCCGGACAGCCTGCCCGGCGCGTCCGCTACGCCGTCTGGCCTGCGTGCCGGCCTTCCGAGATTTCCTCCACCAGCTTCCTGTTGAAGGCAGGGAGGTCGTCCGGGGTGCGGCTGGTCACCAGTCCCTGGTCCACCACCACTTCTTCGTCAGTCCAGTTGGCGCCCGCATTCTTCAGGTCGGTCTGCAGGGTGTGGTAGGAGGTGACGTTCCTTCCTGCCAGCACACCGGCTTCGATGAGGAGCCATGGTCCGTGGCAGATGGAGGCCACGGGCTTGTGCTGCTCGAAGAAGCTCCGGGTGAAGCCTTGGGCGTCCTTGTCCACGCGAAGGTGGTCCGCATTGACCACGCCGCCGGGAAGGACCAGGGCGTCGTAGTCCGAGGCGTCCGCCTCTGCGACGGTGAGGTCGACGTCGAAGGTGTCGCCTTTTTCCGTCCCGTTATAACCCTGCAGCTTGCCGCTCTTGGGTGCCACCAGGGTGGGCTGGCCGCCGGCGTCCTTCACTGCCTGCCAGGGACTGGTGAGCTCAACCTGCTCCACGCCGTCCGTCAGCAGGAATGCGACCTTCTTGCCTGCGATGCTGTGTTCTGACATTTTTTCCTCCTGGCTAAGCGGGGGCCGGCACCTGGTCAAAGGCGCCGGCTCCCGCTCGAAAGTTTGCTTGCCGGACAGCTTCCAGCCTAGGAAGAAGAAAAGTCATAAGCAAGCTGACTATTCCGGGTGCCCTCCCCTACTTGACGGAGCCGGCCGTCAGCCCGCCCACAATGAACTTCTGCAGGTAGAGGAACAGGATGAGCACGGGAAGCGCGATCATCACCGAGCCGGCAGCGAAGACGCCAAGGTTGTTGCTGCGGTCCCCGGCGATGATGCCGAACATGCCCACCGCCAGCGTCTTGACGCCGTTGTCCGTCAGGAAGATGCTCGCCAGGATGTACTCGCCGATGACGGCCACGAATGCCAGGAGCCCGGTCACGGCCAGCACCGGCCTGATCAGCGGGAGGATCACGCTGGTGAACGTCCGGAAATGTCCCGCCCCGTCAATCCGGGCGGCCTCGTCCAGCTCGTGCGGAATGGAATCGAAGAACCCCTTGATCAGCCAGACCTGGCCCAGCGCCCCGCCCATCAGGACCAGCGCATAGCCTGCCAGGGTGTTCAGTCCGATGGCCGGAACCAGCTCGCCGAATTTCGCGATCATCAGGAAGAGTGCCACGACGGCCAGGAACTGCGGGAACATCTGGACCAGGAGCAGCGCCAGCAGCCCGCCGCGCCGCCCGTAGAAGCGGAAGCGGGAGAAGGCGTAGGCCGCAAGCGTGCTCAGCAGGACCTGGGCCACGGAAACCGCAGTGCACAGGACCAGGGTGTTCAGGTACCAGGTTCCAAACGGGCCCTTGGAACCGCCCAGCAGGGTCTCGAAGTTGACCAGGCTGAAGGTGGTGGGAATCAGTTCCGTTGTGGCCACGCTTCCGAGCGGATTGAACGCCGCGGAAATGATGTAAAGGACAGGGAAACCTGCGAAAGCGACGCCGGCCAGGCCCACCATGTGCCGCCAGCCCACTTCCCGCCACCACCGCTTGCCGCGGGGCAGCTCGAGCCCGTCCTTGCGGACCAGCATGTTCGTCCGCCGCGCCGGTGCGCCTTCTTCTGCCGGAGCTTCCGTCAGCAGGTTGGTCATCGCACATCCTCCAAGGCTTTGGTGTAGCGGAACTGGATGCCTGCAAGCACTGCCGTGACAATGAACAGGACTACGGAAATTGCCGACGCGAATCCGAACTCGGCGCCTGCCCCGCCGAACGCGATGCGGTAGGCGCCGCTGATCAGGATGTCCGTGGCGCCGATCTGCCCGCCGCTGGCCGGGAAGGGACCGCCGCCGGTGACCAGCTGGATGACGTTGAAGTTGTTGAAGTTGAACGCGAACGAGGACACCAGAAGCGGTGCCACGGCCACCAGCAGCAGCGGGAACTGGACCTTGGTGAAGGTGGTCCAGGAGCTGGCGCCGTCGATTTTGGCGGCCTCCGCGATGTCCTGCGGCAGCGCCTGCAGCGCGCCGGTGGCAATCAGGAACATGTAGGGGAAGCCCACCCAGAGGTTGGTCAGCAGCACGGCGACCTTGGCAAGGAACGGGTCGCCCAGCCAGTCGATCTTGGCTCCGCCGAGCATTGAGTTGATGAGCCCGAAGTCCTTGTTGTAGAAGCTTTGCCAGACAATGAAGGAGATGAACACCGGGATGGCGTAGGGAACGATGATGACGGCCCGGTAAAACTTGAGTCCGCGGATGCGGGGGTCGTTAAGGGCGGTGGCGAGCAGGAGCCCGACGACGAAGGTGGTGGCCACCGAGCCAACGGCGAAGACGAGCGTCCACACGAAGGAGCCGAGCAGGGCCTCACGGACCTGGGGGTCGGTGAAGAGCCGGACGTAGTTGGCGAAGCCGACATTCCGTTCCCAGCTCTGGTCGAACCCCTTGCTGCCGTTCGCGTCCGCGAAGTACTCCCGGTCGCCGAACTGCTGGACCGTGAAGACCTTCCCGGACACAGAATCGGTGATGCTGTCCGTCCCGGCGTCGTAGGTCAGTGTCTGGACGCCTTCGAAGGCGCGGTTGATGCCCTGGGCGCGGATCGCGCCCTTGTCCGTGGGGACCGTCAGTCCGCTGATCTTCGGCCCTGCGGCGTTGACTTCCTTGCCCGTGAGGATCTGGTAGCCGCCGGCACCGCGGACGTAGCCGCCGTCGACCGTCACGTCCTCCCCGGCCAGCGGGCGCAGGCCCTGCTCGTCGCCGGCGAAGATGCCGTTGGCCGGCGCCTCCACCAGGAAGAACGTGAAGGGCCCGTCCGCAACGGACCCCGTGGTACCTACTGTCAGGTTGAAGGTCCTGGACTCCGGAAGCTGGGTCACGGAGTTCCGGACAATGGTGGAAACCGCGTCCTCCTTGGATCCGCGGGTTCCGTCGCCTGAGTTGGTGAAGGACAGCTGCACGGTGGAAAGAATCGGCAGGAGGACAAAGACGGTGAGGAGCAGGGTGCCCGGCAGCAGGTACTTCAGCGGCACCAGGCGCTTGGTGGAATAGACGGCCAGGAGCCCGGCCGCGCCGGCCCACAGTCCGATGAGCAGGGCCCATTCGCCGCCGGCAAGCAGCAGCGGCGTCAGGGATACGGCGGCGCCGAGCACGGCCCCCAGCCCAAGGATCTTGGCCAGCAGGGCGGGGACCGACGCGGTGGAGCCCAGCGAAAGTCCGGGCCCCACCGCCTTCCCCGAGGAGTTCTTGGTTCGGGTGGTCATCGGCTTGTTACTTCAGTGCACCGGCGATTGTCTGGCCGGCCTGCTCCATGGTGGCCGCGGGGTCCGCGCCGCCGGCGATGGCCGCCTCCGCCTGGCCCAGCGGGGCCCACACGGCAGCCATCTGGGGCAGCGAAGGCATGGGGATGCCTGCAGCAGCGGCATCGGCGGCGATCTTGGTGTCAGGATCGGTCTGTGCCACCTCTTCCACCAGGGATGCGATCGCCGGCGGGATGCGGACTGCCTCGTACAGCGCGCGCTGGGTTTCCTTCTGCGATGCGGCGGTCTGGACGAAGGTTTCGGCGAAGGACTTGTTCTTGCCCTTGGACGCGACGTAGAACGACTGCACGCCGGTGAAGGGCTGTGCGGGCTCCATGCCCGCGAAGCCCGGAACGGCGCTCAGGCCGTAGTCAATCCCGGCTTTCTTCACGTCGCCGAGCGCCCATGGGCCGTTCACCATGAAGGCGGTCTTGCCCTGGTTGAACAAGGCGATGGAGTTGTCGGCACTGACGGACGTGCTGAGGACCTTGGAGCCCTTCTCGCCGAGCTCGGCGATCTTCCCGGCAGCCGCGATGGAGCCTTCCTTGCCAACACCGAGGTCTGCGGTGTCGAAGCTGCCGTCGGCCTTCTTGCCGAAGAGGTAGCCTCCTGCGGACGAGTAGAGGGGCTGCATGAAGTAGGCGTCTCCCTTGGGGCCCACCTGCAGGTTCAGCGCCCGCTCGGCGGTCCCGGCGGCCACTGCCGCGTTGCCGGCCGCCAGCAGGTCTTCAAAGGAAGCGGGCGCCTCGGGGGCAAGGGCCTTGTTGCGGATGAGGACCAGGGATTCAACGGAAGCGGGCATGCCGTAGGTCTGGCCGTTGTAGGTCACGGCGTCCGTGGCCACGGGCAGGAGGTCGGCCTTCTGCTCGGCGGTGATCTGGACGGGATCGATGGCGCCGTTCTGGACCAGGTTCCCGATCCAGTCGTGGGCACCCATGACAATGTCCGGGCCGTTGCCTGAGGCGTTGGCCGTGACGAAGTTGGTCTGCAGTTCGGTGGCAACGGTCTGGACTTCCACCGTGATGCCGTTCTCTTCGCCGAACTTGTCGGCGATGGGCTGCAGTGCCTGGACCACGGGGCCGTTGGCCCAGATGACGAGGTCGGCGTCCCCGCGTGCGGGTGCCTCGCCGGAGGCTGCTTCTCCGGTTTGGGGGGCAGCTGCCGCACTTTCGGAGGCAGCGCCTGATGCGCCGCCTGCCGGGGCCTGTCCGCCGGAGCAGCCTGAGGCGAGAAGCATCAGGGAGACGGCGGCCGCCGTCGTGAGTGAAAGCCTGGCCTTGCGGGCCAAGGGCTTGGTAAGAGCTGTGCGCACCGATGCGCCTCCTTCATGAAATTGGGCAACTGCCCGGTGTAAGAAATGCCCGCCTTGGGAGATATCGGCTGTCAGGTGCCAACCCCGGCGGTGAGACAAGTCACAACTGTAAGCGATTCCATTGCGAACGTCCACACGATCAGAGAATTAACGATTCCCGTGTAAATACTGGATGGAAGCCGTTCCATTTTCTGGGCAAATGCCGCTAGCATAACCGGATGACCAACACACTCACCCTCGATGAGTCCGACGTATCCGCTCTCCGGCTGGTGCCGGTCCACCCCGCCGACCACGGCACGGAATGGTGGCGGTCCTCGGTGATTTACCAGATCTATCCCCGCTCGTTCCGGGACCTCAACGGTGACGGCCAGGGCGACCTGCCCGGCATCACGGCCGAGCTGCACCAGCTGGCGGCGCTGGACGTCGACGCTGTCTGGCTCTCACCCTTCTACGTTTCGCCGCAGCGGGACGGCGGGTACGACGTCGCCGATTACTGCGACGTCGATCCCGTGTTCGGCACCCTGGCCGACTTCGACGCGCTGGTGGCCCGGGCAGACTCACTGGGCATCCGGGTGATCATCGACCTCGTACCGAACCACTGCTCCTCGGACCACGCCCTGTTCCAGGCTGCACTCCAGGCAGGGCCCGGAAGCCCCGAACGGGACATGTTCATCTTCCGGGACGGCCGCGGGGAATCCGGGGAACTGCCGCCCAACAACTGGCAGTCGCACTTCGGCGGCCCTGCCTGGACCCGCATCACCGAGCCCTCCGGCGAGCCCGGCCAGTGGTACGTGCACCTTTTCGATTCCTCCCAGCCCGACTTCAACTGGGACAACCCGGCCGTGCACGCCGAGTTCGAACGCGTCCTGCGCTTCTGGCTCCAGCGTGGCGTTGCAGGCTTCCGCGTGGACGTGGCCCACGCCCTGGTCAAGGCCGCAGGCCTGCCGGACTGGCATGGCCGGCCCGACGGCATCAGCACCGACGACTTCCCAGGCAACCTGGCGCCAATGTTCGGGCAGCCCGAAATCCATGACATCTACCGCAGGTGGCGCGAGGTCCTGGCCGAGTTCGACGGCGACCGCATCCTTTGTGCCGAGGCCAGCATCGATCCACTGTCCCGGCTGACCAACTGGGTCCTGCCGGACCAGATGCACCAGGCGTTCAACTTCGCGTACCTGGGCACCCCGTGGGACGCTGCCCGGCTGCGTGCGGTGATCGAAAGCTCGCTGCGGATGTTTGATTCGGTCGGGGCACCCACCACCTGGGTTCTTTCAAACCACGACGTCGTCCGGCACGCAACGCGCTTCGGCATCGTGGAGCCCGCGGCCCGCCCCGGCGACGGCCTGGGTGCCGAGGATGTCCAGCCCGACGCGGAGCTTGGCCTGCAACGGGCCGCCGCGGCCTCGATGCTGATGCTCGCGCTGCCGGGCGGCGTGTACCTGTACCAGGGCGAAGAACTGGGACTGCCCGATCACACCACGATGGACCACACGTTCCGCCAGGACCCGTCATTCAAGCGCACCGCGGGAGAACGCATCGGCCGCGACGGGTGCCGGGTGCCCCTGCCCTGGGAGGCGGCAGCACCGGCTTTCGGTTTCAACAGCACCGGGGAGTCCTGGCTGCCACAGCCGGAGGAGTGGGCAGCGCTGTCACGGGACGTGCAGGACCGGGACGGGTCCTCTGTCCTGTCCCTGTACCGCCGGGCGCTGGGGCTCCGCCGCGCCATGAAGCTCGGAGCCGGCTCCCTGGACTGGCTCGAAGGGTCCTCCGCCCCGGACTGCGTGACGTTCGTGAACAACGGCGTCCTGGTGATGATGAACATGGGGGACGCGCCGGTAGACCTGCCCGGCCTGGAGATCCTGCTCAGCACGGACGGGGACGCAGCCGCCCAGCGTAAACTGGGTCCTGCGCAGTGCATCTGGCTGCGCATGGGGCCAAGCGGAACATCAGAGGGTCAGTGGCAGGAATCAGGGATGTAGCCCGTTTGGCGGGTGTTTCGCAGGCGACGGCGTCGCGGGCTCTGAGCGGCAAGGGCAGTGTGTCCGCCCGGGCCCGGGAGGCCGTGACCGCCGCCGCCAGCGAACTCGGCTTCGTCATGTCCTACCACGCCTCCAGCCTGGCGAGCGGGCGCAGCCACAACATCGGGGTGGTCCTTCCCTTCGTCAACAGGTGGTATTTCGCCACGCTGCTCGAGGGCGCCAATTCCGCGCTGATGGATGCCGGCTACGACCTCACCCTGTACGACTTCCAGGGCGACCGGTACCGGGAATCGGTGCTGGGGGACTTCCTCCTGCGCAAGCGGCTCGACGGCGTCCTGGCAGTCTCGCTCCAGCTCAACGCGCACGAGACCGAACAGATCCTCGCGGCCGGGATTCCGGTGGTCGGTGTGGGCGGCCCGCTGCCCGGGATCCCCACCCTCCGGATTGACGATGTGGAGGTGGGCCGGCGCGCCACCAACCACCTGATCAGCCTCGGGCATTCACGGGTGGCGCACCTCGGCGGCGAGCACGAATACGGCAGGAACTTCGAGATCTCCAGCGGCCGCCGTGCCGGCTACGAGGACGCAATGGCGGAGGCGGGCCTGCCCCTGCGCGCCGCCTGGTCCCTTATTTCCGGCTACTCGGCGAACGAGGCGTACAGGGAGACAAAGCACCTGCTCGCGGACGCTGCCGAGCGGCCTACTGCCATCTTCTGCGCCTCCGACGAAATGGCCATCGGCGCAATGCTGGCGGCCCGCGACCTTGGGCTGCGGATCCCCGAGGAGCTGTCCGTCATCGGGGTGGACGGCCACGAAATGGGCGAAATCCTGGGACTGACCACCATCGACCAGTTTCCGCGGAACCAGGGCACGCGGGCTGTGGAGCGCCTGCTGACGCTGGTGCAAGGGGACGGCGACGCAGTGGAACCAGCGGATGAGCTGATGGAGACCCGCCTGGTGGTCCGGTCCAGCACCTCCGCACCCCGCATCCCCGCCGGGCAGCCCGGCTCCTAAGAGCGGTTGGCCTTCGAACAACGGTTGGGTGACAGCAGCGTGCAGTCAGCCGCTGTGGTGCCCGATCAGCCAGACCGCCATCTGCCGGGCACGTTCGGCGGCCAGCATGTCACCCTCCACGGCCTGGATGACGGAACCCTTCATCAGGATCAGCAGCGAGCGGGCAAACTCTTCGGGGCGCACCAGCCCTGCCTCTTCCGCCACGGCCTGGACATGGCCGCGGATCTTTGCCAGGTAATCGATGCTGGCCTGCCCCAGCGGATGGGCCGGCCCCATCTCCAGCATGACCCTCACAAACGAACAGGCCTCGAAATCCTCGCGCAGGAACCACTCCCCGAACACGTCGAAGATGGCCAGCAGCTGCTCCTGGGGAGTGCTGCCCCGGCGGCGGGCCTCGGAAAGAATTCCGTTCATGGTCCACTGTTTGTCCCGCTGCTCCAGGAAGGCGAACACCAGGGAATCCTTGGACGGAAAATGCCGGTAGAAAGTGGCTTTGGCAACCCCGGACCGCTCAATGAGCTCGTTGACGCCCACGTCCCGCACGCCGCGGGTGGAGAACAGCTCGTAGGCAACGGCCATGATCCTGTCCACCGAATGGGCAGGACCGGATTCCGCCACCGCGGCAGCTTCGGGAAACGCCGGGACTTTAGCCTCTGGATTCATCGCAAAGTCAGTCTACTCCGGGGGAAGACAGACCGGTCTTCCCACCTGTAATGTTTCCCATAGCGCAGTGCTTCGACGCCGCGGAGGCCCCCACGCAGGCCGCCCCGGACAGGTGCAAGGAGGCCCCGATGTCAGCAGAGCGGATGTTCCAGAGCGTTCCCTCGGACCCTGATCCCTGGATGGCCGATGACACCCCGTCCGAGATCCGGCAGTTCGCCATTGAGTCCCTCCGATGGCAGGCCCAGGAAATTATTGATGAGGTTCTCTGCAGCCGCGAACCCGGCGAGGAGCTGGCCAGGGCCCGGCTGCGCCGCTGCGTCGCCAGGCACCCCGGCAGGCCGGAACGCGCATTGCTCGAACAGCTGATGACCAACCGCGAAGATCCGTGCATGTAGCAGCCCCGGCGTCAGGAACTCAGCGGTGCGTTGTCGATCAGCCGCACCGGCCCAACCCTGGCGGCGATGAGCGCAAGCGCGTCACCGCTGAACGGCGTCTCCCGGCAGTTCTCCGCGAGCGGCTCCAGGGTCTCCGGGTCCACCACGTCGAAGTAGTCCAGCGCCACCAGCGGCTGGGACTCCACCAGGGCCCGGGCTGAGTCAAGGTCCAGCGGTTCGCGGGCGACTGCCCGTTCCTCCAGCAGCCGGAGTGCCCGCGACAGCACCAGGGCGGCCTCCCGCTCTTCCTCCGAAAGGAAGCGGTTGCGGCTGGACAGCGCCAGCCCGTCGACCGCGCGCACCGTGGGTACCCCCACGATCTCCACCGGGAAATTGAGGTCGGCCACCATGCGCCGGACCAGGGCCAGTTGCTGCGCGTCCTTCTGGCCGAAGTAGGCCCGGTAGGCAGGCAGGCTTCCCGGTGCGGCAGCGCCGGCAGGCAGCCCCGCGGCGGGCAGGCCGTAGTGGAGGAGCTTGGCCACCACCGTCAGGGCACCGTCAAAGTGGCCCGGCCGGGAGGCGCCCTCCCATTTTTCGCCCAACCGGCCCGAGGTGATGCGCACCAGCGGTTCCCCGCCGGGGTAGACCTCCTCAACCGACGGCGCGAAAACCAGGTTCACGCCCTGCTCCTCCAGCAGTGCAAGGTCGGCGTCCAGCGTGCGCGGGTAGCGGTCCAGGTCCACGGCGTCGCCGAACTGCAGCGGGTTGACGAAGATGGTGGCCACCACAACGTCGTTCTGTTCGACGGCGGCGAGCGCCAGGGCGGCATGGCCCTCGTGGAGCGCACCCATGGTGGGCACGAGCCCCTGGGATCTGCCCTGCCCGGAGCCCAGCAGCCGGGCACCTTCGGTTCTAAGGCCGGCCACCGTGGTGGCAAGTTTGATGGGCATTGTCAGTCCTCCTCAGGATCGAGGGCCTGGCGCAGCCCCTCCAGCTGGTCCGGCTTCAGCAGCCCGCGCCCCTCTGCCCGCAGGGCGGTGGCGCGTGCCATGGCAAGGTAGGCGGCCAGCACATCGCCATGCCCGCCGCCGTCGAACTCCCGCAGCGCCTCCGCGTGCGCCGCGACGGTGCCAACGTCGCCGCGCGCCACCGGACCGGTCAGGGCGGACTCCCCTGACGCCAGGGCATTCTCCAGCGTGGCCCGCAGGAGCGGGCCCAGCATGCGTTCCGGCAGCTCCACTCCCACCGAGCGCAGCAGCTCTGAGGACTGCGCAACGAGGGTGACCAGGTGGTTGGAGCCGTGCGCCAGGGCTGCGTGGTAGAGCGTGCGGTCCGCCTCGGCAATGGCCACCGGCTCGGCGCCCATTTCCACCACCAGCGCCTGGGCGATGGGAAGCATGGCGGCGTCGGCCGTGACGCCGAAGGTGCAGTCCAGCAGCCGGGTGAGGTCCAGGCTCATCCCCGTGAACGTCATGGCGGGGTGCAGCGCCAGCGGGACGGCTCCGGCTGCCCGGACCGGGTGCAGGACGCCCACGCCAAACCGGCCGGAGGTATGCGCAACCAGCTGGCCCGGCTGCCATGCGCCCAGCTTCGCGAGCCCGTCCACCAGGCCCGGGAGGGCGTCGTCGGGGACGGCCAGCAGGACCAGTTCCGCCCGCTCAACGATCTCCTGCACTTCCAGGACGGGCACGCCGGGGAGCAGCGTTTCTGCGCGCTCACGGCTCGCCTCGGACACCGCCGAAACGCCGACGACGGCATGTTCCGCGGCGCGCAGGGCGGCGCCAAGGACCGCCCCCACTTTGCCCGCGCCGATGATTCCGACGCCGAGGCGTCCCGGCTTAGCCATGCTGACCGCCTTCCTGTTGCTGTGGAGCTGGGGTTTCCAGGGTGGACAAGTTTTCCAGGGGGGTTGGGCTTTCCAGGGGCCCGGCCACTGGTCCGGTGCCGGCCGCCGGGGCATCGGGCACCACCTGCCGGAGCCATTGTTCGGTGGTTTGCCGTTTCCTGGCCAGCCGGGCGCGCGCAGACTGTTCGTCGAACAACGACAGGGCCACCTCCGCAGCGGCTTGGGCCAGCCGCGGCACCACGGGTCCGGGGGTGGTGTGGAGCACCAGGTCGGCGACGCGGAACCGGCGTGCCAGCGGGCCCTGGTGCAGGGCGATGGACTGCGTGCGCTGGTGCGGAACCACCACAAGCTGGCGCCACCAGCGCCCCGAGCGCAGCAGCAGGGCGGTGTTCGTGGCCGCGAACCCGTTCCGCCGCCAGCCCAGCGGCGCGAGCCAGCGGGCCCTCCGCGGCGTGGTGACGAATCCGCCGTCGGAATCCAGTCCGTTCAGCCCGGCGCCGAAGACGACGGCGGGCTGCGGCGTTCCAGGGTCCGGCAGCACCAGGGCGAGCATGGCCATCACATCCGCCAGCGTGCCGACGGGCAGGAGGGTGGTCCGGGCGGACCCTTCTCCGGCGTTCTCCACCACACCGTAGCCTGCCACGTTGACCTGCATCCGGTACCAGCCCAGCGGACGCCACAGCGGCGGCTGCGTGACCTTCAGGGCCTGGATGCGCCCTGGCGGCAGGGTCTGCGCCTGGGTGTCCAGCAGGCCGTAGCGGAGCCGGATGCCGTCCGGGGAGATCGCGGCGGTGAAGTTGTAGCCCTTGTTGAATAGTCCCCAGTAGCTGGCTGCCAGGCCAAGGCCCGCAGGGATGAGGTAGAGGTAGAACGCCTGGCTGTCCGTAGCGGCTGCGAGCACCACGGAAGCTAGGCCGCCCGCCACCACGAAGAAGCTCTGCTCGCTGAGCAGCAGGGAACCCACAAGGCGCTGCGGCAGCACGGACAGGACCTGGTATTCGGGCGCCTCGGGTAGGGGCTGCTCCGGGTGGGCGGGGTCAACGGCCACGCCGGCGGCACGGGCCAGGATGGTGGCGCGGAGCTGCCGGGCGTCGTCGATCTTCAGGTAGGCCAGGCGCACCGCCGACTCTCCGGCGTCGGCCACCTCGAACTTGAGTTCGGCGAGGCCGAAGATCCGGGCCAGCAGGGGCTGCACGATGTCGATGGCCTGGACCCGGTCCAGCCTCGCCTGGCGCTGCTGCCGGAAAAGGAACCCGGTATTGACCCTGACGTAGCCGCCGGACACCTGGTACTTCGTGAAGTACCAGGTGAGGAGGAAGCCCAGGACCGAGACCAGCAGCACCGCTCCGCCGCCGGCCAGCAGCCAGGAAGCCCGGCCGGCGAGCTCTTCCTCAAAGACCGGCCCGCCCTGCAGCGAGCGTTCGAAGACGTCACGGCCGAAGAAGAAAGCTATGGCTGCCAGGGCCACCCAGCCGCGGATGAAGGGCGACGCCGGGTGCACGCGCAGCCATTCGCCGTCGGTCGGCCCGGGTGGCTGCGCTGTGGCCGGGTGCGCGGTGGCCGGGTGCGCGGTGGCCGGGTGCGCTGCAGCCTGGGTGCCGCCTGCGTCAGGGAGGGGCGCGGCGGGCCCGGGACGCGGTTCCTCCGCAGTCACAGCCCTGCCAGCCTGGCTTCGCCCCGCGCCGCCAGCTGCTCGCGCAGCCGTGCACCTTCTGCGGCGGGCAGGCCCGGGATCTGGGCGTTGGTGCCGGGTGAGGCGGTGTGGAGCTTGAGCGTGCACAGGCCCAGTCCGCGCTCCACCGGGCCCACGCCGATGTCCACATACTGCATGCGCCCGTAGGGGACGGCCATGGTGCGCTGGAAGAAGATGCCGGTCCTGATCAGGAGGTCGTCATCGCGTTCGGCATAACCGATGGCACGGACCTGCCGCGGGATGAGCGCCAGCCGCCAAAGGGCTGCCACCAAAGCCACCGCGGGCACTGTGGCTGCCAGCCACAGCGGCGGCCAGGCCCACACGCCTGCGAGGACAAGCACCAGCGGAAGGGACAACACCAGCACGGTTGCCAGGTTGGCCAAGGCCCACTGCACCATCCTGACGGTGACGTACTTCGGGGACACGCGCTGCCAGGTGATGCCGGGAGGGTCAATCGCCTCGGTATGCATACTCGCCTTCCCCGGCGGCTTCACCGTGCACGGTGCGGCCGGGTTTACCTTCGATGCCCTTGGTGTCGCCGTCCTCCGGCGGGATCTTGCAGAACCGCTCCACGAGCAGGCCCACCACGATCATCACCAGTCCCCCGCCGGCCATGGCGAGTGCCAGCCAGGTGATGCCCTGGTTGCTGCGCAGGCTCCAGATGCGGAGCTGGTCCAGGAAGATGCCCACGTGCCAGCCCAGCAGCACGGTGCCGGCGTAGGCGCACGCCTGGGCCAGGACCAGGGTCCGCGCGGCGAGGAGCGGGTCAAGAACGGGCCGTTTCCTGGTTCCGTTTTTTGTGCCCGTCCCGGCACCGGTGCCGTTGAGGCTGTTGCGCCACTTCAGCACCCGGATGCCCAGGATCAGGGTGATGGCCACGATCACGCCCATGGTGGCCAGGGCAGTGGCCGGGAGGACGGGGGTGGACATGCTGAACCGGCTGGTCACCACCGTGGCGGACCAGCCGGCCACGGCCAGGATGAAGCCGATCAGCAGGAGGCGCAGCGGATTGATGGGTTTCATCGTTCTTCCACCGCCCCGGCCGTGGGTACGCCGTCGAAGTCACCGAAGCCGTCAAAGGGTGCGAGGTCGCCAAAATCGTCAGCCCGGGCGGCCAGGGCGCTGATCCGCTCCCCGTCGAGGGTGGCAGCCGG
>NZ_JABTYH010000013.1 GCF_013314975.1 Pseudarthrobacter oxydans | reverse complement strand
GGACCTGGAGCTGGAGGACCTCGACGTCCACCCTGCTGAGCCCCGTGGGCATCCGGCGGCGCGTCTCCCACCAGTTGACCCGTTCGAACCACCTCACCGGTTCGGCACCCACGGCCCATTCCCTGCCACTGCTGAGCACCGCCGTCGGCCTGCCGTCGGTGCCTGTCCTCAGAATCACGTGTTCCATGCCTGCAAGCTATGGCAGGGGGCCGACATTCACGCCGGGCCGGGACACCAGGCGGGCAAACTGTGCAGTAAAAAGGGGGCAGCAGTAAAGGGGCAACAAAAAACCCCGCGGTTTCCGCCAGAAGGCGGAAACTACGGGGTTTGCGGTGGGTCCTACCGGGATCGAACCGATGACATCCACGGTGTAAACGTGGCGCTCTACCAGCTGAGCTAAAGACCCATTATTGCCGGACCAGGCGCTGCTGCGCTCTGACCAACGAACATAGACTCTACCCGACGACAGGCCTAAATTGCGAATCGGTACACGCGCCCTGCCCGTTCCGCCGCCCGGCTAGACCGGCGGAAGCTCAGCGGCGAGCCAGGTCAACGATTCGCTGACGCCGGCTTCCAGCTTGACGGTGGCCTTGTCGTCCCCGCGCGTGGCCCCACGGTTGATGATGACCACCGGCTTGCCGTCCTTCGCCGCGTGCCTGACAAACCTGAGGCCGCTCATCACCGTGAGGGAGGAACCCGCGACCACCAGTGCCGCCGCGTCGTCAACCATCCGGTAGGACGTTTCAACCCTGTCCTTGGGCACGTTCTCCCCGAAGTACACGAAGTCCGGTTTCAGCGTTCCTCCGCAGGCGGGACACACAGCAACAACGAAGCTGCTGATCAGTGCCTGGTCCTCAACAGTTGAATCGGCATCCGGCGCCATTTCCACCAGGCCTGATTCCTTCGCCCGGTCAATGAAGCCGGGGTTCAGTTCCTCCAGCATTCCTGCCAGCAGGCGGCGGGAGTAGGTCCGGCGGCAATCCAGGCAAACTATCTGGTCATACCGGCCATGGAGGTCCACTACATTGACGCTGCCGGCGTCCTGGTGGAGCCGGTCGACGTTCTGCGTGATGAGGCCCGTCAGGTGTCCACGGCGTTCCAGTTCGGCAGCGGCACGGTGGCCCTGGTTGGGATCAGCGTGGCGGAGGTGCGACCATCCGATATGGTTTCTCGCCCAGTAACGCTGGCGGTTCGCAGCCGCCTTCACGAACTCCTGATAGGTCATTGGTGTCCGCGGCGGCGATCCCGGCCCACGATAGTCGGGAATGCCCGAGTCGGTGCTGAGGCCGGCACCGGTTAGGAGGGCGAACCGGCGCCCTGCCAGCAGGTCCCTGATGCGGACCAGGACCTCAAGCTCATCGGAAGAAGGCAGGGCGGGAGGAACGGGCGGCATGCTGGCAAAGCCCGTGAGGCCCACACCATGCCGCTGCTCAGCCATAACCTGTCAGGCCTTATCCAGCCCGGCCAGCGCTTTGCGGTATTCGCCGAGGTCCCGGGCCTGTCCGCGCGGGTTCACCACGGTGTAGCGGATGGTGCCCCCGGCATCGATGATGAACGTGCCCCGCAGCGCCATTCCACTGTCAGGGTCGAAGACACCGTAGAGGCTTGCTGCGGCACCGTGGGGCCAGAAGTCCGCCAGCAAATCGAAGGTATACCCCTCCTGCTCGGCGTAAGCCCGCAGGGTGAACTTGCTGTCAACGGAGACCGCCAGGACAACTGCGTTCCCGTCTTCGAACAGGGCCAGGTTGTCCCTGATTTCGCAGAGCTCGCCGGTGCAGATGCCGGAGAAGGCGAAAGGGTAGAACACCAGCACCACGTTCTGGCCGCGGAAGGCGGACAACCTGACCGGCTCGCCGTACTGGTTGACCAGTTCAAAGTCGGGTGCAGGAGCGCCAACGGCGGGGACGGCAACGGAGGCAGCGGCAAGCGCTGCCGTCACTTGTTTTTCCTGCTCACCAGCCGCGTTGCGCTCCAGTCCTTGGATACGCCTGCCGACGTCGTCACGTGCAGTCCGGCGGTCGGCGCCGCTTCCTGGATATCCGCCGGGGAGACGTATCCGGTCCTTCCGGACTTGGGCGTCAGGACCCAGACGACGCCGTTTTCGCTTAGCGTGGTCAGCGAATCCATGAGGCTGTCCACGAGGTCCCCGTCGCCGTCGCGCCACCACAAAACGACGGCGTCCGCCACTTCATGGTCGTCCTCGTCCAGCAGCTCGGAACCCGTCAGGTCCTCAATATCGTCACGCAAGTCGAAATCGACGTCGTCGTCGTAACCGAACTCCTGAATCAGATCCCCATTCTTGAAACCCAATTTTTCCGCCACATTTACCGAAGTGGCGGCGTCGGCCTCGCTCACGTGTACCTCCAATGCCTTTTATGCGCGGTGCGCATAGTGATTTCCATTACTCCCAGCCAACACCCTTTGTGCCTGAGCTTCAAGCTGCCGCCCCCGTGATGTGGCATATTCTGCGTCACACCAGGTTCCGCCAACTCGCAGCGCAGCGGCTTTTCGTCACACAACCAGTATGACGGCGAAATACAACCGGGCCGCCCAACCCGCGGCTACGCATCGCGTTGGGGACAGAGTTAGAGTGGCAGGTGACAACTATGCCTGCGGGGCAACAACCCTGTAACTCCAATGCAGACGTAGGAATGCTAGGACCCTGCCCGGCACACATGACCGGGCTGTTGTAACCGATACGTCGCACACGGCGTATGTACGCCGGGCGGTCACCCTGCCCGGCCTGAGTGCGCCATCAATGCGCGCAAAGAGAGGTTGGACGTGGCTGCAGGAGAAGATACCTCCCATATCCTCAGCGGGTTGACTAACCAGCTGCCTGATCGTGATCCGGAAGAGACTGCCGAGTGGGTTGAGTCCCTGGATTCGTTGATCAGGGAACAGGGCACGGAGCGTGCCCAATTCATCATGCGGAGCCTGCTGCAGCGTGCCGGCGCGCAGAGCGTCGGGGTGCCGATGGTGACCACCACCGATTACGTGAACACGATCCCGGTGGACCAGGAAGCACCGTTCCCGGGCAACGAGGAATACGAGCGCCGGTACCGGGCGTACATGCGGTGGAACGCCGCGGTGATGGTGCACCGGGCGCAGCGGGCGAACATCGGCGTGGGCGGGCATATCTCCACCTATGCCGGGGCCGCGACCCTGTACGAGGTCGGCTTCAACCACTTCTTCCGCGGCAAGGACCACCCCGGCGGCGGCGACCAGGTCTTCTTCCAGGGCCACGCCTCCCCCGGCATGTACGCCCGGGCGTTCATGGAAGGCCGGCTCTCGGAGGAGGACCTGGACGGGTTCCGGCAGGAAAAGTCCAAGGAAGGCCACGCCCTGTCCTCCTACCCGCACCCGCGCCTGATGCCCGAGTTCTGGGAGTTCCCCACCGTGTCCATGGGCATCGGGCCGATGAACGCGATCTACCAGGCCCAGTCCAACCGGTACCTGCACAACCGCGGACTGAAAGACACCTCCGACCAGCAGGTCTGGGCGTTCCTGGGCGACGGTGAAATGGACGAGCCCGAGTCCCGCGGCCTGCTCCAGCTCGCCGCGAACGAGAACCTGGACAACCTGAACTTCGTGATCAACTGCAACCTCCAGCGCCTGGACGGGCCCGTGCGCGGCAACGGCAAGATCATGCAGGAACTCGAAGCGTTCTTCCGAGGCGCGGGCTGGAACGTCATCAAGGTCGTCTGGGGCCGGGAATGGGATGACCTGCTCACCAAGGACACCGACGGGTCCCTGGTGAAGATCATGAACGAAACCCCCGACGGCGACTACCAGACCTACAAGGCAGAATCCGGCGGGTTCGTCCGCGAACACTTCTTCGGCAAGGACCCGGCCACCAAAGACCTCGTCGCGGACCTCACCGATGACCAGATCTGGAACCTCAAACGCGGCGGCCACGACTACCGCAAGGTCTACGCCGCGTACAAGGCCGCCACCGAATTCAAGGGCAAACCCACCGTCATCCTCGCCAAAACCGTCAAAGGCTACGGCCTCGGACCGCACTTCGAGGGCCGCAACGCGACCCACCAGATGAAGAAACTCACCCTGGATGACCTGAAGAAGTTCCGCGACCACCTGCGGATCCCCGTCACGGACGAACAGCTCGAAAAAGACCTGTACCAGCCGCCGTACTACCACCCCGGCACGGACGCCCCGGAAATCAAGTACATGATGGAGCGCCGCGCGGCCCTGGGCGGGTCCGTTCCCGAACGCCGGTCCAAGCACGCCGAGATCACCCTGCCCGAGGCCAAGTCCTACGAAGTCGCCAAACGCGGCTCGGGCAAACAGCAGGCCGCCACCACCATGGCCTTCGTGCGCCTGCTCAAGGACCTGATGCGGGACAAGAACTTCGGCAAGCACATCGCCCCGATCATCCCGGACGAGGCACGCACGTTCGGCATGGACGCGTTCTTCCCCACCGCGAAGATCTACAACCCCAAGGGCCAGAACTACCTCTCCGTGGACCGCGACCTGGTCCTGGCGTACAAGGAATCCGCCCAGGGCCAGCTGATCCACCCCGGCATCAACGAAGCCGGCGCCGTGGCAGCCTTCACCGCCGCCGGCACCGCCTACGCCACCCACGGCGTGCCCCTGGTCCCGGTCTACGTGTTCTACTCCATGTTCGGCTTCCAGCGCACCGGCGACGCCTTCTGGGCCGCAGCAGACCAAATGACCCGCGGCTTCATCATCGGCGCCACCGCAGGACGGACCACCCTCACCGGCGAAGGACTCCAGCACGCCGACGGCCACTCCCCCCTGCTCGCCTCCACCAACCCCGCCGTGGTCACCTACGACCCCGCCTACGGCTACGAAATGGGCCACATCATCCGCGACGGCCTCGAACGCATGTACGGGCCGGACTCGGAAGACCGGAACCTGATGTACTACCTCACGGTGTACAACGAGCCGATCACCCAGCCCGCCGAACCCGAGGAACTGGACGTCGAGGGCGTGATCAAGGGCATCTACCTGCTCGCCCCGGCAAAGATCGACGGTCCCCGGACCCAGATCCTCGCCTCCGGCGTCTCCGTCCCCTGGGCCCTCGAAGCCCAGCGGATCCTCGCCGAAGACTGGTCAGTCTCCGCCGACGTCTGGTCCGTGACCTCCTGGAACGAACTGCGCCGCGACGGACTCGCCGCCGAGGAGGAAGCCTTCCTCAACCCCGGCGAACCCGCCCGCGTCCCCTTCGTCACCCAGCAGCTCGAAGGGGCCACCGGACCCGTCGTCGCCGTGTCCGACTACATGAAGGCCGTCCCCGACCAGATCCGGCAATTCGTCCCCAACGAATTCGCCACCCTCGGTGCCGACGGCTTCGGCTTCTCCGACACCCGCGCCGCAGCACGCCGCTTCTTCAAGAACGACACCCACTCCATCGTGGTGCGTTCACTGGAGATGCTCGCCCGCCGCGGCGAGGTGGATGCGCAGGCCCCGATCAAGGCGATTGAGAAGTACAGGCTTCACAACGTCAATGCGGGCACCACGGGCAACGCCGGCGGCGAAGCCTAGCCTGTCTCCTAAGTAAAGACGCGACGGCGGCCCCCTCCACAAGGCGGGGGCCGCCGTCGTCCGTTAAGGCCCAGGGGCCATGTGACGCAGGGCAATGTGGATTGTAGCCTTTGCACAAATGGAGGTTGCGGGACGCTGCCCGTATGCTCAAAGAATGCCAGCACCTGCCACCCCGTCCGCCAAGCGCAAACCGTCCACTCCGGGGGTTACTCCGGAGAAGTCGGAGACCCTTAAGAAACTGCGGGCAAACGTGGGCCAGCTGTCCACCACCACCATGCGCGAGCTGGAAAAGTCGCTGCCCTGGTACAGCCGCCTCAGCTCGGACGAGCGCTCGGCGCTGGGCATGGTGGCACAGAACGGCATAGCGGCTTTTGTCACATGGTACGAGCGGCCCAGCTCTCCGTCATGGATCCTGACGGACGTCTTTGGAACAGCACCCACCGAACTGACCCGCTCCATCAGCCTGCAGAAAGCCCTGCAGCTGATCCGGATCGTGGTGGAGGTGGTGGAGGACCAGGTACCGGTCATTGCACCGGAGGCCGACCAGCCGTCCCTCCGTGAAGCCGTGCTGCGCTACTCGCGGGAGGTTGCCTTTGCTGCGGCCGACGTCTACGCGCGTGCCGCGGAATCCCGGGGGTCCTGGGATACCCGGCTTGAGGCCCTGATTGTGGACGCCATCCTGCGCGGCGAGAACACGGACGCTTTGCGTTCCAGGATCGCGGCGCTTGGCTGGAAGGCCCAGGAGCGCTTCACGGTCATGGTGGGCAACTCCCCCTCGGAGCCCAGTGCCAGCTACGTCAGCGAACTGCGCCGCATGGCCGGCCGGTACGCGGAGGATGCGCTGGTGGGCATCCAGGGCGACCGGCTCATCCTCATCCTGGGCGGCGTGCAGGACAGGGAAACCGCATATGTGAAGCTCAGCGAGATGTTTGCTCCCGGCCCTGTGGTGTACGGCCCCGAGGCCGGTTCACTGCTGGAGGCCAGCGGTTCCGCCCAATCGGCATTTGCCGGCCTGACCGCGGCCAGGGCGTGGCCCTCCGCCCCCCGGCCCGTGGCTGCCGACGATTTGCTGCCTGAACGGGTCATCTCCGGGGACGACGCCGCCCGCCGGTCCCTGGTCAAGAACATCTACCGCCCCCTCCTGGCGGCATCCAACGGGCTCGTCGAAACCCTCGGCACCTACCTGGAGCTGGGGCATTCACTGGAGGCGACAGCGCGGGAACTCTTCGTTCACGCGAACACCGTGCGGTACCGTTTGAAGCGCGTCTGCGACGTCACGGGGTGGGATCCACTCCTGCCGAGGGAGGCTTTCGTGCTGCAGGCCGCACTCGTCGTGGGGCGTCTTTCGGCGCCACCGAAAGCTGCGGCCGAACGCCAGCCGTCCCGGAATCAGCCCTGACGCGTTGTAGACTTCCTACAACCTGACCCCGTGAGCTTGGTGCGGACAAACACCGCTGGATCACACAGTAATTTGGAAAGCTGGATACGTGCTTGCAATAGTCTGCCCTGGACAGGGCTCACAGACCCCGGGTTTTCTGGCCCCTTGGCTGGAACTGCCCTCGGTGGCAGGCCAGCTGGCCGCCCTCAGCGACATCGCAGGCATTGACCTGATCGCCCACGGGACCACCTCGGACGAAGAAACCATCAAGGACACCGCCGTAGCGCAGCCCCTGATCGTGGCCGCCGGACTTGTTGCGGCCGCTTCCCTGTTCGATGTTGAGCTCAGCTCACTTCCGGTCATCCTGGCAGGCCACTCCGTTGGTGAAATCACCGCCTCCGCCCTCGCAGGCGTACTCACCGAGCAGGAGGCCATGACGTTCGTCCGCGAGCGGGCCAACAGCATGGCTGCAGCTGCTGCCGTCACCCCCACCGGCATGAGCGCAGTGGTGGGCGGCGACCCCGCCGACGTCCTGGCAGCCATCACGGCCTCGGGCGCCACTCCAGCCAACGTCAACGGCGCGGGACAGACCGTTGCCGCAGGAACCTTTGACCAGCTGAAGGCCCTGGCCGACAACCCGCCGGCAAAGGCCCGGGTCATCCCCCTGAAGGTTGCCGGCGCCTTCCACACCAGCCACATGGCTCCCGCAGTCAGTGCCCTTAAGGCGCTTGAACCCCAGCTGAAGCCGCAGGCGCCGAAGGTGCCGCTGCTGTCCAACTACGACGGCGGTGAAGTCACTGACGGCCACGCCGCCGTCGGGAGGCTCATCGCCCAGGTGTCACGTCCCGTCCGCTGGGACCGGTGCATGGAGACGATGGTTGCGCGGGGCGTCACCGGCGTCATTGAACTTGCTCCTGCCGGCACTCTTGCCGGGCTCGCCAAGCGGGGCATGCCCGGCGTCAAAACCGTCGCGGTCAAAACCCCGGACGACCTTTCCGCCGCCCTGGCGCTTTTCGCAGAACTGGAGGGCAACGCATGAGCGTTCCCACACTGAAACAGGCCCCGATTCAGGAGCACACCCGGATCCTCGGCCTGGGCGCCTTCCGGCCGGACGTCATCGTCACCAACGAAGACGTGTGCCAGTGGATCGATTCCTCCGACGAATGGATCCGCCAGCGCACCGGCATCGTGACCCGCCACCGGGCCCCGGCCGGGGTCAGCGTCATCGACATGGCCGAGGGCGCTGCCCGCGAGGCGATGGAGAAGGCTGGAATCCAGGCCTCGGACCTGGGCGCCGTCATCGTCTCCACCGTGACCCATCCCTACGCCACGCCGTCTGCCGCGGCCGCCCTGGCGGACCGCCTGGGCGCCACCCCGGCACCCGCCTTTGACATCTCCGCAGCCTGCGCCGGCTACTGCTACGGCATCGCCCAGGGGGACGCACTGGTCCGTTCAGGCGCCGCGAAATACGTCCTGGTGGTGGGCGCTGAAAAGTTGTCGGACGTCATCGACAACCGTGAACGAACCATCTCCTTCCTGCTCGGGGACGGTGCCGGCGCCGTCGTCATTGGACCCTCCGAAACTCCCGGAATCGCACCGTCGGTCTGGGGGTCGGACGGCAGCAAGTGGGACGCCATCGGCATGACCCGTTCCATGCTGGATGTCCGCGACCTTGGCATGGCTGCCCGCCAGTCGGACTCGACAGGGGACCTTGCCCTGCTCGAGGAAGCCCAGGAACTGTACCCCACCCTCCGCCAGGACGGCCAGACCGTCTTCCGCTGGGCCGTGTGGGAGATGGCAAAGGTGGCCCAGCAGGCCATGGACGCAGCCGGTGTACAGGCCGACGACCTGGTGGCCTTCATCCCCCACCAGGCCAACATGCGCATCATCGACGAGATGGTGAAGAAGCTGAAGCTGCCCGAGACGGTTACAGTGGCACGGGACATCGCCGATGCAGGGAACACCTCTGCAGCGTCCATTCCGCTGGCCACCCACCGCCTGCTGGCCGAAAAGCCGGAACTGAGCGGCGGACTGGCCCTCCAGATCGGATTCGGGGCCGGGCTCGTCTTCGGCGCACAGGTAGTTGTCCTTCCTTAGGAACGCCCCAACAGGCCGCAACCGCGTCCTGAACCATTTCCGGCAGCCCCTGCCGGCAATACAAGAAAAGGAGCCATCAATGGCTAGCAACGAAGAGATCCTGGCCGGCTTGGCTGAAATCGTCAACGAAGAAACCGGCCTGGCCCCCGAGGCCGTGGAGCTGGACAAGTCCTTCACCGAGGACCTGGACATCGACTCCATCTCCATGATGACCATTGTGGTCAACGCCGAAGAGAAGTTCGGCGTGCGCATCCCGGACGAAGAGGTCAAGAACCTCAAGACCGTCGGCGACGCCGTCAGCTTCATCGCCGGAGCACAGGCCTAGCCAAGGCTTCCGCCGTTCAATCGGCATGGCAGGGCTGCCGGTCCGGACGACCGGACCGGCAGCCCGCCGCATTTTCCGGTACCTGCACCACGCGGCAGTCCCCCTACGGGCGTTGTCCCCGGCAGCGTTGTTGCTTGAAGCAGTGTGCCGATCATCAATACGCGGGACCTCCGGCAGACGGATTCCCCACCGACGAAAGAGTGATCCCATGACACGCAAAGTAGTCATTACCGGTCTGGGTGCCACCACGCCCATCGGCGGCGATGTACCCACGATGTGGAACAACGCGCTCAAGGGGGTCTCCGGTGCCCGCACCCTGGAGGACGACTGGGTAGCCAAGTACGAGCTTCCCGTCCACTTCGCCGCGCGTTGCAGCACCCCGGCCCTGGACGTGCTCAGCCGCGTCGAGGCCAAGCGGATGGACCCGTCCACCCAGTTCGGCGTCATCGCAGCCCGTGAAGCCTGGGCTGACTCCGGCATCACCGACTTTGACAAGGACAGGCTGGCAGTCGCCTTCGCCACGGGTATTGGCGGCGTCTGGACGCTCCTTGATGCCTGGGACACCCTCAAGGAAAAAGGCCCCCGCCGGGTCCTCCCCATGACCGTTCCCATGCTGATGCCCAACGGCGTTGCCGCAGCCGTCAGCCTGGACCTCGGCGCCCGCGCCGGCGCCCACACCCCTGTTTCCGCCTGCGCGTCCGGCACCGAAGCCCTGCACCTCGGGCTCGACCTGATCCGCTCAGGCAAGGCCGACGTGGTCATGTGCGGCGGCGCCGAAGCCGCCATCCACCCGATGCCCCTCGCAGCCTTCGCCTCCATGCAGGCCCTCTCCCGCCGGAACGACGAGCCGGAACGCGCTTCCCGCCCCTACGACACGGGCCGCGACGGCTTTGTTATGGGTGAAGGCGCCGGAGCCCTGGTCCTCGAAGCTGAGGAGCACGCCCTGGCTCGCGGGGCGCGCATCTACGGTGAACTGGCGGGAACATCCGTCACCGCCGACGCCTACCACATCACCGCCCCCGACCCCGCAGGCCTGGGTGCCACCCGCGCACTGAAGGCCGCAATGTTCGATGGCAGGATCCAGCCGGAGGATGTGGTGCACGTCAACGCGCACGCCACGTCAACGCCGGTGGGAGACAAACCTGAATACACGGCCCTCCGCGCTGCACTGGGAAACCATGTGGACAACGTCGCCGTCTCCGCGACGAAGTCCCAGATGGGCCACCTCCTGGGCGCATCCGGTGCCGTTGAGGCCGTCCTGACTGTGCTTGCTGTCTACGACCGAAAGGCACCGGTCACCATCAACCTGGAAAACCAGGACCCGGAGATCCCGCTCGACGTCGTCACCTCGGCCCGCGACCTGCCCGCAGGCAACATCGTGGCGCTGAGCAACTCGTTCGGCTTTGGTGGCCACAACGCCGTGATTGCGGTCCGCAGCGTCTGATGTTCCGGACCTTGTACCGCGTACAAGAGGAGGCCCCGCCATTCGGCGGGGCCTCCTCTTTGCTATGGAAAAATCAGGTCGACGGCGGTCAGCCCACCTGGTGGAGCCAACGGACAGGGGCGCCTTCGGCCGCGTGCCGGAACGGCTCAAGTTCCTCGTCCCAGGCCTCCCCGAGGGCAAGGGAAAGCTCATGGTAGACGGCTGCGGGGTCGCCGGCGCCCGACTCGTAGGCGTACCGGATCCTGTCCTCGGACACCATGATGTTGCCGTGCACGTCGGTGACGGCGTGGAATATGCCCAGCTCAGGGGTGTGGGACCAGCGGCCGCCGTCGACACCCTGGCTTGGCTCCTCGGTGACCTCATAGCGGAGATGCGCCCATCCCCGCAGGCACGACGCAAGCTGCGATCCCGTGCCGGGGGCACCGGTCCAGGACAACTCGGCCCGGAACATTCCGGGCGCGGCAGGCTGCGGGGTCCACTCAAGGTCCGTCCGCTTGTCCACGACAGATCCGATGGCCCACTCAACGTGGGGGCACAGAGCCGTAGGGGCCGAGTGAACGAACAGCACACCGCGGGTCATTGCAACAGACATTCCATCCTCCATAGCTCTAGGTACGTCTTCCCCAACGACCTCTGCCTGGATGGAACTGCCGTGCCGTGCACTGCGGCTGTGTTTCCTGCCTGCGTATTCAGATGTATCAGATAAAGCTGTGTCCGGGCTTACCGTGACGCAGGAAGCTGCTAGCTTCAAGCGGGACTTGAAAGTTGCCGGACGTGATTCTTATTGTGCCGTACCGCACCAAATTACGCCAGTGCGATTCCCGTAACGCGGACTTACGCCCTCGGGTGCGCCTGCTGGTAGCTCTTGCGAAGCCGGTCGACCGAGACGTGGGTATAGATCTGGGTGGTGGCCAGGCTGCTGTGCCCGAGGATTTCCTGCACCGCGCGCAGATCGGCTCCGCCGTCCAGCAGGTGCGTGGCCGCCGAATGCCGGAGCGCGTGCGGGCCTGACGCGGAGGTGTCGCCGAGCCCAGCGAAAAGGTCGTTGACCATGGCGCGGACCTGCCGCTGGTCCACCCTTCCGCCCCGGACGCCCAGGAAGAGGGCCGGCCCGCTGTTGTCCCGGACAACGAGTGGCCTGCCGCGCCGCAGCCAGTCATCCACTGCCAGGGCTGCCGGAACACCGTACGGAACAGTGCGCTCCTTGTTGCCCTTGCCGATGACGCGCAAAGTCCGCCGGTCCGGGTCCAGGTCATCAACGTCCAGCCCGGCCAGTTCGCCCACCCGGACTCCCGTGGCGTAGAGCAGCTCCACGATGGCGCGGTTCCGCAGGGCGAGCGGGGCACCCTCGGCCGCAGCCTCTTCAAGGGTGGACAGCAGCCGGGTCAACTGTCCGGCCTGCAGTACCCCGGGCAGGGACTGTTCGCGCTTGGGGGCCTTGAGCCGGAGGGCGGGATCGGTGGTGATACGTTCCTCCGCCATGGCCCAGGCCGTAAAAACCCTGACAGCGGCGGACCGGCGGGCCAGGGTGCTGCGCGCCGCGCCCTCCTGGCTCTGGGCACCGAGCCAGCGCCGGAGGGTTCCGAGTTCCAGGTCCTGGAGCCGGACCGCGCCTTCGGACGCAGCGTGGGACAGGAGGCTGCGGACATCACCCAGGTATCCGCGGAGAGTATGGGGGGAGACTGCGCGCTCGGCGGACAGGTACTGCGCGAAGGCGTCAAGCGCCCCGCCGAGCTCCGCAGGCAATCCCTCATCATCCACCCGTCTACTCTCTCAGCTGCGGTGGGGAAATTATTGGCTGACACGCGTCGCGCCGCCCGGCGCCTGCGCCTCAGGTCCGGGGCGGCCGTACCTGCCGGGCAATTCGCGTCAGCCTGTTGCCTTGCCGCGTTTCCAGCCTCCCCGTTCCGGGACGGCGAGGCCCAGCAGGCCCAGCCGGCCCAGCCCGGCCCGCACCGACTCCTGGGCCAGGCCGGCCACCACCGAGAGTTTTTCCACCGATGTCACGGAGCGGAGGGGAAGAGCGTCCAGGAGGATCAGATCCTCCAGCGTCAGCCCGTCCTGCACCGCGGCCTGCCCGTGGCGGGGATCAGGGAGGGCGGAGCCGCTCGGCCCGGCCAGCTCGGCTACCTCGGCAGCATCGGTCACGCAGACAGCGCCGCCGTCCCTCAGAAGCCGGTGGCATCCGGCCGAGTTGGCGCTGTGTACCGACCCCGGAACAGCCCCGACCGCCCGGCCAAGGGTCTCGGCGTGATGGGCGGTGTTGAGCGCCCCGGACCGCCACCTGGCCTCGACCACCACGGTCACGGCGGACAGGGCGGCAATGATGCGGTTACGTTGCAGGAACCGGTAACGGGTGGGAGCGGAGCCCGGCGGAACCTCGGCCAGGACAGCGCCTTGGTTGGATACGGCCCGCAGGAGGTCATCGTTCCCCGAAGGATAGAACCGGTCCACTCCCCCTGCCATCACAGCAATGGTGGGGACCGCACCGGACGCTCCGGCGAGGGCGGCCCGGTGGGCATGCGCGTCGATCCCGTAGGCCCCTCCCGACACCACGGTGAAGCCGCGCTGGGCCAGCGAGTAGGCAAGATCGCCGGTGACGGAGGCGCCGTAACTGGTGCTGTCCCGCGAGCCAACCAGGGCTATGGATGTTGCTGCTCCGGGCAGCGGCTGTTGCTGGCCCCGCCACCAGAGGCAGATCGGCTCCTGGATTCCAAGGTCAGCCAGCTGGACCGGCCACAATTCGTCCGACGGAATGATCAGCCGGCCGCCCAGCCGCGCCATGGTTGCCAGGTCCCGCTCGGGGGCCAGATCCGGTATCCGGGGATGCCAGCGTTTCAGGGAAGCGGCCAACCCTGCCCAGCTGGTGCCAGGGCCCCCGTCCGAGAGCAGCGCGGTGATCTCCCGCTCCAGCTCGGGGCCGGCCGACAGTTGCCCCGTGGCGATCCGCAGGGCATCCACTGCCCCGGCCGCCTGCACCAGCGCAAGGCCGGCCGCGTCCTGGGGTTCCATGAGGCGTGAGAGTGCGGCTCGGGAACGCCGCTCGATGCCCGAATCCATGGCTGCCTCCTTCATGCTGCGGCCGCCGTTGCCTGCCGAAGCCCCAGCGCCTGGCCGATGTCGTTGATGTCCGGTTGCTCCCGGTATCCCAAGTCGGCGAGGGTCCATGCGAGCCGGAGCACCCTGTCGTAGCCGCGCGCCGTGAGGATGCCGCGCTCCAGGGAATGATCCAGGATGCGCGTCACTGCGGGCGGGAGCCGAAGCTCGCCCCGGAGGATGCGGCCGGGGATCTGCGCATTGGTTTCCAGCCCGTAGGCGGCCAACCGCTCCCGTTGCCGGGACCGTGCGCCCAGCACCCGCCGTGCGACAGTTGCCGTGTCTTCCTCAGCCCCTGCCTGTCCGAAGTCGGCCAGGGAAACCCGTTCCACCTGAAGCTGGATGTCCACCCTGTCGAGGAGCGGACCGGACATCCTGGCCAGGTAACGCCGTCGCATCATGGGCGTGCAGGTGCAGTCGAGGCCTTTGCCGGAGGCCTTGCCGCAGGGACAGGGATTGGCGGCGAGCACCAGCTGGAACCTTGCTGGGTAGGCAGCGGTTCCTGCTGACCGGTGGATCACCAGTTCACCGCTTTCCAGGGGCTGGCGGAGGGCATCGAGCACGCGGCGCTCGTACTCGGGTGCCTCGTCAAGGAACAGGACTCCGCGGTGGGCACGGGAGGCGGCTCCGGGCCGGGGAAGCCCCGAGCCTCCCCCAATGATGGCTGCCGCGGTTGCCGAGTGGTGCGGACTTTCGAAGGGTGGCCGCCGGAGGAGCTGCACAGGGGAAGACGGCAGTCCGCACAGCGAATGGATGGCCGTGACCTCCATGGACTCATGGTCGCCAAGATCCGGCAGGAGCCCGGGCAGGCGTTCCGCCAGCATGGTCTTGCCCGCGCCCGGAGGACCGGTCAGGAGGAGGTGGTGGGCGCCGGCAGCTGCGACTTCCAGTGCGCGCCGGGCATCCCCCTGGCCGGAGACATCCGCCATGTCAGGGTAAGTGCCGGCCTCCACTCCTGCGTCCCCGGGGCTGTCCGTGTCCTCTGGTTCGAAATCCAGCGCAAGCTCCTGGGGATCCGCGCCGAATTCCAGCGCCAGCCGGGCCAGGGTGCTGTACCCCCGCACGTTGGCATCGGGAACCAACGATGCCTCCGCCAGGTTTGCCTGCGCCACAACGATGTCCGGAAAACCGGCCTGCACCGAGGCCATCACCGCCGGCAGGATTCCGCGAACAGGGCGCAGCCGGCCGTCGAGTCCCAGCTCTGCGATAAACACCGTCCGCCCGGTGGGTTTGATGTCATTGGCGGCGCGGAGTACGGCCATGGTCACCGCCAGGTCGAATCCGGATCCCCGCTTCGGCAGGGAGGCGGGGATGAGGTTGGCGGTGATCTTCCGGCGGCTCAGCGGAATTCCGGAATTCTTCGCCGCCGACCGGATCCGCTCCTTGGCCTCATTAAGGGAAGCGTCCGGGAGGCCGAGCAGTACGAATGCAGGGAGGGTCTGGCCGATGTCGGCCTCGACCTCCACCATGTAGCCGTTGAGCCCCACCAGGGCAATGGAGTAGGTGCGTCCCAGCGGCATTCAGCCCACCCCCCTGAGGTGCTCCACCAGGGGCGACCCGCCGCCGTCGTCAATCACCGCGATGACGTCAACGCGCCGCAGCGGCATCCGAAGCTCACGGTCCCGGCACCATGCGGCCCCCAGCCGGTGCAGCCGCGCCAGCTTGTCCGGGCCAACGGCTTCAAACGGATGGCCGTAATCGAGGGTACGGCGGGTTTTGACCTCGGCGATCACGAGGGCATCGCCGTCGAGCGCGACGATGTCTATTTCACCCTCGGTGCAGCGCCAGTTGCGCTCCACCACGAGCATGCCAAGGGTTTCCAGGTATCCGGCGGCAAGGTCCTCGCCGTGCCGGCCCAGCAGGTCTTTCGATTTCATGTCTACCTCCGCAACCAGCCTGGACGGGCTGGAACACGAAGGACAGGACGGCGGTCCCCTATGTGGATGAACCGGGCCCGGCAGGCCTTGTGAAGGAAAAGTCAGCTGTGCAGGGGAAGTCCGGGCCCGCGCAAGGTGCTAGTTGCCCAGGTCGACATCCTTGGGCAGGGCAAGCTCCTCGTTGCGCGGAAGCTCTTCGACGTTGACGTCCTTGAAGGTCAGGACGCGGACACTCTTGACGAACCGTGCGGAACGGTAGACGTCCCAGACCCAGGCATCCTGCAGGGTCAGGTCAAAGTAGACCTCGCCGTCTGCGCTGCGGGCCTGCAGGTCCACGTGGTTGGCCAGGTAAAAGCGGCGTTCGGTCTCGACAACATAGCTGAACAGCCCGACGACATCGCGGTATTCACGGTAGAGCTGAAGCTCCATGTCGGTTTCGTAGTTTTCAAGATCCTCGGCACTCATGCTTCCATCTTGCACCATCGGCAGGGCGGCTGGTGTCCGGCGCGGGGCTCAGTCCCCGTCGGCAGGCCCTGCACCGTCCGCCAGGCCTTCGTCAGCCAGTTCCCCGCCAAGGAGCCGCCAGCTGACCCGGTGGTATGGCGTGGGCCCGGCAGCACGGAGGACATCCCGGTGCAGTGCGGTGGCGTAGCCCTTGTTGACGTCCCAGCCGAAGTCAGGGAACTCAGCATGGAGCTCCCGCATCATCCGGTCGCGCTCAACCTTTGCGATGACGCTGGCAGCCGCCACGCTCAGGCACTGCATGTCCGCCTTGACCTTGGTGTGCACGGGAGCGTCGCAGCTGCCCTCCAGTACCGGCTCGTCGAACAGGGACAGCTGCCCGGCAGGTGAGAGCCAGTTGTGGCTTCCGTCCAGGAGCACCGCCTCGGGGCGGACACCCGCGGAAAGGACTTCCTGCCACGCCCTGGTTCCGGCAAGGCGCAACGCGGCGATGATGCCGATGGAGTCGATTTCCTGCGCTGAGGCGTGGCCCACTGCCGACGCCACGCTCCACCGGCGGACCAGCGGGTCAAGGCGTTCCCGCTCCGCAGGGGGCAGGAGTTTGCTGTCCCGGACCCCGGCCAGGGGCTTCTGCCGTTCCAGGTCAACGACGGCGATGCCCACACTGACGGGCCCGGCAAGCGCGCCGCGCCCCACCTCGTCTACACCGGCAAGGTACCGGATCCCCTGGGCCTTGAAGGTCCGCTCGTGCCGGAGGGTGGGTGCCTTCCCTGGTGAGGGAACCTTGGTGGAACCCGGCCTGGTCTTGAGTGCGGCGGGCATGGTCAGGGCGCCGCCGGTACGTTGCGGAACACGTCGGGATAGTTGCCCAGGGTGGTGAACCGGCTCAGCGGCCAGGCAATGACGGCGGCCTTGCCCTCAAGGTCGGCCATGTCGATGAATCCGCCGTCGGAGTCCATGTGGGCGCGGGAGTCGGCGGAATGGTTGCGGTTGTCTCCCATCACCCATACCTTGCCCTCGGGGACAGTCACGTCGAAGTTGCGGATCTGCGGGATTTCAGCCGGATTGACGTAGCTCTCGTTGATGGCGGTCCCGTTAATGGTCAGTCTACCGCCGGCATCGCAGCAGACCACGTGGTCACCCGGGAGCCCGATGACCCTCTTGACCAGGTGCTGCTCGGAGTTGTCCGGCAGCAGGCCAACGAACGTCAGCCCGTCCTGGACCCAGGTGAAGGGGCCCTGCGGTTGTTCGGGCGCGGGCTGGAGCCAGCCCTTGGTGTCCCGGAAAACCACGACGTCGCCGCGGTTCAGCGCGAACGGCTCGGGGACCAGGAGGTTGACGAAGATGCGGTCGTCCACTTCCAGGGTGTTGACCATGGACTCGGACGGGATGAAGAACGCACGGAACAGGAAGGTCTTGATCAGGAAGGACAGGACGACGGCGATCACCACCACCGTGGCCACTTCCTTCAGCCATGCGAAGACGGGGCTGCCGGCGGGCTTCGCCGCAGACTTGGCGGCGGCGCGGCTGCCCGCGGCGCCGGACGCAGGCGCGCCAGGACCCTGGGCCGAAGTCCCGGGAACGGCATCGGCCGGAACGTCCGAAGCGCCTTCGTGGCGTGGTTCGGGAGTCCGCGCGTGGTTCTCGGGCATCTACTGTCCGTTCTCTGTTGTTGGTCCTGCAGGCGGACGGGGTATTGAAGCAAATCTATCAAGCGGCCAGATGATCTGGACCGGCCTGCCGATCACCCTGTCCAGCGGGACCATGCCGCCGCCGGGGGCTCCGAGCAGGCTTCGCGAATCGGCCGAGACGGAGCGGTGGTCCCCCATCAGCCACAGCCGGCCATCTGGGACCACGGCACTGAACCTTTGGGTGCTGGGGGCATCTCCGTTGAAGATGTAGGGCTCCGCCAGGGGCTCCCCGTTCACCGTCACGTTGCCGCCGCCGTCGCAGCAGGCCACCGAGTCCCCGGGGAGCCCGATGACCCTCTTGACGTAGGTGGTGTCGCTGCCGGTGAGGCCGACCCAGTGGGTGACGGCAGCCGCGGTGTCCGCCAGGGGGCCCTTGCCGCTGTTGAGCGGGGCGAAACTGCCCCTGCCGTCAAAGACGACGATGTCCCCGCGCCGGATCGGCTCGGCGCGGAAGTCGGTCCGGGAAACCAGGATGCGGTCCCCGCCTTCCAGCACGGGCTCCATGGACGCGGACGGGATGAAGTACACATCAAGCCACAGTGATCGGACCAGTCCGCTGACCGCAACGGCCAGGATGGCGGCCAGGAACGCAAAACGCCAGCCCATTTTCCGGGGCTGGCGTTTTGTGTGGTCCATGGTCCGTATCCTGGGCGCTGGTGCTGAATGGCTCCGGCGCTGGCCGGATACGGCTGTGGCCCGGCCTCTGCAGGTCCGAAAAGGACTTACTTTGCGGTGCTGAAGTCGCGCTTTTCCTTGATCTTCGCAGCCTTACCGCGCAGTGCGCGCATGTAGTAAAGCTTCGCGCGGCGGACGTCACCCTTGGTGACGACCTCGATCTTGTCGATGATCGGGGAGTGAACCGGGAAGGTACGCTCCACACCGACGCCGAAGGAGACCTTGCGGACCGTGAAGGTCTCACGGACGCCGTCGCCCTGGCGGCCCAGGACGAAGCCCTGGAATACCTGGACACGGGAGTTCTTGCCTTCGATGATGTTCACGTGCACCTTGAGGGTGTCACCCGCGCGGAACTCGGGAACATCGGTACGCAGCGAGGCTGCATCGAGGGAATCGAGAATATGCATAATTGCACTCCTGGTGAACGCCACAGGTCATTCACTTTGGGTCACGGCAGCAAAACCTGGGGCGCTCGTGGCGCACCGGGGATCTCCGCCGAAAGGTAAGTGGTCCGGCCACTTCACTGGTTGATGAGGCCGGTTGCCTTAGCTGTTGGTTGCGCTCCCCCTGTGGCAGGTGCGGACCCAGCAGACACAAGGACTAATTTTGCCACACTGCGGGGTCTACGGCCAATCCCGCAGCGCCCGCACCCAGGCTGCCTGCCATGGCTGCATGACGCCCCTTAGTCCTGCGGGGTGCCTTCAGCGCCGGGCCGGCGGCGCAGGCGGCCGTTCACGACGTCGTATCCCAGGTCCTGCAGTTCGGTGCGGTCGGCACGCGGCAGCTTCCCGGCGTCGAACGCTTCGAGGAGGTCGGGGCGGCGTTCCGCCGTCCGCCGGAACTGTTCATGGCGGCGCCACTGCGCAATCCTGCCGTGGTTCCCGCTCAGCAGCACGGCAGGCACTTCGCGCTCGCGCCACACAGAGGGCTTGGTGTAGACGGGGTACTCCAGGAGCCCGTCGGAATGGGATTCCTCCACCAGGGACTCGGGGTTGCCTACAACGCCCGGCAGCAGTCGTCCAATGGCTTCCACCATGGCCAGCACCGCAACCTCGCCGCCATTGAGGACGTAGTCACCCAGGCTGACGGGGCGGACGTCGAAATGCTCCCGGGACCACTCGATGACGCGTTCGTCGATGCCCTCGTAGCGTCCGCAGGCAAACGCGAGGTGCTCCTGCTCGGCCAGCTCGTAGGCCAGCGCCTGGGTGAACCTCTCCCCCGCCGGCGACGGCACGATCAGGACAGGCCTGCCCGATCCCTCCGGGCGGTCGGCTGCGATGGATTCCAGGGCCTGCGCCCATGGTTCGGGCTTCATCACCATGCCGGCGCCCCCGCCGTAGGGCGTGTCGTCGACGGTGCGGTGCCTGTCCGTGGTGAAGGCGCGGAGGTCGTGGACGCGGAGGTCCAGGATCCCGTCCTGGCGGGCTTTCCCGATCAGGGACAGTTCCAGCGGTGCCAGGTATTCGGGAAAAATACTGACGACGTCGATCCGCATTTAGTCTTTCTCCTCCGGCTCCGAAGCGGCTGCTTCGTCCTCCGCATTCAGCTCGAAGAGGCCGTCCGGCGGCGTGAGGAGGATGAACCCGCCGTCAACATTGACCTCGGGCACGATCTGCTCCACGAAGGGAATCAGGATTTCCTTGCCCTCCGGAGTGGTAACCATCAGCAGGTCCTGGACGGGCATGGTGTTCAGTGCGGTGACCTTGCCGACCACCCGGGAACCGATTCTGGCCTCGAGGCCAACGAGTTCGTGCTCGTACCAGCCTTCGTCGTCGTCTTCGTCCAGCTCCTCGGTTTCAATGAAAAGCTTGGCACCCCGGAGGGTTTCCGCTTCGTTGCGGGTCCCAATTTCGTCGAAGCCCAGCAGCAGGATGTCCTTGTTCCAGCGGGCGCTGTTTACGGTGAGCGGTCCCGCTGACGCCGGCTCAACCACGAATTCGGTGCCCGGCACGAACCTGTCCCCAGGGGCGTCGGTCAGGACCTGGACCGTCACTTCGCCGCGGATGCCGTGCGGTTTGCCGATTCGTGCCACCTGAAGCTGCATGTGTTCCTCTGTGTTGGATGTGGTTTTCGGTGCTCTGGTAAAAGCACTCCGGCCCCTCCACCGCATGGGTGGAGGGGCCGGAGCTAAAACGGAATAGTGCCGAGCGCTCAGCGGCGGCGGTCGGTGTCGACAACGTCGACCCGTACCGGTTCACCACCGGCCAGGGCTGCCACTACGGTGCGCAGTGCGCGCGCCGTGCGGCCCTGGCGGCCAATCACCCGTCCAAGGTCGTCCTGGTGAACGCGCACTTCGAGGGTGTCCCCGCGGCGGTTGCTCTTGGAGCTGACCTTGACGTCGTCCGGGGAATCAACGATTCCGCGGACCAGGTGTTCCAGCGCTTCTGCCAGCAATCTACTCAGCCTCGGTGGTCTCTGCCTCGGCCTCGGCGGGAGCTTCGGCTGCGTCAGACTTGGATGCCTTCTTGGTGATGGCTTCCGGGATGATCACGGAACCCTTTTCCGGGGCAACGAAGGCTTCCTTCTGGGTCTTGGTCTTCAGGGTGCCTTCCTGGCCCGGCAGGCCCTTGAACTTCTGCCAGTCACCGGTGATCTTGAGGATCGCGGCGACCTGCTCGGACGGCTGGGCGCCGACGGACAGCCAGTACTGGGCACGCTCGGAGTTGACCTCGATGTATGAGGGCTCTTCGGTGGGGTGGTACTTGCCGATCTCTTCGATGGCGCGGCCGTCACGCTTGGTGCGTGAGTCCGCGACGACGATGCGGTAGTACGGTGCGCGCATCTTGCCAAAGCGCTTAAGGCGAATCTTTACGGCCACTGTTGTGGTCACTCCTGTTTCAGAAAAGGGGGTGAACCCGGCGTTCTGCACCCGTGGGGCGGGCCATACTTGCGGGTTCGAAGGACAGGATCCAGACGCGGAGAGAGGGGCCACGCAGATCGAGTACCTGTTTATTGTGCCAGATCAGCGCCAGGATTTCGACTTGGCGCGGCGTGACACGGGCGACGCCGGCCGGAGGTTCCGGCCGGATCAGCTCAGGCGGACCAGACGTACAGGCCGGTACGCTCCGAGTCGTCGATTCCGCCGGCGAGTTCAGCGAGCCGCTGCACGTATGTCCGCGCCTCTGCAGCGCCAAACGGCATGTCATCCTGCGCGGCCCACTGCTCGGCAACCTCTTCGAGGATGTCGCCTTCCCCTTCGGTTTCATAGGACAGCAGGTCCGCCAGGGCGCGCACCATGGCCGGGGGCACGGCCAGGAGCGAATCGCTGCCCACATCCACCATGGTCAGTTCGTAATCCGCTCCTCCGGCGTGCACGGCGGTACCGGCCAAGTCGCCCAGCTGCTCCACTTCAAAATCGCTGATGTCCGGAATCCGGACCGCGTCACCTGCGGGAGCGCTGCCGCCGCCGTCAAGGACGCCAGCACGCTTCAGTGCTGCGTCGTGGGTGGCAACAAAGATCTCGGTGAAGCCCATGGGGATTGCCCTCATTCCTTTGGCGGTGGTGCGGCCGCCGGGAGGCTGCTCCTGCCCGGCCGTTCGGATTCAGCCTAGTTCAGCGCACAGCCACCCGGATGCGGTTGCGCCACGGATCCTCGAAGCGGAGTTCGGCTCCGGTGTGGTGCGCGGCAACGCCGGCGACCTTGAGGCGGTCGGCGAGGGAGCCGACGTCGTCCCCTGACGGCACCTCGATGAGGACCTCGCCCAGGCCGAGGGTGTCCTTGCGGGGTCCCGCCCCGCGGCTGTTCCAGACGTTCATGGCCATGTGGTGGTGGTAGCGTCCGGCGGAAACAAACAGGGCCTGCCCGTGCCAGCCGGCGGTCTTCTCGAAGCCGAGGGTCCCCACGTAGAAGTCGCGCGCCGTCTGGACGTCTCCCACCTGGAGGTGCACGTGGCCGACGCCTGCCACGGACCCGAGCTGGCGCTCCAGGGAATCTTCCGTCAGGTGCTGCTCGAGGTACCGCTGCGGCGGGAGGGCCAGGCTGTCCATCACCACGTCCGTGCCGTTCCAGGACCAGTTGCTGCGCGGCCGGTCCCAGTAGAGCTCGATGCCGTTGCCCTCGGGGTCGTTGAAGTAGAAGGCTTCGCTGACAAGGTGGTCGGCGCTGCCGGTGAACGAGCGCGGTTCGAACCGGGCGGCGGTGGCGATGGTGGCAGCAAGGTCTGCCTGGTTCTCGAACAGCAGCGCCGTGTGGAACAGGCCGGCCTCTCCCCTGCCCGGCAGGTTCAGCCCGGGCGCGGGCGCCAGGTGCACAAGCGGCTTCTGCAGCCGGCCAAGGTAGATGCCGCCGTCCTGCTCCGCAATGACCTCCAGGCCGAGGGCGCGCTGGTAGTAGTCGGTCATAACCTTCATGTTGCCCACCTTGAGCATCACAGTGCCCATGGCGAGGTCGGCAGGAAGAAGATCCTGGCTTGCGGCTTGTGCAGTCATTGGTAACTCCCGGTGCTGTGGGCCTTCCGGTTGGCAGCCCTTACACACTTAAAATTACTTGAAGCTTCAATTTATTCCAAGTCCCGGGGCCGGTTATCTTTTCAGCGGACCACCCGTCCGCCCAGGACAACGTGCGCCAGGTTACGGACCGCTTCCGGTACCTTCCGCGGGTCCTCCCGGCACAGGACAACATCTGCCCGTGCCCCTTCCTCCAGGCCCTCCGCGCCCAGCCACTCCCGCGCACTCCAGCACGCGGCGTCCAGGGCAGACGCCATGGGCAGCCCGGCAGCATGGAGGGCCAGGATCTCGTCGGCGATCCTGCCGTGCCTGATCACGCTGCCGGCGTCGGTCCCGGCGTAGATCCGCACGCCGGCCTCGAACGCCTCAAGCACCCGCTCCTCCCGCCGTTCCCACAGTGAACGCATGTGCGTCGCATACTGCGGGAACTTGGGTGCTGCCTGCGCGGCGATGTCCGGGAACGTGGCGATATTGACCAGGGTGGGCACAATGGGCACCTGCTGCTCCACGAAGCGGGGCAGGTGCCGCGGCAGGAGGCCGGTGGCGTGCTCGACGCAGTCGATGCCGGCGTCCAGCACGTCGTCGAGCGTCTCTTCCGCGAAGCAGTGGGCGGTGACGCGCGCGCCTTCGTCATGGGCGGCCAGGACTGCATCGCGGACGACGGCGGCAGGGAACGACGGCGCGAGGTCGCCGGCGCCGCGGTCAATCCAGTCCCCCACAAGCTTGACCCAGCCGTCACCTTCCCTGGCCTGTTTACGGACAGCTTCCACCAGGCCCTCCGGTTCGACTTCCTCAGCAAACCCCCGCAGGTACCGGCGCGTGCGCGCAACGTGGCGTCCGGCGCGGATCAGCACCGGGACGTCCTTTCTGTCCTGCAGCCATCGCGTGTCAGCAGGGGAACCTGCGTCCCGGATCAACAGTGTGCCTGCCATCAGGTCCGTCCGCGCCTGCTCTTCGGCAGTCGGAGCATCCACCGCCCCTCCCACGCCGAGCCCGATGTGGCAGTGGGCATCCACGAAGCCCGGCAGCACCCATCCCGCCAGGATCCGGTCCGGAGCCTTCGCCGGCCGGCGGAACGTCAGGCGCCCGTCGACGGACCACAGTCCGTGCTGCTCACTCCCGGGTCCGGTCAGGACTGTTCCCGTGAAGTGGATGATTTCTGCCATGTGCACCTCTTTCCTGCCCGGTCAGGCTAGCACCGGCAATGTGACAAGCCCCGAAAGAAGGGCTGTGGTAGCTTTCATCTTGACCACACGGGTGCCCCTGCAGGGGCTGAGATCGGGCTGACGCAGCCTGCGACCGTCGAACCTGTCCGGGTAATGCCGGCGAAGGAAGTGAGTATTCCTTGAGTACACCAAATCAGCAGCTTAACCCTGCCCGCAACACCCCGGGTGCCGCCACTGACGGGAACCCGCCGCCGGTGACGCAATCCTTGAAATCCCACTCCCTGGCCTACCTCGAGGACGCCGGGACCGGGATCCGTGTTCCCGTGACGGAAATTGCGTTGGAGCCGTCCCCCAACGGCATTGCGAACCAGCCGTTCCGGACCTACCGGACGGCCGGTCCGGGGAGCAATCCAGTTCAGGGCCTTCCTCCCTTTCGCAGGGAATGGATCGAGGCGCGGGCAGACACGGAAGCGTACAGCGGCAGGGAGAGGAACCTGCTCGACGACGGCCGCTCGGCTGTACGCCGCGGCGCCGCCAGCGCGGAGTGGAAGGGAGCGCCTCCCGTGCCGCGCCGCGCCGTAGAGGGCCGGACCGTGACCCAGATGCACTATGCGCGCCAGGGCGTCACCACCCCGGAAATGCGCTTCGTGGCGCTGCGGGAGAACTGCGATGTTGAACTGGTCCGGAGCGAACTCGCCGCGGGCCGGGCCATCATTCCCAACAACATCAACCACCCCGAATCCGAGCCGATGATCATCGGCAAGGCCTTCCTGGTGAAGATCAACGCCAACATCGGCAACTCGGCAGTGACCAGTTCAATCGCCGAAGAGGTGGACAAGCTGCAGTGGGCAACCCGGTGGGGCGCCGACACCGTCATGGATCTCTCCACCGGCGACGACATCCACACCACCCGGGAGTGGATCATCCGCAATTCGCCTGTCCCGATCGGCACCGTCCCCATCTACCAGGCCCTGGAGAAGGTCAACGGCGAAGCCAACGCCCTGACCTGGGAGATCTTCCGTGACACCGTCATCGAACAGTGCGAGCAGGGGGTGGACTACATGACCATCCACGCCGGCGTGCTGCTTCGCTACGTCCCCCTGACCGCCAACCGCGTCACGGGCATCGTGTCCCGTGGCGGGTCCATCATGGCCGGGTGGTGCCTGGCGCACCACCGGGAGAACTTCCTCTACACGCACTTCGATGAGCTCTGCGAAATTTTCGCCCGGTACGACGTCGCGTTTTCCCTGGGTGACGGCCTGCGGCCGGGGGCGACGGCGGATGCCAACGATGCCGCGCAGTTTGCCGAGCTGGACACGCTCGCCGAGCTCACGCAGCGTGCCTGGGAGCACGACGTCCAGGTGATGGTGGAGGGTCCTGGACACGTCCCGTTCCACCTGGTCAGGGAGAACGTTGAACGGCAGCAGGAGCTGTGCAAGGGCGCGCCGTTCTACACGCTGGGCCCGCTGGTGACCGACGTGGCCCCGGGCTACGACCACATCACCTCCGCCATCGGTGCAACGGAAATTGCCCGCTACGGCACGGCAATGCTGTGCTACGTCACGCCCAAGGAACACCTGGGGCTGCCCAACAAGGACGACGTCAAGACAGGGGTGATCACGTACAAGATCGCTGCTCACGCGGCAGACCTTGCCAAAGGCCACCCGGGCGCCCACGAACGTGATGACGCACTGTCCAAGGCACGCTTCGAGTTCCGGTGGCGGGACCAGTTTGCGTTGTCGCTGGACCCGGAGACGGCCGAGGCCTTCCACGACGAAACCCTCCCGGCCGAACCGGCGAAGACCGCGCATTTCTGCTCCATGTGCGGGCCCAAGTTCTGCTCCATGAGGATCAGCCAGGACATCAGGGACGAGTACGGCTCCGCCGAGTCGCAGGCGGCGCTTGCTGTAGCGGTAGCCGGCATGCGGGGCAAGAGCGAGGAATTCCTGGCCGCCGGCGGGAAAGTCTATTTGCCGGAGCTGAGCGTTCCGCCGGGGCGCTAGCAGCCTGCAGGTGCCGTCCGGCTGGTCATTGGGGGCCGGCCGGACGGGCCCCTGTGGAGGGCAGTTTCGGGAGGATCAGGAGGCGCGTGCCTGCACGCGGCTGGAGTCGCTGATGAACGAACGGATGATGCGGTCCCCTTCCGGGGAGTCGTGGGGCCGGTGCCCGCCGGCGGCAGTACGGTGGAGCGCCCCGGTTTCACGGAGGTAGCCGGCGATCTCCTCGTAGAGCGGCTCCCAGCCGCCGGTCAGGACGAGCGTCGGCACGCCGGGGACGATATGCAGCGGGGCTTCCCAGGACGGCGCCTGCAGCCGCAGCCGCCTGGCAGAACGCTTCTCCTCGGCAGTCACCGGCTGCTGCAGGTCGGTGGCATAGACCCTGCGGACGAACTCGCGCTGGAAATCCTCGTCACTGAGTTGATGCCGGACGTTATGCAGCGGCTGCATCAGCCCGATGTGCGCCGCCGTGGCCGGCAGTTCAGCGGTCAGGGACAGGCAGGCCGGCTCCACCAGGGTCAGCGAGTAGACAAGGTCCGGTCGTTCGACGGCGGCCATCATGGCGGAGATGGCCCCTTGCGCATGCGCCACAACGTGCCCGCCGGCGCTGCCCCGGCCGTCGTCCCCAAGGGAGTCCAGCAGGATGCGTGTGTCCTCCTCGAACGAGGACGCGGTGGGTTCGGCAACGGTGTCGAAGCCGTGGCGGCGCAGGAACAGGGCATCGTAGGACAGGGCCACGCCGTGCTGGCGGGGCCAGGCTGCGGCCCCGAAGCTGCCCGCGCCGTGCACGAACACTACCCTCTGCTTGAACATGACCCAACCCTATTCCACGGCACCGGCATCCCCGGCAGGCAGCAGCAGATGTCGTCGCGAGCCCTCAAACGGCATATGCTGCTGAGCTGATCCTGGTGTGCCTATTTGCCGAGGAACTTGTCGAAGCCCTTGGGCAGGTTGAGCTGGGAGGGATCGAAATCGCCGGCCTGCTGGCCAAAGGCTGCGCCGGTGGGCAGCGCCTTGGCCGCGTTCGCCCGGCGGGCCTCGGCGTCCTTGCGCTCCTGCGCGGCTTTGGCCGGGTTGCCGGACTTGGCCTTCTTCTTGGGCGCGCTCTTGGCGTTCTTCCGGGCACCGCCGCCGGCCCCCGGCAGGCCCGGCATCCCGGGCATTCCCGGCATGCCGCCCTGGGCCATCTTCTTCATCATCTTCTGGGCCTGCGCGAAGCGCTCCAGCAGGCCGTTGACCTCGGAAACGTGGACGCCGGAACCGCGGGCGATGCGGGCACGGCGGGAGCCGTTGATGATCTTGGGAGCGACGCGCTCGTGCGGGGTCATGGACCTGACGATGGCCTCCACGCGGTCGATCTCGCGCTCGTCGAACTGCTCGAGCTGCTGGCGGATGTTCTGCGCACCCGGCATCATCATGAGCATCTTCTTCATGGAGCCCATGTTGCGGATCTGCTGCATCTGGGCCAGGAAGTCGTCAAGGGTGAAGTCCTCCTGGTCGGCGAACTTCTTCGCCATCCGGGCGGCTTCGTCCTTGTCCCAGGACTTCTCTGCCTGCTCAATCAGGGTGAGGACGTCACCCATGTCCAAGATGCGCGAGGCCATCCGGTCAGGGTGGAAAAGCTCAAAGTCGTCCAGGCCCTCGCCGGTGGACGCAAACATCACCGGCTTTCCCGTGACAGACGCGACGGAAAGGGCGGCACCACCGCGGGCATCGCCGTCGAGCTTGGACAGGACGATGCCGGTGAAGTTGACGCCTTCGTCGAAAGCGAGCGCCGTGTTCACCGCGTCCTGGCCGATCATCGAGTCGATGACGAAGAGGACCTCGTTGGGCACGATGGCGCGGCGGATCTGGCGCGCCTGCTCCATCATGTCCGCGTCGACGCCCAGCCGGCCGGCGGTGTCCACAATGACGATGTCATGGAGTTTCTGCCGCGCTTCCTCAACACCGGCGCGGGCAACCTCAACCGGGTCCCCGGCGGGGTGTTCGAGCTCGGTGTAGGTGGCACCGGGGTGCGGTGCGAAGACGGGCACCTTGGCGCGCTGGCCCACGATCTGCAGCTGCGTGACGGCGTTGGGGCGCTGCAGGTCGCAGGCCACGAGCATCGGGCTGTGGCCCTGTGACTTCAGCCACTTGGACAGCTTGCCGGCGAGGGTGGTCTTGCCGGCACCCTGGAGGCCGGCCAGCATGATGATGGTGGGGCCGCTCTTGGCCAGGCGGATCCGGCGGGTTTCACCGCCGAGGATCTCCACCAGTTCCTCGTTGACGATCTTGACGATCTGCTGGCTTGGGTTCAGGGCACCGGAAACCTCAGCGCCCAGGGCGCGTTCGCGTACCCGGCCGGTGAACTCACGGACCACTGGAACGGCAACATCGGCGTCCAGAAGGGCGCGGCGGATCTCGCGGACTGTGGCATCGACGTCGGCTTCAGTAAGCCTGCCTTTACCGCGCAGGTTCTTGAAGGTTGCTGTCAACCGGTCAGAGAGTGAATTGAACACGCGACGTGCACTTCTTTCAGTGGATGATCAGGGCAGTGGATGATCAAAGGCTGTTGATGATCGGGACTCGACTATCTAGGGTACCAAGCCGGGCCCGCAAGGTGGCATGCTGGCCAAATGACGAGCCAACCAACTGTTAAGACCCTGCTCATCCTCGGCGCCTCGGGGGACCTGACGGGCAGGCTGCTCCTGCCGGGACTGGCGCGCCTGGTGGCAAGGGGACGCGCTGCGGGCCTCCGGCTGGTGGGTGCCGGATCCGATCCCTGGACCCCGGAACAGTGGCGGGAACGGGTGCATGCGTCCTTCGAGGCAGCCGCCGGGTCCGCAGCCGCCGAGGGGAAGGAAGCCCTCCAGTCACTTGAGAAGGAAACGGTGTACCACCAGCTGGATGTCACCGCCGAGGGGGCGCTGGCCTCGCTTCTTGGGGCGCTCGAGGGTCCCACCGCCGTCTACTTCGCGCTGCCGCCCCGCATCAGCCAGCTTGCCTGTGAGTCCCTCCGGCCGGAGCAGGTCCCGCCGGGCACGCGGCTGGTGATGGAAAAGCCCTTCGGTTCCAGTGAGGACTCGGCCCGCTCTCTCAACCAGACCCTGGTCCGGCTGGTCCCCGAAGACCACGTCCACCGGGTGGACCACTTCCTGGGCAAGGCCACGGTGCTGAACATCCTGGGCCTGCGGTTCGCCAACAATTTCCTGGAACCGGTGTGGGACCGGCACCACGTGGAAAAGGTGGAAATCATCTTCGACGAGGACCTCGCGCTGGAGGGGCGGGCCCGCTACTACGACGGCGCCGGCGCACTGCGGGACATGATCCAGAGCCACCTGCTGCAGATCATGGCCCTGCTGGCCATCGAGCCTCCGGCCACCATCGGTGAACGGGACCTGCGGGATGCCATTTCCGCCGTCCTTCGGGCCAGCAGCGTACCGGAGCCCTATGCCGGTTCCACCCGCAGGGCACGCTACACAGCTGGCCAGGCAGGAGGGAAGGACGTTCCCGACTACGCACGGGAGGAAGGCGTGGACGCTGAACGCGGGACCGAGACGCTGGCCGAGATCCAGGTCAACATCGACAACTGGCGCTGGAACGGGGTCCCGTTCATTCTTCGGTCCGGCAAGGCACTGGGCGCGAAGCGCAAGGAGGCAGTGGTCACCTTCCGCCCGGTGCCCCACCTGCCCCGGGGCTTTACCGGCGTGGACTCCCCCAACAAGCTGCGGATTGGCTTCGGCCCGGACACCCTGAGGTTCGACGTCGACGTGAACGGGCCCGGGAACATCTTCAGCCTGAGCCGGGCCACCCTGGAAACCGAGCTCAGCGGCTCCGACCTCCTCCCCTACGGCGAAGTCCTGGAGGGGGTGCTGGCGGGCGACCCGCTGCTGTCCGTCCGCGGAGATACGGCGGAGGAGTGCTGGCGGATTGTGGAGCCGGTCCTGCGGGCCTGGCAGCAGGACCTGGTCCCCCTGGAGGAGTACGACGCCGGCTCTGCCGGACCGGCATCCTGGCCCACCGCGGTGCACGGAAAGTGAGCCCCGGCGGCTTCGGCCGGCGGGCCCGCCGCCGATCAGGGGCCCTGCCTTAAACAGCGGAAGAGCGGGCAGGAAAACCCTGGGGTTTTCCTGCCCGCTCTTTTGCTGTTCACGGATGTTTCCGTGGAGTACCGCCGGCCCTAGATCGCGGCGACACCGCGTTCACCGGTGCGGACCCGCACGGCTTCGGAGACATCAACCGTCCAGACCTTGCCGTCACCTGCCCGGCCGGTGTTGGAACTGGCGATGATGACATCGAGGATGTCGTCCGCCTGCTCGTTCGTGGCCAGGACCTCCACGCGGATCTTTGGCAGCAGATCCACGTTGTACTCCGCTCCGCGGTAAACCTCGGTATAGCCGCGCTGCCGGCCGTAGCCGCTGGCCGCGCTGACCGTCAGACCCTGTACGCCGTAGGCCTCCAGACCTTCCCGGATGGCTTCGAGCTTTTCCGGCCTGACGATCGCTGTAATCAGTTTCATGCCCCCACGCTTTCCTTACCTGTTGCTGATTCTGTCTTCTGCGCACCCGTTGCTGCGTCGGATGCCTGCGCGGCGTCCGCCTGCGTCTTTCCGGTGATCATGTCGTGCAGGGGCTGGAAGCTTCCGCCGTGTCCCCCGACGCCGAACTCGTAGGCTGTCTCGGCGTGCAGGCTGAGGTCCACACCCACCGTTTCCTGTTCCTGCGAGACCCGGAAGCCCATGGTCTTGTGGATGGCCAGGGCGATGATCGTGGTCAGGACCGCGGAGTAGGCGATGGCGATCCCGGCTGCTGCCAACTGTGCCCACATCTGGGTCATGCCGCCGCCGTAGAAGAGGCCGCCGCCGGCGCCTTCCTCGGGAAGGGCGATGAAGCCAAGGGCCACGGTGCCGATGATGCCGGAAACAAGGTGGACACCCACAACGTCCAGCGAGTCATCGAAACCCCAGCGGAACTTCAGTCCGACTGCCAGGGCGGAAGCGACGCCTGCGACGACGCCCAGGCCAAGGGCACCGACCGGGCTGACGTTGGCGCAGGCGGGGGTGATGGCAACGAGGCCTGCAACCACGCCGGAGGCTGCACCGAGTGAGGTGGGGTGGCCGTCGCGGATGCGCTCCGTGACCAGCCAACCGAGCATTGCTGCTGCCGGGGCCGCGAGGGTGTTGACCCAGATGAGGCCGCCCTGCTCTGCGGTGGAGGCAGCGCCGCCGTTGAAGCCGAACCAGCCAAACCAGAGAATCGCAGCGCCGAGCATCACGAACGGGATGTTGTGCGGGCGGTGGTTGGGGTCCTTGCCGAAGCCCCGGCGGTTACCGACGATGAAGACGAGGATCAGGGCCGCAACACCGGCGTTGATGTGGACCACGGTGCCGCCAGCGAAGTCGATGGCTTCGCCGAGTGCCGCGCCGACAGCGCCTTCGGTGCTGAACAGGCCGCCGCCCCACACCATGTAGGCGAGCGGGCAGTAGACCAGCGTGACCCAGACCGGAACGAAGACGGTCCAGGCGCCGAACTTGGCGCGGTCAGCGATGGCGCCGCTGATGAGGGCCACCGTGATGATGGCGAAGGTGGCGCCGAAGCCCACCGTGATGAGCCCGTCGGGGGTGTCAATGCCTTCAAGCCCGAAGTTGGCGAAGGGGTTGCCCACCATCTGGAGGAAGCCGTCCCCGGAGGTCATTGAGTATCCCCACAGGACCCAGATGACTCCCACCATGCCGATGGAGATGAAGCTCATCATCATCATGTTCAGCGCGGCTTTGGCCCGGGTCATGCCGCCGTAGAAAAATGCCAGACCCGGTGTCATCAACAGCACAAGCGCCGCCGACACCATGATCCATACGTGACCTGCGGTAAGTTCCATGGTGCACGCCTCTCTTGTCTATGTGGTCGAAATTTTGCGGAGATGATCCGCCTGCCAACGCCTTTTGCGTCCTGTAACGAGTGTGTCGGCGCTGTGTTTCGGCCGCGGAGGATTTGTATTGCGGGGCTGTTACAACAACCTCTAGGAAGTAAATGGTGCATATCTGGCTTGTTACGGTTATGTTTCACCCCTCCCGCCGTAGCCCGGCACCCACATATGCAAGGACCACTGGACCATGACGGCAGATACCCGCGTGAGCCGCGCTACATCGCGGATTTTTTCGATGCTGGGCAGGGACAGGCAAAAGCTCCCGCGCGACATCAAGGTGATGCTGGCCGCGGCGTTCCTGATTGCGCTGGGATTCGGTCTTGTTGCCCCCGTGTTGCCGCAATTCGCCACAACCTTCGGGGTGGGAAATACCGAGGCTTCCGTAATCGTGGCCATCTTCGCGTTCATGCGGCTGGTCTTCGCCCCTGCGGGCGGCGCCCTCATAGGCCGGCTGGGCGAACGCCCCGTCTATGTCACGGGGCTGCTGATCGTGGCCGCATCCACCGCTGCGTGCGCCTTCGCCCAGGACTATTGGCAGCTGCTACTGTTCCGCGGGCTGGGCGGCGCCGGCTCAGTGATGTTCACCGTGGCGTCGATGGCGCTGGTGGTCCGGCTCGCGCCGCCCGAGAGCAGGGGCCGCGTCTCGGGTGCCTATGCGTCCGCGTTCCTCATCGGGAACGTGTGCGGCCCTATTGTCGGCGGGCTCCTGGCAGGTTTCGGCCTGCGCGTTCCCTTCCTGGCGTACGCAGCCGCCCTGGTGGTAGCCGCCGTCGTGGTCCAGACGCAGCTGAGCCATCAGCGCCGGGGCAGCGGGCCCCGGCAGGAACGCGCGGACATGCCGCTGGCCGAGGCCCTGGCTGCAGGGACGTACCGGACGGCGCTGGTGTCCAGCTTCGTGAACGGCTGGGCCACGTTCGGGGTCCGGATGGCCACCGTTCCGCTGTTCGCGGTGGCCGCGCTCGGCGCGGGGCCTGAAGCGGCGGGGTTTGCCTTGGCAGTCTTTGCTGCCGGCAACGCGGCGGCTCTGACGTTCTCGGGCCGGCTGGCCGATACCCTGGGCCGTAAGCCCATGATGGTGGCCGGGCTGCTGGTGGCGGGTGCCTCCACGGCTGCCATCGGCTTCACCACCGGGCTGGGCTGGTTCCTGGCGGCATCGGCGCTTGCCGGCATCGGCTCGGGACTCTTCGGCCCTGCCCAGCAGGCCGCCGTCGCCGATGTGATCGGCAACGGGCGGTCCGGCGGGAAGGTGCTGGCCGTGTACCAGATGACGTCCGACGTCGGCGCGATCGTGGGGCCGGTCCTGGCCGGCGTGCTGGCCGACCGGCTGGGCTACGGCTGGGCCTTCGGGGTGACCGGCGGCATCATGGTGGTGGCGGCGTGCTCCTGGCTTGCCACCCGGGAGAGTCTGCGGAAGCCCGCGGCGTAACCGCGGCCTGCAGCTGCGGCTAGTTCAGCAGGGCGTCCACGAAGCCTTCAACCTCGAAGGGGGCAAGGTCGTCTGCCCCTTCCCCGAGGCCGATCAGCTTCACCGGGACGCCGAGAGTCTTTTGGATTGCGACGACGATGCCGCCCTTGGCGGTTCCATCCAGTTTGGTCAGGACGATGCCGGTGATGTTGACCACTTCGGAGAACACCCGGGCCTGGTTCAGGCCGTTCTGGCCGGTGGTTGCGTCCAGCACCAGGAGGACCTCGTCCACTTCGGCCAGCTTCTCCACCACGCGCTTGACCTTCCGGAGTTCGTCCATCAGGCCCACCTTGTTCTGCAGCCGGCCGGCGGTGTCGATCATCACGACGTCGACTTCCTGGTCGATGCCGGCCTTGACCGCCTCGTAGGCAACCGAGGCGGGATCTGCGCCGTCGACGTCCGACTTGACGGTGGGAACGCCGACGCGCTGGCCCCAGGTTGCCAGCTGCTCTGCAGCGGCAGCACGGAACGTGTCCGCCGCGCCGAGCAGGACGTCCTTGTCTTCTGCCACCAGCACGCGGGCAAGCTTGCCTACGGTGGTGGTCTTGCCGACGCCGTTCACGCCGACCACCATCATCACGGCAGGCCTGTCGGCGTGCCGCTGGACGTTGAGCGTGCGGTCCATGGTGGGATCGACGAGCTTGATGAGCTCCTCCCGCAGCAGCAGCTTGACCTGCTCAGGAGTCCGGGTGCCCAGCACCTTCACGCGTTCGCGCAGCGCGTCCACGAGCTGCATGGTGGGTTCGGTGCCGAGGTCTGCGAGGAGGAGCGTTTCCTCCACTTCGTCCCAGACGTTTTCGTCGATCTTGTCGCTCGAGAGCAGGGCCAGGAGCCCCTTGCCCATGACGTTGTTGGAGCGGACCAGCCGTTCGCGGAGGCGGACCAGCCGGCCCGCCACAGGCAGCGGGGTTTCCACCGGAATGACTTCAAGTCCTGCGGCGTTGTCCGGGACTTCGGTGGCCTCCAGGCCTTCAAGGTCCGCGCCGTCCGGGGCCGTGCGGTCTGCCACCGAGCCCGGCCGGTCCTCCACCGCCGTGCTGCCGCCCCGCGGCAGGACGGGGTCGTTGGCGTCCCGCGTGCCGGGGTAGCGCGTGATGTTCTTCCGGGTCTTCATCAGGACCGGAATCAGCCCGCCGAGAACCACCAGGGCAGCAAGGATGGACAGAAGTATGGGAAGGATGTCATTCACTCCCCTAGCTTCTCATAGACGCCGGGGCTCTTTTGGGGGCCGGGGAGGCAGTTGACCTGCCGTTACACCGGCGGCGTCAGACCTCGGCCCCAAGCCTCTGGCTGATCACGGTGGAGACGCCGTCGCCGCGCATGGTGACGCCGTACAGGGCGTCGGCAACTTCCATGGTCCGCTTCTGGTGGGTGATGACGATGAGCTGGCTGGATTCCCGGAGTTCTTCGAAGATCGTGATGAGCCGGCCCAGGTTGGTGTCGTCCAGGGCCGCCTCCACCTCGTCCATGACGTAGAACGGCGAAGGCCGCGCCTTGAAGATGGCAACGAGCAGGGCCACCGCGGTCAGCGAGCGTTCGCCGCCGGACAGGAGCGACAGCCGCTTGATCTTCTTGCCGGCGGGACGGGCCTCCACGTCGATGCCGGTGGTGAGCATGTCGGACGGGTCGGTCAGGACCAGCCGCCCCTCGCCGCCCGGGAAGAGCCTGGCGAAGACCCGGGTGAACTGGGCCTGGGTATCCTCGAACGCCTCCGTGAACACCCGCTGGACGCGGTCATCCACTTCCTTGATGATGTCCAGGAGGTCCTTCCGGCTGGCCTTCAGGTCTTCCAGCTGGGCGCTGAGGAACTGGTGGCGCTCCTCAAGCGCGGCGAATTCCTCCAGCGCCAGGGGGTTGACCCTGCCCAGGCCGGCGAGGTCCCGTTCGGCCTTCTTCAGCCGCTTTTCCTGCTCTGCCCTGTCATAGGGTTTACCCTCCACGATGTCCGCACCGGTGTGGTCCACAGGGGCGCGAAGGGCGGCCCATTTGTCACCGCTCTCCCCCGCCGGGACGGGAACCGGGACGTCCGGGCCGAACTCGGCCACCAGGGCATCGGGGGTGATCCCCAGTTCGTCAATGGAGCGGCTCTCGAGGGCTTCGATCCGTGCTTTTTGCTGGGTCCGGGCGAGCTCATCACGGTGGACGTTGTCCGTGAGGTCGGCGAGTTCACGGGCCAGCAGTTCGTTTGCGGTCCGGATCGCGGCGAGCTCCCGGTCCCGCTGCTCCCGGTTTTCCTCCGCCAGGTCCCGCTCATGCTGTGCCAGGTCCACGGACACGTCCACATGGCGAAGGGCCAGGCCGACGGCGGCCGAAACGGCTGCCGCCCGCCGCGCCTTGATGCGGCGGACCCGGGCGCGTTCGGCAGCTTCCTCGCGTGCCCTGCGTTCCGTTGCGGCCGCGCGCTCCAGGGATGCGGCCCGGTTCCGTGTGGCCGCGAGCTGCTCCTCTGCGCTGCGGAGCGACAGCCGTGCCTCCACTTCGGCGCTGCGGGCATGGGAGGCCGCCTGTGCGAGCGCGTCACGGTGCCCGGTGGAGGGCTCCTCTTCCAGCGGGACTTCCTGCGCTGCGGCCAGGCGGGCAGTGACAGCAGCGAGCGCCTCCTCCTCGGCGGCAACGTTCTCCTCAGCCTTGGCCAGCGATGCCGCCAGGCGGTCGCTTTCCCCGACGGCGCTGCGAAGGACGGAGTTCAGGTGGCCCAGGCGTTCTGCCACGGCGGCCAGCCTGGCGTCCGAGTCATGCAGCCTGTCCAGTGCAGCGTCGGCATGCTCCTGCGCCTCGGACCGCCGGGCCTCGGCGCCGGCCAGGGCGAACCTGTTCCGCTCCAAACCTGCCGTGACCTCGGCAAGTTCGCTCTCGGCGTCGTCCACGGCGGCCTGCACCTCGAGGAGGGACGGCGCCTTCGCCGAACCACCCGTGGCTGACATGGCCGTAAAGATGTCTCCGGCCCGGGTGACGGCAGTCAGCTCCGGCTGCGCCGCCACCAGGGCGGACGCGGCCTGGATGTCGGGGACGACGGCGGTGCCGGACAGCAGGTGCGCCACGAGAGGTGGGCATGGGGACGCGGATGTGACGAGGTCCGCTGCCCAGTGTGCCCCCGCGGGGAGGGGCGCCGTTGCGTCCGCCGGCTTTTCCGCAGCGTCATCAGCCGATTCGACGAGCAGCGACGCGCGTCCGGCGTCGTGGTCCTTCAGAAGCTGGACCACGGCGACAGCAGTGGCGGAATCCTGGACCACGACGGCCTCGGAGGCCTCGCCCAGGACCGCGGCGATGGCGGTCTCGAAGCCCGGCGTCACGGCCAGTTGCCCTGCCAGCGATCCGTGGATCCCTTCGAGGCCTGCGTGCAGGGCGTGGCTGGCGCCGTCCTTCCGTTCGAGGCCCAGCTTCAGGGCGTCCCGCCGCGCCACCAGGGCGTCACGCTTCCGGACTCCCTCGCTGACGGCGGCCTGGAGGCCTGCGATCTGCTGGACCACCGTGTCCAGGGCGTCGCTGGCGGCCTCGTAGTCGGCGTCAAGGGATTCCTCCCCCTCCTCAACGCCCGCCACCTGGTTTTCCAGGGCCGCGAATTCGGCCTGGGCGCGCGCCCGCCGTTCGTTCCCGGCGGCAAGAGATTCGCGCAGCCTGCCCAGCTCCGCCTGGGCGGACTCCACCCGTGACCTCGCCGCCGCCACCTGGCCGGCCAGGCGGGCCAGGCCCTCACGCCGGTCGGCTGCCGCGCGGAGCTCTGCAGTGAGCCGCATGTCCTCTTCCAGGGCAGCGCGTTCCGCGTCGGCCTTGTCCGCCGAGGCTGTTTCGAGGGCGCTTCGCCGGTCCAGGATGCCCCGCTCCAGTTCGGCAAGCTCCTGACGGACCCTGGCCGCCTGGCGTTCCAGCTGTTCCGGATCGCGGCCGGGCGGCGGGGCCTCCACGGAACCGAGGAGGCTGCTGCGTTCCTGCGCCAAGGAGCCCAGGGACCGCAGGCGCTCCCTGGTGGCGGACAAACGGTACCAGGCGTCCCTGGCGGCGTTCAGCTGGGGGGTTGCTTCAGCTGCACGTTGTTCCAGCACGGCCTGCTCCCGGCGGCCGGTCTCCAGCTCCCCGGCAACAAGGGCCCGGCGTTCCTTGAGGGCGGCCTCGTCCGCTACGTCCTGTTCCAGCGCCAGCTGAAGCTGGACGAGGTCGTCGGCCAGGAGGCGGGCGCGGGCATCGCGGACATCGAACTGGACACGCTGGGCCCGGCGGGCCACTTCGGCCTGCTTCCCCAAGGGCGTGAGCTGGCGGCGGATTTCCCCGGTGAGGTCGTTGAGGCGCTGCAGGTTGGCCTGCATGGCGTCCAGCTTGCGCACCGTTCTTTCCTTGCGCCGGCGGTGCTTCAGGATGCCGGCCGCTTCCTCGATGAAGCCGCGGCGGTCCTCCGGCGTGGCGTGCAGGACACGGTCAAGCTGGCCCTGGCCCACAATGACGTGCATCTCGCGGCCGAGGCCGGAGTCCGACAGCAGTTCCTGGATGTCCAGCAGGCGGCAGCCGGCGCCGTTGATGGCGTATTCCGAGCCGCCCGAGCGGAACAGGGTCCGCGAGATGGTCACCTCGCTGTACTCGATGGGGAGGGCGCCGTCAGTGTTGTCGATGGTCAGCGACACATGGGCCCGGCCCAGCGGCGGCCGGCCCGAGGTGCCGGCGAAGATGACGTCTTCCATCTTGCCGCCGCGAAGGGTCTTGGCACCCTGTTCCCCCATGACCCACGCCAGGGCGTCCACCACGTTGGACTTTCCGGATCCATTGGGGCCGACCACCGCGGTAACCCCCGGCTCGAAATTGAAGGTGGTGGCGGACGCGAATGACTTGAACCCCCGGACGGTCAGGCTTTTGAGGTGCAAGGCGTTTCGGTTCTCCTGCTCGGCGGACGCGGATGGTGGGGACAGCCACGGATACCTACAATCTACTGCGGGCCGGGACATTTTCGTGCAGAAGCCCGGCCGGGCCGGGCCGGATGCCCTGTCCTGCATGTGCAGGAATGGACCGGCACCGGGCATGATTAGTCCTTGGGCTTTGTGCTTGAGGGGGCGGTTACCCGCCACAGCACGGGACGGACACGAACAGAGGCTTGATTTGATGGGGAATGCAACATTCCGGCACCGCAACACCGCTCTGCTCTCGGTGATCGGCGTCCAGGCTCCGCGGATTGTCAGTTCAACGGAATTCGACCACCGGCTGGCATCCACCCTGCGCCGGCTGAAATTTCCCCCAAAGCTGCTCGAGCGGGTAGCCGGTGTCACGCACCGCAGGTGGTGGGCACCCGGTACCTCCTTCGACGACGCCGCCATCGAGGCAGGCGCAAAGGCCCTGGCGGACTCCGGCATCGAAGCGTCCGAGGTGGGACTGCTGATCAACACCTCCGTCACGCGGCGGAACCTCGAACCGTCCGTCGCGGTCAAGATCCACCACGGACTGGGCCTGCCGTCCTCCGCCATGAACTTCGACGTCGCCAACGCCTGCCTGGGGTTCGTCAACGGCATGACCCTGGCCGCGAACATGATCGACTCCGGCCAGATCAAGTACGCGGTGATCGTCAACGGCGAGGATGCACAAGCCACGCAGGAGGCCACCCTGGCCCGGCTGCAGAGGCCCGAAACAACCCGCGAGGACTTCAACCGCGAGTTCGCCACGCTCACCCTGGGCTCAGGGGCCGCTGCGGCCGTCCTGGGACCGGCGGACGAACACCCGGGGGCGCACCGGATCCTCGGCGGCGTGATGCGGGCCGGGACGGAGCACCACGAACTGTGCGTCGGCGGCATCGACGGCATGGCCACCGACACCAAGGGCCTTCTCGACGGCGGCCTGCAGCTGGTGCTCGACGCCTGGCACGAGGCCCAGCCCGAGTGGGATTGGGGCTCGATGGACCGTTATGTCACGCACCAGGTGAGTACGGCGTACACCCAGGCCATCGTTGACGCCATCGACCTGGACCCGGACAAGGTGCCCATCACGTTCCCGCACTGGGGCAACGTGGGGCCGGCGTCGCTCCCCATGACGCTGGCCGCCGAGTCCCAGAACCTCAATGAGGGGGACCGCGTGCTGTGCATGGGCGTCGGTTCCGGCCTCAACACCGCCATGGTGGAAATCGTTTGGTAACCGCCGACTGGCCCGGCGTCGACCCGGAATGGTCACGCGGAATCGATGTGCCGTCCACCTCAGCCGCAGATGAACCCGGAACGGTGCGCCGCTGGCACCTCCTGGACAACGGAGCGCAGCTGTCCCGCCGCGGCCTGGCTCCTGCCGGCACCCTGCTCTGCGTGCACGGCAACCCGACGTGGTCCTACCTGTGGCGGACGCTGCTGGCCGCCGGATCGCGCCCGGAGCAGCCCTGGCGCGTGGTGGCCGTGGACCAGCTGGACATGGGCTTCTCCGAGCGGACCGGGACATTCCGCCGGCTGGCGGACAGGATCAACGATCTTGGCGACCTCACCGCCGCCCTGGAGCTGGACGGCCCCGTGGTCACCGTCGGCCACGACTGGGGCGGGGTGATCAGCCTCGGCTGGGCCCTGGCCCATCCGCAGCAGCTCGCCGGGGTGGTGCTGACCAACACCGCGGTCCACCAGCCTGCCGGCTCACCCATCCCGCCGGCGCTGCGCCTTGCCCTGCACCCCGCCGTGCACAAATGGGGCACAACGACGTCGGACGCTTTCCTGCGGATCACCCATGCCCTGGCACGCCCGCAGCTTGCCCCCGGGGTCCGGCGCGCGTTCATGGCCCCGTACGCGGGCGCCGGCCGCCGCGGGGGCGTGGGGAACTTCGTGGCGGACATCCCCGCGGACCCATCCCATCCCAGCTTTGCCGCGCTCAGGCGCGTCGCCGAAGGAGTGCGCGGGCTGAAGGTTCCAGCGCTCCTGCTCTGGGGCCCGCGGGATCCGATCTTTTCCGACCGGTACCTCAAGGACCTGATCGGCCGGCTGCCGGACGCGAAAGTACACCGCTTCGAAGGAGCCGGCCACCTGGTCGCGGAGGACCGGGATATCGCCGGTCCCGTCTTCGAGTGGCTCGCCGGGTACGGCGTGGACAGTGCGGCGGGCGGCGGGGGGACTGTGTTTGCGGCGGCAGCCCAGCCTGCCGCGCCTTCCCAGGCTGTGTCATCCCATGCGGCGCCTGAGCCTGCCGTGCGTTCCCTCACGGCAGATTCCGGCACCGGCTTTACGCCTTTGTGGGAACCGCTGGCGGAGCTCGCGGCAGGACCGGCCGGCGGGGACACCGCCGTCGCTGAAATGGCCTCGGACGGGAGCGTCTCCCGTTCGCTCAGCTGGCTGGAGCTTGAACAGCAGATCGCCGCCGTGGCCAAGGGACTCCGGCAGGCCGGGGTACGGACGGGCAGCCGTGTGAGCCTGATGGTTCCACCCGGCGTGGACCTGACCGTGGTCCTCTACGCCTGCCTGCGGCTCGGCGCCGTGGTGGTGGTGGCGGACGCCGGACTCGGCACCCGGGGCCTGAGCCGCGCCGTCAAGGGCGCCGCCCCGGATTTCCTTATCGGCATCGACAAGGCCCTCGCCGCAGCCTCAGTACTCGGCTGGCCCGGGCGGCGGATCAGCGTGCGGGACCTGCCCTCCGCCCGCCGCCGGCTCCTCGCCGTCGAGACCTCCCTCGCCGCCCTGGCCCGCCAGGGCAAGCTCATGACACCCGTCCTGCAGGACCCGGACCCGGATGCGCCCGCCGCGGTGCTCTTCACCTCAGGCTCCACCGGACCCGCCAAGGGTGTGGTGTACACGCAGCGGCGGCTGGCGGCGATGCGGGACACCGTGGCCGCGACGCTGGGGATCCGTCCCGGCGCACGCCTGGTGGCCGGGTTCGCGCCCTTCGCCCTGCTGGGACCGGCCCTGGGGGCGGTCTCCGTGACGCCCGCCATGGACGTCACCGCACCGCGCACCCTCACAGCCCGCGCACTGGCGGACGCCGCCGCGGCCATCGACGCCACCGTGGTCTTCGCCTCCCCCGCGGCACTGCGCAACGTCCTCGCCACCCGGAACAACCTGGGCCAGGCCAGCCGGCAGGCCCTGGGACGCGTGGACCTGCTCCTCTCGGCCGGCGCCCCCGTGGCCGAAACGCTCCTCGCGGAGACGCAGCGGCTGCTGCCCCACGCCTCGCTGCATACCCCCTATGGAATGACCGAGGCACTGCCGGTTACCGACATCAGCTATGAACAGATCCGTGCCGCCGCGGCAGACGCTGCCGCCGGACATACGGCAGGGGCCGGCAACGGCGTGTGCGTGGGACGGCCCGTGCACGGCGCCCGCGTAGCGGTCATCCCGCTCGCTGCGGACGGCACCGCCCCCGGCGACACACCTGTCACGGAACCGGGAACCACCGGCGAGATCCTGGTGAGCGCACCGCATGTGAAGGAAACCTACGACAGGCTCTGGCTGACCCAGCGTGAGAGCATCCGCACGGCCGGCTGGCACCGCACCGGCGACGTCGGACACTTCGACGGTGCCGGCCGGCTCTGGGTGGAAGGACGCCTGGCCCATGTCGTCACCGCGCCGGACGCCGTGGTGACTCCGGTGGGCGCAGAACAGGCTATCGAACGGCTGGACGGCGTCGGGCTGGCGGCCGTCGTCGGCGTCGGCCCTTCCGGGACGCAAGCTGTGGTGGCCGTCGTCGAGACGATGCCGCAGGCCCGCCGGGCGGGCCCCGCCGCGCAGCAGCTCGCAGCGCGGGTCCGGGAAGCGGCCCGAACGCAAGGCGTCAGCGTCTCCGCCGTCCTGGTTGTGCCCTCCCAGCCCACCGACATCCGCCATAACGCCAAGATCGACCGGACGCGCCTGTCCCGGTGGGCCGCCGCGGTGCTGTCCGGCGGACGGGCGGGCAGGCCATGAGGGTCCTGGTCACCGGGGCGAGCGGCCTGCTGGGCGGCGGGGTGGCGCGGCTGCTGGTCCACCAGGGCCACGACGTCAGCACCTTCCAGCGGCGCCCGGCCCTCGTCGACGGCGCCACGGACCATCCCGGCTCCCTCACGGACGACGATGCCGTCCGCCGCGCCGTTACCGGTGCGGACGGCGTTATCCACCTGGCCGCCAAGGTCTCCTTCACGGGGAAAGCCGCGGACTTCGACGCCGTGAATGTGGACGGCACGCGCCGCCTGCTCCGCGCAGCCCGCAGGGCGGGGGTCAGGGACCTGGTCTTCGTTTCCTCGCCGTCCGTGGCCAACTCGGGGTCCGCGATAGCGGGGTTGGGCGCCGAGCCCGCGGACCCCGCCCGCGCGCACGGCGACTATTCGCGCACCAAAGCCGAAGCCGAACTGCTGGCGCTGGCTGCGGACTCCCCGGATTTCCGGGTCGCAGCGGTGCGGCCGCACATCGTGTGGGGCCCTGGTGACACACAACTGGTGGAACGGGTCCTGGACCGCGCCCGCCGCCGCCGGCTGCCGCTCCTCGACGACGGGGCTGCCCTGATCGACACAACCTACGTGGACAATGCGGCTTCGGCCATCGTCGCGGCGCTGCACCGCATGGAGCACATCCACGGCCGGGCGCTCGTGGTCAGCAATGGTGAACCACGGCCGGTGGGCGAGCTGCTGGCGGGCATCTGTGCAGCAGGTGGCGTCCCGGCTCCGTCCTGGTCCGTTCCGGGCGGCCTGGCGCGGGCGGCAGGGTCCCTGATCGAAGGCCTGTGGACCCGGGCCGGGCGGGCCGGGGAACCACCGATGACCAGGTTCCTCGCCGAGCAGCTCTCCACCGCCCACTGGTTCGACCAGCGCGAAACCCGCCGGCTCCTGAACTGGGCACCGGCAGTATCCCTTGACGAGGGCCTGGCGAGGCTGGCCGCGCACTACCGCGCCCGGTAGGCCGCTGGTCTATTACGCTTCCGCGAGCGTTCCGCTACCAGCGCCCGTTCCGCGGCCGGGGCTGGCAGGCCGGGCAGGTGTAGGACGAACGGTTCATGAACTGTTCGCGCTTCATGACGCTGGACACGCCGGCCGCGGCGCAGCGCTTGCACTCCAGGCCTTCGCGGCCGTAGGCATTTAGGGACCGGTCGAAGTACCCGGAGGCGCCGTTGACGTTGACGTAGAGGGAGTCAAAGCTGGTCCCGCCGGCGGCCAGGGCGTCCAGCATGACCTGCCGGGCTTCCGCGATGACGCGTTCCGCCTCGGCCCGCCGCAGCGTGTCCGTGGGCCTGGCGTAGTGCAGCCGGGCGCGCCAGAGGGCTTCATCGGCGTAAATGTTGCCGATGCCGGACACCAGGCCCTGGTCCAGCAGTGCCCGCTTCAACCCCGTTTTACGTTTCCGGAGACGCCGGTAGAAAAGGTCGAACGAAAAGGCCGGGTCCAGGGGATCCCGTGCGATGTGCGCCGCTTCCCCTGCGATCAGCGGAAGGGGCGATTCAGCGAGTCCGCCGGGGCCGCCGTCGTCTGTTGGAACCAGGTCGGTGACAAACAGGCCCCCGAAGATCCGCTGATCCACGAACCGCAGCTGGTCGGGCATGCCGTCGCGGGGGCTGAGCCGGAGGCGGACTTTGAGGTGCTTTTCGTCCGGTACGTCCCTGCCCTGCATCAGGAGCTGGCCGCTCATGCCCAGGTGCGCCATGAGCGCCACCTGCGGTACGCCGGCACTTTCCCGGGTTCCCGCCGGCGCGCCGGCGCCGGTGTCCAGAAGCGGCATCCAGAGGAACTTGCCACGCCGCACAACGTCCCCGACGGTGGCGCCCTGCAGGTTCCCGATAAAGTCTTCGGTGCCCAGCGCGTGGCGGCGGATCGAGCGTGGATCAACCACCTCCACCGCCTCGATGGTCCGTCCCCGGACCCAGCTGACCAGGCCGCGCCGGACCACCTCGACTTCGGGAAGTTCGGGCACGGCGCTAGGTTGCGGGGGTGGAGCCGGCGGACGCGGCTGCCCCCGGAGGGTTGCCGGCTCCGGAGAGTACCCGCCAGGCGTCTGCGGCAGCTTCCTGCTCCGCTTCCTTCTTGGAATGGCCGGAGCCCTTACCGTAGGCGGTGCCGCCGACGTGCAGGACTGCAGTAAAGGTCCGCGCGTGGTCCGGCCCGGAGCCATCCACGGCGTAGTGGATGGTGCCCAGCTGGCGGCTGGCGGCCAGTTCCTGGATGCTGGTCTTCCAGTCCGTCCCGGCGCCCAGGGCTGCGGCGTCCTTGAGCAGCGGACCGATCAGGCGCATCACCAGCTGGCGGGCTGTCTCGATGTCGTTGGAGACGTAGGTGGCACCGATCAGTGCCTCCATGGTGTCTGCAAGGATTGACGCCTTGTTCTTGCCCTGCGTGAGCTTTTCGCCCTGCCCAAGGTAGATGTACTCCCCGATGCCCAGGCTGCGGCCGATACCGGCCAGCGCGCGGGTGCTGACGACGGCGGAACGCCGTTTGGCCAGGTCGCCCTCGGGAAGATCCGGGTTGTCCCGGTACAGGGCGTCCGTGACGGAAAAACCCAGGATGGAGTCGCCCAGGAATTCCAGGCGCTCGTTCGTGGGGATGCCGCCGTTTTCGTAGGCGTAGGAACGGTGGGTGAGCGCAAGACGAAGCGTCCCGGCGTCAATAGAGACACCGAGACGCTTCAGAAGCTCTTCAGTTGAAGACATCATGTCAGCCTGAGTGGCCGATTAGACGTCTGCGACCTTGCGTCCCTTGTACTCAAGGAACAGCGCAGTGCCGGCCGAGTCGGTGACAACCTTTGCCTGGTGCGGCAGGCTGTAGGTGACCTGGCCGTTCTCGACGGTCTTCACCAGGTGGGGGGCGGTCGCCTTCCACTGGGAGCGGCGGGCGCGGGTATTCGAGCGAGACATTTTCCGCTTGGGAACAGCCACGGCTAACTCATTTCTCTCTAGACAAACACGTACACATCAATTTTGCCGGTCAGGCTTAGCCATATCAGCTAGGGCAGCCCAGCGAGGATCCAGGACCTCGTGGTGGTGCCCCGGCTCGTCTTCCAGGCGAACTCCACATTCGGAGCAAAGGCCCTGGCAGTCTTCCCGGCACACCGGCTGGAACGGCAGCGCGGTCACTACTGCGTCCCGCAACACCGGTTCAAGATCGATTACATCGTGCTCGACTCGACGTTGCTCTTCATTATCTTCTTCGTCCGAAAGCTCCACGCCTTCATAGAAGAAAAGTTCCTGCACATTGACCTCAAGGTCATACGCAAGGGGATCCAGGCATCGGCCGCACTCACCTGTTACTTCAGTGAGCACGGTACCTGATACCAGAATTCCTTCGTGTACGGCCTCAAGCCTCAGGTCCAGCTCAACATCCGAGCCTTCCTGAACACCAATGAGCGCCACACCAAGGTCACCTGGTGCGGGTACATGTTCCTTCAGTGTCCGCATGCTTCCCGGGCTGCGCCCGAGGTCCTTGACGTCGAACGCCAAGGGCGAACCAGCACCTCTTTTAATGAGAACTCCTGTTGAACATATGACCGACGTACCATCTTAGCCTGAAGAGCCACGGGGACTCAAACCGGCCGGCGCACAGCGCCGAAGTACCGGACAAGCCTACCCTTTCGGGTGCTGGTTGTGCGGAGGCTCGCCCGCGAGCATCCGCCGCTGCACTGACCGGGGCACATAATCGGAGACGTTGCCGCCCAGGCCTGCCACCTCCTTGATCAGGGTGGAGGACAGGTGAAGGTAGTGCGCCTCAGCCGGCAGGAAGACTGTTTCCACGCCGCTGAGCTGCCGGTTCATGGTGGCCATGGGCAGCTCGTAGTCGAAGTCCGACGATGACCTCAGGCCTTTGACGATGGCTGAGACGCCCCGCTGCCGGCAGTACTCGGCCAGCAGCCCTTCCCCTACGGGTTCCACCACGATGCCCTTGAGCGAGGCGAGGGTTTCCCGCGCCATCTCCAGGCGCTCGGTCAGGGTGAACCTGTACTTCTTGGCCTGGTTGGTGGACACGGCCACAATGACTTCATCGAAGAGGCCGGCCGCCCGTGCAATAACCTCGAGATGGCCGTTGTGGATGGGGTCGAAGGATCCGGGGCAGACAGCGCGTCTCATGCTCCGAACCTACCCCATGGGAAGGGCGGGATACCATGACTGGATGCATGCACCACGGGAAGTTTCCGCGCCCACGGCTCCCGCTCCCTGGCAGCGCACGGCCCTCGGAGCAAACCTCCTCTCCCCCGGCGGAGGGCTGGGCGTCACCATCTTCGAGGAGATGACCACCCTGGCTGTCCAGACAGGTGCCATCAACCTCGGCCAGGGATTTCCGGACGAGGACGGACCACTGGAAATCAGGGAAGCCGCCCGGGCCGCCATCGCAGCCGGAGCGAACCAGTATGCACCGGGCAAAGGCATCCCGGAACTGCGTGAGGCAGTGGCGGCACACCAGCAGCGCTTCTATGGCCTTGCGCCCGACCCCGCCACCGAGGTGGTCATCACCACCGGCGCCACCGAGGCCATTGCCGCCGCGCTCCTGGCGTTCGCCGGGCCTGGCGACGAGGTGCTGACCCTGGAACCCTTCTACGATTCCTACGGCGCCGTGATCGGCCTGTCCGGCGCAACCCACGTCACCGCCCCGCTGCTGGCCCCGGACTTCATGCCGGACATGGCAGCACTCGAAGCCGCGTTCAGCCCGCGGACAAAGATTGTCCTCCTGAACAACCCCCACAACCCGACCGGCGCCGTCTTCCCGCGGGAGGTGCTGCAGCGGATCGTCGAGCTGGCACGCACGCACAACAGCATCATCGTCACGGATGAGGTCTATGAACACCTCACATTCGGCGTCAGCCACGTGCCGGTGGCGTCCCTGCCCGGAGCCGCGGACCGCACCATCACCATCTCCTCCGCGGGCAAGACGTTCTCCCTGACCGGGTGGAAGATCGGCTGGCTCACGGGCCCGGAGGAGCTGGTGGCCGCCGTGCGGACCGTCAAGCAGTTCCTCACCTACAGTTCGGGCACCCCGTTCCAGTCGGCCATCGCCCTGGGGCTGGGCCTGCCGGACTCCTTCTACGAGGGCATCGCGGCATCCCTGCAGCAGAAGCGGGACATCCTGAGCGAAGGGCTCCGCGCCGCAGGCTTCGACGTCTTTTCCCCGCAGGGCACGTACTTCATCAATGTTGACACTGCCCCCCTGGGCATCACCGACTCGGTGGACCTTGCCCGGAGGCTTCCGGCCCTGGTGGGAGTCGCCGCGATCCCGGTCCCCGTGTTTTGCCACGAGGAGGGGGCGCAGCGGACCCGAAGCCTGCTCCGGTTCGCCTTCTGCAAGAAGGACGGCGTCCTGCACGAGGCCGCCGCACGCCTGGCTTCCCTCAGCGGCAGGCTCTGATGCCAGCCGGGCGTGACACCCGGGCGCGGTTCCTGCGGACCACCGGGCAGCACGCGTCCATTGAACCGGATGCCTTCACCGAGGGCAGCTATGTCCTGAGCATCGGCGGCGCGGAACAGTCCCACGTCAACCTTGTCCGGCCGGAGGAGATCTTCTACGAGTACCTCCGCCGGATCGGCCACCTGGTGGACCTTGCAGCACCTGCCGGGGAGCCTGTCCGCGCGCTGCACCTGGGGGCCGGGGCACTGACCCTGGCGCGGTATATCCACGCAACCCGGCCGGGATCGGCGCAGTATGCCGTGGAGCTGGAGCGTGAGCTGCTTGACTTCGTCCTGCGCCAGCTCCCCCTGCCCGAGGGCACGGACCTGCACACTGTCACCGGCGACGCCCGGGAATCACTGGCCCGGCTGGACCCGGAACTCCGGTTCGACGTCGTCATCCTGGACATCTTCTCCGGGCCGGAGGCACCGGCGCACCTGGCATGCAGCGCGTTCTACCGGGAAATTAAGGACCGGCTCAGCCCCGGCGGTGTGCTGATCGTCAATGTGGGTGACGAACCGGGGCTCACCCTGGTCCGAAGCCAGGTGGCGGCCATGCGGGAGGCCATGGCGGATGTGGCTGCCTTCGCAGAAGCGGGCATGTTCGAGGGCCGCCATCCCGGAAACGTGATCCTTGCGGGCACGCAGACCCCGTGGCCCCGGGACTGGACGGCCGAACTGACCGCCCGGGGGCCGCACCCGGCGAAAGTCCTGGCCGGACTGGATCTGGACCCCTTTGCGGGCTGACCGCTGAGCACCTCGGGCGCCGGCCCGGCTAGCGTTCCGCGTCTTCCGCCGCTTCCGGAACGTCGCCCTCGTCGATGGCGTCCGGCACGTTGGGCTCGGCGTACCACAGCCTGGTTTCGCCGTACTTCTTCTCCGCGAACCGGGCCAGCGCGTCAGGCCACTGTGGCTCCGGGGAACGGGACGACCGCTCCACCACCACCACGGCGGCAGCCGACAGGTGCGGTGCGAGCTTCTGGAGCGCGGCATTTAAGGCCACCTCCTCAAGCGGGTACGGCGGGTCCATGAAGACAAGGTCCCACTCAGCAGTCTCCGGGGCACGGTCCAGGAAGGGTTCGACCTTCGAGCGGTGCACGGTGACGGCCTTGCGCCCCAGCACGCCGTTGACGAGGTCGGCATTGCGCTGGCACACTGCACTCGCCTTCCCGTCCGACTCCACCAGGTCGACTGTCTGCGCTCCCCTGCTGCCGCTCTCAACCCCCAGGGAGCCGGAGCCGGCATAAAGGTCCAGGACCCTGGCACCGGAAATGACGTTGAAGGCATCAAGCCGGGAGAAAAGCGCCTCCTTGACCCGGTCCGTGGTGGGCCTGGTCAGGGAACCGGGAACGGCTGTGAGGGGGGAGCCGCCGGCGGCCCCCGCAATGATCCGGCTCACCGGGCACTCCTGTCTGCGAAGCCAGGCAATCCGGCGCACACCATGCTATCCGCGTTCAAGGAACGCCTCCTTTTCCGGATTGAGGTACTTCTCTATCGCTTCGGCAAGCTCGGGACGGTCCGCCAGTGCGGGGTCCCCGCCCACGATCTGCTGGGCATCTTCCCGTGCCCGGGCAATAACATCCCCGTGCTCCAGGACCCGCAGCAGCTTCAGGGTGGAGCGTCCGCCTGACTGCGAGGCACCAAGAATGTCGCCCTCGCGACGCATCTTGAGGTCCTCCTCGGACAGCGCAAACCCGTCGGTGGTCGCGGCCACTGCCTCCAGCCTGCGCCGGCTGGGGTGGCCCGGTTCAAGGGAGGTCACCAGCAGGCAGGTCCCCGGGAGCCCGCCCCGGCCCACCCGGCCGCGGAGCTGGTGCAGCTGGGAGATCCCGAACCTGTCGGCGTCAAGGATGACCATCAGGGTTGCATTGTGGACGTCCACGCCCACCTCGATCACGGTGGTGGACACCAGCAGCTTGATGCGGTTCGCCGCAAAATCGTCCATCACCCCGAATTTCAGGTCAGGCTCCTGGCGGCCATGGAGGGGTGCCAGCGGCACCCCGGACAAGGACGGCTCCTCCAGCAGATGCTCGACGACGGCTGTCACCGAGGCGAGCTCCCGCCCGCCGTCGCCTTCCGTGTCCCCCGCCGGAGGTGCCGCTTCACCGGGACTGAAGTCGCCGTCGTCGTCCGTTCCGATCCTGGGGCAGACGACGTATACCTGGTGGCCCGCGTCAATCTCCTCCCGCGCCCTTGCCCAGATGCGGCCTGCCCACGCCGGGTTCTCGGCCAGCCCCACCAGGTGCGTGGAAATGGGGGCCCTGCCGGCCGGCAGTTCGTTCAGGACGGACGTTTCGAGGTCGCCGAAAACGGTCATGGCGACCGTACGCGGAATGGGCGTGGCCGTCATGACGAGCAGGTGAGGGGGCTTCCTGGCCTTGGCCCGGAGCGCGTCACGCTGCTCCACGCCGAACCGGTGCTGCTCATCCACCACGATCAGGCCGAGGTCGTAGAAGGAAACGTTGTCGCTGAGGAGGGCGTGGGTACCGATGACGATCCCAGCGGTTCCGGACGCGGCATCGAGCATGGCCTGGCGCCGTGCCGCCGTAGGCATGGACCCGGTGAGCAGCGAGACCTGGACGGAGGCGCCGTCCATGCCGCCCAGCAGGCCGTCGCCGGACAGGGGCCCCAGCGTGCGGCGGATCGAATCGAAATGCTGTGCGGCGAGGACTTCCGTGGGTGCCAGCAGGGCCGCCTGGCCCCCGGCATCCACCACCTGCAGCATTGCCCGGAGCGCCACCACGGTCTTGCCGGAGCCCACTTCGCCCTGCAGGAGCCGGTTCATGGGGGTGTCCCGGGCCAACTCGTCCCCGAGGGTCTCCCCGACGGCGGCCTGCCCGGCAGTGAGGGTGAAGGGAAGATCGGCGTCGAAGCGGGCCAGGAGACCGTCCGGTACGGGCCTGCGCGCGGTGGCTTCCTCCGCGGCAAGCTGGGCGCGGCGGCGGGCCAGCGCGGACTGCAGCACCAGCGCTTCCTGGTAGCGGAAACGGCGGCGCGCCTGCTGCCAGTCACCGGCTGACTCCGGCTCGTGGATCAGCCGGTACGCCGTGGCAATGGGGAGGAATTCCTCCCGTGCCGCGATGTCGGAGGGGATGGGGTCGGGCAGGGAGTCGAGGTCGGCGGTTTCGAGCAGCGTGGAGACGGCCTTTTGGATTTTCCAGCTGGGCAGCTTGGACGTGGCCGGGTACACGGGGATGGGCATGGCGGCCATCTTTTCCGGATCGCGGCCGTTGTCACTGAACATGTCCTCGTCCAGGAGCTGGTAGTCCGGGTTGGTGAGGCCGAGTGAACCCTTGAAGCTGGTGACCTTGCCGGAAAAGAGGGCCAGCCGGCCCTGGAGCAGCTCCGCCTGGGCCTTGTAGCCGTTGAAGAAGCTGATTTTTAGGGTCCCTGGCGCTTTGCCGCGGTACTCCGTGCCGCCTACCAGCCGGAGTCCCTGTTTTCCGTCGTCGTCCGAAACCACGACGTCGGTGATGGTGCCGCGCCGCGCCTGCATGCGGCGGGTGCTGCTGGACAGGACCCGTGCGATCAGGGTGACTTCCTCGTCCCGCGGGATCTCGCTGATGGGGGTCAGCTCCCCGCGGTTCATGTAGCGGCGCGGGTAATAGTTGAGCAGCCCCTCCACCGTGGTGATGCCCAGGTGCTTTTCAATGACTGCGGCGGAACGCTTGCCAAGCCGGCGTTCCAGCGCCAGGTCCAGTTCAGCGCTCATGCCCGCTGGAGTTCACTGCATCCGCTGCCGGATCGCGCGGCAGGGCAAGTTCGCTGATGCTGATGTTGGCGGGCTCGCCGAGGGACCGGATGATTTCGACGGCGGGCTCCCCCTCTGGCACGTGGACGTGGACGCGCCACCGGTAGTTGCCCCCGGAATCAGGCCCGCTGCCCACCTGGCTCATGATGACCGATTCGCCGATTTCGTCCAGCCGCTGCCGGAGTGTGGCTGCGTTGAGCGGGGAAAGGCTGATGGTGCACATGACTTCCACGCCGTCGTCGTCCGGCATGGCGGTGTGGATGTGCGGATCCGACACGTCGTAGCCGTGCAGTCCGTCGAGGAGCTCGCTCTGGAGCTCCTCGCCAAGGATCGCCGAGCGCAGGCAATCGAGGATCAGCAGCATTCCCACCCCGCCTGCGTCCACCACGTGCGCGGAAGTCAGGGCGGCCAGTTGGTCCTCGGTATGGATCACGGCTGCGAGGGCGGCTTCGACGGCGGCGTCCAGGGCGAGGCCCAGGGCGTGGTTGCTGTCGTCGCCGTTTTGCCCTGCGTCCACGGCGGCGGCCGCCCGGGCCGCCGCTTCCATGACGGAGAGCATGGTGCCGGGAACGGGGTCGCTCAGGGCTGACCAGGCGCGGATCTGGGCGCGGTTTAGCGCTGCTGCGAGGAGCGTGGATGTCAGGCGGGTGTGCCCCGCAAGCGGCTCGGCGGCGGCCGTCAGGAACACCGAAAGAAGCGTTCCCGAGTTTCCCCGGGCTTCCTCCATTGCGGCCTGCCCGGCGGTGGCCAGGACGGCTCCCACGTCCATCTGTGCAGGCTGGTCCCCGTCGGCGGACACGGCCCGGGAGGCCGCCCGGACGGTGACGTAGAGGTTTGTCCCGGTGTCGCCATCGGCCACCGGGAAAATATTAATGGCATTCAGGCGGTCGCTGTGGTTGCCAAGTGCCGTCTCAGCCTTGCCCAACCACCTCTTCATCGCTTGCGCGTTGGCGGCAACCTTAGTGTGCAAAGTGATCCCATCCCCCGGTGTCCGCGGACCGGCCCGCTATCGTGACGCCCGGGCGCTCGTTGATTCCCAGTGCTTGTATTGAGCCTATCGCAGTGAATCCGGCGGGCAGCAGGGTGCCGGAGGGGAATGTGGCCAGCAGCCCGTGGTCTTCCCCGCCGCCGAGCACCCAGTCCCCGGCATCAGTGTGCAGATGTTCCGCTGCGTGCCGCAGGACGTCCTTGAGCCTCTCCAGCGGGCCCGGATGGAGGTCGACGGCGACACCGCTGGCTGCCGCCAGCCGCAAGCCGTCCCGCAGCATGCCGTCCGAGATGTCCAGCATCGCTGTTGCGCCGGCAGCCCTCGCGGCGGGTCCCGCGGCCAGGGGTGGCCGCGGCCTGCACTGAAGGCCGGCCAGCCCGCGGAGTTCGGCGCTGAGGGTTTCCAGCGGAATGGCGGACTCGAGCAGGGCAAGTCCTGCGGCGGCGTGGCCGGCGGTGCCTGCGAGGGCCAGGGTGTCTCCGGGTTTGGCCCCGGACCGGAGGACTGCCGGGCCGCCGTCAAGGGTGCCCAGCACCGCAACCGTCACGGAAATTTCCCGGCCGCGCCCCAGGTCGCCTCCGGCCACCGAGCAGGTGGCCGCGCCGAGGTCCCTGATCCCGGAGGTGAGTCCGTCCGCCAGGTCCTCCACCCAGCCCACAGGGGTGTCAGGAGGAAGCGTGAGGCTCACCACCAGCGAGGTTGCGCTGGCCCCCATGGCATTGATGTCGCTGAGGTTCTGCGCCGCTGCTTTCCAGCCGACGTCGAACCCGGTGGTTTTGTAGCCGCTTGGCCACTGGAGCCGGAAGTCCTGGTCCTGGACCTGTGTGTCGATGCTGATGACGGTCCTGCCGTCCGGGGCAGCGATCACGGCGGCATCGTCCCCCGGCCCCAGGAGGGTGGCGGTGCAGTGCGTGCCTTCCATGGCCAGCCGAGGAAAGATCCGGGCCAGCAGCTCGCCCTCGGAGAGGGCAGAAACAGGGAGGGCGGAGACAGGCGGGGCGGAGACCGTCAGCTGGGGCCGGTCTCCTGCGGGCTGGTCACTGCCGGATTGCGGACGGGGCTGCGGGCGGGAGGACAGGGGTTTTTCAGGCACCCCACTACGCTATCGCGGGGTCCTGACATTGGGGGCAGGCGGTGCCCGGCGTCGGGGCTGCCCCGCTGGCGGCGATAGGCTGGGGGGATGCACCGTCCCCAGCTTTCCCTGCCCGCCCGCGCTGCCAGGCTGGCACTGATTGGGAGCCTTGCGGCCATATCATTGACGTCCTGTTCGCCTCCCGTGGATGTTCCAGCCGCCCAGGACGCAGCCAACCCCGCCTGCGCTCCCATGATGGTGGCGTTGCCGGACGCGATTGGCGAGTACCCGCTCCGGAAGACCAACAGCCAGGCGACGGCCGCCTGGGGTGATCCTTCCCTGGTGATCCTCCGCTGCGGCGTCAACGTCCCGGGCCCCACGACAGACCGTTGCGTGACCGTTAACGGCATCGACTGGGTCATCAAGGAGGGCAACCCCGTCTGGACCCTGACGACCTATGGCCGCGAACCGGCAACCGAGATCCTGATGGACCCCGACAAAATCAGCTCCGCAACAGTCCTGGCAGACCTTGCAGCGGCCGCCGGCAAGGTACCGGCGGCCAGGAACTGCGTGGGCCAGGAGGACCTGCAGAACCTGCCGCCCAGCCAGTAAGCGAGCACGTTGCGGTCAGGGGCCGGTGGGGACGTCAGCGGAGCCCGGTTTTACGGTGCAGCGCCAGGTAGATCAGTTCATCGATGAGGTCTGCGTAGTCCAGCCCGGAGGCCGCCCACATCTGCGGGTACATGCTCTTGGGCGTGAACCCTGGCATGGTGTTGATCTCGTTGATGATGAGCTCACCGGCGGGGGTGTAGAAGAAGTCCACACGGCTCAGTCCTTCGGCACCTACGGCGTCAAAGGCTGCCGCTGCCAGCTCGCGGACCCGGGCGATGGCTTCCTCGGGAATGTCTGCCGGGCAGCTGAGGGAGGCGGCGTCGTCCTCCACATACTTGGCGTTGAAATCGTAGAACTCGTGGGTGCCGCCGGCCACGGAGATCTCCCCCGGCATGGAGGTCCGCGGAGCGTCTGTCCCCCTGCCTTCGAGGACAGCGCATTCGATCTCCCGGCCGATAATCCCGGCCTCGATCACCAGCTTGAGGTCGTGCTTGCGGGCTTCCTCGATGGCGGCGTCCAGGTCCGCCAGCGAATCAACCTTGGAAATGCCCATCGAGGAGCCTGCGCGGGCCGGTTTGACGAAGACCGGGAAGCCCAGCCTGTCCACCTGTTTGCGGACCAGCTCCGGGTCCTTGCGCCACTGACGGTCGGTGACCGCCACATACGGGCCCACGTTCAGCCCTGCCGCCTCGAAGACCACTTTCATGTAGTGCTTATCCATGCCCACGGCGGAAGCAAGGACGCCGGCGCCCACGTAGCGGGTGTCCGAGAGTTCCAGCAGTCCCTGGATGGTACCGTCCTCGCCGAACGGGCCATGAAGCAGCGGGAAAACCACGTCCACAGTTCCCAGCTCCTGGGGCACCTCGTTCGGGGACGCGACGATCAGCTGGTGTTCGCCCCCGATTTCCGCCAGGGTGACAGTCTGCGGTGACGGCACCACCTCGGGCAGAGCCGTTGACGCGAGGGACCATTGGGCGGTGTCGGCGCCCGCGAGGACCCACTGCCCGGTCTTGGCGATTCCAATCGGAATCACCTCGTACTTGTCCTTGTTGATGGCGCCGAGCACACCGGCAGCCGTTACGCAGCTCACGGCGTGCTCGCTGGAGCGGCCGCCGAAAAGTACCGCCACCCGGGGTTTCGCCCGCGGCGCGGTCTCCCCCGCGGCCAGGTTTTCGTGGGACATCGTCAGTAATCGCCTTCAGGTTTCAGTTCCCGGGACAGCAGGAGGGGCCCCAGTTGGTCAACGGACAGCTTGCCTGCCAGCACGGCAACGACGGCGGCCGTGATGGGCATCTCGACGCCCAGCTTGCCTGCCAGTTCGTGGACGGCCTGGCCTGATTTTATGCCTTCGGCGGTCTGGGTCATCTTCTGGCCCACCTCCTCCAGCGTGAGGCCCTGGCCGAGCAGGCGGCCGGCGGTGTGGTTGCGCGAGAGCGGCGAGGAGCAGGTGGCCACGAGGTCGCCCAGCCCGGCCAGGCCGGCCATGGTCTTGGCCTCGCCGCCCAGGGCCAGGGCGAGGCGGGACGTCTCGGCCAGGCCGCGGGTGATGACGGACGCTTTGGTGTTGTCCCCCATCTGTTTGCCCTCGCAGATGCCCACGGCCAGCGCAATGACGTTTTTTACGATCCCGCCGATCTCCACCCCAACGACGTCCGCTGTGGTGTAGGGCCGGAAGTACGGAGCGGTGCAGCTCCTGGCGATCCAGCCGGCAGCTGCGGAATCGGTGCAGGCAACCACCGATGCGGTTGGTTCTTCGCGGGCAATCTCCATGGCCAGGTTGGGACCGGACACAATGGCGATACGTTCGGCGGGCAGGCCCAGCTCCTCGCCGATGACCTCGCTCATCCGGGCGTCCGTGCCGAGCTCAAGGCCCTTCATCAGGGAAACCATCATGGCGTCCCGGGCGATCAGGCCCTTCCATTCCCGCAGTTGCGGCCGCAGGGACTGCGCCGGGACGGCGATGACCACGAGGTCCGCGCCGTCCAGGACGGCGGCAACGTCCGTGGACGCCGAGATGCTCTCCGGGAGCGGGACGTCCTTCAGGTATTGCTCGTTGACGTGGCTGGTGTTGATCTGGTCCACCACTTCAGCGCGGCGGCCCCACAGCCTGATGGTGCGCGGATCGCCTGCTGCCGCCGCCGCATCAGCCAGGATCTTGGCGAACGTCGTCCCCCAGGAGCCGGCGCCCAGCACGGCAACGGAACGGGCCGAGCCCGCTTCCCTTTCCCCAGCGGTCACGGAGTTTCCGTTCCGGTACCGGGCTGCTGCTGCCCGCGTTCCACGAACCTGCCGTGCTTCGCCTGCTGCTGCTTGGCCGGGTCCCAGCGCTCCGCGGGAGGCTCTTCCTGCCGGATCTCCGCCAGGAGGCTGGTGATTGCGTCCATGATTGCGTCCGTGGCGCCTGTCAGGGTGGCTTTGTCCAGCGGGCGCCCGGCGAAGGCGCTCAGGTCCACGGGATCGCCCACCACAACCCTGGACCGCTTGCGCGGGAACAGGTGGAACCGCTTGCCGTAGCGGGGGAAGACCTCATGGGCACCCCAGTGGGCGATCGGCACCACCGGGATGCCGCCTTCAAGGGCGAGCCGTGCGGCGCCGGTGTGGCCCTTCATGGGCCACAGCGCAGGGTCCCGGGTGAGGGTGCCCTCGGGATAAATGATGATGGCGCCGCCCTCGGCAACAATCTCCTGGGCGAGCTGCAGCGAGCGGTTCGCCCCCGCCGTCGAACGTTCCACGGGGATCTGCTTGGTGGCCCGCAGGACCCAGCCCAGCACCGGGACCTTGAACAGGCCGGACTTGGCAAGGAAGTGCGGGGCAATCCCGTGGTTGTAGAGGAGGTGGCCGATGATCAGCGGATCGATCTCGGTGCAGTGGTTGGGCGCCGCAATGAAGCCGCCGGCAGGCAGTTTCGCGGTGCCCTCCCACTTCTTGTCCATCATGAGGTTAAACAGGGGGCGGACTATTCCGGCGACCACCGCAAGGGTGGCGCGGCTCTTGGCCGGTTCTTTCACGTCTGCCCGCTACTTCGTGGTGGTGATGTCGAAGTCGGCACCCAGCCCGGCCAGTTTTTCGGTAAACCGTTCGTAGCCGCGGTTGATGATGTCGATGCCGGTCACGCGTGAGGTTCCCGTGGCCGCCAGAGCCGCAATCAGGTGGCTGAAGCCGCCGCGCAGGTCCGGGACGTCGATATCGGTGCCCTTGAGCTGGGTAGGTCCGGAGATCACGGCCGAATGCAGGAAGTTGCGCTGGCCAAACCGGCACGGGACGCTGCCCAGGCATTCACGGTGCACCTGGATGCTGGCTCCCATCCGGATGAGCGCATCCGTGAATCCGAAGCGGTTCTCGTAGACGGTCTCGTGGACGATGGAGACGCCTTCGGCCTGGGTCAGGGCCACCACCAGGGGCTGCTGCCAGTCCGTCATGAAGCCGGGGTGCACGTCAGTCTCCAGGACCAGCGGGTTGAGCTTGCCGCCGTGGTGGTAGAAACGGATGCCGTCCTCGCCGATGTCCATCCCGCCGCCCACCTTGCGGTAGGTGTTCAGGAAGGTCATCATGTCCCGCTGGGAGGCGCCCTCAACAAAGATGTCGCCCTTGGTGACCAGGGCAGCAGAGGCCCACGACGCTGACTCGTTCCGGTCCGAGAGCGCCCGGTGGTTGTAGCCGCCGAGGTCGCGGACACCTTCAATGCGGATGGTCCGGTCCGTCTGGACGCTGATGATGGCGCCCATCTTCTGCAGCACGGCAATGAGGTCGATGATCTCCGGCTCGGTGGCGGCACCGGAGAGCTCGGTGATGCCCTCGGCGCGGGTGGCGCTCAGCAGGACTTGCTCGGTGGCGCCCACCGACGGATACGGAAGGGAGATCTTTGCCCCGTGCAGGCCCTTGGGTGCCGAGATGTGGATCCCGCCGGGGCGCTTCTCCACCACGGCACCGAACTGCCGCAGCACGTCCAGGTGGTAGTCGATGGGGCGGTCGCCGATTTTGCAGCCGCCGAGATCGGGAATGAACGCCTCGCCGATGGCGTGGATCAGCGGTCCGCACAGCAGGATGGGAATCCGGGAGTCGCCTGCGTGGGCGTCAATGGCAGTGCTGGAGGCCGTCTTGGCTGCCTTCGGATCCAGCGTGAGGTCGCCGTTGACCGGGTCCTTGACCACGGTGACGCCATGCAGCTGCAGGAGGGAGGTGACCACCTCCACGTCCTTGATCTCCGGAACGTTCCGCAACACCGAGGGTTCGTTGCCCAGCAACGCTGCCACCATCGCCTTGGGGACAAGATTCTTTGCTCCCCTGACGCTGACGCGGCCTGTAAGCGGGACTCCGCCGCGGATTGTCAGAACACTACTCATATACCGGTTTCCTTACGATCACTCGCCCCCAAATCCTTGCAAAGGCTCCAACCAAGCATAGGAGGTTGCGTTACCGAACCGAAATACGCGGGCGACGGCGGCAGGGCGTGGCGCGCCGCCGTCGCACCTTTTAAAGACATGCAGCTCTGCTTCAGCCCGCGGAGGAAAGGCGCGCAGGCAGGGTTTTGGGCTTGAACGAGGGCCGGGTGGCCTCGTAGGCCGTGATGTCCGCCTCATGCTGCAGGGTCAGCCCGATGTCGTCCAGGCCTTCCAGCAGGCGCCAGCGGGTGTAGTCGTCGATCTCGAAGGGCGCAACGATGTTGCCGCACGCCACGGTCTTGGACACCAGGTCCACGGTGACTTCGGTCCCCGGAGCGTTCTCGAGCTCCTTCCAGATGAGCTCGATGTCGTCCTGGGAGAGCTCGGCGGCCAGCAGCCCCTGCTTGCCGGAGTTCCCGCGGAAGATGTCGGCGAAGCGGGAGGAGAGGACGGCTTTGAAGCCGTAATCCTTGAGCGCCCAGACGGCGTGCTCGCGGGACGAGCCGGTTCCGAAGTCCGGGCCAGCCACCAGCACGGAGCCGGCAGTGAAGGGCTCCTTGTTGAGGATGAAGGACGGGTCCTTGCGCCATGCCGAGAACAGGGCGTCCTCGAACCCTGTCCGGGTGATCCGCTTGAGGTAGACGGCGGGGATGATCTGGTCCGTGTCCACGTTGCTCTGCCGCAGCGGGACGCCGATTCCGGTGTGGGTGGTGAACTTTTCCATGGCGTGTCCTAGGCTGCGTCGGTGCGGATGGCGGCGGATTCGGGGGCCGGATCAAGGTCCGACGGCGAACTCAGGGTGCCCCGGATGGCGGTGGCAGCGGCGACCACCGGGGAGACCAGGTGGGTGCGGCCGCCCTTGCCCTGGCGTCCTTCGAAGTTGCGGTTCGAGGTGGAAGCGCAGCGCTCCCCCACCTCCAGCTGGTCCGGGTTCATGCCCAGGCACATGGAGCAGCCGGCGAAGCGCCACTCGGCGCCAAAGTCCTTGAACACCCGGTCGAGGCCCTCGGCCTCGGCTTCCAGCCGCACGCGTGCGGAGCCCGGAACAACCAGCATCCGGACGTTGGGGTCCTTTTGGCGTCCGCGGATGATGTCCGCGGCAGCGCGCAGGTCCTCCATGCGGGAGTTGGTGCAGGAGCCCAGGAACACCGTGTCCACGCGGATTTCCTTCATCGGGGTGCCTGCCTCCAGCCCCATGTACTGCAGCGCACGCTCGGCGGCTGCCTTGGCGTTCTCGTCGCCGAAGTCCTCGGGCGACGGCACGGACTCGGACAGCGAAACTCCCTGGCCGGGGTTGGTGCCCCAGGTGACGAAGGGCTCCAGGGTGTCGGCGTCCAGGTCAACCTGGGCGTCGAAGACGGCGTCCTCGTCAGTGCGCAGCGTGTTCCAGTACTCGACGGCGGCGTCCCAGTCGGCGCCCTGGGGAGCGTGCGGGCGGCCCTCCATGTAGGCGTAGGTGGTTTCGTCCGGCGCCACCATGCCGGCGCGGGCACCGGCTTCGATGGACATGTTGCAGATGGTCATGCGCGCGTCCATGGACAGCGAGCGGATGGCGGACCCGCGGTATTCCAGGACGTAGCCCTGCCCGCCGCCGGTGCCGATCTTGGCAATGACGGCCAGGATGATGTCCTTGGCGGTGACGCCGGGACGCAGTGTCCCCTCGACGTTGATGGCCATGGTCTTGAAGGGCTTCAGGGAGAGCGTCTGGGTGGCCATGACGTGCTCCACCTCAGAGGTGCCGATGCCCATGGCCAGGGCGCCGAAGGCACCGTGCGTTGACGTGTGGGAGTCGCCGCAGACCACTGTCATACCCGGTTGGGTGAGGCCCAGCTGCGGGCCGACCACGTGGACGATGCCCTGCTCGGCGTCCCCGAGGCTGTGCAGCCGCACGCCGAACTCCGCGCAGTTGTTGCGCAGGGTCTGGATCTGGGTGCGGCTGGTGAGGTCCGCGATAGGCTTGTCGATGTCCAGCGTGGGGGTGTTGTGGTCCTCCGTGGCGATGGTGAGGTCCGGGCGGCGCAGCTTCCGGCCGGCCAGCCGCAGGCCTTCGAAGGCCTGCGGGGACGTCACTTCGTGGACCAGGTGAAGGTCGATGAAGAGAAGGTCGGGCTGGGCGTTGGCACCGTCACCATCACCTTTGCGCACCACATGTGCGTCCCAGACTTTCTCGGCCAATGTCTTTGCCATGGCCATCTCCCTTCACTGCTGTTTGGCTGATGAGATCAACTGAATCAGGACGGCTCGGCACTGCGCCAGCCAAAAGATTTGCATCTCAGATATTGAGACGGCAATATCATTACATGGACAATTCTAGTGGAGTCGGTGTCATTGATAAAGCGGCCCAGGTGCTTGATGCGCTCGAAGCCGGCCCCACCACGCTGGCACAGCTTGTGGCAGCCACGGGCCTGGCCCGGCCCACTGTCCACCGCCTGGCCCTCGCCCTGGTCCACCACCGCCTCGTGAGCCGCGATATCCAGGGCCGTTTTGTCCTGGGAAGCCGCCTGGTTGAGCTGGCATCGGCTGCAGGCGAGGACCGTCTGATAGCTTCCGCGGGGCCCGTCCTGATGCAGCTGCGCGACGCCACCGGCGAAAGCGCCCAGATTTTCCGCCGCCAGGGTGACTGGCGCGTGTGCGTGGCCTCGGCCGAACGGCCTATCGGCCTGCGCGACACCATCCCCGTGGGTACCCAGCTGTCCATGAAGGCAGGGTCTGCGGCGCAGGTACTGCTCGCGTGGGAAGACCACGACCGTCTTCTCGAAGGCTTGCAGTCAGCACGTTTCACGCCGACGGTCCTGGCCGGAGTACGACGCCGGGGCTGGGGCCAGAGCCTCGGGGAACGGGAGCCGGGAGTCGCCTCCGTCTCCGCACCGGTGCGGGGACCGTCCGGCCGGGTCATCGCCGCGGTTTCCATTTCCGGGCCCATTGAGCGCCTCACCCGCCAGCCCGGCCGGCTGCACGCGGAAGTGGTGTGCAACGCCGGACGGCTCCTCACCGAAGCCCTCCGGAAGAACAACGACTGACGCCCGGCAAAGGCCGCAACCGGCCCGCCCGGCGCTAGGATTTCGCCATGGGCAGCTATGCGGTTTTCCTCCGTGGCATCAACGTGGGCGGCATCAACATCAAGATGGCCGCCTTGCGGGACGCCCTCCAGGCTGCCGGCTTCCAGGACGCCGGGACACTGCTTGCGAGCGGAAACGTCGTCCTCACCAGCACCCTCGGAGCCGCCGCTGTCAAGCGCACCTGTGAGAAGTGCCTCAGGGATGCCTTTGGCTATGACGCCTGGGTGGTGGTCCTCGAAGCCGGCCGGGTCGCAGAACTCGTGGCGGCGTGCCCCTACCCTGCCGACGACAAGGCCACCCATACCTACATCACGCTCTCCTCGGACCAGGAAGTGCTCGATGAACTCGACGCGGCCGGGGCTGCACTGGAAGGACACCAGCAGAAGAGGCTGGGGCCGGAGGCGCTGGCCTGGCTGGCACCGGCAGGCGGAACCCTGGACAGCCCCTTCAGCAAGATCTCCGCAAAAGCCAGGTTCAAGGCCGCAACCACGACGCGCAACCTGCGGACGCTGGTCAAAGTCCGGGATGCTGCTAGCCGGTTGCAGCCGTCCTGAGTGCAGCATCGAATGCGGCGTGCCTGCTGACCTCCAGTTCCACCGGTTCCACCACGAGTTCCTGCGCAACGGCAGCCACTGCGGCTTTGAGCCTCTTCCGTGCCCTCGCTGCCCGTAGGTTGGCCGCAGCAGCGGCTATGAAGCGGCCGGTGATGGCCAGGAAAATACCCAGCACCACACCCCCGGCAATCATCAGGGTGGGGATTGGCCACCCCTCCACCCGGGGCACCTCAGGCACGGGCATCTGGAAATAGCCCAGGGCCGCCAGGACGCCGAGCCAGCCCAGCCCGCCCAGGACGGTGAGCAGCGCCAGCCACTGCACCACGTTGAAAACTCCCCACCACCAGGACTTCCGGTTGGCGGCGAGGTCCGTTCCGGCGATGGCCTGGTCAAGGGCATCGGGCAGCCGCTCCCGGCCCTCCCTGGCGGCTCCCCGGATGGCCGCCCGCCAGGGCCCGGGAGCGCCGGTGCTCGCGGCGTCGGCGAATTCACGCACGGCGGCGTCCGTGCGTGCCCGCTCCGGCGCTCCTGCCGGTGGCAGTGATGTCCGGTTGAGCTCCGATGGCGCCGCGCTGCGCAGGTTGAGCCGCCGCAGCGGATCAGCACGGAACCGGGAGAGCCATCGGGTCACGGGCCAGCCCGTGCGCCTGACGGACTCCAGCCGGTAGGACTGGCCCACCGCGCGGACCACCACGGGAACGTTGGCTGCCACAGCCAGTTCGTCGGCAAGGCGGGTAATGGCCGCAGGCCGTACACCGGCTGCGGTTCCCTCGCCGGACACCGCGCCCAGCTCCGCTGATGCCCTGGTGACATCGGCAGCAAGCCGCTGCGACTGGGCCTTGCGTTTGACGGCAACCCCACGGATGGCAGCCCGGACCTGGTCAATGCCGGCTCCCGTCAACGCCGAAGCCGCAAGCACCTGGACCTTGGCAAGTCCGTCGCGGGCAAGGATGGAGCGCAGGGATTCCAGGACGGGCTGCACATCACGTTCCGGCAGCCGGTCCACCTGGTTCAGGACCACCAGGGTCACCGCGCCATGCGAGGCCAGGCGGGACAGGAAGTCGTTGTGCACGGCCGCGTCGGCGTACTTTTGCGGATCAAGGACCCACACCAGGACGTCCACCATTCCCACCATCCGCTGGACCACCTCACGGTTGGATGCCTTGGTGGAGTCGAAGTCCGGCAGGTCCAGCAGGACCAGGCCGGTGTCCTCGTCCGCGAATCCTTCGACGGCGGCGGCGTGGTGGCGGTTGCGGACCTCCAGCCAGTTCAGCAGCGGCTCGCTGCCGTCCGCACCCCAGATCCCTGCCAAAGGTTCCGACGTCGTTGGACGCCGCGCTGCCGCCGTCGCAATTTCCGCGCCGCTGACCGCGTTGAAAAGCGAGGATTTTCCGCTGCCCGTGGCACCGAAGAATCCCACCACGGTGTGGTCCGCGGAAAGCGACCGCCGTGAACTTGCGCGCTCCAGGACACTGAAGACTTCCTGCAGGGACTCGTCCGGAAGGACGCCTTGGCCAAGCTCGCGGGCGTCGTTGAGGGCGGAAAGCCGGCGGTCCAGCCGGGTCGCCTCCCGGGTATCGCTGTGGCGGCTCATGCGTTGTCCGCCAGGCGCACCAGCGCGGCGGCGTGCGCGGCCAGGGTGTCGGGGATGCTGCCGTCGTAGTCCGGCAGGCGGGAGAGGAACTTGCGCCTCTCTTCCTGCAGCAGCACCTGGCATCGGGTGTGCAGGTCCTCGCGCGCTTTTTCGGCCATGCGCCTGACGGCGTCCTCGCCGAAGACGGCCTCGAGCAGCCGCTGGCCCACGACGGCGGTTCCTCCGGCGACGCCCACCTCGAGTCCCGTAAGCCCGGCCGTCATGGAAAAGACGACGATCATCAGCGCGGCGCCGAGTCCGTTGATGCCGAAGGAGAGCCAGCGGGCCTGCGTCCGCTTTCCCTGGCCCTCGGTGCGGATCATGTCCATCAGGGCTTCCTGCCAGGCCCGGATCTCAGCGGCGGCGCGGTCTTCAAAGCCCGGAGTTGTGCCGGAGAGGTCATCCGTACCCAGCAGCTGGCGCCCGGCGGGATCGTTCCGCCAGCGCTGGTCTGTGTCCTCGGCGGCATTGGCGGCCTCGTCAACAATGACAGCCTGCAGGCCGGTCTCGATGGCAGCTTCCACCCTGACGGCGGGTGCGGGTTCACCACGGAAGAAGGCACCCACCCGGTCGCGGAACCGTCCCACGTTCTGCTCGAGCGTCCGGAAGAATTCCCCCGTACCCACAAAGTCCTGCCAGCGGGCCAGCACCTCTCCCCTCAGGAGGGCGCCGTCCCTCGTGGCATCGAGGATGCGGTCCGCAGCGTCCCCGTAGGCCCCGACGGCGGCATCCTCGAGGTTGGCGGCGGCGTGCTGCTGCTCCCGGGCGGCCAGCGCGACGGCGGAGACGCGCCCTGCCATCGCCCGGACGGTTCCGTTCAGGGTGCGGCGGGCGATGTCGGACCGGCCGGCGGCGTCGGCCGCCAGGTCAGCCAGCCAGGCCCGCAGCGGCTGGACGGCCCCGGCGGGCAGCATGCCCATGGCATCCAGGGTGGTCTCCGGAATGATGAACAGCTGCGCCGCGCCGAGCCCTTCCCGGTCGAGGAGGCTGCGCAGGTCCTCGCTGACTTCTTCTTCCGCCCCCGCGGGAACCCTGTCCAGGACCACGCCCACCATGATGTCCCGCGACGCGGCGTTGAGGAGCAGCTTCCAGGGAACGGCGTCGGCGTAACGGTTGGCAGTGGTAACGAAGACCCACAGGTCGGCGGCGGCCAGGAGCTGGGCGGCCAGCTTGCGGTTGTCGTCCGAGATGGAATCAACATCCGGGGCATCCAGGACGGCAACTCCGGCGGGCACTCCCGGGTCTGCCACAAGGACAAGGGAAGACATGGCGGCTGCATCCGGAACCGCTCCTGCCCGGTTAGCGGGCAAGGGGCTGTTGGTGACGGACCCACGGATCCTGCTGAGGCTCGGCAGCACGCGCTGCCCCTCGAACCAGTCCGCCTCCGATGGGTGGTGCAGGAGGATCGGCTGGCGGGTGGTGGGACGGATGGCGCCTGCGCGGGTGACCGGGTGCCCCACGATCCCGTTCACCAGGGTTGACTTGCCCGCTCCCGTGGAACCCCCGACGACGGCCAGGAGCGGAGCGTCAAGGCTTCGGTACCGCGGAAGGATGTAGTCATCGAGCTGGGCCACGGCACTCGCGGCCTCACGCCGGGCCTGCTCCGAATCAGGCAGGGCCAGCGGCAGCTCGGCAGCGGCCAGATCCTCGCGCACCTCTTCCAGCAGCGCGACGGCCGCCAAGGCTGCGGCGCTGCCCGCGGGCGTGCGCTGCGCGTGGTTCGGGTGGTCCTGCTCGTTGGGGGAGGTCACAGCAACATCATGCCAGTTCGAACTCTCCACGGCCGCAGTAACGGCGCGCGTTGCCGGTGGGCACCAGCACACAACAAAAATGGCCCCGGGCGTGTGCCCGGGACCATTTCGTTGGTGACCCCAGCGGGATTCGAACCCGCGTTACCGCCGTGAGAGGGCGGCGTACTAGGCCGCTATACGATGGGGCCGTGTACTTTACCGTACTTTTACCAGCGTTTCCGCTGGTCAAGCTCAGTGATTGTTTCATACACTTCGCTTCAGTTTCAAATCGGCGAACCGGCTGAAACCTTCCGTTTTGAGCGCTGAAATCAGCTTTCAAACCAGAGCTGGGATACCAGGACTCGAACCTAGAATGACGGTACCAGAAACCGTAGTGTTGCCAATTACACCATATCCCAATGATACTTTCGGGCCGGTTTTCAGGGCGTTTACCCTGCTCCGTGCGCCTCAGCACGAGAAATTACTTTACCCGAGACTTCGTGCTCGCACAAATCGGGCTCCGGCGTGCCGGTCGGGGACGCGGGCCGGGCGTACGCCCGGCCCGCGCCGAGCGCCCTCAGGCGACAAGTTCGCCCAGCGACGACACCATGTTGCCCCGGAATTCCTTAACCTGCTCCCCCGCCCTGTTGAGCCAGACGCCCAGGAGGCCGGCCGCCGTCGAGCCTTCCGCGTCCAGCAGGCGGTTGTCCCCGACGTAGAGCGTTTCAGCAGGTCCGGTGCCCAGGAGCCGGACACCTTCCAGGTAGATGGACGGATCTGGCTTTGCCACGCCCAGCGTGTCCGTCCCCACCAGGCGCCTGACGCGTCCAAGGCCTGCGCCGTCCAGCTTGGCGCGCTGATAGTCGTGGACGTTGTTGCTGACGGCGCCGTAGGGCACGCCGGCCTGGTCCAGCAGGTCCAGCAGCGGCATGACATCCGGGAAGGGCTTCACGTAGGCGGGCTGCTTTTCCACGTATGCCGTGAGCCACTGGTGGGATTGCTCACCTTCTTCCAGCTCAACCCCGAAGTGGCCCAGGGCAGCGCGGCCGCGCAGCAGCCGCTGCTCGTTGAACGTCAGTTCCCCGGCCAGGTAGCGGTCGTAATAGTGGGTGGTTTCGTGCGTGAAGATGCGCCCGAACCGCTCCCAGCCGGCCTGGTCCATGCCGGGCAGGAGGTGTTCGCTGACCTCCCGAAGGGCTGTGGTCATCGAAAACTCGAGGTCCACCAGGGTGTCGTCTATGTCGAACAGGACCCCGCGGACTGACCCGAAGGGCGTGTCCAGGACACCGGCGCCGGCCCTTCGGGAAGCTGTCATCGCCGTGCGGTCATCAGCCACGGAAGGCCCGGAGCCTGCGAAGGGAGGATTCCCTGCCCAGGATCACCATGGACTCGAACAGCGGCGGGGAGATGCGCCGTCCGGAAACAGCGGTACGCACGGGTCCGAACGCGAGCCGGGGCTTCAGGCCCAGGTCTTCCACGAGCGCCTGCTTGAGCGCTGCCTGGATCTCTTCGGCGGTCCACTCCTGGACACTGTCGAGGGCCCCAATAGCGGCATCCAGTACCTCGTCGAGGTTCTGCGGAAGGCCCTTCCGGGCGTCGTCGGCAACGTCAATGGCGTCGTCGTCCTTGAACAGGAATCCGAGCATGTCCGGGGCCTCGCCCAGAAGCGTGATGCGCTCCTGGATCAGCGGCGCGGCTTCGGTCAGGATGTCCTCCTGCCGCGCCGTGAGCTCCTCCCCCACATAGCCGGCAGTGCGCAGGTAGGGCACCAGCCGCTCCCGGAAGTCCCCGGGGGCGAGCATCCGGATGTGGGTCCCGTTGATGGCTTCGGCCTTCTTGATGTCAAACCGCGCCGGGTTGGCCAGGACGTCGTGGACGTCGAAGTTTTCGATGAGCTGGTCCACGGTGAAGATGTCCTCATCGGCGGAGAGGCTCCAGCCCAGCAGGGACAGGTAGTTCAGGAGGCCCTCGGGAATGAAGCCGCGGTCACGCAACAGGAACAGGTTCGACTGGGGATCACGCTTGGAGAGCTTCTTGTTGCCTTCACCCATGACGTAGGGCAGGTGGCCGAACTCCGGCATGTAGCTGGCAACACCGAGCTCCATGAGTGCACGGATGAGGACAACCTGGCGCGGCGTGGAGGACAGCAGGTCCTCGCCGCGCAGCACGTGGGTGATACCCATCAGTGCGTCGTCAACCGGGTTCACCAGTGTGTAGAGAGGGGAACCGTCAGCGCGGACAATGACGTAGTCCGGGATGCTGCCGGCCTTGAACGTGATCTCGCCGCGGACCAGGTCGGTGAAGGTGACGTCCTCGTCGGGCATCCGGACCCGCAGCACGGGCTGGCGGCCCTCGGCTTTGAAGGCGGCCACCTGTTCGTCGGTGAGCTCACGGTCAAAGTTGTCGTAACCCAGCTTGGGGTCGCGGCCGGCGGCGCGGTGGCGTGCCTCGACTTCCTCGGGGGACGAGTAGCACTCGTAGGCGTAGCCGCCCTCGATCAGCTTGGCCACGACGTCCTTGTACAGGTCCAGCCGCTGCGACTGGCGGTAGGGCTCGTGGGGGCCGCCCACTTCGACGCCCTCTTCCCACGTGATGCCAAGCCACTTCAGCGCCTCGAGCAGCTGCAGGTAGCTTTCCTCCGAGTCGCGCGCCGCGTCCGTGTCCTCAATGCGGAACACGAAAGTGCCCTTGGTGTGCTTGGCGTGGGCCCAGTTGAAGAGGGCCGTCCGGATCAGCCCGACGTGCGGAGTGCCGGTGGGCGACGGGCAGAACCGGACCCGCACGGGCGTGTCGGCGGAAACGGGGGGCAGGGAGGCAGCATTCGACGCGGAAGCAGTAGTCATAGTGGCTCCAACTTTACCGTCTGCCGCCAGGGGTCCGGGCGGCCCCGGCGTCAGCGGCGGACTATGGGGTTGGACAGGCGGCCGATGCCCTCGATCTCCACCTCAAAGCGGTCGCCGGCGCTGACCAGGCCCACTCCGGCGGGCGTTCCGGTCATGATGACGTCGCCGGGCAGCAGGGTGAAGGCCTGGGACACGATGGACACCAGTTCGCGGACGCCCCGGATCATCTGGCTGGTGCTGCCGTCCTGCCGCAGTTCCCCGTTGAGCCGGCCCTGGATCTGCAGGTCCTCGGTGTCCAGGTCCGTCTCGATCCAGGGGCCGAGCGGCGCCGAGGTGTCAAAGCCCTTGGCCCGGGTCCACTGCAGGTCGGTCTTCTGGACGTCCCGGGCGGTGAGGTCGTTGCCGCAGGTGTAGCCGAAGATGACATCGTCCACGCGGTCCTCGGGCACGTCCTTGCAGATCCGCCCGATCACCACGCACAGTTCCGCCTCAAAGGAGACTTCCTCGGAGAAGTCCGGCAGCACCACGGGATCGTTGGGGCCCACGACGGCGGTGTTCGGCTTCAGGAACAGGAGCGGCTGGGCGGGGACTTCATTGCCGAGTTCATGGGCGTGCTCCACGAAGTTGCGGCCCACGCCGATGACCTTGCTGCGGGGGATGATCGGCGCGAGCAGCCGGACGTCCTCCAGCTTGTGGCGGACGGAGGTTCGCTCCACGCCGTTGAAGAAGGGGTCTCCATGGATGACAGTGATTTCCTCACTGCCGGCGTCACCTTCGACGACGCCGTAAAGGGGATCAGAATCAACAACAAACCTGGCAATACGCATGGCTCCTACCCTACCGTCTTGCCGGGCGTGGCTCCCCGGGCCGCTGCTGGCCTGCGTCTCCGCGAAGGTAGTGGAGCTGGGCCGAGACGGACGTTTCGGCAGCGCGCCGCACGGAAGGGTCGACGTCGGCATAGACGACGTCCGCGACGTCACGGGCGGTGGCTTCCGGCCCGAGGCTGGCCAGTGCATTTCGTACCTGTTCGAGCCGGTCCAGGCGGTGGCTGCGATAGGCACGGGCAACGTCGGCCAGGGACGGAAGGGTGGGGCCGTGGGCGGGGAGGACAGCTGCGGGACCAAGTGCCTCAAGCTTGTCCAGCGAGCCAAGGTAGTCGCCCAAAGTCCCGTCGGGGTAGTCAAGCATGGTGGTGCCGCGGCCGAGGATGGTGTCGCCGGAGAGAACCGAACCCTGCGGGCCGTCACCGGGCAGGTGGAAGCAGACCGAATCTGACGTGTGGCCGGGAGTAGCCAGCACCCTCACTTCAAGCCCTGCCGCATGGATCACCTGCCCGTCCTTCAACGGAGCGCCTCCGCCGTAACAGTGGGCCGTGCCTGCCGCCCGCACCGGGGCACCGGTCAGCTGGTGCAGCCGTGCAGCACCGGCGGTGTGGTCCGCATGGCGGTGGGTCACGAGGACCAGTTCCACGGGCCCGGCCGCAGCGAGTGCCCGCAGGTGGGCCTCGTCCAGTGGTCCTGGATCCACCACCACGGCGCCCGGGCTGCCGGGCGCCCTCAGGACGTACGAGTTGGTTCCGTCCAGGCTCATGGGCCCGGGATTGGGCGCCAGGACGTACTGTGTCAGGGCGGAGCTGCGCTGGAGGACGGGACCGGAAGCTGAAGTCACCCTCCCATCCTTTCACTGCCAGGTGCACCACTGCCGTTCGCGCCGCCGGAATAGAACAGGCAGGTTTCCGGGTTGAGCACCAATGAAGACCACACGACCTCCCAGGAAGCCGGAACCGGACACCATGAGCACAACCTCACTAACTGACCTCCTCGCCGATGCTGACGCTGCCGGCCACGACCATGCCGCAACCGGGAAGAACAGTGGACTCCAGCACATCCACAATCACGCGACGGGCAGCATCGTGTGGTTTCCCACGTGGAAGAAGTTCCGCGAGACCGACGATTGGAGTGAGGCGGTGGAGGGGGTGGCCGAGGATTTCCGGTCGGGGGCAGCACCCGTGGACGAATGGGCGGCGAAGTTCCTGGCTGAAGACCTGGATGTGCTCCTGACGCGTGCTGCCGCTTCAAGCGACGCAAACGTCTTTGTGCAGGAAAACCTCGTGCACCACCTGACCCGGACCTGGGCCGTCGGCGATGCCGTGGCGAAGGCAAAGGGGCAGGATCTTCCCACGGGCGGCACCACGCCCTCCGTCTTTGCCGGCTATCCCTATGACGTGTACGCCCAGGACGGCGGCGCCTTCGCAACGGCGCTTTGGAACGATGTCATTGACGCCCGTCGCAACCGGGCCATCGCAGAAGAAGCGGCCCGCAAGGCGCTGAAGCCTGTCTCGCGGAAGGCGCTGAAGAACGCTGCCCGTAAGGCCGCACGGCGCTGACCAGCCCGCCGGCTGGCGGGTGAACGAACGGCGCCCGCCGGGACCAAGCCCGGCAGGCGCCGTCGTACGTTCATAAACCGGAAGGCTAGGCCAGGCGGGTCAGCCAGCCGTGCGTGTCCGGCACCGTGCCCGTCTGGATGCCGAGCAACTGCTCGCGGATGGCCATGGTGGTCTCCCCCGCCTTGGCGTCCTCGGAGCCGATGAACTCGGTGGCGTCCTTAAGGACTCCGATCGGCGTGATCACGGCTGCGGTGCCGCAGGCGAACACCTCGGCAATGTCACCGGAGGCAACGCCGTCGCGCCATTCATCGAGGGTGATCTTGCGCTCGGTGACCTCGCGGCCCATGTCCTTGGCCACCTGGATGACGGACATCCGGGTGATCCCTTCGAGGATGGTGCCGGTCAGCGCCGGGGTGACCAGTGAGCCGTCCTTCATCACGAAGAAGACGTTCATGCCGCCCAGTTCCTCGACTGCGTTGTCGTTGAACTGGTCGAGGAAGAGGACCTGCTTGCAGCCGTTGGCTTCAGCCTCCTGCTGGGCGATCAGCGACGCCGCGTAGTTGCCGCCGCACTTCGCATCGCCGGTTCCGCCGCGGCCGGCGCGGGCGTACTCCCGCGAGATCCAGATGGACACGGGCTTCAGTTCGCCGCCGAAGTAGTTGCCGGCCGGTGAGGCGATGACGCGGAAAGAGACTTCCCGTGCGGCGCGGACGCCCAGGAAGGCCTCGGTGGCGATCATGAACGGCCGCAGGTACAGCGCCTCACCTTCGCCGGCGGGGACCCATTCCTTGTCAATGGCAACCAGTTCACGGATTGCCCCGAGGAAGTACTCGGCCGGCAGTTCGGGAAGGGCGAGCCTGCGGGCGGACTTGTTCAGGCGTGCCGCATTGGCTTCGGGACGGAAGGTCCAGATGGAGCCGTCGGCATGGCGGTACGCCTTGAGCCCTTCGAAGATCTCCTGGCCGTAGTGGAAAACAGCTGCCGACGGGTCCAGGACGATTGGCCCGTACGCCTCTATCCGGGCATTGTGCCAGCCGCCCTTGCCGTTCTCGTCCACGCTGTAGTCCACGATGGCGGTGTGGTCGGTGAAGTGGTTGCCGAATCCCGGGTTGGCCAGGATGGCTGCACGCTCTTCAGCAGACTTCGGGTTGGCCGAGGGCTGCTGGGTGAATTCGACGCCATGGGCAGTCTGGGTCATGGTTCCTCCACGATCGGCCGCCCCGGGTTCAGCGCTGAACGGCAGGGCGGCATTTGGTGATTCGAGACAAGCTTACGCCCGATGCCTGCGGCTCCGGCGCGGGTTAGAGTCCGGCCGCGATGGCATCGCCTACGGCACTCGTGCTGCGGGCATCGCCGTCGCGCTTTTCGACGTCGGCAGCCACCGCGGCTTCGATCTTGCGGGCCGCGGCGGTGTAGCCGAGGTGGTCCAGCAGGAGCGCGGCGGACAGGATCGCGGCGGTCGGGTCGGCCTTGCCCTGGCCGGCGATGTCCGGGGCGGAGCCGTGGACCGGCTCGAACATGGACGGCGCCGTGCGGTCCATGTTGATGTTGCCGGACGCGGCCAGCCCAATACCGCCCGTCACGGCTGCGGCAAGGTCCGTGAGGATGTCGCCGAAGAGGTTGTCCGTGACAATCACATCGAAGCGCGACGGATCCGTGACCATGAAGATGGTGGCGGCGTCCACGTGCAGGTAATCGTGGGTGACGTCCGGGAACTCGATGGCGACGGCCTCGACCGTGCGCTTCCACAAGTGCCCTGCGAAGACCAGGACGTTGTGCTTGTGGACCAGGGTGACGTGCTTGCGCTCCCGGGCGCTTGCACGGCGGAATGCGTCGCGCACAACTCGCTCCACGCCGTGCGCGGTGTTCAGGGAGACTTCGGTGGCCACCTCGTGGGGGGTCCCCGCACGCAGGGTGCCGCCGTTGCCAACGTAAGGGCCTTCGGTGCCCTCGCGGACCACGATGAAGTCGATGTCGCCCGGGTTGGCCAGGGGGCTGCCCACGGTGCCGTACAGCTTGGAGGGGCGCAGGTTGACGTAGTGGTCCAGGCTGAAGCGGAGCTTGAGCAGCATCTCGCGTTCGATGATCCCCGACGGGATCCGCGTGTCGCCGGGGGCCGCGCCCACTGCGCCGAACAGGATGGCATCCCGCCTCCGGAGGTCCGCGAGGACTTCGTCCGGCAGGGTCTCCCCCGTGGCCAGCCAGTGCTCAGCGCCGAGCTTGTAGTGCGTCTGCTTGAGCTCGACGCCCTCCGCCGCCACGGCCTTCTCGAGGACCTTGACTGCCTCGGCAATCACTTCGGGGCCGATGCCGTCGCCAGGGATAACTGCAAGATCGATGGAGGATGCGCTCATGGATTCAGGTTAGCCAAGTTATCCATATGCTGGTCAAGCTGTCTCATAATCCGAACACCCCAGGGACGCTCCCTCACTTCCTGCCGGAAAACAACCAACGCTCTCCCACCGCCTGTCCAGGGGTGAGAGAGCGTTGGGCCCAAACGTGCAGGAAGTGAGAGAGCGTGGCAGCGTCAGGCCCCGGCCGGCTCCTCGTATTTGGGGAACACGGGCGACGGCGCAGGCAGCTCGGTCCCGGCCACAATCCGGGTGGGGATCGCTGCGAACTGCCGGGCTTCCCCCTCGGGCTGGCCTAGGGTTGCCAGGAGCGCACCGGTGGCCCGGGGCATGACCGGCTGTGCCAGGATGGCCACGATCCGCAGCACCTCAAGGGTCACGTACAGCACCGTGTTCATGCGTTCGACGTCGGTCTTCCGCAGCACCCACGGCGCCTGCTCCGCGAAGTAGGCATTCGTATCTCCCAGGACACCCCAGATCGCCTCGAGCGCGCGGCTGAACTCCTGTTTCTCAAAGGCTGCCCGGGCTGCGGCAAGGAGGGCGTCGGCCTGGGCCAGGATGGCAGTGTCCGCGGCAGTGAACTCCCCCGGGACGGGAACGCGCCCGCTGCAGTTCTTGGCCACCATGGACAGCGACCGCTGGGCCAGGTTTCCGAAGTTGTTGGCCAGGTCCGAATTCATCCGCCCCACGATGGCGTCGTGGTTGTAGCTGCCGTCCGCGCCGAAGGGCACTTCCCGCAGGAAGAAGAAGCGCACCTGGTCCAGTCCGTACTGTGCCACGAAGTCCGCCGGGGCAACCACGTTGCCCAGCGACTTGGACATCTTCACGCCGTTGTTGTGCAGGAAGCCGTGGATCATCACCCGCTTGGGCAGCTCCAGGCCCGCGCTCATGAGGAAGGCGGGCCAGTAAATGGCGTGGAAGCGGGAGATGTCCTTGCCGATGATGTGGACGTCAGCAGGCCAGTACTTCCGGAAGTTCTCCGAGTCCACGTCCGGGTACCCCACGCCGGTGAGGTAGTTGGTCAGGGCATCCACCCACACGTACATCACGTGCTTGTCGTTGCCCGGGACCGGGACGCCCCAGTCGAAGGTGGTGCGGCTGATGGACAGGTCCTCCAGGCCTCGCTTGACGAAACTGATGACTTCGTTGAAACGGTACTGCGGGGCGCCGAATTCCGGGTGGGCCTCATACAGGGCAAGGAGCTTGTCCTGGTAGGCCGACAGCCGGAAGAAGTAGCTCTCCTCGGCCGTCCAGGTCACCTCGGTGTCCGTCTCCTTGGAGTAGCGCACGCCGTCGTCCTTGACCACGGTGTCGTCCTCACCGTAATAGGCCTCGTCCCGGACGGAGTACCAGCCCTCGTACTTGGACAGGTAGATGTCGCCGTTGGCTTCCATCTTCTTCCAGATGGCCTGCGAGGCGGCGTAGTGGTCCTCGTCTGTGGTGCGGATGAAACGGTCGTAGGTGATCCCCAGGGCGGCGTGCGCCGCCTGGTAGATCTCCGCGTTCCGGTCCACCAGCTCCTTGGGAGTGATGCCTTCCTTTTCGGCCGCCTGGGCGATCTTCATCCCGTGCTCGTCCGTCCCGGTCAGGAACATCACGTCAAAGCCGTCCAGCCGCTTGAAGCGCGCCATCGCATCGGTGGCAATGTACTCGTAGGCGTGGCCGATGTGGGGCACACCGTTGGGGTAGGTGATGGCCGTGGTGATGTAGAACGGCGTTTTCTCTGAAGCAGTCACGTGGAGGACGTTACCTTCGGTGGGGAGGGACGGGCTAGATGAGTTCGGTCAGGGTATCGCTGAGCCGGACAAGTTCGTGGTCGTGCGAGGCCACCAGCACGGCGATGCCGTCGGACGTGGTGTCCTTCAGGATGCTGATGATGCGGTTGGCGGAGGCCCGGTCCAGGCTCGCGGTGGGCTCATCCACCACCAGGACCCGGGTGCCCAGGATCAGGGCACGGGCAATGGCCACGCGCTGGCGTTCGCCGCCGGACAGCTGGGCGGGACGGTGCCGCATGCGCCGGCCCAGGCCAACAAGGTCCAGCAGGTCCTTGGCCATGTCCCGCCGCTGGTCCACTTCGCCGTCCGGAACGGCCGGGAGGAGCACGTTCTCGAGGGCGCTCATTCCGTCGATCAGGGCGCCGCCCTGGTCAACGTACCCGATCAGCGCACGACGGCGGTCCGCGATTTCGTCGTCGCCCATGCTTTCGAGCGAATCGCCTTCCCAGAAGACGCGGCCCGACGTCGGCAGGGTCAGTCCGGCGCCGACGGTCAGGATGCTGGTCTTGCCGGAACCGCTTCGGCCGGCGACACAGTGCATCTCACCGGCGTGCAGGGTCAGGTCGAAGCCTTCCACCACGCTGACGGCTTCGGCGCCGCCCTTGCCCCCGCCGTAGCGGATGGTGATGTCGCTCAGTTCCAGCGGCGTGGCGTGGTCGGCGGCCTTGACGATGGTGTTGGCCCGGGTCTGCAGGGGGACCTCACCGGAGCCGGACCGGCGGCTCCGCTGGACGTTGGTCGGGTTTGTCATTGGACCACTTTCGTTGCAATCGGTATCCAGCAAAGTACAGCCACGAGGCCGGCCACGCCCGCCCACAGCGCGGCGTAGGGTGCCAGCAGCAGGCCGATGCCCAGGGCGCCGAGGACGCCCAGGGGCAGGGCCACGGTTCCCACCAGCGCGTTCTCGAACAGGCGGACCTGGCGGAGCATGTCCGGATTCCAGCCCATGGCCTCGAGGATGCCAAGGTACTGGCGCTTGGCATTGAGTTCAAACCGCCCGGTGACCAGGGTCAGCACAAGCCCTACGGCAACTCCGGCGAGGGCCAGGAGGATGCTCGGCAAGGCAACGCTGGCCGCGGCCAAGCCGCTGAGCGCACTGGCGCCGGCGGCGCGCGGGATGTCGATGAGCAGGGCGGCCAGGCCGCCTGCTGCAGCCCCGAACACGCCCACGGCTACGGCCAGGGACAGGGTGTTGAATTTGTTGGTGCTCAGCTGGCGGTTGGCGAAGGTCAGTGGTGAGTCCACAGGAATCAGCCGTTCGTCATGCTGCGGTTCCTGGTCGATCTCGTCGCGGTGGCGCAGCTGCTGTGCGGCAAAGAAGGCCGCCGCCGCGTACAGCACCAGGACTGACGCGGAGACCAGGGCAGTGGAAAGGCTCCAGCTGGCCAGGCTCAGCACGATCCCGGCCACGGCGAGCAGGACCGCTCCGACGCCGAATTCCTCCAGGACCCAGCGGCGGATCCGGCCCTGGGTCCAGCCCATGGCACGCAGGGTTCCGGCTTCGCTCCTCCGCTTGCGGATGTAGCTCACCGTGGATGCGCCCGTCAGGAGGGCTGCGCCGCAGAGCGTCAGGAAGAGCAGGGTGATGTTGGTGCCGGACAGCGACCCGGTAACAGCCTCCGCGGCGTTCTGCCGGACCCAGGACTGCTGGACGGTCCCCAGGGCGGATTCCTTGCCGGCGTCGTCCTTGCTGTAGCCCGGGACGAAGATGCTGGCATCCTCCCGCGCGGACCCGGCCACAATGGTGGCCTCCAGGCCCATCTCGCGGATTTCGCCGGCCAGCTGTTCGACGTCGGGCTGCGCTTCCTTCCAGCTTCCGGGCGCTTTTGCACGGACACGGACGGCGTCGATGACGCTGGCGTTTTCGGTGTAGCCGCGGGCAGCAGCAAGGCCGTAGTAATCCGTGATGGCGCCTGCGGACTGGCTGGCGAGCCCGGTGGCGCTCAGGGAAGGCTCAAGTTCCGTGGCGGGGACTTCGTTGCCCGCAGCGTCCTTGACCAGCGTGAACGGGGTGGGGTCGTAGCCGCCCAGCGGCAGCTTGTTGACGTCGCCGGCGGCAGCGGCGACGGAGGCGGGATCGAATGTGCCGTAGACCATGGCCAGCGGGGCGGCTGCCTGCTCCCCCGTTGCCAGGTTTTCCCGGTAGGAACGCTCATCCACGGGTTCGCGCTGGGTCTGGTCAACGGGCGTGCCGTTGGCGCTCTTCTCGGGAAGCCGGTTGACGGTGACCCATTCACCGGGCACTGCCGTCTTTTCCTCGGCACCGTTGGCGGCTGCTTCGCCGTCGGTGTACTTGGGCGCCGCAGCGAAGTCGGTGCTCCAGGTGGCGGGAGTGTAAAGGCCCTGGTTGAAGTTGCCGCTGCTGCCGAGCAGTGAGGAGTGGTCCGTGGAACCCGGCCAGGAGAGGACGAAGGGGTCCTTTGAAACGAACGGCAGGTAGTCCTTGTCCAGGGAACGCGAGACGGTGCCGACGTCCTTGACGACCTTGCCGGCGTCGTCGATTTCTTCGATCTTGACGTTGTACTTCAGGTCCAGGGACGTCCCGGAACGGACGATCAGGGGAATGGCCTGGGAATCATCAGTCAGCTGCCCGTTCCGCTTGGCCTGCTGGTACTGGGTCATCAGCGGCGCCCAGTACTTGAGCTTGACGCCGAGGAAATCCGGCCCTTCCTCCAGCTCGTCCAGGCTGATGCCGTTGGTGAACAGTCCCTCGAGGTAGCGTCCCACCGCGCCGGCGTCGCGGGCATCGGCCGGCGGCGCCTTCTCCAGCGGGGACAGGAAGTCACCGGCGGAACCCAGGAGGGCCCGTTCGGCAGCCGGGTCGACGGCGACCACGGATTCCGTTATCTCGGGGGCCATGGGCAGTGACACGGAAAGGTTGAAGAGGTTGTGCTCGGAGCCGCCGGCCGGTGCGGGAAACTTGATCCCGGTTTCGTCTGCGGGACCTGCGATGCGGATGCTGCTGCCGCCGGCAGTTTGCTCCTCCACGAGCCTGGCCTTGCCAAGGGTGCCTTCGGCGGTGGACTTGAAGAGGGTCTGCTCGGAGACGCCGTCGGAGCTGACCGCACTGGCCGTCAGGCGGTACTTCCGGGTTTCATCGCCCAGGACCGATTCGGCGGCCGGCCACTGGTCCGGGGCGGTTGCTCCGGCGGCCTGGTCCGCGGTTGCGGTGCCGGCCAGCCCGGCGTTGTAGCCGAGGTAGTCCATGGCATCGAGGCGCGGGGATTCAAGGTTCTGGGTCACGCGGGAGACAAGGCTGATCGGGGCTGCCACGGAGGTGCCGGAGAGCTTCCTGATGGCCTCCAGCTGCTCGAAGCTGATGCCGCCGGAGCCGTTGGCGATCTCGGGCTGCATGAGCGAGCTGGAGGGGGCCTTCGCCTGGACCAGGACGTCGTAGAGGCCGCGTGAATTTTCATCAACGGTCCTGTTCAGTGCGGCCTGGGACTGGCTTTGGACAAGGACCGACAAGCACATGGCTGCGATCAAGATGGCCGCGGTCAACAGCAGCACTTTGCTTCTGATGAACCTCTGGACGGCGTTCATGGAACTCCCTGAAACCTGGATTGCGTGCGCGCACCCGGACGGCGCCCATGCGGACATGGACGATCACGGACGGATGTGCAAAAGGTATTGGCCGGCCTGCCGGCCCGGTCCTGAATCAGGACCTAGCCATTGTAAGCAGACCGGCCAATCATACGTGGCCGTGCCGGGACTCGCCGAGGGCGGCCGGCGGTGCGGTGTTTCCCCGGGGTGCGGGTTAGTCCTCCAGGTCCACTTCACGCACCATCTCGGCGCCGATGCCGGCCTTGATGGCGTCCAGGACCTGCTGGGGAACAGAGCTGTCGATGGTCAGCAGGGCAAGCACCTGGCCGCCTTCGTCAGAGCGAGCCACCTGCATGCCGGCGATGTTGATGTTGTTCATGCCGAGGATGTGTCCGATGGTTCCGATGACCCCGGGGCGGTCTGTGTAGGCCACCACCACGAGGTGCTCGCTGATCGGGATCTCAACCTCGAAGCCGTTGATGCCCACGAGCTTCTGGATCTGCTTGGGTCCGGTCAGGGTGCCGGCCACGGAGATCTGGGTGCCGTCACTCAGGGCGCCGCGCAGGGTGAGGACGTTGCGGTACGACTCGGTGTCGGGTGTGGTGATCAGGCGGACGTTGATGCCCCGCTGCTCGGCGATGACCGGAGCGTTGACGTAGGAAACCTGCTCGGTCACGACATCCGCGAAGATGCCCTTGAGGGCGGCCAGTTCGAGGACCTTGACGTCGAGGGACGAGATCTCGCCGGCCACTTCGACGTCGAACTGGGTGAGGGAGGCGTGCGTCAGGGCGGTGAAGATCCGGCCCAGCTTCTCGATCAGCGGGATGCCGGGACGGACGTCGGGGGCGATGATGCCGCCGGCCACGTTCACGGCGTCGGGCACCAGTTCACCGGCGAGGGCGAGGCGGACCGACTTGGCCACCGACACGCCGGCCTTTTCCTGCGCTTCGTCGGTGGAGGCGCCGAGGTGCGGGGTGACCACCACGTTGTCCAGCTTGAAGAAGGGCAGGTCGGTGCTGGGTTCCTTGGAGAAGACGTCCACGCCGGCGCCGGCGATTTCGCCGTCCTGCAGGGCCGTGAAGAGTGCTTCCTCGTCCACCAGTCCGCCGCGGGCGACGTTGACGACGTAGGCGGTGCTCTTCATCTTCTTGAAGGCGTCAGCGCCCAGCATGCCCACCGTTTCCGGCGTCTTGGGCATGTGGATGGTGATGAAGTCCGCCTGCGCCAGGAGTTCGTCCAGGGTCACCAGCTGCACGCCGAGCTGTGCCGCGCGGGCTGAGGTGATGTAGGGATCGTAGGCGAGGATCTTGGTGTCAAAGCCCTTCAGCCGGGCGGCCACAAGCGCGCCGATCCGGCCCAGGCCGATGATGCCGATCTTCTTTTCGAAGAGTTCGATGCCCGTGTACTTGGAGCGCTTCCACTCGCCGTCCTTCAGGGCTGCGCTTGCCTGCGGGATGTGGCGGGCCAGGCTGAGGATGTGGCCAACGGTGAGTTCAGCTGCCGAAACGATGTTCGAGGTGGGCGCGTTGACCACCATGACGCCGGCCTGGGTGGCTGCCTTGATGTCCACGTTGTCCAGGCCTACTCCCGCGCGGGCGATGACCTTGAGGTTCTTCGCAGCGGCGATCGCCTCGGCGTCCACCTGCGTGGCCGAGCGGACCAGGATTGCGTCAACGTCGCCGATGGCGGAGAGCAGCTGGGAACGGTCGGCGCCGTCGGTCTGGCGGATCTCGAAGTCCGGGCCCAGGGCCTCGACGGTAGCGGGGGAAAGTTCTTCGGCGAGCAGTACTACGGGTTTTGACACGGCTGATCCTCTGCGTTGCAGTCCGGGGGATAGAAACAAGTCTAGGCCGACGGAAAGGCCGGGCTCACATTGTTAAGTGTGAACCCGGCCTCACAGTCTGCCTTTATCACGGCACGTTGGGCCAGCCTTAGCGGGCTGCGGAACCTTCGACGTAGTCCACGTCCTGCTGCTGCCAGGCGAAGAGGGAGCGCAGTTCGCGGCCGACGGCCTCGATGGGGTGCTGCTCTGCCTTGGCACGCAGTGCCTTGAACTCCACGCCGCCGTTGTCCTGGTCTTCGATGAAGCGCTTGGCGAAGGCACCGGACTGGATGTCGGCCAGGACGGCCTTCATGTTTTCCTTCACCTCGGGGGTGATGACGCGGGGGCCGGAGACGTAGTCGCCGTACTCGGCGGTGTCGGAAACGCTCCAGCGCTGCTTGGCAATGCCGCCTTCCCACATGAGGTCAACGATGAGCTTGAGCTCGTGGAGGACCTCGAAGTAGGCGATCTGGGGCTGGTAGCCAGCTTCGGTGAGGGTTTCGAAGCCGTACTGGACCAGCTGGGACACGCCGCCGCACAGGACGGCCTGCTCGCCGAAGAGGTCCGTCTCGGTTTCTTCGGTGAACGTGGTCTTGATGACGCCGGCGCGGGTACCGCCGATGGCCTTGGCGTAGGACTTGGCCAGGTCCCAGGCGGAACCGGTGGCGTCCTGCTCGACGGCGATGATGTCCGGGATGCCGCGGCCGGCTTCGAATTCGCGGCGCACGGTGTGGCCGGGAGCCTTGGGAGCGACGAGGATGACGTCAACACCCTCCGGAGCCTGGATGTAGCCGAAGCGGATGTTGAAACCGTGGGCGAAGGCAAGGGCCTTGCCGGGCTTCAGCTTGTCCTTGATGGAGTCGTTGTAGATCGAGCGCTGGTGCTGGTCCGGCGCCAGGATCATGATGACGTCGGCCCATTCGGCGGCGTCGGCAACGTTCTTGACGGTGAAGCCGGCGTCCTCGGCCTTGGCGATCGACGTCGAGCCCTCCTTGAGGGCGATGGCAACCTCGACGCCGGAGTCGCGCAGGTTGAGCGCGTGGGCGTGGCCCTGGGAGCCGTAGCCAACAATGGCTACCTTGCGGCCCTGGATGATCGACAGGTCGGCGTCGTCGTCGTAAAACATTTCAGTCACTTGCGTAACTCCTCTTGAGTGGGTTGTAGATAGGTGTCTTGTGGTGCGGTTGCGGGCGTTGCCTGCTGCCGGGCCGTGCCCGGCAGCTTCCTAGGCGGAACGCAACGCCCTGTCACTCATGGAGCGGGATCCCCGTCCAACGGCCAGGGTGCCGGACTGCACGATTTCGCGGATGCCGAAGGGCTCCAGCACTGAGAGCAGCGCTGCAAGCTTCTCCGGAGTACCGGTTGCCTCAATCACCAACGAGTCTGTGGACACGTCGACGACGGCGGCACGGAACAGGTCTGCAGCCTGGGTCACCTGCAGACGTGTCGCGGCATCCGCACGTACCTTGACCAGGATGTGGTCTCGCTGTACGGAAGATTCAGAAGTCAGCTCAACGATCTTGATGACGTTGATCAGTTTGTTGAGCTGCTTGGTGACCTGCTCGATCAGGTCGCCGTCGGCATCGACGACGACGGTCATCCGGGAGATCCCCGGAACCTCGGTGGGGCCAACAGCCAGTGAGTTGATGTTGAAGGCACGGCGGGCAAAGAGGCTCGCGACGCGGGTCAGGACGCCGGGCTTGTCTTCCACCAGGACGGAGAGTGTGTGGCGGCTCATGGTCAGTCCTCTTCTTCCCATTCCGGGGTCATGTTGCGGGCAACCTGGATCTGGTCGTTGCTCACGCCGGCGGGCACCATCGGCCACACCATGGAGTTCGGGCTCACCACGAAGTCGATGACCACGGGCCGGTCGTTGATTTCGAGTGCCTTCTGGATGGTGGCGTCGATGTCCTCGTCGCGTTCACAGCGGAACGCGGCGCAGCCGTAGGCCTCCCCCAGCTTGACGAAGTCCGGGATGCGGACGGTGTCGTGGCCGGTGTTGAGGTCGGTGTTGGAGTACCGGCCCTCGTAGAAGAGGGTCTGCCATTGCCGGACCATGCCCAGGGAGGAGTTGTTGATCACCGCCACCTTGATGGGGATCTTGTTGATGGCGCAGGTGGCCAGTTCCTGGTTGGTCATCTGGAAGCAGCCGTCGCCGTCGATGGCCCAGACCACGCGGTCCGGCTCGCCGACCTTGGCGCCCATGGCGGCCGGAACCGCATAGCCCATGGTCCCGGCACCGCCTGAGTTCAGCCAGGCGTGCGGACGCTCGTACTTGATGAACTGCGCTGCCCACATCTGGTGCTGGCCCACGCCGGCAACGTAGACGCCTTCGGGCCCGGTCAGGGCGCCGATGCGCTCGATGACCCGTTGCGGTGCGCTGAGCCCGTCATCGGGTTCGGTCCAGCCCAGCGGGTAGGTCTCCTTGAGGTTGTTCAGGAAGGCCCACCAGGTGGTGAGGTCCGGCGTTCCGGATGCCTCGAACTGGGTGCGAACAGCGTCAGTGAGTTCAGGGATGATCTCCTTGACGGACCCGACGATGGGCACGTCCGCGGTGCGGTTCTTGGAGATCTCGGCGGGGTCGATGTCCGCGTGGATAACCTTGGCCAGGGGCGCGAAGGTCTTGAGGACACCGGTGACGCGGTCGTCAAAACGGGCGCCCAGGGTGATCAGCAGGTCGGACTGCTGCAAGGCAGTCACGGCGGAGACGGTGCCGTGCATACCGGGCATTCCCATGTGCTGGGGATGTGAGTCCGGGAAGGCGCCCTTGGCCATCAGTGTGGTGACAACCGGGGCTCCGGTGGCCTCGGCGAGTGCCAACAGTTCCGCCGCGGCGTGCGCCTTGATGACGCCGCCGCCAACGTACAGCACAGGCTTGCTGGCCGCTGCGATCAGCTTGGCGGCCTCGCGCACCTGCTTGTTGTGCCCGCGGGTGACGGGGCGGTAGCCGGGCAGGTCGATCTTCGGCGGCCAGGAGAAGGTCATCTGGCCAACCTGGGCGTCCTTGGCCACGTCCACGAGGACGGGACCGGGGCGGCCGGTGGACGCCAGGTGGAACGCCTCAGCCATGACATGCGGGATGTCGTTGGGGTCCGTCACCAGGAAGGAGTGCTTGGTGATGGGCATGGTGATGCCCACGATGTCGGCTTCCTGGAACGCATCGGTTCCGATCACGCCGCTGGACACCTGGCCGGTGATGGCCACCAGCGGCACGGAGTCCATGTGGGCATCCATGATGGCGGTGACGAGGTTGGTGGCGCCCGGGCCCGAGGTGGCGATACACACGCCAACCCGTCCGGTCACCATGGCGTAGCCTTGCGCGGCGTGGCCGGCTCCCTGTTCGTGACGGACCAGCACGTGATTCATGCTGGAGGCCATCAAGGGGTCATAGGTGGGCAGGATCGCGCCACCGGGCAAACCGAAAATATCGTCGACGCCGAGTTCTTCGAGCGAGCGGACAATAGCTTGCGAGCCGGTCATCACCGTTGGGGGTACAACGTTGTTCGGCCCAAGGACAGGAGAGGCGGCAGCAAGGTCGGCGGCGACGACGGCCTGGTCGGCCGTCCGGTCGGCGCGTTCCGGAGCCTTGGTGGCTCCAGCGGACTTAGTAGCCATCAGCGAGGGGCTGATCGGCGATCCTTTGCTCATCGGACTCTTCCTTGTGGATCATCTGTGGTTCGTGGAAACTGCAGGAAATAAAAAAACCCCTCAGCCTGGCGGCTCTTCGAGGGGTTGCGCGTGACGGTTCGTTACCCGGGGCTAATGTGCCACGCGCTTGGTAAGGACGACGACGATGCCGGTAACGAAAGTCATGCGTTCAGTTTTCCCTCTGGGCAAGATGCGTGTCAACGAGCTGACCCGCGATCTCACCATGTGGACCCCATTGTCCACCAAACGAGCAACGCTGCCCAAGGGCGCCTTGCTGAAGCCCGCCCACACACGGCGGCAGGGCTTAATATGGGTAGCGCCGAGGGCCCCGGGCCGTTTGGCGCTCAGCGCCAAACGGCCCGGGTAGGCGCTACCCGCAGTATGCGCCCGTACTGGCGCTGTGCACCAGCTTGGCGTACTTGGCCAGGACGCCCTTGGTGTAGCGTGCCGGCAGGGGTTCCCAGCCCACCTTGCGGGCTGCGAGCTCTGCCTCGTCCACCAGCAGGTCGAAGCTGCGGGCGGCGATGTCCACGCGGATCCTGTCGCCGTCCTTCACGAAGGCGATGGGGCCGCCGTCGACCGCTTCCGGGGCGACGTGGCCGATGCACAGGCCGGTGGTGCCGCCGGAGAACCTGCCGTCGGTGAGGAGCAGGACGTCCTTGCCCAGGCCGGCACCCTTGATGGCGCCGGTGATGGCCAGCATTTCGCGCATGCCGGGGCCGCCCTTGGGGCCTTCGTAGCGGATCACGACGACGTCGCCGGCCTTGATCCGGCCATTGTCCAGTGCGTCCAGGGCGCCCTGTTCGCGCTCGAACACCCGCGCGGTTCCTTCGAAGACGTCGGCGTCGAAGCCTGCGCTCTTCACCACAGCGCCTTCGGGGGCCATGGTGCCGTGCAGGATGGTGATGCCGCCGGTCTTGTGGATGGGGTTGTCCAGCGCGCGGAGGATTTTACCGTCCACGTCCGGCGGGTTGATGGCCGCGAGGTTTTCGGCCACGGTCTTGCCGGTGACGGTGAGGCAGTCGCCGTGCAGCAGGCCGGCGTCGAGCAGTGCCTTCATGATGACGGGCACGCCGCCGATCTTGTCCACGTCGGTCATGACGTAGCGGCCGAAGGGCTTGAGGTCGCCCAGGTGCGGGATCTTGTCGCCGATGCGGTTGAAGTCGTCAAGGGTCAGCTCAACTTCGGCCTCGCGGGCGATGGCCAGCAGGTGCAGCACGGCGTTCGTGGAACCACCGAACGCCATGGTGACGGCGATGGCGTTCTCGAAGGCCTTCTTGGTCATGATGTCGCGGGCGGTGATGCCTTCGCGCAGCAGGTTGACGACCGCTTCGCCGGACTTGCGGGCGAACTCGTCACGGCGGCGGTCCGCCGAGGGCGGGGCGGCGGAGCCGGGCAGGGACATGCCGAGTGCCTCGCCGATGCAGGCCATGGTGTTGGCCGTGTACATGCCGCCGCAGGCTCCTTCGCCCGGGCAGATGGCCTTTTCGATGCGCGTCAGGTCTTCCATGCTCATCTTGCCGGCGGCGCACGCGCCCACGGCTTCGAAGGCATCAATGAGGGTGACTTCCTTCTCGGAACCGTCCTCGAGCTTGACCCAGCCGGGCATGATGGAGCCGGCATAGAGGAACACGCTGGACAGGTCCAGGCGGGCTGCTGCCATGAGCATTCCGGGAAGGGACTTGTCGCAGCCGGCCAGCAGCACGGATCCGTCGATCCGTTCAGCCTGCATCACGGTTTCCACGGAGTCGGCGATGACTTCGCGGGAAACCAGGGAGAAGTGCATGCCTTCGTGGCCCATGGAGATGCCGTCGGACACGGAGATGGTGCCAAACTGCATGGGGAAACCGCCGCCCGCGTGCACGCCTTCCTTGGCGCCCTGCGCGAGCCGGTTCAGGGAGAGGTTGCAGGGAGTGATCTCGTTCCACGAGCTCGCAACGCCGACCTGGGGTTTTGCGAAGTCGTCGTCCCCCATGCCGACGGCCCGGAACATGCCACGTGCGGGAGCCGCGTGGATTCCGTCGGTTACAACCCGGCTCCGGGGTTTGATGTCAGGCTTGTTCTCGGTTGCGATGTGGGTGTCACTCATAGGGGAAAGTCTATGGCTCCGCCGAACGGCGCAACGACAGATCCGTGACGTTTGGGGGCAAAAACAGAAAATTTCAGTCAAATGGTGGACACCCATCTCAGATAATGAGATGACCCGGGAATGCCCTCCCCCGCTTGTGGTGCGGCTCACGGTGACGGGCCGCCTGCCGGCTTCCCCGTCAATCTGGACAGTTCTGACCGCCGGACGTAGCGTCGGGGAAAGTACACCTTGCCATCCGGACTGAAGGGCTTGCCATGGATTTTGTTTTTTGGATCATTCTGCTTGTTGTCATCGTGGGCGTCGTGTGGTGGCTGCTCAAACGCAACAGGTCGTCGACGGCGCCGGGGCCCTCCGCCCCGGAGCGGACCCGCGCGGACGGGGCGCTTTCCGGCGGCAGTGCCGCGGCATCCGCTGAAGCTGCCGGAACCACCGGGATCGCCGGCGCGGCAGGCTTTGGCCGCCCCGCCGAGCCCGCGGCACCCACCACCGCCGATGATCACGCAGGAGCGGCGTCACCTGCCGGGGCAGAGGCCGCCCAGCCCACCGGCACGAAGGAGCGGGAAGGTTCTACTGCCAACGCCGCTGCAGCAGCCGGCATGACAGGGGTGCCAGGCACCACGGCCCCGTCAGCGTCCAGCCAGGATGTCCGCCGCCAGGACGACGACGAGTGGGAGACACAGTGGTCGGAGGCTTCGGGCTCCTCCGCCGTTTCCCCCGCCGCAGGATCCAGGGGCAGTGCCTCTACGGAGGGCGTTCCCACCCATGCGGCCCAGGTGGATCCGGCCGGTGAAAGCGGCGTCCCCGCCGCAACGGGGCACCAGGCGGAACCGGCGGCAGCGACGGACGCGGAACGCCATCACTCCCCGGTCCACCACCCTGAGTACACCGAGCCCCACGCTCCTACGCTGCCGGGCGCGGAAACGGCCGCCGTGGAGGACATGGACGACGCCGGAGCCGAACCGCAGCTTGAGGACCGCGCAGGTGCCTCCGCGCCACAGCCTGCCAGCGGGGTCAGCGGTTCACCGCAGGGTGGCGCGGGCCTACCGCCCCGGCACGGCGGGGAGGACCGTGCAGCGGCGGCCGCCGAAGCCGCCGTAATTCCTGAAACTGCCGCCTCCGCTGAAACCGCGGACCGCACCCAGTCTTCTTCGCTGGTGGAAACCGCAGCGGACCGCGACCAGCAGCCCCAGTCCGTTCCACCGTCCGAGCCGGCAGGGCACCTGGCAGCGGACGAGCCTTATGGCGCCGGCTCGGCGGCGGCCGGAACTGACGGCAGCGGCCCGGACGGGTACACCGTGAAGGGCGACGCCGGAGCCATGGTCTACTACGAGGAGGGACACTCCGACTATGAGCAGGCCCGGGCCGACGTCTGGTTCGAAACGGAGGCACATGCCGAGGCAGCAGGCTTCCGGGCTCCACGGCGGCGGCGCCTTTAGCAACGGACCAGCCCGCTCGGGCCAGCCTCCTCCCTCTGTCCGAAAGCGCCTGCCTGCTGTGGCTGCAGCCTGCCTCGTTGTGCTCCTGGCGGGCTGCACGGGCGGTGGCGGCAACGGGCCCACCGGGAGTACTACCCTCCCGGAGACAAATGAAGTGCGGGTGCCGGACGTTGCCGAGCGCCTTGAGCTTGACCTGAAGATTCCCTGGTCCGCCGTGTTCCTGCCGGACGGAACGGCCATCATCTCCGAGCGGGACACTGCCCTACTCAAGGCAGTGCCGGCCGGTGGAAGGGGGCGGGAAGCCGTAAGCCTAGGTGAAGTTCCAGGGGTGGCCGCCGCCGGCGAGGGCGGCCTGTTGGGACTTGCACTGTCCCCCGGCTTTGCCTCCGACCGCTACCTGTACATGTATTTCACCGCACAGGAGGACAACAGGATTGCCAGGGCAAGGGTGCAGGAAACCGCCGGCGGTGCACTGTCCCCGGACCGCCCGGAGATCATCTTCACCGGCATCCCGAAAGCCACCACCCACAACGGCGGCAGGATCCGCTTCGGCCCGGATGGCTTCCTGTACGTCGGTACGGGCGACTCGCAGCGGAGGGACCAGCCGCAGGACCCCGGGGCCCTGGGCGGCAAGATCCTGCGGCTGACGGCCGACGGCGGTCCGGCGCCGGGCAATCCCTTTGGCAACGCCGTCTACAGCCTGGGCCACCGCAACGTCCAGGGCCTCGCATGGGACAGCGCAGGACGGCTGTGGGCCAGTGAATTCGGCCCCGATGTCAATGACGAGCTGAACCTGATTGTGGCCGGCGGAAATTATGGCTGGCCGGAGGTGACCGGAGCGCCCCGCCGCCCCGGGTTCCAGGACGCAAAAGTCGTGTGGCCGTCAACCAGCGAATCGTCCCCGAGCGGCCTGGAGATCGTGGGATCCACCGCCTATCTCGGGGCACTGCGGGGCCAGCGGCTGTGGACAGTGCCACTTGCGGGCGGGGAAGCCGGGACGCCTGTGGGCCATTTCACACGCCAGTACGGCAGGATCCGCGACGTCGTGCGGACTCCGGAGGGCGGATTCTGGCTCCTGACAAACAACGAAAACCCTGATTTCGTGCTGGTTTTGCCGCCGATTTCCTGATGCGGAGGCAGTCCAGGGCTTCGATTTCACATGGGCAAAAAGTTCGTGTAGAGTTTCATGTCGTTGCGGAGGTCAACGGGGAAAGAAAAGCCCGATGATCAAGGCAAAGAAGATGCACCTCTAGCTCAATTGGCAGAGCAATTGACTCTTAATCAATGGGTTCCGGGTTCAAGTCCCGGGGGGTGCACCACTGGGAAAACAGCCTCCGGCTTGCGGAAACGCGAACCGGGGGCTGTTTTGTTGTTTGCCGCATTCCAGGGCGGGCCTGCCGCCGTTCATCCCGGTAATTCGCCCCACGCCGCTGACCTTCAACTTTCACGCAGCTGTTTCAACAGGGACCGTCCGTCCCCTTCCACCCGCAGGCCTGACGGCAACAAAAAAGGCGTGGCCGCAGCTGTGAAGCTGTGGCCACGCCCCGGTGCTGAAGCGCCGGTTCTAGCGTGTTGACGGCGAGTTCTCCACCAATGCATTGTCGCCGGGAGACTTGGCGAATTGGCTAGCGAGTTCCCGCACCACTGCCTGGAGCTCCTGCCGCAGCAGGTCCGGGTCGATCGAGGCTGACGCCAGCACGGACCGTTCCATTTCCACCGCTGCAGCCACCGCTTCCTTGCCCTGCTCGGTAAGCGACACGACGTGGCTCCTGCGGTCCGAGGTGCTGCGGACCCGGACAATGTGTCCGTGGGCCTCCAAACGGCTGAGCGTCTTACCCATGGTCTGCGCCTGGACGCGAACGTATTGCGCGAGCTGGGCCTGCGTCATGGGGCCCTGGGCATCCAGGACCTCAATCGCGATAACTCCGGCGTGGGTAAGGCCGATGGCGCCGAGTTTTTCGTTCCAGGAGTGTTCGACGAGGCGCGCAGCAGTGGACAAGAGGCGCCCCGTGGGCCAGTGATCCATATCAGGCATAGCAGCCAGTATAGCCAAGTGGGGATTAGCGCTGGTTCCCGGCGCTTACTAGGCTGGTGTGTCCCGCCTGCAACTAGGAGAAAAACATTGGCTGAAAGACTCGTTTCCGGCGACGACGCGCCCGGATTCACATTGAAGGATTCGTCAGGCACCGACGTCAGTTTGTCCCCCCGCCAGGGCCGACACACCATTGTGTACTTCTATCCTGCGGCCGCCACGCCGGGCTGCACCAAGGAGGCGTGCGATTTTCGCGACAGCATGGCCTCTCTCCAGTCGGCGGGCTACGACGTCCTGGGCATCTCCCCCGACCCCGTGGAAAAGCTTGCAAAATTCGCAGCCAAGGAAGGCCTGGGCTTCCCTTTGCTTTCCGATGCGGACCATGCGGTTGCCGAGGCATATGGCGCTTGGGGCGAAAAGAAGAACTATGGCAAGACCTATGAGGGGCTCATCCGTTCCACCATCGTGGTGGACCCCGACGGGAAGGTTGCGCTGGCCCAGTACAACGTCAGGGCCACAGGCCACGTAGCCAAACTTCGGCGGGACCTGAACCTGGACACCTGACAAAGATCCGCCAAGCCGGGGCCCTGCCGCGGCGACGCTACAATGGACACTGGCATCCGCCGGCGGGCCCCTGTGGGGGCCGCAACGGCCGGAAGCCCTGCGCGAGTGGTGAAATTGGCAGACACGCAGGATTTAGGTTCCTGTGCCTTCGGGCGTGGGGGTTCAAGTCCCCCCTTGCGCACTGTATGGTCCCCCGGCTGCGGCCGGGGGACCTTTGCATTTAACACCCTTTCGCCCCGCCCTTTCCGCACGGTCCGGAAGGGGAATCCGGGCTCCGCCGAAAAACTCCAGGGAATTTACCCATCCGCATCCTGCCGACGGCCGAATAGACAGTGAGACACCAGCCAAGGGCAGGTGCCCACCAGCAAGTTTCGGAAGACGCCGCAGGCACCACGCCCGCGGCGGGTAGATGCCACAACCAAGGAGAACCGACATGCAGACCATCAAGCGCACAACCTTCACCGTCGCAGGCGTTGCAGCAGCGGCCCTGCTCAGCCTGACTGCCTGCGGCGGGTCCGCAACCACCACCGCCTCCTCCGCCCCGGCAGCCGAGCCGTCCGCGTCCAGCATGGCCCCCTCGCCGTCGGCCAGCACCTCTGCCGCGGCCATGGACCCGGCCGCCAACCTGGTGGGCCCGGGCTGTGCTGCCTACGCCGAGCAGGTTCCCTCCGGTGCAGGCTCGGTTGAGGGCATGGCCCTTGACCCCGTTGCCGTCGCGGCCTCCAACAACCCGATCCTCACCACCCTCACCTCGGCAGTGTCCGGGAAGCTGAACCCCAAGGTGGACCTCGTGGACACCCTGAACGGCGGAGAGTTCACGGTCTTCGCTCCGGTGGATGACGCTTTCGCCAAGATCGATGCAGCCACCATCGAAACCCTCAAGACGGACGACGCGCTCCTGAGCAAGATCCTCACCTACCACGTGGTTCCGGGCCAGATCACCCCTGACATGATCGCCGGCACCCACGCCACCGTCCAGGGCGGCAGCGTGACCGTTACGGGCAGCGGCGACGAGCTCAAGGTTGACGACGCCAACGTGATCTGCGGCGGCGTGCAGACCAAGAACGCCACCGTCTACCTGATCGACTCGGTACTGATGCCCAAGTAGTCACCAGGCAGGCCAGTTCCTTCCGGTGAAGCCGGGGGCCGTCCGAAAGGACGGCTCCCGGCTTTTCGGCTCCCGCGGGAACCGTCCGGCCGGTTCCGGGTTACTTTAAGGAGCGTCTATTAGACTGGGCTCCGGCCCGCACGCGGCGGAGCCGGCAAAATCCCGAGGTGATAATCGAGTGCCCAGCAGTACATCGCGGCGGACGGTCATCAAGACCGGCGCTGTTTTCCTCGCCTTGGGCATGACCTCGTGCACCGCCGTCCCCGCCCCCTCTCCGTCCTCCGGCTCCCCCAGCACCACGGCTGCTCCCGAGCCCTCCGCCACCTTCAATTTCGGAACCGCAGCCCAGCCGCTGGGCCTGGATCCGGCACTTTCCAGTGACGTCGAGTCCCAGCGCATCACCCGGCAGATCCTCGAGGGACTGGTGGGCGTGGACCAGGTCACCGGGAAACCCACACCACTGCTCGCCACGGAATGGACCGAGTCCAACGAAGGCCGCTCCTACACCTTCAAGCTCCGGACCGACGTCATGTTCCAGGACGGAACCCCGTTCAATGCCGACGCCGTGTGCACCAACTTCAACCGCTGGTTCGCCTTTTCCCCGGATATCAGGCGGCAGGCGCCCGGCAGCTCCTTCAAGGGAGTCTTCAAGGCCCATTCGGATGAGCCGGAGCTCTCCATCTTCAAAAGCTGCACGGCCGAATCACCGGACACGGTCCGGATAGACCTCACCCAGCGCTTCACCGCCTTCCTGCAGGCCCTCACGCTGCCTGCCTTCGCCATCGCCTCGCCGGCAGCCCTCGCCGCGGGCACGGCTGACGTCCTGGACCAGAACCGCGGCGGGCAGCCCGTGTCAGGCTTCGGCACCAATCCGGTGGGAACCGGACCGTTCAGGCTCGCCTCGTGGGACGAAGGCAGTGTCACCCTGGCCACCAATACCTCCTACTGGGGGGAGCGCGGCCAGATTGCCACGATCAACTTCGTGGCCTACGACCATCCGCAGGCGCGGCTCCAGGCCCTGCTGGACGGCAAGATCGACGGCTACGACGCTGTAACGGTGGGCAACTTCGACCAGCTGGTCAAGCGCGGAAAGCAGATCGTCCAGCGTGACCCGTTCTCCGTGATGTACGTGGGCATCAACCAGGACATCCCCGTACTCAAGAACCTGAAGGTCCGCCAGGCCATCGAAATGGCGATCGACAAGGAAACGCTGATCCGCCGGTTCTTCATTGACAACACCGCCAAGGCCACGCAGTTCGTCCCGCCCAAAATCAGCGGCTTCAACAACGACGCCCCGGCGCTGGGCCACGATCCTGCCAAGGCCAAGGAATACCTCGAAGAGGGAGGGTACGCCGGGGAGGAGCTGAAGTTCTACTATCCCCTGAACGTCACCCGCCCCTACCTGCCCACACCCGAGAAGGTGTATGCCGAGATCAGCCGCCAGCTCACCGCCGTCGGACTTAACATCCGTCCCGTGCCGGTGGACTGGGCGGACGGCTACCTGCAGAAGGTGCAGTCTCCCGGCGACCATGCGCTCCATCTGCTGGGCTGGAACGGCTCCTACTCCGACGCCGACAATTTCGTGGGCCCCCTCTTCGGCGAAAAGAACGGCGAGTTCGGCTACCACGATCCTCAGGTCTTTTCGAAGATCAACCGGGCGCGCGGGCTTCCGGAAGGCGAGGAACGGGATGAGCAATATCACACCATCAACGCCCAGATCGCCGCGACCGTACCGGCCGTCCCCGTCGCCTTCCCCATCTCCGCGCTGGCCCTGTCCGACCGCGTGCTGAGCTATCCCGCCTCCCCGGTCTTAAATGAAGTTTTCACGAAGGTGCAACTAAAGCCTTGACGGAGCGGTCCAATTTCAGTATGTCCGCTGCCCGGGGATATTCTGTGACAGCCAGAGCCGCTGCAATCGGAGACTGATCGTGACCTTCATTTCCAAGACCCCACATGCCGACGTCGTCCTGATTGGCGGCGGCATCATGAGCGCCACGCTGGGGGCATTCCTCAAGCAGCTTGAGCCGGACTGGACCATCTCTCTGTTCGAGCGGCTGGACCAGCCGGGGCTGGAAAGCTCGGACCCGTGGAACAACGCCGGAACCGGCCACGCCGCCCTCTGCGAGCTGAACTACTCCCCTGCCGCCAAAGACGGCTCAGTGGACCCCTCCAAGGCGCTGCTCATTAATGAGCAGTTCCAGCTTTCCCGCCAGTTCTGGTCCCACCTGGTGGACCAGAAGCTGATCGGATCCCCCAAAGGCTTCATCAACACCGTGCCGCACATGAGCTTCGTGATCGGCGAGGACCACACGCGGTTCCTGCGCACGCGGTACGAGGCACTCAAGCCCCACACGCTGTTCCGGAGCATGGAATATTCCGAGGACCACGCCCAGATCGCCAAGTGGGCTCCCCTGATCGTGAAGGGGCGCGACCCGAAGCAGCGCGTTGCCGCCACGCGCGCAGCCGAGGGCACCGACGTCGATTTCGGGGCACTGACCCGGGAGCTGACCACCTACCTCGGGAACAACGGCGTCGAAATCAACTACGGCCATGACGTCACGGGAATCTCCAGGGCGTCCGACGGCGGCTGGAACCTTTCGCTGAAGTACCCCAAGTCCGGCGAGCACAGCAAGATCCACGCCAAGTTCGTGTTCGTCGGCGCTGGCGGCGGCGCCCTGCACCTGCTGCAGGCCTCCGGCATCCCGGAAAGCAAAGGCTACGGCGGGTTCCCGGTCTCCGGGCAGTTCTTCCGCTGCACCGACGAAACCATTGCCGCGCAGCACAGCGCCAAGGTCTACGGCCAGGCATCGGTGGGCGCGCCCCCCATGTCCGTGCCGCACCTCGACACCCGCTACGTGGGCGGCAAGCGGTCGCTGCTGTTCGGCCCCTACGCCGGATTCTCCACCAACTTCCTGAAGAACGGCTCGTACCTGGACCTTCCGCTGTCCATCAGGCCCAGCAACATCATTCCCATGCTGGCCGTGGCCAAGGACAACATGGACCTCACCGCCTACCTGGTGAAGGAAGTGGCCAAGAAGCACGCCGACAAGGTGGAGGCCCTGCGCGAGTACTACCCGGAGGCCAAGGACGGCGACTGGGAACTGATCACCGCCGGCCAGCGTGTACAGATCATCAAGAAAGATCCGCAGAAGGGCGGCGTGCTGCAGTTCGGCACTGAAGTAATCGCCGGCCGGGACGGTTCGATCGGCGCGCTCCTGGGCGCATCGCCCGGAGCGTCCACTGCGGTACCTATCATGATCGAGCTGCTGAAGAGGACCTTCCCCCGGAACTTCAAGGGCTGGCAGTCCAAACTCAAGGACATGATGCCCGGCTACGGGGTCAAGTTGGACGAGAACCCGGACCTGGCTGTCGAGCTGGAAAAGGCGACGGCCGCATCACTTCAGCTGGAGAGCGTTTCCGCCAGCCGCTGACCCTGCCGGGGCCGGCGGCCGGCGCCTTCGGGTCCGTATCAGTCCCTCAACCCCACAGGAGATCATGCGATGTTCCGGCTGGCACAACTTTCACTTGCGAACCGGGCCCTGATCGCACTGATCACAGTCTTCGCCTCCGTCTTCGGCGTGATCACCATGTCATCGCTGAAGCAGGAACTCATCCCCTCGATCGAGTTCCCGCAGATCACGGTGCTGACCGCCATGCCCGGCGCCTCCCCGGAGGTGGTCGACAAGCAGGTGAGCGGACCGCTGGAGACGGCGCTGAACGGCGTGGAGGGGCTGGAATCCACCTCCTCCACGTCCCGCAACGGCGTCTCGCAGATCACCATGGTGTTCACGTACGGCTCCAACCTGGACCGTGCGAGGAACCAGATCGACCGTGCCATCTCAAACGCCAAGCGGTCACTGCCCGAGGATGTCCAGCCGCAGGCAATCGCAGGCAGCATCAGCGATTTTCCCATCGTCTTCCTGGCCGTGTCCTCGGACAAGACGCTCAGCGAGCTGAACGCCGACCTCCAGCGGCTGAGCGTGCCCCGGCTGCAGAAGATCGACGGCGTCCGCGGGGCCGATGTGACCGGCGGCGCCTCCCAGCACATCGAGATCCTTCCGCGCGGTGACGCCATGGCCGCCGCGGGTGCGAGCATCACGTCCATCCGGGACGCGCTGGAGAACAACGGTGCGCTGATCCCCGCCGGCACACTCGAAGAGCAGGGAAAGACGCTCTCCCTCCAGATCGGCAGCCCCGTGGATTCCCTGGCGGCCATCGAGGCGCTGCCGCTGGGCGGCGCCAAAGACGGGGCCACCATCGGCAGCGTGGCGGACGTGTCGCTGCAGGATGACGAACGGACATCCATCACACGCACCAACGGAGAGGAAACCCTCGCCGTCTCCGTGACCAAGAAGCCTGAGGGCGACACGGTGGGCATCTCGCACGCGGTGCGTGACACCCTGGACGAGCTTGAGGCGGAACTGGGTTCGAATGCCAGGTTCACACCGGTGTTCGACCAGGCACCCTTCATTGAGAAGTCCATCAAGGACCTCACCACCGAGGGCCTGCTGGGCCTGGGCTTCGCCGTTGCGGTCATCCTGGTGTTCCTGATGTCCACCCGGTCCACGCTGGTCACGGCAGTCTCCATTCCGCTCTCGCTCCTGATCACCTTCATCGGCCTGTCCGCCACCGGATACTCCCTGAACATCCTGACGCTGGGTGCGCTCACCATCGCCATCGGCCGCGTGGTGGATGACTCCATCGTTGTGATCGAGAACATCAAGCGGCACCTGAGCTACGGCGAAGACAAAGTCACTGCCATCCTGACTGCCATCAGGGAGGTGGCCGGGGCCATCACCGCCTCCACCCTCACCACTGTGGCGGTGTTCCTCCCCATCGCATTTGTTGGCGAGCTCGCGGGAGAGCTGTTCAGGCCGTTCGCCCTCACCGTCACCATGGCGCTGCTGGCCTCGCTCCTGGTCTCGCTGACCATCGTCCCGGTGCTGGCCTACTGGTTCCTGAAGAACACCGGTGCCGCAGGCGCGGGGCCGGCAGCTCCCGCAGCCGCCCGGCGGACCGCGGACGAGGCCCGTGCCAGGGCATTGGAAGCGGAACAGCGCAGCAGGCTCCAGCGCGGCTACCTGCCAATCCTCACCAAGACCCAGAAGCATCCGGTGATCACGCTGGTGGCCGCCGCCCTGGTCCTCGGTGCCACCGCCGCCATGACGCCGCTGCTGGCCACCAACCTCCTGGGCAATTCCGGGCAGAACAGCCTCACGGTCCGCCAGGTCCTGCCGGCCGGCACCACCCTTGCCGACACCAGCGCGGCAGCCGTCCGGCTGGAGGAAGTGCTTCGCGGCATCGACGGCGTCAAGGACATCCAGGTGACGTCGGGCAACGCCCAGGCAGGCTTCGCCGCGCTTACCTCCACCGGCTCGTCCAACTCCACGTTCACCGTGGTGACGGATGAAAAGGCGGACCAGGAACAGCTGCAGGAGACGGTGCGCAGCGAACTGTCAAAGGTGCCCGATTCCGGCAAGATCTCGGTCGGAACGCAGCAGGGCGGTTTCGGCACCTCGTCCACCGTGGACATCACCCTCAAGGCGGCCACCACTGCCGACCTCCAGGAAGCCAGCGACACCATGGTCGCGGCGATGACCGGCGTGCCCGGCACCAGCGAGGTGGCCACCAACCTTGCGGCCAGCCAGCCCGTGGTCCAGGTCAGGGTGGACCGGGCCAAGACGGTAGCCGCCGGGCTCAACGAGGAACAGGTGGCCGGGGTCCTGGCGTCCACCATCAGCCCCATCCCGGCCGGAGAAGTCCGGATTGACACCAACGACTTTCCCGTCCGGATCGGCCAGGGCACCAGGTTCACCAGCATCGACGCCGTCCGCAACATTCCGCTTCCGGCAGCGGGCGGGCCGGTGCCGCTGGGAAGCATCGCTGCAGTGGAACAGGTGGAGGTGCCGGTGTCCATCACCGCCAGCAACGGCCAGCGCACGGCACGGGTGTCAGTGACGCCGTCGGGCTCCAACCTGGGCGCGGTCAACGCGGAAGTCCAGAAGCGGCTGGCGGACGTCCAGCTGCCGCCAGGGGTCACCGCCGAAATCGGCGGTGCCACCACCCAGCAGCAGGAGTCCTTCCAGCAGCTCGGGCTGGCCCTCCTGGCGGCCATCGCCATCGTGTACGTGATCATGGTGGCCACCTTCAAGTCGCTGGTCCAGCCGCTGATCCTGCTGGTATCTGTCCCGTTTGCAGCCACCGGCGCCGTAGCACTGCTCCTGGTGACAGGCGTGCCCCTGGGACTGCCCTCGCTGATCGGCATGCTCATGCTGGTGGGGATCGTGGTCACCAACGCCATCGTGCTGATCGACCTCATCAACCAGTACCGGCAGCCCCGCGACGGCCGGCCGGGCATGAACGTGGCGGATGCGATCACGCATGGGGCACGGCAGCGCCTGCGTCCCATCCTGATGACCGCGCTCGCCACCGTGTTCGCGCTGACGCCCATGGCCATGGGCCTTACCGGCGGCGGTGGCTTCATCTCGCAGCCGCTGGCGGTTGTCGTCATCGGCGGGCTGATCTCCTCGACCGCCCTGACCCTGGTGCTGGTGCCCGTCCTGTACAGGCTGGTGGAGGGCCGGCGTGAAAAGAAGGCGCTGCTCCGGGACCTTCAGGCACGCCACGAATTCGGGCCCGGGCCGGACGTTGACGAGGAGTTCAGGGACTGGACCACGGGCATGGTTCCCAAAACCAGCGGCCGCCGCGCCGCCCCCGGCGGCCCCGCCTAGGGGCACGTCCGGAACCCCGTCCCGGAGCAGCTTTCGCCCGCACGGGCTTCACGGAATATTTCCCCAAGGGATGCGTTGTACCTTGCGGTAGATGCAAATGCATCTAAATTGGACTACACTGGGACCAAGCCCGGAGAGTCCAGGAAGGGAAAGGCACATCATGCAGATTGGTGTTTTCAGCGTCAGCGACATCACCACGGACCCCACCACGGGGCACACCCCAACCGAGAACGAACGCATCAAAGCGTCGGTGGCCATTGCCAAAAAAGTCGAGGAAATCGGGATGGACGTCTACGCCCTCGGCGAGCACCACAACCGCCCCTTCTTCTCCTCCTCCCCCACCACAACCCTGGCGTACATCGCAGCCCAGACGGAACGCATCACGCTGTCCACGGCCACCACGCTGATCACCACCAACGATCCGGTGAAGATCGCGGAGGACTTCGCGATGCTCCAGCACCTGGCCGACGGCCGTGTTGACCTGGTCCTGGGCCGCGGCAACACCGCGCCGGTGTACCCGTGGTTCGGCAAGAACATCCAGGACGGCGTGGAGCTGGCCATCGAGAACTACAGCCTGCTGCGGAAGCTGTGGGACGAGGACACCGTCAACTGGTCCGGCAAGTTCCGGACGCCGCTGCAGAACTTCACGTCCACGCCCCGCCCGCTGGACGGCGTCGCCCCCTTTGTGTGGCACGGCTCCATCCGCACCCCGCAGATCGCCGAAGTGGCGGCCTACTTCGGCGACGGCTTCTTTGCCAACAACATCTTCTGGCCCAAGGAGCACTACCAGCAGCTGATCGGCCTGTACCGCGAACGCTATGAGCACTACGGCCACGGCAAGGCAGACCAGGCCATCGTTGGCCTCGGCGGACAGTTCTTCATGAGGAAGAACTCGCAGGACGCCGTCAAGGAATTCCGCCCGTACTTCGACAACGCGCCTGTCTACGGCCATGGCCCCTCGCTCGAGGACTTCACCTCGCAGACACCGCTGACGGTGGGCAGCCCGCAGGAAGTCATTGAAAAGACCCTGACGTTCCGGGAGTACTTCGGCGACTACCAGCGCCAGCTGTTCCTGATCGACCACGCGGGCCTGCCGCTGAAAACCGTACTCGAACAACTGGACCTGTTCGGCGAGGAGGTCCTCCCCGTCCTGCGGAAGGAGTACGCGGCCCGCAAGCCGGCCCACGTTCCCGAGCCGCCCACGCACGCCGGCCGGGTGGCCGCGCTTCTGGCCGCCCAGGACGCGGAAAAGTCCGCCGCGGACGCGTGATGGCGGGCAAGAGCACGGAGTCGCCGGTGCGGCTCGCCGCAGAAACCTGGGAGTCGCTGTTCCGGGCCCAGGTTGCGGTGATGCGGAAGCTGCAGTCCGGCCCGGCCTTCCGGAAGCTGGCAGTCAATGAGTACGACGTCCTGTTCACCCTCTCCCGCTGCCCGTCAGGCTGGCTGCGGCTCAATGAACTCAACGACAACGTCCTGTTGAGCCAGTCCAGCCTCAGCCGGCTGGTGGAGCGGCTTGAGAAGCGCGGGCTCATCGCGCGGATGCCCGCGCCGGAGGACGGCCGCGGTGTCCTGCTGAAGCTGACGGACGAGGGACGGGAACTCCAGAAGGAGATTGGCCGTGAGCATGTGCGCGACATCTCCGAACTCATGGGCCCGGCGCTGACACCGGCGGAACAGAAGGAACTCATGCGGCTCACCACCAAGCTGCGGAGTTCCCTGGGCCCGCGGCCGCCCCGGCAGGACCCGCGCTAGCCCAGGGCCACGAGCCTGGCGGGGTCCTCCACCGGCAGGCTGCCGTTGACCACCGCAGTGACCTGCATCTGGCTCAGGCTCAGGCTTCCGCCCACCGTGGACAGGAATGCGGTGTCGGCCGAGTCCCGGCCGGCCGTGATCCGCAGCATCGATTCCCGCGGGGCGAGGCCCGTGGGATCGATGACGTGCCACCCGCCTTCCACGTAGGCTTCAGCGACGGCGTGGAAATCCATGGGGCTCAGGCCGGGCGCGTAGACGGCGGCCAGGCGCGCCGGAATGTCCTTGGACCTCAGCAGGGCAATGGCCAGGTGGGCGAAGTCGCGGCAGACGCCGCGGCGGCTCAGGAGGGTTTCCACGGCGCCGTCGGTGCCGCGGGAGGAGCCGCTGATGTACCGCAGCTCGCCGTTCACCCAGTTCCGCACGGCGTGCAGCAGCTCCCCGCCGGAGGCTCCGTCGAATTCCGCATACGCGGTGGGCAGGAGGCGGTCCGACTCCGCGTACCGGCTGGGCCGGACGTAGCGGATGCGGTCAGCAAGTTCTGCCTCCTCAGGCTGCGCCTTTCCGGCGACCGTAGCGGAGTAGTCCACGACCACCTCGGACGGTTCCGCGAACTCCATGTAGTGGAGCCGGCCGCCGTGGTGGTCCGGCACCTCGCTCACGGGGACCTGCGCGCCGCCAACCGTAATGGACAGGTTTTCCTCGAAGGACGAATAGCCGGGGTTCCTGGCGGCGGCGATGGCCATGGCCACTTTGGTGTTGGGTGTGGTCTTGAAGACCAGGCGTGCGGAAACAGTGCGTTCCATGACTCTCCGGGGGTGTCGGCAGGAAAGAAGCCGCCGTTTGTCCCGGCCGGGGATGCGGGCAGGGGAACGGGGGCTAGTTCTTGATCTCCAGAGACATTAGCATCCGCTGAACGTTGGCGAAGTCAGCACTCTCGCTGGCGTACTTTGCCGCCTGCTCAAGGGTGTCGAATGCTTTGGCGGGCGCCACTTTTTCATCGGGCGCAAAGGCCCTGACGGACACCAGGTCACCGAAGGAGTAGTCACCTTTCCCCGCCGGCCCACGGACTATATTGCGCAGTTCGCAGGCCTGCCCGTCGGGGCCGCCAATCAGGTTGGTGATGCCGTAGGAGCCGAAGAACCGGTACCCCTGGATTGCCCGGAACACCACCCTGGGCGGAATGGTCCCCTCGCCGCCTGCGGCGGACAGCTCAACAGGCACGCTGCTGATCACGGTGTAGGGACGCCGCGCGTCCTCCGGACAGTCGGCGGACGACGGCGGGAGTCCCGTCCGGAGCGCCGCCATGAAGGTGCCGTCCGGCTTTTTCACCTCGATTTTAATGGCACCGGGCAGGGTTCCTTCCTCAGGGGGCGCCGCTTGCGCTATCCAGGTTTCCGGCAGTTCGAAGACCACGGTTTTTGCCGGATCGGAGAAAGTCTTCCACGCAGATGCGGTGGCGGCAGGCTGGGCTGTTGCCGAGCCGGACGCGGCGGGCGTGGCGCCTGCGGATGCCGCAGCAGTTGCAGACCCTTCCGGCGAAGCGGTGGCGGTGGGAGCAGCCCCGGAATCACCGGCCTCCGCTGTCCACGCAGGCCCGCTCTTGGGCGGGGTGGAGCAACCGGCAAGGAGTGCTCCGGCGAGGAGCACTGCGGTCCCGGGCAGGACCCCCGCTGATGCGATGCGTCTCATGCAGCCAGCCTAGCTGGACGGAGCAGCGGCGCGGCCTGACCCGGAGCGGCGTTTCCCGGCTCATAAGGACGGCCGGAACCGGGCAGCAGCGGTGCGTGTCGCCGCCGGAGGGGCATCACCAGCGCCGGGGACTAGGCTGGTGCTATGGCGGACATCCAGCACGGCGCAGCCGAAGATCACTTGGCGGAGATCTCCGCCGTCGACATTGCCGACTGGCGGCTGCGGACCTTTGCCTTGTACGACAATGTCCGCAAATTGTCCGTGGAAAGCCCGGCGGAAGCACATTCCTACTGGCGCCACCAGCGCGACCTTCTCTTTGCCACGCACCCCGCCTCCGCGCTGTCCGCAGCGGACAAGGCGCGGTTCTCCGGCCTCAAGACGGCTGACTACGATCCCATCTACCGATTCCACGTTCCGCTGACCAAAGAGGGTGCTGGACGGGAAATGAGCGTGGAAACCGGCACGGACGGGGTGGTGAACTTCGTGCGGCTTGGCACGTTCGACCTCCCCGAGATGGGGCAGCTCGCCGTGTGGAAGCTGCGGGGATACGGCGGCGGCATCTTCGTGCCCTTCCGGGACGCGACCGCCGGCCAGCCCGGGGGAAGCTACGGCGCCGGCCGGTACCTGCTGGACACCATCAAGGGCGCGTTCCACGGGGTCAGCGGGACGGGTCCGGGCGCCGCTTTCGTCCTGGACTTTAACTTCGCCTACAACCCCTCCTGTGCCTACAACGAGGCGTGGGCGTGCCCCCTGCCGGGACCGTCCAACCGGCTGGCTGTGGAAATTCCGGTCGGCGAGCTGTACTGACCGCTGCGGGCAGCAGGACGCCGATCCTTGCGGAGGATCGTTAGCCGCCAAGCGCCCGCACGCTCTCCACTGCGTGGCGGACTGCCCCCGCTGCGGTGTTGAGGTCCTCCTCGGTGACCGCGGCATCGAAGCTGAACCGGACGGCTGTCTGGGCCACCTCAGCCTCGTAGCCCAGCGCCGTGAGGACGGGCGACGGCGCATCGGACCCGGCTGCGCACGCTGATCCGCTGGAGCACACCACGCCCTCCCGCTCCAGTTCCAGGAGTACGGATTCGCCGCTGGTTCCCGGGAAGCAGAACGATGCCACGGACGGAAGCCGGCGGGTGGGATGCCCGGTGAGGACCGCGCCCGGCACTCCGGTGAGCACTGCGTTGATGAAGGCATCCCGCAGGGCCGCCACACGTCGTCGTTGTTCCTCCTGGCGGGCCTGGGCAAGCGTCAGCGCCGTGGCCAGGCCAACGGCACCTGCCACGTTTTCCGTCCCGGACCGGCGGCCCCGTTCCTGGCCGCCGCCGTGGATGAGCGGCTCGATCCTGGTGCGGCCACGGACAAAGAGCACGCCACAACCCTTGGGCGCCCCCAGCTTGTGGCCCGAGATGCTCATGGCGTCGACGCCCAGCGTCCCGGTGTCCAGGGGCAGCCATCCTGCCGCCTGGACCGCGTCCGTGTGGAAGGGGACCCCAGCGTGCCGGGCCTCCGCGGCCAGCTCGGCCACCGGCTGTACGGTCCCCACCTCATTGTTGGCGTACATGATGCTGACCAGTGCGGTTTCCGGACGCAGGATTGCCCGGAGGGATTCCGGCGCCACCAGCCCCGTGCCGTCCACGGGTACAACGTCCACCGCGAATCCGTGGAAGCGTTCCAGGTACCGTGCGGATTCCTCCACGGCCGGATGTTCGACGGCGCTGATCACCACCCGGTTGAGCTGCGGACGGGCAGCCTGCCGCGCCAGGGCAATGCCCTTGACAGCCAGGTTGTCCGCCTCTGTCCCGCCGGACGTGAAGGTCACCTCTCCCGGCCGGCAGCCCAGGACAGCGGCCACTGAGTCCCGTGCACTGGCGAGGGCCGTGGCAGCTGTGTCACCGAGGGTGTGGTGGCTGGAGGGGTTCCCGAAGTCGCCGGTCAGGTATGGCCACATGGCTTCCAGCACCTCGCGGCGGACCGGGGTGGTGGCGGCTGCATCAAGGAAAATCATGGCTTACCCGGCCGTCAGTTCCACGTCCAGGCCAAGGTCCAGGGCTGCCACCGTGTGGGTGAGTGCCCCGACCGAGATGACGTCCACGCCGGTGGCAGCGATCCCCGCGACCGTGCTGAGGTTGACGTTGCCGCTTGCTTCCACGCGGGCCCGTCCGGCCACCAGCGCAACGCCCTGGCGGAGCTCCTCCGGCGTGAAGTTGTCCAGCATGATGGTGTCCACGCCTGCTGCGAGGACGGGTTCGATCTGGTCCATGCGGTCCACCTCGACTTCGAAGTGGGTGGTGTGTCCCAGCTGGGCTTTGGCCGCCAGGAGCAGCTCCGTCAGCCTGGCGGGGTCCCCTCCGGTCATCACGGCCAGGTGGTTGTCCTTCGCCAGCACTGCGTCGGAGAGGCTGTATCGGTGGTTGGCGCCTCCCCCGCACCTCACGGCGAACCGTTCCAGGATCCGCAGGCCGGGGGTGGTTTTCCGGGTGTCGGTGATCCTGGCCCGCGTCCCTTCGGCCAGCTGGACGAATTCCGCGGTCCTGGTGGCGATCGCGGACATCCGCTGGACCAGGTTGAGGGCCACACGCTCGGCGAGCAGGACGGAGCGTGCCCGTCCTGTGACCCGCGCGAGGTGCGTGCCGGCGTCGAACCTTTCCCCGTCTGCCAGCAGCAGCTCCACTGTGGTGCCGGGGTCCACCAGCTGCATGGCGTCCCGGAAGACGGTGGCCCCGCTGAAGACGCCGGGCACGCGGGCGTTCAGGACCGCCGTGGCGCGGGCATCGGCGGGGATGAGCAGCTGGGAGGTGATGTCCCCGGCCGGCGCGTCTTCGGCGAAGGCGCGCTCCAGGATCTCCCGGACGGGAGCCGCCGGCAGGGCGAGGTCCAGGCCAACGGCCCTGGCCGCCACGGGTGCGATTACGGAGTTTTCAGTCACGGACAAGGCTCGCTTTCGGGCGCAGGCGGGAGTGTTCTTGGAGTTGATCAGCGATGCCGGCGGCATCTGCCGGGCTGTCGCTCCGGTAGTGGGCGCCCAGGGACGCAGTCCGTTCCCGGGCGGCAGCCACGAGCAGCTGCGCGGCGAGCAGCAGGTTGCGGTCCTCATGCTCCCGCGGTCCCGGCCCGGCGGCCACTGTTCCGGGGAGAACGACGGCGGCCCACCGGTCAAGGGTTTCCGTCGCCTCCCGCAACAGCACCCCATTCCGCAGCACCCCGGCCTTGGCAGTCATCAGGCGCCGAAGAGCATCCCGCGAGAACGGAGTTTCCACATCGATACCTCCACCGGAGCTGGCCGGCAGGCTCCCGCCCAGGCCACCCGACCCGGTACCCGCGCCTGCTGAAGCCGCAGGGAAGGTGACGGACAAATGGTCGCCTGAGGGTGCCCCGGAAGCATGCGTAAAGGGGAGGCCGCCCGCGGCCGTGGGGCCACGCGATCCGGGTTCCCTGGCCGAGCTTGCGAGGTTAGGGGGATCGTGGGGAGCATGCGGAGGGGCGCCCTCAGGCGCCCCCCAGCCAAAGTCACCGGAGAGGAAGTCCTCAACAGCGCGGCGGCCGAAGACGAGTCCCTCGAGGAGGGAGTTGCTGGCCAGCCGGTTCGCCCCTTGGACGCCCGTGCATGCGACTTCGCCGGCGGCGTACAGTCCGGGGATGCTGGTCCTGGCGCGGAGGTCGGTGAGGACCCCGCCCATCCAGTAGTGGGCTGCCGGGGCCACGGGGACCAGGTCCCGGGTCCAGTCGATACCGGCCGCGAGGGTCTTTTCGGTGAGGGTCGGGAACCGCCGTGCCAGGAACCCGGCTCCCCTGGCTGCCTCGATGACGCGGGCGTCCAGGTACACGTGGCCGTTGGGGTCGCCGAGCTTGGCCAGGTGCAGGGCTATGCTGCGGGAGACCACGTCGCGCGGGGCAAGCTCTGCGTCCGGATGGTACGACCGCATGAAGCGCTTCCCGTTGCCGTCGACGAGGACCGCCCCTTCGCCGCGGACAGCTTCGGAGATCAGCAGCGGCTCGCCTGGGGCGGGACCGGCTGGCCGGACCAGGCAGGTGGGGTGGAACTGGAAGAATTCCAGGTCGGCTGTCCTGGCTCCGGCGCGGACTGCGAGCGCCAGGCCGTCGGCGGTGGCGACTTCCGGGTTGGTGGTTTGGGCGAACAGCCTGCCGGCACCTCCCGTTGCCAGCAGGACGGCGTCCCCGTGCAGTGCTGCCCTCTTCCCGTCCTGCAGGAATTCCACTCCGGTGACTGCGCCGCCGTCGTATAGGAGGGCCGTGGCGTGGGCGCCTGTGATGACCTTCAGGACACCTGCTGCCTGCCGGGAGAGCACCGCCTGGATGAGCGCGCCGGCCACTTTCGCGCCCGTGGCGTCGCCTCCGGCGTGGAGGATGCGCGGCGCGGAGTGGGCAGCTTCCAGCCCCAGCGCCGGTCCTCCGTCCGTCTCCACATCGAAGCGCACGCCGAACCGCTGCAGGCCGGCGATGTCGTGCCGGGCCTCCGTGCACATCAGCCGAACGGCGTCGGCGTTGCAATGCCCGGCGCCGGCCTGGAGCGTGTCGGTGATGTGGGCCGCTACGGTGTCACCCGGGGATGGTTCATCCAGCACGGCCGAGATCCCGCCCTGGGCGTACCAGGTGTTGCTGTGCTCCAGGCCAACTTTTGTCAGGAGAACCACGGAGGCGCCGGCATCGGCGGCCAGCAGCGCCGCGTACAGTCCGGCGATGCCGCTGCCAACGACGATGAGCCGGCGGGCGGGCATCCTGGGCCCGCCGGGCACAAGGGGCCCGCTGGACACTCTGGCCTGGCTGGACATTACGGCCTGGCGGCGAGCATGCGCTCGAGGGCGGTCCGGGCATGGTCCTGGACGGACTCTGCCACGGTGATGCGGTTGACCACCCGGCCGGCCACCAGCTCCTCCAGCACCCAGGCCAGGTACCCCGGGTGGATGCGGTACATGGTGGAGCAAGGGCAGATCACGGGGTCCAGGCAGAAGATGGTGTGCTGCGGGTACTCCGCTGCAAGCCGGTTCACCATGTTGATCTCGGTGCCGATCGCAAAGGTGGTTGGCTCCGTGGCAGCCGCGATGGCCTTCTTGATGAAATCGGTGGAGCCGGCAGAGTCGGCGGCGTCCACGACTTCCATGGGGCACTCGGGGTGGACGATCACCTGGACGCCGGGAAAGTCTTTCCTGGCCTTCTCGATCTGCCCCACGTTGAAGCGCTTGTGCACCGAGCAGAATCCGTGCCACAGGATCACCCGGGAATCGAGCAGTGCCTGCGCGTCGTTACCGCCCAGATCCCTGCGCGGGTTCCACATGGGCATCTGCTCCAGCGGCACGCCGAGGGCTTTGGCGGTATTGCGGCCCAGGTGCTGGTCAGGGAAGAACAGCACGCGCTGGGCTCGCTGGAACGCCCACTCAAGCACGGTCCTGGCGTTCGAGGACGTGCAGACGATGCCGCCGTGCTCACCGCAGAACGCCTTCAGGGCTGCGGAGGAATTCATGTAGGTGACGGGAAGGACCGGAACCCGGCCCTCGGCGTCGGGCTCGGTGCCGAAGATCTCCTCAAGCTGCTCCCAGCACTCGGCCACGGAGTCGGCGTCGGCCATATCCGCCATGGAGCAGCCAGCCGCCAGGTTGGGGAGGATGACTGCCTGTTCCGGTGCGGAAAGGATGTCAGCGGTTTCCGCCATGAAGTGGACGCCGCAGAAGACGATCGCTTCCGCGTCCGGCCTGGTGAGTGCCGCGTTGGCCAGCTGGAAGGAGTCGCCCACGAAGTCGGCGTACTGGATCACTTCGTCCCGCTGGTAGAAGTGCCCCAGGATGACGGCACGGTCGCCGAGGGCAGCCTTTGCCGCGAGGATGCGTTCGCCCAGCTCAGCGTCGCTGGCGAGCTTGTATTCCTCCGGCAGCTGGCCCTGGCGCGGGGTGGCGGCCGGCGCAACGTCTGCGCTGGAGGCGCCGGGACCATAGGCGGGGATGCCGGCGAGCGCCTCGGCGAGGTCGTAGTCCCACGGGCCCTTGGCCAGGGCTGGGCTGCAGGTGCTGCCTTTCGCCGTCGCGCCTTGCTCCGCCTGCTCGCGCGTGATCAGCTGGATTGCTGTGTTGACGCTGCTCATAGTGTGCTCCTGTTGTCTGGGTCAAGGCCGGGCCGGCCGGTAAAGCGGTAGAGGCGCGGGGGGCGGTGCTTGCCGCCCTGGAGGTACTCGCCGGTTTCCTCTATTTCGGGGGTGGACTTCAGCTGCCTGCGGAAGTTCGCCGGATCCAGCTCACGGTCCAGCACCGCCTCGTAGACCTCGCGGACCTGGGCCAGAGTGAAGTACTCCCCCAGGAGGTGGTAGGCCACTGACCCGTAGGCCAGTTTGTTGCGCAGCCTCCAGAGGGCGTAGTCCACGATCGCGTTGTGGTCGAAGGCCAGCTCCCCCAGCCGGTCCGCCCGGAACCATCGGACGTTTTCCGACTCATCGGCGAGCGCGGCTTCCGTCGGCTGGACCAGCGCCCAGTACACGATCGAGACCACCCGCTGGGTGGGTGAGCGGTGGAGCCCACCGAATGCGTACAGCTGTTCCAAGTAGCTGGGGGCGAGCCCGGTGGTCTCCCTCAGGTTCCGGGACGCGGCGTCCTGGAGGGATTCCGCGTGGCTGAGCGGTCCGCCCGGGAGCGCCCAGAGCCCCTTGAAGGGCTCCCTGATCCGGCGGACCAAAGGCAGCCAGAGCGTAGGCCGGCCGGAACTTTCACTGGGCCGGAGGGCGAAGATGACGGTGGAGATGGCCAGGGAGGGCGGTGCAGCCTGGCGCTCCGACACGTTTGCAGAGCTGGAGTACATATTCCACCGCCTTCCTGGCAGCAGGGGCCCGTGTTCAGCATGGTGCCCGGTTTAGTTATGGTCAGCTTGACCAAAACTAATTGTACGGGCATGCGCTGGGAAAATGCCAAATGTTTCTGCCCCCCTGCCCGGGCCCCTGTCCCGCGCACTCGGCTGCGCACTCCACTGCCCGGAATACCGCCGGCGGGACTAAGGCGGTAAATTCAAGTGGTCCCACAAGGAGCCACCATCCAGACCCCAAGAAGGTTCACGGCATAATGACGACGAAGTCCACCACAGCCCGTCCCAAAGGACACCACCTGCACCCCGTCCACAGCATGAAGCCCCGGCAGCTGACCATGATGGGGCTGGGCAGCGCCATCGGCGCGGGGCTTTTCCTGGGTTCGGGCGCGGGTGTGCAGGCCGCCGGCCCGGCGGTCCTCATTTCGTACATGGTGGCCGGTACCCTCATCATCCTGGTCATGTGGGCGCTGGGAGAGATGGCTGCGGCGAACCCCAACAGCGGAGCATTCTCCGTCTATGCCGAACGCGCCCTGGGCAAGACGGCCGGTGCCACCATCGGCTGGCTGTGGTGGCTCCAGCTGGTGGTGGTCATCGCCGCCGAGGCCCTCGGTGCCGCAGCCCTCCTCTTCTCCGTCTGGCCGGCCGTTCCGGTCTGGGCCCTGGCGCTGGTGTTCATGGTGGTCTTCACGGGCATTAACCTCGCCGGGGTGCGGAACTTCGGGGAATTCGAGTTCTGGTTCGCCATCCTCAAGGTGGCTGCCATCGTGCTGTTCCTTGCGGTAGGCGCCGCCCTGCTCCTGGGTGTGCTGCCGGACGTCGCCTCGCCGGGGCTGTCCAACCTCACCGCTGATTTCGCCCCGCAGGGCCTCGGCGGTATTGCCTCGGCGCTCTTTGTGGTCATCTTCGCGTTCGGCGGCACGGAGATCGTGTCCGTGGCGGCGGCGGAGACCGAAGACCCCGAGCGGAGCGTGGCCAAAGCCATCCGCACTGTGGTGTGGCGCATCCTGGTCTTCTACATCGGCTCCGTCTTCGTCATCGCCGCTGTCCTGCCGGCAACCTCCCAGAGCCTGTCCTCACCCTTCGCCGGCGTCCTGGACGCGGCCAGGATCCCCGGTGCCGCGACGGCCATCACCCTGGTGGCCGTCGTCGCACTCCTGTCAGCGCTGAACGCCAACCTCTACGGGGCATCCCGCATGGCCTACTCGCTCGCCCAGCGCTCGGCGGCCCCCCGGTTCCTGACGCGGCTTTACGGCGCCAACGTGCCCATGCTGGCCGTCGCGGTCTCGGTGGCTTTCGGATTCATCGCCACGGTGCTGGAACTCCTCTTCCCCGAGCGGATCCTGCCGGCGCTGTTCCAGCTGGTGGGGTCCACCTGCCTGGTGGTGTGGGGAAGCGCCCTCCTATCGCAGCTGATCCTTCGGCGCCGCGCCGACCGCGCCGGCGCACCCCTGCCCCTGCGGATGAAGGGCTTCCCCGGCCTGACCATCCTGGGGCTGGTGCTCCTGGCCGTCATTTTTGCCGTGGGTTTCAGCGCTGAAGGCAGCCGCATCCAGCTGTTCAGCACATTTGCGCTCATCGCCGGCATCGCCCTGGCCTGTGCGCTGGGCGCCCGGCTCACGCAGCGGGCCGGCGGGTAGAGTAACGTCCAAAAGCAAGAGGCACCGAAGCGCCAGGTCTGTCCGGGCGCCGTAGTTGATGAGGACTGACACCATGAGCGGCAGGCACAGCGGCCAACAGCAGACGCATACCGTGGAGGGCACGGACCCGCAGCTCTATGTGGCGGTGCACGAGCCCGCCGCTGACGCCGGCCTTCGCCCCGTCCTGCTGGTGCACGGCTTCTCCTCGTCGAGCAAGCTCAACTGGGAGGACACCGGGTGGGTGGCAGCACTCCTCGATGCCGGGCGGCGCGTGATCACGGTGGACCTGCCCGGACACGGCCGCAGCGGCGCGCCGGAGGACCTGGACTCCTACTCCCCCAGCAGGATCCGCGCGGACCTGCTGCAAACAGCGTTCGACGCCGGGGTTCGGCCTTTGCAGGAGGGGGAACCTTCCAGCGGCCTTGACGTGGTGGGCTACTCGCTGGGTTCCCGGCTCGCCTGGGAATTCGGCGCCACCCAGCCGGAAATCACGCACCGCCTCGTCCTGGGCGGTCCCAACATCTCCGACCCCTTGGCGGAGTTCGACCTTCGGGCCGCACAGGACTACCTGGCTGACGGCACGCCCATTGCGGACGAATCCACGGCCCAGCTGCTCAAGATGGCGCTGCTGCTGCCCAGCAACAACATCTTCGCGCTGCTCTCCCTGGTGGAGGCCATCAAAGCCGAACCCTACGACCCTGCAGAAGCAGTGCCCCACGTCCCCATGCTCCTGGTGGCCGGGGACAAGGACGAACGCGCCGGCAGCCTGCCGCAGCTTGCCGAGCTGGCGCGGAAGGCAGGCGGGAGGGCTGAACAGCTGACCCTTCCCGGCCGTAACCACACAAACGCCGTCACCAGCAGGGCATTCAAGCAGGCGGCCGTCAGGTTCCTGGCGGGCCAGTAACCTGCCTGAGGTCCGCTTTCTTCCAGCCCGTTCCGGAGGCGGTTCTTCAGCGGATTTTGCCGGTATCTTGAGGCGCCCGCCGTCCCCGCAAACGGTAGGCTGAACTTTAGGCTGGACGAGCCTGGAGGGACTGATGGGCACGATTTTCGAAGACCGTACGGACGCCGGCGAACGGCTCGCTGCTGTGCTCACGCAGTTCCGGGAGCGGCCGGACACTGTGGTCCTGGGCCTGGCCCGGGGCGGCATCCCGGTAGCGGCCGCCGTCGCCAAAGCCCTCTACCTGCCCCTCGGAACAGTCCTGGTCCGGAAGCTGGGAATTCCCGGCCACGAAGAAACGGCTTACGGGGCACTGGCGTGGGTCCGGGGCCGCACCGTCCGGCTGATCAACAAACCGCTGCTTGACCGGGTCCTCGAACACGGCGTGCACCAGGAATGGCTGGACGCGGTGGAGCAGCGGGAGCGGGCCGAGCTGCTCCGCCGCGTGGAGATCTATCCCGGAGCGGACCTGGACGTGGCGGGCAAGACCGTCCTGCTGGTCGACGACGGGCTGGCCACCGGTGCCACGATGAGGGCAGCCGTCGAAGCAGTGCGTGAGGGCGGCGCGGCCACCGTCGTGGCGGCAGCCCCGGTGGGCTCCGTTGAGGCGGAAGCGTCCGTGGAACGGGTCTGCGACGCGGTGCTGTGCCTGCACCTGCCCGGCAAATTCCGGGCGGTGGGCAGCTTCTACCGGCACTTTGACCAGATGTCCGACGACGAAGCGATCAGCATCCTGGAGCAGTAACACCGCAGGCTTTTCCTTTCGCAGTCCGGCAAAAGGAGACGAGCCGGCACGGCACAGGCGCCCCAGACGGCGAAGCGGGCCGGACCGCCATGGTCCGGCCCACCGTCGTCCTGCACTGGGCGGTGTTGATTAGTGGTGGCTGACGCCGAGTGGCCGCCCCTTGGTTTCCTTGGCCAGAACCACACCAATGGCGGAGATGACGCACAGGATCATGATGTAGATGCCGATGGAGCCTGTCCACTTGGTGGACTGCAGCAGGGTTTCAGCGATGGTCGCTGCGAACGCGCCGCCCAGGATGGCGCCGAATGCGTAGCCGATGGAGATTCCCGAGTAGCGGACGTTGGCCGGGAACATCTCGGCGTACATTGCGGACATCGGCCCGTAGGACAGTCCGAGTCCAATGGTGAGGACAAACAGGGCCAGTCCGTACAGCCAGATGTTCCTGGTATCGATCAGGGCAAACATGGGGATCATCCAGGCGAAGATGATCGCGTACCCGGCCAGGAAGGTCTTGACCCGGCCGATCCGGTCCGAGATCCAGCCGCCTGCAAGGGTAAAGATCAGCCAGCCGAAGGATGCCAGGGTGGTAGCCAGGAGCACTTGGGGCGTGGGCATCTGCAGCGTCCGGGTGGCGTAGGCGATGAAGAACGCGATCAGCAGGTATCCGGCGGCATTGTTGCCGATGAAGATCATGGTGGAGTACAGGACCGGCTTCTTGTGGCTGCGGATCAGTTCACCGAGCGGGGCTTTGCTTTCCTGCTTCCGGGCGGCCATCTCCTGGAAGACCGGGCTTTCGGCCACGGCCCGCCGGATCAGGTACCCCACGACGATGAGGACGATGGAGAGCAGGAACGGCACCCGCCAGCCCCAGGCCGCAAAGTCTTCCTTCGACATGCTGGAGTTGAGGAAGAAGAGCAGGCCGGTGGCCAGGATCATGCCGATCGGCACGCCGATCTGCGGGTAGGCGCCGAACAGGCCGCGCTTGTTCAGGGGTGCGTGTTCCACCGCCATCAGCGCAGCTCCGCCCCATTCACCTCCGGCCGAGAAGCCCTGGATGATGCGGAGGGTGATCAGCAGGATGGGCGCCCAGGCGCCGATCTGTGCGTAGGTGGGCAGCATGCCGATCAGGGCGGTGGCGGCACCCATCATCACCAGGGTGAAGACGAGCATCGCCTTGCGTCCCAGGCGGTCGCCCAGGTGCCCGGCCACCACGGCACCGAGGGGCCGGAAGAGGAAGCTGATGCCGATCAGGGCGAACGAGAGGATCTGCGCCAGGCCCGGGTTGGACTGGTTCAGCGGTGCCAGGAACAGCGGCGACAGCAGCGTTGCTGTCAGCTGCGCAAAGATGAAGAAGTCGTACCACTCGATCGTGGTACCGACGAGGGTGCCGGCGAGGACCTTGCGTTCCTCCCGCCGGGAGCTGGGACCGGCGAGTGTGTCCACCTTGGAAGGTGTGGTCATTGAAACTCCATTGTTCAAGGCAGCAGTGCTGCCGGGACGCCTTCAGGATTACCGACAGAACGGTCAGTTAGTTAGTAGGGTACACCGAAAATGTGAGGCGGGACACGGCCTTCCAGAACTTTCTTGCGCGGTCGGCAGAGGAGGTGCGCCTCCCCCGTGGCGCCCGCTGCCCGGCAGCCTGCGCTCATGGACTCCATGGAGGGCGGGTTCTATATTTGGAATGCCGTTTCGTATTCAGGACGCGAACCCGGGTAGCCGGCCCGGTCCCGGGGCGGTCGCTACTTACCGCCACCTAGGATGGACACCATGAATCCCACCGCCGCAGCCCCGGCCGGAGCCGCGCCGGCGCAGGCTTCCCCCTCCCAGACCCTGTCGCGGGGAATCCGTGCCCTGGAGATCCTGGCGGCGGCGCCCGGGCCGCTCACCATCGCAGAACTGGCGGACGCCATGGGAGTGCACCGCTCGGTGGCCTACCGGATCCTGCGCACCCTGGAGGACCATTCACTGCTGGTGCGTGACGACGCCGGCCGGGTCCAGCCGGGGCCCGGGCTTGCGGTCCTGGCGCGCGGCGTTTCCCGCAACCTGCAGGCTGCCGCGCTGCCGGAACTGACGCAGCTGGCCAATGCCCTGGATATGACGGCGTTCGTGGCGGTCTGGGACCACCACGACTGCATCACCCTGCTCACGGTGGAGCCCCGGCATTCCGGTGCCACCGTGGCGCAGCATCCCGGCACCCGCCATCCCATCAATGCCGGCGCGCCCGGGATCGCCATCCAGTCCGCGCTCACCGAGGCGGAATGGGACCGGCTGGCCACGGGCATCCCCTACCGGCCCGAGGCTGCCGAAACCCGCCGCACCGGCTATTCGGCCAGCCACGATGAGGTGATCGCCGGGGTTTCCTCCCTGGCCGCGCCTGTCAGGGTTCCCGGCGGGCGCCCCGCTGCGCTGGCCGTCGTCTATATCCGTTCATCGCGTGATCCCGCGGCGGTGGGAGCCGCGCTGGTTGAGAGCGCGGCAAGAATTGAACGGCAGCTGGCCTAGGCCTTCCGGCGAAGAACGACGGCGGCTCCCGCTCCCAGCAGCGCCAGCCCGGACGCTGCGCCGGCAGTGACAAGGAAGGCCGCAGCGTAGCCGTGGCTTTCGGCAAGGTGGCCGCCCAGGGAAGACCCCAGCGCGGTGCCGGCCACGATGCCGCTGGCCAGCGCCGTCATGACGGTCCCCAGGCGGCCCGCAGGAGCCACGGACCCGCCGACGGCGAAGACCGTGACCATGACCGGCCCCACCGGCAGGCCCAGGATCAGCAGCGCCGCCACCATCGCGGGCATGGAGGACGGCAGGAGGAGCAGCAGGGACAGGGCAGCCATCAGTGAGGCGCACAGCACCCAGCGCCGGGCAGGACTGAACCGCTGCGGCCAGTACGCAACGGACAGTGCGGCCACGGCCGAGCTCAGCCCCATGACGGCATACAGCAGGCCGGCCGCCTCAGAGCCTGCAAACCCTGCCGAGAAAGAACTCAGGGCGGTCTGGGTGGAGCCGAAGAACGTCCCCATGCACACCATGGCGGACACGGGCAGGGCTACCGCCGCCGGGATCCTTGCGGCCCGTGGCTGTGGACCGGCCGGTACCTGCCCACCCCTGGCGGGCCTGCTGGGCGGAACTGCCCGGTGCGTCCGGTGAACCGCGAAGGCGGGAACGAGGGTGATGGTCAGTGCAACCGCCACTGCGAGGGGCAGCCAGGGCGCCAGCAGGCTGGCCAGGATTCCCACCAGGGCGGGGCCCAGGACGAAGGTCACCTCATCTGCGGTGCTTTCGTAGGAAAGGGCGGTGTCCAGGTCCCGTGTTTGGTCCGTGGCCGAGCCGTGGGCGGCCAGGGCCATCCATCGGACCCTGGCGAGCGGACCCACCTGGGGGCAGCTGGCACCGGAGACAAAGGAGGCGGCAAGGACGGCTGCGGGGACACCCGGAGATTCCGCGGTGGCCCACACAGCCAGGATCAGGGCCACCACGGCAATGCTGTTCAGGAGTGCAGCGATCAGGAGCACAGGGCGCTGTCCCCTGCGGTCGGCAAGGGACCCCAGAACCGGCGCGCCCACGGCTGAACCGATGCCCACGGCGCCTGCTGCCATCCCGCCGAGCGCGTACGAGCCACTGGCTGACGTGACCAGGGTCAGCGTTCCCACCGTCAGCATGGCCAGCGGCAGCCGCGCAAACAGGCCGAGGGGTATAAAGGCGCGGCCGGCAAGAAGGGGAAGCCTGGCGAAGCGGCCGCGGGAGGCTGCAGGAATTTCTTCAGGAAAGGCCGGCGCAGCGGCGGCTGACGCCGATGCCGGTTCTGACGCCGATGCCGGCAGCTCTACGGCGGCGGGGACTGATCCATGTGTGTTGGCGGGTGAAACGGGTGAGTTCAATTCCGGGCTCGTTCATGTCGTGCGCATCGTCCCTCCTCCCGATGCGCGCAACCCGGTAACGCTGCCATTATACCGGCGCCTACGTATCTGGCCCGCAGCGCAGCCCGCCGGTTGTTTGTGGCCGTCCGGTCGCACTGGCGCCTCTGCGCCGTCAGGTCACAGCGCAGATTGGTGACAGGGCCGTACGGTCATACTGGCGCGTCTGCGCCGTCCGATATCCGGAGGGTGGAGCCGTTCCGGCCCTTGAGCACCTGGAGCTGGGCGCTGATCCGCTGCTTCATCTCCGCGACATGGCTGACCAGTCCCACCACGCGGCCGCCGTCCCGCAGCCCTTCAAGGGCGTCCATGACCTGTTCCAGGGACTGCTCGTCCAGGCTTCCGAATCCCTCGTCGACAAACAGCGTTTCAATTTCCACTCCGCCGGCCTCCTGCTGGACGACGTCTGCCAAGCCAAGCGCCAGCGACAGGGAAGCCATGAACGACTCACCGCCGGACAGGGTGGAGGTGTCCCGGCGGAACCCGGTCCACTGGTCCACCACTTCCAGCCCAAGCCCCGATTTTGCCCCGCGCGCCGCCTTGGCGTCCGTGTGCTGGAGCAGGTAGCGGCCATCGCTCATGGCCACCAGCCGTTCGGAGGCGGCCACGGCAACCTGCTCCAAGCGGGCGGCCAGGACATAGCTGTTCAGGCTCATCCGGTAGTTGTTCTCGCCCCGCCCGGCCGCCGCATCAGCCAGCCCGCCCAGCATCCGGGCCCTTTCAGCGGGCTGCCGCGCAGATCCTGCCAGGTCTTCGTACTCAGCACGGATGCCGCGCAGCGAGGCAAGGCACCGGGCGGCCAGGCCGGCAGCCAGGTCAGCATCCCGGGCGTCCTGGAGGGCCTCTGCCGCAGTTTCACGCAGGGCGTCGAGCCGTACCTGGTCCAGCTCGTAGCCCGCGGACTTCTCCTCCAGTGCCAGCAGGACGTCCTCGGACGCGAACAGCTCCGCCACTCTCGCTTCCTCGTCCTGGGCTGCCCGCACCCGGGCCTCGAGCGAAGCCGCCTCATCGGCGTCGAGCAGCTGCTCCCGTGCCTCGCCAGCGGATGTGAAACCGGCTGCAGGCAGGGCCAGTTCCAGTTGGTCCAGAGCCTCCGCTGCCTGGGCTTCCATTCTGTCGAGGTGCGCCTGCGCCTCGACCGCCTTGTTGAGCACAGTCACGGCGGTTTCCAGGGCACGCAGCCGGTGGGCCAGGCTGCGGTGGGTGCCCCTTAGCCCTGCCAGCGCCTGGTCCAGGGCCGAGGATTGTTCGGACACGTCGGCCAGTGACGCTGCGGTCCGCGCCAGCTCGCCTTCGGTACCTGTGCGGGATTCCAGGGCGGCCGCCGCAGCGGTCTCGAGTTTTCCGAGCCGCAGCCTGACTGCTTCCAGTTCTTTAACTGCGCCATCGGCGTCGGCCGCTGCCCGGCGCGCACCCTCCGCCGCACTGAGGGCCTCATCCTCCGCGGTGTCCCCGCCCTGCCCGGCGAGGACCGCCACCAGCTGGCTGGCCTCCCCCAGCTCGCGGGCCACCAGGGCGAAGGCGGCTTCCGCTGCTTCGTGGACCAGCCGGGCTTCTTCTTCCTCCTGTGCAAGTTCCGGCCCACCGGAGCTCCCTGCAGCCGGAGCGGGATGGTCCGGACTGCCGCAGACGGGGCATTGTTCCCCATGGACCAGCTTGGCAGCCAGCTCGGCAGCGGCATTGGCCAGCCGCTGCTCCCTGAGGTCCAGCCACCGGCGTTTCGCCTCCAGTTGCCGGTCACGGCATTCGTCATGGCGGACCTTCACGAGGTCCCGGGCAGCAACGGCGGAGCCGTAGCGCCTGACCACGTCCAGCAGTTCCTCCGCTGCTGCGGCTTCCTTCCGGCGCAGGGCCGCAGTGGCCGCATGGTGTTCCAGGTTCTGCAGCCCGTCCTGGAGACGGCTCCGCTCATCCGTCAGTTCCTTGGCGCGCTTGCCGGCCCGTTCCAGGTCCGCGGCAAGTTCCCCATGCTTCCTTAGCAGGCTGCTGTGGCGCTTCCGAAGGGCCTGCAGCCGGTCCTCGTCGGGCAGCCTGGCCTCGACCACGGCCAGGAGGGAGCGCAGCCGGCCGAGCTCGGTTGCAGCTCCGGCGGCAGGGCTTGCGGCATCCGCGGCGGGGCCTGCCGCTAAGTGGAGTTCCAGCTCAGCGAGTTCGGGATCTTCCCCCGCGGCCAGGCTGAGAAGGGTGAAGGCGGATTCCACGGCAGTAGCAGCGCTCCGGGCTTTGGCGGCACTGGCATCAACGTTCCGCAGCTGCCCCTGCAGGACCTCGGCCTTCCGGTGCCGGGCCAGCCGGAGGAGGTGATCGTCAAGCAGCTGCGCGCCCTGCTCCACCGCCAGTTTCCTGGCTGCGGCGGAATCGAGCTTCCGGCGCCGGTCGGCGCGAAGTGTTTCGGCTTCAACGGCGTTCCTGCATTCGGTGCTGGCGGCCTCGGCCCGTCCTGCCTGCGCCGTTAGCTCCTCACCGCGGGCGGCCACGGCTTCCTCCAGCCAGCCGAGCCGCGCCGTGGCGTTCTCCGGAGAGGGAGCGCTGGAGCCGTCAAGGCTGAGGCGCGCAGCCTCGGCCTCCGCCTGGGCAGCCAGGAGCTCCAGCCGGCCAGCCAGGTGTGACACTTCTTCCTTTGCCGCCTGCGCCTGGCGGGACAGCTCCTGTTCCACCGATTCAAACCGCTCGGTACCGAAGAGCTTTTGCAAGAGTTCCAGCCGGTCCGTGGCCTTGGAGCGCAGGAACGCGGCAAAATCTCCCTGCGGCAGCATCACCACGCGGGTGAACTGCTCGCGGTCCATGCCCAGCAGCGCCAGGATCTCAGCGCCTGCCTCGTCATTCCGGGCGGACTTGTCCGTCCAGGTGCCACCAACGCGTTCCCGCAGAAGGGTCTTGGCCTGCTGCGTGGTGAAGCCGTTCTTCCCCCGGGCGCTCGGTTTATCCCAGGCCGGGGACCGTGTCACTTCAAAGCGGCGCCCCTGGGCCGAGAACTCACAGGTCACCGCGGGTTCCTGCGCCGGGTCCGCATGGTCGCTGCGGAGCCGCTTACCGTCCTGGCGGGCTCCCGGAACGGAACCATAGAGGGCGAAGCAGACGGCATCCAGGACGCTGGTCTTCCCGGCACCCGTGGGGCCGTTGAGCAGGAAGAGGCCGTGTGCGCTGAGCCGGTCGAAATCGATCTCCTCGGTGCCGGCGAAAGGTCCGAATCCGGAAATCTGCAGGCGGTGGATCCTCATCGTGAAGCCTCCAGGAGGCGGACGTTTTCGAGCGCGTCGGCGAGCGCCGCCTTTTCTGCGTCATCGGGGACCCTGCCCCGCACGTGTTCCAGGAAGCCGCAGCAGACCGAGAGATCGTCGGGCGCCTCCGCGAGCCTGCTGCTGTAGCTGGAAGCGGCGGCCGCGGTTCCGCCCTCGGGGTCGAAGCCGAGGACCAGGGTATCCGGGAACCGGGAACGGAGCCGTTCCATGGCCCTGGCGGGACGCTGGGCGTCTGTCAGCGTGACCTGGCAGTACGCTGTTTCGGCCCACTGGTGCTCGGGCAGCCCAAGGAGCTCTTCCAGCGGACCGCGCAGCACGGCCAGCGCCCGGGGCGCTTCCCACAGGACTTCCTGCACGGAGCTGACACCCTCAGCTCCAACCTCCACGAGCCAGCCGCCCTTCCGGTGCGTGGCTTCGGAAAAGGAATACGCCAGCGGCGAGCCTGAGTACCTGACCTGCGGAGACAGTGCTTGGCGGCCGTGCAGGTGTCCCAGCGCGGTGTAGCTGAAGCCGTCGAAGAGGTCCAGGGGTACGGCCCCTACCCCGCCGATGCTCAGGTCGCGTTCGCTGTCCGAGCTGATCCCGCCGCTGGCAAACGTGTGCGCCAGCACCACGGAGTGGACGGCGGCGGACGCTGAACGCCGTTCGATATCCTCCCGGATCAGCGCTGTTGCCGCCCGGGTGACCTCGAAGTGGCTGGCAGTGTCCACCCCGAGCTGTTCGGCGACAAGACGGGGCTCGAGCCACGGTATGCCGTAGATGGCCAGCACAGCTTCAGCAGGGTGGCCGTCAGGGGCATCGTCCAGGGGCAGCAGCAGTGGCTGGTCCAGGCTCTCGATGCTGGTCCGGAGATGGACTCCCCCGCGTTCCAGGAGGCGGGAGGCGAAACCCAGGCGGATGGCGGAATCATGGTTGCCGCTGGTCAGCACCACCTGTGCGCCCGCGGCTGTCAGGCGGACCAGCGCGTCATCGAGCAGGCGCACCACATCGACTCCGGGAAGGGCACGGTCATAGACGTCCCCGGCCACCAGGACGACGTCGACTCCGTGCTCAGTGACCGTGCGGACCAACTGGGCAATGAAGTCCCGTTGGGCATCCAGCATGCCAACGCCGTGGAAGGACCGCCCCAGGTGCCAGTCCGATGTATGTAGTAGCCGCATGTTTCTAAGCTATCGGCTGCCACTGACAGCCAGCGCAACCGCCGCGTTCACGGTCAGCCCCGTTTGCCGTCAAAGAATTCCTGGGCTTCGCTGGATCCGGGTTCGGCCGTTTCGGCGGGCTCCCCTGCCTCGGTGGTTTCTCCGGTCCCGGCCTGCACAACGGCACCGGCACCGGCACCGGCACCAGCAGCAGTTCCCATGCTCCGGAAGACCAGCCCGGCAATTGCAGCTCCCAACAGCGGGGCGGCCAGGAAGACCCAGAGCTGCTCCAGGGCCCAGCCCGAGCTGAACACTGCGGACGCAACAGCGCGGGCAGGATTGAACGGCAGGTTCCCTACCGACTGGCCCAGCTGCAGCAGCACCGCAAAGCTCAGGCCCACGGCCACGGGGGCTGCGTACCGGCTGCCCCCGTCCCGGGTGTCGCTGCCGGACGTGCCCAGGAAGACCGCCACGACGATAGCGGCTCCGAGCATTTCAAGGAGCAGTGCTGCCGCCAGCGGCGCCTGGATGATGGAGTGTTCGCCGAAGCCGGCAGTCACGGTGTCAAAAGCGGTGCGGCTGTCCGCGATGCCCGGCAGGGTGCGCAGGATCCCGTAGAGCGCGAAGGCTCCTGCGAGTGCGCCCACCAGCTGGGCGCCCGCATAGGCGGCGGCAGCTCCGGGCCTGATCCGCCCGGCCACCAGGTGGCCTGCCGTGATGGCGGGGTTGAAGTGGCCGCCCGAAACGTGCGCGAACGCCAGCATGGCGGCGGTCACGGCCAGGCCCGCGGCAAGTGCCGCAGGAAGGGGGCTGGAATCCGGGATGGTGAACAGGGGCACGCCAAGGCCGGCCACCACGATGAACAAGGTGCCGAACGCTTCGGCTCCCAGCCTGGGCAGGAGCCCCGGCCGGGCGGCCTCCAGGCCGCTGGGCAGCAGGACGTCGTGGGGGGCGGGTGCGGGGGAACTCATGGCGGGACCCTT
>NZ_JABTYH010000012.1 GCF_013314975.1 Pseudarthrobacter oxydans | reverse complement strand
AAGTGAGTGGATCACCCGCGGCTCCGCACCAACTCGACCTTGTGCCGGACGCCCTGCTGGCCGGCCGGGCGGCCGACGGCGATACAGCGGCTTTCGAGGCCCTCGCCCGGCGCTACGGTCCGCTCATGCGGGCCAGTGCCCGGCGGCTGACGGGCTCCAACGCGGATGCGGACGACATTGTCCAGGACGCGCTGATCCAGGCCTGGAATCAGCTGGACTCGCTCCGGGAGCCGGCGGCCGTCAAGGGCTGGCTGATGCGGATCACCGGCAGCCGCAGCATTGACCACCTGCGCAGGCGCCGCTATGACGCCGGGCTGGACGCCGTCGAAACCACCAGGGACACCCGCAGGCCGGACGGCGCGGGCTCATGGCCGGATCCCGAGGCTGCGGAGCTGGACGGGTCCCGGGTTGAGGCGCTGAAGGCGGCCCTGTCCCGGCTCCCGGAGGAGCAGCGCCGATGTTGGGTGCTCAAGGAGTTCAACGGCAAGAGTTATGAGGACATTGCCCGGACGCTGAACATCAGCACCGACAGTGTCCGCGGCAGGCTGGCACGCGCACGGATTGCCCTGGCGAGCACAATGGAGGAATGGCGATGAGCACCCCGAACGGCACGTTCGACTGCGGGCACGATCTCGCGGAACTCAGCAATTACCTGGATACAGGGGAACTGCAGGACCCGGCCCACCTGGACAGCTGCCCCGAGTGCCAGGCCGGCCTGGCGTCACTGCGGCGGCTCTCCAGCCTTGGCCAGGAACTGCTCGACGCCGATGTTGCCGACGCCGGAAAAGGCACAGACGGCTGGATGCAGAAGATCCTGGGCAACCTGGCCCTGGAGCTCCGGCCGGGCAGGAGCATCCCCCTCCGCGGCGGCCACCCCGATGACACCCTCTCGCAGACCGAGGGGGCTGTCTCTGCCCTCATTCGCTCCATCGCGGACACCCTCCCGGGCACCACGGCAGGGCGGTGCCGCCTCCACGGGGACGTCACCACGCCGGGAGCCGAGGTCACCGTGGAGGTCCACCTGGCCATCGTCTTCGGGCATCCGCTGGAGGAACGCGCCAGCAGCCTGCGCCGGCAGCTCGCCCGCGAACTGGCAGTGCAGACCGAACTCAACATCACCTCGATCGACATCACCATCACCGATGTCCTGGAGCCCCAGCCCGCGGGCCCGGGAACAGCCGCCGGACTGATGGGACAGACCCCTCCCCAGGAGAAGCCATGACTGAAGCCCTGGTCCCCCAGCCGGGACGCACGCAGGTGCCCGCCGGACTGGCGGCACAGCTGCAGGAAGCAGTCCTCGCCGTCGACGGCGTCAGCGCCACCTACCCGGCGCGTCCGCTCCGCCAGGTGATGGCGGCGGTGGCGAAGGAGCCTGTGCCGCACATCGACGTCGTGCCTTCCGACGACGGGCTGCGCGTCACGGCGCGCATTGGCGTGGCAGCGGACAACGGGCCGGAGGTCGCCCGGTCCGTCGCCGGCGCCATCCGCAGCCACCTCGCTCCCCAGCCGGTGCAGGTACACGTGGTGATCGTGACGATGGCCCCGTCCGGAAACGGATAGCAGGCAGGGCCGGCGCCGGGCAGTCCGGCAGGCCGCCGGCCCCGAACCACCGGTGGCACCCTCCGCAGACACAGCAAAGGACGAACAAATGGCTGACCTCACCGCACTTGCCCTGATTTGCTCCCTGACCCCCTCCCCCGCGCCGTCCAGCAGCGAGCTCATGGCGCGCCACGTGCTGGACGAGCTGGCCACACACGGCGTGAGCGGGACGTCGCTGCGGGTGGTGGACCACAACGTGATGCCCGGCGTGCAGGTGGACATGGGCGACGGCGACGCCTGGCCGGGCATCCGGGACAAGATCCTGGCGGCGGACATCCTGGTGATCGCCACGCCCATCTGGATGGGCCACCCCAGCAGCATCACCCAGCGGGTCATGGAACGGCTCGACGCGGACCTCGCCGAGACGGACAACGAAGGCCGGCCCATCATGTACGGGAAGGTGGCGGTGGTGGCCGTGGTGGGCAACGAGGACGGCGCCCACAAGACCGTGGCGGACACGCAGCAGGGCCTGAACGACGTCGGCTTCACCCTCCCTGCCCAGGGCGCCACGTACTGGGTGGGCGAGGCCATGCAGACCGTGGACTACAAGGACCTGAAGGCCGTGCCCGAGAAGGTGGCCTCCGCTACCGCCGGCGCAGCCCGGAACGCAGCGCACCTGGCCCGGTTCCTCCGCACGTCGCAGTATCCCGCGGGGTAAGGGGACGACGGCGGGCTGCCGCGGGTGGGTTCGCTCGCTGCGTGGCGGCCAATTCCACGAATTCCCGACGGTCCGTTAGGTATTCTGAGCAAGAAATTAGGGGGAATTGCGTCATTGACCCCTCCCCTGGAGCCGGAGCATACTAAAAAACCAATTTGCCATGCCGGGATGCTGGTTACGTTAAATCGGGCCAAACAGTAAGTGCCTGCCATTACGTCCCCGAATTCAGCGGTCGTCGTCACACACAACTGCCGCCGGTTTCGCTTTTCGTCGATAGATTGCCGCTTCTGACGGCTGGAGCTGGACCGGCCGGTCCCCTAGACGTTGGCCTCGATTATCGAGGCTCGAATAGGAACCGCCATGCTCCGCCTGTTCCGTATTCTCGCTGCAGCAACAGTCGCACTGGCGGCTGTGGGCGCTTTCACCTTGATTAACGTATTTGGGTCGACGGCTGTGGCCGCCCCCACGACAGTCACGCTGAATGCGGCGGCGGACACGTACCTTTCGACCGCGTCGCCCAACAGCAACTTTGGACGAGCGAAAACCTTGGCCGTCTCAGACACCACCTACCGTGCCCTGCTGAGGTTCAACGTCTCGCTCCCTTCCGGCAGCACCGTCACCAACATCGCCCTGAGGCTTTACTCAAACACCTCGGTGAGCGGGAGCTTGATCGTGCACCCGGCCAGCAATTCGTGGAGCGAGACGACTGTCACAGCGAATAATCAGCCGGCCTGGCAAACGGCTGAGCTTGCTAGATCGGGCCTGCTGCGTGCCAGGCAATATGCCAGTGCCGCATTGCCCACAAATGCCATCACGGGCTCTGGAAACTTCAATGTGGGGATCGATACAACTACTGGCGTGCAGGGAAGCCTGGACTCCCGCGAGGGTGCGAAGCGGCCCCAACTGGTCATCACCTACGATTCACCGTCCAGCCCAACGCCAACACCAACATCGACGGCGACTCCCACATCGACGCCAACGTCGACAGCGCCGGGCAGCGCCCCGCAGAACATCCGCATCGATCCTGCGTACACCACGGACCTTGAGCACACCGCCAGATTCCTCTGGGACCCCGTGCCAAACGCCACAAACTACCGCCACTACATCAACGGCGCCGCCATCGCAGGCGAGGACGACACCAGCGCCAGCGAAACAGTCAGGAACCTCCAACCCGCAACCGCATACACCTTCTCCGTGGGAGCCTTCGTCGGCGGCGTCGAATACAAATCTGCCCCCTTCAGCTTCACCACCGCAGGACCCGGGTCCACACCCACGTCAACAGCAACGCCCACACCGAGCATCTCAACAGTTCTACCGCTAGTGGAGAACGTCGGCTTTTCGGGTTCAGGAGACATCTCAGACGACGCTGTCATCTGGGCGGACACAGCAACTCCCGCAAATAGCGTGGTGATTGCCGACAACAAGTCGGTGTCCGCGGGCGGTATCGGGGTGTTTGGCATGGACGGCAAGCTAATACAGTTCCGCCAGGATGGGATGCTCGGCAACGTTGATCTGAGAAGTGGTTTCGTCTTATCGGGACAGCCGATAATTCTGGTCGGGGCGAACAATCGAACGAACGATACCCTCGTCCTATATTCGTTCAGTGCTACAACCCGAACCCTGACACCGGTTACCGCGCGCAGCATCCCGACTGTTTCCCCAAACATCGGATTTTGCCTGTATCACAGCAGGGCCAGCGGCAAGTTCTATGCCTTCGTGACACCCCAACAAGCCGGCTCCGTCCAGCAGTTCGAGTTAGTAGACAACGGCGCAGGATTGGTCGACGCTGTGCTGGTCAGAACGTTGCCGATGAGCAGCATCGCGGAAAGCTGCGTCGCTGACGACGAACTTGGCCACCTCTACGTTGGACAGGAGACCGTGGCCGTGTGGAAGTACGGAGCCGAGCCGAGCGCCGGCTCCAACAGGGTGTCCGTCGACACGGCGGGCAGTGGCCGCCTCGTGGCTGAAATCGAGGGCATGAGCATCTCTTATGGGGCGAACGGTACCGGAAGGCTGTTTGTTTCCAGTCAGGGAGATTCAACGATTGTGGTCTACGATCGAGCCGATAATAACCCCTTCGTGAAGAAATTCAGAGTCGGCTCCAATGGGACCATCGACTCCGTTACAGGAACGGACGGGCTCGATGTCACCACGAGAAACGCGGGGCCTGGGTTCGAACAGGGGCTCCTGGTGGTCCACGACGAATCCAACTCAGGCGGAACTACGTCCAACTTGAAGTACGTACCCCTCAGCGCTGTCCTCGGGTGACCCATCCCGTCAAGGCATCGAGTGCCTTGACGGGATGGAACATACGAACTGTCGTGGAAATTCGAAACTCAGCGCGAGGATGCACCAATGTCGGAGCATGTCGTGCCGGTCACCCGCCGCCGCTCCCCAGGAACGTCCTGATCTCCTCCGCCATCCGCCGGGACTGGGTCCAGTGCAGGTAGTGATGGCCCTGCAGTGGCACAATCTCGTGACGGTCCACGTTCGCCAGCAGGTTCTCCGCGGATGACAGCTTGGTGGCAGTGGAGTCGTCGCTTTCATCGGCTATGAAGGCGAGGACCGGCAGGTCATCGGGATAGGTTACGTCCCTGAGCGCAGCGGCGTTGTTGGCTATCCGGGCCGTTTCGTCCGCGACGGCCGGGTTGCCGAAGTTCCAGCTCATCATCAGGCGCATGCGGTGGAGTTCATCATCGGTGTACGCGTCGCTGTCTGGATCGAGCAAGCCGGGGGCCACAAAGGTCACGGCGCGCACCATCCCGGTGAAGGCCAGGGCCCGTTCCACGCTGAAGCCCGGCTCCGGTTCTGGAACCTGCCCGTCCCCGGGTTTGGGGATGGTCGCGTCGATGCCAACCACCGCGGACACTTCCGCCCGGTACCGGTTGGCGTAGTCCAGCATGTAGAAGCCGGCGATCGAGTGCCCCGCCAGGACATACGGCTGCCTGACCTGCAGCCTGGCCAGAACGTCGTGCAGTTCGGTACTGATGTTTTCGTTGCTCCGCGGAGGCCCGTCCATGTCGCTGTAGCCGTATCCCAGGCCCTCCACCACCAGGACGTCAAAGCCGCCCAGCTCGCGGACCAGCGGCGCAAAGTCGAGACCCGGAGCCGGGGTGCCCATGCCGCTGAGGAGGACGATCGGCTGACCCTCTCCCCCGCTCCGGTACACGTTGAGGACGCCGCCGCCCACCGGGACACGTTCGCCGTAGGCAGGGACAGCCGATTTCTCCGCCCGCTCCATGGCCGCGTTGACCGCCGTCGACACCAGCAGCAGCCCAACAATTACCAGCGCGGTGATGCCGAGCCCGCGCAACCAGCGCCGGGGCTTGTTCCGGGGCCCGGGATCCGCGATATCCCGAGCCCCGGAAGCCTTTCTACCAGGGGCGCGCACAGCCGCCCGGCATCAGGCAGGTTTGGCGAAGGTGGCTGCGCTCATGACCTCGTAGCCAACGAACGCCTCATCGCCCTCAACCCACGCGTCATGGCCGGCCGGGATGGTGTACGCGTGGCCGGCGCTGACCGTGGCCTGCGACCCATCTTCCATCTGCACGGTCAGCGTTCCGGCGGCGCAGATTCCCACGTGATTCACCTGGCACGTGTCCGTGTGGACCACGGTTTTGACGGTTTCGGACCACCGCCAGCCCGGCTCAAAGGTGAACCTGCCGAGCGTTGTGTCACCGAGGGTCACCACGTCCACCTGGGTCTTGGGCGGGCGGCGCTTCTCATCGGGCTGGTCGAATGATTTGGCTTCCAGGGCGTTTACGGTCATTTCCTTCTCCTGACAGGAAAGGGTGTGGGAACTGTGCATCCGGAGCGCCCAGACATCTCCGGGTTTCGGTTGGCGGGCCCGCGGTGGGCCGCGGCCGCCAGCCACTGGCACCCAGCGCTATCAGAGTGCGCCCACGGGTGGGCCGTGTCAATATGTCCTGCCACCATCGATCACGGCTACGCTTCCGGGATGGGACTCATCATCACACTGCTTATTATCTGGCTCGTTCTGTCCATCCTGGGCTTCGTTATCGAGGGGCTGCTGTGGCTGGCCCTGATCGGCCTGGTGCTGTTCGCGGCCACCGCCGTCTGGGGCTGGATGAAGCGCAGAACCCGGGCCTGACCAACTCCGGCGCTGCCCACCCGGGGTGAGGCGCCGCCGTCGTGCGTTCCTGCCTGCCGCTCCAGTCCGGCGTGAGGCGCCGCCGTCGTGCGTTCCCGCCCGGTTGCTTCCCAGAGGACCGGGGCGGCGCGCCGCGGACGACGGCGTGTCCCGGCTTCGGTGGGCATGGCCCCCTGACGAACTGGGCAGGACCGCACGGCAGCCCGAGCCTGCACGCACCTCACTGGCCCACCAGCGCAGGCCGGTCCCCTGCCGGCGCTGCCCGCCCGGGGTGATGCGCCGCCGTCGTGCGTTCCCGCCCGGTTGCGCCCCGGGCACCCTGGCGGCGCGCCGCGGACGACGGCGTGTCCCGGCTTCGGTGGGGATGGCCCCCTGACCAACTGGGCAGGACCGCACGGCAGCCCGGGTCAATCCGGGCGGAATGTGAGGTCTGTTCCATCGGGCGGACTGCGCCGTGCTGCGGTGGTACCGTGGCGCCTATGCACCTGAAGGCTTACCAGCGAAGCCCCCACCCCGAGCGCCCACGGAAAAAACCGAAGGCCATGCTGGCGGGGTACAGCCGGTCCCTGGCGGAGCTCCAGGGCAAGCAGGTGTCCACCCTCCGACGGCTGGCCCACAAGCTCGTTCCCCGGCACCCTGCTCAGCTGATCGCCCTGGGATTCGTCCTTGCCATCGCGGCGGGGACCGTGCTCCTGATGCTGCCGGCCGCCGCCACGGGACCACGGCCGGCGTCGCTGCTGGAAGCCCTGTTCACCGCCACGTCCGCCGTGTGCGTCACCGGGCTGGTCACGGTGGACACCCCGGTTTTCTGGACAGGCTTCGGGCATGCGGTCATCCTGGTGCTCATCCAAATCGGCGGGTTCGGTGTGATGTCCTTCGGCGCGCTCCTGGGCGTGCTCACAGCCCGCCGCCTTGGCCTGCGTTCCCGGATGCTGGCCGCCACGGAGACCAAGAGCACCGGTTTCGGCGACGTGCGCCGCGTCCTCATTGGCGTCCTGCTGATCACCGTAATTGTGGAGACCATCCTGGCGGTGCTCCTGATGCTCCGCTTCCTCCTGGGTTACGGCTACACCCCCGGCGAGGCCCTCTGGCACGGGGTGTTCCACTCCGTGTCCGCCTTCAACAACGCCGGTTTTGCGCTGTATTCGGACAGCCTGATGGGCTTTGTGGGCGACCCATGGGTGTGCCTGCCGATCGCGGGCGCAGTGATCATCGGCAGCCTGGGCTTTCCCGTGCTGTTCGAGCTCCGCCGCCAGTACCGCCGGCCCGTCTACTGGAGCATGCACACCAAAATCGTCCTGGCCGGCAGCGCCGTGCTCCTGGCTGGCGGGAGCGTGTTCCTCACGGCCGCGGAATGGACCAACAGCGCCACCCTGGGCGGGCTGCCGCCCGAGGACCGCATCCTGGGCGGCTTCTTCCAGTCCGTGATCACGCGCACCGCCGGATTCAACAGCGTTGACATCAGCCAGATGCACCCCGTTTCCTGGCTGGGCATGGACATCCTGATGTTCATTGGCGGCGGCCCGGCCGGCACCGCGGGCGGCCTGAAAATCACCACCTTCGCCGTACTGTTCTTCATCCTGGCCACGGAACTCCGTGGCGACACCGCGGTGAACATCTTTGGCAAGCGCCTCTCCCGGGCCGTGCACCGCCAGGCCATCACCGTGGTGCTCCTGGCCATCGCCCTGGTGACGGCGTCCACCATGTTCCTGATGCTGATCACCGATTTTGGCCAGGAACGGATCCTGTTCGAGGTGGTGTCCGCCTTTGCCACCGTGGGGCTGTCCACCGGCATCACGGCCGGGATGCCGCCCGCCGGGCAGGTGGTGCTGATCCTGCTCATGTTCATCGGCCGGCTTGGCCCCGTCACGCTCGGCACCGCGCTCGCCCTCAGGAAGCGCCCCATACTGTACGAAAACCCGAAGGAAAGGCCCCTCATTGGCTAAGGACATCTTCACCCGCCGGGGCGAGCGCGCCGCCCACCCCGACTCCGTGGCTGTTATCGGCCTGGGGCGCTTCGGCGGTTCCCTGGCCCTGGAACTGGAGGCGCAGGGCACCGAGGTGCTGGGGATCGACAGCAGCGAGCAGATCGTGCAGTCCTACAACGGACGGCTGGCGCACGTGGTCCGTGCCGACTCCACAAAGGAAGAAGTCCTGCGGCAGCTCTCCGTCCACGAGTTCGACCGGGCCGTGGTGGGCATCGGCTCGGACCTGGAGGCGAGCATCCTCACCACCTCCCGGCTGCTCACCTTCAAGCACCCCGAAATCTGGGCCAAGGCCATCAGCGAGCCGCACGCGGAAATCCTGGGCCAGCTGGGGGTGCAGCACGTCATCCGGCCTGAGCACGACATGGGCCGCCGCGTGGCGCACCTGGTCCGCGGGTCCATCCTAGACTACGTGGAATTCGAGGACGACTTTGTGATGGTCCGCACGCAGCCGCCGTCGGATGCCCGGGACCGGCCCCTGGGCGTGCTGGGCCTCCGGGACAAGTACGGGATCACCATCGTGGCGGTCAAACGGCCTGGCGGAACCTGGCAGCACACCACCGCCCAGACCGTCCTGTACGACGACGACCAGATCATCGTCCAGGGCACCAAGAACCTGGCTGAGCGGTTCAGCAGCCGCCCCTAGCCCGGCCCTGCTACTACTGGCCCTGTTACCGGCCCTGTTACTGCCCGGCGCCGAGCTTCCCGCCGAGGCGCTCGCGCATGCTGGTGCTGGCATCGTTCAGGCCGATGATCTTGACGTCCTTGCCGTGGTGCCGGTACTTCTCGGTGATGGCGTCCAGGGCGGCGATGGTTGAGGCGTCCCAGAGGTGCGAGGCGTGCATGTCGATCACCACAAACTGCGGGTCCAGCGCGTACTCGAACTGGGTGTAGAGATCGTTGGACGAGGCGAAGAACAGCTCGCCGTTCACCGTGTACGTGGCGGTTTCATGGCCTTCCACGCCGGTGACCGTCCGTTCCACCGTGACGAAGTGGGCCACCCGGCGGGCGAACATCACCATCGCCACCAGCACGCCGACGCCGACGCCGATGGCCAGGTTGTGCGTGGCAACAGTGACCACGACCGTGGCCACCATGACCAGGGTTTCGCTCTTGGGCATCATCTTCAGCGTGCGCGGGTGGATGCTGTGCCAGTCGAACGTGGCCCAGGAGACGAAGATCATCACAGCGACCAGCGCGGCCATGGGAATGACGGAGACGACGCCGCCGAGCACCACCACCAGGATCAGCAGGAACACGCCGGCCAGGAAGGTGGAGATCCGGGTGCGGGCGCCCGAGGCCTTGACGTTGATCATGGTCTGCCCGATCATGGCGCAGCCGCCCATCCCGCCGGTGAACCCGGTGACGAGGTTCGCCACGCCCTGCCCCCACGCCTCGCGGCTCTTGTGGGAGCGGGTGTCCGTAATGTCATCCACCAGCTTGGCGGTCATAAGGGATTCGAGGAGCCCCACGAACGCCATGGCCAGCGCGAACGGGAAGATGACCTGCAGGGTCTCAAGGGTGAACGGAACGTCCGGTACGAACAGCGACGGCAGCGAGTCCGGCAGCTCGCCCTTGTCCCCCACCGTGGGAACGGTGATGGCCGCCAGGACGGTAATGAGCGTGAGGACCACGATGGCCACCAGCGGAGCGGGCACGGCCGTGGTGAGCCGGGGCAGTCCGAAAACAATCACCAAAGCAAGTGCCAGCAGCGGGTACACCAGCCACGGCACCCCCAGCAGTTCGGGAACCTGTGCCATGAAGACCAGGATGGCCAGGGCGTTGACGAAGCCCACCATGACCGACCGTGGAATAAAGCGCATCAGTTTGGTCACCCCGGACAAGCCCAGGATGACCTGGAATGCGCCGGCCAGGATGACGGCGGCAACCAGGTAGTCCACGCCGTGGGACTTCACCAGCGGGGCGATCACCAGGGCCACCGCGCCGGTGGCTGCGGAGATCATGGCAGGCCGGCCTCCCACGACCGCGATGGTGACGGCCATGGTGAAGGAGGCAAAAAGTCCCAGGCGGGGATCCACGCCCGCGATGATCGAGAAGGCAATCGCCTCCGGGATCAGGGCAAGCGCGACGACGAGCCCGCCGAGGACTTCGGTCTTGAGCCGCCGCGGCGACTTCAGGGTTTCCCGGACAGACTGGAGCTGTTCCGGTGTGGAGGCGGGGGCATCCGCAGAGGTTTTGACGGCCATTGCCGGCTCCGTTCATGGTCAGGAAGGCGCGGGGCAGCGGCTCCACGTGTTCGAAGAATGAAGGGGGCGCAGCGCCGCGCCGGGAACGCCGGGAGTCCGCCGCTCAGGCGTCTCTCCGGCTCCAGCAACTCTACCCTAACGTGATGGTAGGGTTGGACGCGGACATTACGGAGGCCCACCCACATGACAGCACGAGCCGGCACTTCAACCATGCACATCGGCGAACTGGCGGAACGGACAGGTTTGTCCCTGCGCACCATCCGCCATTACGACGACGTGGGGCTGCTTCCAGCCACGGCCCGCACCGGGGGCGGCTTCCGGGTGTATTCAGAAAACGACGTCGAGCGCCTCACGGTGATCAAGCAGATGAAGCCCCTGGGATTCTCGCTGGAGGAGATGGCCGACATCCTCGAGCTCTTCTCCTCACAGGAAGCAGGGGCCTCCGATGACGCGAAGGCCAAACTCGCCGCGTACCTGGAGAAGGCCGTGACTGAGCGCGCCAAAATGGCCCGCAACCTGGCCCAGGCCGATCAACTCATCGAACGGCTCAGCGGCCGCGGCTGACGGTCAGGGCCTTCCGCGGATGTATGTAAGGATGCCAGCCCTCGGCGCCCCCAATAAGCGCCAAGGACAAGCCGGCCGTTGGAGAAGCCGCTCAGCCCTCCCAGTGATCGAAGCTGAACCCGCACGCGCACCGGTAGGTGAGCAGGCCGCCGTCGTTCTTTGCCGCCGGCCCCTCGCCCGGCGCTGCCACCAGCTGCATGGGCTCGCCGCAGTGGACGTGCGTGGCGAGCATCCGCCGCAGCTGCGGGTCTTCCGCGCGCCCGGCACGGGCCCCGCCCCTGCTGCCGGCGCGCCGTACAGCCAGCGGAATCTGTGAATGCGCCATAGCGTCCACCCCGCCTAATCCAGCGAGGCGAGGAGGTCGGTGCAGGCCTGCTCACAGCGGCGGCAGGCGTCGGCGCACACCTCGCAGTGGCGGTGCATGGAGGCGTGCTGGCCGCACTCCTCCGCGCAGGCACGGCAGGCAATGCGGCATGCTTCCAGCACTGCCCGGGTGATGCCGACGTCGTAATTGCCGTGGCGGGAGAGGATTTTTCCGGTGGCCGCGCAGATGTCGACGCAGTCGAGGTTGGTGCGGATGCACCTGGTGAGCTCGGCCACCATGTCCTCGTTCAGGCAGGCGTCGGCGCACGCGGTGCATGTCTGCGCGCAGTCGAAACACGCCTGGATGCATTCCACGAGCTTGGCCTTGTCGATGCCCGCCACATCCTTGGGGTAGGCGTCCAGCATGGACTGTACGTGTGTCATTGGTATCTCTTTCCAGGTCAAAACAGCAGGTAGGGGGTGTGGTGGAACGGCGAACCGTTCCTACGTCCTGCTGATGGAAAGCTCCACCACCGTGAGTGCCGGCAGTTCCGGCTCAGGCGGTACGTCATGGGAGTGGAGGCTGCCGCCGGGCAGCCGCTGGATTAATGACGGCGGATCCACCGCACCGGTCCGCACCGGGACGGGTTCACCGCGGGGCGCCTTGATCCGCTCGCCCTCGTTCTCGAGTCCCGCAGGCTCAGCGGACGGGCCGGCCTCGGGGACAACGCGGACGGACTGCGCCGCGGAGGCTGAAGGCGCTGCCGGATCGGCGTCTGCTATTGCCTGAAGCGGCACGTCGCCAGCGGCTTGTCCGCCCTGCACCGGGCTGTGCCCGGGAACCAGGGCGTACCGGCTGCCGGACGTATAGGAAGCAGCACCGGCAATCAGCAGGACCAGGAGCAGCCATACGAAAACGCCCCGCAGCGCGACAAGGCAGCGAAGCAGTCCAAGCGCAGGCGAACCCAGTGTGGCCATCACCACTTCCTGTAGAGGGCTTTTACTAAGCCTAGCTTCGTATTCCTGTTCCGCAGATCACATGAGTATTACTTTTGCGATGGAATCAGCCAGGTCCATCAGGTCCTTACGCTCCGGCGCCGAATAGTGTGCGGAGCCGATGGCGTTGCGCATCCGGCCAAGGTGGTCCACGATCTCCGCCCGGTACTGGCCCTTCCGGTCGCACCACGCAAGCTCATGGAGGAGCCGGAGGAGGCGGGCCGCAACGGCAGGGTCCGACGCGCCGTACTGCCGGGGCTGGTCCATCGCCAGGCTGAGGAAGTCCTGCAGTCCGGGAAGGGACAGCACCACCCTGACCCGCCCGTCGTCGTCGACCGAACTCTCGGGCCCGGGGTTACGCTCCGCCAGCGTGCAGAGAAGCGCGGAGAGGTGCCCGATGACGTGCACCGCCGTGGTGGGATCGTTGATACCCGGGGAGAGCGCCCGCGCGGCAACATCCACCAGCTGGCGGAACCCGAATCCGACGTCCTGGACGTTGGTGCGTTCATACCCGGTTGCCACGGCGGCGTTGATGTCTTTTGTGAGCTTCTCCCGGACGTCCGCAGTGAACGTCGCTCCCGGCGCCACGGGCCAGGCGGTGGCAAACGGGACGCCTTGGACCAGCGAGCTGCCGGGTTCCCGGTCTATGCGGAGAACGGCGCCGGCATCTTTCGCCGCCTGCAGGAGTGCGCCCTGGTCATATGAAGTCAGGAAGCCGGAGGAACTGGAGCGGATAGGGAAGCTCCCCTCTGCCGGAAACGGCTGGGGCGGGGGCGCGGGCCGGTCCCGCGGAAAAACGCGGTCGATCGTTTCCTGGGTTTCCACGTTGACCCTGCGCATCATGGTTTCCACCCGGATTTCCCGCGTGAGGTGCGCGAGGAAGAGCACCAGTCCGACGACGCTGGCCATGGCGAGCGCATAGGCCACGGTGACGGAAATTTCAGGTACGAAGGCGGTATTGCCGTTACCCTCGTCCCGCACACTGCGGAGGACTGTGAGTGAGAAGGCGAAGGCGGCCAGGAAGAGCGCCAGCGTTCCGTGCACAAACCGGTCCGAGGTGAAGGTCCTCAGCAGCCGGGGAGAGAACTGGCTGCTGGCCAACTGCAGGGTTACCACTGTGAGTGAGAAGGTCAGCGAGGTCACCGTGATGAGCGAACCTGAGATGGCCTGCAGGACGGCCCGGGCAGCCTCCGGCCCTCCGCTGAAGAGGAAAACCGTGACGCTGTCCGGCAGCTCGCCGTCGACGGCCGAGTCCAGCGCGGGCAGTGCCATGCCCAGGACGACCGCCAAGGCAACAGCCAGGGCCGGAAGCGGCCAGAGCCGGGTGCGCAGGGCATCGAGCCAGTGTGCGCTGCGTGTAGTGGTGTTCACTTATTCCTCGCTTCCCTGTCCCGCGCCGCCGTGGGATGCCGGTTCCCGCGAAGGGTGGTCCGTTGCCGCAGCGGCGGACAGCCGGCCGTGTGCGTCCCGGGAGGTCTCCTGCTCGGCTATTGAAACATCCTCCGCCGTGATTTGGGCGTCTGTTTTTTCGTTCCATGCTTTGATTGCGGCCCAGATGACGGCCGCCAGGGGAACGGAGAGGATGGCGCCGATGATGCCCGCCAGGATGGTTCCGGCTGTGAGTGCCAGCAGGATGACGAGGGCGTGCACGCTGAGAGTGCGCCCCATGACCACCGGCTGCAGGAAGTTGCCTTCGAGCTGGTTGACAACAATGACGACGATGATCACGATCAGGGCCGTGACAGGCCCGTTGGCCACCAGGGCCACGAGGGCTGCCAGCACGCCGGCGAGGGTGGCTCCCACCAGGGGGATAAAGGCGCCGATGAACACGATGGCAGCCAGCGGCAGGGCGAGCGGAACTCCGAGGACAACCAGGGCCAACCCGATGAAGAACGCGTCAACGATGGCCACGATGGCCGTTCCCCGGACGTACCCGCCAAGTACCGCGAGGCTGTCCTGCCCCACGCGCCTTGCCTTCACCAGCCGCGTGCCCTTGAAGGCGCGCAGGATGAACGCCCAGATGCGCTCTCCGTCCTTGAGGAAGAAGAAGAGGATTACGGCCATGAGCAGGGCGCCGGTGATGAAGGTCCCTGCCGCGCTGAGGCCGGTGACAACACCGGCGCCCGCGGTGCTGCTGGTGACGAAGTCCAGCACGGCGTCACGTGCCTGCTGGATCTGTTGGTCATCGACCGGAATGGGGCCGGTCCGGACAAAGGCGTAGACCTGGTCGAATCCCGCCGTGGCGCTGCGGGCAAGTTCGCCCGACTGGCCGATCACGGCGAAAACAATGGCCGTGACCAGTCCACCCAGGGCCAGCAGGAGCAGCAGGAAGGAGAAGCCGGTGGCCGCCGCACTGGGCCAGCCTTTCCTTCTGAGCCAGTTCACCAGCGGTGCGATGGCAGCGGCCAGGATCAGCGCCAGCAGCAGGGGAATGACCACCAGCCGCACCTGGATGAGCCCGTAGATGAGGACGGCGGTAAGGGCCAGGAGCATCAGCAGCTGGCCTGCCCTGATGCTCACCCGGCCAAGACCGTCCTGCCACGGGTTTGCCCGGTTTTGAGTCTGCATTCAGTTGTCTCCCTGGTTCAGCAAGCGCTGGTGCTGCGAAAAGTGGCATCGGCGACGCCGCGCAGGCTACCTAAACCTCTCACGGACTGTCCTGGCTGAAACAACGGACGGCAGCTGCCCGGCCCTTCAGTTAAAAGCAAGGGGTGCGGCTCCAGCGGAACCGCACCCCTTGCTGGTAGACCGGAATCAGTCCTTCTTGAAAGCGTCCTTGACCTTTTCGCCGGCCTGCTTCAGGTCGCCCTTGGCCTGGTCGGTCTGGCCTTCGGCCTTCAGGCGGTCGTCACCGGTTGCTTCTCCGGCGGCCTCTTTACCCTTGCCGCCAAGCTTCTCGGCTGCGTTACCAATCTTGTCGTCCAAACCCATGGTGTTTCTCCCTACGGTCGGCTCCCGCCGGCGTCCTGCCAGCGGCTTACGTTCCCATCGTAACCACAAATCACTAAGGGTGCTGATCAATTTGCGCGGTGAGCTGCGGCACACCCCCTTTTCAAAGCGTCAGCCGTGGGTGGGTTCGCCGGTGATGCGGTGGTCCGCGTGGTTGATGGTTTCGCGGATGAGCCGCACCAGGTGCCCGTCGCGCAGGGAATAGATCACGTGGCGGCCGTCCTTGCGCGTGTCCACCAACCCGCTGAAACGGAGTTTTGCCAGGTGCTGGCTTGCCACCGTGCGGGGCACCCCGACGGCGGCCGTCAGCTCGGTCACGGTCTTGGGGCCCTGCGACAACTGCCAGAGCAGGTGGAGGCGCGTGGGCTCGGCCAGCATCCGGAGGGTGGCGGACGCCGCCTCCAGCAGCTCCGGACCCGGGGTTACCTGGTGGACCAGGGACGGGACGTCAGCGGCGGGCGCGGCTTCGCTGCGGGGCTGGCTGGCCACTGTCCTGCTCCTCCCCTGCACGGTCCCCGGTCCCTGCGGCATCATGCCGGGGCCAGGACAGGAATGCTCCTGCACTGCCTATCATCGCAACAATTGTCAGCCCCGCCGCAGCCCAGCCCAAACCGGCCACTGCTCCCACCCAGCCGGCCAGCGGATAGGCCAGGATGTAGCAGGCGTGCGAGAGCGAGAACTGCGCCGTGAAGACATACGCCCGGGTGTCCTCGGTGGAGGCTTCCCGCAGCAGTCTCGACGACGGCGTGAGGATGGTGGAGTTGGCCGCGCCCATGATGAACCACACGGTGAGCAGCAGCCACCATCCGCTGCGGGGTGCGGTCCAGGAAATGGCGACGGCGCCGGCCAGGACAAGGGGAACGACGGCGGCCCCGGTGAGCATCACCGTCCGGTCACCCAGGCGTTCCAGCAGCGGCGGGGCGGACAATGCAACGGCCATGGAGCCCACGCCGAAGCAGGCCAGGGCAAGGGCAAGGTCCGTGTCCGGCCGCTGCAGGACATCGCGGACATAGACCACCGTGTTCACCAGCACCAGGGTTGTGGGGGCCGCGACCACCAGGTTCAGTGCCAGCAGCGACCTGAGCCGCCGGCTCCGCCAGAAGATCCTGGCGCCGAGCGTGGTCCTGTGCCAGAGCGAGGCCTGCGGCGCCTCCGCGGCGGAGACCCGTGGCAGGACGGACATGGCCACCATGGCGGCGGAGAACAGGAACCCTGCCACGGTGCCCAGGAACAGGTTGTTGTAGCTCATGACGGTGAGCAGCACCGCGGCCAGCGCCGGGCTGGCCAGCGCCTCCATGTCGTAGGCCAGCCGGGACAGCGACAACGCCCGCGTATAGTCCCGCTCGTCCGGAAGGACGGTGGGGATCAGCGACTGGAAGGCCGGGGTGAACGTGGCAGAGGCAGACTGCAGCAGGAAAATCACCACGTAGATCTGCCAGGCTTCGGTGATGAACGGCAGGGACAGGGCCATTGCGGCGCGCACTAGGTCGGCGCCGACCAGGACCGGTTTCTTCGGCCAGCGGGCCAGCAGCGCATTGATCACCGGCGCCAGGCCCACGTATGCAAGCATCTTGATGGTCAGTGCTGTACCGAGCACCGCGCCGGCATTGCCCCCAGCCAGGTCGTAGGCCAGCAGCCCCAGCGCGACCGTCAGCAGGCCCGTGCCGATCAGCGCCACGATTTGGGCGGCGAAAAGCCTCCGGTACGTTGCGTTCCGCAGAACCGAAAACATCCAGCCCACTCCTTGAGTGCATATGTGCACGTATATGCACTCATCATAAGCCTGGCCTGCCATTGTGTCCTGCGCCGTTGGCCGGCCCTGTTAACGATGGAAGACGCCGCTCCGTGACGGAGCGGCGCCTTCGTGGCTGTGGTGCTGCGGTGCTGCGGCCGTGACGCCTCGGCGACTCAGGCGCTGGTGGCGTCCTGGACCTCGCCCACCAGTTCCTCGATGATGTCCTCCAGGAACAGGACACCGGTGGTGTTGCCCTTCGCATCGAAGACCCGTGCAACGTGGGCACCGGTACGGCGCATGGTGGCCAGCGCGTCCTCAAGCTCGCTGCCGCTGAAGGCGGACGCCAGGCGCCGTATGCGCTTGGCCGGCACACGCTGGGTGAACTTCTCCTGCGTGGTCAGGTCCATGACGTCCTTGAGGTGCAGGTACCCGGAGGGCTCGCCGTCGTCATTGGTGAGGATATACCGGGAGAATCCGTGCCCGGCCACGGCGCGCTGGATGTCAGCGGGCGTGGCGGACTCCGGCAGCAGCACCATCTCGGAGATGGGAACCTCCACGTCCGCCACAGTCTTGGCCGTGAATTCGAACGCGGCACTCAGCGTTCCGGTGGTGTCCGTCAGCATGCCGTCGCGGGTGGACTGCTCCACGATGTTCGCCACCTCATCCAGCGTGTAGGCGCTGGTGGCCTCGTCCTTCGGCTCCACCTTGAACAGGCGCAGGATGGAGTTGGCGATGCCGTTCAGCGTCCAGATCACCGGCTTGAAGATGCGCGCCACCATCACCAGCGGCGGGGCCAGGATCAGGGCTGCCCTTGTTGGAACGGAGAAGGAGATGTTTTTGGGGACCATCTCTCCGAGCACCACGTGCAGGAAGGTGACCAGCAACAGAGCGGTGACGAAGGCAATGATGCTGATTGCCTCGTAAGACAGGGACGTCAGGCCCAGCGGGATTTCCAGCAGGTGGTGGATGGCAGGTTCGGAGACGTTGAGGATCACCAGGGAACAGACAGTAATACCCAGCTGGCTGGTGGCCAGCATCAGCGTGGCATGCTCCATGGCCCACAGCGTGGTCTTGGCGGCCTTGCTGCCGGCTTCTGCCTTGGGCTCGATCTGCGAGCGGCGTGCCGATATGACGGCAAACTCAGCCCCGACGAAGAACGCGTTGACCACAAGGAGCACCACCAGCCAGATAATGCCGGGAAGGTATTCACTCATGGGTCAGCTCCTGCGTGAGGTCATCAATGATGCGGTCGTGGGCGCTCCGGGGCGCGTCCTGTGAGGCGTCAGGGGTGAAGCGGATCCGCTCCACGTGCGTACCCAGGACGCGCTCCACCCGGAGGGTCCCGCCGTCGATCTCTACTTCATCACCCAGTTCCGGAATCCGGTCCAGCTGGTCCGTGACAAACCCGGCCAGGGTGTCGTATTCCTCCCCGTCAGGGACGGTAATCCCCGTCCGGTCCAAGAGTTCGTCAGGCCGCAGGGACGCGTCAAAGGTGATGGACCGTCCCGTCCGCACCACGCCGGTGCGGGCGCGGTCGTGCTCGTCTTCAAGCTCCCCGACAATCTCTTCCACCAGGTCCTCCAGCGTCACGATGCCGGCGGTTCCGCCGTGTTCATCGGAGACGATGGCCACCTGCAGGCCCTGCCGGCGCAGCAGGACCAGGAGCGTATCCACGCCCATGGATTCCGGCACCCGCAGCGGCTCGATCATCAGTTCAGACGCGATCACGCGGGACCGGTCCGCGAGGTCCACGGCGAACGCCTGCTTCACGTGGAGCACGCCCTGCACGTCGTCGCGGTCCTCTCCGATGACCGGGAAGCGGGAGTAGCCGGTGGTCGTGGCAAGGGCGACGATGTCCTCTGCGGTGTCATCGGCGTTGACTGCTGTCATCCGGACGCGGGGGGTCATGACGTCCGCGGCGGAGTGCTCGGAGAACCGGAGCGTCCGGTGCAGCAGTACCGCATGGTCCTGGTCAAGCACGCCTTCCATGGCGGACCGGCGCACCAGCGAGCTCAGCTCCTCGGCGCTCCGGGCACCGGACAGCTCTTCCTTTGGCTCGATTCCGAAGGACCGGATGATTTTGTTGGCGGTGTTGTTGAACAGCAGGATCACGGGCTTGAACACCGCGGTGAAGACGGCTTGGAAAGGGACCACCACTTTGGCTGTGGCCAGCGGGAGGGCCAAGGCGAAGTTCTTGGGAACCAGTTCGCCGATCACCATGGAGAAAACCGTGGCAATGAAGATACCTATCACCGCTCCAACGCCGGGAACCACGGCCTCCGGAATACCGGCGGACTGCAGGGGGCCGCTGAGCATGGAGCTGATCGCGGGCTCGAACGTGTAACCGGTAAGGAGCGTGGTCAGGGTGATGCCCAGCTGCGCGCCGGAAAGGTGCGTCGAGGTGATCTTGAGGGCATTGATGGTGGTGCCCAGCCGCTTTTCCCCGCGGGCCTGGCGGGCTTCGAGGTCATTGCGGTCCAGATTGACCAGCGCGAACTCGGAGGCAACAAAGAAACCGGTACCGACCGTCAGGACGAGGCCGATACCGAGCATGATCCATTCATACATTCAGGCGCCCCTCTCCCGTGGTGGCCGGCGAACCGGTCAGAAGGCGGAGGGGCTTGGGCATATGTGAAGGAGGGTCATCCATAATGCACTCCATCCTACCGGCACGGCTCCTCCGGACCGGGCCTGTATGCCCACAGCAGAGAAGCCCTGCACCCGCTCCGTACCGGCATGGGCACCTGCGCAGGTGGTCCGGCCCCTGTACTTACCCCGTAGGCGCGCGTACATTCGGAGGTGTGACGGTAATCATTTCCCGTCCCCTCCCGGGCCTCCTGCACAGGCCCCGGAGAAGCTGCTGTAGCCACGCGGCGGCGCAGGATGCAGAACCTGAAAAGGCCACACAATGGCAATCTCGCACTTCCAGCAGTTCCTTGACCAGGCAACGGTTTTCGATCCTTCCAACGACGGCGGCCTCGGGCCCGACTGCCTCTACGGCCTCTACGTCAGCTGGGCCGTGCTCAGGGGGCTGGAGCCCAAGCCAGACCAGGCCTTCCGGGCGGGGATGCACCGCTGCGGCATTGACCTGACTAACAGCAAACTTCGGATGACCGGCCCGGCCGCGGCTGACTACATTCTCTACAGCTATCCGGCTGTGGCTTGATGCCCCTCTCTCCGGAGATCACCGGTGCTGCGCGCGAGGCCGCCATGGTCCTGTATGGCTGCGAATCCGTACTGGAAGGTCCGGCGAGGGTATGAACTACACGGCCGGGGGACCCAGCAAACTGCCCGTGGACGAGCTGGCCCTCGCCGTAGCCCGCATCAAAGGCATGCTGCTGACCCGGGACAAGGCGGGCAACGCCGTCCACCTGCTGGCCCGCGGCATCAAGGACTCAACACCCGGTGCCGGGGGAACCGGCGTTTCCCTGATCAGCCAAGGCGGCGAGGGAACCAGCAGCGGTTTCACCGACCCTGTGGTGGAGCAGGCGGACGCCGCCCAGTACGGCCTCCGCGAGGGCCCGTGCTTCACCGCCTGGGCCAGTGAACGGGTGGTGATTGTCGACGACATCGGGACAGACGGACGATGGCCAGCCTGGCAGTCCGCGGTAGCCGACCTGCCGATCCGATCCGTGGTCAGCGCCCCGCTGCTGTTTGGAAACGAAGGGATCGGAACCTTGAAAATCTATGCGGCCCTTCCGGCGCAGTTTGACGAGGACAGCGGCCGGGTCCTGTCCCTGTTCGCCGGAACCGCCGCCACGCTGCTGGCGCACATCCAGGGTGATGACACCCTGCTGAGGATCAACGGAAATCTCCAGGCGGCCTTGGCCAGCCGGGACACCATCAACCGTGCCTGCGGGGCGCTCATGGAACGCGAGGGCCTCAGCAAGGACGACGCGATGAAGCAACTTGTCAGAAAAGCCCGGGAATCCGGTCTCCCCTTGATTGAGGTCAGTGAAGAGCTGCTCGCCAAGGTGCCTCCGGAAGCACGCTGAGAGGTGAGACGTGGGCTTCGATCCTCATGAACCGGAACAACGCAATCAGCTTAATGATGCACTGAAGGCCGCCGACATCAGCATGGGGGAACTCTGGCTGAGGTACTTCAGTATTTGCGGCTCCGCGGGCGAGTACGAGGTTCAGGCCTACTCGCAGGGCCTCATCTCCTTACCCGTCTTCCAGCGCGACCTCCTGGCCATGGCCGCAAATGAGCTTATCGACGAGAGGCCACCGCTCCATGCCCCCTACTCGGACCAGCTCAACGGATCCGGAACCAACGGCGCCGGCAACGGTTCCGGCCCAACCGGAACCGCGGGGACGCTGGACCGCCACCTTGGTGACATCGGCAAAGACACCTCACGCTGAGCCGGCGCCAGCATAGTCACAGAAAAAACACCGCATTGAAACATTTCAGCAACGTGGCCACGGCATGCTGTCTCTTACGGGGATACAACTGCAGGAGGCGCATCATGGAGGCACAGGGAGTTCTCACCGGCCAGCTCAGGGTCGGCGACGAAATCGAGGCATGGCATAACGGCAAACTTTTCCACCGGGGGCGGGTGATGGACGTGGTGCCGGCCCTGGAACTGTTCTGGATCCTGGACGCGAGGACCGGCACGCGGAAGCTGCTGGACCCTGAGGCGCTGGAGATCCGGCATGTGGAGGAACAGGCCAAGCCCCTGGCCACGGCCTGATTCCCGCCGGCACGGGGACCATCACCTGCAGGGGCCCTTTGCGCACAGCGGGGGCAGCCCGGGGCGTGCATAGAATGAATCCATTGCGGCACCGCTGCGGCAGTACGGGCGTTTTCCGCCCGCAACCACCACTAAGGAGCACACCGTGATTGGATTCATCGTTGCCGGCCTGGTCATTGGCGCACTTGCCCGCCTCATCAAGCCGGGCAAGCAGAACCTGGGCCTGCTGGCCACCCTCCTGCTGGGCCTTGTTGGCTCGGTCATCGGCGGGGTGGTCGCATCATTGCTGGGCACCGGAGACATCTTCGAGCTGAACTTCCTGGGCTTCATCGTGGCTGTCATCGCCGCGGTGCTGCTGGTAGGAACAGCCGAGGCCGTTGTGGGACGCCGGAGGTCGGTGAACCGCTAGGCACGAGCTACACCAAACGCGGGGCCGCTCCGCGCCCATTCCGGGGATTCCGGAAGGGTGCGCAGCGGCCCCGCGTTGCTGTTGTAGGAGCGTCAGTTCCGTTCCTGGTAGACGTCCGGGATCCCGTCCTGGTCCGCGTCCACCTTCTCCAGCGCCTCGGCTTCCCGGTACTGCCGGTTCCTGGTCTTCAGCACGGCGGTGGCCAGCAGCGCAGCAAGCACTGAGGCGCCCAGGATGCCCACCTTGGCGTGGTCATCGTGCAGGCTCCCCTGCCCGAAGCTGAGCTCGGCCACCAGCAGGGACACCGTGAACCCGATGCCGGCCAGGAGGGCCACGCCGAACACGTCGATCCACTTGAAGGACTTGTCCAGCTCCGCCCGGGTGGCCTTGGTCAGCAGCCAGGTGACACCCAGGATGCCGATCGGCTTGCCCACCACCAGGCCCACGATGATGCCCAGTGCCACCGGGTCCGCAAGGGCTGAACCCAGCCCCTCCCAGCCGCCGACGGCCACTCCGGCGGAGAAGAACGCGAAGATGGGAACTGCTATGCCCGCGGAGATGGGCCGGAAGCGGTGTTCGAAGATTTCCGCCAGGCCGGGCCCGGCGTCCGGACCGCCGGCGGCCTGGGAGCGGATGACGGGGACGGCGAAGCCCAGCAGCACGCCGGCCACCGTGGCGTGGATGCCGGACGCGTGGACAAGGGCCCAGGTGACGACGCCGAGCGGCAGCAGGATGACCCAGGCAGCAGAGGCTTTCATGCCGAAGAAGTGGCGGTACTTGTGGGCCAGGAAGGCGTAGATCCCCAGCGGAATGAGGGCCAGGAGCAGCGGCGTGACGTCAAGGTCGCTGGTGTAGAAGAACGCGATAATGGTGATCGCGATGAGGTCGTCCACCACGGCGAGCGTCAGCAGGAAGATCCGCAGGGCGCTGGGAAGGTGGGATCCAATGATGGCCAGGACTGCCACGGCGAAGGCGATGTCCGTGGCAGTGGGGATGGCCCAGCCGCGCAGGGTCTCGGGGCTGGTGAGGTTGATCGCAACGTAGATCAGCGCCGGCACCACCACGCCGCCCGCGGCGGCGGCCACGGGCACGATCGATTTGCTGATCTGGCGAAGGTCCCCTGCGACGAACTCGCGTTTGAGTTCCAGGCCTACCAGGAAGAAGAAGATGGCCAGCAGCCCGTCTGCCGCCCAGGCGCCAAGGCTGAGCTCAAGGTGCCAGGGCTCGTAGCCGATCTTGAAGTCCCGGAGGGCAAAGTAGCTGTCCGACGCCGGGGAGTTGGCCCAGATAAGGGCGATGACCGCAGCCGCCACCAGCAGGGCGCCGCCCACGGTTTCCTTGCGGAGAATTTCCCCGATCCGCAGGGCCTCGGCATAACTGCCCCTGGAGAGAACGGTGGATTTTCCCTTCCCGGGCGGGGGTGTTGAGGGCGTGGTCTGGTTCATGGAGTCTCCTGGCATCTGGGGTCTACAAAACTATTGCCGACCAGACTTCCCGGCGCACCTTCGTTCCATCCTACAGGGGCTGACTCCCTTCTTTCCTGCGGGTTGCGGTGTCGCTGTCATCAAAGCTGTGGCTTATTTCACTTTTTTCCCATCCGTAACAGCAGCGGCGCCGAAGTACCTTTGTCCCTCATCTGGGACGACCACGTCACTTGTATGAGGAGACTGCTTTCCGATGAACAAGACACTCCGCTTTTTAGCTGTACCAACCCTTGCACTGGGCGCCCTTGCGCTCTCCGGCAGCCCCGCGATGGCCGCTGACCAGTCCTACCAGTCCACGTTGGGCCAGATCAACGGCAGCTCGGCCTCCGGCACCATCACTGTGGATGTCACGGGCAACCAGGCCCACGCCGTCCTCAAGGTCTCCGGCCTGGCCGCGACCTTCATGGACGCTCCCTACCCCCACGTCCAGCACATCCACGGCGGCGCCCAGGGTGTATGCCCGGCACCGTCCGCTGACAAGGACGGTGACCAGGTTGTGTCCACCACCGAGGGCGCACCGGGCTACGGCGGCATTGTCACCACCCTGTCCACCAGCGGCGATACCAGCCCTGCCGCCGGGCTGGACCTCAAGGTCGCCGGCCAGGGTGCCAGCTACACCGTGGACCGCACCTTTGAACTGAACGCAGAAACGAAGGCCGCCCTGGAAGCAGGAACCGCCGTGGTTGTTGTCCACGGCCTTGACCCGGCAACGTTGAGCGCAGCGGGCCAGGCAGCCAAGAGCGACCTTGTTCCCGAACTCCCGCTGGCCGCCACCTCCCCCGCCCTGTGTGGGACCTTGACCGCCGGACAGATGAAGATGCCCGCAGGCGGTGCTGACACCGGCGTTAGCCAGGAAACCGGAACCGACACCGGCGCCCTGGCTCTGGGTGGCGGCCTTGCCCTGGCTGCCCTCGCCGGCGGCGCCTACGTTGTTCGCCGCCGCAGCGCGGGATCCGCGGCCTAAGCCTGGGCTGACTGGATCATCACTGTGACAACCATGAATTCCGGCCGCCGCGGGGGCCTCCGGGCCACCACGGCGGCCGGGCTTCTGCTCCTGCTGGCTTTGGGCGGCTGCGGCACCGCAGAGACCGGAACGCCCGACGCCGGTGCCCCACCTTCCGCTTCGGCCGCGGCTTCCTCGGCGCCCGCCCCGGCTGCGGCCAGTCCTGCGATGCCGGCACCGGCCGCTCCCGCGCCTGCGGCGCCAGGGCCTGCAGCCCTGCCCCGGTCCGAGCCGGTGGTCCTTGAAATTCCCGCCATCGGCGTGCGGACCGATCTCCTCAAGCTCGGCCTGCGGGAGAACGGATCGCTCGAAGTGCCGCAGGACACCGGCAGTGGTGCGCCGGCCAGCTGGTACAACGGATCCCCAACCCCCGGTGAACGCGGACCGTCCGTCATGCTGGGCCACGTCAACTCTCCCAGCGGCCGCGGCGGTGTGTTCGCGGACCTCCGCCAGCTCACCCCGGGAACCGAAATCAACGTCTCACGAACCGACGGCAGCATCGCCGTGTTCACCGTCGACCGCGGAGCCCTCTACAGCAAGAACGACTTCCCCACCCTGGAGGTCTACGGGAACACGGCAGGCCCCGAACTCCGGCTGATCACCTGTGACGGCTATGACCCCGACACAGGGCTCTTTGATGACAACTACGTCATCTACGCCAAGCTCAAAGCCTGACCTGGCGCACCGCCAAGCCCAACCCCGCAGGAACCGAACAAACGGCGCAACCCGGAGAGGGTGCGGCAAGGACGGAAGAGACATGACATACCGCACGCCACTGCTTGCCTCGCTGGCTGTTTCCGCCGTGCTGCTCTCCGGCTGCGCCGCGGCGGCGGGGTCCGTGGGAGCTGCCCAGGCGCCGTCGTCGGATGCCTCCGCTGCGGCACCCTCAGCGCAGGGCGGCCACGCGGGACATCACGGCGGCGGCTCACCTTCCCAGCGCACTGCCGTCAGTGAACCCAGCGAAGCAGCGAAGATGGTGTGCGGTGACCAGCCGATGGACAGGCTCACGGCGATCCTTGACCTGGACCAGGACCCTCACACCGTCAACAGCTGGGCGGACAGCACCTTCACCTGCACGTACCACCTGGACGAGGGTGCGCTTGATATCTCCGTCCGGGAAGCACCGGACAAGGCTGCAGCGCTGACGTACTTTGACGCCATGCAGGCGCTGGCTGAGGACGCGACGCCGATCGAGGGACTCGCCAGCCTCGGCTTTCCCGCCTACGAAACCGCGGACGGATCGGCAGTGTTCCAGAAGGACAGCTTTGTGCTGCAGGTTGACGCCTCGGGTTTGCCGGAGACCTTGGGCCCGGATGGCATCACCCGCAATGCGCTGGCCTACCAGTTGTCCACCACCATCCTGGCGTGCTGGGTGGAGCACCACTAACTGGCCCTAGACAGCCCGCTTCCGCTGCGCCGCGTTCCCCCGGCCATCCATCTCGATGGCCTTGACAGCAGCTTCCAGGTACTTGCGCGACTCCGCCGAGTTGGCCAGCTGCACCAGTTCGGCGGCCACCACCACCAGCTTGACATTGCGGTGGCTGCTGGTGCTCACCAGCATCTGGAAGGCATCGTCAGACCCCATTTTCAGCTGGCCCATGAGGATGCCGCGGGCCTGGTCGATGACGGTCCTGGTGGAGGTGGCCCCGATGACCGCGTCACGGGCGGTTTGCTCGGTTTCACGCTGGAGCGTTGAGGTGAGATCGAGCATGATGCCCTCCAGCGCGGTGACGCGGCCGCCGTCCACGATGGCGTCACCGGTTGTCAGGACGCGCCGGGTCCTCCCCTGGGCATCGATGATCCGGTGGTACATGCAGAAATAGCCGCCGGTCCGGACAACCTGCGCCACAATTTCCTCGCATTTGGGCCGGTCCTCCGGATGCTTGTGCGAGAAGAGCAAGTCCAGGGTGGGCACAACCTCGCCCCGCCGGTATCCGTGCAGCTGGAACATGGCATCCGACCAGTGGATCTTCCATGTTTCGATGTCCACGCGGAACGTCCCGGCCACGCACTGGTTGTCCCCCAGCGCGCTGGAATAGGTATAAGGGCCGGTCAGCTCTGACACAGGGCCACCTCCATGTAGCGTCCAACACGTCCCCGGCCGTTGGCACAGTCCGCACTCCTCCCATTATGGCCGGGCAAGACCCCCGGGGTAAGGGCTTACGGCCACTTCCGCAGCAATCCGGAATTTGGATGACGGGGAAGCCTTGACGCTCATACCCCCTGGGGGTATATTCAAGGTGTTGTCAGTGAAGTGGTATGTCCAGGCCGGTGCCCCGCACCGCCGTCACAGCCGTTCAACCCCAGCACCTGCCCAGCAAGGAATTGTCCTTCACCAAGGAATGGAACTGACATGTTTGATAGCGCGAACCGCACCGAGCTTCCCCTGGCCTCCAGCACCGGCTGCAGCTGCTGCTCTCCCGCAGGCCACGCGCAGAAGGCGCCCGCCGCCGTCGTAAATTCCGACGCCGCTGCCCCCTCCCGGCGCACCTTCTCCGTCGAGGGCCTCACCTGCGGGCACTGCGTCCGGACGGTGGAGAAGGCCGTCTCCGCCCTTGACGGCGTCGAGTCGGCCTCCGTGGACCTGGTGGCCGGCGGCCGTTCCGGCCTGACCGTTGCCGGCTCCGTTTCAGACGCGGCGGTCCGCCAGGCCGTCACCTCGGCCGGGTACTCCCTGGCTGCCAACTGATTTTCCGCACCGGGGCTGCTGCCCCGGGTTGCGGTGCCCTCCAAGGAGGAACCGATGCAGGACCACCAGCACCACCATCACGACGACGACCGCCCCTTAGGCGGCACCCTCACCGAACCGTCGGCTGCTTCAGGCAGCGGGCACGGGCACCAGAACCACGGCCACACCGCGGGGCGGGATGACGACCATGCCGTCCACACGCACGGGCAGCACGCCGGACACAGCACGGCCATGTTCAAGAACAGGTTCTGGCTGACGCTGGCGCTCTCCATCCCCGTGGTCTATTTCAGCCCCATGGTGGGGCACATCCTGGGCTACATGGCCCCCATGTTTCCCGGCTCAACCTGGATCCCGCCCGTCCTGGGCACGGTGATCTTCCTCTACGGCGGCCAGCCATTCCTCAAGGGCGGCCTGCAGGAGCTGAAGGACCGCCGGCCGGGCATGATGCTGCTGATCGCTATGGCCATCACCGTGGCGTTCGCCGCGTCCTGGGTCACCAGCCTTGGCCTGGGAGGCTTCGACCTAGACTTCTGGTGGGAGCTCGCGCTGCTGGTGGCCATCATGCTGCTGGGCCACTGGATCGAAATGCGGGCCCTCGGTTCAGCACAGGGCGCCCTGGATGCCCTCGCGGCACTGCTGCCTGATGAGGCCGAACGCATTACGGACACCGGCACGGAAACCGTTCCCGTCTCCGAACTCCGGCCAGACGACCTGGTCCTGGTCCGTTCCGGCGCCCGGATGCCTGCGGACGGAACGGTGGTGGAGGGGCAGGCGGAAGTCGACGAGTCGATGATCACGGGAGAATCCAAAACCGTGCCGCGCGGCCCGGGCGACACCGTGGTGGCCGGAACCGTGGCCACGGACACCAGCGTCCGCGTCCGCGTGACGGCAGTGGGCGACGACACCGCCCTGGCCGGCATCCAGCGGCTGGTGGCCGAGGCACAGTCGTCCTCCTCCCGGGCCCAGGCCCTGGCCGACCGCGCCGCGGCCTTCCTGTTCTACTTCGCCGCAGGGGCGGGTGTCCTCACCTTCATCGCCTGGACCCTGCTGGGCAGTATCCCGGAAGCCGTCACCCGCACCGTGACCGTCCTGGTCATCGCCTGCCCCCACGCCCTGGGCCTGGCCATCCCGCTGGTCATCGCCATCTCCACCGAACAGGCCGCCCGGGCCGGGGTGCTGATCAAGAACCGGATGGCGCTGGAACGCATGCGCACCATCGATGTGGTCCTCTTCGACAAGACCGGCACGCTCACCACGGGCGCACCCGAACTGAAGGACGTGGCCGCCGCCGAGGGCGTGGACGCCGACGAGCTGCTGGCCCTTGCCGCCGCGGTTGAATCGGACAGCGAGCACCCCGTGGCCCGGGCCATCGTCCGCGCGGCACGGGAACGCAACCTCACCCTTCCTGCCGTCACGGATTTCGGCTCCCTGACCGGCCGGGGCGTGCGGGCCTCCGTGGACGGACGAACCGTGCACGTGGGCGGGCCCGCGCTCCTGCGCGAGCTGGGCGCCGTCGAACCTTCCGCCCTGGCCCGGTCCACCCGGGCGTGGATGGACCGCGGCGCTGCCGTCCTGCACGTGATTGACGACGACGGCCGCGTGCTGGGGGCGGTCAGCCTGGAGGACGCGGTGCGGGCGGAGTCGCGCCAGGCCGTCGCGGCCCTGCAGAACCGCGGCGTGAAGGTGGGCATGATCACCGGCGATGCCCGGCAGGTGGCACAGGCCGTGGCGAAGGACCTGAACATTGATGAAGTGTTCGCCGAGGTGCTGCCTGCGGACAAGGACAAGAAGGTTGCCGAACTGCAGGCGCGCGGCCTGAAGGTGGCCATGGTGGGCGACGGCGTCAACGATTCGCCGGCGCTGGCCCGCGCTGAGGTGGGCATCGCCATCGGGGCCGGCACGGACGTGGCCATGGAGTCCGCCGGGGTGGTGCTCGCCGGAAATGATCCGCGCGCGGTGCTGTCCATGGTGGACCTCTCCCGGGCGAGCTACCGGAAGATGTGGCAGAACCTGGTGTGGGCCACCGGCTACAACATCCTGTCCGTTCCGTTGGCCGCCGGTGTCCTGGCGTTCGCCGGGGTGGCGCTCTCCCCCGCAGCCGCGGCGGTCCTGATGTCCGCGTCCACTATTGTGGTGGCCCTGAACGCCCAGCTGCTGCGGCGGGTGAAACTCAGCCCGTCCGAGGTACGTTGAAGGTACTGAACCCGGCCCGTCCCGCCCAGTCCGATCCAATCCAGTCCCGCCCCGTCCACTGAAGGAGGAGGAACCAGCATGACCGCACGCGCCAGCGTCCTGCCGGCAGCCCTCCTCCGCGCGGGGCTGCTGGCTGCGGTTATGGCCATCGTGGCCGGAATCTTCGGCATGCACGTCATGACCGCGGACCATTACTCGCACGCAGCCCACGCGGGCGCCGCCGTCGCGGCCGGGGACGCCGCCGTCGGGCACGCTCCCGCTGGGCACACCGCGGCGGAACATGCCGCCGTGGACCATTCAGCCGGGCACACCGCCGTCGAACATTCCGATGCCGGGCACGCAGCGGTCCTGGCGGACGCTGTGGGCGCGGCCTTTACCGCCTCCGAATCATGCAGCGCAGGCTGCCCGGACGTGCGGGAAGGCGGCGCGTCCTGCACCCCGCTGGCCAAGACCGGATCGCTCGCAGCCGTCCCGCCCCCGGCCAACCCCACTGCGCTTTTGGCCCCGGCGTCAGGCGCTCACGGAAGCACCGGCTACTCCTTCGTCCCGCCCAGCAAAACGCCCTGCGAACTGTCCATCAGCCGAACGTAAACGGACTGCGCTGCGTGGCCATCCACGCCTCCACAGGCCCAGTTCACCTACGTTCCTGAAGGACCAACACACAATGAACAGCAAGATCAAAGCCCTGTCCGTCGCCGCTGCGCTGGCAGCCTCACTTGGCCTGGCCGGGTGCGCTGCCGACTCCGAAAGCTCCGGCGGAAGCACCATGCCCATGAACCACGGCAGCTCCGGCCCCGCGTCCACCATGATGCCCGATGCCAGTGCCGGCCATAACCCTGCGGACATCGCCTTTTCCCAGATGATGATCCCGCACCACGCGCAGGCCGTGGAGATGAGCGACATGATCCTGGCCAAACCGGACATGCCCGCGGACGTCACCGCCCTGGCCACCAAGATCAAGGACGCGCAGGCGCCGGAGATCGACACCATGACCGGGTGGCTCAAGGACTGGAACGTGCCCACCATGATGTCGGACCACTCCGGGCACGGCATGACCGGCATGGTTGATTCTGAGGGCATGGAGAAGCTCAAGGACGCCCAGGGAACGGACGCCGTCCGGCTCTTCCTGGAGCACATGATCGGACACCATGAAGGCGCGATCGACATGGCGCAGCAGGAAATCGCCGCAGGCAAGCACCCCGAAAGCATCCAGCTGGCCCGCGACATCGCCACGTCCCAGGAAGCCGAGATCGCCGAGATGAAGGAGATGCTCGCCGGGCTCTAACCCTCCCTCACGACGCTCTCTCACTTAATGCCCCAAATAGGCCAACGCTCTATCACCTACCTCGCGAGCATGAACGAGCGTCCGTCCGGGGACTGCGTCAAGTGAGAGAGCGTCTGTCCGGGGACTGCGTCAAGTGAGAGAGCGTCCGTCCGGGAACCGCGTTAAGTGAGAGAGCGTCCGTCCGGGGACTGCGTCAAGTGAGAGAGCGTCCGCCCGGCTGGCGGCGCCTGGATCGCCTGGATCCAGCCGCCGCCGGTTTCACATGCTCGGGGCGGATTCCGACGCCTATAAACCGTGCGGTGAAGCGGCGCAGCAGCGGTGAGGCGATACGGATTACCGCGACCACCCAGCGCGGCGCGAAGCGGCGGCCCGTGGCTGCCCTGGAGATGGCCTTGTGCCCGTTGCGCTGGATCAGCTGCATGACTTTCACCGGCATCTCGCGGCGCCGCTGCACAGCCGCGAGCTTCTCCACCGGGGCCGTTCCGGCAGCCAGGTCCCCCGAAATGGCGTTGAACAGCGCCACGGCGTCCTGGATGGCGAAGTTCACGCCGACGCCGAACACCGGGGACATTGCGTGGGCGGCATCGCCGATAGCCATGAAGCCCGGCCGGTACCAGCGCCGGAGCCGGTTGATCTGGACGGAGAGGAGTTTGACCTGCTCCCAGTCCTGCAGGGTGCCAACCACCGGCTGCAGCACAGGAGCCGCGCGAGTGAGCCGTTCACGGAGTGCGCCCAGACCTGCAGCCCGGAGCTCATCGAGTCCGCCTTTCTGGATGGCCATGCCCGACTGGTACCTGTCGCCCCGGTCAAGGGTGAGGACCATCCCGCGGGAGGAGATATACCCGAGGGTCACTGGCGGCGGCGAGGGCGGTTTGGGAAGGTTGAACCACAGCACGTCGATGGGCACGCCGAACTCATCCGGTACCAGCCCCGCCGCCGAGCGCAGCACGGACGCCCGCCCGTCCGCGGCCACGGTCAGCGTCGCACGGATCTCGCGTCCGCCGTCGGGCGTTTCAACCCGCACGCCACGCACCTGGTCCTGCTCCATGATCAGTCCGCCGGCCTCCGTGTTCATCAGCAGCTCGAAGGTGGGGAAAGCTGCCGCCTCGCGGGCCAGGAAGTTCAGGAAGTCCCACTGCGGGGCCAGGACCAGGAAGTTGTCGGGGCCCCGGAGGGTGCGGAAGTCGGCCATGGTGATGCGCTGCCCTTCCACAACGGCATCCAGGGTGGGCAGCCGGGTGAGGGGCAGCTGGAGGAATTTCTCCCGCAGCCCGAGCTCGCCGAGCAGGGTGACGGTGGAAGGATGCACGGTGTCGCCACGGAAGTCACGCAGGAAGTCCGCATGCTTCTCCAGCACCGTGACTTTCAGGCCGGCGCCCGCGAGCAGGTAGCCGAGCACCATGCCGGCCGGGCCACCGCCAGCGATCACGCAGTCGCGTTCCGGCTGGTCCTGTGGACTCATCGTGCCCCTCCTCCGCATCGGTGCCTGCATCCATGGTGGGCGCAGAGCCGCCGGATTGGTAGTGACGCGTGGCGGTGCCGTTGGGTCAGGTGAGAGAGCGTGCGGCCAAAAGCTGCGTCAAGTGAGAGAGCGTGCGGCCAAAAGCTGCATCAAGTGAGAGAGCGTGCGGGTGTTGCGTGTTAAGTTGAAACGTGCGGGCCGGACGGTCCGCGCACCGGCTGGAAAGAGAAAATCCCCTTGGACACATCCGCACCAGTACGAATCCTCACCGTCTGCACCGGCAACATCTGCCGCTCTCCGGTGGCCGAGCGGCTGCTGCAGGCAGGCCTCAACCAGGCGGTGCCGGGCGGTTTCGTGGTCACCAGCGCGGGGACGCGCGCCATGGTGGGCGAGCCCATGCAGCCCATCTCCGCGGACATCGTGCGCACCTTCGGCGGGGACCCGGACAACTTCGCGGCCCGCCAGCTGACCCCGGCGATCCTGCGCGGCGTGGACCTGGTTCTCACCATGACCACCGGGCACCGCGGCGAAGTGCTCCAGCTGGACGCCTCGCTCCTCAAACGCACCTTCACCATCCGCGAATTCGCCCGCATGCTCGACGTCCTGGACCAGCGCGCGGCAGCATCGGGCGGGGGCACGCCTCCTGCAGGAACGGCCGACGACGGCGACCGGCTGGCTGCCAACACCGCCTTCTGGAAGAGCCTGGCAGCGAGGGCAGCGGGGGTCCGGCATTTGTCCCTGCCGCCGAATGCAGGGGACAACGACATCATCGACCCGTACCGGCGCTCGCCCGAGGTTTACCGGCAGATGGAGGACGAGCTGGCTCCGGCCATCGTCTCCATCCTCCGCCACGCACGCCTGAACGTTCCCGCCTGAGCCGGCCTCCGCCGTCGTCGTTTCAACCTGTGGTTATCTCTGCGGTTTTTCTGCGGATTCCCCCGATGTAATGGATTTTTGCCGGTGCTAATTTTCCCAAATGGGCATCCAGCTGCACGATCCAAGCACCCAGCCAACAGACGCACCCGAGCCGGCCAAACGCCGCAGGCGCCGCCCGTTGCGGACCATCCTGCTGGTACTCCTTGCCGTGGCAATCATCGTTCCTGCCTCCCTCGGGGCCTACCTGTACAGCCTGGGACAGATCTACGAGTCCGAGATCACCACCATCGACTCTCCCTGGCCGGCGGAATCCCTCCGGCCCCAGCGCCAGCAGGCGGGCGCTGCCGCGGGAGAGCCGGCACCCGGTGAAGCCGCCGGGCCGGACGGAAACCAGCCCGGCGCCGGAACAGCGGAAGGCTCCCAGAACGCCGTGGCCGACGGCATGCTGAACATCCTGGTGATGGGCAGCGACAGCCGCGGCGCCACCACGGAAGAGGCCCTGTCCGGCGGCAACTCCAACCAGCGCGCCGACACCCTGATGCTGGTGCACGTCCCCGCGGACAGGTCCAAGATCTTCACCGTCTCCCTGATGCGGGACACGTGGGTCGACATTCCGGGCCACGGCCAGGCGAAGATCAACGCAGCCCTCGCCTACGGCGGCGTCCCGCTGATGGTGCAGACGGTCGAATCCCTGTTCAACCAGCGGATCGACCATGTGGCCATGATCGACTTCGAAGGGTTCGTGGGCATGACCGACGCCCTGGGCGGGGTGGAAGTGAACGTCACCCAGCCGTTCGTCTCGCCGCACAGCAGCAAGAAGTACGCCAAGGGGCCCACGGTCCTGGACGGCAAGGGAGCCCTGGACTTCGTCCGCGAACGGTATGCCTATGCCGACGGCGACTACCAGCGGGTGCGCAACCAGCAGGCCTTCCTGCAGGCGCTGCTGGCGAAGAACCTCAGCCGGGACACGCTCCTCAACCCCGTGAAGATCCACAACGTCATCAGCGCCATGGCACCCTTTGTCAGCGCGGACAGCGGCCTCAACGCCGGTACGCTGGCGCGGCTGGGGCTGGAGCTCCGGAACGTCCGCTCCGACGACATGGACATGTTCACCCTCCCAACGCTCGGAACGGGAACGTCGGCAGACGGCCAGTCCATCGTGATCCCGGACCGCAACGCCATTGCGGGGCTCTCAAGGGCCCTGGCAGATGACAGTTTGGACAAGTTTGTAGCCAGCAGGGGCCTCGCGGGCTGACACTGATCCCACCTACCCACAATGAGGTGAGACATCGTGAGCATGCCTGGCGGTCCTGATTCATCCGGTCCCTCTGGTCCTGGTTCGTCCGGGCCCGGTTCATCCGGGCCCGGAGGCAACGGGCCAACCGATCCATCCGGGCCCGGCCCGCACGGCGGCAGCTGGGTGGCACACGGCCGCCGGCGGTGGATCGCGGCGCTGCTGGCGCTTGCGCTGGTGGCTGTGGCCGTCGTCGCCGTCATCAGCCTCAACCGTCCCGCCCCCGAGGCCCAGCCCGCGGCGACGCAGAGCGAGTCGCCGTCGCCGTCGCCATCCGAGACACCGTCCCCCTCGGAAACCCCTTCTGAGGCACCTCCGCCTGCCCCTGCTCCCCCGCCGCCTCCGGAACCCATCCCGGACCTGCCGGCCGTGCCCATGAATGTGCTGGTGATCGGCAGTGACATGCGCGGCGTTGCCAAGGACGCGGCGGCACACACGGCGGCGACCGGCGAAGCGATGGACCACCGTTCGGATACCCTGATGCTCGTCCACGTCCCGGCCGACCGCAGGACCCTGTACATCGTGTCCATCAACCGGGATACCTGGGTGGACATCCCGGGCTTCGGCGGGGCGAAGATCAACGCCGGGCTGCAGTACGGCGGCATCGACATGACCACACAGACGGTGCAGCAACTGCTCGGAATCACCATCGACCACACCCTGATGCTGGACTTTGGCGGCCTCAAGGTCCTCGTGGACGGGCTGGGCGGCATCGACGTCAACGTCCCCATTCCCTTCCAGTCCACGCACGACACCGGGCACGTCTTCGGCCCCGGAGTCAACCACCTGGACGGCCAGGCGGCGCTCGAGTTTTCCCGCGAGCGGTACGCCTTCTCAGACGGCGACTTCCAGCGGGTCCGCAACCAGCAGATCCTGCTCAAGGCCATCCTGTCCCGGCTGACCGCGGGTGGCGTCCTCAACGATGTCAACGCCGTCCGCAGCTTGGTGGGCTTCGCTTCCTGCTGCCTCACCGTGGACAAGGGCTTCGACCCGGTCCAGGCCGCCATCCTCGCCTACAGCCTGCGGAACCTGGACGTCAACGCCATCGGCACCATGACCCTGCCCACGGCCGGAGCCGGGTTCGTGGCCGGCCAGTCCGTGCTGTTTCCCGATTACGGCGCCATCAATGGCGTGGGGGCAGCGCTGCGGGAGGGCCGGATCGGCGAATTCGCCGTTCCATAGGGGATGTGGGGCCGGGGCAGTGCCGCCCGCCCGATGAACGGCCCGGCCCCGCACGGTGCTGGGCAGCACCGCGCGGGCGGCCCAAGGCCGTTCCTGCCGGAGGGTGTTCCCGGCTGTTCAAGCACCCGGCACCCCGCGTTCATCCGAGGGCCAGAGTCCGTGCGCCCGGCGGCGGCAGCGTGGGGGCATGACTTCGATTTCACCGGCCGCCGTGCCACGCCGCACCATCGTCAAGGGATCCGTCCTCGCCGCCGCGCTGGCCGCCGTGCCTGCGTCCGCCCACGCCGGCACCGTCCGGGCCGCCCCGCGCCAGAGTCCCGCCGGCATCGCACTGGTGCGGAAACGGCTCACGCTGCCCAGCGGCATTGCCACCGGAGATGTTACGTCGGACTCGGCAGTGCTGTGGTCGCGGGCGTCGGGGCCAGGGCGGATGACGGCTGTCCTGCGGGCCGTTGACGACGGCGGCGAGGTACTGCGCGGCCGGGGCGCCTTCGAGCGCGTCATGAGGGGGCCCCGGGCCACCCAGGCGTGCGACTTCACCGCCAAGATCCACGCCGGCAACCTGCCGTCCAACACCCGCTTCGCGCTGGACATCAGTTTCGAGGACGACGGCGGCGCGGCCGGTGAGAGCGTGCGCGGCACCTTCCGCACGGCTCCGGACGCCGGGACGTACAACGGCCGGGGCCGCAACGGCGACTCGAACAACGGAGGCGACGCACCGTCGTCGTCCGCCCAAAGCTTTGTGTGGACCGGCGACACTGCCGGCCAGGGCTGGGGCATCAACGAGGAGATCGGCGGCATGCGCGGCTACCGGGCCATGCACCAGACCCGGCCGGACTTCTTTATCCACTCCGGCGACACCGTGTACGCGGACGGGCCGCTGGCCGAAACCGTGGTGGAGAAGGACGGGCAGGTATGGCGGAACCTGGTCACCGAGGAGGTGTCCAAAGTAGCTGAAACCCTCACCGAGTTCCGCGGCCGGCACCGGTACAACTCCATGGATGCCAATATGCGCGCCATGTTCGCCGACGTCCCGGTGATCGCCAACTGGGACGACCACGAGACCACGAACAACTGGTACCCCGGCGAGATCCTGGACGATCCCCGCTACACCGTCCGCGACGTCAACACCCTTGCCGCCCGCGGCCGCCAGGCATGGCAGGAGAACATGCCCATCGCCGATTCCGCAGCGCTCTGGCGGCCGGGAACGTTCGACGACGCCGGCCAGTACCAGCCCGCCCGCATTTACCGGAAAATCAGCCGCGGCCCGCAGCTGGACATCTTCTGCCTGGACATGCGCACCTTCAAGTCCCCCAACACGGACGGCAAGGAAGCCTACGCAACGTCCATCCTGGGCCAGGAGCAGGTGGACTGGCTGATCCGGGAGGTCTCGAAGTCGAAGGCGACCTGGAAGGTGATCGCCGCGGACCTGCCGCTGGGGATTATCGTGCCCGACGGCGCCGTGAACCAGGAGAGCCTGGCCAACCGTGATCCCGGCGCACCTTTGGGCCGCGAGCTGGAGATCGCCGGGGTGCTGGGCGCCTTCAAGCGGAACCGGGTGAAGAACATCGTCTGGCTGACCGCCGACGTGCACTACTGCGCCGCGCACCACTACTCCCCGGAGCGTGCCGCGTTCACCGACTTCGATCCATTCTGGGAGTTCGTGGCCGGCCCCATCGCCGCAGGCTCGTTCGGCCCGAACGCCATGGACGGCACGTTCGGGCCCGAGGTGGTGTTCTCCAAGGCGGGCAAATTCGCCGGGGAGTCACCGCGCGACGGCGAGAACCAGTTCTTCGGGCACGTCCAGCTGGACTCCGACACCTTCACGGTGAGCCTGCGGAACGCCAACGGCGCCACGGTGTTCTCGAAGGTGCTGACGCCGCAGCGGTAGGGCGGTGCGGTGTGATGCAACTGCCATGGCAGGCCCGGCGTTACCGCGGGTCCGGGAGGTGCCGATCCATCCGCTGGCCGGCCACGATCAGGGCAGCCGTGACAGCCACCACCGCACTAAAATACGCGAGCGTGCCGGAGATGCCGAAGCTGACGTCGAGCGTCCCCCGCAGCACCAGGTACGCAGCGAGCGTCGCGATCACAACCAGCCCGGCAAGGTTTCCCACCCGCGCGCCCCTCGAGGTGGTTGTGCCTGCGGGGAATGAAGCCGCGTAGTCTTTTGGCTGCCCGAAGGCTGCTTCGCCGCTTTCGCCGCTCTCGGCCAAGTGGCTGCTGACCTCCTGCAGCCTGCTGCTGACCATGTCTTCGTTGAGTTTCCGCTGGCGCAGTTCATAAGCCAGGGCCTTCAGGTATTCCTGTGACGACATTTAGTGTGCCTTCTTTTCCTCTAGCAGGTCCTTGATGAGCGCAGAAAACCGATTCCAGTCCCGGGCCGACTCCTCAAGCCGCTGCCGGCCTTTAGGGGTCAGGGAGTAAAACTTCTTTCCCGGGCCAGCGTCCCCCTGACGCCATTCGGAGCTGACAAAACCGTCCGTCTCCAGCCGGTTCAGCGCCGGGTAGAGCGTCCCGCCGCTGAGCCCGTCAAACCCGGCAGCCTTCAGCGCCTGGATGATCTGGTATCCGTAGGCCTCGCTCCCGGCGACGGCCTGCAAGATGCAGGTGGGGAGCACAGCCCGCACCCAGTCACTGGGCCATCGCTTGTCGGGGGTCATGGCTAGATAGTGTCACAGACTAGGTTGTTACACAACCCAATGCGGTGCCGGGAGTGACCCCGCACTGCCCGGCCGGCCGCCGTCGTCCGTTATTTTCCCGGCGCCGTGGGTACGCCGCTGGTAGTGTTCCTGCATTCGGCAGGGCACGCGGACGGGGTGATTCTTTGTGAAGGACGACGGACTGACAGAGGCTGTGCAGGAAGCCGGGGCGGTGGAGCTTCTGCTGATCCGCCACGGCGAAAGCGAAGGCAACGTGGCCGCCACCGATGCCCGGATGGCAGGGGCGGAAGTCATTGCTGTGCCTGCCCGGGACGCAGACGTGAACCTCTCGGGCACCGGCCAGGAACAGGCCAAGGCACTCGGCGCGGCGCTGGCCCGCATCGCCGAGGAATTCCGGCCGGACGCCGTGGTCTCCTCCCCCTACGCGCGGGCCTTCCAGACGGCCGAAATCGCAGTGGAGGCTGCGGGCTGGCCGGTGAAGGTCCAGCTGGATGAGCGGCTGCGGGACCGCGAACTGGGCATCCTGGACAGGCTGACCCGGCTCGGCGTGGAGAAGCGCTACCCGGAGGAGGCCGAACGCCGCGAGTGGCTGGGGAAGATGTACTACCGGCCGCCGGGCGGTGAATCCTGGGCGGACGTGGCGCTCCGGCTGCGCTCCGTCCTGGACGAACTGAACAACCTCGGCAGCGGGCACCGGGTAATGCTCGTCTGCCACGACGCCCTGATCATGCTGTTCCGCTACGTGCTGGAGGGAATGACGGAGAAGGAACTCCTGGACCTGGCGGCCAGCACCTCGGTACTGAATGCCTCCATCACCCGGTTTGTGCGGCCTGCAGGCGAGGGCCCCTGGACGCTGGAGAGCTTCAACGTTGCTGACCACCTGACCGAACATGGCGTCACCGTCACCGAACACGCAGGGGATTCCAGTGTCCACCCACAGTGATACCGCCCCGCCAACCCTCGTCACGCCGTCGCTGCTCCGCGACTGGCCGCTGCCGGCGCCGGGAGAGGACAAGTATTCGCGCGGCTCCGTCCTGGTGATCGGAGGCGCGCGGGCAACGCCGGGGGCGGCGCTGCTCGCCGGCGCGGCCGCACTGCGTGCCGGTGCTGGGAAGCTCACCCTGGCCGTGGCGGAATCCGTGGCCGTCCAGGTGGGCGTGGCGCTGCCTGAGTGCGGGGCCACGGGGCTGCCCGAAACCGCCAGCGGGTCCGTCACGGGTGAGGGACTGGACCTGATTTCGTCATACCTTGACAGCGCTGACGCCATCCTGGTCGGCCCGGGCCTGGACGATCCGGACCTCGCCGAGGACCTGCTCCGGGCCCTCCTGGAGCGGGAGGCCGCCGCCGGGGACAAGAACGACGGCGGAGGGCCCGCCGTCGTTCTCGATGCCTTCGCTTTGGGTGCTTTGGTGAACGTTCAGGACCGGTGTGACCCGTGGAAGGGCCGGCTGATCCTGACGCCCAACCCCAAGGAGGCGGAGATCCTGCTGGAGCGGGACCTGAAGGACCTGCCGGCGGATGTTGCGGAAATCGCCGACAGGTACCAGGCCGTAGTGAGCTGCCAGGGGCTCATTGCCCGCCCGTCCGGCCCGGACGCCCCGGAGGAGTCGGAGCTGTGGAAGATCACCACCGGTTACGGCGGGCTGGGCACATCCGGCAGCGGCGACGTCCTGGCTGGAGCCATCGCCGGCCTCCGCGCCCGGGGAACCACGGGACCGCAGGCCGCCTGCTGGGGAACACACCTCCACGCGGCCGCCGCGGACCGGCTGGCCAGCAGGCTCGGCCCCCTGGGATTCCTGGCCCGCGAACTGGCCGACGAACTGCCCGCCCTGATGCTGGAGCTCAACACCTGAGTCCGGGCATGGGACGACCCCCGGCCGAAACCGGGGGCCACCGTATCGGGAAGTTCAGGCGCAACCTGCCGATGCGCTGGAAGCGCTGTGGCGTGCTCAGAATGGCCATCCGCCCTGAAGAGGCAGTACACAATCAGTGCCCGACGTCCCGATCCTGTGTTGAAACTAGGCGGCGATTTCCTGCTTTGCCCCCTTCGTCTCAATTTCGATCTTCCGCGGCTTGGCCTTTTCGGTGACAGGAATCCGCAGTGTCAGGACACCGGCGTCGTACGTAGCCTTCACATTTTCAGCATCCAGGGTGTCCCCGAGGATCAGCTGGCGGCTGAACACGCCGCGCGGCCGCTCGGAGGCGATCAGCTCGGTGTCCTTGCCCGCAGGATCAGGCCGCTCGGCCTTGACCGTGAGGACATTCCGTTCCACATCCAGATCCACTGAATCCACATCGACGCCGGGCAGATCAAAGGCGACTACAAATTCCTGGTCCTCACGCCATGCGTCCATCGGCATGGCTGCCGGACGCGCTGCGGTGCCGAGGACCTGCTGGGCCAGCCTGTCCAGCTCGCGGAACGGATCGGTTCGCATCAACATGGCTTCCCTCCTCGTAAGAGACGGTCCAACACTTTTGGTATCAGCCGATCTGTATTGGCTGATATAGATTTTTTATCACTGGCGAGGCAGGTCCGCAAGCGTCACGCCAAAGATTTTTAGGACTTTTTTTGGGTGCCGGAATCCGCGTCGGAAGGCGGAAAAAGGGGCCTTCCGCATGGTGCGGAAGGCCCCTTTTCCGGCTGCTCCTGGGTTGGGATGTGGCGGTGTTCGCCGGTGCCGGCTCAGTCCCGGGTGGGGTCCGGCCGCAGTGGTGCGGGACCGGGGTCCGGTACGGGCAGCGGCCCTGGCGGCTCGGGTGCAGGGAAGGGATTGGGGGCCGGCGGGCCGGGATGCCCGGGGTGTGCCGGATCCGGCTGGGTGGGGCCCGGTTCCGGCGGGAACGGCTCGGGCTCGTGCACTGGCGGGATGGTCATAAACTTCCCCTCTCACGCTGGGCGGATGTGCCTTGGCGTGAACAGGATACGCCTGCCACCTCAAGCCGACCAGCGTCCTCGGGTGAGAGAGCGTCCGGGGAAAACCGGCGTCAAGTGAGAGAGCGTTTGGGGAAAACGAGCGTCAAGTGAGAGAGCGTCCGGGGTGGGAGGAGAGGGGTTTGGCGGTGTTATCCCCCGGTAGCGAACGGCGGCAAAATTGTCGGGGCGGCTCTATATATTGAAGGCATGACCCAGACTCCGCTGCAGGACTCCTCCGCCACCGCCGTTCCCACCCCGCCGGCAGCCAAGAAAATTCCGTCCGAACGCCTCCACCACGGGGACACCTTCGTGGACAACTACGAGTGGCTGCGGGACAAGGAATCCGCCGAGGTTGTGGAGCACCTGAAGGCCGAGAATGCCTACCAGGAAGCAGTCACCGCCCACCAGGAGCCGCTGCGGGAGGCCATCTTCCAGGAAATCAAGGGCCGCACCCAGGAAACGGACCTTTCCGTGCCGCACCGGAAGGACGGCTGGTGGTATTTCAGCCGCTCGGCCGAGGGCAAGGAGTACGGCATCCAGTGCCGAGTCCGGGCCGCGGACACCGATGACAAGATTGCCGACTGGACACCGCCCGCTGTCCAGCCGGGCGTCGAAATCCCCGGCGAGGAAGTCCTGCTTGACGGCAACGTGGAGGCGGAGGGCAAGCCGTTCTTCTCGGTGGGAGGTTCGGCCGTAACGGTCGACGGCAACCTCTACGCCTATGCGGTGGACAACTCGGGGGATGAACGTTTCACCCTCCGCATCAAGGACCTCCGCACCGGAGAACTGCTGCCTGACGTCATCGAGAACATCTTCTACGGCGTCGCCTTCTCGCCGGACGGCACCCAAATTTTCTACACCGTGGTGGACGACTCCTGGCGCCCCTACCAGGTGAAGGCGCACACCCTGGGAACGCCCGTGGCCGAGGACGTCGTCATCTACCAGGAGGACGACGCCGCCATGTGGCTGGGCTTCGAGCTGTCCTCCGACCGCCGGTACCTGGTGCTGGGCATCGGATGCTCGGAGTACAGCGAGACCCGCCTGCTCCGTTTTGACGACCCCGCCCAGGAACTGACCACCGTTATCTCCCGCAACGAGCGGGTGCTCTACGAGGCGGAGCCGTTCCTCCTCACCGGCCCGGACGGCAACGCCAGCGAACGCATCTTGCTCACGCACAACCGCGGCGCGATCAACTCCATGGTGTCCCTGGCGGACCCGGCCGAGCTCGCCAGGCCGCTGTCCGGGCAGGACTGGGTCACCGTCGTCGGGCATTCGGACGACGTCCGCGTCAACGGGGCCGGCGTCACCTCCACGCACCTCATCGTGTCCATCCGCAAGGACACCATTGAACGGGTACAGGTCATCGGGCTGGACGGGCTGGGTACTCCGGTGCAGGAGGCCCCGGTTGAGCCCGCTTTCGACGAAGAGCTGTACACCGCGGGAGTGGGCGGCTCCGACTACGAGGCACCCGTGATCCGGCTGGGCTACACGTCCTACTTCACGCCGTCGCGCATCTATGACTTTGTCCTGCCCACCCTTGAGATGCCGGCAGGCGAACTGCTCCTGCGGAAGGAAAGCCCGGTCCTGGGCGGCTATGACGGCAACGACTACGTGGCCACCCGCGAATGGGCCACCGCTGCCGACGGCACCCGGATCCCGCTGTCAGTGCTGCGGCACAAGGCCGTGAAACAGGATTCGACGGCGGCGGGCCTGGTGTACGGCTACGGCTCCTACGAGATGAGCATGGACCCGGGCTTCGGCATTGCGCGGCTCTCGCTGCTGGACCGCGGCGTGGTGTTCGTGATCGCCCACATCCGCGGCGGCGGGGAGCTTGGCCGGCACTGGTACGAGAACGGCAAGAAGCTCACCAAGAAAAACACGTTCACCGACTTCGTGGACGCCACCGACTGGCTGGCGGCCTCGGGCTGGGTGGACCCGTCACGGATCGCCGCCCTGGGCGGTTCGGCCGGAGGCCTGCTGATGGGTGCCGTGGCGAACATGGCACCCGAGAAGTACGCCGCCATCGTGGCCCAGGTGCCGTTCGTGGACCCGCTGACCAGCATCCTGGATCCGGAGCTGCCGCTGTCCGCCCTGGAGTGGGAGGAGTGGGGCAACCCCATCACGGATCCCGGTGTCTACGAGTACATGAAGTCCTACTCCCCCTACGAGAACGTGCGCCCGGCCGCCTACCCCAAGATTGCCGCCGTCACATCCTTCAACGACACCCGGGTCCTCTACGTTGAGCCGGCCAAGTGGGTGCAGGAGCTGCGGAACAAGACCACCGGTACCGAGCCGATCGTCATGAAGATCGAGATGGACGGCGGACACGGGGGCGCCTCCGGCCGGTACGTACAGTGGCGCGAGCGGGCCTGGGACTACGCGTTCATCGCCGATTCCCTCGGAGCCACGGAGCTGCTGCCGGGGGCCGGCCTGAAGTAGGCCGGGCGTACGCCATCGATTGCTCCGATACTGCCGTTGAGGGCCCCCAGAACGGCGTTTTCGGAGCAATCGATGGGGAAACCAGGCAGCTCAGGCCTCCGGGTGCGCTGCCAGCCACTCCGCCAGGGTTTCGAGGTTGGCGCGGACCGTGCGGCCCTGGGCCCGTTCAACGAGCGGGTCGGCCAGCTTGCCGAACACGCCGCCCAGTCCGGTGGCGGCGTCGATCCGCTGGGTAAGGCGGGTGCCGCCGTCGGCCGGTTCAAGGGTGAAGGTGATGGTGAAGTCCAGCTTGCCCTCGACGGAACGGGACACCATGCGCCGGGGCGGATCGAACTCGGTGACCTCGACGGTCCAGTCGAACTGCCTGCCCATCACTTTGCTGGTGCCGCGCCCGCGGGTGCCGACGCCCAGGGGGCCGTCCCCCACCTGTTCCGAGGACGTGACGGAGGAATCGAAGACCGCGACGTTCTGGAACTTCGACACGAAGTCAAAAACCTCCTGCGGCGGCCGGGCAACAACAACACTTTCTTCTACAACAGGCATGGGAGCCTCCTTCACAGGGCACCTGATGCCGGCTCGGCTCTGCCGGCACGATAGGCAGGCACAGCGCCAGAGTGGACCTTCGGCAGGCCGGTGTCAATGCCATGCCGGAAGGGCCGGCAACGCCGGCGAATGAAGCCACGCGCGTGCGGTCCCACAGGCCTGACCAGCGGTAACGTTCAGGACGCCCCCGGTACCCATAAATGCTAATCAGGCTTACTATTGTCTGGCTGGCTGCCCGCTGGGGGCAGGACAACCAGCGCCGCATGTGGAGGTTTTGCGTGAGCATGGAACAGGAAATGCGTCCCCTGACCGACGACGAACTGATGTCAGAGCAGGCAACGGCCCTGCCGGACAAGGAAGTCGCCTCTGTCCTGGACTTGAATGCCGACCTGGACCTGGGCATCGACGCGGCAGCGCCCATCGACCTTGCTGTGGCAGCGAACGCCAACGTCGCAGCACCGATTGACGCCGCAGCCTCCGCCAACATTCTTTCCTACGGCTCGGACGCCCAGGCACTGGCCGATCAGGGCGTCGTGATTGAGCAGGGCATCGTGGCGGATGCGAATGCCGAGTCCACCCAGGACAGCACCATCGACCAGGGCAATGACACGGTGGACGGCGGAACACCGGTTGCGGGAACCACCGCAGGAACGGCCGACGGCGGCGCCCTCCTCCCCGATGGCACGCTTCCGGACGGCACCCTGACCGACGGAACCCTGCCCGATGGATCCCTGCCCGATGTCGGCGCGGTGCCTGTGGATCCCGCAGCGGCTCTGGACGGCGACCTGCTCAACGTCAACGTGGACCTTGCTGCGGACGCGGACATCGCGGCGCCGATCAACGGTGCCGTGGCCGCCAATGCGAACGTCGCGGCCCCCATCGACGCGGCTGTGGCCGCGAACATCGGTTCCATCGACAGCCAGGCCTACGCCGTGGCCGAGCAGGATGCCATCATCAGCCAGCACATTGAGGGCCAGGCCAACGCCTCTGCCGACCAGCAGTCCAACCTCGAACAGTAAGCACAGATGACCCAAACCAGCGGCGGGCCGCGCCCCCAGGCGGGCCCGCCGTCGTCCTCTGCCCTGGAGACTGAGCCCCACCTGCGGGTTCCCCGCCTGGCCGACGGCGTCCAACTGATCGGCGAGTCAGAAGGATCAGGCTACCGGGAGCCGCCTTCCCTGGTCCGCCGCGCCGACGGACAAACCCTCCAGCTGACACCGCTGCTCTATTTTGTGCTGGAAGCCGTGAACGGTACCCGCAGCCTATCCGAGATTGCGGAGCATGCCAGCGCCGGCTCCGGCAGGCTCATCAGCACTGACAACGTGCGCACCCTGATTGATTCGCAACTGCTGCCGCTTGGCCTGCTCCGGCTGGCCGACGGGTCCCAGCCCGAAGTCAGGAAGGCAGATCCGCTGCTGGGCATGCGCTTCCGCTACACGGTGACGGATCCGGTGCGGACGGGCAAACTCACGGCCCCGTTCGCCGCACTTTTCAACCCCCTGATCGTCGCGGCGGTTACTGTGGCCTTCCTGGCGGCGTGCTGGTGGGTGCTGATGGTGAAGGGACTCGGATCAGCCACCCACGAAGCTTTCGAAAACCCCCTCCTGCTCCTGCTGATCTTCGCCATCACCATCCTGTCTGCAGGCTTCCACGAATTCGGTCACGCCGCCGCAGCACGGAAAGGAGGCGCCATCCCCGGCTCGATGGGCGCGGGCCTCTACCTGGTCTGGCCGGCATTCTTCACAGATGTGACCGACTCCTACAGGCTGGGCCGCGGCGGCCGGCTCCGGACGGACCTCGGCGGCCTCTACTTCAACGCCATCGTTGCCGTGGCAATCATGGGACTCTGGTGGGCCACCGGCTTCGACGCACTGCTGCTGGTTGTGGTGACGCAGATCCTGCAAATGGTCCGGCAGCTGCTGCCCCTGGTCAGGTTCGACGGCTACCACATCCTGGCGGACGCCACCGGCGTGCCCGACCTTTTCCAGCGCATCAAACCCGTCCTGCTGGGCATGCTTCCATGGCGCTGGGGGCGGCCTGAAAATAAGGTCCTCAAACCATGGGCGCGCGCCGTTGTGACGCTTTGGGTCCTGGTCACCGTGCCCCTGCTGCTGTTCAGCCTGGCCATGATGGTGATTTCGCTGCCACGGCTGCTGGCCACCGCATGGAGCAGGGCCGCCCGGCAGCAGGGCCTGCTGGCAGAAAGCCTTTCGGCCGGAGACCTGGCCGGGGCCGCGGTACGCTTCCTCGCCATTGTTGCCGTGGCACTGCCCATGCTGGGCATGCTGTACATCCTGCTGCGCCTGGTTCGCCAGCTGCTCACCGCGCTCTGGCAGAAGACCCGCGGCAACGCTGTGCAACGTACCGCTGCATTGACAGTGGTGGGTGCCCTTCTTGCCGGCCTCGCCTGGGCATGGTGGCCAGACGGCGCAACCTACCGGCCCGTCCAGCCCTACGAACGCGGCACCCTCGCGGATGCGACCACATCGATCCTCCCGGCCGGCGATACCGCCTTGAAAGAAGGGCGCGGCGGACGCACAGTGGCCCTCTGGCCTGCGGGCACCCCGACGCCCACGCGCGAGAATCCCCAACTGAGCATGGTGCTTGTTCCCGTTGCAGGCCCGTCCGGTACCGGGCCTGCCGCATCCACGGCCGCGGACGCTTCCGCCGCGCCGTCCTGGGTATTCCCGTTCGATCGGCCCGCCGCCCCGGAGCCGGACGGCAACCAGGCCCTTGCCATCAATACCAGCGACGGCTCAGTCACCTACAGCGTGGCATTCGCGCTGGTATGGGCTGAGGACGGCGAACCGGTGGACGCACGTAACGAGGCATACGCCTTGGCCAGCTGTACAGGCTGCGCGGCGGTGGCGGTCGGTTTCCAGGTGGTTCTTGTTGTGGGGCAGGCGGACGTCATCGTCCCCGAGAACCTGTCAGCTGCCGCAAACTACAACTGCCTGGACTGCCTTACCTATGCGCTGGCCAGCCAGCTCGTGCTCACCCTCGACGGTCCGCTTGAAGGGGACAGCATGGCCCGACTGACAGCCATGTGGGAAGAAATTGCCGCGTACGGCAGGAACATCCACAACGTCCCGCTTTCGGAGATCCAGGCCGCGCTCGCATCCTACAAGGAACAAATCGTAGCCATCATCAGGGCAGATCCCGGCGCCTCGGCAGGTCAGCCCGCCAGCCGGACGGCCTCGCCCAGCCCAACCTCGGCCACCGCACCGGCGGACCCGGCTTCGGCGGCCCCCGCCACCGAGCCACCTGCTCCTGCTCCGGCTCCGGCTCCTGCAGGATCCGGGGCAGCAACCGCGGCCCCGACCGGCGGAGCCAGCCCGGCGCCGTCGTCCACTCCGGTTCAGACCGCACAGCCGACGGCTGTCACGGGTCCCACTGCTCCAGCCGCGGAACCGCTCCCCACAACGGACGCAGGCTAGGACGGTAACCGATTATTTCTCCACCGGATGGTCTATAACAGTGGTTTTTACTTAGGTGAGGCTTAGCTAATACCATCGTCGGATGACCACGCAGCTTGATTTCGCGCGGGTACCTTTCGCTGCCGATCTTTCGAGCTACGGAAACAGGCCTGCCATCATCACCGACGGACTGACCCTCACCTACGGGGACCTTGCCGACCGGGTGGACAGCTTCGCCCGAAGGCTTGGCACCGAACGCCGCCTGATCGCGCTCGCTGCCTCCAACGACGTCGAATCCGTTGTTGCCTACCTGGCAGCCCTCGCCTCCGGCCACCCGCTGATCCTCCTTCCGGAGGACAAGCCGGCGGCCCTCGAGTCCCTGGTGGCCGCCTACGATCCCGACGTCGTGGTGCGCTCGGCCGACGGGCAGTGCGTCCTGGACGAACGCCGGCCCGGCACGCGGCACACCCTGCATCCGGACCTCGCCCTGCTCCTCAGCACCTCCGGGTCCACGGGCTCCCCCAAACTGGTGAGGCTTTCCCACGCCAACCTCCAGGCCAACGCCGAATCCATCGCCACCTACCTGCAGATCACCCGGGACGACCGCGCCGCCACCACGCTGCCCATGTCCTACTGCTACGGGCTCTCCGTCATCAACAGCCACCTCCTGCGCGGCGCAGGCCTGGTCCTCACCGGGCTGTCCGTGGTGGATCCGTGCTTCTGGGAGCTGTTCCGGCGGGAGGGCGCCACCGCCTTCGCCGCTGTTCCCTACACCTTCGAACTGCTGGAGCGCGTGGGCTTCGCGGACATGGACCTGCCCGCCCTGCGCTATGTCACCCAAGCCGGCGGCCGGCTTGCCCCGGACTCGGTGCGGCAGTATGCCGAACTGGGCCGGGAGCGGGGCTGGGACCTGTTCGTCATGTACGGCCAGACGGAGGCCACCGCACGCATGGCCTACCTGCCGCCGGACCTGGCAACCGACCATCCCGGCGCAATCGGTGTTCCCGTTCCCGGCGGAACCTTCCGGATCGAGCCCGTCCCGGGACTTGCCGACGGCGAACTCGTGTACAGCGGCCCGAACGTGATGCTGGGCTATGCAGAGAGCCCTGGCGACCTTGCGCTGGGCCGCACTGTCACCGAACTGCGCACCGGCGACCTCGCCCGGAAGAACAGCGCCGGCCTCTACGAGGTGTGCGGGCGCCGCAGCCGGTTCGTCAAGATCGTTGGGCTGCGGGTGGACCTGGGCCAGGTGGAACGCCTCCTGGCGGATCTCGGCGTGGTAGCGGCGAGCGCCGGGACGGACCAGCGGCTCGTCGTCGCCGTCGAAGGGGACCACGACACCCACCTGCTCACCAAGGTCCTGGCCCAGGGGCTGGGACTGCCGCGGGCCGCCGTCGACCTCCATGCCGTGGAGGAGCTCCCCCGCCTAGGGACGGGCAAAGTGGACTATCCGGCCGTGGCTGCCCTGCCGCCGGCACACCCCTCCCGTCCGGCCGCAGCCGCTGAGTCCGCGGGGGACGCATCCGGCGCCGCAGCCCGGCCCGGCAGCACCACGCAGCCGGACACGGTCAGGCGGATCTTCGAGGACACGCTGGAACTGACGGACATTTCCGACGACGACACGTTCGTTTCGCTCGGCGGCGACTCCCTGTCCTTCGTGGCCGCCTCAGTCCGGCTCGAGCAGGTGCTGGGGCACCTGCCGCCGGACTGGCACGTGACGCCGGTCCGGAACCTCAAACCGCGGCCGGACAGGAACAGGAACGGGCACCCGGACATGCCTGCGGACGGGCGCCAAGGTGAGAAGCCGGTACGCCCGTGGACCGCCCGCCTCCTGGCCCCGATGGACACCAGCCTCGTCCTCCGCGCCGTCGGGATTTTCCTGATTGCCAGTACCCACATCGGCCTCTTCAGCTGGCAGGGCATGGCTCACGTGCTGTTCGCCGCGGCGGGATTCAATTTCGCCCGCTTCCAGCTCTCCGGCGAGGGGCTTCCCCGCCTGCGGCGCCAGCTCACCAGCGTGGCCCGGATCGCGGTGCCCAGCATGGTGTTCATTGCCTTCGCCTACCTGGCCACGGACCGGTACGGCCTGGTGAACATCGTGCTCCTGAACGCCGTCCTCGGCCCCGAGCAGGTGACCACGCAGTGGCACTTCTGGTTCATCGAGGTGATGGTCTACATCCTGCTGGCGATGACGGCCCTGCTCGCCCTCCCCTGGCTCCACCGCGCCGAACGCCTGTTCCCGTTCGTCTTTCCGCTGGTCCTGTTCGGCGGCGGACTGCTCACCCGCTTTGAGCTCATAGAGCCCGGCGTGCCCCACACCGTCCCTGCCTTCTGGCTGTTCGCCCTGGGGTGGGTGGTGGCCCGCTCCCGCACCCTCGCCCAGCGCTGCACCGTCACCGCCCTGACGCTCCTCACCGTCCCGGGATTCTTCGAGAACCCTTACCGGGACCTCACCGTGATGGCCGGAATCCTCATGCTCGCCTGGCTGCCCACCCTCCCGGTGCCGCGCGCCCTGAGCCGGCTGGTAGTCCTGCTGGCCAGCGCCTCCATGCACATCTACCTTGTCCACTGGCTGGTCTACCCCCTGCTGACCGGCATCAGCGTGCCGCTGGCGGTAGCCGGCTCACTGGCCGCGGGAGTGGCCTACTGGGCCCTGTGCAACAGGGCGGCCGGGGCAGCAACCCGCTACCTGGCACGGCGGTGAGGTGACGACGGCGGCCGCCTCCCGCCGTCGTCACCCCACCTTCTAGCCGCGGCAGTACCCGGAGAAGCTAACCGTGCTTACTATTGTGGAGCACCCGTATTCCAACCGGAGACCGCCACGTCCCGGACCCCACCAAAGGAGCAGGCATGCCGCTACGCAAGGGAACGTCCGTCGAATGGAACACGTCGCAGGGCATGACCCACGGAAAGATCGTTGAGAAGAAGACCAGCGACTTTGAGCTGGACGGACACACGCACCGTGCCAGCGAGGACGAGCCGCAGTACGTGGTGGAATCCGCCAAGACCGGAGCCCGGGCCGCGCACAAGGCTTCTGCCCTGACCGAAAAGAAGTAGCGCCCGTGGCCACGCAGCATGAAGTGGTGATCATCGGCGGGGGCAACGCAGGCGTTTCCCTGGCAGCCCGCCTGGAACGCTACGGGGTCAGGGACGTGGCCGTCATCGAGCCCAAGGACCACCACCTTTACCAGCCGCTGTTCTCCCACATTGCCGGCGGCCGCGCCCAGGCCCAGGAGGCCGTCCGCTCCCAGGAATCGGTGATGCCCCAGGGCGTCACCTGGATCCGGGACGGCGCCGTGGGGGTGGACACGGACACCAATACCGTCAGCCTGGCCTCGGGCTCGACCGTGTCCTACGGGCAGCTGGTGGTGTGCCCCGGCCTGCAGTACGACTGGGACGAGGTGCCGGGCCTTGCCGAGGCCGTGCATTCACTGCACGGGGCGTCGCACTACGAGTTCGAGCTGGCACCAAAAGCCTGGACCCTGCTGAGCGGGCTCACGTCAGGAACGGCCGTCTTCACCATGCCGGCCGGGCCCATCAAATGCGGCGGCGCCAGCCAAAAGCCCATGTACCTTGCCTGCGACTACTGGCGGGAACAGGGCGTGCTGGACCAGATCCGCGTGGTGATGGTCCAGCCCTACCCCACAGTGTTCGGGGTACCCGAGATTGACCGGGAACTGGACCGCAAGATCGCGGAGTACGGCATTGAACTGCGGACCAACAGCGAACTGGTTTCCGTGGACCCGGCCGGCCGGAACGCCGTCATTCGGGACATCTCCACCGCGGCAGAGGAAAGCATCCACTACGACGTACTGAACGCCGTTCCGCCGCAGTCGGCACCGGACTGGCTCAAGGCCACGGACCTGCCTGCTGCCGGGGACACTGGCGGGTTCGTGGAGGTGGACCGCCAGACGCTCCGCCACATCCGGTTCCCGAACGTATGGTCCCTGGGGGACGCGGCCGCGACCACCAACTCAAAATCCGGCGGCGCCCTCCGGAAGCAGACCAAGGTGCTGGCCAAGAACCTGGTCGCCGCCAGGAAGGGGAAGCCGCTGCGCGCAAAGTACAACGGCTACTCCGTATGCCCGTTCACGGTGTCGCGGGACACGGTGGTGTTCGCGGAGTTCGACGACCGCTACCGGCCCATGCCCACCATTCCCCGGGTGCCCACCTGGAACGAGAGCAAGCTGTCCTGGGTGGTGGATCGGGACATCTTCCCCCAGGTCTACTGGAACCTGATCCTCAAGGGCCGGGCGTAGGGGACAGTGCGTCCCGGGAACCCCATCGAGTGCTCCAATAATGCCGTTTTGGGCGCCGCAAACGGCACTTACGGAGCACCCGATGAGGAGACGACGGCGGCCGTCGCCTCCGCGATGGCGCGCTCCTCGTCGGTGGGAACCACCAGGACGGGGATGGCGGACCCGGCCGTGGAAATGACGCGCGGATCCCTGGACCGCTCGGCGTTCAGGCCGGCGTCGAGCTCTACGCCCAGGGCGCCCAGCCGGTCTGCCACCAGCGCACGGAACTGGTGGGAGTTCTCGCCGATGCCGGCCGTGAACACCAGGGCTTTCGCCCCGCCCACGGCCACGTGGTACCCGCCGATGTACTTGGCCAGCCGGTAGGACGTGACGGCGAGCGCCGTGGCAGCCTTGGCATCGCCGGACTCGGAGGCCTCCACCACCGAGCGCATGTCATTGTTGCCGGCCAGGCCCTTCAGCCCGGATTCGCGGTTGAGCATGGTGTCCAGGTCCTCCGGGGTCCAGCCTGCGCGGCCCAGGAACACCAGGATGGACGGGTCCAGGTCGCCCGAGCGGGTTCCCATCACCAGGCCCTCGAGCGGCGTGAAGCCCATGGACGTGTCCACGGAGTTGCCGCCGCGGATGGCCGTAACGGAGGCGCCGTTGCCCAGGTGGGCGATGACGCCGTCGAACTCTTCAACGGGCAGGTCCAGCAGCGCGGCGGCGCGGCGGGTCACATACTCGTGCGAGGTGCCGTGGAAGCCGTAGCGGCGGATGCCGTGGTTGGTGTAGAGCTCGTCCGGGACGGCGTAGCGCCAGGCGTGCTCGGGCAGGGTGCGGTGGAACGCGGTGTCGAACACGGCGACCTGGGGCATGTCCGGCCACTTCCTGGTGATGGCCCGGATCCCCAGGACGTTGGCGGGGTTGTGCAGCGGCGCCAGCGGGTTCAGGCGCTCGATGGCGCGGGTGATCTCGTTGTCTATCAGCACGGGCTCCGCGAAGCGCTCCCCGCCGTGCACCACCCGGTGCCCCACCGCGGCCAGCTCCAGGCCGCCGAGTTCCTGGTGGATGGCGGCATCCACCTGTTCCAGCGCCTCGGCGTGGTCCCGCGGGCCCTCGATCTCGCCATCCCCGTCACCACCGTTGCCCATGCCGATCTTCTCGATCAGCCCCTCGGTCAGGACGGTCCCGGCGGCGACGTCGCGCACCTGGTACTTGAGCGAGGACGAGCCGGAGTTGATGACGAGCACGAGCATGTGGGGCCTCCTGAGCCTTGCTTCTGCGGTTCAAACCCCACTATAGGCGGGCCGCAGTGGAGGTTTCTTGCGGACAGGCGAGGCGGGGGCCTAGAGTCGGCACACGAGCTGGACCACGCCCGAGAGGACACTTCCATGACGAACGAGCCGAATTCGATCGACGAGAACGACCCCACCAACACGGGATCCAGCAGCACCGCGCCTTTGAATCCGCAGGCGGATTCGGACACCGCTTCCGGTTCCGGCAAGAAGGACCCCACAGTGGTGGAAGGCGCCAACCCTGCCCTGGACGACACGGGCGCCCTGAAAGCTGAGGAAACCGGTGAGGCACCCGAAGCCCCGGAGAACACCGAGGACCTGGACCTCACCCCGCAGGGCCTGTCCGATGAGCCCGCCAAGCAGGAGGACCCGGCCAGCCTGGCGAAGCCGGACAACAGCTGACGCGGCGCTAAGAACCTCAAGACAAAGTACGACGGCGGCACCCACGGAGGGTGCCGCCGTCGCCCTTTGTGTCGGCTGGGTTGTGTCCCGGGACGCCGGCCTAGGAGGCTGGGGCCTGGGCCTGGATGGCGGTGATGGCCACGGTGTTCACGATGTCCTCCACGGTACAGCCGCGGGAGAGGTCGTTGACCGGCTTCCGCAGCCCCTGCAGGACGGGCCCGACGGCCACGGCCCCGGAGCTCTGCTGCACCGCCTTGTAGGTGTTGTTGCCGGTGTTGAGGTCCGGGAAGATGAACACTGTAGCCTGCCCGGCAACCGAGGAGCCCGGCATTTTGGACTCCGCGATGGAGGCGTCCACGGCGGCGTCGTACTGGATGGGGCCCTCGACGGCGAGGTCCGGGCGGCGCTGGCGGACCAGTTCGGTGGCCTGCCGCACCGCGTCCACCGCTTCACCCGAGCCGGAACCGCCGGTGGAGTAGGAGAGCATGGCCACCCGCGGCTCCACGCCGAACTGCGCCGCGGTTTCCGCCGACGCCAGCGCAATGTCCGCCAGCTGCTCCACGTTGGGGTCCGGGTTCACGGCGCAGTCGCCGTACACCAGCACCCGGTCCGGCATCAGCATCAGGAACACCGAGGACACGATCTTCACGCCCTCGCGCGTCTTCACGAACTCCAGGGCGGGCCGGATGGTGTGGGCGGTGGTGTGGGCCGCGCCGGACACCATGCCGTCCACCACGCCGAGCTGGACCATCATGGTGCCGAAGTAGCTCACGTCCTGCATGATCTCCAGGGCCTTGGGCAGGTCAACGCCCTTGTGCGCCCGCAGTTCCGCATACTTCTCCGCGAACTTCTGGCGCAGGTCCGAGGTGGCCGGGTCAACGATGTTGATGCCGGACAGGTCGATGCCGCGGGCGGCCGCCAGTTCGCGGACCTCCGATTCGGGGCCGAGCACGGTGAGGTCGCAGACGTCGCGCCGGTGCAGGATCTCCGCCGCGCGCAGGATCCTCACGTCCGTTCCCTCCGGCAGGACCACGTGCCGGCGCTGCGAGCGGGCGCGCTCTATAAGGTCGTGCAGGAAGCGCAGCGGCGTCATCCGCTCGGCCCGGGGCAGGTGCAGGCGTTCCACCAGTTCGGCCTCGTCCACCCGGCGGGACCAGAGGCCCAGGGCGGACGCCACCTTGCGGCGATGCCCGGACCAGATCTCGCTGCGGACCTCAGAAACCCGGCGGGCGGTGGTGTAGGTGTCCTCCCGCGCCGCGAAGACAGGGAACGGGGCCTGCGCCAGGAGCGGATAGATGTTGGCGTCCGGCGCGAGCCCGCCGGTGAGGATGAGCGCGGAGGCCACCGGGAACTCCGGCGAGAAGGACGCAGCCAGGCACGCCACCATCACGTCCGCTCGGTCGCCGGGGACGATCACCAGGGCTCCCTCGTCCAGCACGTTCAGGAAGTTGCCCACGTTCATGGCGGCCACCTTGATGTCCTTGACGTCGCGTTCCATGTCCGGCCGCCCGGCGATCTGGCGGACGCCCAGCGCCGCTGCAACCTCGCCGGTGGTGGGCCGCGCGATGGCCTCCAGTTCGGGCAGGATGTACACGGGCCGCCTGGAGGCGCCGGGCTTCACGGCAGCGGCGATCGCATCCAGGTCCGCCGGGTCCGCCCGGTTCACCATGATGGCCAGCAGGGAGCACCGTTCCGCGGCAAGTTCCTTCCGGGCAACCTCGACGGCGGCCGCGGCCTCGGCGACGGTCCGCCCCTTGGCTCCCACCACCGCCACGATGGGGGCGGCCAGGTTGTTGGCCAGGCGGGCGTTGAGGTCGAATTCGACGGCGGAGTCCTGGCCCACCAGGTCCGTTCCCTCCACGATCACCACATCGCAGTGCCGCGAGATGTCGGCGAAGATTTCCACGCAGCGGGCGTCGATCTCGGCCCGGTTTCCCTCGGCCAGCAGGGTCCGGACTTCCTCGTGGGTGAGGCCGCCGCGGCAGCGCTCGTCCTCCAGCGCGAATCGGGATTTCATCAGTGCGACCATCGGATCGGCCGCGGCGTCCGGGCCATGGACCACGGGCTTGAAGAAGCCGATCCTGTCCGCATGCCGGTGAAGGGTGTCCGCCAGGCCCAGGGCCACGAGTGACTTGCCCGATCCGGGAGTGGTTGCGCTGACGTAGATGCCTTTGGCCATGGTCCGCCCTTTGCTGTGCTGGTGCCGGTTACTCCATCCTTGCACTTCGTGACGGGCTTTCGGCAGCGTGTGAGCCTGCCGGGCCTGTGGTGATGGGCACGGCGGCGGTGACACTGCACATCCGCCGGGCCGGCGGCGGCCGGTGCGTGCCGCCGTCGTATGTTCCAGCCCGGTTGCTTCTCCGCACCCCCTCCGGCGCGCCGGGCACGACGGCGTGTCCCGGCTCCGGCGCACAGTCCCGCCGGAGCAAGTGGGCAGGAACGGCCCGGCCGTGACGCCCGGCCCTTGACACCGGACCCCTCCATGGGATTACCTAATGAACATTCGGTAAATAAAGCTGGAGGCAATGACGCATGGCTGAAACCACCCTTTCCGGGCCCACACACCAGATCCTGGAGAACGACTATGCCTCCGAGTGGATGGGCATTGAAGTCCTCGCCATCAGCGACGGCCACGCAACCATCCGGATGACCCTCCGGCAGGAAATGCTCAACGGCTTCGGCATGGCCCACGGCGGAATGATCTTCGCCTTCGGTGATACCGCGTTCGCCCTCGCCTGCAACCCCGCCGTCCAGGCACCCGGCGAGGAAAACAGCATCACCGTGGCCTCCGGCGTCGACATCAATTTCCTCAAGCCGGCCTTCCGCGGCCAGGTGCTGACCGCGGTGGCGGACCGCCGCTCCAGCGCCGGACGCAGCGGGCTGTACGACATCCAGATTTTCGCCACGGATGCACAGCCTGACGCTGCACCCTCCCCCGCGGGCCAGCCCACCCCGGCCCAGCCGGGTTCAGCCCAGCCCAGTTCAATACCGCCCCGTTCAGCCCAGCCCGGCGAGCTCATTGCCGAGTTCCGCGGACGCAGCCGCACCATCCCCAAGAAGTAGGAAACCATGACCCTGCATGCCCCCGAAACCCCCGCCGCTGCCGCTGCAACGGCCGCAGGCACTAACGTCATCCTGGACCGCGAGGAGACCATGTCCCGCGACGAGCTCGAGGCCCTGCAGCTCAGCCGCCTGCAGCACACCGTTGCCTACGCCTACGAGCGCGTGCCCCTGTACAAGCGCAAGTTCGACGACGCCGGCATCCACCCGAACGACCTCCGGGAACTCAGCGACCTGGGCAACTTCCCCTTCACCACCAAGGACGACCTGCGCGAGGAATACCCGTTCGGCATGTTCGCCGTCCCGCAAAACCAGGTTGCCCGCGTGCACGCCAGCTCAGGCACCACGGGCCGGCCCACGGTGGTCGGGTACACCAAAAAGGACCTGGCGGACTGGGCAAAGCTGGTGGCCCGCAGCTTCCGCGCCTCCGGCATCCGCCCGGGCATGAAGGTCCACAACGCCTACGGGTATGGCCTGTTCACCGGCGGCCTGGGCGCCCACGCCGGCGCCGAAGCCCTCGGCTGCACCGTCATCCCCATCTCCGGCGGGCAGACCGAACGCCAGATCCAGCTGATCCAGGACTTCAAGCCGGACGCCATCCTGGCCACCCCCACGTACCTGCTCACCATCGCGGACGCCATGGCGCACATGGGCATCGACCCCGCCTCCACCTCGCTGAAGTACGCGGTGCTGGGCGCCGAGCCGTGGACCGAGGAGATGCGGCACGAACTTGAGGTCACCATGAACATCAAGGCCTGCGACATCTACGGGCTCTCCGAGGTCATGGGACCCGGTGTGGCCGGCGAGGCCGTGGAGACCCAGGACGGCAGCCACATCTGGGAGGACCACTTCCGCCCCGAAATCATCGACGCCTTCAACCCGGAGGTGGGCAAGGAGAACGTCCTGCGCGACGGCGAGCACGGCGAACTGGTGTTCACGTCCCTCACCAAGGAAGCGCTGCCCATCATCCGGTACCGCACCAAGGACCTCACCCGCCTGCTCCCCGGCACGGCCCGCCCCGCGCACCGCCGGATGGGACGCATCACCGGCCGCAGCGACGACATGATCATCCTCCGTGGCGTGAATGTGTTCCCGTCCCAGATCGAGGAGATTGCGCTCCGCATCCCCGAGCTCAGCCCGCACTTCCAGCTGGAGCTCACCCGGCCCGAGGGCCAGCGGATGGACCAGATGACGGTGAAGATCGAGCGCCGGGAAAGCGTCACCGTTGAGCAGTGCACGACGGCGGCGCGCGCCTTGAAGGAGCAGATCAAGATCCACGTGGGTTCTTCGTGCGCAGTCGACGTAGTGGAGCCGGGCTCGCTGGAGCGTTCCAACGGCAAGCTGCGGCGCATCTACGACCTGCGCCCTAAGGCGTAGTCATCCAGCGGTGGCGCAGGCTCCGGGCTGCGCCACCCGACCGACCGTTCATGAGAAACTAGCCACTATGCCCAGCAGCACTGATACAGCCAGCACAGCCAAGCGCGGCCGCCCCGGATACGACCAGCAGTCGGTGCTGCGCATCGCCGTCGACGTCTTCAACCGTCATGGCTACGACGCAACGTCCATGGGCATCCTTGCGGACAACCTGGGCATCTCCAAGTCCGCCATCTACCACCACGTGCCGTCCAAGGGCGACCTCCTGAAGCTCGCCCTGGAGCACGCCCTCGGCGGACTTGAGGCCATCCTGGAAGAGCCTGCCGCCACGTCCGGCGCGGCCGATGCCCGCCTGGAGTTCGTGCTCCGGCAGACCGTGGCCGTCCTGGTGGACCGGCTGCCGTTCGTCACGCTGCTCCTGCGGCTGCGCGGGAACACGGAGATCGAGCGGGACGCCCTGGAGCGTCGGCGCACTTTCGACCACAAGGTGGCCGCACTGATCTCCGCAGCCCGCGACGAAGGCTCGCTGCGCCAGGACATCGATCCGCGGACCGTCACCAGGCTGCTGTTCGGCATGATCAACTCGATCGTGGAATGGTACAAGCCGGGCGGCTCCCTCTCCCCCGAACGGCTCGCCGACGACGTGATCACCATGGCGTTCGACGGGCTGCACTCCACCCAGCACTGAGATAGATACTAAGGGTGCTTGGTATTTTCTCCGATCCCCGGCTACGGTGGTAGAAACCAGCCAGGACCCGGAGGAGGCCGTCCATGAATACCGTCACCCGCCGGGCGCTGCCACGTCCGGACCGCTTCCGGACCGCCGCGGGGGCAGCACTGCTCACGGTATCCCTGGCCCTCACCGGCTGCACCGGCTCCACGCCTCCCCCGGCCCCCAGCGGCTCCTCCAGCCCCGGGCCGACGTCCACGGCCACGCCTGACGGCACAGCGGCGCCGGCCCCCGCGCCGGCTGCGGAGGGCGATATCCCCCAGCTGGTGGAGAACCTCGCACCGTCCGTGGTCACCATCTTCACGGACGGCGGCCTGGGCAGCGGCGTGGTCTACTCCGAGGACGGCCTGATCCTGACGAACGAGCATGTGGTCCGGGGCAACACCCGCGTTGAGGTGGCCTTTGCGGACGGCCAGCGGGTGGAGGGAACCGTCAGGGCAACCGACCCCGTCACGGACCTCGCACTGGTCCAGGCCAACCGAACCGGCCTGCCCAAACCCGTCTACCAGACCAACCTCCCGCGCGTCGGCGAGGGCGCCGTGGTGCTCGGCTCCCCGCTCGGCTTCGAGAACACCGCCACCGCCGGGATCATCTCCGGACTGCACCGGTCCATTCCCGGTTCCGCCTCCAACAGCCTCTCCCTGGTGGACCTGATCCAGACCGACGCCCCCATCAGCCCGGGCAACTCCGGCGGAGCGGTCATCAATATGCGCGGTGAAATCATCGGCATCAGCGAGGCCTACATTCCCCCGTCAGCCGGGGCCGTGGCCCTCGGGTTCGCGATCCCGGCCGCCACGGCCGTGGAGGTCGCCGAGGAACTGCTGGCGGACGGCACTGCCGAGCACGCCTACCTGGGCCTCACCCCGGGGGAACTGACCCCGCAGATCGCCGGCCAATTGGGCATCGACGCACGCACCGGCGTCGTGGTCCTGGCAGTGGACGACGACGGCCCGGCGGCACGCGCGGGCATCCGCCCGGGTGACGTCCTCGAGTCCCTGGAGGGCGTGGACCTCACCGCTCCGGAGAAGCTCCTGGCGGAACTCCGGAACCGCAACCCCGGCGATACCGTAGGCTTCAAGGTCAAGCGGCAGGACCAGAGCCTTGACCTCAAGGCGGACCTCATCGCGCGGCCCACAAGTAACACCCGATAGGAAGGTAAGAAAATGAGCCACCCCAAAGACGAAGCAGACGCCGGATACATCATTCCGGACCCCTCGAAGGTCCGTGAGGACGTTCCCGGCGACGCCGGCGATGAGGCCAACGTGATCCGCTTCAGCGAAGAGCAGGCACTGATCGAGGAACAGTCCCACGGCATCCGCCCGGACACCTACAGCGTCCCCTCCGGCGGCCCCACCATGGCTGAGGCCCGGGGCAACATGGACCTCTCGGACCAGAGCGAAAGCGGGCACGGCACCGGCCGTGAGGATGACAGCAGCGACGACAGCCTGCACGGCGGCGCCGAGTCCTGATTTCACGGCCGGCGGGCAGGCAGGCTGCTAACACAGCAGGCGGCCAGCACGGCGAAAGGGGCGTCCCGGAATTCCGGGGCGCCCCTTCATGTGTTTCATCGGTGTGGCTAGAGTTCGTATTCTGCCTGGACCCCGAGCTTCTCGTGGACACACAGGATGTTGTGTTCGGTGTCCATGAACCACGCGCATTTCTCCGAGTCGGTGGTGCAGATGTGGTTCTGTGTCTTCAGGTTGGGCAGATCGTAGTCCTGGAACGCGACCCCCCTGGCTTCCATGTCGCGGACCGTTTTTTCGATATCCGTGACCTCGAAGCTCAGGGCTGTGTGCTCGGAGTGCTTGCCGTCCGAGACCGGCATCAGCTGCAGCATGGGGCCGCCGTCGCTGCCGAGCAATTCGCTTCCGTCGTCTGTCATGCCGCGGTGCGGGAGTCCGAGCTTTTCGGTGTAGAACCTTCGGGCGCGCGCTGCATCATCGACTGGCAGGACGGTTGTGGCTGTGTTCATTCTTAGGTTCATGTGGCCACCTCCTACGGGCAAAATTTTACGCCTCCGCCCGCCAAAAAGAACCGGCCGCCTCCTTGCCCGGTCCAGCCTCAAACGCTCTCTCACTTGATGCCGCAAATCCCCAAACGCTCTCTCACTTGATGCTGATAAATCGCCAACGCTCTATCACCTACTAGGGGCGAGTGATAGAGCGTTGGCGAAAAACCGGCATTAGGTGAGAGAGCGTCACGATAAAACCGGCATTAAGTGAGAGAGCGTGCCAGGTGGGTGACTTGGCTGCGGGGCTACTTGGCGACGAGGGTAAGGACGTCGTAGGTGGCCACGATCTCGTCGTTCTGGTTGGTGAGCACCGCGTCCCAGGCCACTTCGCCGTACTCGTCGGTTTCGCGCGGGGTGATCTTCTTGGCGGTGAGCGTCACCCGGATGGAGTCGCCCGCCGCCACGGGGGTGATGAACCGCAGGTTTTCCAGCCCGTAGTTGGCCAGCACGGGACCCGGAGCCGGCTCCACGAACAGGCCGGCACCCCAGGCCAGCAGGAGGTAGCCGTGCGCCACGATACCGGGGAAGAACGGGTTGGCTTCCGCGGCCTCGTGGTTGGTGTGGGCGTAGAACGTGTCGCCGGTGGAGTTGGCGAACGCGGTGATGTCCTCCAGGGTGACCTGGCGCAGGTCGGAGCGGACGGCGTCGCCAATCCTCAGGGTCTCCAGCGACTTCCGGAACGGGTGGGTACCCTCCGTCTCGACGGTGAAGTTGCGGTCCGCGCCCGCGTGCCACACACCCGTGACGGCGGTGAGCATGTTCGGCGAGCCCTGGATGGCGGTGCGCTGCATGTGGTGCATGACCGACCGGATGCCGCCCAGTTCCTCACCGCCGCCGGCACGTCCGGGCCCGCCGTGGACCAGGTGCGGCACGGGCGAACCGTGGCCCGTTGACGAACGGGCGTCCTCGCGGTTGAGCATCAGTACACGGCCGTGGTGCGCGGCGATGCCGGTGACCAATTCCCGGGCCACCGCGGGATCGTTGGTGCAGACCGAGGCGACCAGGGAGCCGCCGCCGCGGGCGGCGAGGCGGACGGCGTCGGGAAGGTCCTTGTACCCGATCACCGAGGACACGGGACCGAACGCCTCCAGGGAATGGACTTCCTCCGCCTCGGGGTCCTGCCAGTTCAGCAGGACAGGAGCCATGAACGCGCCGCCGTCCACCACGCCCGTGGATCCGTCCGCGGACGTGACCGACGGCGAATCGAGCGTCCCGTAGGCCAGCTCACCGCCGTTGTCCAGCATCGTCTGGACGGCCGCCCGGACATCCTTGAGCTGCTCCACCGAGGCGAGCGCGCCCATGGTGACGCCGTCCGCGCGCGGGTCGCCGAGGACCACACGCTCCTGGATGCGCTTGCCGATGGCGGCAGACACGGCCGGAACCATCTCCTGCGGCACGATGGCGCGGCGGATGGCGGTGCATTTCTGGCCCGCCTTTGCCGTCATCTCCGTGACCACGGACTTCACGAACGCGTCGAATTCCGGGGTTCCCTCCACGGCATCCGGCCCGAGGATGGCGGCGTTGAGGGAGTCGGTCTCGGACGTGAACCGGACCCCGCCCTGCACCACGTTGGGGTGCGACTTCAGGGAAAGCGCGGTGGATGCGGAGCCGGTGAAGGCCACCAGGTCCCGGTAGTCCAGGACGTCCAGCAGCCCTCGGACGGAGCCGGAGATCAGCTGCAGCGAGCCCTTGGGCAGGATGTTCGACTCGACGATGGCCTTGACCACGGCGGCGGCAACGTACCCGGTGGGGGTGGCGGGCTTGACGATGGTGGGGACGCCTGCGAGGAAGGCCGGGGCGAACTTCTCCAGCATGCCCCAGACGGGGAAGTTGAAGGCGTTGATTTGCACGGCCACACCGGGGATGCGGGTGTAGATGTGTTCACCGGCGAAGGAACCGTCCTTGGACAGCACCTCCATGGGCCCGTCCACCACCACCTGGGAGTTGGGCAGCTCGCGGCGGCCCTTGGACCCGAACGTGAACAGGACACCGATGCCGCCGTCGATGTCGATCATCGAGTCCACCTTGGTGGCGCCGGTCTGGGCGGAGAAGGCGTAGAAGTGCTCGCGCCGGGCGTTGAGGTACTGCGCCAGCTCCTTGAGCTTCAGGGCGCGCTGGTGGAAGGTGAACTCGCCGAGTTCCTTCTGGCCGGTGGTGCGGCCATAGTCAACGACGGCGGCCAGGTCCAGCCCCTCGGTGCTCACCTTGGCCAGGACCTCCCCTGTGCTCGCATCCCGGACCGGCGTTGCGGAAGCTGCCGCTCCGGCGTCGGGCGTCCACCACGCATCCATGATGAAGCTGGGCACTGTCTCCACGGTGTCGACCGTGGCCTGGGGAGCTGTGGCTGTGGTGGTCATCGTTGACGGGTCCTTCCAACAAAGGGGCAGGCAAACAGGACGAGTCATTACTGACCGTCCGTTCGGTAATATATTCACCATACATGAAGTGCCGTGCTGCACACTAGGAGGCCAGGACGGTATTCGGCCACCAAAAGGAGAACTTATGAGCGCCCCATCACCCATGGATGCTGCCGAGAGCAACCCTTCGGCGCACGAGCTGTGGAAGATCACCCTCGGCGAACTGGACGAGAAGATGGGCGTCAAGATTATTGAGGAGTCCGTCCAGCGCGTGGTGGCCACCATGCCGGTGGAGGGGAACCGGCAGTCATTCGGGCTGCTCCACGGCGGGGCGTCGCTGGCCGTGGGCGAAGCGGTGGGTTCCTGGGCGGCCGTGATCCATGCGAGCACCCTGGGCAAGACGGCGGTGGGCGTGGATGTTTCGGCAACCCACCACCGCTCCGCGCGGGAAGGGCAGATCACCATTACGGCCACGCCCATCCACCTGGGCGGCACGCTCACCACCCACGAGGTGCTGATCACCAACGAGGCGGGGCAGCGGCTCTGCACCCTCCGCATCACCAACCTGCTGATGCGTCGCCACAAGGAGCCTGCCGGCCCCGCCTGATCGCGTCGCTATTCGGGGGTGTGCTGCCTCCGGCGGCGGACGAGTGCCGTCAACAGGGTTCCGACGGCGATCGCCCCCGCGGCAGCGCCCGCCGCGGGGAGTGCGCTGGCACCCGTGTATGCCAGGCCGCCGCCGTCACGGTGGCGCAGGTAGCCTGACGGGTCCGCGGGTGGGGCGGCGGCAGGCGAAGGTGCGACGACGGCGTCATGGCCAGCCGCAGAGGAATCCGCCGGCGCCGGGGCCGGGTCTGCCGGCACAGGTGCCGGGGCGGGCAACGGGCTGGCGGGGGGCTCTTCCGGCTCCGGCTGCACCGGCGGGGCCGGTTCTTCCGGGGCCGGTTCCGGGGCAGCGGCGGCGAACTCGAAGTCCGCAGCACCGGAGGCACTGAACCCGTTGACGGTCTGCGCGGTAAAGCGGAGTGTTCCCTTGCCCTCCGGCGCCGGGAAGCTCCAGGTCCCGTCGGCGTTGACGGGGACCTCGACGGTGTCCTGCTGCTGGATGGTGATCCGGACCTTCGAGCCGGCAGCCACGGCAGAGGCAGGGGCCGCAGGGACGGTGCCGCTGATGACCTGCCCCGGTTCATAGGTGGTGCCGGGCGCGGGAGAGGACACCGAAGGCGTGTTGAGGAAGAGTTCCAGCTGGTAACCGGGCAGCACGGCCAGGCTGTCCGCCAGGGTGGCCCCGACCGCGAAATTCTCCACCACGTTGCCCTGCTCGTCAGGCGTGTCTCCGGCGGCATGAGTGCCCACGGCGTAGTTGCCGCTGACGTACGGGCCGCCGGAATCTCCGCCGCTGGACTGGACGCCGTAGGACAGGAAACCGTTGAACGCCCGCAGGTCGTTGGGGTCCGCCGCGTAGCCCGGCCCGGGAACCACAAAGATCCCCACCGCATCCACCGTGCCGCAGGACCAGGCCGAGGTCCGGCCGGAACGGCACACCGGCATGCCCGCCACGGGATCGGCCGTGCCGATGATCTTGACGTCGGGTTCCGGCTGGGACGCGTCACCCCAGGTGCTCGCTGCCGGCAGGGGGTCCAGGTCCGCACGGAGGGATTCCACCACCGCGATATCTGTTCCCACGTTGCCCGGGTCGTCCGGCTGGAGCGGGTCGTCCACGCTCCCTGGCCGGAGGACCGGGCTGTTGCCGGGGCCGCCGAACTGGCTGAAACCAAATTTTCCGAGCAGCCCTGTTCGGTTGAACTGGAATTCCAGCTCCGCCGTCTCAGCTGCCCCGTCCGAGGCACAGTGGCCGGCCGTGAGGACGGCCGGCAGGCCTGCCGGGTCAAACGCCGAAAAGCCCGTGGAGCAGATCCAGCCGGTGTCGGCGATGTAGCCGAGTCCCCCGGGAACCTCGGCCTCCGGCGCAAGCGGCGTGCCGTCGTCGAGCTCAACGTTGGCGAACCGGGCAACAAACTCCGCCGGCGATTTCCTGCCGGCGTCCGCCGCTTTGGAGCTTCCGGGCCCGGCAGCCGGGGCACCGGTACCGTCCGGGGCCGCTTCCGGCGCGTTGACGCCGCCGGTCCGGATAACGAACTTTCCGCCGGAGGTGACCACCGCCTGCAGTCCCTGCAGCCCCACCTCGGCCACGTACGCGTGGAACAGCTGCTCCGTGCTCAGCGCGAGCTCGGAACCAGGGTTTGGCACGGCAGGCTTTGGCACGGCAGGCATCGCAGCGCCGGCCGGAGCCGCCTCCAGAACAAGGCCCGGGATGCCGGCGCCGAGCGCCGCCACCGCGTCCTGGAGTTCGGCACCTGTTCCGGACACCACGATCTGCCCGTCCTGGAGCCGGGTGCCCGCATAACCGGGAACGGCCCTGAGCTGCCCGGCCGCGGCTGCGGCCCGGACGCCGAGTTCCCCGGCGGCGGCGAACTGTTCCGGGGTGAGGCCGAGGTCCCGCTGCACGGCAACGGCCAGGGCGGCGTCCGAGAGGAACGAACTGCCCGAGCCCGGGACGGCGCCGGCATCCGGGCCCGGAGCAACCACAGCCCAACCCGGCGCAGCCACAACAGCGGAGGATGCGAGGACGCCCGCCGCCGCGCCGAGGAAGAGGACCCGGCGGACGCTCATCGGGACACCCCCGCTCCGCACAAGGCACGGACGGCGTCCAGCTCCGCGGCGCTGAGTCCGTTGTCCAGCAGGAACGCGCGGGTATCGAGGCTGCGCACGAATTGCGCCACGGCCTCTCCGCGCTCTTGGAGCAGCGGGACCAGTTCCGCTTCGCCGAGGTACCGTTCCCGTGCATGGGGCGGGCCGTGGGTGCGGTAGCGCTCGTTGATGCCGCGGGCCGCGCGCCGGTAGCCCTCGGCGATGTCCTGCCCGGAGTCCCCGGCGAGGTCCTGGACCATGGCCGCCACCATGCCGCTGCGGTCACGGCCGGCCGCGCAGTGCAGCACCACGGCGCCGCGGGCCGAAGCTGCCGCAAGCTCGCGGAAGACGCCCACCAGCTTGTCCGGGAACAGCCGCGCGTTCTCGGGATAGTTGGCCGGATCGTTGAGGTAGGGGCCGGTCACGGCGGTAAAGCGCGGATCGCCCGGCTCCTCCGTCGGCGCGGAAACCACCACCATCCCGGACCAGGCGGCCCTGCCCACCACGGGATCGGTGTCCCGGCGCTGCGCCTCCGCCTCGTTGCGGAGGTCAATCACCGTGCGGATGCCGTCGTCGTACGCCTGCCGCCAGCCTGCCTCGGTGAGCCACTCGCGCCTGCCCATGCGGTAGACACCGCCGGCCACATGCCAGGCGTTAACGGCACCATCCCAGTCCATGGACCTGCCCGGTTTCTTCATCCGCACAGCTAATCACACCGGCCACAGGAGGCGCACGTCACAGCCAGGTAGTACGGTGGCTCGTACTTGCCTTCTTCCACCGTTCAAGGAGAGCCACTTGGGGAACATCACCGTACGACGCCGTCGCTCGGCTTTTGCAGCAGGCCTCGCCACCCTTGCCATGGCGGCAGGGCTGGCTACCGTGCCGGCGCAGGCTGCGGACAAGACCAAGTACATTGCCCTGGGAGACTCCTTCGCTGCCGGGCAGGGGGCCGGGCCGTACCTGGATGACTGCTACCGCAGCGGCAACACCTACTCTGAGCTCGCCGACGAGACCAAGGCGATCAAACTGGTTGCCAACGAGGCCTGCAGCGGGAAGACAACCCAGGATGTGGTGGACTCCCAGCTTGGGCGGCTGAACAAGAGCACCGAACTGGTGACCATCACCGCCGGCGGCAACAACCTCGGCTTCGGCGCCATCATTACCTACTGTGGAGTAGCGCTGGCAGGTGCAACCCCGGGCCAGGAGTGTGCTGCTGCCACCGCGTATGCAACCGCCCAGCTCGAGGGCGGGCAACTGTACCGCGACGTGGTCTCGATGATCGAGGGCGTGCAGGCCGCCGCGCCCAACGCCAGGATCGTGGTCACCGGTTACCCCTACCTCCTGGACCCCATCCCGGCCGGGCAGACTAGTGCCGCGGCGCTGTTCATATACCAGGCCACCGGGTTGGCTGATGACCTGAACGGTGCAATCGCCGAGGCCGCGGGCGACACCGGCGCCACCTACGTTGACGTGCGGTCCGCTTTCCTCGGCCATGGCGCTTTGTCGCCGGACCCGTGGATCAACCTTGGCGGCGCGGGCAGCCCGGACAGCTTCCACCCGAACGCCGAGGGCTACGAGGCGTATTACGCCGCCCTGGACGCCGCCGGAGCCTACTCCGCCGGCTAGCCGGGAACAGCTAGCCGCGCCTGGCCAGCCGGTGCTCCAGGCCCGCCCGGACCATGGGCCACTCGTGTTCCAGGATGGAGAACACCACAGTGTCCCTGAGGAGCCCGTCGCGGGTCCTGGAGTGGTTGCGCAGCACGCCGTCCTGCTTGGCGCCCAGCCGGGCGATGGCCTCGCGCGACTGGTGGTTCAGCCAATGCGTCCGGAACTCCACGGCCGGGCAGCCCAGCGTCTCGAACGCGTGCCGCAGCAGCAGGAGCTTGGAATCGGGGTTGGTCCCGGTTCCCTGGACGGAGGCGGCGTTCCAGGTGGAGCCGATCTCCACCCGGGGCGTGCCGGCGTCGATGTTCATGTAGGTGGTCATGCCGATGATCCGGCCGGGCGCGCCGGTGCCGGGGTCGATCAGCCGGGTGGTGAACGGCAGCATGGATCCCTGCTCCTGCAGGTCGAGGCGGCGCCCGATCTCAGCGGCCATCTCCTCGGGGGCCGGAACCGAGGTGTACCAGAGCCGCCACAGCTCGCCGTCCCGTGCTGCGTCCACCAGGCCGTCGTGGTGCTCCCTGGACAACGGTTCCAGGGTTACATACCTGCCCGTGAGGGTAAGGGGTTCTAGGAAAGTCACGGCACCAGCCTAGGTGCAACCACCGGGGCCGGTTACGCTGGGGACAGCATCAGGACGGCGAGCGAGGGAGTTTACGTGTCAGGAACCAATCCGGACCCGGAGGATGACAAGATCACAGGCCTGGAGCCCGGCGGCGGGGTGCCGCCCGGCGAAACGCCTCCCGGTGAAGGGTCGGTGGCAGGCACCCAGGAGCCCCGGCAGAAGGGCTCGGGGAAGGGCCAGCAGATCTTCTGGATGGGCGCCATCGGGGCCGGCGTCCTGCTGTTCCTGCTCTACTTCATCGGCTACATCGTCGGTTTCTTCGACTGACCCGCGTTCCTATCCGGGCCAGTCGAAAAAGCCCTTGCCGGTTTTCCGTCCCAGTTCGCCCCGGGCCACCTTGTCCTTGAGGATCTGGGGCGGGGCGAACCGCTCGCCCAGGGTGGAGTGCAGGTACTCGGCAATGCCGAGCCGCACGTCCAGCCCCACGATGTCCGTGGTCCGCAGCGGCCCGGTGGGGTGCTTGTACCCCAGGACCATGGCGGCGTCGATGTCCTCGGCGGACGCAACGCCTTCCTCAACCATGCGCATCGCCTCCAGGGCGATGGCCACACCCAGCCGGGAGGACGCGAACCCCGGGGCGTCATTAACCACGACGGCGGTCTTGCCGAGTGCCTCCACCCACCCCTTCGCCGCGGCCGCGAGCTGGGGAGACGTGCGCTTCCCCAGCACCACCTCGATGAGCGTGGACGCCGGAACAGGGTTGAAGAAGTGCAGGCCGAGGAAGTTTTCGGGGCGCTTCAGTTCACCGGCGAGGCCGTTCACGGACAGCGATGACGTGTTCGAGGCCAGGAAGGCACTCTCGCCCAGCCGTTCCTCGATGCCCCGCAGTGACGTGACTTTCAGGTCCCAGTCCTCCGGCACCGCTTCCACCACCAGCTGGCGGTCCGCAAAGTCGTCGTAGTCCACCGTGACGGACAGCCTGGACACCATTTCATCCAGGTTGGCGTCCGTCATGCCGCGCTCAATACTCTTGGCCGCGGCCGATTCCACGCGCTCACGGGCAGCTTCCGCTGACTGGTCGTCGCGCTCCACCACCAGCACGTCCGCGCCCTTGACCAGAAAGGCATGGGCGATTCCGGCACCCATGCGGCCGCCGCCCAGGACACCTACGAAGTGGGGAAGATCAGTGGGCAGGCCGGGGGAAAGTTCGGGTGTGCTCATCGGTTCTGCTCTCCGCTCTCTGTGCCTTCCGGGGTTCCGGTGGTGGCGGCGGTGGCTGCACTGCCGCCGCCCTTCGCGCCGGTTTTCTTGTCGTTCTTCCTGTCCAGGAACTGCTGCATCCGGTCGAATTTGGCCTCGGATTCAAACAGGATCCCTTGCGCCAGCTGGTCGATGACGGGGTGCGCTTCCGCAGGGGCGTGGAACACGGACTTGGTGACCCGCACTGCCAGCGGATCCTGCCGGGCGATCCTGTCGGCCAGGCTGTGCGCCGCGTCCATGAGTTCCGGTGCGTCGTGGATTTCGGTGATGAGGTTGACGGCCAGTGCTTCTTCGGCAGTGAGGATCTTTCCCGCCAGGAGGACCTGCTTGGCCACGGGCTCCCCCACCAGTTCCTTCAGCCGCCAACTGGCCCCGGCGGCAGCGAGGATTCCGAGCCCGGTTTCGGGGTTGCCAATGCGGACACTCGACGTCCCGAGCCGGAAATCCGCCGCGTAGGCCAGCTCTGCCCCGCCGCCCAGGCAGTACCCGTCGAGCGCGGCAATGACCGGCATGGGCAGCTTGGCGATGCGGACAAAGATGGTGGAATTGATGCCCTGCAGGGCGTCGCCCCGGCGCCGTTCGCGCAGCTGGGCAATATCGGCGCCGGAGGCGAACACGCCATCCACGCCGGCGATGATCAGCACCTTGGGGTCCTGCTCCAGCGCGGCGCACACCACGTGCAGCTCGTCCACCATCTGCTGGTCGATCGCGTTGCGCACCTCGGGCCGGTTCAGCAGCACCACCACCCGGTCGGTGCGTTCCTCCACCAGGAGCGTCTGGAACTTCTCCGCTGCCAGGTCCACGGGGCCCGCCATCAGACTTTCTCCAGCAGCATGGCCGTACCCTGGCCCACGCCGATGCACATGGTGGCGAGGCCCCGCCTGGCGTCTTCGCGCTCCATCCGGCCTAACAGGGTGATCGCAATCCGCGCCCCGCTGGAACCCAGCGGATGCCCCAGGGAGATCGCGCCGCCGTCGTTGTTGACGATGTCCGGATCCAGGCCGAGGCGCCGGATGCAGGCGAGGGATTGAGTGGCAAAGGCTTCGTTAAGTTCGACGGCATCCAGGTCACCTGCGCTGAGGCCGCTCCGCCTGAGCACCTTCTGGGTGGCGGGGACCGGGCCGATGCCCATGATCTCCGGCTCGCAGCCGGCCGAGGCGCCGTCTATGATGCGTGCCCGGGGCGTCAACCCGAGCCGTTCGATGGCGGCTTCGGAGGCCACGATGATGGCGGAGGCGCCGTCGTTCAGGGTGGAGGAGTTGCCTGCGGTGACCACTGAACCTCCGTGCGTCACGGGCTTCAGTTTGGCGAGGACCTCCATGGTGGTGCCTTCGCGGGGGCCTTCATCCGTGTCCACCACGGTCTCGGATTTGCGGGTCCTGACGGTCACAGGGACGATCTCGTCCTTGAACCGCCCGGCAGCTATGGCGTCGAGGGAGCGCTGGTGGGACCGGACGGCAAAGGCGTCGGCATCCTCGCGGGAGATGTTATCCACGCGGGCCACTTCCTCTGCGGTCTCAGGCATGGAATAGGTCATTTTGCCGTCGCGGGACAGCTCGCCCTTCTGGAACAGCGGGTTGGCGAACCGCCAGCCGATGGACGTGTCAAAGATGGCGCCGGGCTTGGCGAAGGCCGTGGCGGGCTTTTCCTGCACCCAGGGCGCCCGGCTCATGGATTCCACGCCGCCGGCTATCACGATGTCCGCCGCACCCGACTTGATCATCTGGCTGGCCATGATGATGGCGCTCAGCCCGGACGAGCAAAGCCGGTTGACGGTGATTCCGGGGATGTGGAGGGGCAGCCCGGCCAGGAGGGTCGCCATCCGGGCCACGTTGCGGTTTTCCTCGCCGGCCCCGTTGGCGTTGCCCAGGATGACCTCGTCGATGCTGTCCGGGTCCAGGCCGGCCCGGCTGACCGCTTCCCGGAGCACCAGGGCGGCCAGGTCATCGGGACGGACGGAGGAGAGGCTTCCGCCGTATCTGCCCACCGGGGTCCGTACCCCGCCAACAAGGAAAGCCTGCGGACCTGCGGTTGCAGCCATGGAAACACCCTTCACGCGATAAACAGCACTGTCATCAGCAGCCGGTAAATCCCCACTTACCGACCGTTCGTTCTGTAAATAGTACACGGGAGGGTGTGCCGTGGATACGGGAACCCCTCAGCGCGCCGGCGTCCTGTGCGCGCGTCAGAGGACAGTGAGCCCCAGATGCGCTGCCAGCAGGGGTGCCAGGAGTCCAAGCTGGGAGTCGTCAATGACCACGCCGCCAAGGCTGCCGAGTCCGCTGATCCCCCTGAGCTCGGAGCCGCGCAGGTCAAAGTCCTTGAGCGTGGCCCCGCTGAAGTCCAGGGAGCCGATGGTGCAGTCCTTCAGGGCTACGCGCGTTCCAGTGGCCGAGCCGAGGTCCAGTTCGTTGATGATGCAGCCGCTGATCACGACGTCGGTGAGCTTGGCGCCCCGCAGGTTGAGGAAATCGAGTTTTCCGCCGTCAATGCGGACCGACTGCCAGCCGCTCTCGTACAGTTCTGCAGAACCGAGGCGGGCATTCCGGATCTCAACTTCCCGCCACGTGGACCGGGCCGCCAGGAGGACCGGCGCGTATAGCTCCTCCAGGATGCAGTCGCGGAAGCTGGAGCCGCGCAACTGCGCTTCGTTGAAGGCCGCGCCCCGGAACTCACAATCGATGAAATCCGCGCCGCCCAGGTCCATCCCCTCGGCAGCCACACGGCTGTACCGCGCGCCGTCGTACCGCCCTCCACGCTGGAAGTCCGGCTCGGCGACGTCGGTCAGGTTTTCGAGCCGGACAGGGGTCAGGCGCGGTGCCGCAACGCCGGGGGGTGCTGCCCGCGGGGTGCGCGCGGCCATTAGATGGATTCCGCCTTGGCTGCTATTTCTGCCAGGTCCTTGCGGAGGGCCTTCCGGGTGGCCGCCATTGCCATCTTGCCGAAGATCGCCATCATGATGCGCGTTGCTGCGGTCGGCTTGTGCATCTCTCCCCCGAACGTCACGCTGAGGTCCGTTCCGCCGTCGCGAGGGGCAAGGGTGAACAGCGTGCTGTAGTCGGCGCCGCCCTGGACAGCTTTCACGGTGGTGCTGCGCGGCGGCTCAGCCTGCGCCACCCACATCTCCACCGTCTCTGATTTGCCCATCATCTTCCGGGTTTCCTTCCAGCGCGTTCCCTCGCCGTACGGGCCGTCCGTCAGCAGCTGGACGGACTCCACCCCGCTCAGCGTGGTGGCCGACCCGGGGATGTCCGTGATGACTGACCATACTTTTTCCGGCGACGCGTGGATGTGCTGGCTGAGGCTGATGCTGTGGTCCATGGCTTCGAGCCTAGCCCCGGACCCCCGCAATCGACAGAACCCCGGCGCCTCTGGGGGACTTGAATTAGTAAGCATGCTTCGTGTTAGTGTGAAAATGTTCGATCACCGGAAACGAAAGGAGGCCACCGTCATGGGCCTCGGAGACAAGATCAGCAACGCAGCGGAAGACATGGGCGGCAAGGCCAAGGAAGCGGCCGGCAACGCCACGAACAATGACCGGCTGAAGGCCGAAGGCCAGGCAGACCAGGTCAAGGCCGACGCCAAAAAGGTCGGCGAGAGCGTCAAGGACGAGTTCAAGCGCGACTAGCTTTTTTCATCGATTGCTCCAATACTGCCGTTTTGGGGCGCCATAAAGGCAGATACGCAGCAATCGATGAAGCCCGTCACCATCCGCTGCGGGTCGGGGTGTGCCCCTGCCGGGAATCCGCGGGCATCGTCATTTCGGCGCGCAGCCCGAGGAGCCGGATGGGCCGGCCCGGCTCGATCTTCGCCGCCAGGTCGAGGGCGCGCTCCAGCACTTCCGCGGGGTCCGATGTTTCCGGGATCTTCCGGGCGTAGGTCTTGGTCAGGAACGGCGCGTAGCGGACCTTGAGCGTCAGCCCGACCACCGGGCGGCCCTCGGCGGCGACATCCTCCAGTACGTGGGCCGCCAGCTCCCTCACGGCACCATCAATCTGGGCGGGTTCAGTCAGATCCTGCTGAAAAGTGGTTTCGCGGCTGTGCCCCCGTGCCACCCAAGGCGTGTCGTCGACTGTCCGCGAGCCGTCGCCCCGCCCCAACTGCGCGTACCAGGGCCCCATTTTCGGGCCGAACTCGGGGACCAGGTCCTCGGGATTGGCCGCGGCCAGCTCGGCAACCGTCCCGATGCCGAGCTTGGCCAGGCGGGCAGACACCTTCGTCCCAACGCCCCACAGCTCGATCGTCGGCCTGCTCCCCATGACCTCCAGCCAGTTGCCTTCCGTGAGCCGGAAGACCCCGGCCGGCTTGCCGAACGTCGTTGCCACCTTGGCGCGGACCAAGGTGTCGCCGATGCCTACGCTGCAGTGCAGCAGGGTCGCCTCCAGGACGGCGTGCTGCAGGCGACGGGCATAGGCCTCCGGATCTTCTGTCCGGACGCCAACAAAGGCCTCATCCCAGCCAAGCACCTGGACCGTGGCGCCGGGCTGTGAGCGCAGCACCGCCATGACCTTCTCGGACGCCTCAAGGTAGGCCTCGTGATCCACGGGCAGGATCACGGCGTCGGGAACTTTCCGTGCTGCGATGCGCAGCGGCATCCCCGAGCCCACGCCGTAGGCCCTGGCTTCGTAGGACGCCGTGGACACCACTGCCCGCTCGGTGGGATCACCGCGGCCGCCAACAATCACCGCCTTCCCCGCGAGCTCGGGCCGGCGGAGCACTTCGACGGCTGCGATGAACTGGTCAAGGTCCACATGCAGCACCCACGGTTCGTCCACACGCCCAAGTCTGCCCCCGCCGGGCGCTCCGCACCACCGCTACCGTCCCCAGCGATTGCTCCGTAGCGGTCCTTTTGAGGCCCCAAAACGGCAGTTGCGGAGCAATCAATGCCGGGAAACGCCGACGGCGGGACTCCCCTCCCAAGGGGTGTCCCGCCGTCGTGCGTCCTGCTGTGGGCGCTAGTTGTAGAGCACGTGCTTCGGTTCGTTGGCCTTGACCTTCTGCCAGCCGAGCCACAGGAGCAGTGCGAAGAACGGGATGGCGGCCAGGGTCCACAGGCCCAGGTAGAACACCTCGCCGGACTTGCTGGTCATGGTGTCGAAGCCGATCAGCACCGTGATGACCAGCAGCGAGACCAGGCCGGCCCAGCTGGTCCACGGGGAGCCGGGCATCGGCAGGCTGGAGGTGACGCCCTTCTTGTGGCGCAGCGCGATCTGGCTGGCAAATATGGCACCCCAGGTGAAGATCACGCCGATGGACGCCGTGTTCAGGGCGAGGTCGAAGGCGTGCGAGCCGCCCAGCCAGATGTTCAGCAGGATGCCCACCAGGTAGAACGCCGCGATGGCCAGGATGGCCGCGTACGGAACGTGGCGGCGGGACATCCGGGTGAGCCACTGCGGGGCGTGGCCGTTGTTGGCCATGGTGCGGAAGACGCGGCCGATCGAGTACAGGCCTGAGTTGCAGGAGGACAGCGCCGCGGTGATCACGATCATGTTCATCACGTCGCCCACCCAGGCGAGGCCCATCTGGCCGAACACCGTGACGAACGGGGAGGTGCCGGCCACGTACTGGTCGGACGGCAGCAGCATGGCGAGCAGGGTCACGGAACCGACGTAGAACACCACGATGCGGAGGACGACGGCGCGGATCGCCTTGGGGACTTCGCGCTGCGGGTTCTGCATCTCGCCGGCGGTGATGCCCACCAGTTCGATGCCGTTGTAGGCGAAGATCACGGCGTTGAGCACCAGCACCATCACCAGGGCGCCCTTGGGGAACATGCCGCCTTCGGCCGCGAACAGGTTGGCCACGGAGGCGTTGCCGTCGCCCACCTGGGCGTTGGTGACCACCATGAACGTGCCCACCACCAGGAAGATCAGGATGGCGCCCACCTTCAGGCAGGAGGCCCAGAACTCGAACTCGCCGAACGCCTTGACGCTCAGCAGGTTGACGGCCACCAGCAGGGCCAGCGCAGCGATGGCTGAGGCCTCCACCGGAACGTTGGGGAAGAAGAACTGGAAGTACAGGCCAATGGCGATCAACTCGGCAATGCCGGTCATGCCCCAGTTGATGAAGTACATCCAGCCGGACAGGAACGCGCCCTTTTTGCCGAACATCTCACCGGCGTAGCTCACGAACGAACCCGAGGTCTGGCGGTACATGATGAGCTCGCCGAGTGCCCGCATGAGCAGGTAGGCGATGACGCCGGCAATGGCGTAGGAGAAGATCAGGGCGGGGCCGGTGGAGGCCAGGCGTCCGCCGGCGCCCATGAAGAGGCCGACGCCGATGGCACCGCCCATGGCGATCATGGTGACGTGGCGCCTGCCCAGCGTCTTGCTGTAACCCTCGGCGCTGAGGGAGGGGTCGACGGCGGCGGATGGTGCCGTGGGGTTCTGGAGATCTGTGGGGGTACTTTGAGGCACAACTGTTCCTTGTGGGTTGGGGGGTTGGCCGCATCCGGCGCACGCATGATTTAGCCCACAAAATTCGGTTTATTGCCTCATGGGCATCCGGATGTGAGCGGAATCTCTCGTGGCGCCGAAGCTTCGCGCGGCTCGTCTATCCTACAAGACCCACCGGGGTGCTACGTGACCCGCACTACACCCCACCGGCCTCCAGCACAAGGTTCTGCTCACCATCCACGCTGACGCGGTAGGCCTGCAGCGGTTCGGCACCGGTGGTGGAGCAGCCGCTGGTGAGGTCGAACGCGTGCTGGTGCAACGGGCAGATCACCTGCTGGCGGTCGATGGTGCCGTCCGCGATGGGTCCGCCCCGGTGCGGGCAGACTGCCGCGAGCGCCCGCACCGTTCCGTCGCGCAGCCGGAAGACGGCCACCTGTTGGCCGTCCACCACAAACGCCCTTCCCTCGCCCAACGGAACCTGGTCCACGGGGCCGAGGACGTGTGAGGCTGGAGCCGCGCCGGAGGCGCTCATCGGACCGGCACCTGTGGAAGGACCGTCAGCGGCAGGGACGTCCTGAACTGGCCGGGCGTCAGCGGATCCGCGCGTTCGCTCCACGGATCCACGTAGCTGTCCACGGACGCCTGCATCGCGGCATCCAGCTGCGCCGCGATCCCCTCCGCATCCTCGACGATCACCGCGCGGAGATGCTCGATGCCCACCCGGGGCACAAAGGCGTAGGTCCGCTCGAGCCAGTTGGCGTGTTCGCGGTAGTACTGCATGAAACGCCCGGTGAGGACCTGCACCTCTTCGGGGCTGTCAACGGTGGCCAAGAGGTCTCCCTTGCGGATGTGGGCCCCCGCCGCTCCCCCAACGTAGATTTCCCAGCGGCCGCCTTCCACGGCCACCACGCCCACGTCCTTGACCAGGGATTCCGCGCAGTTGCGGGGGCAGCCGGAGACTGCCAGCTTCAACTTGGCCGGCGACTCGATGCCCTGGAACCGGGATTCGATCTCGATGCCCAGCCTGGTGGAGTCCCCCGTCCCGTAGCGGCAGAAATCCTTCCCAACACAGGTCTTCACGGTGCGGAAGCTCTTGCCGTAGGCGTACCCGGAGGGCATGCCCAGGTCGGCCCAGACCTGTGGCAGGTCCTCCTTGGGGATGCCCAGCAGGTCGATCCGCTGGCCGCCGGTGAGCTTGATCAGGGGCACGTTGTACTTCTCGGCCACGTCCGCGATCCGGCGCAGCTGCTGCACGGACGTGACGCCGCCCTTCATCTGCGGCACCACGGAGAAGGTGCCGTCCCGCTGGATGTTGGCGTGGACCCTGTCGTTGATGAAGCGGGCATCGCGTTCGTCGACGTACTGGTCCGCGAGCATCATCTTGAGCAGGGATGCCAGGCCCATTTTGGACTTCGCGTCCTCGGCGCCGCCCGGGGCCAGCGCGTGGAACACGGCCGAAACAGACCGGAGCCCGCGTTTCCGGATCTCTGCCATCAAGGCGGCCTTGTCCAGGGGGATTCCGGGCACGTAGTAGGAGGCGGCTGGGTCCTCTTCAACAGCCCCGTCCGCGGCCCACTCCACCACCTGTTTCACCAGGAGCTTGCACGAGCCACAGCCCTTTCCGGCCCGGGTGGCGTCCATGGCCCCGGCTACCGAGGCGCAGCCACCCCGCACTGCCGTGGCCAGGTCCTTTTTACTGACACCGTTGCAGTTGCAGACCTGGGCGTCGTCGTCCAGTTCTGCGACGCCCACGTCCTCCCCGGGAGTCCCCAGATCGAACATCAGGCCGAGCCGCTCCTCGGGCAGCGGAAGGCCGCGGTCGTAGGCCTGGGTCAGGAACGCCACCTTGCGGCTGTCGCCCAGGAGGGTGGCGCCCACCATCTTGTTGTCGCGGACCACGATGGACTTGAAGACCCCGCGGCTGGGTTCGGAGAAAACAATATGCTCGTCGGTGTCGAGCTCCGGCCCCTGCAGGCCCATGGACGCGACCTCCACCCCTGCCACCTTGAGCTTGGTGGCGGTCCGCGAACCCAGGTACGCGGCGCTGGTGTCCGCGCCGGTCACATGGTTTGCCAGCACCACCGCCTGCTCCCACAGCGGTGCCACCAGCCCGTACACCTCGCCGCGGTGCTGGACGCACTCCCCCACGGCGTAGATGTCGTCCTCGTCCTGCACGCGCAGCCGGTCATCCACCACGATGGCCCGCTCCACCGGGAGTCCGCCGAGGACGGCCAGGTCCACGTTGGGACGGATCCCGGCCGCCACCACCACCATGTCGCAGTCAATGTCCGGCCGGTCCCGGAGGCTGACGCCGGTCACCCTGTCCCTGCCGAGCACGGCGGTGGTCCGGGTGCCCGTCAGTACCCCGATGCCCAGGACCTCAACGCTCCGGCGGAGCACCGCACCGCCGTCGGGCCCCATCTGCGCGCTCATGAGGTGGCCGCCCGAGTGGACCACGTCCACCCCCAGCCCGAAGCTGCGCAGCCCGGCGGCGGCCTCCAGCCCCAGGAGGCCCCCGCCGATCACCACGGCATGCCGGTGATGGTCATGCCGGGCGTGCTCGGCCATTTTGCGGGTGTCGTCGATGGTGCGGAAGCCGAAGACGCCTGGTTTGACCGAGCCGCCGGGCGTGTAGAGGCCGTCCATCGGGGGCAGGTGCGGGCGGCTGCCCGTGGCGATGATCAGGGTGTCGTAGGGAGTCACCCGGCCGTCGCTGGAAAACACGTGCTTGGCGAACCGGTCGATCCTGTCCGCCCGGACCCCCGCGTGGAGCGTGATGCCGTTGTCCTCATACCAGGACAGCGGGTTGAGGAAGATGTCCGCATCGCTTTCCTCCCCGGAGAGGACGTGGCTGAGCATGATCCGGTTGTAGTTGCCGTAGGGTTCGTCTCCGAACATGGTGATGCTGAACTGCTCCGCACCGCCCCTGGCCAGGATCTCCTCCACCGCGCGGGCTCCGGCCATCCCGTTCCCGATGACCACCAGGCGGCGGCGGCTGTCCCGGCTGCGTGCCCGGCCGCCTGGCCGGGGTTGGGCCCGTTCGGCCACGCTGGTCATCAGTGCTCCACCATGCCCAGGTCGATCACCACGGTGCCGTTGACGCCCTCCGGCGCGGCCAGGTACAGCTCGATGGCCGAACCGCCCTCGATGTCCTCCACCACGCGCAGCGGGACGTGGACGTCGCCCTTGGCTCCAATGGGGAAATACCGCATGGGCACGCCATTGCGCATCAGCACCACGGCGATCAGTTCGGCGCTGCAGTTGCCGCCGCGGAAGTACAGCGCCTGGTTGACGACGCCGTCCGGGACATAGTGCGAGAGCTCGCTGTGCAGGGGCACGGGTTTCTCCATCCCCACGCCTTGGAAGTGGTAGATGCCCTGCATGAAAAGGTTCCTGGTGATCACGGGCAGATCCTTTCGGCCGGCGGAATGACGGGCATGGCCCTATCTTCCGCCGCCGATGTTTCCGCCTGCCGGTCCCCCGGTAAAGACTGCTTAACGCAAATCTCACCGGTCCACAGGCTGGCTGCCGCCCCACATGCGTCGCTTTTGTCCTGCGAGGCGGGAGGAAACCGCGCCAATCCGGGCCGGCTGCGCCGCTGCACGGCCAAAAGTGACGCAAATCCGGTCGGCCTATGCCCCGGGAGTGCCTAGACCGGCGCGAGCACGCCCTTGTCCATGGAATACCTGGTCCAGCGTCCGACGGCGGTGTTCCCGGCCCGGGTGCCTTCCGGGCCGGCGGCCCCACCACGGCTCCGCCGTGCGCACGCGGCGAACCATTCCCGCAGGGCACGGTCGTGGCTGACCATCACCAGGGTCCCGGCGAATCCGGCGAGCGCCGCCTCCAGCTGTTCCACCAGCACGGGCGCAAGGTGGTTGGTGGGCTCGTCCACGACCAGGGTGCCGTAGCCGCCCAGCAGCAGCCGTGCCAGGGCCAGCCTTCGCTGCTGGCCGGCGGACAGGCTGCCCACGGGCACGTGGAACTCGCTGGTGCGGAAGAGGCCCAGGCGGAGGAGGGCCTCGGCGTGCTCGTCGATGTTGCCGCCGAGGCCCGCGGCGAAGGCCGGCAGCAGGCGCAGGGAGGGCCGTTGCGGCAGCTCCAGTTCCTGCTGCAGGTAGCCGACGCGTCCGGGCCGCGTGACGGAACCGGCAGCCGGCTCCAGGGTTCCGGCAAGGATGGAGAGCAGCGTGGATTTGCCCGCGCCGTTGGGTCCGGTGATCAGGATCTTCTCGCCGGCACCCGCCTGGAAGTCGGTGGTTCCCAGCCGGCCGGGCACGCTCACCCCGTGCACGGCCAGCACCGGCGCACCATCCTGCGCTGCCCCGGAAAGACCAGCACCGGACTCCTCAGCACCGGACGCCGCAGCATCCGGGTCCGTGGCCAGATCGACGTTCAGCCGCAGGGGTACCGGCGGACGGTCCACGGGGCTGGCTTCGAGCCGGCGCAGGCGTTCCTGGGCGTTCCGGACCTGGCTGCTGGCGGCCTTCTGCCAGGTGCCTGCCTTGAAGTCGAAGCCCATCTTGTCGCCGTCGCGCTTGCGCCCGTACCCCATGGTGCCGGCAACAGTCTCTGCCTGCCGTTTTTCGGACTCCATCGCATCAATCCAGGTGTGGTACTGCTGGACCCAGCGCGCGCGTTCGGCCGCCTTCTCCCGGAGGTAGCCGTCGTAGCCGTTGCCGTAGCGGGTCACGGCGCGGCGCTCGGCATCCACTTCGATGATGGTGCTGGCCACCTTGCGGAGGAGCACCCTGTCATGGGACACCACCACCACGGTGCCGCGGTGGGCCGCCAGCCGGTCCTCCAGCCAGGCCGTTCCGCGGGCGTCAAGGTGGTTGGTGGGTTCGTCCAGGAGCAGGATGTCCGCGGGATCGGCCAGGACACACGCCAAGGCCACCCGCTCCTGCTCCCCGCCGGACAGCGATCCCAGCACCCGGCTCCGGTCAAGGCCGCCCAGGCCAAGCCGGTCCAGCGCAGCTTCCACCCGGGACTCCGCTGCGTAGCCTTCCCGCAGCTGGTATTCCGTCTGGAGCCTGCCGTAGGTTTCCAGCTCGTCGTCACCGGCGTCAGCCAGCCCCGCCTCCAGCCGGTCAAGCTCCGCTTCGATGGCACGCAGGGCGGCCAGGGAAGCGTCGACGGCGGCACCCACGGTGAAGGTTTCCGGCAGGCCATGGGTCTGGGCGAGGTAGCCCACCCGGCCCTGGATTGCCGCCGCGCCTTCGTCCGGGGTTTCGAGGCCGGCGAGGAGTCGCAGCAGGGTGGATTTGCCGGCGCCGTTTTCGCCGACGACGGCCACGTGTTCGCCGGGGGTGATGGCCAGGATGATGCCGTCCAGCAGCAGGCGGTCGCCATAGCCGTGGGAGACGCCGGAGAGGGTCAGGTGTTCAGTCAAGGGAAGTCCTCGCAAAGTTCCGCAGTGTGGCCGCGGGGTGGACCGGATTTTCCGGTCCCCGACGGCGGCCCTGGATTCGGGAAGGCAGCCCGGCAGGGCCGGCTGCTGGCTAGGACTTCATCGCTCCAGCCTGCCCGCCGCGGGTGGCCGAGTCAAGCGGAAGCCGGGTCACGCGCTGACCGGTTCAGGCAGCGGCGAGCACAGCGGCCTTCCTGCGCCGCGCCTTCGCCAGCCGGGTTCCGATCAGCCCCTGGCGCGGGCTGAAGAGGTAGACGACGGCGAAGACCACACCCTGCGTGAGCACCACCATGGCGCCGGAGGCTGTGTCCAGGTAATAGCTGAGGTAGATGCCGGTGATGGAGCAGGCTGCCGAGACCACCGGCGCGATGACCAGCATCCGCGAGAACCGGTCCGTCAGCAGGTAGGCCGTGGCACCGGGGATGATCAGCATGGCCACCACCAGCACAACGCCCACGGTCTGCAGCGCTACCACGGAGGTCAGGGCAAGCAGGCCCAGCAGCAGCGCCCCCAGCCTTTGGGGCGACAGCCCGATGGCGTGCGCGTGGGTGGGGTCGAACGCGTAGAGGGTGAGGTCCCGCCGCTTGAGGATCAGGATGGCGAAAGCCACCACGCCCAGCACCAGGACCTGGATGAGGTCCGGAATGCTCACGCCCAGCAGGTTGCCGAAAATGATGTGGTTCAGGTCCGTCTGGCTGGGCGTGACGGAAATCAGCACCAGGCCGAGGGCAAAGAGCGAGGAGAACACAATGCCGATCGCGGCGTCCTCCTTCACCCGGCTGGTATTGCGGACCACTCCGATCAGGGTCACGGCAATCAGGGCGAACACCAGCGCCCCCAGCGCGAAGGGGGCACCCACGATGTACGCCAGCACGACGCCGGGGAGGACGGCGTGCGAGACGGCGTCACCCATCAGGGACCAGCCGATCAGGACCAGCCAGCAGCTGAGCACTGCGCAGACGACGGCGGCGAGCGCGGTGGTGACGATGGCCCGCACCATGAAGTCATAGCTGAGGGGTTCGAGGAGGAGTTCCATCGTCAGCCCGCTTCCTTCCGGTTGAGCACGTCCAGGCCGAAGGCCATGGCGAGGTTTTCCGGCTGCAGCACCCGCTCCGGCGGGCCGTGCATGAGGACCTTATGCATCAGCAGCACGGCTTCGTCGCACAGCTGCGGGAGGGCATGGAGATCGTGGGTGGACACCAGGATGGTGCAGCCGTCCGCGGCGAGCTCGCGCAGCAGGCGGGTGATGGTGGCCTCGGACCGCTTGTCCACGCCGGCGAAGGGCTCGTCCAGCAGCATGATGGTGGCACCCTGAGCGATGCCGCGGGCCACGAACGCACGCTTCTTCTGGCCGCCGGACAGCTGGCCGATCTGCCGGCCGGCGTACCCCCCGAGCTCCACCCGGTCCAGCGCCTCGTCCACGGCGGCCTTGTCGGCCTTGGACGCCCGGCGGGTGAATCCCTGGTGGCCGTACCGGCCCATCATCACCACGTCGCGCACGGACAGCGGGAACTGCCAGTCCACTTCCTCGCTTTGCGGAACGTAGCCGATCCCTCCTTCCCGGCGTGCCTTGGAAGGTGACTGGCCGCCAATCCGCACCGTGCCGGCGTCGGGCTTGATCATTCCCATGATCACCTTGAACAGTGTGGATTTCCCGGAGCCGTTCATGCCCACCAGGCCGCAGATCCGTGCCGGGTCCACCGTCAGCGAGGCGGCATCAAGGGCCAGGACCTCGCCGTAGTGCACCGTGACGTTGTCGACGGCGATGGCCGGGGCGCTCATGATCCCGCTCCGGCGGTGAGGGCCTTGGTAATGACCTCGGCGTCGTGCCGGATCAGGTCCAGGTAGGTGGGGACCGGCCCGTCCGCCTCCGAGAGGGAGTCCACGTAGAGGGTGCCGCCAAAGCGGGCCCCCGTGGCCTCCACCACCTGCTGCATGGGGGCATCGGACACCGTGGATTCGCAGAACACCGCGGGGACCTGGTTTGCCTTGACGTATTCGATGGCCCGGGTGATCTGCTGCGGGGTGGCCTGCTGTTCGGCGTTGACCGCCCAGATGTAGACCTCCTTCAACCCGGCGTCGCGGGCCAGGTAGGAGAATGCGCCTTCACACGTGACAAGGGCGCGCTGGTTTTCCGGGACGCCGGCCAGGCTTGCGGCCATCTGGTCCTGCACAGCCTGGAGCTCGGCCTTGTAGGCCTCACCGTTCGCCGCGAAGGCAGCCGCGTTGTCCGGGTCCAGGTCGCTGAAGGCCCGGACCATATTGTCCACGTAGGTCTGCACATTGACCGGCGACATCCAGGCGTGCGGGTTGGGTTTGCCCTGGTACGAGTCCTCGCTGATGGACATCACTTCAACGCCCTCGCTCACCACAGCGTGCGGCACGTCCAGCCCCTCGACGAACTGCCCGAACCAGGCCTCCAGGTTGAGTCCGTTGTCCAGGATGAGGTCAGCCTTGGAGGCCTTCCTGATGTCCCCCGGGGTGGGTTCGTAGCCGTGGATCTCTGCGCCGGCCTTGGTGATGGACTCAACCGTCAGCTTGTCGCCCGCAACATTCCGGGCGATGTCCGCCAGCACGGTGAAGGTGGTCAGGACCACGGGCTTGCCGTCCCCGTTACCGGAAGCTCCCCCGCCGCAGGCGGTCAGCAGGAGGGAAAGCACGACGGCGGCCACGGCTGCGGCGCGGAAACGCACCGTCCGCCCGGGGCGGGTCCGGGCGGCTACTTTGGCGCACCGAAACATAAATTTAGGCATACCGAAGATTCTACGGGAAGCACGTTTCGGCCAGCAACGCACCCCGGCCCATCCAGGTAGCAGCAGATGTCCGTTTGACCGCTGAAACCGACATCTGCTGCTACCTGGTTGGGAGGTTAGGCTGAAGCCATGGCTACCGCCCACCGAATACCGCCCGCACCGCAGCCGGAGCTGTACCGCTTCAAGCCGCTGGATTTCGCCACCCTCATCACCTACGTGGCCATCGCCGGCTTCTTTGCCGTGGCCGGTGACCTGCTGGCTCCCTTTCTCCGCCAGATAGCCCCCAGCCCGGCGGCAGCTTCCTACGCTGTCAACCTGCTCTTTTATTCCTCAGTGGGCATACTTGCCGTGCTGGCAGCCCGGAAGGTGGTGGGCCGTGACCTCACGGTGCTGGCCACCCGGCCCTGGTTCACGCTGCTGATGGTCCCGGCAGCGGTGATTGCCATGATGATCCTGACCGCCGTGGCGGTGGCCCTCAGCGGCGAGGCCCAGACATCCCAGAACCAGGCGGGACTGCAGCAACTGGCCCAGCAGATCCCGGCCTGGCTGATGGTCCCGCTGCTGGTGGTGGTGGGACCGTTCGTGGAGGAATACATCTTCCGCCACCTGCTGATCGGCAAGCTGAGCCGGCGGGTGAACATCTGGATCTGCTGCGCCCTCTCCGTGGTGCTGTTCGCGGCCCTTCACATCGTGGGCCAGGAGGCGGTCACCTTCACTGCATTGCTTCCCTACCTGGCCATGGGCGCCACGCTGGTGTTCGTCTACGTGTGGACCGGGAAGAACCTGATGTTCGCCTACTTTGTGCACGCGGCAAAGAACCTGCTGGCCGTGGTGTTCATCTACGCCATCCCGCCGGAGGTTTTCGAACAACTCCAGCAGGTCCAGCCCTAGGCGAGAAGCACGTGCCACCGTACCTTGGTGGGATGGGACTGAACATCCAGATCGTCATTGACTGCACCCGTCCGCACGAGCTGGCCGACTGGTGGGCTGAAACCCTGGGGTGGTCCGTGGAGCCCCAGGACGCCGCTTTCATCCGCTCCATGATCGAGCAGGGCTTCGCCACGGAGGACCAGACCATGACCCACCGGGGAAACCTCGTGTGGCGCGAGGGCTGCGCGATCCGCCCGACGGAGGAACTGGAGGCCAAGGCCCCGGAACGGCGCCTCCTCTTCCAGACGGCGCCCGAGGCCAAAACGGTGAAAAACCGCGTGCACTGGGACATCAACCTGGCCGGCAGGGACAAGGACGAGGTCCGCCGGGAGCTTGAGGCGCGCGGTGCCACATTCCTGTGGACGGCCAGCCAGGGACCGCACTCCTGGCACACCATGGCGGACCCCGAGGGCAACGAGTTCTGCATCAGCTGAGGCCGATTACTAGACTTGGATGGTGAGCAAACAGATTCCCGCCTCGGTGTCCGACGTCTTCGACCCCTCCCGCTGGCGCACCGTGGCCGGCTTCGAGGACTTCCAGGACATGACCTACCACCGGCAGGTGGAGCGGGATTCCGACGGCGGCTGGGTGCGTGACCTGCCGACGGTCCGGATCGCGTTCAACCGGCCCGAGGTGCGCAACGCCTTCCGGCCGGGCACCGTGGACGAGCTGTACCGGGCCATGGACCACGCCCGGATGTCCCCGGACGTCGCCACCGTCCTGCTTACCGGCAACGGCCCCTCCCCCAAGGACGGCGGGCACTCCTTCTGTTCCGGCGGGGACCAGCGGATCCGGGGCCGTGACGGCTACCGGTATGTAATACAAGAAACAGACGGCGAGACGCAGGAAACCATCGACCCCGCCCGCGCCGGCAGGCTGCACATCCTGGAGGTCCAGCGGCTCATGCGGACCATGCCCAAGGTGGTCATCGCCGTCGTCAACGGCTGGGCGGCCGGCGGCGGGCACTCCCTGCACGTGGTGGCGGACCTCACCATCGCCTCCCGCCAGCACGGCAAGTTCAAGCAGACGGACGCCACGGTGGGCAGTTTCGACGCCGGGTACGGTTCGGCCCTGCTGGCCCGCCAGATCGGGCAGAAGGCAGCCCGCGAGATCTTCTTCCTCGCCCGCGAATATTCCGCTGAGGACATGGTTCGGATGGGTGCCGTCAACGAGGCCGTGGACCACGAACGGCTCGAGGAGGTTGCCCTGGAATACGCCGCGGACATCGCGCGCCAGTCGCCGCAGGCCATCCGGATGCTGAAGTTCGCCTTCAACCTTGCCGACGACGGCCTGGCCGGGCAGCAGGTGTTCGCCGGGGAGGCCACGCGACTGGCGTACATGACGGATGAGGCGGTGGAGGGCAAGGAAGCCTTCCTGCAAAAACGCGAGCCCGACTGGTCCACCTTCCCGCACTACTTCTAGGCAGGAGCGGAACATGAATACTCCAGCGAAAGCCGCCGGCCCCATCAACATCGAGCCGGCCCTGACGGCCCTGGCGGCCGCCCTCCATGGCGAGGGACCCGCCGTCGAACTCTCCATCGGCGGGGACGGCGCCCTGGTGGTGGGACACCTGGAGACCCCGGGCTGCGATGACGCGGTGGCCGTGGTCCGCACGTCCGGCTCCACCGGCGCGCCCAAGGCCACCGTGCTGACCGTCGAGTCCCTCGCGGCGTCCTCGATGGCTACGGCCCTGGCGCTCAAGGGCGAGGGCCAGTGGCTCCTGGCGCTGCCCGTGCAGTACGTTGCGGGCATCCAGGTCCTGGTGCGCTCCCTGTTCGCGGGCACCCGCCCCTGGGTCATGGACATGTCCCAGGGCTTTACGCCCGAGGCCTTCACCGCCGCGGCCCAAGAGCTGACGGACAAAATCCGGTTCACCTCGCTGGTCCCCACCCAGCTGCAGCGGCTCCTCGACGAACCGTCGCCTGAGACCCTGGCCGCGCTCCGCCGCTTCAACGCCGTCCTGCTGGGCGGCGCCCCCGCCCCGGCTTCCCTGCTGGCGGCCGCCCGCGAGGCCGGAGTGCGGGTGATCACCACGTACGGTTCCGCCGAATCCTGCGGCGGGTGCGTCTACGACGGTTTCCCGCTGGAGGGCGTCTCGGTCCGGGTCGAGGAGGACGGGCGCATCCTGCTGGGCGGGGACACCATCGCCGCGGGCTACCTCGAGTCGCCGGAAAGCACGGACACGTTCTTCGAGGAGGACGGCGTGCGCTGGTACCGCACCAGCGACCTCGGCAGCATTGACGACGACGGCCGGCTGACCGTGCTGGGCAGGGCCGACGACGTGATCATCACCGGCGGCGTAAAGGTGTCCGCCGCGCACGTGCAGGAAGAGCTGGAGAAGTCCGACGGCGTCGCGGCGGCTTTCGTGGCAGGGGTTCCTTCCGCCGAGTGGGGCCAGGCCGTGGCGGCCTACATTGTGCTGGCGGACCCTGCTCCGGACGCGGCCCCGGGCGCGGAAGCCGGGGACACCGCCGTCGTCCTGGAACAGCACTGGCACCGGACGCTGGGCGTCCTCGCGCCCAAAACCGTCCTGGCGGCCTCCGGGCTGCTGCTGCTTCCCAACGGCAAACCGGACCGCCTGGCCATGACCGCCGAGCTCAAAGCCCGGCACCAGGGAAAGTAAAGTAGACCTGCACCACCCGGCAGGACCCCCTCCCGCCGCCCCCAACACACGCGAGGTACTTAACGTGGCTACAGCCGCACAATGGATCCAAGGCGCCCGGCTCCGGACGCTGCCCGCAGCGATTGCGCCGGTGCTGATCGGCTCCGCCGCAGCCTACGAGATGGGTTCGTTCCTGCTGTTCAACGCCATCCTCGCGGCGCTGGTGGCCCTCCTGCTCCAGGTGGGGGTGAACTATGCCAACGACTACTCGGACGGCATCCGGGGGACCGACGATGACCGTGTGGGCCCGCTGCGCCTGGTGGGATCCGGGGCGGCAAGCCCCGAACACGTGAAACGGGCGGCGTTCGCGGCGTTTGCGGCCGCCATGGTGTTTGGCCTGGTCCTGGTGGTGATCACCCAGAGCTGGTGGCTGATCCTCGTGGGGCTCGGCTGCGTTATGGCCGCCTGGGGCTATACAGGGGGGAAGAACCCGTACGGCTACATGGGCCTGGGCGACGTGTTCGTCTTTGTGTTCTTCGGGCTGGTGGCAACCCTGGGCACCACGTACACCCAGGCCGGGCAGATCAACCTGCCCGCCATCATCGGCGCGATCGGCACCGGGCTGATCGCCACCGCCCTGCTCATGGCCAACAACGTCCGGGACATCCCCACGGACATGCAGGCCGGCAAGAAGACCCTGGCGGTCCGGCTGGGCGACAAGCATGCGCGCGAAAGCTACGTCCTGATGCTGGCCGTGGCCATCCTGCTGGTGGTGATCCTGGCTCCCGGCCGGCCGTGGATGCTGATAGTGCTGCTGCTGATTCCTGCCTGCCTCATGCCCGCGTGGCTGATGATCAACGGACGCAAGCGCAAGAGCCTCATCCCGGTCCTCAAGCAGACCGGACTGATCAACCTCGGCTACAGCCTGCTGTTCTCCCTGGGACTGGTGCTCAGCCGCGGCTTCTAGCGGATTCTAGCGGAGCACCGCCTGCGGGGCGCGGCGGGCCTACGGGCGCTTGCGGCCCTTTGCGTCGTTGTTGATGGTCACGTCAGGGTTGGCGTCCAGGAGGGCGTCCTCGGCGTGCGCGTCCTGGACTTCACCGGCGGAGCGCAGCGGCTTGGCCTTGCCGGAGAAACGGTGCTGGAGGGCCGCTGCGGCTTCGTCCCGCTGCTTCTGGAAAAACAAGTAGCTCACCGCAAAGGCGATCAGGGCCGCGCAGATGACGGACATGAGGGCGCCCAGCTCCAGGAAGGTGAAGAGCACGAACAGGGGCGCGAAGAGAGCCAGGCGGATCAGGGAATATTTCAAAAAGGCCACTATTCAAGTTTAGCCGCCTCCCGCCCGCGGCCCCTGCCCGTCCTGACGATAGACTTAATGCATGCTCCTCCGTGTGGCTTTGGCCGTCGCAATCCTCGCCATCTTCGTGTATGGCCTCGTCGACGTGATCCGGACCGACGGGCGCCTCACCCGCGGAATTTCCAAACCCGCCTGGATCGTGGTCATGATCGTCCTGCCGGTACTGGGCGCGATCCTCTGGCTCCTGATCGGCCGGCCGCGCGGCACTCCCCCGCAGCGGCAGGACTACCGCCATCCCACCGCCCCGGACGATGACCCGGACTTCCTCCGCAACCTGGAGGTCCGCCGCCGGCAGGAGGCGGAAGCCGCCCGCCTCAAGAAGCTCAAGGATGAGCTGGATGCCAAGGCAAAGGACGTCGACGGCGGGAAAGACAAGCACGAGACCGACGAGCACGACAACGACGGATTGAAATAGGCCTCCGCCGGGAGGGCACTCCCGGCTGCCGTCCTTCAGGCCGGTTGGCGCTGGCGCTGGCGGGCGGACGACTCTGCCAGCACACCCTCGCAGCTGCGGACCACAACCCGGCAGGCCTCAAGGGCCAGCCCGTCCGTCAGCGGACTCTCCGCCACCGCGCGCCAGCGCAGCAGGTAACGGCGGGCTTCGTCAGCCATGTCGCTGGGCGCCGCATCCGCGTCCAGCCCCAGCCTCACATGCGCCGCAGCGCCCCGGCCGCCGATCAGGCCCTCCGCCTCCGCGGCCAGTTCGGGGCTGAGCGGCACGCCCGTGGTCCGCAGGACGGCCAGCAACCGCAGTTCGCGGAACTCATGCGCGTTGGCCTGCAGCCGCTCCAGGGCCGCAGCCAGGGGCCCCGTTCCCGGGCGGGGCGAGGTGCGCAGCAGGGACTCCACCGCCACCAAAGCCGTACGCGCCTTCAGGGCCTCAGCCCGTGCCTGGAACTGGCGGCCCAGCAGGTCCAGCAGCGGATCCAGTCCGCTGCGCCGGGCCAGCTCGTGGGCCAGCGGGGTGGGTTCATTGAAGCCGTTGGAAATGAGGACCACGGCGAGCCGGATCCCGAACAGGCCAAACCTTGCCAGCAGCGACGCCCTGGCCTCCGCCGCCAGCCCCTCCGGGATGGTGGACCGGAGGAACCGGTCCGCTGAGAGCAGTGCCTTTTCGCGGTCACCGCGGTCCAGTCCGGCCAGCAGCTGGAGGGCACTGAATTCCTGCTGGCGCATGGTCCGGGCGCTCTGGGCAAGGAGCCCAGCCACGGGCACCACGCCCAAGGCGAGTTTCCGCAGGTTGTGGTCACGGCGGTACCTGTCCGCGATCTCTCCCGCGGAGAGCAGCGAATCGATGCGGCCGCCACCAACCTCATCCGCCCTGGAGAGTACCGCGATTGCGTTGACTGTTCCCGAGCGGCCCGCTTCCGTGTCCCGGAAGGATTCGAGGAACCTCACGTCCGCGGCGTGCATGTGGCGCATCAGGTAGATGATGGCGTCCGCCTCCGACTCCGTATCCGCCGGGGCCAGGAAGGCGGTGGAGCGGGCAGACACCTCGCGGGACAGCGAAGCGATGCCGGGGGTATCGATCAGGGTCATGTTCAGCAGCGCCGGCGACGGCCATTCCACCTCCAGCCGGTCCACGTCCGCCGCGTCCGCATCCCCCAGCACGAAGACGAGGCGGCCGTCCACGCGTTTGAGTGGCAGCGTCCTGGGCTCGCCGGAGGTGGGGTGGAGGGTGATGCGGGGAGTGTGCCCGTGCCGGTACCAGGTGATGATGCGGGTGCACTCCCCCGTGTCCGTGGGCGCTATCTCCTCGCCGAGAATCGCGTTCAGCAGGGTGGACTTGCCGGCCTTGACCATGCCCGCAATGGCCACGCGCAACGGCTCCGCGAGCCTCCGGGCAATACCCTCGAGGGCGGCCACGGAAGCCGGGTCATCCGCGTAGGTTTCCAGCGCCTCCTGGACCAGGCCAGCGGCGCCGGCAATTGTTGGGGCAGTCATCGTGGACCGCCCGCGGGCATCATGGTTCCGGATACCTCGGCGGCAACGGCCTGCGCGGCCCGGTGGAGTGCATCCACCTTCTTGAGCTCGGCCTTGATGTCCCTGATGCGGGCGTCCCTTTCCAGGGCGTAGGTATTGGCGGCTTTCTGGGCAGCGGACACCGAGTCCGCCAGGGAACGGTGGTGCTCATCCGCTATCTCGTTGAAGTGGTCGCGGATGGCGCGCTGCACCAGCCGCAGGCGGTCCTTCAGTTGCTTGCCCACCTGGAAGGTCACGTCATCGAGCTGCCGCCTGACGAGGGCCTTGGCCTCCCCCTGCCGGCGCTTGAGCCGCGCCTCCTTGTCCTCCCGGTAGGCCTTGCGTCCCAGCAGGAGACCGGCGCCCAGGGAGAGCGGGTTGATCAGCGCCATCCCGAAAATGCCGGTCAGGAGCCCGAACATGAGCACCCCTCCGTAGGAGCCCCGCATGCCGATCAGCACTTTCTGCACGGGGTTGACGTGCCCGGCGTCCATGCCCGGCATCGCGTCCACGGGATCCAGCACGTCGGCGGAATGGGACACCTGCATCACCGGCAAGGGGACTACGTCCGCGGCGAAATGGTCAGCCACCTGCCCGGCCAGCCACTGCGCCCGCTCACTGGTGAGGACGAAGGTCTCAGAGATGGCAGCCGCGGTGGACACTTCCAGCCACTTGGAAAAATCGGCCCAGGCCGGTCCCGGGTCCTCCTGGTCGATGGCGGCTTCAGCCTCCCGCTGGATGTGGCGGAGCCGGTTGCGGAGGTCGTACTCCATATCGGCGATGAGGTCGCTGATGCCATCGCTCAGGGTGACCTGCCAGCGCGCAGACCGTTTCCGAAGGTCGTCAGCCTCAGCCCGGGCCGCCTCCAGCTCCAAAATCATCCGGGGTGTGCCGCCGGGGTTTTCGAGGGCTTCAAGCTCCGATTGCAGCGAGAGGCGCAGGTTCTCGGTAACGGCGAGCAGGTCCTGGCTCACGGAGCGGCCCTGGAGGCGCTGTGCCCCTTCCACGATTCCGCTGCGGAGGTGGGCAACCAGTGCGGGGAAGCCGGATTCCTCATTCAGCTCACTGTCCTGCAGGCGTGCTGCCTCCAGGCGGAGGTCGGAGGAAACGGGAAACAGCGGAATCCCGGGCGCTACGTTTCCGAGGTGGGAGCGGTCCATCTCTTCCACCCGCCGCCAGTCCGGGTAGAGGTCGGTCTTGGTCAGCACGCCCACAACGTTCGGGGTAATCCGCATCGCCTGCCGCAGGAAGCGCAGCTCCGGTTCGGTGTATTCCTGGGAGGCGTCCGAGACCAAGAGCATCGCATCGGCGGTGGGCAGGGCCGTGAGGGTGGCCAGGGTGTGCGCGGACCCGAGGCCCCCCACCCCGGGCGAATCGATGACGATGAGCCCGCCGGCAAGGATCCTGCGGGGCAGGCATACCTCGGCGGCCAGGAGCTTCTTGCTGTTGCCGGGATTACCCTGTTCGGAAACATAAGCCGGCAGGTCGGCGACGGGAATCGGCTGGCGGTCAACACCACCGTCGTCGCCGGCGTCCGCAGTAGAGGTGGGGACCAGGATCGTTGCCGAGGCAGGGTCCCCGTAGCGGACAACCGTGGGAACGGACGTGGCAACGTCGTCGTCGACGGGGCAGGCCGGCGCACCCACCAGGGCGTTGATGAATTTGCTTTTGCCCTGTTTGAACTCCCCCACCACGATGACCCGGATGCTCGGATCCCTCAGCCGCCCCAATGCCAGGTCAAGGCGTTTCCGGAGGTCCTCCCGGTCGCCGGTGCCCACGAGCTGGAGTCCGTGTTCCACAAGCTGGATCAGCTGGCCGGCCGTCACCGGAGTTGCTGGGTGTGCCGGTCCTGCTTCTGCCACAGCCTGTCCTCTGTACTACGCCTCAAAGATCGTTCCGGGACCGGGGTCCGGCTGCTAGGCACCAAAGTCCATGGAGTCTGCCGCCTCCCCAGCGCCAGCGTCGTCGATGTCATTGTCGATGTCAATGGTTGCGGCGTCGTCCTCCGTGAACTCGAGCCCCGCACCGGCGGGATCCACATCCACCTCGACGAATGCCTGCTGCTCTTCGGTGAAGGATCCGTCGATCAAGGTGGCCGGGAGGACGGTTCCGTGTGCACCTGCCGTCGCGGTTTCGCTGTCCGCGTCAAGGTCGAAGAGGCCGTCGATCCGGATGTCAGCGAAACCCATCCCGGTTCCGGCGCCTATGGCGGGGTCGCCGAAGGCAGGCACGGAGTCGTTGTCGAACCATTGCTCCACGTCCCCGTCGGCCCAGATGTTGGGGGCCGGGGATTGGTCCGCCATGGCGGCGCCGCGGTCATCCGGCGTGGAAGGGAAGGAGTAGCTGGCCACGACATGGGTGAGCTGCTCCACTGCAAGTCCATGGTCGTCGTCGTGGCCTCCGCCGGAAGGAAACGGGCTCCAGCCACTCCCGGCGTGGCCAGTGCCGGCGCCGGCGCTTAGATGCCGGTCAACGGCGGGAGCCGTGACGCTCAGGGGCGCGTAGTCCAGGACAACCGGCATGGCGGCGTCAACATCTGCGGAGCTGACACCGGCCAGGCCGTGCTGCTCCAGGACGCCTTCGGGATCATCCAGGAAGTCCTGGGCCGCCTGGCGGTCTCCGAAGATGTCCATCAGGAACTGGACCACTTCCTTTGCGACTGTCATGTGCTGGTCCTCAGATCGTTTTCATTTCGGTGCGCCGGCCCTGATGCCTTGGATCAAACCTATTGTTCCTGCAGGGAACCGGCATCGGGCCGGTCCCCCTTACCGGCGGCGCCCCTGGTGGGGAACCGCGGACGTCCCCGTTAGGGGTGTTAGGGGGACGGGTCATGGGCCTGGCTGTCCGGGCCCAGCGCAAGGCGCAGCTTGGCCATCAGGTCCGAGCGGTTTTCCGCACCAAGCCTGCGCCGCATCCGGGCAATGTGGTGCTCGGCGGTGCGCGGCGAAATGTAGATGGCCTCGCCAATTTCCCGGTAGGTCTTGCCGTCGAGCACCAGCCGGGCCACTTCCTTTTCCCGCTCGCTCAGCCCTGCGCCGTCTGGTTGCATGCCATTACCTGCCTCGGTGGGGGGAGCATTGCGGGCCTCGGATGATGCCGGACCCCCCGGGCCCGCCGAACTGGCCTGTGGGTGGAGTTCCCGGGCGCAGGAGAGCAGGCGCACCATGTCCTTGCGCTCGTCCGCCCGGGCGGCGGCGTGGCCGGCAAGCCGTGCTCCCTCCCAGGGCATGCCCACCAGCCCCAGGCCCCGTGCCGCCGCCTCGACGTCATCAGGACGGAACCTCTCGGCCAAAACGGTTACCCAGGCTTTGCCGGCCGCCGCGAGGACGGCTGCCAAGTGGCTTTGCCCTGCGGCCCGGGCGAGCGCTGCTGCGTGCGGGGCCAGGTCAGCGGGGCTTTCGTTCAGCAGGGCAGCCTGGACTGCAGCCCAGTGCAGCGGCACAGCCCACAGCGGCGGATTGCCCAGGCGCTCCAGGAGGCCCCATGCGTCCGTGAGGTACGGGGCAACCCTGCGGCCCTCCCGAAGGCGGGCGGCTGCGATCATCAGCTCCCCCCAGGGCAGCAGGCTGTACAGGTCCACTGCTGTGTGGAGCGTCGCTTCGCGCGCCCGTTCCCAGGCCTTGATGAGCTCGGGGAAATCGCCGTTGCGCCGGGCAAGGGCCACTTCCAGGGCCGAACAGAGGAACTCGTCGCGCGGCACCAGCGGCCAGTGGTTCGCTTTGGATGCCTCATTGATGGCGAGCCGTGCGTCCTCAAGCCTGTCCTGCATCATCGCCGACCACGCCTGCAGCAGGAAGAGGCGCGGTTGGGCGGTATCGCCTCCCTGCCCGGCGGCGGCCGCGAACCGGCAGATTGTTTCCGCCAGGTTCGGTTCCCCGCTGTGCAGCGCCACCAGTGCCGCCAGCGCCGCCGGAGTCTCCGGCAGGGGAAGCGCGGCACCCGCCGCGTTCAGCATGTCCGAGGCGTGGATCAGGGTCTGGAGTCCCTGGTGCGGATCTCCCTCCAGCGACTGGAGGATGCCTTTTCCGAGGTGGGCGAGGGTGGCGGCAAGCAGCGTGGGGGACGAAGGGGGTGCATCGGCCCCGAACATGTTCTCCGCACCGGACAGGTCGCCACAGCCGATCAGGGTGACGGCGGCAAGGGGCGCGGATTGGCCTATGCGGGAGGGGCCCAGCCAGCTGTAGACATCGGCTCCGCGGGCGATCATGCCCCGCTGGGCCCACACCGCGGCTGCCACGTCCGCGGCCCGGCGGACGTCCGGTGGACCGTCCTGCCCCAACAGGGTGTCAACAATGCGGGTGGCCGTGTCCAGGTCGCCGTTGGCCGCCGCGGCCTGGGCACGCCGGGCCGCTGTGGCTTTCTCGTCCGTGCCCGCCAGCAGGGCCTCATCGTAGAGCTGGTACGCCAGCCCGGGATCGCGCTCCAGCGCCTTGTCCGCCGCCTGCTCCAGCTCGGCTGCCACCCTTGGATCGGCGAGTCCGGCGCGTGCCAGTTCCCGGGCGAGATCCCCCAGCGGCTGGCCGTTGGCCGCGTACACGCCCACCAGCTCCCGCTGGAGCGCATGCACCTTGGTGGTGGGGGCGACGGCGAGCAGCGCGTGGCGGGCCGGGCCGACCACCGCGCCGTCCGGGGTCAGCAGGCCTGACGACTCTGCCCTGTGCACCAGGGCGTCCAGGCTCTCCACCCCGTTTCCGTCGATCTTGCGCTGCAGGTCTGACGGCAGGGGTCCCGGCAGGGCGAAACCTACGGACAACGCCAGCAGCAGCTCCCGGACTGCTGCGTTCTCACCCTTGAGCTGGCTTGCCATGAGTTCCGCGCTCTGCAGTGACGTCCCCTGGTGGTCCGGCTCGGGATGGCGGAATGCCGTCTTCTGCGTGTGCGGCTGGTAGCTGACCATGTCAGGCCGCCGGGATCGTCGTCGTGGCGGTGGCGGTGCCGGTGTCCGTGGAAGTGGCCGTCGCTGTGCCGGTGGAGCCGGAGCCCGTGGGTTCCTGTGCCAGGGGCGTAAACCCGCCCGTGCCTGTGGGTGACGCGGATACCTGGACCGTTGGTGAAGGCGAACCGACGGATGTGGGCGTAGCTTCCGTGTCCGTGGATGTGGGCTCCGCCGTGCTTGTGAAGCGGGTAGGCTCCGCCGTGCTGGTCCCTGGGCTCGCTGCCGTTGTGGAAGGGGCCGGCGTCCCGGACCCGCTGCCGGATGGCGTGGGCGAAGGGCTGGACGTGACCGGTTCCGGGGCTTCTGTCGTCGTTGGATCAACGGTGGGGGTCGCCCCGTCAGTGGTCGGCGTGGCTGTGCCAGTAGTCGCCGTATCCCCTGGCGCAGTGGTGCCGGTGGCCTCACCTGCCGTGACTGCGCTGGCGGAGGGCCCTTCGGAGGCGCCCTTCTCGATGGCCCGGATGGACGCTACCTGGCCGTTCGGCTTCCCGTCCGGCACGGGGCCAGGTGCCTGGGAGGCAGCGGCCCGCTCCATGCCGGAATCGATGCCCGCCACCGGGACCTGGATGTCTCCCGCGGCCCCTGCCGCTGGACCGGCACCATTGCCGCCCCCGGCGGCACCGGTGGCGGGCACGGCCCCGCGATCATTGGAGGCCCCGGCCGGCGGGACGAACACGGAGGTCAGGCTGTTGAATCCTGCCGGGCTCTGGGCGGCCGTGGCGGTGAGGACAGTGAACAGGACCGCGGTGGCCGCCACGGCAGTAAGCCGCACCCGGGGCTTCGGCGCATGCGCTCCGCCCTTGTCACCATTGCCCTGGCTGAGGGCTGCTGCCGCCAGGGATTGCGGGGCGGGCGTGGGGTTCCGGGACCAGCTGGCCAGCCGCAGCGGCGCTGCACCATCCGCGGCGGGGCTGGAAACAGCCTCACCGGGAGCTTCGGCCGGACTCGATTCCGCTGCGGCGGCAGCAGCCAGAGCCGCCCGGCCCAGCACCGCGGATACGGCTGCGCCCATGCAGATGGAGGACTTGGGATCGGCGTCGACGGCGATGGGACGGTCAAGCTGCTCCGAGATCAGCTGTGCAACAAGGGGAATCCTTGAGGACCCGCCAATCAGCAGCACGGCGGAGAGGTCAGCCGGCTCCAGCCCCAGCTGGCCCAGCGATTGTTCGAGGGCATCCACGGTGTCCCGGACGGGGTCTTCGATCAGTGACTCGAATTCGGGACGGACCAGGCGTATTTGCTGCTGGATGCCGGGCAGGAGCACGGAGATGTTGGCTTCGCTGTCGCTGGAGAGCGCTTCCTTGGCCTCCACACACTCCCGCCGCAGCCGGGAAAGCGCGGCGAGCACCCCGGGGGCTGCCGGGTCCAGCCGGGCCAGCCCACCGTCCGTATGTTCAGCCACAAAGCGGAAAAGGGCGGCATCGAAATCGGCGCCGCCCATGTGTTCAAAGCCTTCCGGTTTCCCGAGCAATTCAAACCGGTTGCTGGCCTCTTTGCGGAGGACAGCGGTATCGAAGGTGCCGCCGCCGAGATCGTAGACGGCGATGATGCTGCCGTCCTCCACCCGCACCTGGGAAGCGTAATGGAGGGCCGCGGCTTCCGGTTCCGTCAGCAGTGTGACGTTGTGGAGCCCCTTGGCGGCGAGGGCGTCCTTGATGAGGGATGTGCGGTGGAAGCCCCAGGCAGCGGGGTACGTCAGGATGATTTCCGACGGCGGCGCCCCCTGGCGTTCTTCCGCGCGGTCTGCCACCCAGCGGGCCATGGTGGCGAACACGTCCTCGGCGGCCAGGGACAGCGTGCCCGCGGAGATCGGCACGGCGTCGCCAATGCGCCTCTTGAATTCCCGCACGACCCGCCCGGGGGAATCCAGGCCGCGGCGTTCCGCGGCTTCCCCCACCAGGACGGGTCCGTTGTCGGGGTAAAAAAGAACAGAGGGTACCGAGGTTCCACGGAGTCCCAGCGGCAGGCACTCGGGAGAGGAAGCTCCCTGGTCAAAACGGGCGATGGCAGCAGCTGTGAAGCTGGTTCCCACGTCAATGGCGAGAACATAGCTCATGGGTACCTCAGGAAAAACTGTTGTTCCGCCAGCAAACTTCATCACGGGCGCACGAAACCAACGTAGCATTACCGGCTGACCGGGAACAGCCCTGTTGCTACATCGATTTTAGAAGTCCCCGGGCACCTGGGAACCCCGCAGAAGTCCTGCTCAGAGGCCTGAGTACGAGTGGAGCCCGTTGAAGAACTGGTTCACGATGGTGAAGTTGAACACCACGCAGAGGTAGCCAACGATCGAGAGCCAGGCGGCACGGGTGCCGGTCCAGCCGCGGGTTGCCCGTGCGTGGAGGTATCCGGCGTAGACAACCCAGATCACGAAGGTCCACACTTCCTTGGTGTCCCAGCCCCAGAACCGCCCCCAGGCCTTTTCAGCCCAGATGGCACCGAACATGAGGGTGAACGTCCAGCCGATGAAGGCGATGGCGTTGATGCGGTAGGACAGGTTTTCCAGGCTCAGCGCGGACGGCACCAGGCGCATGAAGCCCAGTTTGTCCGCCCCGCCGGCAGCCACCGTCTTCTGGCGGTGGGACTGGACCAGCTGCAGCGCGGACATCGCGAAGGTCAGGGTGAAGAGGGCTGAGGACAGCACGGCGATGGACACGTGGATGATGAGCCAGTAGCTCTGGAGGGCGGGAACCAGGTGCCCGACGGGGGTCCAGTAGGCCACGGAGGCGGCCACCAGCATGATGATGGCCAGGCCCACCACGAAGGTTCCCAGGAAGCGGAGGTCGCGGCGGACCAGCACCAGCAGGAACACCGCTACCGCCACGAAGGCGCCGGTGGTGAGGAATTCGTACATGTTGCCCCACGGCACGCGGCCGGCACCCAGCGCACGGGTCACCACACCGGCGGCGTGGATCAGGACGCCGAGGATGGTCAGTGCAACTGCCACCCGGGCCGGTGCGCGGCGTTCCGCGGCGTAGCGCATGTCGGCGTCGGCGGTGATGACTCCCCCGGCCCCCGGGCCCGCTGCCTTGGTGGTGGACGACGTCGGCCGCTCGGCCCTGCCGGCCGGCCCGCCCAGGCGCGCCCCGGCGGAATCGGAGCGGGAGGCTTCGGCGGATGCAGCGTGGTCGCCCACCCCGGCTGCCACCGGAACCCTGGCGGAGTCCTGGGCACTGCCGGGCTGCGAGGCCTGAGCAGCCTTGAGGTCGATGGCTCGCAGCGCCTTGCTGCTCTTGGCCAGGTCCCAGGCGAAAGCGATGAAGGCTACGGTGTACGTGCCGGCCGCCAGCAGCATAAAGAGCTCGCTGTACTGGCCCATGGTTTCGTTGATTCCGTACGGCATTACTGGTCCTTTTCGGGCCCGGTGGGGCCGGCTGGGGTGGTGGCGGGGCCTGTGGTTGCGGCAGCTCCGGTGCTATTGTCCCCCGGGCTGCCGGGAGTTTCCTGTGAGGTCCGCGGCGGGCCCTGGTCCGGATCCAGCTGCCACTCTTCGGTCAGCAGCTTGCGGAGGGCTTCCGCTTCGCCGGCAAGCCGGTGGTCCTCGCCGCGGGCCAGGAGCCCGTACTCAACCATGGTGCGGCCGTCCTCGTGGGTGCCCGTACGGACCCACACGCGGCGGCGGTTGACGTAGAGCGACAGGATCAGGCCGGCCACGGCCAGCAGCGCGAAGATCAGGGCGTAGAGCTGTCCGGGGTTGTGGTGGATGTCCACGCCGATGTACCGCTTGACGCCGTCGAAGCTGATGGTGCCTTTGCCGTCGGGGAGGGTGTAGCTGGTCCCCGGCGAGAGGGTGATGCCGCCGGCGTCCAGGTTGCGGGCGTTCAGCGGGGTCAGGTCCTTGACGTCAAGTTCGAAGACGTTCTGCGGCGCTCCGTCATCCAGGCCAAGGTCGCCATAGTAGGAGTTGAGCGTGAGCTGCGGGTTGAAGAGCTCCGGGTCACCGCTGAAGGAAACCCCCTCATCGGTGACGAAGGCGGTGGGCAGGAAGAAGCCGGCGAATCCCAGCTGGTCCGGCGCGGCGTCGGGGACCTTGATCACCACGGAGGAGTAGTAGTTGTCCCCCTGGAGCTTGGCCACCACGGGGCCCTGCATGGCCACGTTGCCGGCGCCGTCCCGGATGGTCACCACGGGGGCGTAGCCGTTGCCGGTGAGGTAGATGCTGGTGCCGCCCAGGGTGACGGGATCGTTGACCTTCAGGGTTTCCTGCCGAGCGGGCGCGTCCGGGTTTTCCTTGGTGGTCACTGCGGCCGAGAAATCGATGGGCTGGCCGAACTTGCCCTCCGACTCGCGGTCAAACGTGATGTCGAACTTGTCCAGCTGGATGGAATAGGGCTGCAGCTGGCTGGACTGGAAGTTGGTGCCGGGCGTGAACTGGTCGTAGCCCACCAGGGTGTTCACGAACGTGTCACCCTCCACCAGGATCCGCTGGCCGCTGTAGCCGAAGAGGCCGCCGATGGCCACGGACACCAGGACGCCGATGAGGGACGTGTGGAAGACGAGGTTGCCCACTTCCTTCAGGAAGCCGCGCTCGGCCCCCAAAGACGGCCGCGCGCCGTCGTCGTCCCTGACCTCCACGCGGTAGCCGCGTTTCTTCAGCAGTCCGGCGGCGCCGTGGATGGCGTCCGACGCCGGGATCCCGGCCCGGGCGGGTATCACCAGGGTCCCGTACTCGGGGAGGCGGGAGAGCCGTTTCGGGGTGCGCGGCGGCTGGGACCTCATCGCCTTGTAGTGGGCGATGGCGCGCGGCACCACGCACCCGATCAGGGAGATGAACAGCAGCAGGTAGATGGCCGAGAACCAGGCCGAGGAGTAGACGTCGTACAGCTGCAGGGTGTCCAGCAGCTTCCCGTAGTCCGGGTTGTCCTTGATGTACTGGGTGACGATGGACGGGTTGGCGGGGCGCTGCGGGAACAGTGAGCCCGGAACGGCGGCAACGGCAAGGAGCAGCAGCAGGAACAGCGCCGTGCGCATGCTGGTCAGCTGGGTCCAGGCCCAGCGCAGCATCTCCTTGGGGCCCAGGGCGGGCAGCGCGGCGTCAGCCTTGGCCGCTGGCAGGCCGTTGCCCGTCGCGGGTGTGGAGGACTTCTTCTCTAGGTTCACGCGCTCGCTCATCAGATCGGCAACTTCACATCGGTTTGGAACCAGTACTGGAGTTCGGTCACCCAGGTGCCCCAGACACCGCTGGCCATCAGCAGGCCCAGCACCACCAGGATGCCCCCGCCGGTGCGCTGGATGGCCAGGCGGTGCCTGCGGAAGAACGCCATCACTCCCATCCCCCGGCGGACCGCCAGTGCGATCAGCAGGAACGGGATGCCCAGGCCCAGGCTGTAGACGAAGGCCAGGAAGGCGCCCTTGGCCGCGGACGATCCCCCGGAGAGGCTCAGCAGCTGCACGGCCGAGTAGGTGGGCCCGATGCACGGCGCCCAGCCCAGCCCGAAGGTCAGGCCCAGCAGCGGCGCTCCCCACAGCCCGGCCGGCGGCCTGGCGGAGATCTTGGCGTCGCGCTGCAGCCAGCTGAAGCCGCCCATGAAGACGACACCCATCACGATCACCAGGATGCCCAGGAGTTGGGTGATCCAGGCGTTCTGCGCACCGGTGATCAGGGTTCCGAGCTGGCCGAAAGCCCCGCCGAGGAGGACGAAAATGACGGAAAAACCGAGCACGAACAGTCCGATGCCCACCAGCATCCGGCCGCGCTTCTGCTTCTGCAGGTCCACGCCGCTGAGTCCGGTGACGTAGCCCAGGTATCCGGGGACCAGGGGCAGCACGCACGGGGAGAGGAAGGAGACCAGTCCGGCCAGCAGCGCCACCGGGATGGCAAGCAGGAGCGAGCCATTCAGGATGGCTTCGGCGAAGGGGCTGTTCACGGGACCGCCGCTACTCTGCCACGGCGGCAGCGATGAGGGCCTTCAGGGTGCCTTTTTGGACTTCGCCCAGGACGCGGGAGGCCACGCGGCCCTGCTTGTCCAGCACCAGGGTGGTGGGGACCGCGCCCGGCGGAACCAGTCCGGAGACAGCCAGGAGGACGCCGCCGTCCTTGTCGTCAAAGCTGGGGTAGGTCAGGTTGAAGGTCTTCTCGAAGGCCTCGGCGGTGGCTTTCTCGTCCCTCAGGTTGACGCCGTAGAACTGCACGCCCTGGTCCTTGAACTCCTGGTGGAGCTCTTCCAGGATGGGGGCTTCCACGCGGCACGGGGCGCAGGCGGCGAACCAGAAGTTCAGCACCGTCACCCGGCCCTGGAAATCGGCGGGCGCCACGGTGGTGCCGTTGAAGAGCGTGCCGTTGACCTGGATGGCGGACTTTCGGTCCCCGGCCGCAAACTCCGTCACGGAGCCGTCGCCGGCAACATAGTTTTTGTTGTCGCCCGCCTTGGCCTGCTGGGCCAGGGCATCCTCCTGGGCGCAGCCTGACAGGCCCAGGGTCACGGCGGTCAGGGCCAGGCCACCGGCAGCCAGCAGGCTCCGGCGGGAAGTCACGGGATTGCGGTGGGTCACAGCTAGGCTCCAGGGGTGCTGGACGCACCCGGAAGAAGGGAAGCGGCGGGTTCGCTGTACTGCACGCGCAGGAGCGTGCCGGCGTCGTCGAACACCAGGGACGTGATGGAGGTCAGGGTGCATTCGCGTTTCCGCGGGTCATGCCACAGCGGCTTTCCCTCGGCGCTGAGGCGGGTGGCCCAGATGGGGAGCTGGTGGCTGACCATGATGGCTTCAGGCCCGTCCGTGCCGAAGTCCCCGGCTGCCAGCTCAATGGCGCGCAGCCGCGCGTCCTGGACCGCCTCCATCACCCGGGAAGCCTGGTTTTTGTACGGTTCGCCCCACGACGGCCGCAGCGGGTTGACCAGCCGCGGCCAGTGCTTGGGGCGGCGCAGCTCAGCCCTGGTGACCTTCATGCCCTCGAAGTAGTTCTCCGCTTCGATGATCCGTTCGTCCGTGTGGATCTGCAGGTTGAGCGCGTCCGACGTCGGCCGGGCAGTTTCCTGCGCACGGTCCAGCGGGGAGGCTGCCAGGTAGGTGATCCGGGCACCCCCGGCCGCGCGCCGGCTGAAGTGCTCGGCGAGCGTGCGTGCCATCTCCTGGCCCAGTTCGGAGAGGTGGAATTCGGGCAGCCGTCCGTAGAGAACGCCGTCGGGATTGTGGACCTCGCCGTGGCGGAGCAAATGGACAGTGGCTTGGGGCATGTTTACCAGTTTCTCAAAGATGGCGTGCGATCCGAAATCTCCCGGACAAGCTTCTACGGAGAGTAGAACTGAAGTTTTTGAAGAAATGTTCCGAAGACGGGAACAAAACATGCAAATGCATGTTTATACTGGATGCAGCAGTTAGTTGAGACTTCAACAGATGAAGGTTCAACAGCACAACCCGACAGTACGCAAACCCAAGGAGCATCACCATGGCACTTCCCGCAGACGTCACCACCGGCACCTGGACCCTCGACAACTCACACAGCGAGATCGGCTTCACGGTCCGCCACGCGGGCATCAGCAAGGTCCGCGGCCAGTTCACCGAAGCCGCCGCCACCCTTGACCTCCCCGGGGACATCTCCGATGCCAGGATCAACGCCACCATCAACACCGCCAGCTTCGATTCCGGCGACGTAAACCGCGATGGCCACGTCAAGGGCGAGGATTTCTTCGACGTAGAGAAGTTCCCCGAAATCTCCTTTGTCTCCAACGGCCTCGTGGCCAAGGGCGACAGCTATGAGCTGACCGGCGACCTGACCATCAAGGGCGTCACCCGCCCCGTCACCCTGGACACCGAGTTCAACGGTGTGGCTGTTGACCCGTTCGGCAACACCCGTGCAGGCGTTTCCGCCGGGACCACCATCAGCCGCAAGGACTTCGGCCTGACCTGGAACGCCATCCTCGAGACCGGCGGCGTCCTGGTGAGCGACAAGGTTGCCATCAACCTCGAACTCGCCTTCATCGCTCCCGCGGCGTAATTCCTTCCGCTCCGGCACCCCGGCCCTGGACTCCCGCAGTCCGGCGCCGGGGTGCCGTCTTTAAGCACGCCGCTCCTTCCGGGTCCCGGCGGGGATTACAGTGAGGGCCATGAGCAACTCTCCCAGCGCGCCGCGGAGCGGTTTTGCCCGAATGTTCCTGGTGACGGGCCTGCCCACCGAACTCAAGGTCTCCTTCTGGATCTGGTTTGTGGGCGGCATCCTGGGCCTGGTGGGTGGAATGCTCGGCATGCTGGCATCGCTGGTGCTCTTTGCCGCGGCACCGGGGGCGGCCACGCTGGTGCTCCTGCTCATGCTGCTGGCGGCAGCGGTCGGTGCGGCGCAGATCGTCCTGGCCCTTGCCATGAAGGACGGAAAGCGCTGGGCCCGCCTGGGCCTCACGGCCCTCACCGGCGCCACCCTGGTCCTGGCGGTGGCCAACGCCATGATGGGCGTGGGTCAGGGCGGCAACTGGGCAACGTTCCTCATCAGCCTGGCGGCAACGGTGCTGTTGTGGCTGCCCAATTCCCAGGCCTTCTTCGCCGCGGCCCGCTCCGGGAATACCTCTTCCGAATGACCCACAAGGCGGCTGCCCGGGGGTACGGTGGACGTAAGTGATGCTGGGGGTAGGGGACAGGACCGATCCCGGCGATTTACCTGGAACCCGACACGCAAAAGGACCGCCCATGAGCACTCCCCCCGTCCCGCCTCCCGTTCCGAACGAACCCGAGCCCGGCTCCGAGTCCGGCAGCCAGGGTCCGCGCTACGGCCAGAATGCACCCCAGTATGGCCAAAACCAGCCCCAGTACGGCCAGCAGTCCGGAACACCGCAGTATGGACAGAACGCCCCGCAGTACGGCCAGAACCCGCCCCAGTACGGCCAGTCGGGCGCACCCCAGTACGGGCAGAACGCCCCGCAGTACGGCCAGAACCCGCCGGCAGCCCCCGGCTACGGCCAGCAGCCGTACGGACAGTCCCCGTATGCGCAGTATCCGTCGGAGCAGCCCCAGCCGTCCGGCAGCACGGGTGTTCCCCAGATGGTCAACATCTCCTTCTGGCTGCTGATTGCCTCCGCCGCGATCTTTGTGATTTCGATGCTGACCGGCCTGACCACGCTGGATGATCCCATGTTCCGCGACGCCTTCGAAACCCAGATCGAGGGCAGCGGCGCCGGAGTCACCTACGAGGATATGAAGGGCGTCATCGCCGGAACCCTGGTGGTGTTCGCCATCATCGGCCTCGCCCTGTACCTGCTGGTGGCGTTCTTCGTCCGTAAGGGCAAGAACTGGGCGCGGATCCTGGGCACCGTCTTCGCGGCACTGTCCATCTTCGGCCTCTTCGGCCCGCCCAGCTTCGCAACCCTCGGCACCCTGCTGGGGATCGCGGCCATCGTGCTGCTCTACCTGCCGGCCTCGGCTCCGTACTTCCGGCGCCAGCAGCCGTTCGCCAACCCGTACGGCGGCAATATGGGGAACCCGTACGGCCGGTAACTCCACGCACCACCCACCCTTCGGGCGTGGGTCCCGGAACCAGCAAGCACCGCTGACGGAAACTAGGCGGTCTGCCCCGGGGCCTGCGCCCGTTGTGCGTGATAGGCCAGGATTTGCAGCTCGGTTGCCATGTCCACCTTGCGGAGGTTAACGCCCTCCGGCACCTGGAGCATGATGGGGGCGAAACTCAGGACGCTGCGGACCCCGGCCGCCACCACGCGGTCGCAGATGCCCTGGGCCACGGAAGCGGGCAACGCAAGGACCACCATGTTGGCCCCGGTGCGGTGCAGCACGGTTTCCAGGTCCGCCACGTCGCTGACGCGCAGCCAGCCGACCTCGTTGCCCACCACCATCTGGTCCGCGTCAAAGATGGCCACGACGTCGAAACCCCGGGATTCGAAGCCGCCGTACCGTGCAAGGGCCTTGCCCAGGTTGCCGGCACCGACGATGGCAACTTTCCAGTCGTGGGTGAGTCCCAGGGCAGCGGCGATGTGCCGGCTGAGGTACTGGACCTCGTAGCCCACACCGCGGGTGCCGTAGGAGCCCACGTGGGAGAGGTCCTTGCGGAGCGTAGCGGAGCTGACGCCGGAAGCCTCGGCAAGGGATTCGGAGGAGACCCGCTCCACGCCTTCGGCCAGGAGGGTATTAAGGGCACGCAGGTAGAGGGTCAGCCGGGCCACTGCAGCGGGCGGAATCTGTTTGGCTGCCGTGCCCGCAGCTCCCGGCAGGTCCGGGACAGCCTGGGGGGTTGAATCCAGCGAAGCCACCAGCCCCTCCCTCGCATCGCGTTGTGACTCCACTCTAGGGCCCAACCGGCAATGCCATCAAAGCAGGTGCCGCCGATGCAGGGGACACTGAAGACCTCTCCACCACGGTACTGCTCCCCTACTGTGCCAGGGCCCGCTGGAGCACGCGTGCCAGCCGGGCTTCGTCGATTTTCCAAAAATCGCGCTGCACGCCATCCACCAGCACCACCGGGATTTCTTCCGCGTAGCGCTCACGGAGTTCCGGCTGGTTGTCCACCAACTCCTCGCTCCACCCAAGTCCCAACGAAGCTGTAACCCTGCTGACGGCGTCGCGCGCGTCTTCGCAGAGGTGGCAGTCTGCCTTGGTGATCAGGACAACGCGGGGTGAGGCCATGCGTTAACCGTAGACCCGTTCCCCGGGGTCCGGCGACGCCGGGCAAGGGGGAACAAGGCTAAACGGGGATTGAACAGCGGATTGACTAGACTCGACTGCATGCCCGAGGAGAAGTACGTCGCCGTAGTCACCAAACCGGTTGCTGCGCCGCAACCGGGCGAGGCGGCGTTCTTCGATGTGGACAACACCCTGATGCGCGGTGCCAGCCTCTTCCACGTTGCCCGCAAGATGCACCAGCGCGGGGCGTTCACCATGGCCCAGGCGGCCGGGTTCGCGTGGAAGCAGTTCAAGTTCGTGGCCCGCGGCGAAAACATGGACGATGTCCACGCCGTCCGCGACTCCGCACTGACGCTGGCGGCCGGCATCACGGTTGATGACATCAAGGCGCTCGGCGAAGAGGTCTACGACGAGATGATCGCCTCCCGCATCTGGCCGGGCGCCAAAGCGCTGGCGGAGCAGCACCTGCGCGTGGGCCGCCGGGTGTGGCTGGTGACCGCCACCCCCATCGAAGTGGCCACGGTGATCTCTACCCGGCTGGGACTGACCGGGGCGCTGGGGACGGTGGGGGAAATTTCCGAGGGCATGTACACCGGCCGCCTGGTGGGTGACATCCTGCACGGCTCGGCCAAGGCTGTGGCCGTCCAGGCCATTGCGGACGCCGAGGAGCTGGACCTCAAGCGCTGCTGGGCGTACAGCGACTCCTATAACGACATTCCGCTGCTGACCCTTGTGGGCCATCCGGTGGCCATCAACCCGGATGCCCGCCTGCGCCGGCACGCCCGCGACAACAACTGGCCGGTCTACGATTTCCGGTCAGGCCGGCGCGCGGCCACGTTCGGCCTCAAAGCCGCGACGGCCGGCGGCGCCGTCTACGGGCTCTGGAAGGGATTTGCCCGCATCCGGGGCCCGCGCATCTAGGTCGCAGCAGATGTCCTTATGAGCCTTGTTAACGACATGTGCTGCTACCTGGTTGGGGACAGCACAAGAAAATGCCCGCCGCCTCGGAAGGCGACGGGCATTTCCTGCGCTGTTCGAAGTATCTCTACTTCTTGTTGCGGCGCTGGTGACGGGTCTTGCGAAGCAGCTTGCGGTGCTTCTTCTTGGCCATACGCTTGCGACGCTTCTTAATAACTGAACCCACGTAAGTTCCTTACAAACTAGATGCAGTACCTGTCTGATGGAAATTGTTCGTGGACAGAGCTACGAACTGAACAACTGACAGATTCTTACAATGACGTAAAACGTTCCTTAACAGGGTACCGCTTCCGGAAGGCGGCTACGGACAGCTGCTCAGGCTGTCTCGGAGTGGCCGTCCACCACAGCACCTTTGAGGTACTGCTCAACGGCCTGTTCCGGAACCCGGTAGGAGCGGCCGAAGCGCACTGCCGGCATTTCGCCGGAGTGCACCAGCCGGTACACGGTCATTTTGGAGACGCGCATGACCTGGGCTACTTCAGCCACGGTCAGGAACTTCGCGTTGGAGAAGTTCTGTTCTGCCGACATTTCCCTATTTTCCTTTGCTGACGGATGGACAACAGTGACCCCAGGTACGTGCCAATGCGGTGTTCCGATGCTGAGCCATCCACCAACCACCTATCTAGATACTCTAGATGTTCGTGTGGCAGAAGTGAAAGTAGTAAATCCCCCTATTTCGCCTCCCGGCGCTTACGCGCGGACGCGGCCAGCTGGTCCAGGACGGAGACCGAAACGTCCCATTCCATGCAGGCATCGGTGACGCTCTGCCCGTACACGAGCTCAGCGCGTCCGGCCGCGTGCTCGGCAACATCCAGGTTCTGCGCGCCGCCCACCAGGAAGCTTTCCAGCATGACGCCGGCAATCGCCTGGGCCGACGTGCCGCCGTCCTCGAGCTGCGCGCCGATCTCCAGCGCCACCTCGGCCTGCCGGTGGTGGCTCTTGCCGCTGTTGGCATGGCTGGCATCCACAATGAGCCGCGGGTTCAGCTGCTTGCCTGCCAGCTTGGCTGACGCCGCCCCGACGTCGGCGGCGGAGTAGTTGGGTCCCTTGCGTCCGCCGCGGAGGATGACATGGGTGTCCGGGTTCCCGGCAGTGGACACCAGCGCCGCCCGGCCGTCACCGTCAATGCCCAGGAACGCCTGGGCCGCGGCCGCCGCACCGCAGGCGTCGATGGCCACCTGGAGGTCGCCGTCGGTCCCGTTCTTGAAGCCGATGGGCATGGACAGCCCGGACGCGAGCTGCCGGTGGATCTGGCTTTCGGTGGTGCGCGCCCCGATGGCGCCCCAGGAGATCAGGTCCGCCATGTACTGCGGGCTGATGGGTTCGAGGAACTCCGTTGCCGTGGGGAGGCCCAGGGCGGTGACCTGCTGCAGGAAGTGCCGGGCGGCGCGGAGGCCGGTCACCATGTCGTGGCTGCCGTCCAGGCGGGGATCGTTGATGAGGCCCTTCCAGCCCACGGTGGTGCGGGGCTTTTCGAAGTAGGTGCGCATCACGATCAGCAGGTCTTCCCTGTGCTTCTCGGCCTGGCTCACCAGCCGGCGTGCGTACTCAAGGCCCGCCTTGGGGTCGTGGATGGAGCAGGGCCCAACGATCACCAGCAGGCGGTCGTCCACGCCGTCCATGATGGCCCGGACTTCATCGCGGCCGCGTTCGACGACGTCCGCCACCCGGGCGTCCAGCGGCAGTTCCGCGATGAGTTCCTGCGGGGTGGGCAGCGCCGTGAATTCGCTGACGCGCAGGTTCGACGTGGACCTGGCCGCGGATTCCGTTGCGGAAATGCCGGCGGTTGTGTTTGCGGGGGCTGTTGCGGTGCTCATGTTCGGGTCCTGTTCCAGATGGGAAGCGGGCCCGGATCAGAACCCGCCGGAGAAACGGCGAAGGGCAGAGAATCATCTCTGCCCTTCTGGCTCTGAAGGAAAGTTGGTTGCGTGTCAGTTAGACGCGGGCCCCTCCAGAGCCAACGAAAAATACGCATACCAACGGTTAGTCATGCCATGAACCATAACCACAGCTTCCGCGGATGGCAAAACGGTTACGTTGCATCACGCGACAGGCTTGCCACCAGCTCGGCGTGCTTCCGGTCCGTGAGGCGGTACCAGTACATGATGCCCACGGCCGCCAGGACCAGGACTCCGGGCAGCAGTCCCGCCGCGGCCCGGATGGCCAGTGTTGCGGATTGCGGCTGTTCTGCCACGCCCGAGGCGTAGCCGCCCCAGGCCAGGGAAAAGGCCACAACGCCGGCCCCAAAGCCCATGCCCAGCTTCCTGGTGGCGGCCAGGAGGGCGTAGTTGATGCCCTGCACCCGGACTCCGGTCTTCCACTCGCCGTATTCCACGGTGTCCGCGATCAGCGCCCACGTGACAATGCTGACCGACGCGGAGGCAAGCAGCCCCAGCACCAGGCCAGCCACGCCCAGCAGGGGCGCCTCCACGGGTGCCAGGAAAACCAGCAGGCCCCCAACGGCACCGAGGCCGGCGCCGGCGCTGTAGACGGCACGTTTGCCCCAGCGTGCCACCGGACGCGGAATGAGGACCGCCAACGTGAGCGTGATGGCCACCTGCGCGGCGGCCATGAGGGGAAACAGGTCCACCCGGGACAGGACATCGCGGAGGTAGTAGAACTGGGATGCTCCCGTGGCGGATGTTCCGGTGACAAAAAGCACCGAGCTGACGCAGAGGACCACCAGCGGCGAATTTGCCTTAAGGGCCGCCATGCTCTGGCTGAGGGTGATCCTGGGGACGCTGCCGGGAACCTGCTCGGCGCAGGCGGCACCGGTGAAGGCGTACAGGGCCGAGCCCACAACCGCGAAGGTGATGGTCAGCCAGGTGAAGACCTGCTGCATGTCCTGCCCGGCCCCCAGGAGCGGGGCAATGAAGAAGCCGAGCGTGGCGCCAACGGACAGCCCGCCGAGGGTCCGGGCGCCGCCCAGCCGGGCGCGCTGCCGGGCGTCCTGCGTCATGGCCCCCACCAGGCAGCCGTAGGGAACATTGACCATGCTGTAGGCGACACACACCAGGCCGTACGTGCAGTAGGCGTAGAGCAGCTTCAGGGACGGTTCGACGTCCGGAACATGGAACACCGCCACGCTCAACAGGAGCGGGATGAAACCGAACATCAGGAAGGGCCGGAACTTCCCCCAGCGCCGGCTGTGGACGCGGTCCACGATGCGCCCGGCGGCGATGTCCGTGAAGGCGTTGAATACCCGCAGGAGAAGCAGCAGGGTTCCGGCGGCGGCTGCCCCGATCCCGGCAACGTCCGTGTAGTAGACGAGCAGGAACATGTTCCCGGTGCTGATGATCATGCTGTTGGCGGCGTCACCGGCGCCGTAGGCAAAGACGCTGAGCCTGCTGAGTTTCTTCATTGCTTCCTGTTCCAACGGGTAGAGAAACCGTTTTCTCACACCGGCAGAAGCAACTTACCCCAAAATCTTGCGCAGAAACAGCAGCTGGCGGATCCAGTGGTGTTCCTGGCCGCCCTCGTGGTTGTTGAACCGGTACACCTCAATCTCCTTCCCGGCGCCGGTTCCGGAGGAGCCTGCCGTTCCGGAGCCATAGGCGTTGAAACTTGCGAAGACCGTGGACGGCGGGCAGATGTCGTCCATCTGGGCGGCTGAATACAGCGCAGGGGCTGTTGCCCACCGGGCCAGGTTGACGCCGTCGAAATAGCGCAGGACGGCGAGCGCGGAGTCGTACCGGTCCCGGTGCCGGGCCAGGAACTGGGCGATCTCGGGGTACGGGCCGCGGGGTGTGATGTCGATGGCCCGGGGGAAGTCCTGCAGGAACGGGACATCGGGCAGCGCGGCGATGACGCCGTCGAGCCTTCCGGCGGCCAGGCCCGCGGTGGCCACCACAATGCCGCCGCCCTGGCTGACGCCGGCCAGCACCACCCTGGAGGGGTCGACGGCGGGGTGGGACTGGGCGGCTTCCACGGCCCGGAAGGCGTCCACGTACACACGGCGGTAGTAGTAGTCCTCGCGGTTTCCGATGCCCCGGGTCATGAGTCCGGCGTGGGCGACGTCCCCGGCGGAGGGGTGCGGGTCCGGCGTGTCGCCCAGCGTGCCGCCGTAGCCCTGGCCGCGGGTGTCCATGATGAAGTGCGCGTAGCCGGCCTGGGCCCAGCGGGTGTCCTGGTTGACCAGGCCGCGGCCGCCGGAGTAGCCAACGTACTGGACCACCACCGGCAGTGACGCCCCGGGTTCCCTGTGCGCCGGGAGGTGGAGCCAGCCCCGGACCGGAGCGCCGCCGTAGCCCGCGAAGGTGACGTCGAAGGTGTCGATGACGGAAAGGTAGTTTTCCACCGGCTCAAAACTGGCGTCCAGCGGGAAGGCCCGGGCTTCCCTGATGGTGGCGTCCCAGAAGTGGCCCAGGTCCTCCGGGGGCGTCACGTCCGAGGAGTAGGCGCGGAGCTGCGCAAGGGGAAGGTCGAAGAGCGGCATGGGTCATCCAATCCTGTCGGTAGGGGCGCTGCGAGGGGCGCTGTAGGTGAGAACTGCGGGTATTCCTGGCTCAAGGTGCGCTTCCCTGGTGCCCGGTCCATACCGGACCAGCACCTTGACCGGCTTCTGCGCGGCCAGGGTTGCCTGCACCAGCCGCCCGTCCTGCCAGTCCAGGTCCACGTCCACCCCGGGCCGGGCACGGAGCCGCCGGGCGCGGCCGGCGGGCAGCTCGGAGGGGAGGGCGGGGAGCAGCTCTATTTCGTGGAGCCCGCCCACGGTCCGGTGGCTCTGGACCAGGCACTCGGCCAGGGCGGCCACGTACCCGAGGTTGCCGTCGATCTGGAACGGCGGGTGGGCGCCGAATAGGTTGGGATACAGGCCTCCGCTTTGGCCTCCGCGGGGCGTCTGCATGTCCCGGAAGTAGAGCCGCAGGAGGTCGCTGACTTTTCCGGCCTGGCGGAGCCGTGCGCGCAGCAGGATCTTCCAAGCCAGCGACCAGCCGGTGGCTTCGTCGCCCCGGCCGTCCAGGCTGGCCCGAACCGCCGCTTCGAGCCCGGGGGTGAGCGGCGTGTCCCCGGGATAGGCGAGGTAGAGGTGGCTGACGTGCCGGTGCCCGGGTTCCCATTCCTCCGGATCGTCAAGCCACTCCCGGAGCTTTCCGCCGCGTCCCGGTGCCGGTGCGGGAAGCCGGGGCAGGGCACTGCGTGCGGCGGAGGCCACGGGGTCATCTTCCAGGCCAAGGCGGCGGGCCAGGGTGTCCAGCATCCGGAAAACATCGCCGATGAGGGTCAGGTCCATGGTGGCGGATTGGGCGGCGGATCCCTGCACCCGGGTGCCGGTGGACGGGTCTGCCGCCGCAAACGTGTTCTCCGGGGACGTGGACGGGCTGGTTCCCAGCGAGCCGTCCGGGAAATTAACCAGCAGGTCCAGGGCGAATTCAGCGGCACCGCGGATGGCCGGCCAGGCTGTGTCCCGGGCAAAGCTGTCCGGGGCGAAAGTGTCCGCGTCCGCGGAACTGTCCGTGCTGCCAAACTGCAGATGCTCCCACAGGTGCCGCACCAGCCAGGTGCCTGCCATGGGCCAGTACGCCCACTCCGGCGAATGCGCCCCGTGCCCCACCGGTTTTGCGTAGGCCCACAGATCCGAGTTGTGGTGCACGGCCCAGCCGCGGGCGCCGTAATACTCCCGGGCCACCGCGGACCCGGTCCCCTGCATCGCCTCGATGAGGGCAAAGAGCGGTTCCGCGCACTCGGCCAGGCCGGTGGGTTCGGCGCCCCAGTAGTTCATCTGCAGGTTGATGTTGGTGGTGTAGTTGGAGCTCCAGGGGGCCGGCAGTTCGGCGTTCCAGATGCCCTGGAGGTTGGCCGGCACTCCGCGCCAGGCCGTCCCCTGCCGGGACCCCGCAGGGGCGGACCGCGAGCTGGAGATCAGCAGGTACCGCCCGTAGTTGAAGAGCAGCGCCGCCAGGCCGGGATCGGCCGCCAGCGGGCCGCCAGGGTGGGCGTTGGCCGCCAGCAGCCGCCGGCCCGTATCTTCGCTTTCCCGCACCGGAACATCGAATTCCACCCGCGCGGCCCCGTAGAGCCTGGAGTGGCTCTCCCCGTGCCGGCCAAGCAGGACTTCCCGTCCGGAGGCCCGGGCCTGGTCCACCACGGTACGGGCGGCGGCCGCGGCAGTGGAGGCGGTGCCCCGCGGCTGGCGGGCCAGCCCCGCGAAGGTGGTGTCGGTGGCGAGGTAGATGTCGGCGCGCCGGACGCCGGTGGCGGCCAGGCCGTCGTCGTGCGCTGATGCCTGCCTGGCGGGGCCGGCTGGTCCCTGCACGGGTCGGCCGTCATGCTCCCAGGTGGCCGCCACTGCCCCCTGCATGCTGAGGGAATCGTCCTCCGAGTACTCCACCACGCCGCCGTCGTGCGCCGGGGCTGCGTCGGAGGGCATTTTCAGTTCGAGGGACAGCCTCCCGTCCCCGCCGGAGCGGCGGAGGATACGCAGCGGGGAATCCAGTCGCAACGCAAGGTCGAGGCCCTGCGGCGCGTCGGTCCGCAGCGAGACCACCAGCACTGACGGATCGTGGCTGATGAACGCTTCCACCCGGACGGCGTGGCCGTCCAGGCGGTACGTGTTGGTATTGAGGGCGCGGGAAAGGTCCAGGCCGCGGTGATAGTCCGACGACGGCTGTGCGGGAGCGCCGCCGCCTCCCTTTTCCCCTGCTGCCGGGTTTGCTGCGGTGGCTGCCGCGGTGAGGTAGAGGTCGGCGAACGGGAGGTACGCCTGGGAGTGCCGGTGCTGCAGGCCTTTCAGGGTTACCGTGGCGCCGGCGAAGTCGCCGGAACCGATCAGGCGGCGGCTTTCGTTGAGGATCCGGTCCGCCTCCTCCCGGCTGAAGACGGGCTCCCGGTCCTGGCTGCGCGGTGACCCGGACCAGGCGGACGAGTCGTTGAGCTGGAACCGGTGTTCCACCTCCGCGCCCGCCTGGCTGCCGCCGAACACCATGGCGCCCAGCCGGCCGTTTCCCAGGGGAAGGGCCTCCAGCCACCGGGCAGCAGGCGCATCGTAGGCAAGGACGTGTTCTGGGGGCATGGGTTCAGATCCTAGGGCCGGCCGGGGAACAAGGGAAGGTCAGGCCACACGGTGAACAGCAGCTACAGCCGCGAGAGTTCCGGAACGAACACCTGCAGGTGGTGGCTGTGCACCACCAGGGCACGGAGGTCGGCCAGCTCCCCGGAGACTGCCCCCGCGGCGCGCGCCTGCACCAGGACGTTGCCCAGCGCCGTTGCTTCCACGGGCCCGGCCACCACTTTCTTCCCGGTGACGTCCGCCGTGAGTTGGCAGAGCAGCCTGTTCTGGGAGCCGCCGCCCACTATGTGCACCACGTCCACGGTCCGGCCGGCCAGGCGTTCGGCGTCCCGGAGGGTGCGGGCGTAGCCGGCGGCCAGGCTGTCCATGATGCAGCGGGTGATGGCGGCGGGATCGTCCGGCAGTACCTCTCCGGTGCGCCGGACGGCGGCCCGGATACGCCCGGGCATGTTGTCCGGGGCGATGAAGTAGGGATCGTCCGGGTTGACCTGCGGCCCTCCCGGCGGCAGCGCGGCCGCCGCGGTGAGCAGCGCCGTCAGTTCCGGCCGGAACCCCTCCTGCGCCCAGGTCCGCTGGCATTCGCTGAGGAGCCAGAGCCCGCCCATGTTGCGGAGGTAGCGGATGGTGCCGTCCACGCCGCGTTCATTGGTGAAGTTCGCTTCGCGGCTGGCCTCGGTGAGGACCGGGTGCTTCAGTTCCAGCCCCACGAGCGACCAAGTGCCGGAGGAGATGTACGCGAAGTGCTCCCCGCCGTTGTCCGCTTCCGCCGGGACGGCCGCCACCGCCGAGGCGGTGTCGTGCGAGCCCACGGCCACCACCCGGGTGTCCTGCGGCAGGCCCACCTGCGCGGCGATGCCCGGCAGGAGGGTGCCCACGGCCTCGCCGGGCTGGACCAGCGGCGGGAACAGATCCTTCCGCAGGCCCAGGGCGGTGAGGAACTCGGTGGCCCACTCCCCCGCCACGGCGTCGAACAGGCCCGTGGTGGAGGCGTTCGTGGCCTCCGTCCGCCGGACGCCGGTGAGCAGGAACGCGATCAGGTCCGGGATCAGGAGTGCCTGCACCCCGTCCATGTTCTTCTCGCTGGCGAGCTGGTAGATGGTGTTGAACTGCAGGAACTGCAGCCCCGTGGTCCCGTAGAGGCGCGCGGGGTCCAGTTTCCGGTGCACGGGTTCGACGGCGGTGCGGCTGCGGTCATCGCGGTAGCTGAAGGGCTGGGCAACCAGCTCCCCGGATTTGTTGACCAAACCGTAGTCCACCGCCCAGGTGTCGATGCCGATGCTGGCCACCTGTTCCCCCTGCGCGGCGGCCACGGTGGCCGCCGCCGCCAGGCCCGTGAGCACCTCGGCGAAGAGGGCGTCGAAGTCCCAGCGGAGGCCGCCGTCGATCTCCACCACGCCGTTGGGGAAGCGGTGGACCACTTCCAGCTCCACGCTCTCGCCCGAGCTGACGCGTCCGAGGATCACGCGGCCTGAGGAGGCGCCAATGTCGACCGCGGCGAACACGCCGGGGGCGGAACGCGCGCCGTCGGCGCCCTGAACCTGCCCGCTCATCGCAGGAAGGCTGCGGCCACTCCGGCGTCCACGGGGATGTGCAGGCCGGTGGTGTGGGACAGTTCGTTGCCGGTGAGCACGGCGGCGGCGTTGGCCACGTGCTCGGGCAGGACTTCGCGCTTGAGCAGGGTGCGCTGGGCGTAGTACTCACCCAGTTTTTCCTCGTCCACGCCGTACACGGCGGCGCGCTTGGCGCCCCAGCCGCCGGCGAAGATGCCGGAGCCGCGGACCACGCCGTCGGGGTTGATGCCGTTGACGCGGATGCCGTGCTCGCCCAGTTCAGCGGCGAGCAGCCGGACCTGGTGGGCCTGGTCCGCCTTGGTGGCGGAGTAGGCGATGTTGTTCGGGCCGGCGAACACGGAGTTCTTGGAAGAGATGTAGATGATGTCCCCGCCCAGGCCCTGCGCGATCATCACCTTGGCCGCGGCCTTGGCCACCAGGAACGAGCCCTTTGCCATGACGTTGTGCTGCAGGTCCCAGTCCTTTTCGGTGGTTTCCAGCAGCGGCTTGGAGATGGACAGCCCGGCATTGTTGACCACCAGGTCCACGCCGCCAAAGGCCAGCACGGCGGCGTCGATCGCTGCCGCAACCTGGGCCTCGTCCGTGACGTCCGCCTGGACGCCGACGGCAACGTCGGGACCGCCAAGTTCTTCGGCGACCTTTTCGGCGTTCTCCAGGTTCAGGTCCGCGATGACCACGCACGCGCCTTCCGCGGCGAGGCGCGTGGCGATGGCCTTGCCGATGCCCGACGCCGCACCGGTCACCAGGGCGATGCGGGTGGCGTGGGACTTCGGCTTGGGCATGCGGGCGAGCTTGGCTTCCTCCAGCGCCCAGTACTCGATCCGGAACTTCTCGGATTCCTCGATCGGAAAATACGTGGAGATGGCTTCGGCGCCGCGCATCACGTTGATGGCGTTGATGTAGAACTCACCGGCAACCCGGGCGGTCTGCTTGTTCGCCCCGTACGAGAACATGCCGACGCCGGGGACCAGCACAATGGCCGGGTCCGCGCCGCGCAGCGCCGGGCTGTCCGCATCCGCATGGCGGCTGTAGTAGGCCTGGTAGTCCTCGCGGTAGTCCGCGTGCAGCTCATGCAGCCGCGCGATCGAGTCCTCCACCGAGGCGTCGGCGGGCAGGTCCAGGATCAGCGGCTTGACCTTGGTGCGCAGGAAGTGGTCGGGGCAGGAGGTGCCCAGCGCGCCCAGGCGCGGGTGCCCGGCGGCTTCCAGGAAGTCCAGGACGACGGCGTCATCGCTGAAGTGCCCCAGCTGCGGCTTGTCCGTGGAGGCCAGGCCGCGGATCACCGGTGCCAGGGCAGCGGCCTTGGCACGCCGCTCTGCTTCGGGCAGGGCGCCGTAGCCGGGCAGCTTCGGTCCGAAAGGCTCGGCCTTGCCGTTGTCCCGGATGTACTTCTCCGCCTGGTCGATGATCCACAGCGAGTTCTGCTCGGCCTCGTCGGACGTGGCGCCCCAGGCGGTGATGCCGTGCCCGCCCAGGATGGTCCCGATGGCCTGCGGGTTGGCGTCCTTGATCGCGGCGATGTCCAGGCCCAGCTGGAACCCGGGCCGGCGCCAGGGCACCCATACCACCTTGTTGCCGAAGATCTTGGTGGTCAGCGCCTCGCCGTCCACCGCCGTCGCAATGGCGATGCCCGAGTCCGGGTGCAGGTGGTCCACGTGCGCCGCATCCACCAGGCCGTGCATGGCGGTGTCGATCGACGGGGCGGCGCCGCCCTTGCCATGCAGGCAGTAATCGAACGCGGCCACCATTTCGTCTTCACGCTCAACGCCGGGGTAGACGTTCTTCAACGCGTTCAGCCGGTCCAGGCGCAGCACGGCCAGGTTTTCGGCTTTCAGCGTGCCCAGGTCCCCGCCGGAGCCCTTGACCCACAGCAGCTGGACGTCCTCGCCCGTGACCGGGTCCTTCTCCGTGCCCTTGGCAGAGGTGTTGCCGCCGGCAAAGTTGGTGTTCCGCTTGTCCGCACCCAGGCGGTTGGAACGGGAAATCAGGTCTTCAACAGTCTTGTTCGTCATAACTTTTCAGGCGCCCCATCCGGCTTGCTGGCCGCCCACGCGGTCCTCGTTGATCTTCTTCTGGTAGCCGCTGGCCTTGAACGCGGCCAGCGGGTCCGCGGGCAGGCCGCGGGATTCACGCCACTCGGCCAGGACCGGCCGGACGTCGGTGTAGAACGCATCATTGAAAATACCGTTGGCGGCCAGCACGTCCCCGGAGCGCTGGGCCTCGGCCAGGGCAGCGGTATCCACCAGCAGGGCCCGGGCCGTCATTTCCTGGACGTTCAGCACGGAACGGATCTGGCCCGGGATCTTCTCCTCCAGGTTGTGGCACTGGTCCAGCATCAGGGCCACGCCCGAATCCTTGCCAAACCCGCCGCCGCGGATCACCTCATGCATGATGCGGAACAGCTGGAACGGATCCGCCGCGCCCACAATCAGGTCATCGTCCGCATAGAAGCGGGAGTTGAAATCGAACGAGCCCAGCTTGCCCAGGCGCAGCAGCTGCATCACGATGAACTCGATGTTGGTGCCCGGCGCGTGGTGGCCGGTGTCCAGGCAGACAAACGCCTTCTCGCCCAGCGCGAGGGTCTGGGCATAGGACGTGCCCCAGTCCGGAACATCGGTGTGGTAGAAAGCGGGCTCGAAGAACTTGTACTCAAGCACCAGCCGCTGCTCATCGCCCAGCGCCGCGTAGATCTCCTGCAGGGACTCGGCCAGGCGGTCCTGGCGGCCGCGGATGTCATCCTGGCCCGGGTAGTTGGTGCCGTCAGCCAGCCAGATCTTCAGGTCCTTGGACCCCGTGGCGTGCATGATGTCGATGCAGTCCAGGTGGTGGTCGATCGCCCGGCGCCGCACCGCCCCGTTGGACGAGGTCAGGGAGCCGAACTTGTACTCGTCGTCCTGGAAGGTGTTGGAGTTGATCGTGCCCAGGCCCACACCCAAACCTGCCGCGTACTCCTTCAAGGCGGCGTAGTCGTCCACCTTGTCCCACGGGATGTGCAGCGCAACGGTAGGAGCCAGGCCAGTCAGTTCGTGGACCTTCGCCGCATCCGCAAGCTTCTCCTGCACGGTGCGCGGAGTGCCGGGCGTGCCGAACACCTTGAACCGCGTCCCCGAATTTCCATAGGCCCACGAAGGGACCTCGATGGCAAGCTCCTCGAGCCTGCCCAGCGCCGTTGCTACGTCATTCATGATGGTTCTTTCCGGTGTCGTGATGCTGTGGTCGGTGGTGCGGCCCGCTGCTGGAGCCGGTGTGCGTCAGTTCGCGGTGGACTCGGCCGCCGCCAGCTGGCTGTCAAGGTTGAAGACTTCCTCCAGGACCTGGAACCCTTCATCGGGAGCCTGCCCGGAATTTTCAAAAAGCGTGGCCATTTCCGCCTGCCAGCGGGCGTTGACGTCCGTCAGAGCCATGCGGGCCCGGACCGCGTCGAAGTCGTCGCATTCCAGGTAGCCCACAAGGAGCCCGTCCCCGGAGAGGAACAAGGAGTAGTTGTTCCAGCCGGCGTCCTTGAGTGCGCGGAGCATGTCCGGCCAGACAGCGGCGTGCCGCCTGCGGTATTCGTCGATCATGGCCGGCTGGACCGAGGAGCGGAAACACACCCTCATTTTTGGTTCTCCTGAAATAGCAAATCTTTGAATCGTTTCATTGTTACGATTCAAAGTACTCTTGAAGCTGAGCAGGTGTCAAGCATTCCGGCCCGCGGTCCACAACCCGGCCTTAGTGCGTGCCACAAAGAGCAGCAGCACGGAGAATCATGAATCGTTCAGCCAGTATCAAGGACGTCGCCAACCATGCCAGCGTGGCGGTCGGCACGGTGTCCAATGTGCTGAATTACCCGGACAGGGTTTCGCAGCGGACCAAGGACCGCGTGCTGAAGGCCATTGACGAGCTTGGCTTCGTCCGCAACGACGCCGCCCGCCAGCTGCGCGCAGGCCACAGCCGCACCATCGGGCTCATCGTCCTGGACGTGGGCAACCCGTTCTTCACCGCCGTCGTGCGCGCGGCCGAGGACGCCGCCGCACTCCACGGCAGTGCTGTCCTGCTGGGGGACAGCGGCCACGACGCCGCCCGCGAGGCCAACTACATCGACCTCTTCCAGGAACAGCGTGTCCAGGGCCTGCTGATCTCCCCCGTGGGCGATGTAACCGAGCGGCTGGACCTCCTCCGCGAACGCGGCGTGCCCACCGTCCTGGTGGACCGTCAGGCGGACGAGGCAAAGTTCAGTTCCGTGGCGGTGGACGACGACGCCGGCGGGTACCTGGCAGCGCGGCACCTGCTGGACACCGGCCGCCGTCGGCTCGCCTTTGTGGGCGGCCCCACCTCCATCCGGCAGGTGGCCGACCGCCTCCAGGGTGCCCGGCGTGCAGTCAAGGAGGAAGCGGACGCCACGCTGGAGGTGCTCGAGTCCGAGGGGCAGACCGTCCTGGCCGGACGCAGCGTGGGCAACTCGCTGGTGGAGCGGGGCCGTGAAGGGCTGCCGGACGGCATCTTCTGTGCCAACGACCTCCTGGCTTTGGGCGTGATGCAGTCCCTGACCATGACCCACACATTCCGCATTCCGGAGGACGTCGCGCTGATCGGCTATGACGACATCGACTTCGCCGTCTCCGCCGTGGTTCCGCTGTCCTCCATCCGGCAGCCCACGGAGGCATTGGGACGTACCGCCATCCAGCTGCTCGCCGAAGAGGTCGAATCCCGGAATCCGGCGCACCGGTCGGTGGTCTTCACACCGGAACTGGTGGTACGGCAGAGCACAAAAGCCAACTAGTTACCGGCCTGCAGCCACTTCATGGACTCGGTCCGCGAGGTGAAGAACCGGGTGGGACACGGCGGGATATGCACGCCCAGGAAGAAGTTGGCGATGATCCGGTCCACCGGGCTGGCACCCAGCAGCGCAATGCGGTCCGCGGCGCAGGGGATGGAAAACACGGAACGGGCCGCCCGTGTGACGTCCTCGGTGGTGGCCATGTCCACCAGCATGGGATAGGTCCGGCCCCCCGCTATCTCGTTGACGGCCGCCATGGCAGCCTGCGCGTCCTCGAGCTGTATCCGGACCTTGGGCTCCCAGATCAGGTGGATGACGCCGTCGGAACGCAACTCCACCGTCCCCTTGCCGCCGTCGACAACTAAAGGCTCCAAAACTGCTTCCCTCCCCTGGGCAGACCCGCATGACCCTCCTATCATGCCGTAGCTTTACCGCACGCACTGCTGCAGCGTAGCCTGATGGATGCCCGCTTCAGTTACCTATGAGCAGAACCGGCTGCTGAGGTCCTGGCTTGGCCCGTTCAGGGTGGTCAAGGACTACTCCTGGCCCCTGCAGGACACCTCCGTCCTCCACGTGTCCACGCCCGACGGCGCGGGCTTCATCGTCAAGGCGAGCACCACCAGCCACCATATCCGGCGGGAGATCGCCGCCCTCGCCCCGGGATTGCCCGGCCCCCACGGCACAACCCCCGTGCTCAGGCAAGCCTCGGTAGAGGCGGGAATCCTGGTGACGGAATTCCTGCCCGGAACGCCGGTGGAGGGATCCGCTGCCGAGTACCGCTCCGAAACGTACCGCCAGGCCGGAGCGCTCCTGGCACGGCTGCACCGCCCAGCCGGGACCTCGGCCGACTACACAAGGAAGATCGCCTACCAGACGCAGCTGCTCATCCGCTCGGCTGAAGGGCTGCTGGCCGCCGGCCTCCGCGCCCGGGCCGCGGAGGAACTGGCCGGCATCATAACGGCCCCCGTGGAACTGGTGGCCACCCACGGTGACTACCAGCCCAGGAACTGGCTGGTGGACGGGGAAACGATCAAAGTCATCGACTTCGGGCGGGCCGATGCCCGCCCCTGGGTCCACGACCTGGTCCGCCTTACCCACCAGCAGTTCCTTGGGCGGCCCGCCCTGGCGGAGGCCTTCTACAGCGGGCTGGGGAAGCAACCCACGGGCGCCGAAGCCGGCGTGTGGCATCTCGAAAACCTGAACCAGGCCCTGGGAACCGTGGTCTGGGCGCACAAGATCGGTGACGCCGCCTTTGAGCAGTCCGGAGTGGAGCGGCTGGAGCGGATACTGGCGGGCTAGGACCTCCTGCGAGGATGGAGCCATGGAATTCAACCGTCTGCTGCAGATCCGGCGCATCTATGCGCAACCCGCTGCACTGGAACTGCCACGGGGGAAGGAGATCGTCGGACGCTGGCCGGACGCCGACGTCGTGCTTGTTGACAGCCATTGGAACATCCCCGAGCTGCACGGTGAAGAAACCAACGTGCCGCGCTGGTCCCGAATCAAGACGGAGGCACTGGTCCTGGGCGTCAAGAAGGCACTGTCGGTCAAGCCGAACGGCCGGTCAGCGGACTTCATCGCACCCTCAACCGCCAATGGCTGCGCCATGGCCTGCGCCTACTGCTACGTGCCCCGACACAAGGGGTACAGCAATCCCGTAACCGTGTTTGCCAATATCGGCCAGATTTCCGCGGCGCTGGAACGGCACGTGACGCGCCAGGGCATGAAGCTGGAGCCAAACCAGTGCGACCCGGAGCTCTGGGTCTACGACATCGGCGAGAACAGCGACTGCTCGGTCGATGCCCTGGTCAGCGACAACGTGGAGGACCTCGTCACGCTCTTCCGCGACCTGCCCACTGCGAAGCTGTCCTTTGCCACCAAGTTCGTCAACCCGGGGATGCTCGGCTGGGACCACGGTGGACACACCCGGATCCGGTTCTCCCTGATGCCCGCGGCCCTGGCGAAGTCCATCGATGTCAGGACCTCCCCCGTGGCTGACCGGATGGCCGCCATCAACGACTTCGTTGCTGCCGGCTACGAGGTGCATGTGAACTTCTCCCCCGTCATCATCACGGACACGTGGCTCAGCGATTGGGAGGAGCTGCTGCGCCAGCTGGACCGCACCCTCAGCTCCGCCGCAAAGGCCCAGCTCGCGGCGGAAGTCATCTTCCTGACCCACAACGAGCGGCTGCACGAGGTCAACCTCGGCTGGCATCCGCAGGCCGAGGACGTGCTGTGGCGCCCGGACCTCCAGGAGTCCAAGGTCTCCTCCAACGGCTTCACCAACGTCCGCTACCGCGCGGGGACCAAGGCGCGCTACGTGAACCAGCTGACGGCGCTGATTGAAAAGATCGCACCGTACTGCCGGGTCCGCTACGCGTTCTGAGGCTGCCCGGGGGGCACACCGGACAGCGGCAAAGGCCCCGCGCTAGACTGACCCCATCATGACCGGCGCACGTCCCCGTCTCCTTGCCTGGCTCGTTGCCCTGGCGACCTGCCTCGGGGCCTGTGCGCCCGCCGCCGGCATCAACGAGGCGCCCGCCCGGCAAGCGGTCCCGGCTTCCCCCGCGCAGCAGGCCCCTGCCTCCACCGCGCCTCCCTCC
>NZ_JABTYH010000011.1 GCF_013314975.1 Pseudarthrobacter oxydans | reverse complement strand
CGGCGGAGGGGCCGTTCCAAGCGACCGGTCCGAGAACCAGTAGCGCTGGGTGGCCTTGTTGCTGGCCATCACCACGACGCCCGTGGTGGCGTTGACGCCCTGCTTGGTGGTGGTGACGTCGTTGATGTTCGCAGATGCCCCGTCCTGGATCACCGGGGTGCCGCGGCCGCTGCCGAAAACGGGGTTGTCCATGGATGCAGTCTTCTCGTAGATACTGCCGGGGACTCCTGAATATGCGCATCCCGAGGCCGACGTGGATGGTGCAGTGTGGAAGGCCCGCACCACGTTGTTGGTTGTATCCAGCAGGATCTGGGGACGGGTCACGCAATCGGCAAGAGTGGCGATGGTGGATCGCGTGAAGGAGCCGGTTCCCGGCCGGAAGACCAACAGCTGCAATTGCGGAAGCGTCTTGTCAGTCGAAGAATCCAGGCTCGTCTTCACCGCCGCGTACACGCGCCCTGAAGGATCAGCCAGGAGTGCCTTGATATTCAAATGATCGTCGGCCTGGCCTTTGCCCTGTACCGCGGGCTGCACTTTCCACGACGATGCTGCGGAAGGAGAGGTTCCATCCGTGCGGGTGGCCCAGTACACGGTTCCAGCGGGAGCATCGCTCCACATCACACCGATCTTGTTGCTTCCAAAGGCGACGATGGCCGAGATGTCATCCGGTGCCGGGTTCGGATCGGCGACCGGCAGGACAAACGGTGTCCCCCAAGTGGATGTGCCCGGGTTCAATGAATTGACATAGACGCTGCTGGTGAACCCGGAGGTTGAGCTCCCCGACACCTGCGTCCATGTGGCCCACACAGCACCTGTAGTGTCCTTGTCGATGGTCATGGACTCGCTGCTGTTGTTATTGATGTTGCTGGGAAAACCGGAGTCCAGCGTGTATTTGCCGGCAGCGTAGCTGTATCGGTACAGCTTGGCAGGCTGGCCTGTGAGTGACGCCTTTGAGCCGGAGTCCCCGGAAATGGTCGCCACATGGGAGGCGATGTACAGTTTGTTGCCGTCCCACAACGTGTCGGACAGCGTGCTGCTCCTGGTGTCGTTGGTAACCCCGGTGCTCACCCACGTCTTGGTTGCCCTGTCGAGCCGATAGATTTGCCAGCCGGTTCCCGTGGTCCACATCTGGGCCCACCAGGATCCGTCGTTCCACCACAGCTTGCTCTGCGGCTTGTCGGAGGTCGGCGTGTTGGCCACCCCCGAGTAACTGATGCTCTGGTAGCCGTAATTCTCTGCCGCCTGGGCTGTGCCGCCAGCCGCCATAAGGCCCAGGACAAGGGCAACGGCCAAGACCAGGGCTTGCGGAACGGGATGGCGAACTTTTGCTGTGTGCATATTCAGGTCCTTGGTGGCGCAGATAGTCCTCGACGGCGTACCGCTGCTCTGGCGTCCCGCTTGAGTGCGGGTGGAAGCCAATGTAGACCTCCAAAATTGCCGGGGGCAATGGGGGAAACCGTGCGGAAAGTCACTAGGGGATACGGGGCTGGGGGACTATTTCCTTCGTGTTTCCTTGTTGCCTGGGGGGCTTCTTCTGATTCCTATGCGTACTCGCACTTGGGCCATGGCCAAAATTGGGTGGCCCAAGGCTGTGCCGATGCACAGCGCATCCACTTCTCCGCGCCATTTACAGTGAGAGAAAGGTGTGACCGGCCCCACTGAGCGGAGCGGTCCTCAATCTTGCCGGCAAGCCCCTGCCTGCCAATACCATCTGCATACCCACGAAGGACGGCGCTCCCATGCCCGCTGACCAGCAATTAGCCAAGTCGCTTAAGCCGCGGCACCTGTCCATGATCGCGATTGCGGGCGTCATTGGCGCCGGCCTGTTTGTCGGCTCCGGCGCCGCCATCCAGCAGGCGGGACCGGGGATCCTGCTCGCCTACATGGCCGCCGGCGTCGTGGTGATCCTGGTGATGCGCATGCTCGGTGAAATGGCCGCGGCCAACCCGGAGACGGGCTCGTTTTCCACCTACGCCGACAAAGCGCTGGGCCGCTGGGCCGGCTTCAGCATCGGATGGCTGTACGCCTGGTTCTGGATCATCGTGCTGGGCATCGAAGCAACGGCCGGCGCGGCCATTATGCACCGCTGGGTACCCGGGATCGACCAGTGGATCTGGGCGCTCATCCTGATGGTCCTGCTGACGCTGACCAACCTTGGATCCGTTAAGTCCTACGGTGAATTCGAGTTCTGGTTCGCTTCCATCAAGGTCGCCGCAATCGTGCTTTTCCTGCTGTTCGGCGCCGCCGCCATCCTGGGGTTCGTCCCCGGCGTCCCGGCTCCGGGGCTCAGCAACCTGATCGACAACGGCGGGTTCCTTCCGAACGGACCGGGCGCTGTGCTGGCCGGCATCCTGGTGGTGGTCTTCTCCTTCTTCGGTGCGGAGATCGCCACCATCGCCGCAGGTGAATCGGAGAACCCGGTGGACGCCGTCAAGAAGGCCGTCAAGTCCACCGTCTGGCGCATCCTGGTCTTCTACATCGGATCCATCGCCATCGTTGTCACCCTGTTGCCCTGGAATGACGCCAGCGTTGCCAAGAGCCCCTACGTTGCAGTCATTGAACTGTTCGGAATCCCGGGAGCCGGCACCATCATGGACATCGTGGTCCTCACGTCCGTCCTGTCCTGCCTCAACTCCGGCCTGTACACCGCCAGCCGCATGCTCTTCTCGCTGTCCAAGCGGGGAGACGCTCCGGCCGCCTGGACCAGAATCTCCCCGCGGGGCGTCCCGGCCGCTGCCGTGCTCGCCTCCACCGTGGTGGGTTTCGTGACGGTAGGCCTGAACTACATTGCACCCGACACGGTATTCCTCTTCCTGGTCAACACCTCAGGTGCCATCGCCCTGTTCGTGTGGCTGGTCATCGCGTCCTCCCAACTGATCCTCCGCAAGCGCATGGGTGCCGCAGGCAAGGATCTGGAGCTGAAGATGTGGCTCTTCCCCTACCTGACGTGGCTTTCCATCGTCAGCATCGTGGCACTGCTGATCGGTATGGTCATCCTGGAATCCACCCGGGAGTCCCTGCTGCTGTCGGTGGCCCTGGCGGCTGTTGTGGTGTCCGTCGGCGTGTGGCGCTACCGCAAGTCCGGTACGCGTCCGGGTGGCGGGGATCTGCGGGATCGCCCAACCCGCGAGCCGGCAGTGGAGTCCACTTCGGCGTCGTAATTTCTTTGCTTGTCCGCCTGGCATTGAACCGCCCGCACCCGCAGCCGCACCTGGCTCGCCGGTGCGGGCGGTTTCTTTATGCAGGAAGGATGCCGGCTGCACGTTTTCCACATAGGAGCCGTGGATGCTGCAACCTTCGCCAGCACGGCCATAACCTTGAGTCAAGCGCGAATCGCCTATCCGGTCCAGATGCACTAAGATATTGAAGTCTGTGCTGCGTCCTGCCTCCCTTCCGGCGGCGGGGCCTTGCATGGCATCGCAAATGAACCTCCTGTTACGGAAATGCCGTAACCGCTTAGCCCAAAGGAGGTGGGTTCACATATGCGTCCTTACGAATTGATGGTAATCATCGACCCCGAGGTCGAAGAGCGTACCGTTGAGCCGTCGCTTCAGAAGTTCCTGAACGTCATCACCAACGATGGTGGAACCATCGAAAAGGTTGACATCTGGGGCCGTCGCCGTCTGGCTTACGACATCAAGAAGAAGTCTGAAGGTATCTACGCCGTGGTGAACTTCACCGCCAAGCCGGACACCGCCAAGGAACTTGACCGCCAGCTGTCTCTTAACGAGACCATCATGCGCACCAAGATCACCCGCCCCGAAGAGCAGAAGGTTGTTGCTGAGTAATTTCAGCACCGATTCTTCATTCTTTACCGCAGGAACGCACCCTTCACCCAGGATCAACAAGGAGGCAGTAGATGGCAGGCGAGACCACCATTACGGTCATCGGTAATCTCACCAATGATCCGGAATTGCGGTTCACACCGTCCGGTTCAGCAGTAGCGAACTTCACCATCGCTTCCACCCCGCGTACCTTTGATCGCCAGTCCAACGAGTGGAAGGACGGGGAAACCCTGTTCCTCCGCGCCGCTGTCTGGCGTGAAGCAGCCGAGAACGTCGCCGAGTCCCTGACCAAGGGCATGCGTGTGATTGTGACCGGCCGCCTGAAGAGCCGTTCCTACGAAACAAAAGAAGGCGAAAAGCGCACCGTTATCGAGCTTGAGGTCGACGAAATCGGCCCCAGCCTGCGCTACGCCAATGCAAAGGTCAACCGCACCCAGCGCTCCGGCGCTGGGGGTGCCGGAAGCGGCGCCCAGGGTGGCTTCGGCGGCGGCAACAGCGGCGGCGGCTTCGGAGGCGGCAACTCTGGTGGAAACCAGGGCGGCAACTCCGGTGGAGGCTGGGGCGGCGGCAACCAGCAGGCTGCGCAGGACGACCCCTGGGCAACGCCCGGCGTCTCCAACGCAGGCGGCTGGGGCAACGGCCCCGATTCCGAACCTCCCTTCTAAACACCCCATTAAGGCCCGACGCCGGGACAGCCGAAAGTGCCTCCAGGCACCGAGGTGACTGCCGCCGTCGGACCACCACCATCCCGTGGATCAACATCCACGGGCTCCCTAGAATAGGAGCTCCACGATGGCTAAGGCTGAACTCCGTAAGCCCAAACCAAAGTCCAACCCCTTGAAGGCCGCTGACATCACTGTCATCGACTACAAGGACGTAGCATTGCTGCGCAAGTTCATCTCCGACCGCGGAAAGATCCGCGCCCGTCGCGTCACTGGCGTCACGGTGCAGGAACAGCGCAAGATCGCCCAGGCAATCAAGAACGCCCGCGAAGTTGCTCTGCTGCCTTACTCCGGCGCTGGCCGCGGCTAAGGAAGGGAATAACTAACATGGCAAAGCTCATTCTGACCCACGAAGTAACCGGTCTCGGTGCTGCTGGCGACGTTGTCGAGGTCAAGGACGGTTACGCACGTAACTACCTGCTGCCGCGCAACTTCGCCCTGACCTGGTCGAAGGGTGGCGAAAAGCAGGTTGAGTCCATCAAGGCTGCCCGTGCTGCCCGCGAGCACGCTTCCCTGGAAGATGCTCAGAAGCAGGCTGCTGCACTGTCCTCCAAGCCGGTCAAGCTCGTCGTCAAGGCCGGCGAAACCGGACGCCTGTTCGGCACCGTCAAGCAGGGCGACGTCGCTGACGCCGTCGAGGCCGCCGGCCTCGGCAGCATCGACAAGCGCAAGGTTGAACTGCCCGTGCACATCAAGTCGGTAGGTTCCTACCAGGCCAACGTCCGTCTGCACGAGGATGTTGCCGCTGTCATCGAACTCGATGTCGTGGCTGGCAAGTAGTCCCTGACTGCTGGAAAGACCCCCGCTGCCGGATTCCGGCGGCGGGGGTCTTTTGCTTGATAGCTTCGTACGGTGAACAGCACCGAAATTCCAGCCCGCAGCCGCCCGTTCCACCAGGTCGACGTCTTCTCCAGCGAGGCCTACCGCGGAAACCCGCTCGCCGTCGTCGTTGACGCAGAGGGGCTGACGCCGGAGCGGATGCAGCAGTTCGCCAACTGGACCAACCTGGCGGAGACCACGTTCCTGTTGCCCCCCACCGATCCGCGTGCGGACTACCGGGTGCGGATCTTTACCGGAAGTGAGGAATTCCCCTTCGCCGGCCACCCCACGCTGGGGTCTGCCCACACGTGGCTTGAGTGTGGGGGAACGCCGCAATCGGAGGACTTCGTGGTCCAGGAGTGCGGTGCGGGGCTGGTCCGCGTCAAGCGCGACGACGGGGGACTCGCCTTCGTAGCTCCCCCCTTGACCCGTTGTGGTCCGGTGGACGGGGCCATCCGGAGCCGGATCGCTGCGGGGCTCCGCCTGCCTGAAACCGATGTGGTGGATGCGTCATGGCTGGTGAATGGTCCGGAGTGGATCGGTGTGCTGCTGGGTTCCGCGGAGCATGTCAGGGCTGTGAGGCCTGACCTCGCGGCCCTGGGCAATCTCAAGATCGGGATTATCGGTCCGGGGCGGGCGGATGGCGGCGCAGACTTCGAAGTCCGCACGTTCATCCCGGGCGACGCCATGGTGGAGGATCCTGTCACCGGCAGTTTTAATGCGGGTGCGGCGCAGTGGCTGATCGGCAGCAACAGGGCTCCGCGTGAGTACGTGGCGGCCCAGGGGACAGCCCTGGGCCGCGCAGGCCGCGTCCATATCAAAGCGGACGACGGCGGCATTTGGGTGGGTGGACACTCCACCACCTGCATCCGGGGGTCAGTGCTTCTCTAGCGGGAATACCCCGTTGCCTCCTGCTGTTCACCATGTAGATGCATATGCATATATGCTGGAATGATCGAGCAACAGGAGAATGCCATGGAGACCCGCCGCATCACAGTCCTTTCCGCCGGACTCGGCGTACCGTCGTCGAGCAGGCTGCTGGCAGACCAGCTGGCCGCCGCAGCCGAGCGGCACCTGACCGGCGCCGGCCTCAGCGTGCGGATGGACGTCGTCGAGCTCCGCGACCTGGCCGTGGACATCGCCAATAATTTCGTCACTGGTTACGCCGCACCCCGGCTGGCCGAGGTGATAGCAGGCGTGGAAGCCTCGGACGGGATCATCGCGGTGACGCCGGTGTTCAGCGCGTCCTACAGCGGCCTGTTCAAATCCTTTATCGACGTCCTTGACCCCAAGTCACTGGACGACAAGGCCGTCCTGCTGGGCGCTACCGGCGGCACGGACCGCCACCAGATGGTCCTGGATTACGCCCTGCGCCCGCTGTTCAGCTACCTGCGCACCAGGATTGTTGCCACGGGCGTCTTTGCGGGTCCGCAGGACTGGGGCACCACGGACGACGGCGGCTCTTCACTTTCGGACCGCATCGACCGGGCGGCAGGGGAGTTTACGCGGCTCCTCGAGGGGCCCCAGCCGGGCCGGAAGCCCGCTCCGATGGAGTCCCTCCCTTTCGAGCAGCTGCTGGCCGGCATCTCCGGAAACGGGTGACGCCCGCCGCCCCGCATGAGGCAATGTCCCTTTCGAATTAGGGGTTGCAATTAACGTTTGCACGGTTGACACTGAACGAGCGTGGGGACCGATGTTCAACTCCGGGGAGCGCACATGGGCGGACATGTCAGAGGTCGGCGTTTTCATGCTGTCAGCCGGGGAGGTGCTTGCCCCGATGATGCGCGACCCCCCCGGCCACGCACCCCATGGCTCACTGCACTGATGGCCGCGCTGATGCTTGCCCTCGGTGCTGTGGTGGTTCCGGTGGGGGCGTCGGCGGCCGAGGGTGACGTGGGGGTCGAGGGCCCGTCCCACTCGGGTACGGGAACGCCGACGGGCACCAAGCGGGCGACAAGTGCGTTGTGGTTCAACGATGGCCTCTGGTGGGGGAACCTCTGGGACACGGCCAGTTCGGATTTCCATATCTTCCGGTTCAATGCCGCCACGAGCGCGTGGGTTGATACCGGAGTGGCAACGGATACCCGGGCGAACACCCATCATGACGTGCTGTGGGACGGGACAACGCTCTTTGTGGCGAGCTACCGGTTTGTCAACGACGGTTTGCCGGCTGAGCCCAATTTCCCGTCGACGATGCGGCGGTTCAGCTACGATCCAAGTACAAAGACGTACTCGCTGCAGAGCGCTACAAACATCAACAACTATCGCGTTGAGACCCTGTCAATCGACAAGGATTCGACCGGCCGCGTGTGGGCCACCTGGCAGCAGGGAAACCGTATCTACCTCAATGTCACGGGCACGGACGGCGCGACCTGGGGGACACCCTTCCCGCATCCCGCGGCGCTGAGCAACGTGTCTGTCGACGACTCGTCCGCGGTGATCGCGTTCGGCCCCGGCAGGATAGGCGTGATGTGGAGCCGGCAGGTCGATGATTCCTCCGACGGCATGTACTGGAGCTACCACGTGGATGGCGCCTCGAATACCGACTGGACTGCGCCAGAGGCTGCTGTCTCGGGACAGCGCAGCGGTGACGACCATATGAACCTGAAATGGCTTGACTCCTCGGGCGGCCGGGTCTTCGCCGCCATCAAGACGTCGTTCACCTCGGCAGCCCAGCCGCTGATCCAGCTCTTGGCGTTGAACGGAACCACATGGTCGGCTAATACGATCGCGACTGTGGCCGAGTGCCCCAACCGGGTGATCGTCCTGATCGACGAGAGCACCCAAATGTTGCGGACCTTCGCCACCTATCCGAAGCCAAGCGGCACCACGAACGCCGGCGTCTGCACCAGTTCAGGCGGTGCGATCTACGAGAAGTCCACGCCGCTGGCCAACATCAGCTTCAGCACCGCCAAGACTGCCCGGATCGTCGACGCCGACCAGTATGTCCACAACGTGACGTCGACGAAGCAGAACCTCAACAGCTTGGCGCGGGGCACAGCCAGCAGCGGCCTGCTGCTGCTCGCGGATGTGAACGCCACCAGCCGGTACTGGCACTTTTATGATCCCAGTGGCGGCAGCGGTGGTGGCGATACAACCGCTCCGGTGGTGACGGGCACATCCCCCGCTGATGGTGCCACCGGCGTGGCGGTGTCCGCGGACGTGACTGCCACGTTCTCCGAGGCGATGGATACGTCGACCGTTGGGTCGGGCACATTTACCTTGGAGTCCGGGACGGGGGCGGTGGCAGCCTCGGTGACCCTCAACAGCGCAGGCAACGTCGCGACGCTGAACCCTGGTTCGGACCTGGCGGCCGGCACCGTGTACACGGCCACGATCGAGGGCGGGTCCACCGGGGTCAAGGATGCCGCCGGGAACGCGCTGGCCTCGGACAAGACGTGGACGTTCACGACGGCCTCGGCGGGTGGCGGCGGCACACCGGAAACCGTCACGCTCACGGCCACGGCGGACAGTTACGTGGCGGGAACATCGACGGCGACGAACTACGGGTCAAGTACCCTGCTGGGAGTGGACAAGAGCCCAGTGGAGGTCACCTACCTGAAGTTCGACCTGTCGGCGTACGCGGGCCGCACCCTGGAGAGCGCGACACTGCAGCTGCGCAGCGCCGGGAGCGGGTCCAAAGGTATGCAGAGCGTCAAGCTGGTGGCCGATGACACCTGGACGGAGGGCGGGATCACGTACACCAACCGCCCCGCGCTGGGGAGCAGCATCGCGACATTCGGCCCGACGACGGCCAACACCAGCTACAACGTTCCGCTCACGCTGGCAGGCCTGGCCGGTGAGCTCGGCCAGCAGCTTTCGCTGGGCCTGGATACCGGCAGCAGCGACGGCCTGGACCTCAGCTCCAAGGAGGCCGGCAGCGCGGCCGCACCCAAGCTCGTCCTGACGCTGAGGTAGCCGTGCAGCACGAGAAGGCGTCTGCCCGACCAAGGCTGGATGAACTGCCCGGAAGGCCTTAGTCGTCCAGCAGTTCGATGAACTCCCGGGCCTGCTTCATGGAAATATCGGAGTGCCGCGTGAGCGCCGAGGCGGCAGCCTCCGTGTCGCCGTTGCGGGCGAGGGTGCGGATCCGGCCATAGATTTCGTCGTTAAGCATGTTGCTGCTGACCTCGCGGGTCACGTCACCCTTGCTGGCAATGGCCCGGTAGCGGTAGGGGAACCGCTGCGGCTCGTCATCGTCGTCTTCAGTCTCGGCAGGGGACGCCTCCGCGCCCCGGTATGGTTGCGGGTGCGCTGCCAGCGCTCCAACGGCATCGCGTGAGGCGCGCAGTCCGTCGCCGGTGGCTTCGTAGTACAGCTTGATGGCGGCCATGGCCTGGCCCTGTGCGATCAGGGCGTAGAGCCGCCGGTGTTCGTCCTCGGAAAGTTTGGCAGACGCTGTGCGGGCCAGGTCGGCCGCGGTGGCTGCGGGTGCCTGCGGCTGGGCGCCCGCGGAGGCCTTCCGCCTGCTGATGGCGCGGGCCGCCAACGTGACTCCGGCAGCCACGGCCAGGAGGATGAGGACAGGGACCACAAGCGATTCCATTTTCTAACGCCGTTCTGTGTACTTCCTGGCAGGGGCCAGATCTGAATGCATCGCCTGGGTATTTTGGCTTGGCCGCGTGATGGACTCCAGGCGTGCCCGGGCCGCCGTGGCGGCCTGGACCTGGGCAGCATAGTGCTGCGCTGACCGCTCGGCCAGGTCACGCTGGTATTTCTCGGCATCGGACAAGCCCGTGTCCCGCGGACTGAGGGCCGTGGCAAGACCCCAAATGAGCGCCACCAACACAATCGCCGGCAGCAGTACCAGCAGTAGTTCGCCCATGTATAGAGCTTATGCCAGATCCGGTTTATCCACAGCAGTATTCACCTCTGCGCATACTGCACGGTTCACTGAGCCGTCACGCGGGGACGCAGGTGGCACCTGCCGGCTGCGGCCGGGCATGAAGTACATCACGGACCCGGGAGGAGCGGTTTTCCTTGACTGGCCGCGCCACGGGCTGTGGATGAAATTACCCGGAAGAAATATTTGCTCCACATGCCAGCGGCGGTGTTTCCGCAGGTCAGGGACGCTGAGGCAGCAAAACTTTTTTCCTGTCCACAGCCTTTCCCACAGGCTGTGCACAAGCTATGGCCGTTAGTGCACAGGTTTTCCACAGGGGCTGGCGGCTGTTGACTTTGCCCCTGCGGCACGGGGGACTAGCGTAGCGGGGTACCTGTTTTTCAGGGCTCCTGTGGTTCCGGATGGATGCCGACAACAGCAGCCGTAGAACCTCTGGAGCCCAAAGAAGAAGCCCATTGTGGAAAACCTGTGGATATGGGGATAACTCTCGAAATCCGCGGCGGCAGGGCTGGATGCCCAGCAAGTGTCAGACCCCGCTGGTACACCTGGACGGGTAGCGGATCCCGGCTTTCGGGCAACGCCCCAGCAGGACGGTTAACCACCGGTGCCACCAAGGCCCCGGCTCACATGGAGGACGGCAGCTTTGTCAATCGCGCACCTGGATCCGGTAGAGACGACCCGCGGATCTGAAGCCAGCCGCAAGCCGCCGCAGGACATCCCCGCCGAGCAGTCCGTGCTGGGCGGCATGATGCTGTCCAAGGATGCCATCGCCGACGTCGTGGAAATTCTTCGCGGCCAGGACTTCTACCGCCCGGCGCACGAAACCATTTACGAGGCCATCATCGACCTCTATGGCCGCGGTGAGCCCGCGGACGCCGTGACCGTCTCCGATGAGCTCACCAAGCGCGCAGAGATCAACAGGATCGGCGGCCCTGCCTACCTGCACGAGCTGATCCAAACCGTGCCCACGGCTGCCAACGCCGGATACTACGCCGAGATCGTTGCTGAACGGGCCGTGCTCCGGCGGCTCGTGAACGCCGGCACCAAGATCGTCCAGCTGGGTTACGGCTCCGACGGCGAGGTGGAGGACCTGGTGAACCAGGCCCAGGCCGAGGTGTATGCGGTGGCAGAGCGCCGCACTGCCGAGGACTACGTCGTCCTGAAGGACGTTATGGAGTCCACGGTGGACGAGATTGAAGCCTCCGGCCACCGCGGGGAGGGCATGACCGGCGTGCCCACGGGCTTCTACGAACTCGATGAGCTCACCCACGGCCTGCACCCAGGCCAGATGATTGTGATTGCGGCCCGCCCGGCTGTGGGTAAATCCACCTTCGCGCTGGACTTCGCCCGCTCGGCAGCCATCAAGAACAACCTGGCCACCGTGATGTTCTCGCTCGAAATGGGCCGGAACGAGATCGCCATGCGCCTCCTGTCCGCCGAGGCCACCATCGGGCTGCAGGACCTTCGCAAGGGCACCATCAAGGACGAGCAGTGGTCCAAGATCGCCACCACCATGGGCCGGATGAATGATGCCCCGCTCTTCATCGATGACAGCCCCAACATGTCGCTGATGGAGATCCGGGCAAAGTGCCGGCGCCTGAAGCAGCAGCACGATCTCAAACTGGTGATCCTCGACTACCTGCAGCTGATGAGCTCCGGCAAGAAGGTCGAGTCCCGCCAGCAGGAGGTCTCCGAGTTCTCACGTGCACTGAAGCTCCTGGCCAAGGAGCTCCAGGTCCCCGTGATCGCGCTGTCACAGCTCAACCGTGGCTCTGAGCAGCGCCAGGACAAGCGGCCCATGGTCTCCGACCTCCGCGAATCGGGTTCCATCGAGCAGGACGCCGACATGGTGATCCTGCTTCACCGTGAGGACGTCTACGACAAGGAATCCCCCCGCGCCGGGGAAGCTGACATCCTTGTGGCCAAGCACCGTAACGGCCCCACCAAGGACATCGTGGTTGCCTTCCAGGGCCACTACTCCCGGTTCGCCAACATGGCAGCCGACGCCGGCGGCGGGGGCTTCTAGGATCATCCTCCGCCTGGTGCCCCGGGCCTAGCCTTGGGCCAGCAGGTGGTTGGGCAGCCGGTTTCCCGGTGCAGTTCCCCGGATTTCCAGCAGTTCGCGGGCATGGGCGTGCAGTCTCTTGTCCTCTTCGCTGGCCGGCACCCAGGGGGGTACGGGGACGGAGTTGCCGTCCGCGTCGCGCGCCACCATCACCGTCAGGCAGTACGTGGTGAGGTTCCTCTCGCGGCTCTTGGGATCGCCTGAACGGACATGTACGGCAATGTGCATACCCTTGGTGCCGGTGTAGACGAGCCGCGCCTCCACCTCCACCACGTGGCCAATCAGCAGCGGACGGTAGAACCGGACGCCGCCGGAGAAGACCGCCACGGTGTCCATGCCGCAGTACCGGGAGGCGCACACGTAGGCGGCCTCGTCGATCCACTTCATGACGATCCCGCCGTGGACCTTGCCGCCCCAGTTCACGTCGGTGGGTGCGGCCATGAACCGTAAGGTCACCCGTTCGGCCGTTCCCGCATCCGTATATTCCTGACGGTTCATGGCTTCGACGATCTGTTCACGCACCTTGATGCGTGCCAGGGCGTGGTCCCGCTGTTCGATCTCTTGGGCGGTGACGGGTTGGAACTGCTGTACCGGGATCGGTTTTCCGTCCTCGCCCACAGCAACGAAGATCACCATGCACTGGCTTCGCATGGTGGCCGGACCGCCCTTGGGATCCCCGGAGGAAACTACGGTGCGGATGTGCATCGACGACCGTCCGGTGTAGACGATGGTGGCCTCGACCTCCACCATGTCGCCGCTGTTGACGGGATCGGCGAAGTGGATGTTTCCCACGTAGGCGGTGACACAGTAGGACTTCGCCCACCCCACGGCTGCGGCATAGGCTGCCTTGTCCACCCACTCCAGGACAGTTCCGGCGTCCACGGAGCCGCTGTGGCCCACATCCGTGGGAGCGGCCAGAAAGCGGAGTGTCACTGAGTTGGAGGCAGGCGTCTCGGTCATGCTGTGATCATACTGACGGCCGGTGTTACCCACCGGTCGGTGACTCCCGCAAGGCTGTTGAGGCAGCATCAGCCACACCCGGGTGTCGCAGGTGACCGGGGCGGTTGCGGGGCCTGGTGGCGGGTTAACGGCCGACGGCGGACGCGCACCGAGGTGCCCATCCGCCGTCGCGCCTTTCCGGATCCGAGCCGGAGGTGGTGGGTCAGGCCAGGACGGCAAGCCTTGCGTTGCTGCGGCCGAAGAGGGCGCGGTCCACTGAGGCGCGGCCGGCGCCGGTAAGGGCCAGGGCAAAAGCTCCAGCTGCGAGGAGCAGCACCAGCTCGTACCCGCCGTTGGCGGCAAAAACGCCGGCCGGGGCGTGAACCAGGAAGAGGGCGCCAAGCATGTTCAGGGCCAGCAGGGCGGCCACCACGCGGGTGAGGATGCCCAGGACCAGGGCAATGCCGCCTGCAAACTCCAGGACGGCAACGGCCGGTGCGGCAATTTCCGCTGCCGGAACGCCCATCTTGGCGAACGAGGCCTGCGTTCCTGCGATGGTCCATTCGTTGAACTTCTGCCACCCGTGGGCTGCAAAAAGGAAGCCCAGGACAATCCGGAGGGCAGTGATGGCGGTAGTGGTGAGTCGTGACTGATTCATGGTTCCAGTGTCCGACGTAAATAGTTGAAGAGTCAACTATTTACGTCATAATGTGTTCCTTGTCATGCAAGTCTGACTGCCTGCGGCTGGCCGATTAGGCTGGCAGCGTGCCTTACCTGCCTGCCTCCGCCACCGCTGCGCCGCGCAAGGGGCAGGCCCGCGACATCCTTCGGCTGGCTGTTCCGGCGTTCGGCGCGCTGGTGGCGGAACCCCTGTTCCTGCTTGCCGATTCCGCCATCATTGGCCACCTTGGAGTGGCGCAGCTGGCCGGGGTCGGACTGGCATCGGCGGTGCTGCATACCGCAGTGGGCCTGATGGTTTTCCTGGCCTACTCGACCACTCCCGCCGTGGCGCGTGCCATCGGCGACGGCCAGCTGGGGAAAGCCCTGGCGGCCGGGCGCGACGGCGTGTGGCTGGCGCTGCTGCTCGGCGTGGTCCTCGCCGTGGCCGGCTTCCTGGCGGCGGATCCGCTGGTCGGACTCCTGGGGGCGGACGGCGAGGTGCGCGCCTTCGCCGTCGATTACCTGCGCTGGTCCATGCCGGGGCTGGTGGCAATGCTGCTCATCTTTGCCGGCACGGGCCTCCTCCGCGGACTGCAGGACACCCGGACGCCGCTGGTGGTGGCCACTGCCGGGTTCGCCCTGAACATCGTGCTGAACCTGTGGCTTGTGTACGGGCTGGGATGGTCCGTGACCGGCTCGGCGGTGGGTACCAGCGTGGCGCAGTGGGCCATGGCCGGTGTCTACCTTCTCATCGTCCGACGGAATGCCGTACGCAGCGGGGTGGGCCTGCTGCCCAGCTGGCGGGGCATCCGCAGCATGGCGCGCGTGGGATCCTGGCTGATGCTGCGCACCCTGAGCCTCAGGATCGCCATCCTGGCAACGGTGGTTGTGGTTACCTCGCAGGGCGCTGTCAACCTTGCCGCCCACCAGCTGGCAATGACCATATTTTCCTTCCTGGCGTTTGCCCTGGATGCGCTGGCCATTGCCGCCCAGGCACTGATCGGCAAGGAGCTGGGGGCCTCGAATGCCGGCAAGGCACGGCTCCTCACCGGAACCATGGTCCGTTGGGGCCTTGGCTTTGGCGCAGTGACGGGACTTCTTCTGGCGGTGGCGGCCCCGTGGGCCGGTGCCCTCTTCACCTCCGATCCCCAGGTGAGGTCGGCACTGGCCCTCGCCCTGTGGGTCCTCGCCGCGGGCCAGCCCCTCGCCGGCTATGTCTTCGTTCTGGACGGGGTGCTGATCGGTGCCGGGGACGCCAGGTACCTTGCCCTGGCCGGCGTCATGAATCTCGCCGCCTACGTGCCGATGCTTGCGGCCGTTGCATTGCTGGGAGCCGGGGGCGGCGCGGGCCTGGCCTGGCTGTGGGCCGCCTTTGCCCTCGGCTACATGGCGGCCCGCGCCGTGACGCTCGGCCTGCGTGCCCGGTCGGACCGCTGGATGGTGCTCGGGTCCGCATGAGTGCCCCGGGATCCCCAAAGTTCGGCCGGTGGCGCGCCGCCACTAAACTGGACCGGTGACGCAACCAAGGACACCCGCAGGCACCACTTCCGGAACCGACGCCAGGCCCGGCCTTTGGCAGCCGGTCCTGCTCCGCTCGGCGGCCGCCCTGGTGTTCGGTGCCCTCACCATCTTTTGGGCGGCGCCCTCCATCGAGGTCATGGGATGGGCCGGAGGGCTGTACCTTCTGGCCACCGGCGTGCTGCTGCTCCGTACTGTTCCCGCCGCCGGGCTGCCCCAGGGAGCCGCGCCGGGCAAGATGCTCGCGGCCGCGGGTGCGGTGATGGCCGGCGCGGGATTTTCCCTGGTGCTGATGCATGGGGACCTGCTGTTTGGCGTGGTCGCTGCCGTCGGCCTGGGCCTGGCTGGAGCGCTTGAGCTGGCCATCGGGCTGACGCTCCGCGGCCGCCATGTCCTGGCCCGCGACTGGATCACTTCAGGAATTATTGGCCTCGGCACCGCAGCCCTCCTGCCGTTCTTTATCGGGCTGGGCGCCCACGCGCTGCTGGGAGTGGCCGGCGGAGGAGCCATCATTTCGGGTGTCCTGTGGGTCCTGTCAGGCCTGACCCTCCGGCACGATGCCCGCAGCGCCGCCGGTAACCCGTAAACTAGGAAAGCGCGGTTCTACTTCTTGTAGAAAAAATTGCCGGGCAAACCACCGCAACACTTAAACCAGGCCGGCCGGCGTGCCGCCTGCAGGGAGGAACCACCGTGGCAGACCAGCATCCAGGAAAACCGCGCAGGCTGCGGACCTCGGTGAGGGGCCCGCTGATGTTCTCCGCGTTCTGGGCCGTGATCGCTTTCCTTGCCGTTGTCATCTTCGCTTCCGGCGGCAGCGCCCGTGCCCCCCGCTTTGACCTGGCCTTCACTGCGGCCGGCATCGCATTCATCGTCACGCTGGTGGTGGCGGCGATGCTCGCCATGAGCCACAAGGAGAATGCGGAGCATCTGGGCAAAGGCTCCGGCGTGAACCTCAGTTCAGCCCGGAAGCCGTCCCACGGCTTCGGCGCAGCTCCGGGCCCGCAGGACCCGCCGGCCGACGGCACGGACACCCGGGGCAGCCACTAGCCGGTGGCCGCCTGCCGCGCCCGGTAGGCGGCGACGTGCGCGCGGTTGGCGCAGTTGCCGGTATCGCAGTAGCGCTTCGACCTGTTCCGGCTGAGGTCGAGGACGGCAGCATCACAATCCTCCGCCTCGCAGGTCCGCATCCGGTCCATCTCCTTGCCGCGGATGACGTCCGCCAGGGCCATTGCGGCCTCGGTGCTCATCCTGTACACCAGCGGAGCCTCCGGCGTGGTGGCGTGCAGGTGCCAGTCCCAGTCGTCGTGCTTGACCAGCTGGGGCAAGGCGCGTGCCTCCCGCAAGAGGCGGTTTACCGTCTCCACCGCGGCATCTTCATCTGCCGTCCACAGCTCGGAAAGCTCGTGGCGCAGTCGGTGGACGCTTTCCAGCTCATCCCCGTCCCGGGTGCGGGACCCACTGAAGCCCTCGGCTGCCAGGAAGCGGTCCAGGTCCGCTTGGGTGGCAAGGCCCTCGCTCCCGTTCGCAGCTGAATTGACCAGGTTCACCACGGTCCGCAGTGCCACCTCAGTGTCAGGGGCAAAAACCATCTTGACTCCTTACAGCGCCGTCCCGTACTGTCATGACCATAACCCATTTTACTCCTGACAGGAGGCGACCAATGTCCGCTGCACGCCGCGCGCCCGACCGTCTGCCCGTGGCCAGGCGCGGCTTCCTCGCCTCCGGCCTGGGCATCGCACTCTTCTCCTCCGCGGTCTTCGGCCTTTCCGGGTCCTTCGCCAAGGCACTCCTGGAATCGGGATGGACTCCGGGGGCGGCTGTTACGGCGCGGCTCACCGGCGCAGCCCTGATCCTCGCCGTGCCCGCCATCCCCGCACTGAGGGGCCGCTGGCATCAACTGCCGGGCAACTGGGTGACCATCGCGCTGTTCGGGCTGATCGGCGTCGCAGCCTGCCAGCTTTTCTACTTCAACGCAGTCGCGAGGCTGTCGGTAGGCGTGGCGCTGCTCCTCGAATACCTTGCCCCGGTGATCATTGTGCTCTGGCTGTGGGCCGCCAGCCGGAAGCGGCCGCGGCTGCTGACCTTTGGCGGGACGCTGCTGTCCCTCGCCGGCCTGGTCCTGGTCCTGGACCTGACCGGCGCCGTCAAGATCGATGTTGTTGGCGTCCTCTGGGGCATGGCCGCCGCCGTGTGCCTTGCCATCTACTTCTTCATCACCGCAAAGGAGAATGACACACTCCCGCCCATCGTGCTGGCCTCGGGCGGGCTGTTTGTCGGTGCCGCCGTGATGTGGCTTGCGGCTGCCACCGGCCTGCTGCCCATGGCATTCAGCACGGCCGACACCAGGCTGGGACCCTGGATCACGCCCTGGTGGGTGTCACTGGCGGGGCTTGTGGTCCTGGCGACAGTGCTGGCCTACGTCTCCGGCATCATGGCCGCACGGGCGCTGGGCTCCAAGGTGGCGTCGTTCGTGTCGCTGACCGAGGTCCTCTTCGCCGTCGTGTGGGCGTGGCTGCTGCTCGGCGAACTGCCCGGGGCCATCCAGCTCCTGGGCGGCGTCCTGATCGTTGGGGGTGTAGTCCTGGTCCGGCTCGATGAGCTGCGGGGTCCGGCTGCCGGCCGCGCAACACGCGGGGAGGAGCCGCCCGGCCAGGAACTGCCCAGGGCAGCGTCGCCGCTGGAACACGCGAACGACGTCGAACCCGTCCCTTAGCGTGTACGGCACCGGGCGGACAGGACCTTAAACGCGCCGGGTCCGGACACCCCCTGGGTGTCCGGACCCGACTGACGGACCGTGCGCAGTGCGCAGGGACTAGTTGGAGGCCTGCTCCTGCTGTTCGGCGTTGCGCTTGGCCTTGGTGCCGGCTTCCCTGAGCGCGTCGGCAACCTTGGTCAGCATGGTGGTGTGGGTACCGGACCATTCGTCGCGGAACTTTTCCGCGTCCGGGCCCTTCCAGTTGGTGCTCTGCAGAAGGCTGTTGAGATTGGACTTCTGGTTGTCGATCTCGGTTGCACCTGCCTGAAGCTTGCTGCCCAGCTGACGAAGCTGCTGAACGTCTGCACCCCAAATAGCCATCAGTTTCTCCTCATAGAATCGTGGACCCGAACCAGGTCGGCATCCCCCTCGGCCCCCCGGCTCATCCGGAAGATCCATTGCCTAAAACCTACCCCGGCCGCTGAGGCAGCGTCGATGGGCAGCCCTGCCCATGCCGGACTCCCCATGGCCGGTGCTTGCGCGAACCGCTCCGAAGGGGGTCGATCCCAGGCGTTCCAGAGCCTAGCATGGCTGTATGTGCCGGAATATCCGAACCCTCCACAACTTCGAACCGCACGCCACCTCGGAGGAAGTGCACGCCGCCGCACTGCAGTACGTGCGCAAGATCAGCGGCAGCACCAAGCCGTCCAAGGCCAACCAGGAAGCCTTTGATGAGGCCGTCCACGAGATCGCCCACATCACCCAGCACCTCTTGGACGCCCTGGTTTCGCAGGCTCCGCCCAAGGACCGGGAAGCCGAGGCAGCCAAGGCCAGGGCGCGGGCAGCCGTACGTTACGGCGCCGCCTGAGCGCAAAGGCCGCGTCGCGCGGTCTAGCTGGCCGGCGGCTGCTTGCCGAAGCTCCGCAGGCGCAGCGAGTTGGCCACCACCAGGACCGAGCTGGCGGCCATGGCGGCCCCGGCGATCATCGGGTTGAGCAGGCCCAGGGCAGCCACCGGGATGCCCACGGCGTTGTAGAAGAATGCCCAGAAGAGGTTGGTCTTGATGGTGGCCAGGGTCCTGCGAGAGAGTTCGATTGCCTGCGCCACCTGGGCAAGGTTATTGCCCATCACCGTCAGGTCCGCGGCTTCGATGGCCACGTCCGTGCCGGAACCCATCGCAATGCCCAGGTCAGCCTGGGCCAGTGCGGCAGCGTCATTCACGCCGTCTCCGGCCATGGCCACGGTGGCACCGCCGGCCTGGAGCCTGCGCACCGCCTCCACTTTCCCTTCGGGCAGGACCCCCGCGTAGACGTCTTCCTTGGCTATGCCGACGGCGGCCGCCACCTGGGCTGCAACGGCCGCGTTGTCACCGGTGAGCAGGATGGGGCGCAGGCCCAGCCGCTTCAGGTGCGCAATGGCGGCGGCGGAACCGTCCTTGAGGGTGTCCCGGAGGCTGATGATGCCGGCAACAAGGCCGTCCACGGCAACCCAGATAGCGGTGGCGCCGGAGGCTTCCGCAGCTGCCAGTGAGGCCTGCTGCTCCTGCGGGATGGTGATGTTGTTCTGCTCCAGCCAGCCTGTCCGGCCCGCCAGGACCACCCTGCCCTCGACGGTGCCGGTAACGCCGCCGCCGGGCGCGGAACGGAAGCCTTCCACGGCAGGGAGGGTGCCGTCGTCGTCCGCTGTGGGCAATCCCGTGGTATCCGCACGGGCCGCGGCAGTGATGGCCCTGGCCACCGGGTGCTCAGACGCTGCCTCCACGGCCCCCGCCACGCGCAGCACCTCGCCTTCCCCGAAGTTCCCGAAGGCAACCGTCGCGTCCACGGCGAGAACGCCGGTGGTCACGGTCCCGGTCTTGTCCAGCAAAATGGTGTCAACGGTGCGGGTGTCCTCCAGAACCTGCGGCCCTTTGATGAGGATGCCCAGCTGGGCGCCGCGCCCCGTTCCCGTCAGCAGGCCAACCGGGGTGGCGAGGCCCAGCGCGCACGGGCAGGCAATCACCAGGACGGCGACGGCGGCGGTGAACGCCGAGCGGAGGTCGTCGCTGCCCACGTCCGGTCCCGTGAAGAGGAGCCAGAGGACGAACGTGAGCGCGGCAATGGCCAGGACCACCGGAACAAAGACTGAACTGATGCGGTCAGCGAGGCGGGCGATGGGTGCCTTGCCGGTCTGCGCCTGCGACACGAGCCGTGCCATTTGGGCAAGGGTCGTCTCGGAGCCAACGCGGGTTGCACGCACCAGCAGGCGGCCCGAGGTGTTGATGGTGGCGCCCGTGACACGGCTTCCCGGGCCTACCTCCACGGGCACCGATTCGCCGGTCACCAGTGAAGCGTCCACGGCCGAGTCCCCATCCGTCACCACGCCGTCGGTGGCGATCTTTTCGCCGGGGCGGACCACCAGGACATCATCCACCTGCAGGAGGTCGGCCCGGATGCGCTGTTCCTTGCCGTCACGGAGGACGGTGGCATCCTTGGCGCCCAGGTTCAGGAGTGCATGCAGGGCATCGCCGGCCTTTTGCTTGGCATTGGCCTCAAGGAAGCGGCCCAGGAGCAGGAACGTGGTGACGACGGCGGCCACCTCAAAGTAGAGGCCGCCGGTTTCCATGCCTTCCATCCCCGGATGTTCAGTCATGCGGGGATCCGCAAACAGCTGCCACGCGGAGAACAGGTACGCCGCCGTCACACCGATGGACACCAGCGTGTCCATGGTGGACGCGAGGTGGCGGGCGTTGACCGCCGCGGCCCGGTGGAACGGCCACGCTGCCCACGTCACCACAGGCAGGGCCAGGAGGGCTGCCACCCAGCCCCAGTGCGGGAACTGGGCTGCCGGCACCATCGAGATGACGAAAACGGGGACTGTCAGAACCGCGGCAAGGATCAGGCGGGGGCGAAGCTTCGCTGCGGGCAGGTCCCCGGTTTCACCTGCAGGGCCTTGGCCCTGCTTGAGTGGCTGGCGGACGGTTGCCTTGTACCCCGCGGCTTCCACTGTTGCCGTGATCTGCTCGTCAGTGATGCCTGCCGGAACCGTCACGTGGGCTGATTCCAGGGGCAGGTTGACCGAGGCCTGCACGCCGTCGAGCTTGCCAAGTTTCTTCTCCACCCGGTTGACGCAGGAGGCGCAGGTCATGCCCTCGATGTCGAGTTCCACCACCCGGGTGGCGGGCCGGCGGAGGAGTTCCTGGTTGCTCATGGGGTTCCCTGCTTCAGTGGCGTTCTTAGGCTTCGTTGGCGACGACGAGGTAGCCGGCTTCGGCGACCGCTTCCCCGATCTCTGAAGGGGACAGCTCCGAGCTGGAGGTGATGGTCACTGTGGAGATGCCTCCGGCGTTCAGTTCCACCGACACCTCTTCGACGCCGGCCAGCGCTTCGAGTTCTTCGCTGACCGCCGAAACGCAGTGGCCGCAGGTCATTCCCGAGACGCTGACCCGTGTGGTGGTGGGGGAGGTGGTGCTCATGGCTGCTCCTTCAGGTTTGCCGGCGGTAACCGGCGCTTGTTGGGTAGGTTCTTTGTCAGCGGAGCAGCCGGCCGATGGCGTCGGCGGCTTCCTTGACCTTGGCGTCGATAGCGTCGGCACGGGCTGCCGGGTCCGGTTCGGAAGCCGCGCCCACTACGCAGTGGCCGATGTGCTCTTCCACCAGGCCAAGGCTGACGGCGTGCAGGGCCTTGGTGACGGCCGCAACCTGGGTGAGGATGTCAATGCAGTACTTGTCCTCATCCACCATGCGCGCGATCCCGCGGACCTGGCCCTCGATGCGCTTGAGCCGGCGGAGGTAGGCCTCCTTGTTGCCCGTATAGCCGTGCGGCGGCTGCAGGTCCGCAGTGTGTCCGCTGACTGCTTCTTCGATTCCGCTCATGACCACACCATATACCCCCTTGGGGTATACCCACAAGTACCCCTGGGGGGTATATAGTACTCGGGGCGTCTTCCCAACCCGGGCACAAAAAAGCTCCGGAGTGCGTTATTGGGGGATACGCACTCCGGAGCAGCTTTTGGGCAATACCCGGGTTCCATCCTGCTGGAACCCGTCTTGCTTGAATCAGCTTACTGGCTGGTAGTCCGGTCCGCCAGCACCCCGAATAAGTACTTTCGCTTTAGTTTCACGGCCGGTCGTCGTGGGCAGGCATCCGGTAGGGAACTATGAGGACAGGCCTGCTCTGGTGGTGCGTGAGCCAGGCACCCACGGACCCGCTGAGGGCTTCTGCCAGGCGATGGGAGAAGCCACGCTCAGAGGTTCCCACGATGATCATCGGCGCGTCGTTTTCGGCTGCGAGCCGGGCGAGGGCGCGGGCGGGATCCCCGGCGAGGGTCTGCAGGGTCCATTCCGCCGCCGCAGTACCGGGCGGGACGCCGGCCACCGCCGCTTCGATTGCGGACTTGAGTTCCAGCGCCACGGCACCGATGTTTGCGTCGTCCGTGTCGGGGTGCAGGGAGAGCCGGTGGGCGGGCCGCGCAGGGTCCCAGTCCACCAGGAAGCTGGCCTCGTCCACATAGGCGCAGAGCAACCGCGTCCCCAGGCGGGCGGCGAGTGAGACGGCGGTCTGCAGGACCTCAACGTGCTGTCCGGGTGCGATGCCCACCACCAGGGGAGGGTTGCTGTTCATCTGTTCCGGGCTCATAGCTTATTTTCAGCCTCCTTGAATGCTCTTGGATAGGGCGGGTGGAGAGCGCGTGCCTTTCGGGCCGTCAGGGAATGGCGGGCGAGGCCGTGACAACCACGTTTTTTCCCCACGGGTCCTCCGTGTAGCAGCTGATCAGGACCAGCCGGTTCGGCACGATCTCCCAAACGGGGCTGTCCTTGAGGGTGGCCTTGAGGTACGTGGTGACGGTGTCCACCTGGTAGGCGATGGTGCCGGCAGCCGTGTCCACCTCAAACCGGTCACCCACTGCTGCCGCTGAACTCAGGTGGTTGAAGGGTGCCTCCGCGCCGTCCCAGCTGTGTCCGATGACGTAGGTGGTGTTGGCCGAACCGTGGCCGGGGGTGCCGAAGGGCGCCAGCCAGTAGCCGTCCTTGGTTTCGGGCGGCACAACGGTCTGTTTGGCCCGGGCGTCGCTGTCCAGGTCCAGGCGGTGGACAGGGACGTCGAAGCCGGCGGACGGGTACCGGATACGGAGCGGCTCGGCGGCTTCGGGCAGCAGGGGGGCCGGGGCAGGACTGGCGGTGGAGTCGAAAGGCGCGGCGGTTCCTTCCGCTGGACCCGTAACCGCGATGGGCGCCGGGTCCGTGGCCGGGACGCCGGCGGCGGTTGGCTTCGCCGCCGTTATGGACCCCTGCGCGCTGCCACCAGGGGCTGAGTGCGTCAGGAGCGGTGCGCCGAAGCTGATGGACAGGAACGCCAGGATGCCGCACATGAGAATGGCCAGGTCCCCACGGTTCCAGCGCCGCGGTGCGCGCTTCGCGCCCACTGCGTGCCGGCTGGGGACCTTGGCCATGGTGCTCCTCGATATTTTGACGAAGGGAGGAATAGACGAGAGGAGGGAAGGCGCCCCGCCGGGCACTGGCGGGACGCCTTCCCTGTCAAGGGCCGCGGCCCGGTCCGTGCTCACCGAGCCACGAGCCGGGGGCTGCGGTGTGGCTGTGTCAGCCGGCCGGGGTGAACGGACGGGACCGGCGGCGGAGAGCCACTGCCGCTCCCGCTGCCGCCAACGCTCCCAGCCCGGCCAGCCATGACGGAATGCTGCCGGAACCACCGACGGCGGTCTGGGCGTTGTACCCCTGGTTGGTACCGAGGCTGGTGGCCCCCGTTACAGCGGTTGGCTGCTGGACGGCTGCCCGCGGAGCAGGCGCAACAGGTGCCGCTGCCTGCGGAGCCGCACCGGGCGCTGCTGCCGGCGGAACCACCACGGACTGTTCGGCAGCAGGAGTCAGCGCGGGTGCCTCCCCGGCGGGTGTCTGAACAACCGGTGTTTCCACCACCGGCGTCTCTACAACCGGTGTTTCCACCACCGGCGTCTCCACAACCGGTGTTTCCACCACCGGCTCCTCCTCAGCCGGCTCCTCCGGCAGTGTTTCGCCCGGCGGCAACGCCGCGCACTTCTCGACGTAGAGAAGTTTTCCGGCGTTGGTCCAGTTCTTGCCGGGCGACTCGGAGGTAGGCGGAATGATGTCCAGCGGGTGCTGGTCGTGGCCATTCAGGCCGTTGATGTTGAATTCCAGCGGCGTCCAGCTGCTTCCGTCGCTGTGGCAGACGATGACTCTTTCAGGCGCTGCCATGGCCGGTGCCGTAACGCTGAGCAGGCCCAGTCCCACGACCCCCACAGTCACAAAGGTACGTTTCATTGTTTTCTCCCCAGGTTTGAATGGTGAAACGGACCATGATGAGGAGGCCAGCACTTGCGCCGAATGCCCCAGCAACACGGTCAGCTTGCTTGAGTTTTCAGGCTAGGGGTGGGGGCTGGAGGCGGTCCTGAGTAGGGGGTACTCGTCTTTTCCGGCGACCGGACGATGCGGTTACTTGCGGGTACCCGCATCATCGGGGTCGCCCTGCACTGGCTACCTGCCTCCCGCGGGTGTATCTTGTCCGCGCATCCGCCCGGGCCTAACGTTGGAACATACGAAAGGTGCATGAAGTCATGGAAATCTACATGTGGTGGCTGGACCTGGACCTGGCAAGCAAGGAATGGCTGCGGGAAAACCTTCGGGCCGAGGAGTTGCCCCTTCCGGTGCTCCAGGGGATTGCGGAAGCGGGCGGCCCCCATCCGGACAATCCAGCGGCCGTCCTGACCCCGGCCGACTGGGACTTTATCGAAACCCAGTCGGAGTTCGTGGACTAGGATTCGGCAGGCCCGCGGTGACACAAAATAACCATTGCGGGCTGCTGTGCTCGGTGGTTGCATGGTGGGCATGGCAACCGCAGAGAGTTTTGTCTTAGCGATCGGGACCAAAAAGGGCCTCTGGCTGGCCACCAGCAGTGACAGGCAACAATGGTCTTTCACTGGCCCGCACTTCCTCATGAGTGAGATCCCCAGCATCGGCATAGACACCCGGGAGGGCCGGACCCGGATCATGGTGGGCGTCCGCAGTGAGCATTGGGGGCCCACCGTTGCGCACTCCGATGACCTGGGTGCCACCTGGTCTGAGCCCGAGCAGGGCGCCGTCAGGTTTCCGGAGGACACGGGTGCCGCGCTGGAGCGCATCTGGCAGATTTATCCGGACGCGGAGGAACGTCCGGGCGTCGTCTGGGCGGGAGCGGAGCCCATTTCCGTGTGGAAATCCACCGATGGCGGTGAACACTTTGAACTGAACCGCGGGCTGTGGGACCATCCCCACCGCAGCGAGTGGGGCGCGGGCTACGGCGGTGCCGCCGCGCACTCCATCGTGGTCCATCCGGCCGGGGAGACGGTGCACGTGGCCATGAGCACGGGAGGCGTCTACCGGTCGCTCGACGGCGGCACCTCCTGGGAGCCGCGCAACCGCGGCATTTCGGCCTACTTCATGCCCGACCCCAACCCGGAGTTCGGGCAGTGCGTCCACAAGATCGCAGCGGATGCCGCCGTCGACGGCCGCCTCTACGCCCAGAACCACCACGGCGTCTACCGCACGGATGACAACGCGGACAGCTGGAACTCCATCGCGGAGGGACTGCCGGCGGATTTCGGCTTTGTGATGCTCACCCATCCCCGCCGGGAGGGCACGGCGTGGGTCATCCCCCTGAAAGCGGACGGCGAACGCATTCCGCCGGACGGCGAGCTGGCCGTCCACCGCACGGACGACGCCGGGTCCACTTGGAAAAGGCTCAGCAACGGCTTGCCCGCCGGGGAATACAACAGCGTCCTGCGCGATGCTGCCTCGGTGGACACAGCGGAGCCGGCCGGGGTCTATTTTGGGACGCGCGGCGGCTCGGTCTACGCGAGTGCGGACGAAGGGGCGACATTCCGGGAGGTTGTGTCCCATCTCCCGGATGTGCTCTGTGTCCGGGCAGCCGTGATCTCAGGTGCCTGACAGCAGCGTGCGGGAAATCAGGGTGGTGCTTCCCAGCGTCCTGCAGCCGCTGGCCGGCGGGCAGTCCGTCCTGACTGCGCCCGCCGACGGGCCGGTTTCGGTGGGAAAGCTCCTCGATGCGGTGACCTCGGACTTCGCAGTGCTGGCCCGGCGGCTCCGTGACGAGACCGGCGCGCTGCGGCGCTTCGTGAATGTGTACGTCGGCGGGGACGAGGTGCGGCGGTTGCAGGGCCTGGAAACCGAGGTGGCTCCAGGCCAGGAAGTACTGGTCATCCAGTCGGTAGCCGGGGGTTGAACGGCTATGGTGCCGAAGGTTCCGGTGCGGCGGGCAGCCCTTGCTGGCTACACCCGGGCCGCGGATCCCGACAGTTTCAGGCGAGCCGCCAGACGCTGCATTCGTCCGTATTGATCGCTTTGCGCAGGCCGGTGAGCCGGTCCAGGATCCAGACCACGCCGATGCCGGGCGCGGTTTCCTGGACACTTCCGCGGCGGATCACAACGTCGTCGTAGGAAGGGCCCACGGAGAGGCGGGCTTCGATCTCGTCGCCGCGGTGGAGCTGGTCCAGGGCGCGGACTCGTGTCACATGTGGTGTCGCTTTCTGCTTCATGGCGGGGCCTCCTGGCTGGGGCTGGTGCCGGCTCTTGCCTGCAGAATCCAGTGTGCCGGGGCAATGTTGCGCCCGCGTTTCCCCGCGGTTAGGCGCGGGTTAGTTCTTCGCGCCGGAGCTGTTTCCCGAACCGAATTTCCCGGGCACCACGGCAGAACAGGCGGGCAGGGCCCGACGGCGGTGCGGCCTTAAGGGGCCCTACGGCAGTTCCACGCTGGCGCGGTATGCCGCCAGGAAGGTGGAGATGCGGTGCACAGCCTCCCGGATGTCCAGGACGGACGGAAGGATCACGAACCGGAAGTGGTCCGGCGTCGGCCAGTTGAACGCGGAACCGTGCGAGACGAGGATCTTCTGGTCCTTCAGCAGGTCCAGGACAAACTGTTCGTCGCTGCTGATGGGGTAGAGCTCCGGATCGAGGCGGGGGAACAGGTACATGGCGCCCGCCGCGGGGACACACGTCACGCCCGGTATCTCGGTCAGGAGCTGGTAGGCGAGATCGCGCTGTTCACGGAGCCTGCCTCCGGGCCGCACCAGGGCGTCGATGCTCTGGTAGCCGCCAAGGCAGGTCTGGATGGCATGCTGGGCCGGAACGTTGGGGCACAGCCGCAGGGAGGCCAGCAGTTCCAGTCCTTCCCGGTAGGCGGCGGTGGCGGCAAGTGGCCCGGTGACGGCAACCCAGCCTGCCCGGTAGCCGGGCATGCGGTACGCCTTGGACAGCCCGCTGAACGTCAGGCAGCAGACGTCCTCGGCCACGGCCGCGGTGTGGATATGCTGGGCCTCCTCATACAGCACCTTCTCGTAGATCTCGTCCGAGAACAGGACCAGGTGGTGTTTCCGGGCCAAGGCCGCGAACTGCTCCAGGATGTGCCGCGGATAGACGGCGCCCGTGGGGTTGTTGGGGTTGATGATCACAATCCCCTTGGTGCGGCTGGTGATCTTGGCCTCCACGTCGGCCATGTCCGGCCACCAGTTCTCCCCTTCGTCGCAGAGGTAGTGCACCGGCTTGCCCCCTGTCAGCGTGACCGCGGCGGTCCACAGCGGGTAATCCGGTGCCGGCACCAGGATCTCGTCGCCGTTTTCCATAAACGCCTGCAGGCACATGGAAATGAGTTCGCTGACGCCGTTGCCGATGAAGATGTCCTCCACCCCGATCTGCATCAGGCCGCGCGTCTGGTAGTACTGCGAGATGGCGGTCCGCGCTGAGAAGATCCCCTTCGAGTCGCTGTATCCCTGGGCGCCCCTCAGGTGGTGAATCATGTCCACCACCACGGACTCCGGCGTTTCCAGGCCGAACGGCGCGGTGTCCCCAAGGTTCATCTTGAGGATCCGGTGCCCTTCCGCCTCCATGGCCTTGGCGGCCTGGAGGATGGGTCCGCGGAGTTCGTACCGGACGTTTTGGAGCTTGCTGGAGTGCTGCATGGGGCGCATGGTTGATTTTTTCACACCCGGACGGCGACGGCGTCCCGTCTACGGTCCGGGCGCCTGGCCGTGGTGCGGTTCCGGCACAGTTGCGTGGTGCTTCAAGGCTGCCTGCTGCCTACCGCCGGCGGTCCCGGCGCACGCCGCGGACGCCGAGGGTGATCCCACCGGCCACGAGCACAGCACCGATGCCCTGCAGGCCCGGGGAATCATCGGCGCCGCCGAGCACGAAGACGGCCCCGCCGAGCACCACGACGAGCAGCGGGACCACCCACCTCATGGTGCCAGCCTGTCGCCTTTGCGGTGGAGGCGGTACCAGCGGTAGCCGTAACGTTCCAGTTCAACGGCGAAGCCGCCGTCGGGATCCAGGGTGATGTTGTCGCCGTCGAACAGGTCCAGCAGGGTGGCGTCCCGGAACGCATTCGCTGGCCCGTCCTCCGGGCCCACTGTGCCGTTAACCGTCACGGGGGCCTCCCCGAAGTTGTGCAGCAGCACCAGTGTGCCGCCGTCCGAACTGCAGGTGTGGGCAAGGACTGCAGGCTCTGGCTGGTCGATGATGGCGAACTCGCCCCAGCCCAGCTCCGCCGATTCGCGGTAGCGGCGGATCAGCGTGACCATGAAGTTGAACAGCGAGCCGGGATCCCTCTTCGCGGCCGCGGCGTTGACGTGCTCGGGACCGTATTCTCCCCGGGCCAGCGGCGCCACCAGGTCCGATACCTTGGCCGTGGAGAAGCCGGCGTTCTTTTCGCCGTTCCACTGCATGGGGGTGCGCACGGAAGCCCGGCCTTTCTGCCGGAGGTCCTCTCCCATGCCGATCTCCTCCCCATAAAAGAGCACCGGAGTGCCCGGCAGGGCGAACATCAGCGAGTACACCATGCGGATGCGCCCTGCGTCGCCGCCAAGCATCGGGGGAAGGCGGCGGCGCAGGCCGCGGCCATAGATCTGCATGTTCTTCTCTGGCCCAAACGCGGAAAAGACCTCTTCCCGCTCACCGTCGCTGAGCTTGTCCAGAGTGAGTTCGTCGTGGTTCCGCACGAACATGGCCCACTGGTTGTCCGGGTGCAGCGGCGGCCTGCCCTTCAGCGTCTCCGCCAGTGGACGGGCGTCCTGGCGTGCCAGCGACAGATAGATGTGCTGCATGGACATGAAGTCGAACTGCATGTTGAGTTCGTTCCCGTCCGGACCGCCGAAGTACTCAAGCTGCTCCTTGTACGGCAGGTTCACCTCGCCCAGGAGGATGGCGCTGCCGTTGCGCCGGCTCACGAAGCTGCGCAGTGCGGCCAGGTACTCATGCGGATCCAGGTTCGCGGCCTCGTCCTTGGGCTGGCCGCGGGTCTCCAGGAAGAAGGGCACCGCGTCCAGGCGGAAGCCGTCCAGGCCCAGTTCCAGCCACAGGCCCATCGCCTTGGCAATCTCGTTCCGGACGGAGGGATTGGTGACATCCAGGTCCGGCTGGTGCTTGGCGAACATGTGCAGGTACCACTCGCCGGTGGCTTCATCCTTTTCCCACAGAGAGTCCTCCTCGCCAGGGAACACCACCTCCGAGGAGGTGTCCGGGGGAGTGTCGCTCCGCCACACGTAGTAGTCGCGGTATTTGTTGTCCTTGGATTTCCTGGCCTCGACAAACCAAGGGTGCTGGTCCGAGGTGTGGTTCACCACGAAGTCGGCGATGACGCGCATTCCACGGTCCTTGGCCGCCCGGATGAACTCCACAACGTCCCCCATGGTGCCCAGCCGGGGATCCACGGCGAAGAAGTCCGTCACGTCGTACCCGTCGTCGCGGTCCGGGGAGGGGTAGAACGGCATGAGCCAGATGCAGGTCACGCCCAGTGCGGCGAGGTAGTCCACGCGCTGGGTCAGTCCGGCAAAATCGCCGGTGCCATCGCCGTCGTCGTCAAAGAACGTCTCCACGTCCAGGCAGTACACCACGGCGTTCTTCCACCACAGGTCCGAAGTTTCGGCGAGCCTCATGCGGGTGCCTGCGCCGGCGCCTGGACCTTCGAGCCCTGCAGCTGCGGAAGGACATCTGCTGCAAACGCATCAATGAACGGGGCCTGCTCCTGCCCCACGAAGTGCAGGTAGAGCTCGTCGAAGCCCAGGGCCGCGTACGCCCCCAGCCACTCGGCGTGCTGGTCCAGGCTTGCCGAGACGTTGACCGCCTTCCGGACCTGGTCCTCGCCGATGTGCCCGCTCACGCCGTCGAAATGCCCGGCCGTGGGAAGGTCCCACGGGACCGGCGGGGCGAAGGTGTTGGTCCGCCACTGGTCCAGCGCAATGGCTGCCGCGTCCTGTTCACGGGGGGCCCAGGACAGGTGCACCTGCAGCGCGGTCCTGCCGCGGCCGCCGTTGTCCCGGTATGCCGCCAGCATGTCCTTGAGCTTGCCGGCCGGCTGGTTGATGGTGACCAGGCCGTCCGCCCAGGCTGCAGAGCGGCGGGCGGTCTCCACACTGATGGCCGGTGCGATAATCGGCGGCGGGGAGTCCGGCACGTCCCAGATCCGGGCCTGTTCAACGGTGACAAGGCCGTGGTGGGTGACCTCCTCACCGCGATGCAGCCGGCGGATCACCTCAACGCACTCCTCCAGCCGGCGCTGCCGTGTTTCCTTCGGCGGCCAGGCGTCACCGGTGACGTGCTCATTCATGTTCTCGCCGCTCCCGGTGGCCATCCAGAACCGTTCCGGAAACATGCAGGCCAGGGTGGCCGAGGCGTGGGCGATGATGGCGGGGTGGTACCGCTGGCCCGGGGCGGTCACCACACCGAAGCGCAGGCTGGTGGTGGCCAGCGCCGCGCCCAGCCAGGACCAGGCGAACCCGGAGTGGCCCTGCCGGGCGGACCACGGCTCAATATGGTCAGAGCACATGGCGGCATCGAATCCTGCCTGTTCCGCGTGCTGGACGTCCTTGAGCAGCTGGGCGGGACTGATCTGTTCGTGTGAGGCGTGGAAGCCGACGGTAACCATCGTTAACCTCTACCGTCCGCAGGGGTGCCGTGTCGAGGGCTGGCCTGCCCGGCGCCACTTGTCAGATAAGTTTGAAGCCTGTATTACTGCGCATCCCGGAATTCCTGCGCAGGCGGCGGAGCTGGAAGGACGTACCACTCGTGGGCGGTGTGCTGGTGGGGCTGGCGGTAATCGGCGCCGTCATCGCCGTGGGCTACATTGCTGCGCGCTGCGGGCTGGGCGGGGAACCCACGGTCTCGGCGCTCACCCGCACTGCCTTCTTCATCACCAACCCCGTCCTGCTGTTCACGGTGGTCCTGGAATCGGACCTCACCGTGGTCTTCTCCGCCTACGTTCCGTTGGCCATTCTGACGGCGTCGGCCACGGCGCTGCTGTACGTGCTGGCCAGCAGGCTGTGGTTCCGGCGGCCGCTGGCTGAGACCGCCGTCGGCGCGATGGCCAGCTCCTACGTCAACGCCAACAACATCGGCATCCCCATCATGCTGTACGCCCTGGGCGACGCCACCCCGGTGGCACCGGTCCTGCTGGTCCAGCTCCTCCTCTTGGCGCCCGTGGTCCTTACCCTGCTGGACCTCTCCGCCGCCGGCCGGGTGTCGCCCAGGCTGCTGCTCTCCCAGCCCTTCCGCAACCCGATGATCATCGCGTCCCTGCTCGGCGTGGTCCTGGCCGCGTTCCGGGTGGAACTTCCTCCTCCTGTGATGGCACCCCTCACCCTCCTGGGCGGGGCTGCCGTTCCGGTGGTGCTGCTCGCCTTCGGCATGTCCCTGCACGGCACCCGGATGCTGCGAAGCGGCGGGCACACGGCCGAAATCCTGACGGCCACGGCGCTGAAGTCCGCGGTGATGCCCGCGGTGGCGTTCGCCGTCGGACGCTTTATCTTCAACCTGGACCAGCACATGCTCCTGGGCGTGGTGCTGATGGCCGCCCTTCCCACAGCCCAGAACGTGTTCCTGTTCGCCGGCAGGTACGGGCGCGGGGTCGCAGTGGCCCGCGAAACGGTCCTGCTGTCAACGGCGGCAGCGGCGCCGTTCCTGATCCTCATCGTGTGGCTGCTGGCGGGGTGAGCCCGCGGGGCGGGGTTACGCAGGGGCACGTCCCCGGGCAAGAATGGGCAGCATGGAACTTCCCGTGATGCCGCCCGTCCCGCCCATGCTCGCCAAGGCCGTCAGCGGCATTCCTGGTGTTGCAGGGGGCGGGGACCTCAGCTATGAGCCGAAATGGGACGGATTCCGGTCCATCATCTTCCGGGACGGCGATGAGCTGGAGATCGGCAGCCGCAACGAGAAGCCCATGACGCGCTATTTTCCCGAGCTTGTTGAGGCGCTGAAGGAGAACCTGCCGCCACGCTGCGTGGTGGACGGCGAGATCATCCTGGTCGGTTCCTCCGGCGACCGCCTCGATTTCGACGCCCTGCAGCAGCGCATCCACCCCGCAGCCAGCCGGGTCAAGCTGCTCGCTTCCCAGACACCGGCCTCCTTCGTGGCGTTCGATCTTCTGGCCCTCGGTGACGACGACTACACCGGCCGGCCCTTCACCGAACGGCGTGCGGCCCTGGAAAAGGCGCTCGCGGCAAGCAAGGCCCCGGTCCACCTCACCGCCGCCACCACGGACAAGGAGACGGCGGAGCAGTGGTTCCGCCAGTTCGAGGGCGCCGGGCTGGACGGCGTTGTGGCCAAGCGCCTGGACGGCCGGTACGAGCCGGACAAGCGGGTGATGTTCAAGACCAAGCATGAACGCACCGCTGACTGCGTGGTGGCCGGTTACCGCCTGCACAAGAGCGGGCCGGATGTGGTCGGTTCGCTGCTGTTGGGGTTGTACAAGGACGACGGCGGCCTGGCCAGCGTGGGCGTGATCGGCGCCTTCCCCATGAAGCGGCGCAAGGAGCTGTACGAGCAGCTCCAGCCGCTGGTAACCACCTTCGATGACCACCCGTGGGCGTGGGCCAAGCAGGAGGAGGGGGAACGGACGCCGCGCAACGCCGAGGGCAGCCGCTGGAGCGCCGGCAAGGATCTGTCCTTCGTACCACTCCGCCCGGAGCTGGTGGTGGAGGTGCGGTACGACCACATGGAGGGGGAACGGTTCCGGCACACGGCCCAGTTCAACCGCTGGCGGCCGGACCGGGACCCGGAATCGTGCACGTACGCGCAGCTGGAGGAGCCGGTCAGTTTTGACCTGGCGTCGGTGCTGGAGGCCGGCCGGCCCTAGGTTTTGGGGAGGCCGCCGGCGTCCCCGGCCACCCGACGTCGTGCCTGCTGCCCCGGGCGGCGCCGGAACAGCCCATTTTTCAACGGGGAAAAGCCCGCCATATGGGGGGAATGGCGGGCTTTCCGGTTCCAAAACCGGGCTGGACGGTACTTCCAGCCGGGCGGGGTTCTACTTGAGGCCGAGCTGCGTGGTGGGGGTCTTGTAGGACTCCTTGGCAGTCAGGGCGGAGATGGCCGCGATGCCGCAGATCACGGCGGTGAAGATGCTGATCTGGACCCAGCCGCCGGGCCTGATCCCGCCCATGGCCGCCACGATTGCAGGTGCGAACCCTGCCATCAGGAAGCCCAGCTGGGTGCCGATGGCCAGGCCGGAGAAGCGGACCTTGGTGCTGAACATCTCGGCGTAGAAGGACGGCCAGACGGCGTTGGAGGCTGCGTAGCCGCAGGAGAAGAAGCCGATGGCGGACAGGAACATCAGCGGCACGCTGCCGGATTCCAGGCTGAGCAGGAAGACGGGCGTCAGGATGGCGCTGGCCACAGCCCCGTAAATGAAGACGGGCTTGCGGCCGATCCTGTCAGCCAGCATGCCGAAGATCGGCTGGGTGCCCAGGGCCACGAAGTTGGCGCCGACCACGAGCCAGAGGGTGGTGGTGCCGTCGACGCCCGCCACGGTCTTGGCATAGCTGATGGCGAGGGTGCCGAACACGGTGGAGACGGCGGCGATGAAGGCGCAGCAGATCACGCGGAGGACGTCGCGCCAGTGGGCCTTGAGCAGGTCGGCAACCGGGAGCTTGGAAATTTGGGCGGTCTTCTGGGCTTCCTCGAAGGCCGGCGGCTCGTGCAGGGTGCGCCGGATGAAGAAGGCAACAACAACCACCACGGCGCTCAGCCAGAACGGGATGCGCCAGCCAATGCCGTACTTGATCTCGTCCGGGAGGGCCAGGACGGGGATGAAGACCAGGGCTGCGAGGATCTGGCCGCCCTGGGTGCCCGTGAGGGTCCAGGAGGTGAAGAAGGAGCGCCGGTTGTCCGGGGCGTGCTCAAGGGTCATGGAGGAGGCTCCGGCCTGTTCCCCGGCGGCGGACAGGCCCTGGCAGAGCCGGGCCAGCACCAGCAGGGCGGGAGCCCACCAGCCAACCGTGTTGAAGTCCGGCAGGCAGCCGATGAGGAAGGTGGAGGCACCCATCAGGAGGAGGGTGAACATCAGGACCTTCTGCCGGCCCACCCTGTCACCGAAGTGCCCCAGGATCACGGCGCCCACGGGGCGCGCCACGTAGGCGAAACCGAACGTGGCGAAGGACATGATGGCCGCGTTCGCGTCAGCATTGGGGAAGAAGACCGTGGGGAAGATCAGGGCTGCTGCGGATCCGAAAATGAAGAAATCGTAATATTCGACGGCGCTGCCCAGGAAGCTGGCGAGGGCTGCCTTCTTCGGCGTCCCGGCCGGGGCGGCAATGCCTGGCTCGGCGGACGGAAGTGTCTGGCTCATGGAGTTCCTTAGATGTGACGACTTTGTCGCGGATGGATCAGGGGGGGGCTCGCGGCCGGCGCTGCCTTCAGGTGGAGGCGCGGCTCGGCATTGGTGCGGGATAACCCGGGCAGTAGCCACATGGTGGGAGCTACTTGTGCGATACAGCAATAGTGACTGTGAGTGCGGTCACCTGTCAAGAAAATAATCACTATCTAGAAATAACTCTCACTATGTGGGAGCATCGATCCATGAGTGTGAACCAAGCCACAGCGGACAACGACGTAACTGCTGGCACCCCTCCTGAGGCCAAGGCGGCCAAAGCGGACCGCACGGACATGGTGGGGAAGGCCCTGGGCCTCCTGGTCCTCCTGGGCGATGAGCCGCGCGGAGCCAGTGCCGCAGAGATCTCCCGACGGGCCGAGCTGCCCTTCAGTACCACCTACCGCCTGCTGGGGTCCCTGACCCGCGACGGCTTCGTGGACTACGAACCGGACGGCCGCCGCTACCACCTGGGCCTGCGGATCTTCCAGCTGGGCCAGCGGGTCTCCAACCACCACGGCTTCGCCGGCACGGCCATGCCGGTCCTCCGCCGGGTCACCGAACAGACGGGCGAGGCCACCATCCTCAGCGTCCGCGACGGCCACCACCACCTCACGGTCAACAAGGTGGACGGTCCGCAGATGTTCCGGGTGACCAGCGACCCCGGCCACCTGGGCTCCCTCTCCACTACCGCCGTCGGAAAAGTGCTGGTTGCCTTTGCGGAGGACGCCGACCGCGAACGGCTGCTGGAGGATCTCCCGCTGGAGCAGCTCACGGAAAAGTCCATCACGGAGCGGGACGCCTTCCGCGCGGAAATCGATAAGGTCCGGCGCCAAGGATATGCCGTGATGGACGAGGAAAACGAGATGGGCATGCGTGCCGTCGCCGTTCCGCTTCTCAACTCCCAGGGCCACGCCTTCGCTTCCCTGGCAACGGCGGTCCCCGTCTTCCGCATGGGCCTGGAGGAACTGGCGGCGTGCGTCCCGCTGCTGCAGGAGGCGGCCGCCGAGCTTGCGGCCCGCCTGCCGCAACGCTGACTCGGCTATTTGTTCGTATGTAGAACAACAGTGCGCTGATAGAACAAATGATGTACCGTAACTTTCAACACCGCAGCAGCAGCACCCGCCTGGCGCACTGCTCCTGCCCGGTGCCGTACCAAAGGAGCTGCACGGATGAGTAATCGAACTGAGTCCTACCTGGTGGGACTGGTCGGCGATGGTGTGATGCCGTCACTCACCCCGCCCATGCACGAGCGCGAAGGGGATGTCCAGGGCCTGCGCTACCTCTACCGGCCCATCGACCTCGTGGAACTCGGCCTTCCCGGCGACTCGGTGGGAGAGCTGCTGCGCAGTGCCAGGAACCTCGGCTTCAACGGCCTGAACATCACGCACCCCTGCAAGCAGCTGGTCCTGCAGCACCTGGACGAGGTGACGCCGGACGCCGTGCGGCTCGGTGCGGTCAATACCGTGGTGATCGACGGCGGCCGGTTCATAGGTCACAACACAGACTTTTCCGGCTTTGCCGCAGCCCTCTCCTCAGGACTTCCCGGCGCCAGGCTGGACCGGGTGGTCCAGCTGGGCGCCGGCGGGGCAGGTTCCGCCGTGGCCTACGCCCTCCTCACCGCCGGGGTCCGCCACCTGGACCTCGTGGACATGGATGCTGCCCGCAGCGCCGCCCGGGCAGCCGAACTGGCCGGCTTCTTCCCGGACAGCACCGTTGTGGCGCGCACGACGGCGGAGCTGCCGCAGCTGATGCCGCTGGCCGACGGCCTGGTGCACTGCACCCCCGTGGGGATGGCCGCCCACCCCGGCGTTCCGCTGGACCTGGAGCTGCTGGAGTCCCGGCACTGGGTGGCGGACATTGTCTACCGCCCCATCGACACCGAGCTCGTCCGGGGCGCCCGCGCCAAGGGCTGCGAGGTCCTGGACGGCGGCCGGATGGCAGTGGGCCAGGCCGCAGATGCCTTCCGCATCTTCACGGGCCTGGAACCCGATCCGGACCGCATGCGCTCGCACTTCCTGGAGCTCGTGGCCGCAGAAGAGGTGGCTGCCTGATGCGCACCGGAATCGCCACCGTCTGCCTCTCCGGCACCCTGAAGGAGAAGATGCAGGCCTGTGCCATCGCAGGGTTCGACGGCATCGAAATCTTTGAACAGGACCTGGTCACCTCACCGCTGGGCCCCGGGGACGTCCGGTCCATGGCAGCAGACCTTGGCCTGGGGCTGGACCTCTACCAGCCATTCCGGGATTTCGACGGCGTGGCCCCGGACCTGCTGAAGGCGAACCTCCGGCGGGCGGAAGCGAAGTTCAACCTGATGTCCCGCCTGGGCATGGACACCATCCTGGTCTGCTCCAACGTTGCCACGGCCACGATCGACGACGACGCCGTCCGCGCCGAACAGCTCGCCCAGCTGGCCGGACTTGCCGGCGACCACGGCATCAAGGTGGCCTACGAGGCCCTGGCCTGGGGCAAGCACGTGAACGACTACGAGCACGCCTACCGCCTGGTGGAGATGGTGGACCACCCCAACCTGGGAACCTGCCTGGACTCTTTTCACATCCTGTCCCGCGACTGGGACACCGCGCCAATAGAAAAGCTTGACCCGGAGAAGATCTTCTTCGTCCAGGTTGCGGACGCCCCGAAACTCACCATGGATGTGCTGTCCTGGAGCCGCCACTACCGCGTGTTCCCGGGCGAGGGGCAGTTCGAGCTGGCCAAGTTCATGGGCCACGTGGTCCGGGCCGGCTACTCCGGCCCGGTCTCCCTGGAGGTCTTCAACGACGTCTTCCGCCAGTCGGATGTGGACCGCACAGCCGTGGACGCCATGCGCTCGCTCATCTGGCTGGAGGAACAGAGCGCCAAATGGCTGGCAGGCAGCGCGGAAGCCGCAGAGGGCGGCAGTGCTGCCTCCCGCCGTCGTTATCCCATGGAACTCGCCACGCTGCCCAAGGTCAGCGAACCGGCGGGCTTCAACTTCGCCGAGGTCAAAGCGGACGATACCGCCCGGCTTGAGAAGCTCCTGGGCCAGCTCGGCTTCGGGTTCGAGGGCAGGCACCGCACCAAGGACGTGCAGCTGTGGACCATGGGCCAGGCGCGCGTGATCATCAACGAGCAGGCGGCATCGCACGCCGAACCGTCGATCGCCGCCTTGGGGTTCGACGTCGATTCACCCGTGATTGCCTCGGCCCGGGCGCAGCAGCTCAAGGCTCCCGTAGTGGCCCGCAAGGTCCAGGCCGACGAGGAAGTCTTCCAGGGCATCTCCGCGCCCGACTCAACGGAAATCTTCCTGTGCCAGGGCAGCCCGGACGGCACGGCAGCCTGGACCCGTGAATTCGGGGAAGGCCTGGAACACCGCACTCCTTCCGGCGGGCCGGGTGCGGCTGCGGTCATCGACCACGTCAACCTCGCCCAGCCGTGGCAGCACTTCGACGAGGCCGTCCTGTTCTACACCAGCGCCCTGGCCCTGGAACCGCAGCCCTTCGCCGAAGTGCCCAGCCCCAGCGGGCTGGTGCGCTCGCAGGTGATGACCACCTCCGACGCCGCCGTCCGGCTGGTGCTGAACCTGGCGCCGGTGCAGCAGGCCCGCAGCGAAGTCCGCAAGACCTACCAGGAGCACATCGCGTTCGCCGTAAAGGACCTCGTGGCCACTGCCCGGGCCGCCCGGGACCGGGGCCTCGAATTCCTGCAGATCCCCGCGAACTATTACGAGGACCTGGACGCCCGGTTCGACCTCGACCCCGGTTTCCTGGCCACCCTGCAGGAACTCAACCTCCTCTACGACCGCGATGCCGACGGCGAATTCCTCCACTTCTACACCGCCACGGTGGGCAGTGTGTTCTTCGAAATGGTGGAACGCCGCGGCGGCTACAACGGGTACGGGGCGCCCAACGCCCCGGTCCGGCACGCGGTCCAGTACGACTCGCTGCACCGGACCTGAGCCGGCCGCCGAACTGACCAACTGCCCCCACGAATCACAACGAAAACCAGAAAGGAGCCAGCCGTGCCGGAAGAAACCAACGCCCAGCTTGATACCGACGAGTCTGTGCCGCCCGCCGAGCCGAAGGCCGCACACATGCCCCTTGACCGCGCCATTGAAACCCAGGCTGACCTCAGTGCAGAGATCAACGCCCTGGGCGAAGCCTACGCACGGGCCCTCAAAGAGGGTTCCCCCGCCGAAACCCAGCCGCGGCTGGACTACCCGCCCTACCGCTCCAGCATCCTGCGGCACCCCACCAAAAGCCTGCACCACGCGGACCCGGAAACCATCGAGCTGTACTCGCCGGCCTTCGGCCACCAGGACGTGCACGCCCTTGAGTCGGACCTGACCATCCAGCACAACGGCGAGCCCCAGGGCGAGCGGATCATCGTGGCAGGCCGGGTCCTGGACGGCGACGGCCGCCCCGTTGCCGGTCAGTTGGTGGAGATCTGGCAGGCCAATTCCTCCGGCCGGTACATCCACAAACGCGACCAGCACCCGGCGCCGATCGACCCGAACTTTACGGGCATCGGCCGCTGCATCACCGGCCCGGACGGGTCCTACCGGTTCACCACCATCAAGCCCGGGGCGTACCCGTGGAAGAACCACCTGAATGCCTGGCGCCCGGCGCACATCCATTTCTCCCTGTTCGGAACCGAGTTCACCCAACGGATCATCACCCAGATGTATTTCCCGGGCGACCAGCTGTTCCCGCTGGACCCGATCTACCAGACCATCGTGGACCAGGACGCCCGCGACCGGCTGGTGGCCACCTACGACCACAGCCTCACCGAGCCCGAGTGGGCCCTTGGGTACAACTGGGACATTGTCCTGACCGGGCCCAAGCGGACCTGGACCGAAAACGAGGCACTTGGTGCCGCAGGCGACGAGGAATAGGCAGAGGACCAGTCAGATGAACAACCAGACCAAACTCGTCCCCACCCCCGGCCAGACCGTGGGCCCGTTCTACGGCTACGCGCTTCCGTTCGACAAGGACAACGAACTCCTGGCCCCCGGCTCACCGGGCTCCATCCGCCTGCAAGGCACGGTGTATGACGGAGCCGGCCACACCATCCCGGACGCCATCCTGGAAATCTGGCAGCCCGACGCCGAGGGCAACGTCGTCCAGAAGACCGGCTCCCTGGTCCGCGACGGCTACACCTTCACCGGCTGGGGCCGCGGCGCCGTGGGGAACTCGGGAGTCTTCACTTTCACCACCGTGAACCCGGGCCCGACGTCGCCGGGTTCGGCGCCCTTCATCTCCGTGGCCATCTTCGCCCGCGGACTCACCAACCGGCTCTTCACCCGCATCTACCTCCCGGAGGACACCGAGGCCCTGGCCAACGACCCCCTGCTGAGCTCCCTGGACCCCGAGCGCCGCAAGACGCTGATCGCCCGCCGCGACGCCGACGGCGGCCTCACCTGGGACGTCCGCCTTCAGGGCGAGGGCGAGACAGTCTTCCTGGACTTCCAGTGACCGGGTCCGCCGGCCTGGGAGATGCGGGCACCTTCGGGGAGGAGGGCGACGCCGGCCTGCTCAGTCCCGTCTCGGCGTCACCCCTGGTGGGTGCGCTGACGGGCGACCGGGCCGTGCTGGCGGCGATCCTCGCCGTCGAGTCCGGCTGGGCCGCCGTGCTCGAGAAGGCGGGCCTGGCGCCCGCCGGTTCCGCCGCCGTCGTCTCCGCAGCGGCCGAGCCTGGCAGGTATAGCGTGGCAGGCATAGCCCGACGCGCCCAGGGCGGGGGCAACCCGGTGATCCCGCTGCTGGCGGACCTTCGGAAAAACGTCCAGGCGCTGGACGGCACCGGCATCGGCGCCGGAACGGCAGTCCACACGTCCCTGACCAGCCAGGACGTGCTGGACACGGCCTTGATGCTGCTGGCCCGCAACACCGTTGAAGCGCTGCTCGGCGACCTGAAGCGCACCTCGGCGGCACTTGCCAGTTTGGCCGAAGAGCATGCGGACACGCTGTGCGTGGGCAGGAGCCTCACCCAGCATTCGCTCCCCTTCACGTTCGGGCTCCGGGCTGCGCAATGGTTCCATGGCGTCGCCGCCGCGGGACGCCAGCTGGAGGGCCTGGCCTATCCGGTCCAGTTCGGCGGCGCTGCGGGAACCCTGGCCGCCGGAACCGTCCTGGCCTCCGGCTCATCAAGCACCCCCTTCAGCCTGGCGGATGCCCTGGCGGCACAGCTGGGCCTCGCCGCCGCCCCGGCGCCCTGGCACACCAACCGGCTGGTAGTGACGTCGCTGGGCAACGCCCTCGCCGCCGTGCTGGACGCGTTCGGCAAGATCGCCGCGGATGTGCTGTTCCTGAGCAGGCCCGAGGTGGGCGAGCTGGCCGAACCGCGCGCCGCCGGCCGCGGAGTCTCCTCTGCCATGCCGCAGAAACAGAATCCCGTACTGTCTGTCCTGGTCCGCAGCGCGGCGCTGCAGGCACCCCAGCTCGTGGCCCAGCTGCACCTGGCGGCAGCCAACTTCAACGATGAGCGCCCGGACGCCGCGTGGCACACCGAGTGGCCGGCGCTCCGGCAGCTCCTGGCCCTGGCACTCGGGGCGGCCGGACACATCCGAGAACTCACGGGCGGCCTTCAGGCCTTCCCGGACGCGATGCGCCGCAACCTGGACCTCGCCGGTCCGCTGCTCCTGGCCGAGGGAGTGGGCGCGGCGGTGGCGCCCCTGCTGGGGGCAAAGGACGGCCTCACCGGGAAGGAACAACTGCAGGCCGTGGTGGACCAGACCCTGCAGGCACCCTCCGGGGAGCAGGCTGCCACCTACCGCAAGCTGCTCCGCGACGCCGTGCCGGCCGGGGTGCTCACCGACCTCCGGCTCGAGGAACTCCTCAATCCCGCCAGCTACCTGGGCGCGGCGGCAAACATTTCCCGCCGTATCCTGGCCGCCTTCCCGGAATACGCGGCGCCCCCCGAATCATCCCTTACCGACGCGAACGGAGACCCCCGTGGCTAAACCTGCCCTGAAAGCAGCCCTGCTCTCGCCCCAGCGCCCGCTGGGTGACCATCCGCTGCTGGTGGTGGGACCCTCCCTGGGCACCTCCACCGTCCTGTGGAACCGCACCGCCTCGGTCCTCGGCAACGATATCGACGTCGTGGCCTGGGACCTGCCCGGCCACGGGGTCTCACCGGCAGCCACCGGGACCTTCGATGTTGCCGCCCTGGCTGATGCCGTGGTTGACCTTGTGGACTCCATCGCCCCCGGAGAGGCCTTCCACTACGCGGGCGTCTCCCTGGGCGGCGCCACCGGCCTGCAGCTGGGCATCAAGCACGGGGAACGCCTCAAGAGCCTGTCCGTCCAGTGCAGCGGCGCCAAGCTGGGAACGCCCGAAGGGTGGCTGGAACGGGCCGAGACGGTCCGCAGCCAGGGCACCCCGGTGATGATCCAGGGCTCGGCGGAACGCTGGTTCGCCCCCGGTTTCATGGAGCGCGAACCGGAGCTCAGCAGCTTGCTCCTGCATGCCCTGCGCGATGCCGACCGGTTCAGCTACGCCTTCTGCTGCGAGGCACTGGCCGCGTTCGATGTCCGGGAGGACCTCGGCAGCATCCGGGTGCCCACCCAGGTCATCGCGGGGGCGCTGGACGGGGTGGCGCCGCCGTCGTTCGCTGAAGAAGTGGCGGCCGGCATCACGGCCGGCGGCGGGACGGCCACCGCTGTCACCCTGGAGGGCGTGGCCCACCTTGCCCCGGCAGAAGCCCCCGCCCACGTGGCCGAGCTGATGCGCAGCCTCATCACCTGGACCGAATCGCAGGGGGCAGCCAAGTGAACGGCACCGGCGCGAAGAACCCCGAACGCAACGGCGCCGTCCAGCCCGGAGCCACCAGCCAGGACATTTACGACGGCGGCATGAAGGTGCGGCGCGAAGTGCTGGGCGACGCGCACGTGGACCGGGCCAACGCCGCCAAAGACGAATTCACGGACGACTTCCAGGACATGATCACGCGGATCGCGTGGGGCGGGATCTGGACCCGGCCCGGCCTCACCCGGCAGATGCGCTCCGCCGTCACCATTACCGCCATGGTGGCGCACGGGCACTGGGAGGAGCTGGCCATGCACATCCGGGCTGCCCTCACCAACGGACTCAGCAGGGACGAGATCAAGGAAATCCTGCTGCAGACCGCCATCTACTGCGGAGTGCCCTCCGCGAATACGGCTTTCAAGACCGCCCAGCAGGTGTTCAAGGACATGGACGCGGACACCCCACCCAACTAAGTAGCAGCAGATGTCGCTCTGGGCCCCCAAAACGACATCAACTGCTACCTGGTTGGGCAGACCAGTCAAGAATGTAGAGGAACAGTGATGAACCAGGCTTTTGTGTACGACGCCGTGCGCACCCCGTTCGGCAAATTCGGGTCCGGCCTTGCCGCCGTCCGCCCGGATGACCTTGCCGCGCATGTGATTAAGGAATCGGTGAAGCGGGCCCCCGGGCTGGACCCGGAGCGGATTGATGAGGTGGTGTTCGGCAACGCGAACGGTGCCGGTGAGGAGAACCGGAACATCGCCCGGATGGGCACGTTGCTGGCCGGCTTGCCGGTCTCGATCCCGGGCACCACGGTCAACCGGCTGTGCGGGTCTTCGCTGGACGCGGCGATCATCGCGTCCCGGCAGATCAACGCCGGTGACGCCGAGCTAACGCTGGTGGGCGGCGCGGAATCGATGTCCCGGGCCCCCTGGGTGCTGCCCAAGACCGAGAAGCCCTACCCGGCCGGGGACATGACCCTGGCCTCCACCACGCTGGGGTGGCGGCTGGTGAACAAGGCCATGCCGAAGGAATGGACGATTTCCCTGGGCGAGGCCACTGAGCGGCTGCGCGAGAAGTACGGCGTGAGCCGCGAAGCGCAGGACGAGTTCGCGGCGGCCTCGCACAACCTCTCCGCCGCGGCGTGGGACGAGGGGTTTTACGACAACCTGGTGGCCCCGGTACCGGGCACGGACCTGGTCCGGGACGAGGGCATCCGTGCCGGTTCCTCGGCGGAGAAGCTCGCCGGGCTGAAGACCGTGTTCCGGACCGAGGACGGCACGGTCACCGCGGGGAATGCTTCGCCGTTGTCCGACGGCGCCTCCGCGGCCTGGGTGGGGTCCGAGGCTGCCGCCGGGCTGCTGGGCCTGGACCCGCTGGCCCGGATCGCCGGGCGCGGCGCGCACGGCAATGATCCGCAGTTCTTCGGTTACGCCCCGGTGGAGGCGGCGAACAACGCACTCGCGAAGGCGGGCATCGGCTGGGACCAGGTGGGCGCCGTCGAACTTAACGAAGCGTTCGCCGCGCAGTCCCTGGCGTGCATCAACGCCTGGGGCATCGACCACTCCATTGTGAACCGGCACGGCGGCGCGATCGCCATGGGCCACCCGCTGGGGGCTTCCGGAACCCGCATCCTGGGCACCCTGGCCCGGTCACTGCAGGCGTCCGGGGAGCGCTGGGGCGTGGCCGCGATCTGCATCGGCGTGGGCCAGGGCCTCGCCGTCGTCCTCGAAAACGTCACCGCCTCCGCAGGCACCAGCACAGGAAAGGCCTAGGCAATGCTGAACTTCGTAGAGTCGGTCCAGGAGGCCGTCTCCGGAATCAAGGACGGTTCCACCGTGATGATCGGCGGGTTCGGCAACGCCGGGCAGCCGTTCGAGCTGATCGACGCGCTGCTGGACTGCGGCGCCACGGACCTGACGGTGGTGAACAACAACGCCGGCCAGGGTGACCAGGGCCTGGCCCTGCTGATCAAGGAAGGCCGGGTGAAGAAGATGATCTGTTCCTTCCCGCGCCAGTCAGACTCCTGGCACTTCGACGCCAAGTACAAGGCCGGGGAAATCGAGCTGGAGCTCGTGCCGCAGGGCAACCTGGCCGAGCGGATCCGGGCCGCCGGGGCCGGGATCGGCGGGTTCTTCACCCCCACCGGGTACGGCACCATGCTCGCCGAGGGCAAGGAAACCCGGATCATTGATGGCCGCGGCCAGGTGTTCGAGACCCCCATCCACGCCGACGTCGCACTCATCAAGGCGCTCAAGGCGGACGGGAAGGGCAACCTGGTGTACCGCAAGACCGCCCGGAACTTCGGGCCGATCATGGCCGCGGCGGCCAGGCACTCCATTGTCCAGGTCTCTGAGATCGTGCCTGTCGGGGCTCTGGATCCGGAGAACGTGGTGACTCCCGGAATTTACGTCAATACTGTGGTCCGCGTTCCCGCGGCAGCCGGCAGCACCACTGGTACTGAAGAGAAGGTGGCCTGAGATGGGCGTCATGGAATCGAGCATCAAGACCTCCGAAGCCCCGCTGAGCCGGGACGACCTCGCCCGCCTGGTGGCCAGGGACATCGCCCCCGGCTCGTTCGTGAACCTCGGCATCGGCCAGCCCACCCTGGTGTCCAACTACCTCACCGAGGACCAGGACATCACGCTCCACACGGAGAACGGGATGCTGGGCATGGGCCCGGAGGCCAGGGGCGAGGAGATTGACGAGGACCTCATCAACGCGGGCAAGATCCCCGTCACCGAGCTCCCCGGCGCCTCCTACTTCCACCACGCCGACTCCTTCGCGATGATGCGCGGCGGGCACCTGGATATCTGCGTGCTCGGCGCGTTCCAGGTATCAGTCACCGGCGACCTCGCCAACTGGCACACCGGGGCACCCGGCGCGATTCCCGCCGTCGGAGGCGCCATGGACCTGGCCACCGGCGCCAAGGACGTGTTCGTGATGATGACCCTGCTCACCCGCGAAGGCGCGTCCAAGATCGTGGAGTCCTGCACCTACCCGCTCACCGGCGTCGGCTGCGTCACCCGCGTGTACACGGACAAAGCCGTCTTCCTCACCGGGCCCGGCGGCATCACCGTCCGCGAAACGTTCGGCTGCACTTTGGAGGAACTCCAGGAACTGGTGCCTGTTCCGCTCAAGGCGGCCGCCGCGGCCTGAGGCGGCCCTAGGATTGGTAACCATGACCGACGCAGCATCAGCGGGTGCCCCTCAGGCCAGTGACCAGTACGTCCAGTCCCTGGCCCGCGGGCTCGCCGTCATCCGTGCATTCGATACGGACCACCCGATGATGACCCTGACGGAGGTGGCAGCCCGCACCGGGCTGACGCGCGCCACTGCCCGGCGGTTCCTGCACACCCTGGTGGAGCTGGGCTACGTGCGGACGGACGGCAAAACCTTCGCGCTGACGGCCAAGGTGCTCCAGCTGGGCTACGCGTACCTGTCCGGGCTGTCGCTGCCGCAGATGGCGCAGCCGCACCTTGAGGAACTGTCCCTGAAACTGGGGGAGTCCACCTCTGCGGCGGTGCTCGACGGGACGGACATCGCCTACATCGCCCGGGTGACCACCCGCCGGATCATGAACGTGGGCATTACCGTGGGCACCCGCTTCCCGGCGTACGCAACGTCAATGGGCCGCGTGCTGCTCGCCGGGCTGCCTCCGGCGGACCTGAAGGCCTACCTGGCCACGGCCGAGATCAAGCCGCTGACCCCGCGCGCCCTGGGCACCGCCAAGGACCTTCTGCCAGTCCTTGAGACGGTCCGGGCGCAGGGCTGGTGCCTGCTGGACCAGGAGCTGGAGCTGGGCCTGATGTCCGTGGCGGCCCCTGTGTACGACAGGTCCCGGGTAGTGGCAGCCGTCAACGTGTCCCTGCAGGCCCAGTCCGTGGCCGCCAAGCCGGGCCCTGACGCCTTCCTGGCCTCGGTGGCACAGGAGATCATTGCGACGGCGAAACTCATCTCCGCCGATCTCAGCGCCCGGGGTTAGCCGCCCCAAGGGGGTGGACGCCGCCCGCGCCTAGCTCCCCTGCCGGAGCAAGGACAGGAAATGCTGCCTCATGCGTGCGCGGTCCGGTTCCACGCCCGTGATGAGGCGGAAGGCGTCCACCGCCTGGCCCACGGCCATGTGGCCGCCGTCCAGCACACGGCACCCTTTGGCGCCGGCGGCCTTGACCAGTTCGGTTTCGATCGGACGGTAGACGATATCGGCCACCCAGTGCCGGGACTGGAGCAGGTCCCCGTCCAGGGGCATGCCCGGATGGGCGTGCATGCCCACGGGAGTGGCATGCACCAGGCCGTCAGCCTCGGACATCAGATCCCCTATCTCGCCGATCGGCCGCCACTCGATGTTCCTGCCCGGAAAGATCCGCGCGAGGGCCTCGGCCCGCTCCCGGGACCGGGCGGGATCCAGGTCCAGGACGCACAGGTGCTGCGCTCCTGCCGCCAGGAGCGCATAGGCCGTAGCGGCCCCGGCGCCGCCCGCGCCCAGCTGCACAACATGTCCAAGGGATGCTCCGGGGAGGCCTTCCTCGAGGGCGGAGCCAAATCCGGAGTAATCGGTGTTGTGGCCGATGAACTTGCCATCACGGATAAGGACGGTGTTGACCGCTTCCAGCCGCGCCGCATCGTCCGAAAGATCATCAAGGTACCTAAGGACAACCTGTTTGGCTGGAACGGTGATGTTAAAAGCATTGAAGCCCAGGTCGCGTCCGGCCGAGAGCAGGGTGCCCGCGTCGTCCGCCGGACGTGCCAGGACGGTCAGGTCGACGGTCCGGTAGATGTACCGCAGCCCGTGATGGTCGGCTTCCCGCTCGTGGAGGGCGGGGGTCAGGGAGTGCGTGGTTCCTTCGCCGATCAACCCCACCACGTACGACTCCGCCGGAGTACTCATTCTGTCCACCTTCCGGCCCCGCCAGTGCGAAGCGTCCTTGGGTCGGATTGCCTGGTCACAATTTCGGCCGCGGCCTTGTTCCGGGCCTCGATGTGAACTAGATTACAACTACTGTACGTCTTATGCACACATGTTCGTAATGCGCACAAAGTCCCAGGCGAGGCGCACTGTCGGAGAAGACAGCCGGCAGCCTTGTCGGAGTACGGGTATCAAAGGAGAAAACCGTAGTGAAAACCCTTCTAAAATCACTCGCAGTGGGCACGGCGGGGTTGCTTGCGCTGACCGGCTGCGCCTCGGGCAGCAACAGCAGTTCCGAAGCCGACTTCCCTGCACAGGACATCCGGCTGACCGTTCCGTGGGCCGCAGGCGGCTCGGGGGACCTGACGGCCCGTACCATCGCACCGCTGCTGGAAAAAGAGCTGGGCGTCGAAGTCATCGTCGAAAACAAGCCGGGAGCCAACGGATCGGTGGCCTACAACTGGCTGAAGGACCAAAAGCCGGACGGATACAACCTCTCGATGATGGGCGTAGAGGTGGCCACCCTGCAGTTCCAGGATTACGACATCGACCCGTCCAACTACGCGCCGATTGGCCAGGGCCTGGCCGGACCCGGTGCCATCGCTGTCCCGGTGGACAGCCCCTACAAGTCGCTCAAGGACCTCGTCGCGGACGCCAAGGCCAACCCCGGCAAGGTCACCTACTCCAGCCCGGGCGTCGGCTCGGTTTGGGATTCCCCCGCCCAGGGCCTCCAGGAACTGGCCGGAATCGAACTCACATCTGTCCCGTTTGACGGCTCAGCCCCGGCAGTTGCTGCTGCGGCGGCCGGTGACGTCGATTTCTCGATCGATGCGATCGGCACGCAGAAGAACCAGGTGGACGCAGGCAAGCTCCGTTACCTGGCCATGCTGACCGAGGAACGGGATCCAAAGAACCCGGATGTCCCCACCGCCAAGGAAGAAGGAATCGACCTGCAGAACGCTTCATGGGTGGGAATCATGGCTCCGGCCGGTACGCCCGAGGAAGTGGTCAGCAAGCTCTCCACCGCCATGGGCAAGGCTGTTGAGGACCCGGAATACAAGAAGGTCATCGAAGGGTCCAACCTCGTGCCTACCTTCAAGGACGCGGAGGAGATGAAGGCTTTCCTTGACGAGGAAGCCGACCGTTACGGACCGTGGATCAAGCTCGCGCAGGGCAAGTAGCGCAGGGCACACACTTCGAGGCAGACGGGCCGGCCGGCCTTCCGCTGGCCGGCCCCTACTGAGGAACCGCAATGAACGATCACACAGCAACAGGGCCGCCGGCAGGCCTCAACCCAACAGACCCTGAGCAGGACCACGCCGAAGCCCATATCCACCCGGCGTCCGAGGTGCTGGTCACGGACCGCGCGCACCGGCTCAGGGAACTGGTTCCGGCCGCCGTCACCATAGGCCTCGGCGTTCTCATTCTGGTGCTCGCCCAGGGCATCCGTTCGGGGGTCCGGGTGGAACTCGGGCCTCCCTTCTGGCCCACCATGCTCGCATGGAGCCTTATCGTCCTCGGCGTCCTGCAGGTGGTGGTCAACGTGCTGCGCGGGGTCAGCCGGGCAAACCTCCCTGATCCGCTCAGCGGCTGGGGCATCGGCCGGATGCTGCTGACGGCCGTGATCCTGGTGGGCTACCTCCTGCTATGGAACGTCCTCCAGTTCTGGTTGATTACGTTCGCAACGAGCGTCGCGCTGACGGCCCTCTACGGCGGCCGGGGCTGGAGGCCGCTGCTCGTGTTCCCGGCCATCGTTACGGCCGTCCTCCATTTCCTTTTTGTCGTCGCATTGCGGGTGAACCTATGATCCAGATCGCTGCCTCGCCCGTCACGGACGGCATCATGACCGTCCTCCAGGTGGATACCCTTCTCTACATAGGCCTGGGCATCCTGGTGGGCATGCTCGTGGGTGCCTTCCCGGGTGTGACTGCCACCATGGCCGTGGCTCTGGCCAGCGGTTTCACGCTGACGCTGGAACCCATCCAGGGCCTCGCCGTGCTGCTGACCATCTACGTGGCCGCCCAGTTCGGGGACCGGGTGCCGGCCATCCTCATCAACACCCCGGGCACCCCTGCCTCCATTTCCACAACCTTTGACGGCTATCCGCTTGCCCTGAAGGGACAGGCGGGCCTGGCCCTGACGACGTCCGCCTTCGGCTCGGCCTTCGGCATGCTTTTTGGCATCCTCATCCTGGCGGTCGCCGCGGTGCCCCTTTCGGAATTCGCCCGCCAGTTCGGGCCGCCGGAAATGTTCGCGCTGGTGGTTTTTGGCCTGACCATGATGGTGGGTGTCTCCTCGGGACGGATCCTCAAGGGCCTTGCCGCCGGAGCCTTCGGTCTCCTGCTGGCCACCGTGGGCCGTGATCCCATCACCGGTGACGCCCGCTTCACCCTCAATGTCCTGGAACTGAACGGCGGCGTGCCCTTCATCCCGGTCATCATCGGGTTCTTCGGCGTGGCGGAAGTCCTCAACCAGATTCTCACCAGGCGCAGGCACCTGCACCAGGTCAAGCCCGTCACCCAGCTGGGCCAGTGGATGCCGGGACGGAAACTGATGCAGCGGCTGCTCAAGCCAATGGGAATCGGTGCGGTGACCGGATCCGTCGTCGGCCTTGTCCCGGCCGTGGGCGGCGACATCGCAGGCATCATCGCGTGGGACAACGCCAGGAAAGTCTCCAAGCACCCGGAGGAGTTCGGCAAGGGCTCCCTTGAGGGCCTGACTGCCGGCGATACCTCCAGCACGGCAACCCTGGGCGGCAGCGTGACCACCACCATGGCGCTCGGCGTCCCCGGTGATTCCGTCATGGCCGTCATGATCGGATCCATGATGATCTGGGGCATCCAGCCGGGGCCCAGCCTCTTCAGCAGCCGGCCGGACCTTGTCTCCTCGCTGGTCACGATCATGCTGATCGCCACCATCCTGACCCTCGGGCTGAGCCTCCTGCGCATGCGCGGCATGGTCAAACTGCTTGAACTGCCCAGCCACTACCTGTGGGTCATCATCCTGATTTTCTGCATGGTGGGGACGTATTCCATCAACAACAGCGTCTTCGATGTGTTCATGATGATGATCTTCGGGGCCGTGGGGCTGTTCATGCTGCGGTTCGGTTTCCCTGCAGGACCTGCTGTTCTGGGCCTGATCCTGGGCCCCCTGGCCGAGGCAAACCTGCGCCGCGCGCTCATCACCGACGGGTGGGCATCCGTCTTCACCAGCCCCATTGCGCTGGTGCTCCTTGCCATCTCTGCCGCCGCACTGGTTGTCCCTCCCCTCCGCGCGCAGCTGAAGCGGCGCAAGGCAGTGGGCGCCGGAGCGGACCAGGCGAAGGTTTCGAGCTAGCTACGCTCAGGGACACCGGGCCCACCGAGGCGGGCCCGGTGTCCTGTATTTTTTCGGAAGGGCAGGAAGTCCATGGAAGAAGAACATCCGGCGTACTTTGTGAAGTCGGTCGGGAAGGCCTTTGACGTCCTCAGGGCGTTCACTTCGGAAACCCCCCGCCTGACCGTCTCCCAAATCGCGGCGGCGACGGACATAACGCGTGCCTCTGCCCGGCGGTTCCTGCTGACGCTGGCGGACCTGGGGTACCTGCGGACGGATGGACAGACTTTTGAACTGACCGCCCGTTCCCTGGAGCTGGGTTCCTCCTTCCTCTCCATCCTGTCCCTTCCCCGGGTGGCCGAGCCGCACCTCAAACTGCTGGCGTCCGAGCTCGGCGAGACGGCGTCCCTTTGCGTGCTTGATGGGGCGGACGTCGCGTATGTCGCCTGTGTCCCCTCCCCACGGCTCCTCAACGTGTCCATCAGCGTGGGCACCAGGTTTCCGGCGTGGGCGACGTCCATGGGCCGGGTGCTCCTCGCCGCACTGCCGGCCGGCAGGCTGGAGGCGTACTACGAATCGGTCCACCTGCAGCGGTTTACCGAGCACTCCGTCGGCAGCCTCGAGGCCCTCAAGGACGAGGTCAGCCTTGCCCGGAGCCAGGGGTGGTCCATGGTGTCCCAGGAACTGGAGAACGGCCTCCGCGGCGTTGCCGTTCCCATCTGGTGCGGAGACGAGGCTGTCGGCGCTGTCAACGTCTCATTGCAGACACACCGCGCCGCCCAGGACGTGATCGAACAGGCAGTTGTCCCGCTCCTCCAGGAAACAGCGCGTGAGATAGGGCTGGACTACCAGGGCCGGCCGGCAAAACGCCTCGGCGGCGTGGAAGTGCTTCGGCCCGCGATGGCGGACACGCCAGGCTGACGCGGCCCGGGCGGACACGCCAGGCTGACGCGGCCCGGGCGGCACGCACGCCCGCGGCGCCGGCGAACCGGCCGCCCTTGCCCCGGAGCGGCAGCAGTGCCACTGTGGCTTATGGCCACCGAAGCCGACGTCCGCAGGATTGCCCTGGCGATGCCGGGCGTCACGGAGCGGCCCAGCTGGGGCCAGCCCGCATGGTTCGCCAGGACCCTGATGGCCCGCATCTGGGAACCCGGAGTCCTCACCGTCAAGACTGGCGAACGCGAGGCCCTGGCGGGAACGGAGCCGGAAACATACTTCTGGACCCCGCATCACGAGCGTTCCCCCCAGCTGGTGCTGGTGCGGCTGGACGGGATCGGCGGGGAGCTGCTCGCGGAACTCCTGCAGGATTCCTACCGGCTGGCGGGCGGGGAACAGAGCAACCGCAAGCGGCCGTAAGGTAACTGTTTGCCACCCAAGCAGGCCGCACTACTCCCGCGGCACCGGTGCGGGCCATAGACTCAAGCCAACTACGTGCAGCAGCGCCGCTCCGCGAAGCCGGCTGGTCCAGGTCAACCAGGAACGGCCCGGCAGGGCGGCGCTCGCGCATCCATGCAGCGAGGGGAGTCAGCGGGTGAAACTGGGCATACCGCGGGAACGCCGGGAGGGTGAACGGCGGGTGGCCGCCACGCCGGAAACGGTCAAGCAGCTGGCGGCGCTCGGCGTCGAGATACTCCTCGAGGAAGACGCAGGCGCGGCGGCCGGGTACCCGGACCTCGCGTACAGCCAGGCGGGTGCACGCATTGTCTCCGAGCTCGATCCCGCCCAGCTGGACGTCCTTGCCCACGTCCGGCCCCTCGACCCGGACACAGCCCGGTCCCTGAAAAGGGGAGCCGCCACCGTGGGGCTCGCATCGCCGTCGTCCGAACTGCCAACCGTCCAGGCGCTCGCCGACGCCGGCGTCACATCCTTCGCCCTGGAACTCGTGCCCCGCATCTCCCGGGCCCAGTCCATGGACGCACTCAGCTCCCAGGCCCTTGTGGCCGGGTACCGCTGCGTCCTTGAGGCGGCGATCCGGCTGCCCCGGTTCTTTCCGCTGTACATGACCGCCGCCGGCACCGTCCCGCCCGCCCGGGTGCTGGTGCTGGGGGCCGGGGTGGCGGGCCTGCAGGCCATCGGCACAGCCAAGCGCCTCGGAGCGCGGGTCTTCGCCAACGACATCCGCCCCGCCTCCGCGGACGAGGTAGCCTCCATGGGCGGCACCTTCATCCGGCTGGACCTCGAAACGGCGGAGGCCGCCGGCGGCTACGCCCGCCAGCTCAGTTCCGACGCCGGCACCCGGCAGCGCCAGCTGCTGGCACCGCATGTGGCGCAGGCCGACGTGCTGATTACGACGGCGGCCGTCCCCGGCAGGCGGGCACCGCTCCTGGTCACACGGGAGATGGTGCAGGGCATGCGGGCCGGGTCGGTGGTTGTCGACCTCGCGGCCGAGTCGGGCGGCAACGTGGAAGGCGTCGTGGCGGGCCAGGACGTTCCCATACCCACCGCTGACGGCTCCGGCAACGTCTTGCTGGTCGGCCTGAAGGACGCACCCTCCGCCATGGCGTCGGATGCTTCGCGCCTGTACGCGAAGAATGTCGCCAACCTGCTGGTGCTGATGGTCAGGGACGGTGCGCTCGCTCCCGATTTCAGTGACGAGGTCATCGCCGGGGCCTGCCTCACCCACGACGGCACGGTGCGGCACCAGCCGACGGCGGACCTGCTGGCCGAGCGGGCCGGCTCCCGGCGGGAAGGGGCGCTCTGATGGACGGTATGAGCCTGCTGACCATTACGGTCCTGGCCGTCTTTGTCGGCTTCGAGGTGGTGTCCAAGGTCTCCAGCACCCTGCACACCCCGCTGATGTCCGGCGCCAATGCCATCCACGGCATCATCCTGGTGGGCGCCATCATCGTCGCCGGCCAGGCTGCAGACCCCTGGGTGCTCGCCGTGGCGCTCCTCGCCGTTGTCCTTGCCACGGCCAACCTGGTGGGCGGCTTTGTAGTGACCGACCGGATGCTGCACATGTTCCATGCGCGCAAAGAGGCCGGCACCAGGCAGGCCACCCGGAAGGCGGACGGCAAATGAACCTCCTGGATCCTGTGTGGACGTCGCTGCTGTACCTGGTCGCCGCCGTCTTCTTCATCCTGGCGCTGCGCGGGCTCAGTTCCCCGCGGACCGCCCGCCGCGGCAACCTGATCGGCGCCGCAGGGGCGCTGATCGCCGTCGTCACCGTGTTCCTGTCCTCGCGGCTGGAGAACATCCCCTGGATCCTGGCGGCCATTGTGGTGGGGTCGGCCGTGGCCGCCCCTGTGGCCCGGCGGGTCAAGATGACGCAGATGCCGCAGCTGGTGGCCCTCTTCAACGGCGTGGGCGGCGGCGCCGCAGCGCTGGTGGCGCTCCTGGAACTCAGCCATGCCGGCGATCCCTGGGTGCGCCTGGCCATCGTCTTCACCCTCCTGGTGGGTGCCGTGTCCTTCGCCGGTTCGGGGGTTACGTTCGCGAAGCTCCAGGAACTGATGACCACCCGGCCGGTGGTGTTCCCCGGACTGCCGGCGGTGATGGCCGCGGTGCTGCTCGCCGCCGTGGCGGCGGCCGCCGCCGTCGTTTTTACCGGCTCCCTTCCGCTCGCGTCGCTGTTGCTGGTGCTGGGACTGGCCGCCGGCATCCTGCTGGTGCTGCCGGTGGGCGGTGCCGACGTCCCCATCGTCATCTCGCTGCTGAACGCCTTCACCGGCCTTGCCGTGGCAGCCTCCGGCCTGGTGCTGGGCAACGTGCTGCTGGTGGTGGCCGGCACGCTGGTGGGCGCCTCGGGCACCATCCTCACCCGGGCCATGGCGGCGGCTATGGGCCGCAGCGTGGCGGGCATCCTGTTCGGAGCGTTCAGGGGAGGTTCGACGGCGGGATCCACCGCCGTGAGCGAGCGTCCCGTCCGTTCCTCCAGCGCGGAGGACGTTGCGGTCCTGCTCGGCTACGCGCAGCGCGTCATCATTGTTCCCGGCTATGGACTGGCCGTGGCTCAGGGCCAGCACACCGCGGCCGAGCTCGCGCTGGCCCTGGAAAGCCGCGGCATTGAGGTGGACTTTGCCATCCATCCCGTTGCGGGCCGGATGCCCGGGCACATGAACGTGCTGCTGGCCGAGGCCAACGTGCCGTACGAGTCGCTCAAGGAAATGGGGGAGATCAACCCGGAGTTCAAGACGGCCGATGTGGCGCTGGTGGTGGGCGCGAACGACGTCGTGAACCCGGCCGCCAAGACGTCCGCGGGCTCACCCATTTACGGCATGCCCATCCTGGAAGTGGCGGAGGCCCGGCAGGTGGTGTTCCTCAAGCGTTCCATGCGGCCCGGGTTCGCCGGGATCGAGAATGACCTGCTGTACGAGCCGCAGACGTCGTTACTGTTCGGCGACGCCAAGGACTCGCTGGCCCAGGTGCTCGGGGCCGTCAAAGCACTGTAGCCGCGTACCCAGTGCGGGGCTGCTGCCGGCCTGCGCCGAACCCCGGGCGGGGCAGGCTAGTCTTCTCTCAGACGTAGCCATTTCACTTGCCACCAGAGGACACCATGACGGCCAACAGCTCCACCTCACCCCAGCGCGCCGCAATCATCGTCAATCCCGCCAAGCCGGTGGATATCGATGTGCGCGGCCTGGTGGCAAAGCACTGCGTGGAGAACGGCTGGGGCGAGCCGCTCTGGTTCGAAACCACCAAGGAGGATCCCGGCGTCGGCCAGGCTAAGGAAGCGCTCGCGCAGGGGGCGGACATTGTGATCGCCGCCGGCGGCGATGGCACCGTCCGGTGCGTGGCCGAGGTGCTGTCTGGTGGGGATGTGCCCATGGGGCTGCTCCCGCTGGGTACCGGCAACCTCCTGGCCCGCAACCTCGGCATGGACGTCACTGATTACGACGGCGCCATGGCCGGGGCCCTGATCGGCACCGAGCGGAAGATCGACGTGGTCCGTGCCCGCCGCAGCGACCCGGACATGGAGCAGCTGTTCCTGGTGATGGCCGGGGTGGGCTACGACGCCACCATCATGGCCGACACCAACGAGGAACTGAAGGACAAGGTGGGCTGGCTGGCGTACGTGGACGCCGGTATCCGGAACCTGCCCGGCAATCCGGTCAAAGCCACCATTGTGATCGACGGGAAGCCGGCTGTCCGCCGCGGCGTCCGCAGCGTCATGGTGGGCAACTGCGGCAAGGTCCAGGGCGGCCTGGAGATCTTCCCCGAGGCAAAGGTGGACGACGGCCTGCTGGACGTTGCCGTGCTGGCGCCCCACCACGGCAAGCTGGGCTGGCTCTCGGTGGTTGCCGGGATGATCGGCAAGGGCCGGGGGAAGGACACAGCCGTGGAGTACTTCCAGGGCAAAACAGTGGAGATCACCCTGGAAAACAAGGACGACTACCAGCTGGACGGCGACCACGAAGGCCAGAGCAAGCACGTGGTCATGACCATGGACCCGGCCGCCCTGACCCTCCGGATGTAGGGCTTCCTACCTGCTTGGCCGGGACGGAGCAGGCCGGTGCGCCAGGATCTCGGCGAGCTCCGCGAGGCGGTGGGCCCGGGCTGATTCAGCGGGAGTGAACGGTTCCCCCGGCCGCACAAAAGTGATGGGGCCGTGCCAGGCCGTCGGGATCTTAAGCCGGGTGCCGGCGTCGTGCCTTTCCAGCAGCGCCTCGGCAGGGGAAAGGATCCGTGCCCGCAGGAGCTCAGCCACGGCCAGCGGAAGCTCGTCCGGCGCATCAGCGATCCGCGCCGCCAGGCTCAGCGCCTTTGTCTGCCCGTCCGCCATCGCCAGCGCGGTGGTTGGCCACACGTGGGAGTGTGTACCGCCGGCCAGGTGCAGCGCCTCCAGCAGCTGGTATTCATCCACGTCGCCGGGCGTGGACAGCACAAACTCGTCCAGCACGCCGCCGGCCACCGGATGGACGTGGATGCTCAGGATATTGGTGTCCAGCCGGGCCAGGGCCTTGGTGACTTTCTGCAGCGCCCCCGGTTCATCCTGCAGGACGGTGCGTGCCCGCCACAACGCCGGCGCCCCGGTAAGCCGGCGCCGGTGCCGCAGCGCCGGTGCGTGCAGCCATCCGCGAAGCACCCGCGCCGCGGAGGGCTCAGCCACCCAGATGACCAGGACAGTGGCGGTAACGGTCAGCACAAGGACCTTGGCCAGGTAGGGAAGCGGGGTGTCCACCACCAGGGCGTGGACCAGGAGCTCGATCGGCAGCATCACGGCCACGTTGGCCAGGGTCAGCCGGGTCCTTGTTGGTTCGGGCATCAGGCCGCAGACTTCGCAGCTCAGTTCAGACGCGGGGGTCTTGCTTGCACCGGGCTTCATGGTCCAAGGATCGCGTGGTGCTGTTTCGGCGGTGTTGCCCGGCCGTTCCGATCGTGCGAAGCATGGCGGGCGTAGGATTTTTGATGGAACGTCAGCGCGGCCGCCCGTCTCACCAAAAACAGATCCCAGACGCCCGGCACCGCAGGAAGGCCCCGCTCCACGTGAAGATGCTCGCCGAGATGTTCAGCATTGCCCCCGCCAACAAGGACCACCACCCGGCCCTCAGATGCGCGGTGGGTGTCTTCGTGCCGCTCTTCACGCTTGTGCTGCTGGGCCGGCTGGACCTTGCCATCTTCGCGTCGTTCGGGGCTTTCACCGGCATCTACGGCCGCGGCGAACCCCACGGCATCCGTTTCGCGCTGCAGCTGCGGGCCGGTTTGCTGATGCTGCTGGTCATTCTCCTCGCAGCGCTCGCTGCCCGGGCCGGCGGAGCCTGGGGGCTGGACCCCGCCGGGACCACGTGGCTCCTGGTCCTGGCCACCACGCTGGTGGCAGGCGGCTGTTCGGTGGCTATCTCGTGGTTCCGCCTGCGCCCGGCCGGGTCCCTCTTCCATATCTTTGCGTTCGCGGCCATTGCCTCCATCCCCAACCAGCCGCCGCTGTGGGAGGGCATGCTGGTAGCCGCCCTCACCACCGCCTTCTGCCTGCTGATCGGGTTCTCCTCCCGGATCCTGCCCAGCCGCCGGACAGCATGGTCCCGGCCGCGCCCCATCCGCCGCACGCCCGACGAGAAGCGCGCTGCCCTGCTTGAGGGCTTGGGCTACCTGGTGGCTGCCGGGCTGGCCGGTGCGCTGGCCACCTGGGCCGGCAGCCGCCTTGGGTTCGGCCACAACTACTGGGCCATGGTGGCCGCCGTCGTTCCGCTGGTGGGCCACACCACCCGCCACCGGGTCCGCCGCGGGGTGCAAAGGATCATCGGCACCGTGCTGGGGCTTGTGGTGATGGCGGGCATCCTGCTGCTGGGCCTGCAGCCGTGGCAGACCGTCCTGGTCATGGCGCTGTGCCAGTTCGGCGCCGAGATGTTCATCATCCGGCAGTACCTGCTGGCCCAGATCTTCGTCACGCCCCTGGCGCTGGTGTCCACCCTCCTCGTGGTCCCCGCATCGCCAACCATCCTGCTCCGGGACCGCATCATTGAAACGGTGATCGGCGCCGCCGTCGGCATCGCCGTGGTCCTGGCCCCGGGCGGGTGGCGCCGCCTCCGTGGACGCACGACGGCGGCACCGGCCAACGTGCCATAGCCGCCTCACCTGCCACGAAGGTAGGCTGGAATCGTCCCATTCAACGGAAGCGGTGCGTGCGGTGGCGAATTCTGCCTCGGGTGATTCGGTGGTGGACCGCATTGTCCGCCTGCTTTCCGCCTTCCCGGAGGATGTCAGCGCCCTGCAGCTGTCCGAACTGGCCGAACGCTCGGGCCTGCCGCTCACCACAGCCCACCGGCTGGTCCGCCAGCTCGCGGCCCACGGCCTCCTGGACGCCGGCCCCGGCGGCCTGGTGCGCCCCGGCTTGCGGCTCTGGGAACTGGTCAACCGCACCGCACCCACCCTTGCCCTGCGGCAGGCGGCCATGCCGTTCATGGAGGACATCCAGCAGGTCCTCAACCAGAATGTGAACCTGGCCGTGCTGGACGGCTGGGATGCGCTTTTTGTTGAACGGTTGTCCCGCCTCGGGTCCGTGGCCAACCGGGCCAGGGTGGCCGGCCGGATGCCCGTCCATACCTCGTCCGCGGGACTGGCGCTGATGGCCCACCAGGACAGGCTGCTGCAAAGCCAGTACCTGGACCAGTTCGCGGACCCGGACGGGAAGGTCGCCACCGATGCTGTCCGGGTGTTGCTCAGCGAAACGTTCCACCAGGGCTTTGCCCAGCTGAAGGGCGTGGTGGACCCGGACACGTGGGGGATCGCCGTCCCCGTGCTGGACCCCCGCCAGCGCGCGGTGGCCTCGCTCGGCGTCGTGGTCCCTTTGCGCGAGATGCGCCTGCAGGCACTGGTGCCCGCACTGCAGACAGCAGCCAGGGGTATTGCGCGCAGGCTGAACGACGCGTAGTCCGCCGCCCAGCGTCCGGCTCCTTCTGTTGAACGGAATTCATGTAACGCCGCTCACCTGCCGGAGCGCACACTGTTGGCAGAAGCACCACACGGCCGCGCAGCAGCGGCCCCGCAACGAAGCGAGAAAACCATGCCCCGCACCATCATCACCACCCAGGTGGCCATCATGGGCGCAGGCCCTGCCGGCCTGATGCTGTCCCACTTGCTGGCCAAGGCCGGCATCGAGTCCACCGTCATTGAAGTCCGCAGCCACAAGGACATCTCGGAGACCGTCCGGGCGGGCATCCTGGAGCACGGCACCGTCAACATGCTCGTGGACAGCGGCGTCTCGGACCGGGTGCTGCGCGACGGCGACCGGCACGACGGCATCGAACTGCGGTTCAACGGCGAGAGCCACCGCGTGGACTTCAAGGACCTGGTGGGGGAGTCCGTCTGGCTCTACCCGCAGACCGACGTGTTCCTGGACCTCGCCGCCCGCAGGAAGGCCGACGGCGGCGACGTCCGCTACAGCGTCACGGACACCACCGTGCATGACCTGGAAGGGAAGCCAAGGGCCTGGTTCACGGACGCCGAAGGGGTGGAGTTTGAGATCCAGGCCGACTTCCTGGTGGGTGCCGACGGGTCCCGCAGCCACTGCCGCTTCCAGATACCCGAGGCCAGCCGCAAGTGGTACTTCCACGAGTACCCGTTTGCCTGGTTCGGCATCCTGGCCGAGGCTCCGCGCAGCGCTGACGAGTTGATCTACGCCAACTCCGCCAACGGTTTTGCCCTGATCAGCCAGCGGACCGAGACCGTCCAGCGCATGTACTTCCAGTGCGATCCCAAGGAGAACGTGGCGGAGTGGGATGACGACCGGATCTGGGCGGAGTTCCGCAGCAGGGTCAACGGCAACGGTTTTGAGCTCAAGGAGGGCCCGGTCATCGACAAGATGGTCCTGCCCTTCCGCAGCTTCGTTCATACGCCCATGCGCCACGGCAACCTGTTCCTCGCCGGCGACGCCGCCCACACGGTCCCGCCCACTGGCGCCAAAGGCCTCAACCTCGCCATCCACGACGTCAAGATGCTCTTCGAGGGTCTGGATACCCATTACAACTCTGGCTCTGACCACCTGCTGGACTCCTTCAGCGACCGCGCCCTGGAGCGGGTGTGGAAGGCGCAGCAGTTCTCCTACTGGATGACCACCATGCTGCACACCCCCGCCGATGCGGACGACTTCTCCCGGGCACGCCAGCTCGGCGAGCTCAACTCCGTGGTGTCGTCCAGGCACGGCATGGCCTACCTGGCGGAGGCCTACACCGGCTGGCCCGGCCACGCCTGACACGCTCCGGGGAAAGGGGCGACGGCGGGAGGCGCCTTAGGGGGCGAGCAGCCGGCGGACTGCGGCTGCGATGGACGCGGCATCAGGCCGCTCGTCCCGCCTGACCGTGAGCAGGTGGAGCAGGACGCCGTCGCCGTAATCCGCCAGGTCCCGTGCCCGGGCGGCTGCATCGGGCACCCCCAGCGCGGTGAGGGCCGGGACCAGGCCGCCCACCAGCCGGAAATGCCCGGCAGTCACCGCTTCCGGCCGGTCCAGCGAAAGGGCCAGCCGGGCGCGGGTCAGGCCCGCGTGCTCGCCGGCCAGCGCCAGCAGCATGGAAGCCAGTTGGCCCGCAAGTTCCTCGAGGTTCCGCGGCGGACCAGCCGCTCCCTGGTCCCGGAGCAGCTGGGTGTCCAGGTGCTCCAGGCGGTCCAGCACCGCTTCCACCAGGGCGGTTCGGTTGCGGAAATAGTTGGAGGTGGTCCCTTCCGCCACCTGCGCGGCGGCGTCCACGGCCCGGTGGGTAAGGCCCTTCATTCCTTTGTCAGCCACGACGGCCAGGGCGGCATCAAGGAGATGGGTCCGGCGGTCAGGCATGCGCCCAGTGTAATTGACCCCTTCCGGATCACTACAAAAGTAGTAAAATTACGTGCATGGACACAATCTCGATTGTTGGCGGCGGCATTGCCGGCCTGGCGCTGGCCGCGGCCCTGGACCACAGCCGGTTCCAGGTGACGCTGTACGAGAAACGGCCTGGGCTGCCGGCCGTGGGCCACGCGCTGGGGATGTGGCCCAACGCCCAACGTGCCCTTGCGCGGCTGGGAGTCCTTGAAGAGGCGCGGGCGGTCAGCCCGGTGCTCGGCAGCGGATCGGTCCGTGACGCCCAGGGAGAGCCCTGGATCACCGTCAACGCGGGGGAGATGTTTGGCATTTCCCGGGCTGACCTGCTGCGGTTGCTGGACGGTGCCGTCCCGGGAACCGTCCGCCGGATCACCAGCACCGTCAGGTCACTTCCCGACGACGGCAGCCTAGTGGTCGGTGCTGACGGCGTGCACAGCGCAGTCCGGCGGGAGGTCTGGGGCGCCGGAACGGAGGCCCGCCTCACCCCGTATCTCGCCCTCCGCGGGACCCTGCCTGCTCCGGTCAGCCAGGACGAGGTGGGCGAATACTGGGGCCGCGGCGACCTGTTCGGCATGGCTGCCGCCCGGGGAGGGTCCTTCTGGTGGGCCAGCTACCGGTCCGCGATGGGCCCGTACGGAATTGACGCAGCATCAGCCCTGGAATACGCCCGGGAGCGCTATTCCAGCCACGCGCCCGCCATCCGCCGCACGCTGGCCGCAGCCACGCCCGAAGCATGCCTGGTCCAGCGGATCTGGACAGTTCCACATCTTGGCTCCTACGTCCGCGGGCGGACCGTGCTCATCGGCGATGCCGCCCACGCCATGCTGCCCACCCTGGGGCGCGGCGCCTGCGAGTCGCTGGTGGATGCCGTAACACTGGCTGACCTCCTCAACACGCTGCCCGAAGGCCACGCACTGCGTGCCTACGACCGGCAGCGTCGGCCAAGGACCCGCGCCCTCAGCCTGGCGTCCTCTGCCATGGGGCGCGTCGCCTTTGCGGACGGTGCCCAGCCGCTGCGTGACGGCCTCCTCAAGCTGGCCCGACGGCGGAACGCCCGCGCCGCCGTCGTCAGCGGTTCCGCCGGCTGATCAGCGCACGGGAGCTGCAGGCTGCGCGGCGTCCTCCCCGGCCACCGGCGTTCCGGGAAGCCCCGGACCGGGAACCTGGGAGGCCGGCGGGACGGCTGGCAGCTTCTTCTTCCGGGACCGCTCCCGGCTGGAGCGGCCATAGACGAGATACATGGTCACACCGGTGATGACCATCAGCAGCACCGTGTAGACGAACGTGTTGGCGACTCCGTCAACGCCCTCCGCGCCGTCGGTATTGGCCTTGATGACCAGGCCCAGCGGCTGGACCAGGGGGTGGGCCAGGAAGATCGCGGTGTCGTAGTCGTCCAGCAGGCTGTTGAAGTTCAGCGCCGTGATGGCGGCGGCCGCCGGGAGCACAAGCGGCAGGAGGATCCGCCGGAAGACGTACAGGGTCTTGGCGCCCATGATGGCCGCAGCCTCCTCCAAGGAGGAGTTGACCGAGGCGAAGGACGCCTTGAGCATGCGCAGCGTGAACGGGATCTTGACTGTGACAAAAGCGATCAGCAGGATCACGGTGGTCCCGGTGAGGACTGCCCCGCCCACCAGGGGATTGGGGTGGTCGTAGCTGATGATGAGGCCCAGGGCCAGGAGCGCGGACGGCAGGATCCACGGAATGTGGAGCAGGTATTCGAAGACCGAGGCTACCCAGTTCTTGTACTTCTGCAGCAGCCGGGCCACAAACAGGAGCCCGCCCACGGCGATCAATGCCGCCAGGGCGCTGTACACCACGCTCACAATGAACGGCCGCAGCCCGGACTGCTGGGTCAGGACCCGCTGGTAGTTCTCCAGCGTAAGGCTGCCAAACGCCAGCTCGCCCGTCTGGATCGCGGCGCCGTCGGCAAAGGAGTACAGCACAATCAGCACCACCGGCAGCGTGTACACCGCAAACAGCAGGTAGGCCACCGCGTGGACCACCACGTTGGCCACAGGGTTGGTGATGTCCTGCTTCTGCAGCGCCGAGGACACCTTGGACACCGAAAAGTACGTGCCGCCCTTTTCCAGCCGGGACATCACGGCGAGCATCAGGATGGTGGCCAGGCCCAGGATCACGGCCAGCAGCGCCGCCAGGTCCCGCGAGGTGGGGCTGTTGGTGAACGTCAGGATCATCGGGGTGATGGTCTGGAAGTCGCGTCCGCCGAGCACCTGCGGAGCGCTCAGGGCGCCGAGCCCGGTCAGGAAGGACAGGATGGTGACGGCGAACAGGGTCGGCTTAAGCATCGGCAGCACGATCCGCCGCAGGATGGTCCAGGTGGACGCCCCCAGGTTCCGGGCCGCTTCAATGGTCTGGTAGTCAACGCCTTTCAGGGCGTTGGCCACGAACAGCATGTGGTTGGTGGTGGTGGCGAACGTCATCACTACCAGGACGGCGAAGAAACCGGAGAACCACGCGGGGTCCATGCCGGGAAACACCTTGACCAGCAGGGACGTGACAATTCCCTTGTCCCCGTAGATGAACTTGTATCCGGCAGCCAGGACGATGCCGCCGTAGATGAAGGTGGACGCATACCCCAGGAAAAGGATCCTGGAACCGCGGATCCGGAAGTAGTGCGTCACCAGGACAATGAACACGCCCACCAGGTTCACCGTGATGGACAAGGCCACCGCCAGCAGGAAGCTGTTGCCCAGCGCCTTCATGGCGCGCTGGGACGAGAAGAGCTTTTCCGCGGCCCGCCCGGAAAAGCTGCCGTCCGGGAAGAACGTCGCGATCAGGACGTTGATGTTGGGCCAGACCAGGAATGCCGCGATGAACCAGGTCAGGACGGCCCCCACGATCAGTACGAAGGGGGAGCGGACCATGGCGCGAACCGCCGTGCTGCTCATGGCAGGACTGCTGCAGGGTCCCGCTGCCGAAGGGCGGCGCCTGTGTCCGGGTGGTACTGCAGAACGTGGGCAGGCTGCAGGTACACAGTGGTTTCGGTGCCGGGTCCGTGGTGGGCGCCGCCTTCTTCCTTCACCAGGAGGCGGATGTCGGCGCCGTGGCTGCGCACCACGTACCGGCTGTGAAGGCCGTGGTAGGTGCGGGACACCACCGTGCCGGGAAGTCCGACGGCGGCCCCTCCTTCAGTCGCGGGACTCAAGGACGCCTTTTCCACCCGCAGGTAGGAGTTGGCGTCCGGGCTGAGCCCCGCCCCTGAGAGCCGGTTCAGCTCCGCTACGAACTCCGGCGTCAAGGCCGAGCTGTCCCCGATGAAGTTGCAGACGAACTCCGTGGCCGAATGGTCGTAGATCTCCTGCGGCGTCCCCACCTGCTCCACCACGCCCTTGTTGAACACGGCTACCCGGTCGCTCATGGCCAGGGCCTCGTCCTGGTCGTGGGTGACGTACACCGTGGTGATCCCGAACTCGCTCTGCAAGTCCTTGAGCTGCTGGCGGAGCTGGTGGCGCAGCTTGGCATCCAGGTTGGACAGCGGCTCGTCCAGCAGGAGGATCTTGGGCCGCAGCACCAGGGCCCTCGCCACCGCCACGCGCTGCTGCTGCCCGCCGGACAGCTCAGCGACGTTCTTGGACAGCTGTTCATCGCTGAGTTCCACCCGCCGGGCAATGTCCCGGACCAGGCGGTCGCTGTCCGCAGGTTTTTCCTTCCGGACCCGCAGCCCGAAGGCGATGTTTTCCCACACGCTCATGCTGGGGAAGAGGGCATAGTTCTGGAACACCATGCCCACCTGCCTCTTGTCGCTGGGAAGCCGGGTGACGTCCTTGCCGTCAACGTGCACTGTGCCGCTGGAGGGCTGGATGAAGCCCGCCAGCGTGCGCAGCGCCGTCGTCTTCCCGCAGCCGGACGGCCCCAGGAGGGTGAAGAACTCCCCCGGGAGTACGTGCAGGTCAAGGCTCGGGATGGCGGTGAAATCACCAAAGGAAACTTCGATGTTGTCCAAGCGGATCATGGCAAACCTGTCTGGTGAATCGAAACGGGGTGGACGGAGCCGGGTTACGTCATGTACTCGAGTTCGATCTTTTCCACCCAGGCGCCCATGTTTTCCTGCACGAAGTCCCAGTCGATGTCCTGCTGCTTGAGGTCCGCGAAGAAGTCCACCACCTCCGGATTGGCCTGGGCCGCGGCCTCCTTGTTCACCGGCATCGCGTTGAACTGCTGGGCAAACTCGCCCTGCACTTCGGCGCTGCCGAACCAGTCGATGAACTTCTGGGTCTGTTCCTTCTTTTCCGTGCCCTTCACCAGGGCGATCTGTTCCACGGCCAGCGGGACGCCAACGGACGGGACCACTGTTTCCACGTTGACGTTGAAGGACTTTTCGCGCTCGGCGATGATCGAGGACGGCATCTGGCCCATGTCCACTTCACCGGACGCGATCCGGGCAAAGAGGTCGGTCTTCGCAACGGCGGGGCTGCCGTTCTGGAAGTACTGCTCCACCTGCTTCCAGCCTTCGTCCGAGACCCCAAGGTCGCCGGAGTCGTCCTGGTAGCGGCTGAGGATGCCGGCGAAGACCAGTTGTGCCGTTGCGGTGCCCAGGCCGGTTACCCGCTCGTAGCGGTCCTTGAACTCGTCCTTGGTCCACAGGTCGGTCCAGTCCTGCGGCGCTTTGTCCGCCGGGATCTTGTCCGAGTTGTAGCCGAGGAGGATGGCCTGCTTGACCAGCGGCCAGTATGTTTCACCGTCGCCCAGTTCCTTGTCCACCTCGCCCGCCCACGACGGTTCGTAGGCCTCCAGGGCGTCCTCGGCCTGGATCTGCGAGAAGTACATGTTGTTGAGCCCGAACGCGACGTCGGCGATCGGGTTGTTCTTCTCCGCGATCAGCTTGTTGGTGGCATCAGCACCGCCCGCGCCGACGATCTCGATCTTGAAGCCGGCCTCGGCGGCCTTGGCGGTCCACCATTCCCCGCGGCCCTCGCCGTTGGAGTTGGTGTAAACCACCAGGGTGTCCCCGGATCCGCCAGCCGGGGCTGAGGAGGCATCACCTGACGCCGCGGGCGATGCGCCACCTCCTCCGCATCCGGCAAGAAGGGTGACGGCGACGGCGGCGGCAACCAAAGTCTTCAATGTACGCACGATCTGGACTCATTTCTGGACTGGAATCGGAGCATGTCCGGCAAGCCTAACGCCGGGCAGGCGGAATTCACGGCTGTTATGGCTATCGATTCGATAAACAGCCCGGCTGGTTACTCTGGTCCAGTCAAAGGAACGGCCGGGGGCGTGCGGGTAAACAGGCGGTGAAGCGTCAGCGGTTACTGTGCGTCTCCAGTGAGTGTCTCCGTCAGGTGGTGGGTGGGGATCCTGTCCCGGTCGTAGGTGATTTCCGTGTAGCCGTGCGGCTCCGGCCTCCCTGACGGGCTGAGGTTCACGAAGACGATTTCCTCGATGGTGAGGATGCTCTGGCGGGTAATCATGTTGCGGACCTCGGCGCGCATGGTCAGGGATGTCCGGCCGAAGCGCGTGGCAGTCAGCCCCATTTCGATCAGGTCGCCCTGCACCGCGGAGCTGACAAAGTTAATCTCCGAGATGTACTTCGTGACGGCGCGCCCGTTACCCAGCTGGAGGATCGCGTAGATGGCCGCTTCCTCGTCGATCCACTTCAGCAGGCTGCCGCCGAACAGCGTCCCGTTTGCGTTCAGGTCCTCGGGCCGGACCCACTTGCGGGTGCGGAAGGTGATGTCTGCTGTTTCCATAGGGCGAGGTTAGCCGAGGCGCTGCAGCGGCACCCACTGTGACGACGTCCGCCCCGGGTGACGGGACGCCGGCCTAGGCCATGGCGGTCTGGGCGGCGCTGCGGGCATTGATGCTCTTGGCGTAGCAGTACGAGTGCGCCACCCCAATGTAGGGCCCAAAGTTGGGAACGGCCTCAAATCCCGAGTTTTCGTAGAAGTTCCGGCCGTCCGGCTGGGCAGATCCCGCTTCGGCCTTGATGCGCGTGTAACCAAGCTTGAACGCTTCTGCCTCGAGGGCCGCCAGTATCGAGCTGGCCACGCCTGAGCCGCGGGTGTAGGGGAGGACATACAGGCGTTTGATCTCCGCGGTGGTGGCGTCGATCATCCGCAGCCCGCCGCACCCCACGGGTTGGCCCGAGCCTTTGTCGTAGGCCACCAGGAAGACGGCACAGTCCGCGCTCGACGGCGGCGGGCCGGGTTCGTGGTCAGGGGTACCGAAGCGGGCGTCGAGTTCGGCCTGCTGCGCGCGCCTCAGGTCAGCGCCTACGGGGTTTGACCAGGGCACCTGCCTGATGTTCAACCGCGGGTTGGTCTGCATTCTGCCTCGCTTCGCCGAAGGGTTATGCAAACCTAGGCTAGGAGGGGGCGGTTACGCCGGTGTTTCCTGCCGGTTAGTTCCCGGAGAACGCATCGCGACCCGCCTCCTGCAAGTTACTTGGCTGCCTAGTTATCAGCTGGTCTAATATGATTGCATGCGTTCTACGGGTAATGAGGGTTCCGGGTATTGGTACGGGCCCGACGGTCAGTTGGATTACAGCGCCGCGGTGTTGAAGTCCCTGCGGGACTACCGGACCGCTGAAACGGCGGTCCGCCGCTCCACCCGCGACTCCATGGGAATGGGGGAGACGGATATTCTGGCCCTTCGCTACCTGCTGCGGGTGCAGGCCTCCGGAAAGTCCGTCGTGCCCAAGGACATCAGCCAGTTCCTCGGCATCACCAGCGCTTCCACCACATCCCTTATCGACCGGCTCGTGGCCAGCGGGCATGTCCGCCGCGAGGCCCACCCCACCGACAGGCGTTCCGTCATTGTGGTCCCCACCGTCGAGTCCGACAGGGAGGTGCGCCTGACCCTTGGCAATATGCACCGCGAAATGATGGCGGTAGCCGAGGGCCTCTCGGCGGACGAGGCGCGGGTTGTGGTGGAGTTTCTGGGCCGGATGACCGAAGCGCTCCAGAAGTCACACCCGGACGAAAAAAGTATCTAGCCTGACTAGCTAGATTGACTAGCAATATGTATGCTTACGAATAATCCCGAACATTTACCTCCGGAGTCGTGAGCGTGTTGGTTACCTTTACTGAGCTTTTGCCCTTGGAGTCTTCTGCGACGAGCCCTGCCTCCAGCACGCAGTGGCCGTCGGACGGCGCGGGCAGCGGCGCCGCCTTCCATTGCGGAACCGCTATGGACCTGGTTACTCCCGCTGTGGGGCCAGCCGCCGTCGTCTACTCGTTCGAACCTGAGGATGGCGGTCCCGTCCAGCTCCCGCCCGTGTGGCGCTGCGGTTGCGGCTTCCAGCTGGACGCGTGGATCCGCTCCCCTTATGCCCGCGCATTCCAGGCCGGAACCGCTGTGGACCTGCCGAACACCGCGGCCCTCTCCGCATGAGCGCCCCCTCCCCGGCGCACAGGCAGCCACCAGGCGAGCACGCCCTGGGCGGGCCCGTGGTGGCGGGCCGCTACCAGCTCAGGGACCTCCTGGGCCGCGGCACGCTGGCCCAGGTTTTCCGGGCCGCCGACCTTGACGGCGGCCCGGATGTGGCCGTCAAAGTGGCAGTTGACGACTCCGCGAAGCATTTCGAGAGGATCAGCAATGAGGCCGCGGTCCTGGCCGCCCTCAGCCACCCTTCGATTGTCAGGTTTATCGGACTGGGTGTTGTCCCCGCCGGAACACCGCTGGCGGGGCGGCCGTTCCTGGTGGAGGAGCTCGCCCTGGGCCCGAGCCTTTCGGAGGCGGTCCGCAACAGCCGGCACCATCCCGACGCCGTCGCCGGCTGGGCGCGCGGGCTCTTCGAAGCCCTGGCCCACCTTCACGGAGAAGGGCTGGTCCACCGGGACATCAAACCCGCCAACCTGATGCTGAGCGGCCTGCGGCGGAGCCCGGTGCGCATTGTCGACTTCGGCATCGTCGCGGCCGCAGGCTCACCTGCGGAACCGGGTGTCTCATCAGGAACTGTGCACTACATGAGCCCCGAGCAGGCCTCGGGAGGACCCGTTCGTCCTTCCTGGGACGTCTACGCTATGGGTCTGGTGCTCCTGGAGCTCCTCACCGGATCCAAGGCGTTTCCCGGGACGGCCATCGAGTCGCTCGTGGCCAGGACCCTCCGCAGTCCCCAGGTGCCGGATTCCTTGGGTCCCGGCTGGTCTTCCTTCATCCGGTCCCTGACCGCTATGGACAGTGCGGGAAGGCCGACGGCGGCGGAGGCCGCGGGCATGGCCGCGCGGCTCATGCCCGTACCCGTCGACCAGGCCAGCAGCCCCTGCCGCAGAATGGCGGTTTTTCCCGCCCGCCGGATCCGGCAGCTGACCTAAGACCCGGCGGTGTCCTGCCCGGTGGGGTCTTCCGCGGTGGGATCGGCCAGGGCGAGACCGCCCACCGGGCTGCCGTCCCAGTGGAGCAGTTTCCAGCCGCGGTCCGGGTCGCCTTCCAGCGCCACGATCCCGGTATTGGCCAGCACATGCCGTGCCGCGAACTCATGGTCCGCGTCCTCCGCCCGGCGTCCCGCCCAGGTCCGGATGGCAGCGCCATGGCTCACGACGGCCGCCGCCTCGTGCCGCTGGTCGAGCGCCCGCTCCACCACCCGGCGGATGGCGGCGTCAAAGCGGTCAAAGAAGGTATGGCCGTCAGGGCCGGCAGGCATCCTCCGGTCCAGGTCCCCCGCCGCCCAGGAGAAGACAGTTCCCATGTAGCGCTTGTGGGACTCCTCGTCCGTGAGCTTCTCCAGGGACCCGGCTTCGATCTCGTGCAGGCCGTCCAGCACCTCGACCTCCAGGCTATGCAACCGGCCCAGCGGTGCAGCTGTGATCTGGGTCCTGATCAGTGTGGACGCATACAGGGCGCCGATGGGTTCGTTCGCCAGCGAGCGGGCCATCGCCTCGGCCTGGCGTTTGCCCAGTTCTGTGAGGCCGGGCCCCGGGTGCTCAGTGTCCAGCTGGCCGAGCACGTTACCGGGGGTTTGTCCGTGGCGGATGAGCAGCAACTTCATGCTTCCAGTCTCGCACTTCCGGCACGGTTGGATGACCCGCACCGGAAGGCGCCGGGCCCCTTGGGAGCCCGGCGCCGCCGTCGTACTCTACTGCCATCCGCGGTACTGCAGCGGGAGCTACTTGAGGTGGTCCACCAGCTGGTCCGCGATGCCGGTGTACTTGCCGGGCGTCAGCGCCAGAAGCCGGGCCTCGGCTTCTGGTGACAGGCCGAGGCTCTGTACGAATTCCTGCATGCGGGCGGCGTCCACCCGCTGGCCGCGGGTGAGGTCCTTGAGGCGTTCGTAGGGGTTTTCCATGCCTTCGACGCCGGCGATCGCCTCTGCGCGCATGACCATCTGGATGGCTTCACCCAGGACTTCCCAGTTGGTGTCCAGGTCTCCGGCCAGCACATCTTCAGCCACGTCCAGGCGCTCCAGGCCCTTGGCAACGTTCGAGATTGCCAGCAGTGAGTGGCCGAATGCCACGCCGATATTGCGCTGGCTGGAGGAGTCGGTGAGGTCCCGCTGCCAGCGGGAAGTCACCAGCGTGGACCCCAGGACGTCCAGCAGTCCGCACGAGATTTCGAGGTTGGCCTCCGCGTTCTCGAAGCGGATCGGGTTCACCTTGTGCGGCATGGTGGAGGAGCCGGTGGCGCCGGCAACCGGGATCTGGGCGAAGTAGCCGATCGAGATGTAGCTCCAGATATCCGTGCAGACGTTGTGCAGGATCCGGTTGAAGCGGGCGACGTCGGCGTACAGTTCCGCCTGCCAGTCGTGGCTCTCGATCTGGGTGGTGAGCGGGTTCCAGGCCAGGCCCAGTCCCTCCACGAAGGACTTGGAGACCTGCTGCCAGTCAGCGCCGGGCACGGACGCCACGTGGGCGGCGTAGGTGCCGGTGGCGCCGTTGATCTTGCCCAGGTATTCAGTCTTCTCGATCCGGTCCAGCTGGCGGGTGAGCCGGTGCGCGATGACCGCAAGTTCCTTGCCCAGCGTGGTGGGCGTGGCGGGCTGGCCGTGCGTGCGGGACAGCATGGGGACCGCGCGGTTTTCCTCGGCCATTGCGCTGATCTGGGCTACCAGCGAGCGTGCGGCCGGCAGCCACACGTCCTCCACGGCGCCCTTGACGCCCAGCGCATAGGACAGGTTGTTGATGTCCTCGGAGGTGCAGCCGAAGTGGACCATCGCGGTCAGGTTTTCGATGCCGATGGCCGGCAGGCGGCGGCCGATGTAGTACTCCACAGCCTTGACGTCGTGGACCGTGACGGCTTCGATGTCCGCGAGTTCGGCCACCGAGCCGGCGTCGAATTCGGTCACGATGGCCCGCAGCTGGTCCTGCTGTGCGGCGGTCAGCGGCCCGGCGCCCGGAAGGACGTTGTTGCTGGTGAGGTGGATCAGCCATTCAACTTCCACAGCAACACGGTCACGGTTGAGGGCCGCCTCGGAGAGGTAGTCCACCAGGGGCGCGACGGCTGACTGGTAGCGGCCGTCCAGCGGGCCGAGCGCGATCTTTTCCGGGGACGCGGCAAGGGCCAGGCGTCCTGAGGGCGTACGGGTGTCAGCTGTGGCGGCAGTTTCAGGCATGTGCTGATTCTTTCACGAACTCCGGCGGCCCCTTAAGCGGCGGTCATCCACGTTACTTGTCCACATAGCCGACGGCGGCCCTACAGCCCGGGACAGTCCTTCCGTAGCGTCGGGGAAGGGAAGAGGGCCGGGCGGTGTGTCCTGGCGGGCGCTACGGAAGTGGGGCGGCATGGAAGGGACAGTTGCGGGATGGGAACGGGACTTGTGGCGGCGGTGCGGGGCGTCCGTGGGGCGGAAGGGTGAGCATTGAGCAGGCAGGGGCGGACCTGCAGGCCGACTTGCACCGGGTTTCCCAGGTGGACCAGCTGGCTGCCCGTGTGGCGGCCTGCGTGGTTCGGGGAGAGGAAGTGCTTGCGGGATTCAGGGACATCCAGCTCCTGCAGTGGGAGTCGCCGGCAGGGCGGGCCTACCGGGACACCGTGGCTCTGCAGGCGGCGGCCCTGCGGCGCTCCCTCGAATCATTGATGGAAGCAAAGGCGGCCGTGGAACGGCACAGCCGCGAGACCCTGGTTGCCGGCTGCTCATACGGCGGCAGGTTCTAGATGGCCGAGGCGACGCCGTCCGGCACCGGCGGCCCTGTCCGGGTCACCGGCCCGGAACAGGACGGCCCCCTCACAATCCGGGGCGGGGTGGGCGGCATCAGCTTCCAGCTGGAGGAGCTGGCCGCGGGCGCGGAAAAAGTGGATGCCCTGGCGGGACGGCTTGCCGGGGTGGAGGCCGAGGCCCGCCGCATTTGGGAAGAGCTCATTCCGTTCCAGGACCAGCCCCGGTGGACCGGGACCATGGCCCTGAGCGCGGTGGGCGAGTCAGAACGGAGCCTCCAGGCCGTGCGGACCGAACTCCAGCGCATCAGCAGCCAGGTCCGGGCGTGCAGGCAGGAGTACGAAATGGCGGAGGCGAGGGCAGCCATGGAGCGGTCCTTGGGGATGATGAGTATTGGAGACCTCGGCAATGCCCTTGTGAATGCGTCAATCACAGGCGCCGCTGACGAGAGGACGATGGAAACACTCGTCGCGTCCCTCGGACTCGACGCCCAGGGAGTGAAGATGCGCATTGAAAGGGAACCCTGGCCGTGGGAGGTGCTGGAGGACGCAGGCGCGTTCAACCGTCCCCTCGTCCTGGACCGCCAAGAGACGGTTTCCGTTGATCTCGACTCCTCCCCGGCCGGCCTGCTGGAGCGCATCCGCCTCATCGATGCCCGTGGCCCGGGATTCATCGAGGTCATCCAGGTCCAGGTGGGAGGAGAAAGTGCCTATGTTGTGGTGATTCCAGGCACGCAGCCCGAACTATTGGGCGCCGGCGGTGCCAATCCCCTTGACGAGGTGGGGGTGGGTGAGGCGATGCTCTACGGCTCGGACGAAATGAACATTGCGGCCCTGCAGGCTTTGAATGCCGCAGGTGCCGGGCAGGGAGACCCGGTGGTTGCCGTGGGATACAGCCAAGGTGGGATTCACGCCATGAATTTGGCTGCAGATCCCCGGTTTCTCCGGCAATACGACCTGCGGTACGTCCTGACGGCGGGTTCCCCTGTCGCCGGGATCAACGCCGCGCCGGGAGTGCAGTCTCTTCACCTCGAGCATCGCGCAGACTGGGTGCCGGGCTCCGACGGTGCACCCAATCCGGACACGAAGGGCCGTGTGACCGTGTCCATGGGCCATGCCCCCAGGGCAGTGGACGGGGAGGGCGGCCTCGGCACCGGCCACACCCTCACTACTTACCAGGACGGCGCCCGGCTGGTGTCAGCAAGCTCCGATCCGTCGCTGGTGCAGTCCACTGCCGCGCTGGGTGCTGTCCTCGGCGCCGGGGGCGCGGCAACGGCCATGCGGTTTTCCCTGGCACGGACACCGGCGCCTGCGTCACATCTCCACGCCGCGGACCTCCGCCGGCGGGAACGCGGGCATGGCGGGCGGTAGGCAGGCCTGTTAGCGGCGCACTCCGGTAATCCGGCCGGCCACCAGCGAGATCAGGGTGATGATGATGGCAGCGAACACGGCCGTCCAGAAGAACGAATCGATGGTGAAGTGCACCGGTGTGAAACTGCTGATCCAGGAGGTCAGGTACAGCATGGCGGCACTGATGACGATGGTGAAGAGGCCCAGCGTGAGGATGGTGATCGGAAGGGACAGGAAGCTCACCAGCGGGCGGATGAACGCATTCACCAAGCCAAAAATCAGGCCGATGAACACATACGCCAAAGCCGTTCCGGCCACGTCCGTTCCCTGCGAGACACCCGTCTGGGCTACCGCGTCTGTTGTTGCCGCTGTGGAGATTTCCAACCCGGGAAGGATCCAGCTTGCAATCCACAGTGCCAACCCGTTGATGAGGACGCGGCCAATGAAAGAGAGCATGCGCCCATGTTTTCACACCTGCCTGTGAGCCAGGTGCAGGAGACGGCTGTCCCCTCGGGGCGTCGGCTGGAGTCGGCCCTGCGCAGGCACCCTCCCGCAGCGACTGTCACACGCTTGCATGCCACTGTGACAACGCTGCAATTCCTTTGTCAAGGATCAACTAAGGCCTTGACATTCAGAAAGCGGTTTCTCATAGTAGAGAAATCGCTTTCCGACGTGCAGGCCGTCGCCTGTGCCGAAGCGTGGTTCGTTCCAATGGAGGAAGAGAGATCATGCGTCACAAGAAGCCCCTAACACCCGTGTCTGTGGTGGCGGCCCTTGCCGTTTCACTGCTGGCAGCACCAGCCCCCGCGTTGGCATCGCCCGCGCCGCAGGCGGACCCAACAGCCCAGACCGCCCGGCAGCCGCTCGAACGCCAAGTACTGCCGGAAAACGACGGTTGGGCGGCGGCGGGTGCCGGCACCACCGGCGGGTCCACCGCCGGCGCGGACCGCGTGTACGACGTTTCCAGCAAAACCGAACTCCTGGCCGCCTTCGCAAGTGGCGGCACGGACCCGAAGGTCATCCGGGTCCACGGGGACATCGCGGCCAACGTGGACGCGAGCGGCTCTCCGCTCAGCTGTGAAGACTATGCCAGCGGCACCGGCTATTCCCTGGCGCAGTACCTTTATGATTTCGATCCCGCCCGGTATGGGACAACCAGGGAACCTGAGGGCGCCCAGGAAACTGCGCGGCGCGCAGCAGCGGCCAAGCAGGCCGCCACCATCCGCTGGGACATCCCGAGCAACACCACCATTGTGGGCGCTGGCCCGGACAGCAGCATCACGGGTGCAGTACTGCGGATCAACCGCGCCGGGAACGTGATTTTCCGGAACCTCACCGTGCGCGATGCGGCAGACTGCTTTCCGGCCTGGGATCCGACCGACGGCGCCACCGGCAACTGGAACAGTGAGTATGACCTGCTGCAGATCATCAACGGTTCCACCAACGTCTGGGTTGACCATTCCCACTTCACCGACGCCCCCAACCTGGACAGCGCCCAGCCCAGCTACTTCGGCCGGCCCTACCAGGTCCATGACGGAGCGGTTGACGTCACCAACGGCTCGGACCTCGTCACCATGTCCTACAACCGGTTCTCCGACCATGACAAGCTCCTGCTCATCGGATCCACGGATTCCACCAACCGGGGTGACGCCGGCAAGCTGCGCGTAACAATCCACCACAACGTGTTTGAGAACGTGGGCCAGCGGGCACCGCGGGTCCGCTACGGCCAGGTGGACGTCTACAACAACCACTTCAAGGCCTCCGCTGACTCTGAGGTCCCCTACGGATATACCTTCGGGGCAGGGGTGGAATCGCACCTCTACGCTGAGGCCAACGCCTTTACCCTTCCCGCAGGTACCCCCGTCGCCTCGCTTATCGCCTATTTCAAGGGCAAGGCCATCGCCACCACCGGAAACGCGGTCAACGGCAAAATCGTCGATCTGCGGGCAGCCTACAACGCAGCTGCTCCGGCGGACCGTCAGCTGGGTGCCGATGACAGCTGGACGCCGGTGCTGCGGACCCATGTGAACGCCGCCCAGGCCGTTCCCGCCCTTCTCGCGGACGCCGTCGGGCCCGTCTTTACGGCTGGGGAGGCCAACTGATGCGACGCCTCAAGCCCAGCCGCCGTTCAATCCTGGCTGCTGTTGCGGCAGGAGCAGCGACGGCCGCGGCGGTAATCTCCGGACCGGGCGCTGCGCGCTCGCAGGCCGCCGTCCGCCCCGCCAATGCGTCCCCGCAGGGCCGGACCCGTCCGGTGATCTTCGTGGTGGGGGACTCAACCTCGTCGGCCTACCAGCAGTCGGAACGGCCCCGCGCAGGCTGGGGCCAGGCGCTCCCCCTGCTGCTGGGGCCGCAGGCGGAGGTGTTCGACTACGCATGGTCGGGCGCGTCGTCCAAGAGTTTCGCCGACGCCGGCCTCCTCGATGAGGTGGCGGCAATGCTCCAGCCGGGGGATTACCTGCTGATTTCTTTCGGACACAATGACGAGAAGGTCCAGGATCCGGCCAGGGGCACAGACCCCCAGACCACGTTCAAGGAATACCTGCAGAAGTACATCGACAGTGCCAGGGCCCGCGGCGCGAAGGCGGTGCTGGTCACGCCTGTAGAACGTCGGCGGTTCAGCGCGCTCGGCGTTGCCCAGGATTCGCACGGCGCCTACCCCCAGGCTGTCCGGGAGCTTGCCGCTGCGACGGGGACGCCCCTCGTGGATCTCACCGCCTCCTCCAAGGACCTGTGGCAGAAGCTCGGCCCGGAAGGGACAAAGTCGCACTTCCTCTATGCGTCGCCCGGCCAATATCCGCAGTACCCGGAGGGCGTGGCGGACAACACCCACTTCCAGGCGGAAGGTGCCCTTGCCGTGGCCGGGCTGGTGGCCTCGGAGCTGCAGGCGCAGCAGGCAGTCCCGCCGGGATACTTCCAGCATGTTGATGCCCAGCTAGACCCCCTCGGCGGAATCCACTGGCCCAGCGAACGTCCCGTCGACAAGCCCGTGGTCCTGGAGGTCGGGGCAGCATCCGTGTTCCGGACCGTGCAGGCAGCCGTGGACGCCGTCCCGGCCGGAAGCACCCATCGCACGCAGATACGCATCGCTCCCGGAACCTACCGGGAACTCATCAGGGTGCCGGCCAACAAGCCCAGGATTTCGTTCATTGGTCTGGGGGAGAGGGCCGGGGATGTTGTGCTGGTCTACAACAACGCCTCCGGCACCGCGAAGCCTGACGGCACCGGACCTTATGGCACGGGCGGAAGCGCCAGCGTGCGGATTGACGGGGCGGATTTCACGGCGGCGAACCTCACGTTCAGCAACGACTTCGACGAAGCCGCCAACCAGGAGATGAAGAACCGGCAGGCGGTGGCGCTCTTCCTGACGGGCGACCGGGCGGTCCTGCGCAATGTCCGGTGCCTGGGAAACCAGGACACCCTGCTGGTTGATTCGCCTGCCCGGGGAGTGCAGTCACGGTTCTTCTTCAGCGACTGCTACGTAGAAGGGGACGTGGACTTCATCTTCGGCCGGGGTACGGCGGTGTTTTCCGGCTGCGAGATCCGGTCCCTGGACCGGGGATCTGACAGCAACAACGGCTACGTGTCGGCCGGCAGCCTCAACATCCAGATCAAACACGGCTACCTGTTCACGGGCTGCCGGTTCGTCTCGGATGCCGCGGCAGGCACCGTCCACCTGGGCCGTCCCTGGCACCCGAGCGGCGACGTGGAGGCGGTTGCCCAGGTGCTCATCAGGGACTCCTGGCTGGGCGCCCACATCTCCGGTCAGCCCTGGACGGACATGAGCGGATTCTCCTGGCAGGAAGCGCGCTTCCACGAACTCAACAACAACGGTCCGGGATCCCGGGTCACCCCCACGCGGCCCCAGCTCGACCCGGCCCTGGCCGGGGAGTACACGCTGGAGGCCTACCTGCGCGGCACGGACGGCTGGGCGCCGCAGCTGGCGGGCACCAGGGCGGACAGCGCCGCAGCACCGTCCGGCGCCTAGGCCAAGAGCATGCGACCAGCCTGCTTCCCTCGTGCAGCACGGGAAGTAGGCTGGTCTGCATGACGTCTTCTGAGACCCTCACGGGTGGTGTCCAGCCCCGTCCCGTGGTGGCCGGCCTGCCGCGCTATGCCGCTGGGAAGCCGCCCGCCGCCGTTGACGGGATGGCCAGCTACAAGCTGTCCTCCAATGAAAACCCGCTGCCCCCGCTACCCGCTGTCCTTGAGGCCATAGCGCACCAGGCCGACTTCAACCGGTACCCCGATCCGCTCAGCAGCAGGCTGCGCGCGGAATTGTCCGGCTTCCTGGGCGTGCCCGCCGAGGATATTGTCACTGGCGCGGGCAGCCTGGGCGCACTGAACCAGCTTCTGGCCACGTTTGCCGGACGGAACGACGACGGCACACCGGACGAAGTGGTCTACGCCTGGCGCTCCTTCGAGGCGTACCCCATCAGCGTGGGACTCTCCGGGGCCAAAAGCGTGCGCATTCCCGTCACTGCCGACGGCAGGCATGACCTCCGGGCCATGGCGGCAGCCGTGACCGCCCGGACCAGAATGGTCCTCCTGTGCACACCCAACAATCCCACCGGACCCGTCCTGGGCACTGCCGAAACAGAGGAATTCATCAGGCGCGTCCCACCGCACGTGGTGGTGGTAATCGATGAGGCCTACCAGGAATTCGTCAGGTCTGAAGATGCCGTGGACGGGCTTGCCATGTACCGCAAATTTCCCAATGTGGTGGTGCTCCGGACCTTCTCGAAGGCACACGGCCTGGCCGGGCTCAGGGTCGGCTACAGCGTGTCCAGCCCCGTCCTGACGCAGCACATCAGGGTGGCAGCCACTCCCTTTGCCGTGTCCCAGATTGCCGAGACGGCCGCGATTGTTTCGCTGCAGAACTACCCCCAGGTTGTAGAAAGGGTACAAAGCCTGGTGGAGGAACGCGAGCGTGTCACGGCGGGGCTGCGGAGCCTTGGCTGGGCTGTTCCTGACGCGCAGGGGAACTTCGTATGGCTGGACCTGGGCGAACACAGTGCCGGATTTGCTGAACTTGCGGGCACCCAGGCGCTGTCAGTGCGGGCGTTCCCCGGCGAAGGGGTGCGGGTGAGCATCGGCGAGGTGGAGGCCAACACCAGGTTCCTCCAGCTGTGTGCGAACTATACAAACGCGCCACGGGGTTCCTAGCGCTTAACAAGTAGCTCGGCGCGTACCTACTGAAGATAAAGTTAGGATCAGTAAAGCAATATATATGCCGCGCCGGGAATCTATTCCTCTTGAGGCATATATCCCAGCGACATTGCACTGCATCCGCATGCGGCAAGCGAGGAGACGGTATGGGCACACATCTGCCTTCCACCGAGTTCGACGGAACAGCGGTAGACGACCAGCGTGAGGCTGATGCCGAGGCGGTCATGGGCGAGCCCCCCGCGCAGATGGTCCAGCTCCTGGGCCCCGACGGGAAGCTGGGCTTCGACCCCGTCTTCACCGGGTACGCGGAGAAGGTTACCCCGGAGGTTCTCCGCGGCCTTTACGCGGACATGGCGGCCATCCGGCGCTTCGACGTGGAAGCCACCGCGCTGCAGCGGCAGGGACAGCTCGCGCTTTGGGTCCCGCTGACCGGCCAGGAGGCCGCACAGATCGGCTCCGGCAGGGCCAGCCGGCCACAGGACTACATCTTCCCCACCTACCGTGAGCACGGCGTCGCCTACACCCGCAACGTGGACCTTGCCGAGCTCCTCCGGCAGTTCCGCGGAGTGTCGAACGGCGGCTGGAACCCCAAGGACACGAACTTCCACCTCTACACCCTGGTCCTGGCCGCCCAGACGCTCCACGCCGTCGGCTATGCGATGGGCATCCAGCGCGACCAGAAGCTGGCGGCAGCGCAGGGCAGTGGGGACGAAGCCGCGGTCATCGCCTACTTCGGTGACGGGGCCAGTTCCGAGGGGGACGTCCACGAGTCAATGGTCTTCGCCTCCTCCTACAACGCGCCCGTCGTGTTCTTCTGCCAGAACAACCACTGGGCCATCTCCGTCCCCACCAATGTCCAGACCCGCGTGCCGCTGTCCAACCGCGCCAAGGGCTACGGCTTCCCGGGGATCAGGGTGGACGGCAACGACGTCATCGCGGTCCACGCCGTCACCGAATGGGCCCTGGAACACGCCCGCCAGGGCAAGGGCCCTGTCCTGATCGAGGCCTTCACCTACCGGGTGGGCGCCCACACCACCGCGGACGACCCCACAAAGTACCGCCACTCCGCAGAGGAAGACGCGTGGCGGGCAAAGGATCCGCTTGCCCGAGTGGAAAAGTACCTGCGCGCCGAAGGCCTGGCCGACGACGCGTTCTTCGCGAAAGTGAAGGCCGACGGCGACGAACTCGCCGCGTACGTCCGACGCACCACCCATGACCTTGAAACCCCGGACATCCGCTCCGCCTTCGCCAACACCTACGCCGAGGCGCATCCCCTGGTGGCGGAGGAGCTCGCATGGTTTGAGGAATACACCGCAGGGTTCGAAGGCGGAGACCTGCCGGCCGAACCTTCCGGACAGCCCGCAGCAAAGGCAGGCCACTAATGACAACCATGACCATTGCCAAGGCCATCAACGAGGGCCTTCGCGAGACACTCGCCAGCAATCCAAAGTCCCTGCTGATGGGGGAGGACATTGGTCCGCTGGGCGGGGTCTACCGCGTCACGGACGGCCTGATCGGCGAGTTCGGCCCCGACCGGGTGGTGGACACGCCGCTGGCTGAATCGGGAATCATCGGAACTGCCATCGGCCTTGCGCTCCGGGGGTACCGGCCGGTCTGCGAAATCCAGTTCGACGGGTTTGTCTTCCCCGGCTTCAACCAGATCACCACGCAGCTGGCCAAGATGCACGCGCGCAGCAATGGCAACCTCACCGTCCCGGTAGTCATCCGCATCCCCTACGGTGGCGGCATCGGTTCCGTTGAGCACCACTCCGAATCGCCGGAGGCACTGTTCGCCCACACTGCCGGCCTGCGCATCATCACCCCCTCCAACGCGCATGACGCCTACTGGATGGTCCAGCAGGCCGTGGAGTGCCAGGATCCCGTCATCATTTTCGAGCCCAAGCGCCGCTACTGGCTCAAGGGCGAGGTGGACACCGCCGCGCCGGGCCGGGCAGAGGATCCATTCAAGGCCCACGTCCTCCGCGAGGGGACGGACGCCACCGTCGTGGCATACGGCCCCTTGGTGCCGGTCGCGCTGGCGGCCGCGAACGCCGCGGAAGAGGACGGCCGCAGCGTGGAGGTGATCGACCTGCGGTCCATTTCCCCGCTGGACTTCGACACTGTCGCAGCCTCCGTGCAGAAAACCGGGCGGCTGGTGGTGGCCCACGAGGCGCCCACCTTCGGCGGAATCGGCGGTGAAATCGCCGCCCGGATCAGCGAGCGGGCCTTCCACTCGCTCGAGGCGCCGGTCATCCGGGTAGGCGGCTTCCACATGCCCTACCCCGTTGCCAAGGTGGAGGAAGACTACCTTCCGGACATCGACCGCATCCTGGAGGCGCTGGACCGCGCCCTTTCCTACTGAGGCTTCCCAACCGAGGACACCATGACTCTCAACAAGTTCAACCTGCCTGACGTCGGCGAAGGGCTCACCGAGGCCGAGATCGTCTCCTGGAAGGTCAAGCCGGGCGACGCCGTCGCCATCAACGACGTCCTCTGCGAGATCGAGACGGCCAAGTCCCTCGTGGAACTTCCCTCGCCCTTCGCCGGGACCGTCACTGAACTGCTGGTCCCGGAAGGGGTGACCATCGACGTGGGCACCGCCATCATCAGCGTCAGCGACAACGTGTCCGGAGACCCCACCCCGGCGGATGTCCGCGCGCCTGAGGCTCCTGCGCAGCCGCTCTACGGCAAGCTTCCAGCGTCCGACGGCGGCACGGCAGACAGTGCGCAGGCCGCGGAAAGTGCCCTGGCAGGCGGGCCCCTGGTGGGCTCCGGCCCCAAGGCTGACGCCGTCAAGCGCCGGCCGCGGAAGACGTCCCCCTCCTCCTCCCTTTCGCGCAACGCTCCGGAGGGGGAGCCCGTCCAGCCCCATTCGCCGGCCGAAGTGACCCAGGACCCGGGCCCGGCAACAAGCCCGGGCGCCGACGTCGACAACCGTCCCACCCTGGGAGGCACCATCACCGGGCTGGTCAGCCGCGTGCTCGCAAAGCCCCCCGTCCGCAAGATCGCCCGCGACCTGGGCATCGACCTGGCAGACGTGGTGGCCACCGGATCCCGCGGCGAGGTGACCCGCGAGGACCTGGTGAGCTACCAGGCCCAGCGGGACGCGGAACTGGACAAGGCGGACGGGTTCTGGGGCAAGGCGGGCAAGCCGCAGGACCAGCGCATCGAGCGCATTCCCGTCAAGGGCGTCCGGAAAGCCACCGCAAAGGCCATGGTGGATTCCGCGTTCGCGGCACCGCACGTCAGCATCTTCGTGGACGTGGACGCCAGCCGCACCATGGAGTTCGTCAAAAGGCTCAAGGCGTCCCGGGACTTCGAGGGCATCAAGGTTTCACCTCTGCTCATCCTCGCCAAGGCAGTCATCTGGGCCGCTGCCCGGAACCCCAGCGTCAATGCCACGTGGGTGGACAACGCCGACGGAACCGACGGCGCGGAAATCCAGGTCAAGCACTACATGAACCTGGGCATTGCGGCAGCCACGCCGCGGGGGCTGATGGTGCCGAACATCAAGAACGCCCAGGACCTTTCCCTGAAGGAACTGGCACTGGCGCTCAACAACCTGGCCGTTACGGCCCGGTCCGGAAAGACGAAGCCCGCCGAGATGCAGGGCGGCACGCTGACCATCACCAACATCGGAGCCCTGGGGATCGATACCGGCACACCCATCATCAACCCCGGCGAGGTTGCCATCGTGGCCTTCGGAACCATCAAGCAGAAGCCGTGGGTCCTTGACGGGGAAGTGATCCCGCGCTGGATCACCACGCTGGGCGGATCGTTCGACCACCGGGTGGTGGACGGCGACCTGTCCGCCCGCTTCATGGCCGACGTCGCCGCCATCCTGGAGGAGCCCGCGCTCCTCCTCGACTAGGACAGGACACTGGCAATCAGCGGCAGCACCCTCCGCGCGAAGAACAGGGCCGCGCGATGGGTGACGGAGGCCTTCCAGCCGCCCGTGGTGGTCAGCATCCAGCTGCTGATCAGTCCCATAACGCAGCCGGGCTTTCCCGGAACAGTGGGGTACGGTGCGCTGGCAGCCCTGTTCGTCTGCGTGCTTCCGCTGTTCCTGCTGCTGATGCTCGTCCGGCTGGGGAAAGTCACTGACCACCATGTCAGCGACCGTCGTCAGCGTGCCCCCGTGCTGCTGATGGCGCTGGCTTCCATCCTGGCCGGGCTCCTGGTGCTGGCGGCAGCGGGCGCCCCGCAAAGTGTGGTGGTGATGGTCCTCGCCGTGGTGGCAGGGGTGGTGGTGCTGGCGGCAGTCAGCCCGTTCTGGAAGATCAGCGGGCATGCGGCGGCGATGTCCTCGGCGGCAGTGATCAGCGTGCTCATGCTTGGTCCGGCGTGGCTCCCGCTGCTGCTCCTGGTGCCTGCCGTCGGCTGGTCCAGGGTGGTGCTGCGCGCCCACACCGTTGCGCAGGTGGTCGCCGGTTCGCTCTTCGGCGGCGTGGTGATGGCCGGGATCTGGTTCGCCCTCCAGGGCCGGATGGTGGCTTAGCCCGGCCTCAGTAGGCGGTGTAGGCGGTCAGCATCTCAAGGGTGGCCGGGTCCGCGGTGGTACCCAGGGCCACGGCAGCACCCGTCATGAGGACAGCCATGGCCGCTGCCATCCCGCCCCAGGCCGTCAGGAGCTTCCAGTCCTCCCGGAGCACGCTGCCCACCGTCTCGGGGAGCTTGATCCCCGGCGTGATGAGGTTGGGGGCGCTGTCCACGCTGCCATCATCCAGTAAAGCCACGACGCGGTCGTTGCTGCGGTCAACGCGCATGGAGCAGATGTGGTTGCCATGGCGGGCGAGGAGGATGTCGTGGCCGGCAAGCTGGCGGCGCTGGAGGGTGATCAATGGGGCCCCTTGATGGTGGTGGATGCTGGGTGTCCGCACCGTTGGGGGCTCCTCCAATTTTATCGCCGGGGTAGAGCCGGGAACGCGCTTTCGGGCGTGAGAACGGACACCATGCGGGACGCGCTGACCGCATGGTGTCCGTTAAACTCTGCTATTCGGCGTCGTACGTATTGGCGATGTAGACGTCGCAGGGCGCGTTGTGGGCCACGCTGTTGGCAACGCTGCCAAGCACGCGCCCGATGCCGTGCATCCTGCGGTTTCCCACCACGATGATCCGTGCGTCCATCCGCAGGGCTTCCTTGATGAGGGCGTCGGCCGGCCTGCCGCGGGCGGCGGAGTACGTGACCTTGATATCCCTGCCCAGCGACTCCGCAACTGTCCGCGCCACATGCTCGGCGGCATCGGCGTCGGACACGATCCAGCGGTCACTGCCACTGCCGAACACCTCGGTTCGGTCGCTGTCGAAGGCGGATACCACGTGGAGCGAGGCGCCAAGGGCTGCTGCGAGGTCGCGGGCCGATTCGGCCGCCTTCTTGGCAGTTGCGCTGCCGTCAACCCCTACAACGATGATTCCGCTCATGTGTGCTCCTTTGCTTGGTTTCAGTAGCGCTGGTCAGGCCAAGGCTACAGCGCGGCGATGGCTTGCTGAAGCACCGGCGCCAGGCGGCGTACCCCTTCGGCGATGGCCTCGGGCGGGACGGCGCTGAAGGCGAGGCGCAGCTTGTTGGAAGGGTCGTCCGACGGCGTGAAGGCGGCTCCCGGGATAAACACGACCCCGGCGTCGATCGCCTTGCGCAGCAGGGGGTAGGTGTCCACACCCTCGGGGAGGGTCACCCACACGAAAAAGCCGCCTTCCGGACGGGTCCATGTGGTGCCCGGCGGCATGTGTTCCTCAAGGGCTGCCAGCAGTGCGGCGCAGCGCTCGGCGTACAGCCCGCGGTATGTCTCGATCTGGCCCCTCCAGTCGTAGTCGCGGAGGTAGGCCGAGACCAGCATCTGGTTGAAGGCGGGCGGGCAGAGCGTTACGGCCTCGGCTGCCAGGTAGTAGCGGCGCTGGAGGTGTTCCGGGACAAGCGCCCAGCCGATCCTGAGGCCCGGGGCGAAGATCTTGGAAAAGGACCCCATGTAGATGACGTCATCCGGATTCGCCGCCCGCAGCGGTGCCAGCGGCTCGCCGCTGAAGCGGAGCAGTCCGTACGGGTTGTCCTCCACCACGAGAATATTCGCACTGCGGCATATATCGACGATCCGTTGGCGCCTGCCCGCCGGCAACGTGATGCCCGAAGGGTTGTTGAAGTTGGGGATGGTGTACAGGAACTTGATGTTCTTGCCGGCCAGTTGAAGGGCGGCAATCCGTGCCTCCAGCTGCTCCGGAACCAGGCCTTCGTCGTCCATCTCCACGGTTTCCACCTGGACCTGGTATGCCTCGAAGGTGTTGAGGGCGCCCACATAGGTGGGATCCTCCACCAGGACCACGTCGCCGGGGTTGCAGAAGACCTTCGTGGCCACGTCCTGGGCGGACTGCGAACCGGCGGTGATCACCACGTTCTGCGGCAGCGCGTCCGTGATGCCTTCTGCGGCCATCACTTCGCAGATTTGCGTGCGGAGTTCCTCCGATCCCTGCCCGCTTCCGTACTGCAGGGCGGTCAGTCCGTCCTCGGCAATGATCTTGGCGGCTGTTGCGGCAAGGCGGTCCAGCGGGAGGGACTGCAGATAGGGGCTTCCGCCGGCGAGCGAGACGAGCCCGGGCCGCATGGAGATATCGAAGACGTCCCGCACTGCTGACTGCCGGATATTCGCGGCGCGTTCCGAAAAGAGTTCTTCGTGGCGGTGCGCGGAGGTCGCCGCCCGCTCGATGGCATCAATGGCTTCTGCTGGCAGCGTCCCTGCTGCGGCGTCGAGTGTTTCGTGGCTCACATCATCAGGATACAGCGAGGTGTTGCCCTAAAAGCAACACCTGTTTATATATACGCCACAGGTTGAGGCTGACGCCCACGCCCGTTATTCGAGGCTCAGCACTTCCTCAAGGGTGAGGCCATTGACGTAGATCTCTGCCCTGATGGCGCCGACGGCAGCCACCGCTGTCTGCGTGAGCTGCGCTTCCAGCCGGGGGAGATCGCACGCTCCGCCGGGGCGGAGGCTTCCGGCCAGGTAAACCGTCACGGTGGTCCCGTCAAAGCTGCCAGAGAGGAACTTCAGGCGTGAGCTGGCAAGGGCGTTGTAAAGATCCGCTTCCGGACCTCCTGCAGTTGCGTTGCCTGGCGGGTCAATCAGCGCGCCGACCGCCGCAGGAAGGGCTTCCCCGGCAGCGGAAGTTTCATGGGGGACGCCCACCAGGCTGTCGTTGCAGCCAAAACGCACACCGTTCCGGCCGCCGTCGTCCAGGAGCACGTAGTACGCCGTCACCGTGTGCGGCGCGGCCGGAGTGCCGGTGGGCCCGGGCTTGCCGGAAGCCCGCAGCACTGCAGCACCGCCAAGGTCCTGCGGGGCTTCGGTGCCGGGAGCGGGGGTACTTGGCGTGGAAACATCCGGTGCCGGGGCGCTGGGCCCGCCGGCCCCGGCGGAGAAACCGGCCGATGCCTGGTTCAGTGATCGGGCAGGGGGAGCGGCCGTCTCCGTCCGGGCAGCATCCTGCGGCTGCGGGGAGGGAGCAACGGGTGGCGGGGCGGCCTGTGTACTGCTGCTGATGGCGAGCGGAGCGGGCGGCGCGGGGGTGGGTTCCAGGGGTGCTCCTGCCGCGCAGGCGCCGAGCCACAGCGGAAGCGCCAGGCTGGCTGCTGCTGCCGTCCGCAGCCCTGCCCTGCGCCTTCCTGCACTCCGTGCCCGCATGCCTCCACCGCAATCCCGTCCGGTTTGGTGGATTAACGTTACGGCTGGCGCCCCGGCCCGGGAATGCCGGGAAGGTACCGGTTGGGACAAGAGTTGATCACGGGGCAGCGCCAGCCCGGACCCGCGCCAAGTTCGCGGACGGAGCCGCCGTCAGGACGCCGGCCGGCCCGGCCACTCTTTGCCCGCCCAGGGGTCGTAATCGGCTATCAGGTCTTCCTGCGGCGGACGCTCGCCCTCTGGGACGTGCTGCAGGTTCACCCGCACCCGGTACCAGAGCGAGCTCGATCCGCGCATCCCGTCCACCAGCACGTCGGCCGGATGCAGGGCCGGAACAAGGTCCGCGTGGCGGGATTTCCATTCGTCGAGGGCGGCCTGCGCTTCGGGCTTTGTCCTGGTCCGGGCAACTTCAATGAGCGGCATCGCCGACTGCCGGCGGCCGGAGCCGTCGCCGCTGCGCGGTGGCTTTTCCGCAGGGCCGAGCTCCTCGGCCAGTGCCAGGAGCCCATCCAGGCTGCCCGCGGCGTCATCGATACCGGCGTGCGGGTCGCCCAGGTCCGCGAAACGCCGGGGCACCGTGAGCACCGTGAACTGGTCCGGCCTGGCGGTCCGGACCTCGTCCCAGGTCAGGGGGGTGGAGACCCGGGCGTCGGGCAGTGGCCGCACCGAGTAGGCGGACGCCACGGTGCGGTCCTTGGCGTTCTGGTTGAAGTCAACGAACACACTCTCGCCGCGCTCCTCCTTCCACCACCGCGCGGTGGCGAGGCCGGGAGCGCGGTTCTCCACCTCGCGGGCAAGGATCTCGGCGGCGAGCCGGACCTCCCGGTAGGTCCACCGCGGCGCGATGCGCACCAGGATGTGCAGCCCGCGCGAGCCGCTGGTCTTCGGCCACCCCGCCAGGCCGGCGTCGTCGAGCACGTCCCGGGCCACGAAGGCGGCGTCCACGATCTGGGACCAGTCCACGCCCGGCATCGGATCGAGGTCCACCCGGAGTTCGTCGGGGTGTTCCAGGTCCTCTGCGCGCACGGGGTGGGGGTTCAGGTCGAGGCAGCCGAGATTAACCACCCAGGCCAGTCCGGCGGCGTCCCGGATGACGGCTTCCTCCGCTGACGTCCCCGAGGCGTAGTGCAGGGTGGCGGTGTCGATGAAGTCCGGGTGGTTTTCGGGCACGCGTTTCTGGAAAAACGGCTCGGCGTCGATGCCTTTGGGGAAGCGCTTGAGGACCATCGGCCGTCCCCCGGCCCCGCGGAGGGCCCCGTCGGCGACGGCGAGGTAGTACTCCACCAGGTCGAGCTTCGTCAGCCCGGGTTCGGGGAACAGCACCCTGTCCGGGCTTGAGATGCGGACCTCGGTCCCGGCGATGGTGAGGATCTCGGCCGGGGTCTTTGAGGGACTCATGCGGTCACGGTAGCAACGATCAGGTGCGGCAGCCAGAGCAGCGCCGGCGCGGCCGGGCGCCGGGGTCAGCTGCCGGGCGGGTTTAAAAAGGCTGTACCCGGCGCATTGGCTGCGCCGGGTACTGGAGGCATTGGTTAAGCCGCGGGCCGGGAGGCGGTGAGTGCGTCGAACACGCCCTTGATCTGCTCCACGACCTCTGCGTCGTCTTTCGGGTGGACCTCAGCGAAGCGGACCATGGATCCCGGCACGGCAAGCTTGACGTCCTCAAGGATCTGCGCGCCGGCAATGCCTGCTGCCTTGCGTGCCTCATCCTGGGCCCAGACCCCGCCGTACTGGCCGAACGCGGTGCCGACGACGGCGGTGGGCTTGCCGGCGAGGGCGCCGGCACCGAAGGGGCGGGACAGCCAGTCGATGGCGTTCTTCAGTGCGGCAGGCACGGTGCCGTTGTGCTCCGGGGTGACGAGCAGCAGCGTGTCTGCCTCATTCGCCGCGGCGCGCAGGGCTGCCGCCGCCTCGGGGACCTGGCCTTCGACGTCGATGTCTTCGTTGTAGAACGGGATGTTGCCCAGGTTCCCGTGGATCACCACGTCGACCTGCTCCGGTGCGTTCAGCTGGATGGCTTCGGCCAGCTTCTGGTTGGTGGACTCGGCGCGGAGGCTGCCGACGAGGGTAAGGACGGTGCTCTTGGTCATGGGAACTCCTGGGGTCTGGGTCCGCGGGAGGGCCGCGGGCCGGTCTAAGCTGAGGCTTGTCAGTGCCTTCACCCATCTAAACGGACTACGGTCCGCTTATTATTCCCGAGGTGTGGAATGTCGGATGTGAGTTCCATCCCACCGCGGCCCGGCCTCCCTGCGGGGGCGGGGGCGGCGGCGGAACGCCGGGACGCCGCAAGGAACCGGGAACGCCTGCTTGCGGCTGCCCGGGAGCTGATTGCTGACTGCGGGGCAGAGGGGCTGACCATGGATCGGCTGGCCGAACACGCCGGGGTGGGCAAAGGCACGGTCTTCCGGCGGTTCGGCAGCCGTGCGGGACTGATGCTGACCCTGCTGAGCGAGTCCGAGGCCGATTTCCAGGCCCGGTTCATGTTCGGGCCGCCGCCGCTGGGCCCGGGTGCGCCCGGGATGGAACGCCTCATCTCCTTTGGGGCGGAACGGATCTCCTACGTCATGGAGTTCGGGGACCTGGTGCTCGCCGCCGAGCATGCCTCGCGCGGGCGCTTTGAAGCCCCCGCCGCCGTCCTGTGGCACCGCCACATCGAGATCCTCCTGCGGGAAGAGGGTTTCGGGCCCGACCCCTGGCTGATGGCCGGCTCCCTGGCGGCGACCCTGGATCCGGAGCGCCTGTTAAGCCTTGTCAAGGTTCACGGAGTCAGTCCCGAGAGGCTCACCGCCTCCTGGCGGGATCTTGTCACACGCGTGGTCCGCGGCGCTTAGGTTACGCCACAGCTCGGATACGCGTCCAGTCACACCAACTTCACAGAACTATTCATAACGATCTGATACGGGCGGGTAGCTTTCCGGGCATTCGCCCGCATTTTCGGTTCCGGCTTGTGATAGTTTCCTCTGGAATGTGACCCGCGACATAGTCCACAAGGACTAAGCCCTGACAGGCTGCGGGACGCCAGCTACCCGCTGGCAAGGACCCGGTAAGGCGGCGCAACCCCCGCTGATCACGGGAAAACGGAAGGATCCAGCACGTGATTGTTGATTTGCCCAACAGCCTGGCCCGCCTGCGGATGACGCGGTGTCTGACCGTCTGGCTGCCGGCGGCGACGATCCAGAAGTAGCTGCCGCATGCTCAGGTATCTCGCCAAGCGGGGCATCACGTATGTCTTCATGATCTTCCTGACAACGTCGGCGGGATATTTCCTCGCCGTCAGTTCCCTCAAGCCCGCGCTGCTTGAACAGGAACGGATACCCCGTCCCACCCCTGAACAGGTGGCGAACTCCATGCGCCTGAAGGGCCTCGACCCCGACCTCAGCCCCTGGGAACGCTATGTCGAATGGCTTACGGCGATTGTCACGCGCTGGGACTGGGGCCGCAGCCCCAACGGCGCCTTCATCAACGCCGAGTTCGGGGACCGGGTCTGGATCTCCACCCGCCTTTTCCTGGCCTCCATCATCCTCACCCTGGTGATTGGGGTTGCCCTCGGCGTCTATTCGGCCGCACGGCAGTACCGGTTCCAGGACCGCGTCATCACTTCGTACAGCTACCTCGCGTACATCGTGCCGGCCCCCATTGCCTACTTCCTGGTGCAGCTGGGTGCCATCAACATCAACGAGACCGTGGGCGAACGCATCTTTTTTGTCACCGGCATCTCCACCCCGGGGATGGAACCGGGCTGGGCCCAGTTCATCGACATGCTCGCGCACTACGCCGTGCCCACTGTTGCCATCACACTGGTGGGCTGGGGGTCCTACCAGATTGCCCAGCGCCAGTACCTCCTGGACAACGTCAATGCCGACTTTGTCCGGACCGCCCGCGCCAAGGGACTCACCAGGAACCAGGCCATCTCGCGGCACGCGCTGCGGGTCTCGTTCATACCCGTGGCCCAGAGCATCGCCTTCACCATCCCGGCCATCTTTGCCGGCGGCTTCTTCGCGGAGAAAATCTTCGCCTGGCCCGGCGTGGGTTCCTGGAGCATCGACGCCATCTCACTCCAGGACGTCAACGCCGCCACGGCCACCCTGGCCTATGGTTCCGTGATCTTCGCCCTGGGAGCCATTCTGGCGGATTTCGCCACCACCCTTGTTGACCCGAGAGTGCGGGTGCAGTAACCGTGACCAACCTCAATGCAGTAGACCCCGCCGCCGTCGCGCAGGACGCCCACCTGGAGAGCGCCGACGTCGTCATCGGCAAGAACACCATCATCTTCCGCCGCTTCATGCGGAACAAGACAGCCGTGGCAGGGCTTGCCATCTTCCTCGCCCTGACCGTTTTCTCCTTCGTGGGCGGGTACTTCACCGAGTGGGACAAGCAAACCATCGACCCCTTCAACATCGGCATGCCGCCGTCGGCCGAACACTACCTGGGCACCTCCCAGGCCGGGATCGACCTCTACGCAATGACGGTGGAAGGCACCAGGATCTCCATCCTGATCGGACTGATCGTCGGGCTCGTGTCCGTCCTCGTCGCCGCCGTCTACGGGTGCACCATGGCCTACTTCGGCGGCAAGGTGGACAAGGTGATGCTCTTCATCCTCGAAGCGCTCATCATGATGCCGGCCCTCCTGGTGGTGGCTGTGGCCACCAGCGGCGGAGGCGAAGGGCTCAGGCGGGACCTGCCGTCCTGGCTGCTGCTGATCATTGTGCTGCTCGTCTTCAGCTGGATGGGAACAGCGAGGCTCATCCGGTCCCTCTCCATGTCACTCATGCAGCGGGACTTCGTCAAGGCCGCCCAGTACATGGGTGTTCCGGCGCGCCGGATCGTGTGGCGCCACCTCGTGCCCAACATCGGGTCGCTGCTGGTCCTGGACATCACCCGTGGAGTCACCGGCGCCATCCTCGCGGAAGTTGCCTTCTCCTTCATCGGCATCGGCATCAAGGTTCCGGATGTGAGCCTCGGCGTCCTGATCGGCGGCGCGACATCCCAGGTCCAGACCTTCCCCTGGATGTTTTGGGTGCCGTTGACCGTCATGTTCCTCCTCACGGGCTCGCTCGCGATGATGAACGACGGACTGCGCGACGCCTTCGATCCAAGCTCAAGCTCTTCCGGCAGCGCCAAAAAGCGTACCGCCCTGAAAGCCCGTGTTAAGGGGAACGCCTCATGAGCAGCGAAATTGCCGCCGGACCGGTTGACCAGCCCCAGTCAGCTGTGGAACGGCTGCACGTGGCCGGCCTTCACGCGCCGGCGGACGCAATCCTGTCCGTCAGGGACCTGAACGTACGCTTCAACACCGAAAACGGTGTGGTTCATGCAGTCCGGGGTGTCGACTTTGACCTCATGCCTGGAAAAACGCTCGGCATCGTGGGCGAATCCGGCTCCGGCAAATCGGTCACGTCCCTGGCCATCATGGGCCTCCTGCCCACCACGGCGGAGGTCACCGGCTCGGTACGGCTGAAGGGCAGGGAACTGCTGGGCCTCAGCGACAAGGCCATGTGCGAGTTCCGCGGCAATGAGCTTGCCATGGTCTTCCAGGATCCGCTGTCCTCGCTGACGCCCGTCTACACGGTGGGCAACCAGATCATCGAAGCGCTGACCATCCACAACCCCGCCATGAGCAAGCAGGCGAAAGAAGCCCACGCCGTCGAACTTCTTGCCATGGTGGGCATTCCCAGCCCCAAGGAACGCCTCAGGGCCTTCCCGCACGAGTTCTCCGGCGGCATGCGCCAGCGCGTGATGATTGCCATTGCCATCGCCAACAACCCGCGGGTCCTCATCGCAGATGAGCCGACGACGGCGCTGGACGTCACCATCCAGGCGCAGGTGCTGGAGGTGCTGCATACGGCGCAGGAGGAGACCGGAGCCGCCGTCGTGATGATCACGCACGACCTCGGCGTTGTGGCGGGCATGGCCGACGACATCATGGTGATGTACGCAGGCAGGCCGGTGGAGACCGGAGCGGTGGATGACATCTACTACAACCCTCGGATGCCGTACACCATGGGCCTGCTCGGGGCCGTTCCGCGCGTTGACGTTGCGGAGAAGTCATCGCTGGTGCCCATCGAGGGCATGCCGCCGAACCTGATCCACGCGCCCACCGGCTGCTCTTTCGCGCCCCGTTGCCCGCTCGCCACGGACGCGTGCCTGGAGGGTGAACCGGCGCTGGCGCCGGTTCCGGGGCCGGCCGCCCACCGCGCCGCCTGCATCAAATCCGGTTCGCTGGGCGGCGACGTTGATGTCCATGACGTCTTCGCCGCTCCGCCGGTGCCGGTATCCCGCTTCGACGCCATCCCGAGGGAGGAGCGCTCCACCGTCCTGCAGCTGAAGGACGTCCGGAAGCACTTCCCGCTCACAAAGGGCGCACTGCTGAAACGCCGCATCGGTACCGTCAAGGCCGTGGACGGACTGAGCTTCGATATCCGCGAAGGGGAATGCTTCTCCATCGTGGGCGAGTCGGGCTCAGGGAAGACCACCACCCTGCTGGAAATCATGGAGTTCCACAAGGACCAGGACGGCGAGGTGGTGATCGGCGGGATCAGCAACAAGCAGGCCGCCGACGGCAAGACCAGGAGCGCCATGCGCCGGGAGCTCCAGATGGTGTTCCAGGACCCGACCGGCGCGCTTGATCCCCGGTTCACGGTGTATGAAGTCCTTGCTGAACCGCTGCAGAACGCGGGCATGAACAAGGCCGACACCAAGAAGCGGATCATGGAACTGATGAAGCTGGTGGGCCTGCAGCCTGACCATGTGAACCGCTTCCCCAACCAGTTCTCCGGCGGGCAGCGCCAGCGCATCGGCATAGCCCGCGCACTGGCCGTGAACCCGAAGCTTGTGGTCCTGGACGAGCCCGTCTCGGCCCTGGACGTCTCGGTGCAGGCCGGCGTCATCAACCTCCTGGACAAGCTCCGGGCCGAGCTGGGCCTCAGCTACCTGCTGGTGGCGCACGATCTGTCAGTGGTCCGGCACATCTCCAACCGGGTGGCGGTGATGTACCTGGGGAAAATCGTGGAAATCGGCGAAGTGGACCGGGTGTTCGACAACCCACGCCACCCCTACACCCGCGCCCTGCTCTCCGCCATCCCCGTGCCGGACCCGCAGCTGGAGCGCACCCGGGAACGCATCATCCTCCAGGGCGACCTGCCGTCTCCACTGGGCACCCCCAAGGGCTGCAACTTCGCCACCCGCTGCCCGGTCTTTGCTGCGCTGCCGGCAGCGAAGCAGGAAAAGTGCCTGACCCTGGAACCGCCGCTGGAGCAGGTAGCACCCTCCCCGGCGGCCCAAACCCTGGCGGCGGAACCACTGCCCGCCCCGGACCAACGCTTCGCCTGCTTCTTCCCTGACGGAGAGCCGGACGAGGACATGCTGGTAGTCCACGAATCGGCGGGCCACCATGCGCCCTAGGTTTCTTCGACCTATCACAAGCACCACCACTCGCACCAACGAAGGGAACACCATGAGGAATCTGAACAGGATCGGCGGAGCGGCGGCCATCACCGCAGCTCTGGCGCTGACGGCCTGCGGCGGCGGTGGCGGGTCCACTGGCCCGGAAACGGCCAAGGGACAGGAGGCAGGCAGCGACCTGTCCAAGCTCATCAGCATCAACGAGAAGCCGGCAGCCGATCTTGAACAGGGCGGCAAGGTCACCCTTCCGCTGGGCAACATCGGGCCGGACTTCAACGGGTTCTCCAACAACGGCAACAGCGCGGACAACTCCGCGCTACAAATCCCAATGAACCCGGTCGCTGTGAACAGTGGCGGCATCGGGGGCTGCTGGAAGCTCGACTTCGAGGGCAAGGCGTCCCCCAACAAGGACTTTTGCGAGACCGTGGAAAACGAAGTCGAGGATGGCAAGCAGACCATCACCATCAAGGTCAACGAGAAGGCCACCTACAACGACGGCACCCCGATCGACGTCAAGGCCTTCCAGAACACCTGGAACATCCTCAAGAGCCCGGATGCGGGCTACGACATCGTCAGCTCGGGTGCCTATGAATTCGTGGAATCCGTCGAGGCAGGCAGCAGCGACAAGGAAATTATCGTCAAGACCAGCCAGCCGGTTTATCCGCTGGAGGACCTGTTCTTTGGACTGATCCACCCCGCCGTGAACAGCCCCGAGATCTTCAACGAGGGCTTCAACGGCGAGCTGCACCCGGAATGGATGGCCGGTCCGTTCAAGCTGGACCAGTACGACACCGCCGCCAAGACCGTCACGCTGGTGCCCAACGAGAAGTGGTGGGGCAACAAGCCGGTCCTGGAAAATGTGGTGTTCCGCCAGCTGGAGACCAGCGCCCAGATCGCTGCCTTCAAGAACGGTGAGATCGACGCCATGTCCGCTAACACCATCTCCCTCTACAAGCAGCTTGAGGGCACCAGCAACTCCGAGGTCCGCCGCGGCCAGCGCCTGTTTGCCGGCGGCATGAACCTTAACGCCCAGCGCATCACCGACGTCGCCGTCCGCGAGGCCATCTTCGCGGCGGTTGACCGTGAAGCCCTCCGCAAGGTGCGCTTCAACGGCCTGAACTGGGAAGAGCCCAGCTCCGGGTCCATGATGCTCCTGCCGTTCTCCGAGTACTACCAGGACAACTACCCCGTGAAGGAAACCGGACCGGAAGCCGCCAAGAAGGTGCTGACGGACGCCGGCTACACCGAGAACGCGAACGGCATCATGGAGAAGGACGGCAAGCCCGCAGCCTTCAAGATCAGCAACTTCGGTGACGATCCCACCACCCTCGCCTTCACCCAGACCCTGCAGCAGCAGCTCCAGGCCGGCGGCATGGATGTTGGAATTGACCAGCGGGCCTCGGCCGACTTCGGCAAGGTCCTGGGTTCACGCGAGTTCGACATGAGCGTCTCCGGCTACACCGTGGGCGCGGACGCCACGTCCGCCGTCAAGCAGTACTACGACTCCAAGACCAACGAGAACCAGCTGGGCGACGCCGAGCTGGACAAGAAGATCGCTGATCTGGCCTCCATCGAGGACAACGCCGAGCGTAACAAGGCGGCCATGGAAGTGGAGAAGGAGCACATGGCGAAGTACTTCTCCATGGGTGTGGTCATGAACGGCCCGCAGATCTCCTTCGTCCGCACGGGCCTGGCCAACTACGGCCCGTCCCTGTTCCAGAGCCTCTCCCAGGTTCCGGATTGGACCACCCTCGGCTGGGAAAAGAAGTAAACCCCCACCTTGTAACGCTCTCTCACTCCCTGCAGGTTTTCCTGCCACGCTCTCTCACTTTCCGGTGATCCTTGCCGGAAAGTGAGAGAGCGCTTGTGTTTTTGGGGCAGGAAGTGAGAGAGCGTCCGGAGTACGGTAGCCCTATGACCGGGACTGAAGCTTCAGCACGCACCATTCGCACCGCCGTCGTGGGTTTCGGGTTGTCCGGGAGTGTGTTCCACGCGCCCCTGATAGCAGCGGACCCGCGGTACACACTCAGCATGATTGCCACGTCCAACGCCCGCAGGGAGGCTGCGGCGGCCGCGCAGTACCAGGAGGTGAAGACCGTGCCGGACGGCCAGGCAGTCCTTGAACACGCCAACGATGTGGACCTGGTGGTGTTGGGGACCCCGCCCGCCACCCATTACCCGCTGGCCAAGGCAGCCTTGGAAGCGGGCCTTGATGTGGTGGTGGACAAGCCTTTCGCCGTGACAAGCGCGCAGGGGCAGGAGCTCGTCACGCTGGCCCGGCAACTTGGCCGGGTCCTGACGGTATTCCAAAACCGGCGCTGGGACGGCGACTTCCTGACCCTGCGGAAGCTCCTGGCAGCTGATGCCCTGGGCAAGGTGACACGGTTTGAATCACGTTTTGAGCGGTGGTCGCCCGCCATCGCCAAGGCCTGGAAGGCCCGCGCCACCGCGGCCGACGGAGGCGGAACGCTGTTCGACCTCGGCAGCCACCTGATCGACCAGGCCCTCCAGCTCTTCGGGCCGGCCGCCGTGGTCCACGCGGAACTGAAGGTGCGCCGCTCGGACGAACGGGCGGACGACGACGTTTTCCTGGTCCTGCGGCATGAGTCCGGTGTGATCAGCCACCTCACCATGAACATGCTCTGCGCGCAGCAGGCCCCGCGGTTCCGCGTGCTGGGTTCCGTGGGCGGTTTCACCAAGAACGGGGTGGACCCGCAGGAGCCGTACATTGCAGCCGGCGGCAGCCCCCTGGACGCGGAATACGGCCAGGAGGCACCCGAGTGGGCAGGCCTCCTGGGCCGCGATGGACACCTGGACGCCCTGCCCACCGAGCGCGGCGCCTACCCGGAGTTCTACCGGCTCCTGGCAGACAAAATCCTCGACGGCGGCACGGCGTCAGACCTGCCCCTCCCCGTAGACCCAACAGACGCCGTCGAGTCCTTGAAAATCATTGAACAAGCACGGGAACTGGCCGCATCAGTTCGTTAACGGCCGCAACGGAGGCCATTCGGAAGCGTGCGTCAAAGCGACGAAGGAGCAGCACGCGGGGATGGCCGCCGTTGCGGCCGGAACCCCGAGACTACGCCGAGACCAGTTCGTGCCAGTCCGCTACGAGGGGCAGGTTGTGGGCCTCGGACACGGAGTGGTGCGCCACGTGGCCGGCGGCAATGTTGAGGCCGGCTGCGAGGGCGGGGTCGCGGTCGAATGCTGCCCGGACGCCCAGGTTGGCGAGGGCCACCGCGTGCCGCAGGGTGACGTTGGTCAGCGCGTAGGTTGAGGTGTTGGGCACGGCGCCGGGCATGTTGGCCACGCAGTAGAAGATGGTGTTGTGCACCTTGTACGTGGGCTCCTGGTGCGTGGTGGGGTGGGTGTCCTCGAAGCAGCCGCCCTGGTCCACGGCGATGTCCACCAGGACTGAACCGGGCTTCATGCGGGCCACGAGGTCGTTGGTGACCAGCTTGGGGGCCTTGGCGCCGGGGATGAGGACGGACCCGATCACCAGGTCCGCATCCACCACGGACTTTTCGATCTCGTACTTGTTGGAGGCCACGGTCTTGAGCCGGCCCTGGTACTGGGCGTCCAGTTCACGCAGTCGGTTGATGTTGATGTCCAGGATGGTGACGTCGGCGCCCAGGCCCAGCGCCATGGCGGCGGCGTTGGTGCCGGCCACGCCGGCGCCGAGGACAACGACCTTGGCCGGCCGGACGCCGGGAACGCCGCCGAGCAGCACGCCCTTGCCGCCTGCGGGGGCCATGAGCGAGGATGCGCCCACCTGCACGGAAAGCCGGCCCGCCACCTCGGACATGGGGGCGAGCAGCGGAAGGGTGCGGCCCTCCTGGACGGTTTCATAGGCGATGGCGGTGACGCCGGAGTTGATGAGCTCACGGGTGAGTTCGGGCTCGGCGGCCAGGTGAAGGTATGTGAAGAGAATGAGGCCCTTGCGGAAGCGGTGGTACTCGGCCTTGACCGGCTCCTTGACCTTCATGACCATGTCCGCGCGAGCCCAGACGTCGTCCGTCTCGTTGACGATCTCGGCACCGGCGATGGCGTATTCCTCATCTGTGATGCCCGAGCCCAGCCCCGCGCCGCGCTCCACCAGCACGGTGTGGCCGTTACTGCGGAATTCGTGGACGCCGGCGGCGGTGATGGCCACCCGGAACTCGTTGTTCTTGATTTCTTTGGGGACGCCGATGATCATCGTGGGCTCCATATCTTCGGCCTGGTCAGCCGGAAAGTGCGGAAGGATTTCGTGTATCAACGATAAATCCGGTTGTGAGCCAGCTGACATGAAGGCAAGGCGAGGGCTGAAGCGGATCCGCGCCATTCCGGGAATTCTGGCATCAGTGGCTCGACGTTTGTCGAGCCGCGGGGCGGCAGGTGTCGCCTCATGTCCGTTCGTCCACGGGACCTTCCGGGCAGTAGTGTTGGCGCATGCAGCTGCAGGGTGTGGAACAACTGGTTGAGCAGGTGGCGCAGAAGCTGGGCCGTGGCCTGTCGCTCGAGGACCTGGACGGTGTGCTGCTTGCCTACAGCTCCAACCAGTCCCACGCCGACCGGGTCCGGGTGAACTTCCTGCTGAGCAAGAAAGTCCCCGCGGACGTCAGCGCCTGGCAGCTCTCGCACGGCATTGCCACGGCGGTGCGGCCCGTGGTGGTCCCCGCCAACCAGGACCTGGGCATGCTGGGCCGCGTCTGTGTTCCGCTGATGGTGCGCGGCTTCCGGGTGGGATACCTGTGGGTGCAGCAGGACTCGGCGGATGAAAGCCCGACGGCGATCCTCACCCAGTTGCCGGCCGTCAACCACGAGCTCGAGATGCTGTCGGGGCTCCTGCTGGACTCGAACACTGCGGAATCGGAGTTCCGGCGTGGGCGTGAGCGGGAGTTCCTGGCCGCCTGCGCCGGCGAACCCAATGCCGTGGCCGCCGTCGCGGGCTGGAAGGAAGTCCAGGGCCGCGGCCCCTGGCAGGTAGTGACGGTGCTCGACGCCGACGGGTGGTCCGGCGGGCCGGACCCCATCGCGTCCACCCTGATCCACCGGTCTGCCGCGCTGCAGGCGACCATTGGCGTGGACTCCGCACTGTTCAGCGCGGGGACGGAGACGCATTCGGTGGTCCTGTTCCGCGAGTTGTCCGGCAGGGCGAACCACGCGCAGGTCCTGGTGCACTACCAGCTGGAACTCGCCAAGCGCTCCGGCCGTCCGGTCCACCGCATCATCCTGGGCCTTAGTGAGGGCTTTGCCCGGCCGCGGGAGCTCGCCGCCGCGTACCGGCAATCGAAGGTGGCGGCCCAGGCCGCAGCCGTGGACCCGCAGCTGGGCGAACTCGTTGACTGCCGGGCCGCGGGGGTCTATCAGCTCCTCGCGTCCGCAGGGGGCGGGGCCAGTGCCTGGGCTGACTCGGGTTCGGTCTACTTCCGCATGCTTGAGGACCACGACCGCAACGGGGAGCTTCTGCCGGTCCTGGAACTTCTCTACGACAATGACGGCTCCGTCCAGGACGTGGCCACCAAACTCCACCTGCACCGCAGCAGCATCTACAACAGGCTGGGCCGCATCCGGCAGCTGCTTGGCGTGGATCCGCTCAAGGGGATGCCCCGCCTGGAGCTCCACGCCGCGCTGAAGATGCGCCGCTGGGCAGCCAGGCCCAGGATCTAGGCGCCCGCCCCGGGGTCCTTCCCGGCCTCGCGCAGCTCCGCCTTTTTCTGCTGCTCCAGCCAGGCCATGATGGCGGCCCGCGGAATCCGCCGGTGGGTTCCGCGGTACTCCACCGGGATCTCGCCGCGGTCCGTCATGTTCCGCAGGTAGGTGTGCGAGATGCCGGCCAGTTCCGCTGCCTTGGAGGTGGTGAGCATGTCCTCCACGCTGCTGACCGTCACCGCTTCGCTGCGGCTGAGCCGGTGCAGGAGATCGACGACGGCATCCCTCGCCTGGGGCGGCAGCCGGTGGACGGTGCCGTCCACGAAGACGGTGATGTCGTCGCTGCCAGCCAATGCCCGGCCCAGCTTTTCGGCATCCTCCGACGGGAGCGCGCCAGTGATCCGGGGAGCTATCAGTGCCATGCACCCAGCCTACCGGCGGCCATCCCGCACCAGGCGTATGCTCGGCTGATGGAACTTAGTGGCGGCCGGGACGTCGAGGCGGGCGGATTCAGGGGCAGGCTGTACGCCTCGGCAAAACCCGCGGGCTCCGCGCCCAGGCCCGCCTACGTCCTGCTGCACGGCATCGGAGTGTCCCACCGGTACCTGGCCCGGCTGCATCTCGAACTGGCCCGGGAGGCGGACGTCTACACCTTCGACCTCCCGGGCTTCGGAAAGGCTTCACGGCCCCCGCGCCAGCTGCAGATCGGGGACTTTGCGGCGTTCGTGGGCGCTGTCCTGGCGGAGGAAGGAGTTTCCAGCTACGTGGTGGTGGGCCACTCCATGGGGACGCAGTCCGCGGTGGAGCTCGCGCTCCAGGAGCCCGGCCGGGTGGCGGGCGCCGTGCTGATGGGACCCGTGGTGGACTCCCCCCGGAAGACAGTCACCAGGCAGGCGCTGGCACTCACGCGCGATGCCCTGTTCAGGGAGAGCCTGACCTCGAACGCCCTCGTGTTCAGCGACTACTTCAGGGCCGGCCCGCGCTGGTACCTGACCGAGCTGCCCGTGATGATGGACTACCCCATGGAGGAAAAGGTGGCCGCCCTCAGCCAGTCCGTCCTCATCCTTCGCGGCGCCAGGGACCCCATCGCGCGCCGCCCCTGGTGCGAACACCTGGCCGCAGTCGCCCGCCAGGGCACCATGGCTGAAATCCCGGGGCAGGGCCACGTCCTGCAGCACACCGCCCCGGGCGCATCGGCCGAGGCCATCAGCGGCTGGGTCCGCGCCCTGGACGGCTTCGGCGTCACCGCCTAGGCCGGGCGGCGCCAGCCCAGGCGGGCCTCGTCCCTAGAGTCCGAGTTCGTCCAGCACGGGCAGCTTCTCCCGAACCCACGCCCGCGCTTCCGTGGCACTGGGAGCGGACAGTGCCAGCTTGGCCAGCTGCTGTGCCTCCTCGAGCGTGACGGTCTTCAGGACGGCGGCCACGGCAGCGAGGGAGCGGGCCGTCATGGAGAGGGTGCTGACGCCAAGGCCGGTCAGGACGACGGCGAGGGCTGGGTCGGCGGCTGCCTCCCCGCAGACGCCCACGGGTTTGTTGTTGCCTTCCGCCCGGGAGCCTTCGACTGTCAGCCCCACGAGGCGCAGGACGGCAGGCTGCCACGGGGTGTTGAGGTTGGCGAGCGGGCCGAGCTGGCGGTCCGCGGCCATGGCGTACTGGGTGAGGTCGTTAGTGCCGAGGCTGGCGAAGGCCACCTCCCGAAGGATGGCTTCCGCGGTCAGGGCGGCGGAGGGAACCTCAACCATGACACCGGGGGTCTTGATGCCCGCATCGGCGCACATCGAGGCAAAGCGTGCGGCTTCTTCCGCGGTGGAGATCATGGGCGCCATGACCCAGACGTCCGCCTCGGACTGCTTTTCCGCCAGGGCGATGGCCTCCAGCTGGCGGTCCAGGACCCCGGGGGTGGTGAAGTCGGTGCGGTAGCCTCGGACGCCAAGGGCCGGATTGGGCTCGGTGGAGTCAGTCAGGAACGGAAGCGGCTTGTCCGCGCCGGCATCGAGCGTTCGCAGGACCACTTTCTTGCCCGGGAAAGCATCAAAAACACTCTTGTAGGCTGCGGCCTGCTCTTCAACGCTGGGCTCGGTATCCCGCTCAAGGAAGCAGAACTCGGTGCGGAACAGGCCCACGCCCTGGGCGCCCAGCTTGGCGGCGGCCTCGGCATCCTTGCCGCCGCCAACATTGGCAAGCAAAGGCACCAGGTGGCCGTCCGCCGTCGCACCCGTTCCGCTGAACTCGGCCAGGAGGGACGCCGTGGCAGCCCATGCTTCCGCTGCTGCGCGAAGAGACTCGTCGGGTTCGGAGGTGATGCTGCCGGCGGCGCCGTCCACATAGACTTCGGTGCCGTCGGGGAGCTCGTCCACGCCCACTGCGGCCACAACGGCGGGAAGGCCCAGGGACCGGGCGATGATGGCGGTGTGGGACTGCGGACCTCCGCCGGCCGTGACCAGTGCCAGGACCTTGTTGGGGTCCAGGGTGGCGGTGTCGGCGGGGGCCAGGTCCTCGGCCACCAGGACGAACGGGGTGCTGGAGGCGGGGATGCCGGGGGCGGGCACGCCCCGCAGTTCGGCAACGATCCGGGCGCGGACGTCCAGGACGTCGGTGGCGCGTTCGGCCATGTAGCCGCCCAGGTTGTGGAGCATCTCTGACACTGAGGAGCCGGACTCCCAGATGGCGCGCTCGCCGGACATGCCGCGTGCCACAAGCTTGGCCGCGCCCTTGATGAGCATGGTGTCCTTGGCCATCAGTGCTGTGGCTTCCAGGACAGCCTTGCCGTCTCCGGTGGCGTGGGCGGCGCGGGCCTTCAGTTCATCGTGCACCGCCTGGGATGCTGCCTTCAGCGCTGCGGTTGCTTCCTCGGCGGTGGTCCCTGGTGCCAGCTGCTCACCGGCGGGAGGTTCGCTGATGGGTTTGGGCATCTGCCGGACGGTGCCGATGACGCGGCCTGGGCTGACGCCTACTCCTGGGAAGTTCTGCACTGAAGGTCCTCATTCTCTGCCGGTTGCCAGGCCCGCCCGATATGTCCGGCGCCATGCCGGTCCGCCGGAAGACTGCTGCGTCCGGAGGCGTGAACGTGCCTGAAAAAAATTGTATGTGATTCAGTTCATATAGCAATGCTATAGGTGCTAGGGTAGCGGTTATGAGTTTGGATGGCCAGCTTCCCCCCAAAATGCGGCTGCTTCGGGCTGCCGCGGAGCTGCTGGCGAACTCCGGGGGAGCTCCCGTCTCCACCCGCCAGATCACCCAGCTGGCGGGGGTCACAGCCCCCACGCTGTACCACCACTTCGGTGACAAGGAAGGTTTGTTCGACGCCGTCGTTGCCGCAGGGTTTGAAGAGTATGTTGCGGGCGAAAGGGATTTCGCCCCCTCCGGACAGCCGCTCGAGGATATCCGGAGAATGTGGGACAACCACGTCCAGTTCGGGCTTAACCAGCCGGAGCTGTACCTGGTGATGTTCGGCAATATCCGCCCGGAAAGCCGCCCGGCAATCGTCGCAGATGCCGAGGCGCTCATGGAGGAAATGCTGAACAAGGCAGCGGTGGCGGGCCAGCTGAACGTCCAGCCCCGGGAAGCAGCCAGGTCCATCCTGGCGGCCAACGTGGGCGTGACCCTCATGCTGATTGCGGAGCCCGCCTCCGAACGGAACCTCGAACTGTCCACCATGACCCGGGACGCCATGATCTTTGCGGTGTCCGCCGAGCCCGCCAGCGGCGCGGCTCCGGGCGACGCCGGGAAGTCCTCGGTGGTGGTGGCCGCGATCGCCCTGAACGCCGCACTTCAGGCCTCGCACTCTGACCAGCTTTCAAGCTCGGAACTCAAGCTTTTCCTCGAATGGCTTCACCGCATCTCCACCAGCCCGGCGGGCTGAACCCGCACATTCCGGCAGTACGTCGTCGTAAGTATCGGACCATCCTGCGGAGCCGCAGGAATGACGGTTAGGAAATCACATGGCAACAGAGACAGTTGCAAAACCCCGCACCAGCGCACGCGTGCATGTCCAGAAGTTCGGGACGTTCCTGTCCGGCATGATCATGCCCAACATCGGCGCCTTCATTGCCTGGGGCCTCATCACCGCACTCTTCATTGAAAAGGGATGGTTCCCCGTTCCCCAGCTTGGCGGCTTTGGGGAGACGGACGGGGTGGCGAACACCGGCCTGGTGGGGCCGATGATCACCTACCTGCTGCCGCTCCTGATCGCCTACACCGGCGGCCGGATGGTCTATGACGTCCGCGGCGGCGTTGTCGGTGCCATCGGCACCATGGGCGTGATTGTGGGTGCCGGCATCCCGATGTTCATCGGTGCCATGATCATGGGCCCGCTCGGCGGCTGGACCATGAAGAAGATCGACTCGATCTGGGACGGCAAGATCCGTCCCGGCTTTGAGATGCTGGTCAACAACTTCTCCGCCGGCATCTGGGGTGCCCTGTTGGCCATGCTGGGCTTCTTCGGCATCGCCCCGGTAGTTACGGCCTTCAGTGAGGGCGCCGGCAGGGTGGTCCAGTTCCTGGTGGACAACGGACTGCTGCCGCTGACCAGCATCTTTATTGAACCGGCCAAGGTGCTCTTCCTGAATAACGCCATCAACCACGGCGTGCTCACCCCGCTGGGTGTCCAGCAGTCGCTGGAGCAGGGCAAGTCCATTCTGTTCCTGCTTGAAGCCAACCCCGGTCCGGGCCTGGGCATCCTGCTCGCCTACATGTTCTTCGGCCGTGGCGCCGCAAAGGCTTCCGCCCCGGGTGCAGCCATCATCCACTTCCTGGGCGGCATCCACGAGATCTACTTCCCCTACGTTTTGATGCGCCCGCTGCTCATCCTCGCTGCCATCGCCGGCGGAATGACTGGCATCGCCACCCTGGCCATCACCGGCTCGGGCCTGGTGGCGCCGGCCGCCCCCGGCTCCATTTTCGCCGTGCTCGCCCAGACCTCCCGGGACAGCTACATCGGCGTGATCCTCGCGGTCCTGCTGGCGACGGCCGCCTCCTTCCTGGTGGCCTCCGTCATCATGAAGACCACCAAGCACAGCGATGAGGTGGACCTCAACGATGCCACCTCACGGATGGAGCAGATGAAGGGCAAGAAGAGCTCCGTGGCCTCCACCCTGACGGGCGCCGGGGCAGGTGCTGCCGCGGGCGGCGGTGTTGGTGTCCTGGCGGGCCCGGTGCGCAACATCGTGTTTGCGTGCGACGCCGGCATGGGCTCCAGTGCCATGGGCGCCTCGGTGCTGCGCAACAAGATCAAGGCGGCCGGCTTCCCGGACGTCAAGGTCACCAACGCGGCCATCGCCAACCTTCGCGACGACTACGACGTCGTGATCACCCACCAGGACCTGACGGAACGGGCCAAGCCCGCCACGTCCAGTGCCGTCCACTACTCCGTTGACAACTTCATGAGCAGCCCGCGCTACGACGAAATCGTGGAGCTGGTCAGGGAGAGCAACAGCGAGGGTGCTGTGACAGCGGAAGGTCCGGACGCCGGTGCCGGATCGCCCGGCGGAGCATCCGCTTCCGGCCCCGCAACTGCCGCTGCAGCGGGGGCAGGGGCAGGGGCTGCCGCCGCCAGCCACGGCGCCCACGCGGCCGACGCCCCCGCGGACGCGGCTCCCGCCGCCGGAACCGCCGGTGCGCCGGAGATCCTGGCCCGTGAGAGCGTGGTGCTGGACGGTTCAGCCACAACCCGCGACGCCGCAATCGACGAAGCCGGCAGGCTGCTGCTGGCCCGCGGCGCCGTGGATGAGGGATATATTGCCGCCATGCACGAGCGCGAGGAATCCGTGTCCACCTACATGGGCAGCTTCCTGGCCATCCCCCACGGCACCAACGCCGCCAAGGACCACATCCGGAAGTCCGCGGTGTCCGTGATCCGCTACCCGCAGGGCATCGACTGGAACGGCAAGCAGGTCAAGTTCGTGGTGGGGGTGGCAGGAGTCAACAACGAGCACCTGCACATCCTGTCCTCCATCGCGAAGGTCTTCACCAGCAAGGAGCAGGTTGCCCGGCTGGAGGCGGCCACCTCGGTGGATGAAGTCCTGGAACTCTTCGGAAAGGTCAACGCATAGTGAAGGCTGTTCATTTCGGGGCCGGGAACATCGGCCGTGGCTTTGTGGGCCTGCTCCTGCATGACGCCGGCTACGAGGTGGTGTTCGCCGACGTGGCGGAGGAGCTCATCGCCCAGCTGGCAGCGGCGGACAGCTACTCCGTGCACGAGGTGGGGGAGAACCCCGCAGTGCGGACGGTCAACAACTTCCGGGCGCTGAACTCCACCACGCAGGAAGCGGAACTGATCGGGGAGATTGCGACGGCGGACATCGTCACCACCGCCGTGGGCCCCCACATCCTGAAGTTCGTGGCCCCTGCCATTGCCAAGGGCATCGCGGCGAGGGATGCGGGCCTGGCTCCGCTGCAGGTCATGGCCTGCGAGAACGCCATCAATGCCACGGACATCCTCGCCAAAGAGGTGGTCTCCCAGCCGGGGGCTGCCGCCGGCGCGCTGGACGGGAAGGCTGTGTTTGCCAACACCGCCGTGGACCGGATCGTTCCCAACCAGGAAGCGGGACAGGGCCTGGACGTCACCGTGGAGACGTTCTACGAGTGGGTCATCGACCGCACGGCCTTTGCAGGGGCAGCGCCGGCCATTCCGGGTGCCACGTTCGTGGACGATCTCTCGCCGTACATCGAACGGAAGCTGTTCACGGTGAACACCGGCCACGCATCGGCGGCCTACTTCGGGTTCGAGGCGGGCCTGGAGAAGATCTCCGAGGCCATGGCCGACCAGGACGTGGCCGAGGACGTGCGGGCGGTGCTGGAGGAGACCAAGCAGCTGCTGGTCTCCAAGCACGGCTTCAGCAACGACGAGCAGGAGGCCTATGTCCAGAAGATCCTGGTGCGCTTCTCCAATCCGTACCTGCCTGACACGGTGAACCGGGTGGGCCGCGCGCCGCTGCGGAAGCTGAGCCGGCACGAACGGTTTATTGGTCCGGCCGCCGAGCTGGCGGAGCGGGGCATTGTGCCGGAGGCGCTCCTGGGCGCCATTGCCGCGGCCCTGCGCTTCACCGATCCGGCCGATGCCGAGGCAACGGAGCTGGCAGGCATCCTGGCCTCTTCCAGCCCGGCGGACGCCACGGCCCGCATCACCGGGCTGGAGCCCGACCATCCGCTGTTCAACGCGGTGGCAACCCTGGTGGAGGAGCGGCAGGCGGAGGCGGCCAAGGCCCCGGCCTAAACCCTCTCGCACTTGCTGCAGCCTTTTCAGGAACCCTCTCGCAGATCCTGCAGCTTTCCCCAACCCTCCAACAACGCACGACGCCGGCACTCACCCCAGTGCCGGCGTCGTGCTACTTCGCCTGGCCAGGCGCTGCGGCCCCGGTGAGCACCCGGCCCACGTACCGCATCACCAGGGATCCGGCTATCAGGGCCGCGGAGAACGGCAGGAAGAACAGGGTGACGAGCTGGAAGACCACGCTGAGGAGCGCCCCCACTGCCTGCGAATAGGACGGCCCCAACTGCAGCGACTGGAGGATCTGGGGAGCGAGGATGACCGCGATCGCGCCGGCTGCACCAATGATGATTCCTGCCCGCAGGGTTGTTTTCGGCAGGGCTGACAAAGTTTTCTGATCCATGACGGACTCCCCCAATAAGGTGATTCACTCCAACGCTGGTCCCCCCACCCAAACATGGGGCGCGGCTGAGGGCAAGGATGCTGGAGAGGCCGTGGAATGCTGGTTCAGTGACAACGAAACGTGCTTCTTCGGATACCCCGCCCTTTTTGATGACGGCCGACGTCGGCAGCGGGACTTTCCGTCTCCGCCCCGCCTTGCGTGGAGACCTGCCTGCCATCGTCCAGCTCCTTGCGGACGATTCCATGGGCGCCGCGCGCGAAAGCGACGGGGACATGGAACCGTATGAGCGGGCCTTTGAAGCGATCGACGCCGACCCCCGCCACCTGCTCGTCGTGGGGGAGTTGGTGCGTCCGGGGTCAGCTGACACTCCCGTGGTGAGCACCTTCCAGATCAGCTTCCTGCCCGGCATGTCGCGGCGGGGCGCCTGGCGCTCGCAGATCGAGGGCGTGCGAGTGGCGGCCGGCGTCCGGGGCCAGGGGCTCGGAAACCTCATGGTGCAGTGGGCCATCGACGAGTCCCGGCGCCGCGGGTGCTCACTGATGCAGCTGACCACCCACAAATCACGGACGGCGGCGCAGCGTTTTTATGGGCGCCTCGGCTTCACGGCGGACCACGAAGGCATGAAGCTTCCGCTCTGATCGCTGCACCCACAAACGGGCACCGCACCCGGGAGTTCCGGGGTGCAATGCCCGTTGAAGGGTGCAGAACGAAAGCGGGCGCTATGCCTTCTTCGAACCCTTGGCCACGAACAGCGTTTCGGCCTGCTCCAGGGACATCCCGTTGGTCTCCGGCACCTTGAACATCACGAAGAAGAAGGACGCGGCGGCGAACAGGGCGTACATGGCGTAAGTGAGCGGCAGCGAGCCGGCCGCCATTACCGGGAAGCTGAGCGTGATCACAAAGTTGGCCACCCACTGGGCTGCCGCGGCCAGGCCCAGGGCCCGGGCACGGATCCGGGACGGGAAGATCTCACCCAGCAGGACCCACACCAGCGGACCCCACGATGCGCCGAAGCTGACCACAAAGACGTTGGCCGCCACCAGCGCCACCGGACCCCAGGCGCCGGGAAGGGAAATCTCCTCGCCGGACCCAACGGCGGTGGAGAAGGCCACAGCCATGGCACCCAGGGACACGGCCATGCCCACGGAGCCGGCCAGCAGGATGGGCCGGCGCCCGATGCGGTCCACCAGGGCGATCGCCACGAGCGTGACCAGGATGTTGGTGACGGACGTGGCCACGGAGATGGTGAGCGAGTCCTTCTCCTGGAAGCCCACGGCCTTCCAGAGGGTGGTGGAGTAGTAGAAGATCACGTTGATGCCCACGAACTGCTGCAGGACGGACAGGATAATGCCCACCCACACCACTGCCTGCAGGCCGAACGTCTTGCCGCGCACCGAGCCCTTTTGGCCGGCCAGCTTGTCCTCCTCGATGGCATCCTGGATCTCGCGGATGTGGCGGTCGGTTTCTCCGGCGGGGACGATGGAATCAAAGACCTTCCGGGCTTCGTCTTCCTTGCCCTGGAACACCAGGAAGCGCGGCGATTCGGGAAGGGTAAAGGCGATCCAGCCGTACACCACCGCGGGCAGGGCCGCGGCCAGGAACATCCAGCGCCACGCCTCGATCCCCAGCCAGTAGGCCTGGTCGGCGCCGCCGGCGCTGGTAGCCAGGAGCGCGTCGGACAGCAGCGCGGCAAAGATGCCCGTGGTGATGGCCAGCTGCTGCAGCGAGGCCAGCCGGCCGCGGACGTGCCGCGGCGAAATCTCGGAGATGTAGGCGGGGGCGATGACCGAGGCGAGGCCGATTCCCAGACCGCCCACCAGGCGCCAGAAGACCAGGTCCCAGACGCCGAAGGCGAACCCCGTGCCCAGGGCGCTGACCAGGAAGAGCAGCGCGCCCAGCTTCATGGCAGGGATGCGCCCGTAGTGGTCCGCCACCTTGCCGGCGAGATAGGCGCCGGCAGCGCAGCCAAGCAGCGCAACGGCCACCGCGAAGCCGGTCACGGCCTCTGACAGCGCAAACTCGTCCTTCATGGCATCCACGGCGCCGTTGACCACCGACGAGTCAAAGCCAAACAGGAATCCGCCCACCGCGCCCGCAAGCGCCAGCCAGATCACCCGCTGCGGTATTTGGGCGGTTGTCTGCTCCTGTGCAGTGGGCATGGGTCTCCCTAGGTCTGGGTTTTGGTGGATGCGGTGCGGACGTCGTCGGCTGCGGAACCGGCCCTGGGCCGGCGCACACGCGTTACACAGTGTTCCATGCCACGGAGCGCCGTTCCAGTTGAGGGCACAGCAGGGCCTCGCGGCGCTTTAACGAACGACGACGGCGGGAGGCGCCGCCGTCGTGGTCGTCCGTCTTGGGGGCCGGCTGGCTTAGTGGGCCGGCACCGACTCCTGGGAGGCTGCCTTGGAATCCGTGAGCTTCTTGTTGGGCAGCGCGAAACTGATCAGGAACGCGACGCCGGTGAGCACGGCCGCCGTGAGCATGACGGCGTCGATGGCGTACGCGAAGCCTTCCGTGATGGGGCGCGTCAGTGTGCTGTTGGCGGTGTGGAGCCAGCTGGTGTCATTAAGGGATTCGTTGGAGGCGCCGTTCTGGAAGAACTCGTACAGCTTGGCGTTGGCGGGATCCGTTGCGACGGCCGGGTCCTGCAGGACTGCCTGGTACTCCGGGCTTCCCATCGCCGACTTCATGGTGTCGGCGATCCGGGCCGCCGCCAGGCTGAACAGCATGGAGATGAACACGGCCGTGCCTACGGCGCCGCCCATGGAGCGGAAGAACGCAGCCGAGGAGGTGCCCACGCCCATGTCGCGGCGCGGTACGGACACCTGCATGGCCAGGGTGAGTGGCTGCATGCAGAAGCCCAGGCCCATTCCGAAGAACACCGCGATCACGCCGGGAACCCAGAGGCCTGTGTCCACGCCCAGGGACAGCCCCATGGCGGTGGCGGCCGCCGTGAGGATGGCCGTGCCCAGGATGGGGAAGATCCGGTACGTGCCGGACGCCGAGATGGTGCGGCCCGCCGTGATGGAGCCGGTGAGGATGCCCACGGTAAAGGTGATCATCATCAGGCCCGCTTCGGTGGGCGTGAGGCCCTTCACCAGTTGCAGGTACAGCGGGAGCATGGCGATGGCCCCGAACATGCCGATGCCGATGATGAAGTTCAGCAGCGAGGACAGGCCGAACGTAACGTTCCGGAAGAGGCGCAGGGGAATGAGGGCGTAGTCGCCGGCACGTTTCTCGGCCAGCAGGAACCAGGCGATGCCCGCCACGCCCAGGCCGTAGCAGAGGAAGGAGTTGAAGGACGCCCAGCCCCAGCTGCGGCCCTGCTCCGCCACCAGCAGCAGCGGCACGATGGCAAGCGTGATGGCCGCCGCGCCAAAGTAGTCGATCTTCTGCTTCACGTGCTTTGCCGGCAGGTGCAGGAACAGGAACACCACCGTGAGCGCGGCCAGGCCGATGGGCAGGTTGATGAAGAACACCCACCTCCAGCCCTCAACACCGAGGATAGTGGCGGAACCGGCAAACGCGCCGCCCACCACCGGCCCCAGCACGGAGGAGATGCCGAAAACGGACATGAAGTAGCCCTGGTACTTTGCCCGGTCCTTGAGCGAGACAATGTCGCCGATGATGGTCAGCGCGAGGGCCAGCAGGCCGCCCGCCCCGAGCCCCTGGACACCGCGGGCCAGCGCCAGTTCGGTCATGGAATGCACCGACCCTGCGTACAGCGAGCCCGCCAGGAAGATCACGATGGCGGTCAGGTACAGCGGGCGGCGGCCGAAAATGTCGCTCAGCTTGCCGTACAGCGGGGTGCTGACCGTGGACGTGATCAGGTAGGCGGTGGTCGCCCAGGCCTGGAGCGAGAGCCCGTCCAGGTCGTTGGCGATGGTGTAGATGGACGTGGACACGATGGTCTGGTCCAGCGATGCCAGGAACATGCCCAGCATCAGGCCCACCATCACGGTGACAATCTGGCGCTGTGTCAGGTTTTCTCCGGCGGCGCGCGCGGCAGGTGCTGTGGACATGGGTACTCCAAGGAAGGAAAGGGATCACGCGTTGATAGTTGCTTTCAGTAACTATCCTAGGTGCAGTCCTATTCCTCCCTACGGATAATTTTCCGGGCGGGCGATTACCGCTCCACGAGGATCCCGTCCGGGTCGCACCAGATCATGGACCCGGGGCGGATGGTCACGCCGTCGATCTCCACGTCAACATCCACCTCGCCTGCGCCGGCCTTGGCGCTCTTGCGGGGGTTGCTGCCCAGGGCCTTCACGCCGAGGTCCAGTGCGGCGATTGCCTCACGGTCGCGGATTGCGCCGTTGATGACGACGCCGGCCCAGCCGTTGGCCACGGCGCTTTCGGCGATCATGTCCCCCATCAGGGCGGTGCCCAGCGAGCCTGCGCCGTCCACCACCAGCACGTTGCCGTTGCCGGGCGTGGCCAGCGTGGACTTCACCAGGGCGTTGTCCTGGAAGCAGCGGATGGTCCGCGCCTGTCCGCTGAAGTGGGAGCGGCCGCCCAGGGACTGGAACTGCAGCGATACGGACGCCAGCTCGTCTCCGCGTTCGTCGTACAGGTCCGCGGTGTTGACGGCGGCGGCGCCCTCCGCCGGCGTTGGCGCTGCGCTCATGGTGTTCTCCTCGGTGCTCGTGGGCCGTCCTGGTGACCGGTGCCGTCTTGCGAGGCGGCACGGTACCGCCCACGATAGTCTGACTCCGTCGCCATTTAGCCGCAGCCGGGGGAACACGTCATGAGCCAGTCCAACACACCGGTCCCGCCGGACGTTCCACGGACCACGGCCGCGGCGCTCGCCGAACCCACGCAGCGGGTCACCGCGCGCTGGGTCACCGGGCTTGTGCTGGTCAACGTGGGCATCAACGCTGCATTCTTCGGACCCATCAACGTCTTTATCGCCCAGCAGGCCACTGGCATCGACGAAGCCAACAAGGAAGCCATCGCCTCCCTCGTCCTTGGGTGCGGGGCCGCCGTATCCCTGGTTGCCAATCCGCTCTTCGGCGCGCTGTCCGACCGGACGGTCTCAGGTTACGGCCGGCGTTCCCCCTGGGTTCTTTCCGGTGCCATCCTGGCCGCGGCAGCGTTGCTGGCAATGTCAGGGGCCACGGCTGTCGCCCTGCTGGTCCTGTTCTGGTGCCTGGTCCAGCTGGGCGCCAACGCGGCCTACGCGGCCATCACCGCCGCCATCCCCGACCGCGTGCCGGTGCTGCAGCGCGGCGGCGTGGGGGGACTGGCCGCCCTGGGCCAAACGGCGGGGATCCTCCTCGGCGCAGTCTTCGGGGCGGTGGTTTCCGGCAACTTCATGGTGGGTTACTGGCTGTGCGCGGCCGCCCTGCTGCTCTCCGTGCTGCCCTACCTGTTCCACCGGAATGACCCGACGCTGCCCAGGGAGCTGCGCCCGCCGTTCTCGTGGGGCAATTTCCTCCGCGGCTTCTGGATCAGCCCGGCCCGCCACCCGGACTTCGCGTGGGCGTGGCTCACCCGCTTCCTGGTCAACGTCTGCAACCAGCTCACCATCGTCTACCTGATCTTTTTCCTCACGGACGTCATCAAGCATGAGAACCCTGCGCTGGGGGTCCTGACCCTTACCGGCATCTATGCGGTGCTGGTGATGATTACTGCGGTGATCGCGGGGCCGTGGAGCGACAGGGTGGGCAAGCGCAAGCCGTTCGTGATCGCCTCCTCCGCCATGATCGCTTTGGCAGGCCTCACCATGGCGTTCTTCCCCGTGTGGACCGGCGCCCTGATTGGAGCCGCCATCCTTGGCATCGGCTTCGGCGCCTACCAGGCCGTTGATTTCGCCCTGCTGACGCAGGTGCTCCCGCAGGCCGCGGACCGTGGCAAGGATATGGGGGTCATTAACGTGGCCGCCTCGCTGCCGCAGGTATTCGCGACGGGCCTCGCTTACCTCGCGGTGACGCAGTTCGGCGGGTACGGCACCCTCTTCACCACGGCGGCCGTCATCGGCCTGCTGGGCGCCGTTTTTGTGGTGAAAATCAAGAGCGTCCGCTGACCTGCCGGGGGCACGGAACTAAGGCCTCTGACTAATGACGCCACACTGCCGTGCCGTATAGTTGATCCGGATTTGGCAGCGGTCCGGCAGGGGAGGATCGTGGCTGCTGCACCATAGGAACCCAACCCCGGAACGCTGATGCCCGACACCATTCCAGACCATCCGCCCATGGCCCCGAGGCCGTCCGCGCCGCGCCAGCGGCACCGCTATACCAAGATCCTGGAAGCTGCAGGAGGGTTTGCGCGCAAGGGACTGGAATCCGTGGACATGGCCGAAGTGGCGGCGAGGGCGGACGTGCCTTTGGGGACCCTCTACCGGTATTTTCCTTCCCCGGTGCACCTGATGCTCGCGCTCTACCGCCACCAGCTGGAGGAACTCCAGGGAACCGGGCGGACCACGGCTGCCCGCTTCCGAGGCAGGGCCCTCGGGAACCTGGTGATGGAGATTTTCCATATGCGGGTGATGCAGCCTGCTGTCGAACAGTGCCTCAGCCGCGGTGTCTACCTGCCGGACCGGGACACCACCGGACTCCTGCGCGAAGTCGACGCCCTGAGTGAAAAAGCGGTTGCTTCAGCCTCCGGTGACGCTATCGCTGCCCGTGTGCTGCTGCTGGCGATCACTGGTCTGGTCCAGTCCGTCCGGAACCGCCGGCTGTCCCTCTTCGAGGCGGAGGAAGACCTCAAAAAGGCGTGCGCGCGCCTCTCGCCGGCCAGCGAGCCCGGCTACACACTCCACCAGGGCGCGTAACAGGTCTAGACCAATCCGGCCTTAAATCAGCCATAATGCAGTGACGTGAACCACATTTGAGTGCGGTAAAACGCTTAGGCAGCGGGCCGGCCATGTCAAACCGGACGCTGCCCCTCGTGGCGGCCCCTACGATTGTCGAAACGGAGCAGCAGGGACTAATCCCCCAAGCTCCCACGGGCCCGCCACCCCTGGGCATCCTGCCGCACCCCAGCCACCGCCCGAGCCATTGGCTCTTGCCTCACGAGCCGTGCGCCCACGGCCAGCACCAGGAGACAACGACGTGTCCATTGACGCACTTGCAGCAACTGACAATTCCGCAGCCACCGCGCTGACGGAAGCCGAGATCTTTGACGCCCACCAGGGCGGCAAACTCTCCATCACCAGCACCGTTCCGCTGTCCAACAAGCGGGACCTGTCCATCGCCTACACCCCGGGTGTAGCAGAGGTCAGCCGGGCCATCCACGCCAAACCCGAACTCGCCCGTACGCTCACCTGGGCCGAGCGGCTCGTCGTCGTGGTCAGTGACGGGACGGCCGTCCTGGGCCTGGGCAATATCGGAGCCAGCGCCTCGCTCCCCGTCATGGAGGGCAAGTCCGCCCTGTTCAAGACCTTCGGCGACCTCGACTCGATCCCCCTGGTCCTCAACACCACCGACGTGGATGAAATCGTGGAGACCCTGGTCCGCCTGCGCCCCAGCTTCGGCGCCGTCAACCTTGAGGACATTTCCGCGCCCCGCTGCTTCGAGCTGGAGGAAAAGTTGATCGAGGCGCTGGACTGCCCCGTCATGCACGATGACCAGCACGGCACCGCCGTCGTTGCCCTCGCCGCCCTGACCAACGCCGCCAAGGTGACCGGCCGCAACCTGGAAGGCCTGCGCGTGGTGGTTTCCGGAGCAGGGGCGGCCGGGATCGCCGTCGCCGAGATCCTGCTCGCGGCCGGCATCACCGACGTCGTCCTGCTGGATTCCCGGGGCGTCATCAACAGCAGCCGCGCCGATCTTGCCACGGACACCGCCAGCAAGAAGGCGGACATCGCGGGGCGCAGCAACCCCCGCGGCGTGGAAGGCGGCCCGGCCGAGGCCCTCGACGGCGCCGACGTCTTCATCGGCGTCTCCTCCTCCAAGCTGGACGAGGAGCACCTGAAGCTGATGAACCGGGACGCCATTGTGTTCGCCCTCTCCAACCCGGACCCGGAGGTGCTGCCCGAGGTCGCCGTGAAGCACGCCGCCGTGGTGGCCACCGGGCGCAGCGACTTCCCCAATCAGATCAACAATGTCCTGGCCTTCCCCGGGATCTTCCGTGGTGCCCTGGACGCCGGAGCCCGCCGCATCACCCCGGCCATGAAGCTCGCCGCAGCCTATGCCATCGCCGATCTTGCGGCGGAGGACCTGTCGGCCGACTACATCGTGCCCAGCCCCCTGGATCCGCGGGTCGCCCCCGCCGTGACGGCGGCAGTGGCGGCTGCGGTGGTAGCCGGGTAGCGCCCCTTCCCTCAGGGAACGTACGTCGGCGGTGCCTCCCCTGCGCGGGAGGCGCCGCCGTCGGGGGTTAAGGGGGCGCCAACCATAGACTGGGACCCATGAACTCGGAAACCGTGGTGACCGTCCTGTCCGGCCTGGCAATCCTTGTGGGCGTGGCGGGCACGGTCATTCCGGTCCTGCCGGGCAGCATCCTCATCGGCGCGGGCCTGCTCGCCTGGGCCATCTGGGGCGGGGCCGGCACGGCGGGGTGGGTGGTGTTCGCGGTTGCGATGGTGTTCGTGGTGGCAGGCATGGCCGCCAGTGCCGTCCTCACCGGCAGGAAGCTCAAGGAGCACGCCATTCCGAGCCGGAGCATCGCCGTTGCCCTGGTTGCGGGCGTGGTGGGCATGTTCATCATTCCCGTGGTGGGGCTCTTTGTGGGCTTTGCCGCGGGCCTGCTGCTGAGTGAATTCCTGCGCACGCGGAACATCGGCTCCGCAACAACCTCCAGCTGGGCCGCCCTCAAAGCCACCGGACTGGGCATGCTTGCGGAGTTCGGCCTGGCCTGCCTCGCCGCCAGCACCTGGGTGATCGGCGTCTGGGTGGCCGCCGCTAACGGCTGAAAGTCTTGCGCCTGCACGGTTCAGGGCGTACAACGGCACCATGACGGACCAGCCTTCAGCCCGGGACCACGTGCACGCCTGGATGGAAAAGTACCAGGCCGCCTGGGCCAGCAACGAGCCACAGGACATCCGGGACCTCTTCGCGGAGGACGCGCGGTACGAGACCCGGCCGGGCGATCCGGAGCCGTGGCTTGGCCGGGACGGCATTGTGGACGGCTGGCTTGCGGCCCGGGACGAACCAGCCGACTGGACCTTCACGTGGAAGCTCCTCGGAGCGGACGCGGACACCGCCTTCATCCAGGGCATGACCACCTACTCCGCCGGGCGGCCTTCTTATGACAACCTGTGGGTTATCCGGTTCGACGGGGCAGGCCGTGCAGCCGCATTCACTGAATGGTTCATGGAACGGGCTTAGGCCTGCCTCCGTACCGTCCGGCCGGCAGCCGGGCCTCGGCGTGGGCGGCGGTGCACGGTTAGCATGGAAAGATGACCGCCGGGGACACTGCACCGATCTATTGGGACAGCCGCGACCTCACACCTTTCGGCCGGCCGCAGCTGCGTACCCCCGTCCATGACCTCGCCGGGGGAGTGGGCGAACTGCTCACCGGCGTGCTTGGCGGACGCCACCCGGCGCTGCTCTCGGTGGACGGCGAGATCCCCCGCCTGAAGCGCATGACGCCCAAGCCGGCCAAGGCCGTGCACGACGCCGTGTTCACCAGCCGGCAGCCTGAACAGCTGATCACGCTCGCCAGGGCCTACCCGGGATGGGCCGGCCTCTGCTACCTCATGTCCGGCCTGCTGGTCTACAAGCAGGGCGGCTACCTGCGGGCGTCGGAGCTTCTCCAGCGCGGCCTCACCACCAGGAATGAGGATGAAGCCAACCGCTACTCGTCCACGTACCTCACCAGGATCGTTACCCGCATCGAGCTGGCCGAGCGGGTTGAAGTTCCGGTTCTGTTCAGCGAGGAGTCGGTCTTCCTGGCACTGGCGCACTCGCTGCGGGAGACGGGGCGCACGGAAGCTGCGCTGGACGCTCTCTCCGGACTGCCGCCGTCGCTTCCCATGGCACTGGCACGCTGTTCCCTGGCGCTGGCCCTGGGCAGGAGCCGGACGGTGATCGACTGGACAGACGGGCTGCTCAACGCTGATGACCTCTCCGCCGCGCTGCTGCTGGTCAGGGCCCGGGCACTGCGGCGGGAAGGGCGCCTGGAGGCCGCGAACCAGACCCTTGCCGAGGTCCTCCGCCGGCGGAAGACGCACCTGACGCTGCGTAACGACGCCCTCACGGACAGGGCGCTGCTGCTCCTTGAATCCAGCCGGAGGTCGCTTAACCCGCGGGACTGGGGGCGGCGGCACGAGGACCCGGTGCCGCAGAGGGAGATCGCCGCGCCGGTGCCCATCCGCAAGGACGAGGAGATGCGCCGGATCTGGGAACAGGACTGGAAGAAGCTCAGCGGCGACTAGGGCGGCCTACCCGGCCGTGGCGAAGGTGCCGGCCGTCAGGAACGGAAGCAGCTGCTCGGCCAGCAGCGCCAGCGCCAGGACCACCATGATGATGCCGCTGGCCAGGGTCACGGTCCGGGCGGCGCCGGGGCGGGTCTGCAGCAGGGTGCGGGACAGCAGGGCGACGGCGGTGTACACGAGTCCCGCGAGCAGCACGAACGTCAGGCCCAGCAGGCCGGACTGCACCGGGACCGGCAGGGACGCCTCCGCGCTGACGAACTGGGGAACGAGCGCCACGTAGAACAGCAGCCCCTTGGGGTTGATGCCGCTGGTGCCCATTCCCTGCAGGAAGGTGCGAAGCCCCGTGCTGCCCCCGCTGCCGTCCCCGGCCGTGAAGCTCGCCGCCCGCCAGGAGCGGAGGGTGCTGATACCGAGCCACATCAGGTACCCGGCGCCGGCGAGGGTGATCCAGCCGAGAACCCCCGGCGCGCCCGTGAGGACCGCCGCCAGACCCGCCACCAGCAGGACGGTATGAAGGACGTATCCGCCGCAGAGTCCCGCCACCGCGGGCACAAAGCTGCGCTGCCTGAGGCCGGCGGCGATGGAGTAGGCCCAGTCCACGCCGGGGGTGCAGGCAAGGGCTGCGGCCACCAGTACGAAGGCCAAAAAGAGCTCGGGGTTCATGGTTTCTCCTGCGGCGTGATCCAACAGGAGAAACCCTAGATACTTTGGGGGCGGAAGTGCTGTCCTTTTTCGCTGGCATAGAGAGGTAAGCGGTAAGATTCTTGCGTGATTGATCATATCGACAGGAATATCTTGCGGCACCTCAAAGAGGACGGCCGCATGACTGCCACGGCGCTCGCCGGAAAAGTGGGCCTGACGGTTGCTCCCTGCCACCGGCGGCTGCGCGACCTGGAACGGGCAGGCGTCATCCGGGGCTACAAAGCGGACATCGACCCCGCTGCCGTGGGCCTGGGCTTCGAGGCGATTGTTTTTGTCACGCTCCGCCAGGTGGACCAGGCAACCATGGAGATCTTCGAGAACCGCGTGGCGGACAACCCCAACATTGTGGAGGCCCAGCGGCTTTTCGGTTCCCCCGACTACCTGCTGAAGGTCATCGCCGAGGACCTGCCCGCGTACCAGCGGTTCTACGACGCCGAACTTACGTCCCTGCCCGGCGTGGAGCGGCTGACGTCCACGCTGGTGATGAAGAACCTGAAGTCCAACGCGGGACCTCCCGTCTAGGCCGTGTCCCGGATGCTGCCAGGCACTTGATGCTCCTGCGCCCTACTCCTTGAGCAGTCCCGTGGTGCGGTACGGAATGACCTCGCGCAGGAACATGCTGGTGGAGGTGCGCACGATGCCCGGGCAGAGCCTGATTTCCTCTGACACCCGGTAGAGGTCGTCAGGGCTGGTGGCCACCACGCGGATCAGCAGGTCCGTGTCGCCGGCGGGGGCGTGGCATTCCAGGACCTCCGGGATCTCCCGGAGGGCGGCGATGGCCTCGTTGAGGTGGCTCTGGTCCAGTTCGGCGCTGACCGAAGCGGCTACCCCGCGTCCGAGCGCGGCAGGCAGCACCCTGCTGCTGTTGGGGCGAAGGGCGCCCGACGCCGTCATGCGTTCCAGCCGGGACTGGACCGTGCCGCGGGCCAGGCCCAGCCGCTGGGCCAGCACCATGATGGGAACCCGTGGATCCTCGTCCAGCGCCCCGAGGATCCGCTTGTCGGTGGAGTCCAGTTCCTGCAATCTGATCACTTCCTGCCGTTTTGCGCCGCTGAGAGTGATCAGGCTGATCAACGGCAGCTGCGCCTGTTGCACCAACTGTACGGATGCTGGTGAAATGTTGGCAATGAGGGAAAAGCTATCGCTGATCCCCGCAGGCTCACAGGCTACCGGCACACCACCCGGAAACTGGACACCGCTTCCCGCAAGGAGGCTGCCCTGATTGACTCTTGTTCACACCATGGTCTTTCTGTAAACACGGCAAGGGCCCCTGAACTACCGGCGTCGGATGTCCGAAGTCATCGGTAGCTGAGGGGCCCTTGTGTTGTCCCCGGGCGCCGCGTCCCGCGCATAGTGTTGAACCATGAATTCCGCCGGCCGCTTCGCCCCGAGTCCTTCCGGGGAGCTCCACGTAGGAAACCTGCGCACGGCAATCCTCGCGTGGCTGTTTGCCCGCTCCACCGGCCGGACGTTCCTGCTCCGCGTGGAGGACCTTGACCGCGCCCGGTCCGGCGCAGAGGCCGGGCAGCTGGGGGACCTGCAGGCCGTAGGGGTCACCTGGGACGGCGACGTGGTGCGCCAGACCGCCCGCGGTCCGCTGTACGCCGGGGCGATCTCGCGGCTGGAGGCGGCAGGCCTCACCTATGAGTGCTTCTGTACCAGGCGCGAAATCCAGGAGGCTCCGTCCGCCCCGCACGCGCCGCAGGGTGCCTACCCCGGAACGTGCCGGAACCTCGATACCGCTGAACTGGAGTTCAAGCGTTCCACCAGGCCGGCCGCCATCCGGCTCCGCGCTGACACGGCCGAGTACACCGTGCGGGACCTCCTGCACGGGGAATTCACCGGCGTGGTGGACGACTTCGTGCTGCGCCGCAATGACGGTGTCACCGCCTACAACCTCGCAGTGGTCGTGGACGACGCCGAGCAGGGCATCGACCAGGTGGTGCGCGGCGACGATCTTCTGCCGTCCACCCCGCGGCAGGCCTACCTGGCATCCCTGCTGGGTATTCCTTCTCCGGAATATGCGCATGTTCCCCTGGTGGTGAACAGCGACGGCGCCCGCCTGGCAAAGCGCGACGGAGCGGTGACGCTCCGGGACCTCGCGGACGCGGGGAGTCCCCCCGCTGCCGTACGGGACCGGCTGCTGGAATCGCTGGGGCTGCCGGCAGGGCCGCTAGGGAACGCCCTGGCTGCGTTCGCGCCGGATGCCCTGCCGAGGGAGCCCTGGGTGTGGGGCGGCCCGTAGGCTTAGGGCATGTCAGACCAGCATGCTGCGGAGCAGACCCCGGCGCCCTCATTCACCGTAGAGACCGCAAAGGTCCTTGCCGAGGTGGCCCACAACCGCCAGAAGGACAAGCTGAAAAGGCCCTACAAGGACCACGTCCTCGCCGTGGGGGACGCGCTGGCCGACTTTGACGACGACATCCGGATCGCCGGCTACCTGCACGACATTGCCGAGGACACCCCCATGACCCGGCAGGCCCTGCTGGACATGGGTGTATCGGAGCGGGCCGTGGAAATCATCGAACGGGTCACCAACCGGCTGCACAGCAACCCGGACGATTACCAGGCAGGGATCCGCGAGATCGCCGAGGACCATGACGCCGCCTTGGTCAAGATCGCGGACAACGCGCACAACTCGCTGCCTGAGCGCGTCCAGGCTCTGGCGGACAAGTGGCCGGACAGGCCGCCTGTCACCAAGTACCGGGACGCCCGCCCGGTGCTGTACGCCGCCGTCGAGGTTGAGGAGATCCGGAAGATCCTGGCCCGCGTGAATCCGTGGCTGCTGGAGGAACTCGATGACCGGTTGGACGAGGAGGACACCACGGACTACGAGAACCTGTCCTACGACGACGGCGTTCCTGCCGCCCCGGAGGGGGATGCTGCCGGCAGTGAGGCTCCCGGAGCTACCTCGCCCGGGGAGCGGTAGCTGCTTCCAGCCTCTGCAGCGCAAGATGCAGCCGGCCGGACCCGCGGCGTTCATCGATCACGATGGAGGCACCGAGCGCCAGCACAATGACCAGAAGGCAGACGGGGACCGATGCGCCCGCCGCAGCCAGGCCGACTGAAGCGGCCATGGCGGCCAGCACGCCGCCGGCGACCGTGATCACCGTGCGGTCCGGGCCCACCATGATGCTGTACAGCCACGTCACGGAGCCCTTGAACAGTGCTACCGGAATGGCGATGCTGGCCACCGCCGCGGCTGCGCTGATGTGGGCTTCGTGGTCAATGTAGTACGCGGCCACGTGCAGGCCCGCGCCGGTGGCCGCAATGGCGGCGAAGATGGGGATATGGCCGTAGCCAAAGAGGAAGGACCGGTGCCGGCGCAGGTGCAGGGCCCGTCCGGCCGGCAGCATGAAGTAGATCCACCACATGGCAAATGCCAGAGCCGTCCCGCCGAAACCCACCAGCGCCGCGTCGACGCTCCAGCCGTGGTTGGCCACGATGGCCCGGAGTGTCTCGATGGCGCCGATCAGGCATTCACCGAGGGCAATGATGGCCAGCAGGCCGTACCGTTCAGCGATGTGGTGCGCGTGCCAGGGTGTCCTGGTTTTCCGTTCGGCGGCGAAGGGGGTGGCCATTTCAAGGACGATCAGCGGCGCAATCATGATGAGCGTGGTGGGCACGTCAGCCTCGATCACGGCCACCGCGATCCACCCCAGCTGCACCAGCGCGAGATACCGCGCGTAGCGGAGGCACGTTTCACGTCGGGCCGGGTCCTGCCGGGCTGCCCTGAGCCACTGGGATACCAGGGCGAGCCGCATCACCACGTAGCCGCCCACCATCACCGCGTTGTCCACATGGTCGCCCTCCACCAGCGAGTGGAACATGGGCTCAATCCCCATTGCCAGGACCAGGACCCCCACGATCTGGATCATGGTGACCACGCGGAAGATCCAGTCGTCCGTGTCATAGGCGCTGGCGAACCAGGTGAAGTTGATCCATGCCCAGATCACGGCGAACATCGCGAAGGAGAAGCCCAGCAGCCCGGCCAGGACGTGGGCTTCCGCGATTTCGTGGGCGAACTGGCTGCCGGCAACCCCAAAGGCGATGACGAAGGTCAGGTCGAAGAAGAGTTCAAGCGGAGTGGCGGCCCGGTCTGCCTCGTGCGGGTCTCGGCCGCCCATGCGCGCCATGGCATGGCGGAGGGGATTGGAGGACATGGGTCAAAGATTACGCCCCGCCGATCCCGCCCCGAAAGTTATGTCCTAGACGCGGCCCAGGGCGTCGATGTCCTCCAGGAACTCCTGGTGTACTTCGGCACTGACGGTTGTCCGGGTGTCGGCGATGGCGTCCAGGTAGTCCTCGGTGGACGGGCCCTTCCGCACCGCCCCGCGGACGGAAAGCGCGCCTCCGGAGCCCAGCCCGCCGTCGTCGTCCTTGCCGTAGACCACGTTCTCCAGAGCCCGCTGCGAAGCACTGCGCGCGGCGTACTCAATGTCTGCCGGGGAAAAGCCCTCGGTCCGCTCCACGAGCAGTTCCACGTCCACGGTGTCCACCACGGGCGCGGGAATGAAACGCTGCCACATGGCTTCGCGGGCCTGCCGGTCCGGCAGTCCGATCGGGATGACGTAGTCGAACCGGCCATGGCGCAGGAAGGCCGAGTCCAGGGCGCGGATGAAGTTGGTGGCGCAGACCAGCAGGCGGCCGGGCTGCTCGCGGAAAGCCGGGATGATCTTGAGCAGCTCGTTGGTGACGCCCTGCAGCGGGGACGGCGGCTCACCGGAGCGCTGGGACGCGATCTCCTCCACCTCATCGATGAACACCACGGCGTGCTCAAGTTCGGCGATCTCAAGGAACGTCTCCCGCAGTGCCCCGGCCAGGCCCTGCGGGTCGGCCGCGAGCCGGGACGGGAACACCTCCACAAACGGCCATTCCAGCCTGGACGCGATGGCTTTGGCGAAGGTGGTCTTGCCGGTGCCGGGCGGGCCGAAAAGGACGACGGCGCGCGGCGGCACTACGCCGAACTCGTCAGCGAGGTCCGCTTCGGCGAGCGGAAGGACCAGGCGGCGTTCCAGCAGTTCCTTTTCCTTGCGCATGCCTGCCACGTTTTCCCAGAGGTCCCGAGCCAGGACGCGTCCGCCGAGCTGTCCGAGCGCGCCGAGCTCCTGCCGCTGGACGGGGATGGTGCGCTCGAAGTAGCGCAGGTTTTTCTTCAGGGCGAATCCCCGGCTGAGGAACGCCTCCACCCGGGTTTCGGACTCCGGCATGAGGGCTGAGAGCTTGTTGAGGCCGTGGGGTGCCATGCGGTTTTCGACGGCGGCGAGCAGCGAGGTGCCGATCCCGCGGCCACGGTATTCGGGCAGCGTGGCCAGGAAGACGATCCAGCCCTGGTCGTGGGCGGCGCGTCCGACGGCGGCCCCCACCACCTGCTCGCCCTGCACCGCCACCACGGCGTGGTCCTTCTCGCAGGAAGCCAGTACCTCGGAGAGGGCGTAGACGGGTTCCACGTTGCTTGCCTTGAGGCTTTCCCAGAGGTGCAGGATGCCGTCCAGGTCCGCCGAGTGGAAATCCCTGATGCGCCAGTTGGTCATGGGTCTACTCCTGTGGTGGTTCTTCGTTGAACAGTTTGAGCAGCGGTGTGCAGCGCTCTGCTGAGCATATGCGAACCGCGGCGGCCCGGGGGTTGCGGGGGCGTTGCATGACGGCCGGCCGCGCGCCGGCGAAGGTTCTCAGATGCCCAGGGTGCCCAGCGTGTGCCGCAGGGTGTCGGCGGAATGCTGCAGGGCTGCCAGCTCGCCGTCGTCCATGGGCATTTCCAGGACGGTGTGGACGCCGCCGCGCCCCACGACGCTCGGCAGGGAGAGGGCCACCCCGGAAATTCCGTGCTGTCCGTCCAGCACCGTGGACACCGGCAGCACTGCTTTGTCATCGCGGAGCAGGGCTTCCACGATGCGCGCGCCGGAGAGGCCGATTGCGTAATTGGTTGCACCCTTGCCGGCGATGACTTTGTACGCCGCCTGCGTCACTTCGCGTGCCGTCTCGGCCAGGTATTCGGGGGTGAAGACGTGCTCCCCGTCCACCGTCCAGTCGCGGACCGGGATGGGTCCGATGGTTGCCGTGGACCACACGGGGAACTCCGTGTCCCCGTGCTCGCCCACGATGCTGGCGTGGACGCTGGGCACGGCCACTCCCGCCCGGCGGGCCAGCAGCCAGCGCAGCCGGGAGGTGTCAAGGACCGTGCCGGAGGAAAAGATACGCCCCGCCGGGAGCCCGGAGATCTTCTGCGCTGCCACGGTGAGCACGTCGCAGGGGTTGGTGACCAGGACGTAGACCGCGTCCGGGGCGTGCTTGAGGAGCCGGGGCATAAGCTCTTCCAGGATCCGCACGTTGGTTCCGGCGAGGTCCAGCCGGGTCTGGCCGGGCGCCTGCTTGGCTCCGGCCGTGATGACCACGACGTCGGCGCCCTCCGTCACGGCGATGTCGCCGCCGCCGGTCATGGACGCAGCGGCGGCAGCGAACTGGGTGCCGTGGGCGAGGTCCAGCACTTCGGCGTCAGCCTTGGCGGCATTGACGTCGAACAGGGCGATGTTGCTGGCCGAACCACGGATCAGGGCAGCGTACGCAAGGGAACTTCCCACACTCCCGGCTCCCACAACTGCGAGTTTGGATCCTGACATGAGGTACCTCGATTCCCCGGCCCGAACGGGGCCCGTGTTGGTGGTGCAACTCCCGGCAGTGGCTTTCATGCTACCGAGGCAGCAAGGGTAGGCGGGAGCGTTGAGTGTCCATTCCGGGAGGAGTAGCGTGTGATCCACCTCACCCGCACCCCTTTCAGGAGCAACCATGCCATATCTGGGACGCCGGTTCGCTGCGGTCACTGCAGCGCTGGCGATGAGCGTGACAACCGGTGCCTTAACCAGCCCGGCATCTGCCGATTCGGGGCAGGATGATAAATCCAAAAAGACCCCTGTAGCCACCGGCTATGGCGGCGCCGTCAGTACCGTCGACCTGGACGCATCTGAGGCTGCCATCAAAATCCTGCGCAAGGGAGGCAACGCCGTGGACGCAGCCGTCGCCGCCGCGGCAACGCTGGGCGTTACCGAGCCGTACAGCGCCGGGATCGGGGGCGGCGGATACTTTGTGTACTACGACGCCGAGACGGAAAAGATCAGCACTATCGACGGACGTGAGACTGCGCCTGCCGCCATGCCCAGAGATGCGTTCATCGACCCAGCCAGTCCCGCGGACAAACCTGTTGCCTACCCGTTCCGCAAGCAGGCTACAAGTGGAATGTCTGTTGGTGTCCCAGGGACTCCGGCAACTTGGGAACGCGCGCTGGATCGCTGGGGCAGCATGAACCTTGCAGAAGCGCTGGAACCTGCCATCGACGTTGCCGAAGATGGTTTTGTGGTGGACGAAACCTTCCGGCTGCAGACTGCGGACAACCAGGACCGCTTTGCTCCGTTTGCCGCTACGAGGGAGCTGTTCTTGCCTGGAGGTGCTCCTCCCGCGGTTGGAACTGTTTTTACAAATCCGGACCTTGCCGAGACCTATCGGATTTTGGGACACAAGGGCGTGGATGAGTTCTATGAGGGCCCGCTTGCCGAAGAGATTGTGTCCACTGTCCGGAACGCCCCCTCATCCGTGGACGCCAAAGTTCCGGTTCCTGGTCCGGCAGGCGTGATGACAACCGAAGACCTGGATGACTACGAGGCCCTTGACCAAGACCCCACTCACGTTGAGTACCGCGATTACGACGTGTACGGCATGGCGCCTTCCAGCAGTGGTGGTACGACCGTGGGTGAGGCCCTCAACATCCTGGACGTTTTCAACCTTGCCGATCTGGCCAAAGGCGAGGGCAGGGGCAACGACAATACCGCGCGGGCTCTGCATTACTACCTCGAGGCCAGCGCGCTCGCTTTTGCCGACCGTGGAAAGTACGTGGGGGACCCTGCCTTTGTGGATGTCCCCACCGAAGAAGTCCTTGACTCTAAATTCGGGAAGGAGAGGTCCTGCGCCATTGACCCCCATCGTGCCGCCACCAAGCCCGTGGCTGCAGGGGACGTAGGGTCGTACGACGGCGTGTGCCCGGCCAAGCCGATGGCACTGAACGACGCACCGGATACGGAGAACATCAACACCACCAACCTCACCGTCTCGGACAAGTGGGGCAACGTGGTCGAATACACCCTCACCATCGAGCAGACGGGCGGCTCCGGTATAACAGTTCCCGGCCGCGGGTTCATCCTGAACAACGAGCTTACGGACTTCTCGCCCGTCTACAGCGCTACGGACCCGAACCGCATCGAGCCGGGGAAGCGGCCGCGCTCGTCCATGTCACCCACCATTGTGCTCAAGGACGGCGAACCGTTCCTGGCACTTGGCTCTCCGGGCGGCTCCACCATCATCACCACCGTCCTGCAGATGCTCATTAATCGGATTGACCTGGGCATGAACATCCAGGACGCCTTGGCCGCGCCGCGTGCCTCGCAGCGCAACACGGCAAGTGTGACCGCTGAGCAGGCGTTCATTGACACGCCGTATGGAAAGGACCTTGCCACACGGTACGGCCACAACTTCTCCGCGGCAGGTGCGCCCGGTACGTCCGCGTCTGAGATCGGCGCCGCTACGGCCATCGAGTTCAGCGACGACGGGAAGAAGGCCACTGCCGTGGCCGAACCGACGCGCCGCGGCGGGGGCTCGGCCCTGGTGGTCAAACCTTCGCACAAGTAGCCAACGCCGGATCTTTCGTAAAACCCCGACGGCGGCACCCGGGTTCTGCAGCTTCAGAACCTTCGGTGCCGCCGTCGGGCGTTAGGGAGAGGTGTTACTTCTTGAAGGTTGCC
>NZ_JABTYH010000010.1 GCF_013314975.1 Pseudarthrobacter oxydans | reverse complement strand
GTTAAGCCCACGGTGCGGCCACCGGCCGCCGCACAAAAACCTGCAGGCCCGTTCAACGGAACGCCTGCGCCACATCTTTTCGAAGGAAACCACCATGAAACCCCGATTCACGCCCAAGTCCCGGCTCCGGCTGGCGGCCGTCGCAGCCCTGCTGCTGCCGGCGGCCCTGACCGCATCGCCGGCACTGGCCCACGACGCCCTGTCCTCGACCGCCCCGGCCCGCGACAGCGTTCTCACAACCGCGCCGGAGACCGTATCGCTGACCCTCACCCAGCCCCCGACCGATTCGGCATCCCTGAACCTGAGCGTCATCACCGTCACGGACGGCGCCGGAGCCACCGTCAGCGATGGCTCAGTAAGCGTGGAAGGGCCGACCCTGTCCACCAAAACCGCCCCGGGAAGCCCCGGCACCTACACCGTGCAGTGGCGGGCCGTGTCCTCCGACGGACATCCCATCGAAGGCACCTACACCTTCACCGTCCAAACGCCGGCGACGGCGACTACACCTGCACCCGCCGTGTCCGCTACTGTTTCGGTGCCGGCAGCCACCCCCTCGACGGCCCCGCAGGGGACGGATAGCGCGGTTCCGCCGGCACCACGGCCCAACGATGACAACGCACCGCTGGCGGTGGGAATCGCGTTCGGGCTCCTGGCGGCAGCAGCTGGCGTCACCTGGTGGCTGCGCCGCAGAAAGGCCGGCCCGGGCGCCTGACCGTTCCGGGCATGAAACCGTTTCTGGCCGGTGTTCCCCGCGGGCACACCGGCCAGAAGCCCGGCTTACCGCCGGGCGCCGGTCTTGTGAGTCAGGCTCCTGACGAGGCTGCCCCACCCGGGGACGCACGGCGGTTTCCGAGGATCCTGAGTACCACGGCCGTGACAGTAGCCACCACCATCAGCGCAAAGAAGACCGCTCCGGCGTTGTAAAGCACCTGGGCGGTCCCCGGCAACGGGGCGGAGGCGTCGGCGGCGATCATTATCGTGGCGTAATAGGCGGCCGTGGCAGCCAGCCAGAGTCCACCGGCGACGGCGACGGCCATGGACCAGCGCGAAAACCAGCGCGGCCCGGCCCGGTATGACAGGGCCACAGCGAGAAGCACGATGCCGGCGACGGCGAGAAGCTGGGCAGGCAGCAGAAACGGCCCGGCGACGAGCCCGACCGGAATGCAGAGGCCGCCGACCATCAGCAGACGTCGGCCAGCCAGCGGCATTCCTTCCGGCGGTGCCGATTGGCCTGCAGCCCGCGCCGGTTCCTTCGGCGGTGTACTCTCCGCTGTCATCGCATTTCCCTCGATCATCGTTCCCGTCCCGGGACCGGGGCGCCGACCGAATCGGACGGCCGTTCCAGCCCTTGACGACAGTACAGGACCGGATGGATCAATGCTGTCCTGCCCTGCCCTGCCCTCACGGCAAACTCGGGGCGACGCGACGGGTCGCTAGTATCAGAACCATGCCGCTGCTGGATCTGACGTCCGCCGCCCAGGACTATTTGAAGCTGATCTGGATAGGTGCTGAACGCGCCGCCGCCCCGGTCACGGTCGGCGGGCTGGCCAAAAGCCTGGCAATCAGCGCCTCCACCGCCTCCGAAGGCGTGAGGAAGCTGGCCGAGGCGGGCCTGGTCGTCCACGCCCGCTACGGACATGTGGAACTCACCGCGGCCGGCCGTGAGCAGGCCGCAGTGCTGGTGCGCAGACACCGGCTCCTGGAGACGTTTCTGGTCGAAATACTCGGATACGGCTGGGATGAGGTCCACGGCGAGGCAGACGTGCTCGAACATGCAGTCTCTGAAACCCTGACCGAAAGGATCGACCGGCTCCTCGGCCACCCCGCTCGCGATCCGCACGGGGCCCCCATCCCTTCAACGGAGTCCGCTGCAGACAGTGAAAACGAGGTTCTGCTGTCGGCCGCCCCGGCCGGCACCTGGCTGACCCTGACGCGGGTCTCTGACGCTGATCCGGCCCTGCTCAGGTACTGTGCCGGGCTGGGGCTGCTGCCCGGCACGGAGCTGACCGTCGCCGAACCGCGGCCCTTCGCCGCCGGAACGATGGTCCGTCTCACCGGGCAGGAAGCCGGTATCGAGATCGGCCCGGAGGCGGCGGATGCGATCTGGGTTTGCCCCCGCCCCTGACCTGCCGGGCGGGAGCAGATTCAGGACTGGCCGGTGACGGTCAGGACGATGAGGATGCAGTTGAGTCCAACGATCAGGGTTGCGCTGGTCCACCCTGCAATCTTCAGCGCCCTGGAATCGGTGTGGATCCCCATGACTTTACGGTCGCCCGTGAGCCGGATCAGGGGTATCAGGGCAAAGGGTATGCCGAAACTGAGCAGGACCTGGCTCAGCACCAGGGCTAGGGTCGGTTCGATTCCGGCGCCAAGGATCAACAGCGCCGGGACAAGCGTGATGGCCCGGCGCGTCAGCAGCGGAATCCTGACCTTCAGCAGGCCACCCATGATTGTCGCACCGGCGTAACAGCCAACAGATGTGGAGGCCAGCCCCGAAGCCAACAACCCGACGGCGAAAACCACGCCGATAACAGGCCCCAGCGCCGCCGTTACGGCGGAATGGGCCCCGGCGATAGTGTCGGTGCCTTCAATTCCGCGGAGGCTGGACGCCGCCAGCAGCAACATGGCGATATTAACCAGACCGGCAAGCATCAAGGCACCGGCGACGTCATACCGGGTGACCCGGATCAGCCGTGCCCTTACCGCCGGATCATGGGAAAAGCCGTGACGGTCACGCGCCAGCGCGGAGTGCAGATAGATCGCGTGAGGCATCACCGTGGCGCCGAGCATGCTGGCTGCCAGCAGGACCGTGTCGGTGCCCTCAAAGCGGGGAATCAGGCCGGACACCACGCTCCCGGCTTCCGGTGGGTTCACGAACAGGCCGGAAACGAAGCCGACGGCAATAACGGCCAGCAACATCATGATCGCGTACTCAAAGGACCGCTGGCCCCGGGTGGACTGCAGGGCCAGTAACAACATTGAAGCAAAACCAATGATGACGCCCCCGGCCAGCAGAGGAAGCCCGAACAGAAGATTCAGCGCCACCGCCCCGCCGATCACCTCGGCCATGTCTGTCGCCCCGGCCACCAGCTCGGCCTGCAGCCAGTACAACCGCCGCCGGCCTGTACCCAAGCGCCGGCCCAGAATTTCCGGCAAGCTCAAGCCGGTGGCCAAACCAAGCTTCGCCGATTGGTACTGGACCAGGACCGCCATCAGATTCGCGGCCACCAGCACCCACACCAGCAGGTACCCGAAGTTGGCCCCCGCGGTAAGGTTCGCCGCGACGTTCCCAGGATCCACATAAGCAATAGCGGCCACGAAGGCCGGGCCGAGCAACAACAGACGCGACCGCCACCGGGGTTTATGCTCCGCACGATCAGTACGGGTGAGTGTGGCCATGGTTCCTCGTCTTCGGAGTGACTCACCGAAGATTACCAATAATTAGGCATACCGAAAAGTAGATTTTCGGCATCCCGCGAACGGGTGGAGTGGCCTGTAGCCAATCGCACCCGCTTAGTCGCATGTCTGACCCTGACGTCTGCTGGTGGAGTCTTGCGTTCAGCCTTGTTTGGTCAGTGCAAGGTGCTCCTGGGTGCGATGTTCTTCCTCGGATTTCTCGTCATCTACGTCCTCGGCGCCCTATTAAGGGGAGTCTCCCTATGCTTTTGGTCAAGCGGACAGGGCGGGTTTTTCCTCGTAGAAGGTTCCGTGTTTAAGCATTGAGTAGATGACTCGCAGCGTTGGTCGACCAGGCAGATAACGGCTGCGTTGCGCTTCTTCCCCTGTGACCGTTTCCTTTGGTAGTAGGCCTTCGACACGGGGTGGTGGCAGCTGGCGGTCCAAGCGGATCTGAAGAGGGCGTTCTTGAGTTGCTTGTTCCCTGATCGTGCGGGCAATCCACCGCATGTCGAGGTGCCGGAGCGGCGTGTCACCGGGGCAATGCCCGCCTAGGCGGCGAGGTGCCCGGGAGAGATGAAGGTACCGCCATCGCCGATGGTCAGGAGTACCGTCTCTGCGGTCTTGATGCCGACTCCCGGCATGAACCTCAAGACCTGGGAAAGAGGAAAGTCACCGAGGAGCTTTTCGGCTTCTTCGGCCACGATGGCGCGCTGGTGCTTGAGCTCCTTGATCTGGGCGGCGACTCGGGGAATGACCACGACGGCTTCGGTGCCGATCACTGTGACGGTCTGCTCGCCCAGCGCCGTGAAGATCGCGTCGACCAGATTCACCGGGTCCCTGCGGCTGTGGTTCCTGGCCCGGCGCCACACGTTGCCACGGCCCGCGGCCCGCAGGCCGGTCGGTCCGGCGTATTTGATTGAACAGTTCCAGGGCCAGGCCGCCGGGTCAGCACGTTCTGGGAAGACTCGCTCCAGGGCGGGGAAAATCTGCAGCAGCAGTGACCGCAGACGGTTGATTGCCCTGGTGCACTCATGGGTCAGATCGGCGTCGAAGCCGGAAAGCACTTTCAGCGCTGCGGGTACCTCGCTGTCCCGGTCGACGGCCTGCAGGGTGTGCGGCATGGCACGTGCAGTCTCGGCGATGATAGACGCATCCCGGGCGTCCGTCTTGGACTTTCCCGGGTACAGGTCAGCCGCTTTGCGCATCGGCAGGCCCGGGAGGTAGGCAACAGTGCAGCCACAGTCCCGCGCCACCGCTATTGGCAGCGCGTCGATGGTGTTGGGCTGGTCCACTATCACGATCACGAGCACGCGGCCCTGCTGCTGCAGGCCGATGAACAGCTCGCGCAGCCGCGCCTCATCCTACGGCAACGGCTTGTCGAAGACGTTCACCGAATCGCATTCAACCCCACAGCGTGATGCTCAGACTTACCGACATAGAGCCCCCAGAAAAAACCTCGTATCCTTCGTCCATCCGGCGCTCCTTTGCACCACTCATGGCCGCAGTCACGACACCCGATGCTGGCACCCGCGTTACAAAGAGACCTCGCCCAATCGGAAGGAGCCGACCGTGTCCCCATCAGCAGTCCACGTGTGCCTCCGAACCCGGCGACAACACCCCCCGGATCATTAAAAACAGGGCAAGAAAGTGATAGCGGATTTAGCGACCAAAATCCCCGACCCTCGGGGACCCAATAAATGTAACGGGCACTGGATCGGTTGGACGCCACGGCACGATGACGGTTTCGGGACTGGTCACCCCTGGACTGTTCGAATGGCCGCACGCATCGGAAAAAGGGGAAATGAAGCACCCCGTAGTCAACTGATCATGTGATAATTCACTCGTATGTCCTGACGACTTCAGTCCATTCCCCACCCTGACGGCACGTTCGGGAAGAACCGGGACAATAGTGGCGAGTGGCACGTGGATTGAGGTCCTGCAGGGGGCGTTGCCCTCAGCGGAGGATGTCGAACGGGTGGCGGCTGTGTTTAGGTTGATGGGCGACCCGGGCCGGGTCCGGATTCTTGCCACGCTGCTTAAAGCTGGCGAGGTGTGCGTTCATGACCTTGCCTCGGTGAGGGGGCTGAGTGAATCCTCGGTGAGCCAGGCTCTCCGGCGTATGCGCGCACACCGTATCGTGGAAACCCGCCGCGCTGGGCGCGTCGGGTTTTACCGCCTTGGCGACAGCCACGTCCGGATGCTGTTGGACATCGCGATCACCCATGCCAGCCACTCCCCTATGGTTACCGCAACCTCTGCCGCCGCTGAGCCCGCACCACCGAACCAATCCACCAGGAGTCATCGTGAATACTTCACCCAGCACACTCACCTGCCCAAATGCGCATCGGAGATGCATCCCTACGAACGCAACGACGTCATCATCGATCAATGCACAGGTTGCCGCGGAATTTTCCTGGACCGCGGCGAACTGGAGTCCCTGATGGACGCCGAAGCCTCGTTCTACGCAGCCCGGAATCCCGCGCCCGGAACCGCTCAGCCTCCGTACCCCGACCGCAGGGACGGCCACCACGACGGGCACGGGGACCGGGCACGACCGCCGCAAGCGCGGCGGCTTCCTCGGGGACCTGTTCGGCTGATTCCCGGCGCTTTATACCCGCACCCCTTACCCGACCGGCCCTGACACTGTGAATGAGCACGTATGGCAATCGATACCCAGCTTGACCTGAAGACCGTGCTGCCCGAGGCGCTGGATGAACAGGACGCCTGCGTCCAGATGCTGACAGACGGTCTTCAGGCCCGGCAGGGCGTCATCGATGCCCACGTCAAGCGCGCAGACGGCACGGCCGCGGCGCAGCTGTGCGTGCATTTCGAACCCGGTGTCATCAGCTTGGGCCGGATCCGTGAACTGGCCGTGTCCCTTGGTGCGCGGGTGGACAGCGACTTCGGCCATCTCAGCATAGAGGTGGCCGGCGTCTCCAGGCCAGCCCGGGCGCAGCTGCTTGAACAGCGGTTGCGCAGCCTGGACGGCGTGGCGGAGGCCCACGTCTCCGCCACCGGTTCCGTCGCGGTCGAATACTTCACCGACCGGACCTCGGAGAAGGCGATCACGGACATTCTCGAGCGCTTCGGGACACCACCACGCGAAGGCCGGCCCGGTGCTTCCAAAGCACCCGGTGGTGCCGGCGAGACCGCGGCGCCCACGGAACCGCGGGAAGACCATGAAGGGCATGATCACAGGCACGGGGGGATCTTTGGTGAGCGAAGCGAGCTGATCTTCGCGGTCCTGTGCGCCCTGACCCTTGCCTCGGGCTTCCTGCTCGGGCTCAGCCCTGCCGTGGCCGACGCGGTTTCCATGGCACTGTATATCGCCGCGTATTTCTTCGGCGGCTACTACACCCTGAAGGAAGCCATCCAGACGGTGATGGCCAAGCGGTTCGAGATCGATTTCCTGATGCTGGTCGCGGCCGCTGGCGCAGCGGTCCTCGGGGACCTCGCCGAGGGCGCCCTGCTGCTGGCGCTGTTCAGCATCGGCCACGCACTGGAAAGCTACGCTATGGGACGGGCGCGGCGCGCCATCCAGGCCCTGGCAGAACTCGCCCCCGACACCGCGCTCGTCAGACGCAACGGCACCGAGCACAAAATCCCGGTCGGGGAGCTGCGGATCGGCGACACCGTCATCATTAAACCCAACACCCGCATCCCCTCCGACGGTTACGTCACTCTCGGCCAGAGCAGCGTGGACCAGTCAGCGGTAACCGGGGAAAGCATCCCCGTGGACAAGGTCCCGATCGGACCACAGGCCTCCCGGAAGGAGGCGAACATCCCGGCCGAAAGCCGGATCTACCCGGGAACCATCAACGGGCCCGGCGTTCTGGAGATCGAGGTGACACGGCTGTCGAAGGACTCCACGCTCGCCCGCGTGGTGCGGATGGTCAGCGAAGCCCAGGCCCAGATTTCGCCCACGCAGCGTTTCACGGACCGCTTCCAGCGCGTGTTCGTTCCCGCCGTGCTGATCCTCGTCGTTGGGCTGCTCCTCGCCGGCCTGGTCATTGACGAGCCGTTCTCCGCCACGCTCTACCGGGCCCTGGCCGTCCTGGTCGCCGCCAGCCCATGCGCGCTGGCGATCTCCACCCCGAGCGCGGTCCTGTCCGGGCTGGCCCGGGCAGCCCGCGGCGGCCTGCTCATCAAGGGCGGCGGACCTTTGGAGAATCTGGGCACTCTGCGTGCTATCGCCTTCGACAAGACCGGCACCCTCACGGAGGGCAAACCGGAAATGACCGATGTGGAACCGGCGACGGGAGTCAAGGAGTCCGAACTGCTCAATGTCGCCCTCGCCGTCGAGTCCCAAAGCGACCACCCGCTGGCCTCGGCCATCGTGACTGCGGCGCGCGCCCGGCTGGACGGCACACCGCCGCTCACCGCCGGGGCCGTCACCAGCATCACTGGCCGCGGGGTCAGCGCTCTGATTGACGGCGAACAGATTCACATCGGCAAGCAGCAGCTCTTCACCGAAATCGACGGGGCAAGGCTGACCCAGGACATCACCGGCTCCACCGCCCGGCTCGAGGCCGCGGGCCGGACCACCATGGTCGTCCGCCGCGGATCCCGGTACTTGGGCGTCCTCGGACTGATGGACACGCCCCGGGACTCCGCAGCGTCGGTTATCACGCGGCTGCGCCAGGCCGGGATCCAGCAAATGATCATGCTCTCCGGTGACAACCAGACCGTCGCTGACGCAGTCGCCGGAAAGCTCGGGCTCGATGAGGCCCGCGGCGACCTGCTGCCCGAAGACAAGGTCAAAGCCGTCATCGAGCTGCGCGGCCGGGAAAATAAGGTCGCGATGGTCGGTGACGGCGTCAACGACGCACCGGCCATGGCCAACGCCACCGTCGGGATCGCGATGGGCGCCGCCGGCTCCGACGTCGCCATGGAAACCGCCGACGTGGCCCTCATGGGAGATGACCTTCAACGGCTCCCCTTCGCCGTGAACCTCAGCCGGCAATCCAGCCGGATAATCCGCCAGAACCTCTGGGCCAGCCTCGGCATCGTCGCGATCCTGATCCCGGCCACCATCACCGGGACCATCGGCATCGGCCTCGCCGTCCTGATCCACGAAGGATCAACCCTGCTCGTCGTCGCCAACGCACTCCGCCTCCTCGCCTACCGCGAATCCAAAACCAAATAGCGTGTCCTGAAGTGAGTTGGCTGGATGGAAAGGTCGCCGTCATGTTGATGCAAATTCGGCGGATACAAATATCAGGTCACGGCCCGAGCCGTATTCTTCAACCGGCTCGGCGAAAATCCGCGACCGCTCCTTCGAACAACAGCGCTAGCACGCCAGCGGCCTTAACCTTCTCACCCCCACCATCCCCTCTGGAACACCGTCTACCTGGCCGCGCACAAATCACATCAAACCCGGCAAATACAGGCCACTACGACGACCGGCAAAACCTTAGCGTCGGATATTTCACCTATTCACAAGCCGCCCCATATATGCTGATGGCCGGTAGTCGGCGCCCCCAAGGCGCCGACTACCGGCCATCAGCAGGTCTCTAGAGCTCAGGCTCCCGCTCGGACGAAGGTGACTGCACCTTTGGAGGTCATCCAGGTCAGGGGGTGAACGGCCGTTTCGTTTTTGCCGTTCAGTCCAGAGCTGAGGACCTGGCCGTTGCCGAGGTAAATACCGACGTGGCCGGGCTGCATCACCATGTCACCAGGCTGGGGGTCGGTGACCACGGTGCCGTAGTTCATAAACTGCATCGGCCCAAGGTCACCGACAGGGATCCCGGCAGCATTAAGAGCGTTTTCCACCAACCGTGTGCAATCCTGAATCATGCCGATCTGGGCGTAAGCGGAAGACACCATGGTGGCGTTGGTGCCGCCTGCCGCCGGAGCAGGTGCGGCGGCGGCAGGGGTGACGGTGACCTGGGCCTTCGCCGGCGCGGCGGCCTTTGCGGCGGGAGGCGTGGCTGCGACAGCAGCGCTGGGAGCTGCAACAGGCTTGGGTGTCTCGATGACGGGCGCCGGTGTTGTCTTCACGGCGGGACGCTCGAAGGAGATCTGGATCGTAGCGTCAGCAGTGAGCGGGGTCTGAACCTGGGAGGCGGGCTCCAGGGCCGACGCTGGTTCCGCGTCTCGCTGGGCCGGTGCATCTGCGGCCTGGGCAGCAATGCCGCTGGTCAGAACCAGGCCGGAAGCCGCGGCGATGACGGCTGCCTGACGTCCTGCAGTCCCGGCGCTGGCAGCGACGGATTTGGACAGCACCGAAAGAGCGCTGGTGTGGACGGGGACCGCGCGGTGGCGTCCGTGAGTTCTGCGCAAGGGCATGAAAGGGCCTCTCCCACTGCCTGCGAGGTTAGCTGTCGGATTCGGATGGGAGACACCCGGCCGTGAGGGCGCACGAATGCACCAGGCACGGCTTCACCCCAAGGCCTGCCCAGGCAGGCCGCTGTTGGGTTCCCCGTCTCTGCCGGACGAAGTTAGCGAACGGATCCCAAGACAGCGGCAGAGCTCGGCAATCTGCTCGGGAGCGCCGCTCCCCAGTAGAACCGGCACGCCCTCGACCCTATGTCATGTCAGCGGCATTTGTCACATTCGCATAACGGGCGCCTGAGTGCTTTCTCCGGGCGGCACGTCCGCTTCGCCCGGGATCTCCCCGGCGCCTGTGGTTCCCGCTTCGCCGGGCTCGGTCTGTGAGGCCTGCTCGCTGAACTGTGCATCGTAGCGCACGCGCCGGATCCGTCTGGTCATCGAGACCATGAGCATCACCACCGCAATGACCATAAACGCGGTCATCAGAAATCCAAGGAATCCCGGTGATACCTGATCGGCGCTCAGCCCGGGTCGTAGCCCGTCGTTCCCGGGACCGGGAGTCGGCATCGTACTCAGGGCATGAAGGCCCGAAGCGACGAACGTATTCTGCACTGAGTCATCCTTTTGTCGAGTGCTTCCGAATGAGCCTTTGAACTCTGTGGCCCCGAATGACAACGCCGGCAGCATGGAGCACCAGTCCCGCACCGATGACAGCCAACGAAGAAAATTTCACAGCGTCATTGTCCCTCATCTGTCCAATAAGATTGAGCACAATCCCGGCCGCGATCAATCCCATGGCGCCAAAGACAACGGCCTTGTACGACGCAGAAGCGGTGGCCCAGAACTCATTTAGCACCAGCCCATTCTACGGGCAGGACGAGTCTGGTTGTTCACATCCTTACCAGGACGGTGAAAGGGCGCCGAGTAAAGCGTGCGGGCCCGGCCTTTGGCGACGGTGTGACCTTGGCGGCTGCCCGGTCGCGAAGCGGACCCTTGGCTCTCTTCCCTGTTGCCCGCCACGGCCTTACGGTGGACGCAGACCTCGTGTCACACCAGCCAATTTCAACCCGAGGAGGCTGTTACAGATGCTGCCATCTGATGCGGTGGCGGCCGCCCGACAATTCACCCAGGGCCTGCCACCGCCGGTTGCGGCAGAATGGCCAGACGGGGAAGTGGGGGTGGCTTCGTGACCATTGCCCCGGCCGTGCCGCCCGGAACCAGGGAGCCGGCCTCGAAAGGTAATTTTGCCGGCAGTGCCGGCGCGGGTGCGTTTCCGTGGGCCATGGCCGCCGCTATTGTCATGGCTGTCTGCGGTGCCGCGCTGTCCCTGAACGGGGTGCTGCGAGGCTGGGTCTGGTACTGGCCGGTGGCCACTGTTGTGTTGGTGATAAGTTTCACCCTCGCCGGACTGCGTGCCTTGCGGGTGCATCCCCTCCTGGTGACTGCCGGGGGTTTCCTGTCCCTCTGCGGCATCCTGACAGTGACGTTCTTCCGCGGATCAGCCATCCTGGGGATCATTCCGACGACAGCCACGTTGGCAGACCTGGGCTGGTTGATACGGCGTGCCAGCGAAACCGTCCTTTCGGAAACGGCGCCTGTGGCGCCCAACACCGGTGTCGTGATGGTTATCTGCGCGGCTATTGGACTTTTGGTCCTCATGGTGGACGCCCTGGCGGTACCCCTCGGCATGCCGGCCGTCACCGGGGCGGCGCTGCTGGCGATCCTGGTGGTGCCCGCCATTATGAAGCCGCACAGTGCGGGCTTCTGGGCCTTCGCTGCCGCCGCTGCCGGGTATCTGTGGATTCTCGCCTGCAGCCGGTGGTTCGCCCCGGGGGCGGGCGCCTCGACAGATTCGGTGCGGAGTCCCGGGCACGTCCGGCGCGCGGCGCTCACGGGCGGGGCTGCACTGGTTGCAACCTTTCTGGTGCCATTGGCCATCCCGGGATTTGACCAGGGCACTTTCCCGCAGGGCTCCCGGCTTAATCCCTGGGGCACGTCAAATGGGCTGAACCCGATGATCACCCTCGGGAACAGCCTGCGCGCACCGGACGGGAGCGGGCGGATCACTTATGCCACCAACGCCTCCACCCCGCTGTACCTGCGCACCGTCACTGTGGACAATTTCGACGGCGAGTCCTGGGGCCCGGACGACCGGAACGCCGCGCGCCTGCCGTTGACCGGCCCGATAGATCCTGGCTACGCGGTTCCGGGTGATGACCAGATCCAACAGACGACCGCCATTGATACTGGGTCTTTCAATAGCCCTTATCTTCCCGCGCCCTACGCCCCGGAATCAGTGCGCGGACTTGAAGGCCGCTGGACGTGGGACCCGGCCACCTTGAGCATCAGGGGATCCGACACCACGTCCCGCCGGCAGAGCTATGTTGTCACATCCTCAGTGCCGAAACTGTCGCCGGAGCTGCTGGCGCGGTCCTCCGCCCCGGCGCGGAACGTCCCAGAGGAATTCACCAGAATCCCCCGGGGCGTTCCGGAGATCGTCAAAACCACCGCCGCTGCTGTGGCTGGCTCCAGCACCACACCGTACACAAAGGCACTAGCCCTGCAGGGGTACCTCCGATCCGCTGAGTTTACGTACTCCCTGCAGTCACCGGTCCAGGGCGGTTACGACGGCAACGGTCTCTCCGTCCTGGCCGACTTCCTGAAGCAAAAGAGCGGCTACTGCATACACTATGCGTCCGCGATGGCGGTCATGGCACGGCTGGAAGGAATTCCAAGCCGCATTGCCGTGGGCTATGCGCCGGGAAGACTGACCGGAGCCACGGTGACCGTCGCCGGACAGGGCCCGCTTCCCGAATATGAAGTGGACGCCCGCGACGCCCACGCCTGGCCAGAACTCTACTTTCAGGATCTGGGCTGGGTACCTTTCGAACCCACCCCTTCCCGGGGCGTAGTACCCGATTACGCCACCGAGTCCTCCAACTCAGGAGCACCGGGGGCGCTGGAAAACAACGACGACCTGCTGACCGAAACCGCGCCGGCCCCCTCACCTGCACCCAACGCCACCCTGCCTCCCGCCCCCGGCACGGGCGGCACCGCTGAACCGTCCCAACATCTCTCAACCCGGCTGCTCGGGGTCGGCGGAGTCCTGATAGTCGCTCTTCTCATGGCCGCACCGCATTTGATCCGCGTTGGCATCCGTGCCCGCCGCTTGCGGCCGAAGAACCCCGGCGACGCGGTCCCGCTGGCCTGGAGTGAAATGCTGGACCTGGGCATCGACTACGGCTTACCCCCTGATCCCAGCGAAACGCCGAGAGCATATGCAAGCCGCCTCCGCATGCGGCTGGGACAGCCCGACGGGAAAGACTCGTACGCCCACGAGGCTGCAGTCGAGCTGACTACGGACTTCGAACGGTACAGGTACGGCCCGCCTCCAGCAGCAGGCGACGAACCTTGCCGCGCCGCGGAACAAAAAGGAGCCTCGGTGAAAAAGGAAGGCGCGACAGCACATCTTGCCGCCCTGGAACTCTCCCTGCGGGCCAACGCCACGCTCACGCAACGCCTCCGCGCAACATGGATTCCACCCTCCGTCACGTCTCGCCTGTACCGGATCTTCGCCGCACCAATCAAGGCCGCCGGCACGAGCCTTACCACAACAACACAAAGCGCCGGTCGCTCCCTTCCCCGGCGCTCACGGTGAAAAACTGCGCGCCAAGAACGACAGGCCGTCACAGCTCAGCAAAACCACTGACGGGAAAATGGCCCCCAGTTAAGGCGGACCTGCTTCGGCGCCTTAGCCAACTTCAACCGAAAGAGGCCAAAGCGGTCTCACAAACGCATTACTGACGGAAAGTGGTGTTGATTCTTGCGCAGGTCGACGCGCGAATCGAGGAACGGGACCCTGTGGGCTTTAGAGACAAGAAGCCCTTATTTTTAGCTGAAAAGATAGGAAACACCAGCTGGCAGCAGGCAGGATTCCGGGGATAAACCCAGACATGGGCCAGCTTTGGGCGCAACGGGCTTGAGGGCTTGGTGCAGCAGGGCTTGAACTTGAGGCCTGCCCGTTCTGATACCGCCACAGCCCCACTCCGCGTATATTTCCAGCACTGAGATTCGGGCTGAGTGGACCTTCGAGTGCACTTGAAGGTCTACGCTGAGCAGCGTGCGAATTTCAGAGCTGGCGGCGGCGTCGGGGGTCCCTGCGACGACGCTGCGCTATTACGAATCGGTAGGGCTTCTTACAGCGGAGCGGGGTCTTAACGGGTACCGGGACTATGACGTCGACGCGCTCGTCCAGCTGTCGTTCATTGAGGCTGCGAAGCAGCTTGATATGTCGCTAGCTGAAATTGTGGATCTTCTGGCCGTTATCGAGGGTGAGAGTTGTACCCAGGTGCGTGAGGTTCTTCATCCCAGGCTGCAGCAGCGGCTGCTTGAGGTCGATAAACGCCTTGCGAGCCTGCGCCTGCTGCGTGACCGGCTTGAGGCGGCAGTGACCAGGGTTGGTGCCTGTCCGGACAGTGGACGATCTTGCCGTTCTGAATGCGCGCTCCTCGGCACTCAGAGGGAAACATGCGCCACGCAGAAAACCGAACCCAAGACGACAGCCATCAAAGGAACACGGTAATCATGAACCGCATTATTGGCTGGTGGGACGATCACCAGGTCCTGCTCTACATGGCCGCAATCCTGATCGGGGCGGCGGTCGGTTTGGTTGCTCCGCAGCTCGCGCCGGCCCTTGAGCACTCCATCGAACCGGTACTGATCCTGCTGCTGTTTGCCACGTTCCTGGCCGTTCCACTGATCGAGGTGGGGAAAGCGTTCCGCGACATCCGCTTCCTGGGGACAGTGCTTATTGGAAATTTCATCATTGTCCCTGCCGTCGTGTTCGGGCTTTCCCGGTTTGTTGCGGACGACCGCGGGCTGATGCTCGGCGTGCTGCTGGTGCTGCTGACCCCATGCATCGACTACGTCATTGTGTTCAGCGGAATCGCCGGGGGAGCCAGCGCCCGTCTGCTCGCTGCAACCCCGCTGCTGATGCTGGTGCAGATCCTCCTGCTCCCGGTCTATCTGTTCCTCTTCGCCGGCGGCGACGTCCTTACGGTGATTGACGTCGGCCCGTTCATCGAAGCCTTCCTCCTGCTGATCGTGCTGCCCCTGGCCGCCGCCGCTACAGTCCAAGCTTTCGCCCGCCGCCACCGTGCAGGTCAGGTAGTGGAGCAGGTCATGGCAGGGGCGATGGTGCCCTTGATGATGTCCACTCTTGCTGTCGTGATCGGATCCCAGATCGCTGCAGTGGGCTCTCGGGTCCTCAATCTCACCCGCGTCATTCCCCTGTACGTGGCCTTCGTCATCATCGCGGTCATCCTAGGAAAAGTTGCAGGACGGGCCGCCGGCCTCGACGTCCCGGGCACCCGGGCCGCCATCTTCTCCGTGACTACCCGCAACTCCCTCGTCGTCCTCCCGCTGGCCCTGGCCCTGCCGCCGACACTGAGCATCGCCCCGCTGGCTGTCGTCACCCAGACACTCGTCGAACTGGTCGCCATGGTCATCCTGGTACGCATCGTTCCTGCCATCGTGCCGGAGCAGAAGTCAGACCACCTGACAGGTGCAGGTTCATAAAGGGATGGGGCCGGGCAGTTAGGACTGAACAGACCATCCCGATCTAAGGCCAAGTTCCTGTCTTGTACTAGGACTACGAAGGTGACCTGCCCCTGTAGTGGGGCAAGGACGACCTTGACGTGCAGGCCGGGCGAGGCGTCCAGGAGTGGCAGATATCCCACAGGCCGCGGCCACCGGGATAGCAGAAATTGCCCTCAGGATCAGCCCGGCAGCCCAAACCATCGCTGTAGCTCCATCTTATTCAAGGGTGAGAGGGCGCAGGAAGCAAGCGGCAGGCGTGGCGCGCCAGTGCCTCCACAAAATCAGGGCCGATTCGTGCCACAAAGTGGTGACACCATGAGGAAGGGCGCGGAACGACATGTTCCGCGCCCTTCCTCATGGCGTCACCGGGCTGGTTACTTGGGCATCAGCACGGAGTCAATAAGGTAGACCGTTGCGTTCTTGGTCTTGACGCCGCCGCAGATCACGTTGGCGTCATCCACCTTGAGGTTGTCGCCGCTACCAGCGACTGTGACGGATCCGCCTTGGACAGTGGTGTGGGTGCCCGCGATCTTGTCCGGGCTGATCTGGCCGGGGACGACATGGTACGTCAGGATTTTGCTCAGCAGGGCGTCGTCCGTTTTCAGGGTATCGATGGTGGCTGCATCAATCTTTGCGAAGGCGTCGTCCACCGGTGCGAAGACCGTGAACTCTCCACCGTTGAGGGTGTCCACCAGGTCCACCTTTGGGTTGAGCTTGCCGGACACGGCCGCGGTGAGGGTTGTCAGAATCGGGTTGTTGGACGCTGCCACTGCGACGGGGTCAAGGGCCATGCCCTCAACCGAGCCTGCGCCGGTGGGAACCTGCTCCGCGTAAGCTGCGCAGCCCGGTCCAACCAGGTTCGCTGCCGGATCCATAGCGGCACCGGCCGAAGCGCTGGCGGACGGTGACGGCGCTTCGCTCGCAGCGGAAGGGGCGGCGGCAGGGGCGGAGGAGCTCGAGGTGGTACCCCCGCCACAGGCGGTCAGGCTGAGCAGAGCCGCGGCCGCAACGCCTGCGACCGTGAAAGTTGTGCGCTTCATTGTCTGCATTCCAGTTCTCCTTAAGTTGTGGCGGTCCGGTGGCTGTGACAGGTTTGGATGGCCCCGGCAGGACGGTTACTTCTGGCCCCACTTTGTGACTCGCCGGGCACCTTGTGACGGTTATTCGTGGCCCCACCTTCAACGTTGGATCCATCAGTAGATGGGATCAGCGGAGGGTAGGCCTGGATGGAGTCGAGAGTGGATTTGTTTGCGCGGATCCGAAGGGACGCCCGGGTCGAGGGCTTATCCGTTCGTGCGCTGGCGGCCCGGCACGGGGTCCATCGCAGGACGGTGCGGCAAGCTCTTGAATCGGCTACCCCTCCCGAACGCAAACCAAGGCAAGGGGTGTCATGGCGGCTGGACCCGTTTAAGGCTGCGATTGATGTCTGTCACTTCGGCCCGGAAAGGGCAGAAAGCAACCGGCGAAGAGGGTGCGCGTACTTCAAGAAGCAAATCTGCACGGGCGGGCTGGATCGGGTGCAGGAGGCGTTCAAAGGTCGGTCGGAATTCTATTAGAAACTACCCCAGCCCCCCAGCCCTGCCGAACAGGCTGAATCCAACGAACGCTACGATGTTCACCAGTCCGTGGGCTACGACCAGTGGCATCACCCGACGGGTTTTGGTATAAACCCAGGCGAAGACCACGCCCATGATGGCATTTCCGATGAAAGGTCCGAAGCCCTGGTAGAGGTGGTAGCTGCCACGCAGCGTGGAGCTGGCAAAAATGGCCACCTGCAGGGACCAGCCGAACTTGGCGAACCTGTCCAGAAGATATCCCACAACAATGACCTCCTCCACGACTGCGTGGCGCATGGCGGACAGGACCAGGACCGGCACCGTCCACCAGTAGGAGTCCAAGGCGCTTGGAATGATCGCCGTTGTAATGCCCAGAGCGCGGCCGACGGCATAAAGGCCCAGCGATGGGATACCAATCAAGGCGGCCAGCCCGAGCCCCTGCAGCAGGTCCTTTCCCGGTCTGGCGAAATTGAACCCCAGCTTCCGGAACGCGGAGCCGGAGTCACCACGGGACCCCGGCTCCGCCTGACGCTGGTCCGTCAGGAAGTAGATCACCAACAGGACCGGAACCAAGGCAAAGATGATGTCCAGCAGCTGGTAGGTCAAGTCGAAATACTCACGCGTGCTCTGAGACCTGTTCAACGTGGACGTCCCCTGCGACAGCGGCGCCCCGGTCATCTTCTCCACCAACTGCACCACCGAGTAGACGGCGGACTGCCCCAGCGACAATCCCAGGACTATCCATACTTCGAACCGCAGCCGACGGCGGGAAGGAACCAACATCCTCCAATCTTGCCCATACTTCTTCTCCTTGCCGAAAGCATCAAGGCAGTGGCTCTGGTGCGTGCTGGGGCTTGCCTCTCCGAGCCAACAGGGAAGGTGGACGCAGCGACTCTTGTCCCGGACACGGGCCCAGCCTCTCGCTGCGTTCCCGTCAGCTATTGTTTGAAACCGCCAACCGGCTGCTCATCGTCCTTCACATGCTCTAAGTCGAAGACGTGCTGAGCAGGCGACCCCCAGGCTGCACGTTGAGGCCACAGGGCTGGCGGTCCGGAGGCGAATTGCCTTCTTACGAGACTTGCGGAACACCGCTCCGGAACGATCTCACAGTCTCCGGTCCACACGGTCAGGTACGTCCCGGCCCCCAGGGCCCAGACGCTGCTGCCACAGTAGGCGCAGATTGAACCAGCAGAACAGCGCCAGCCCCAGATACAGGCATAACTCCATCACTTCGCCGTATTCCGAAATGACGAATGTGGGCTCCGGCCAGATTAATAGGCGGAACAGGCGGTAGCCCGCAGCCAACAAGAAGGCCGGTACGAGGCAGAGCGGCGGGATCAGCAGGCGCCGGGCCACAACCCGGTTCCACCGAGCGCCGACCGCCGCTCCTACCAGCGGGGCACAGGTGCCATACAGGCTCGCCAGGAGCATGGCGGGAGGGACCAGGTCCTGCACTCCATTAAGGTTGTGCACGTTGGTTTCGCCCTGGCGGTTGACCTCCCCCAAGTCTTCAGGCGTATCCCAACCGAAAATGCGCTGTCCCCAGGAGATCTCCTCGCCCGTTAGAAACCAGACGCCGAGAGTGACCAGGCCGTAGAGCAGTGCCATACCTTTGAGTCCCATCCGCAACAGGCGGAAAGTCAGGAGGGGCAGGAAGACGCTTGCGCCCAGCAAGCAGAGGAACTGGAGCCATTCAATCAAGGAATCCTCATCAACGAGCCACAGATAGAGCTCCTTGAAGGGAACAGTGACCGCCACAACGACGGCGAGGACGAAGGGCAGCAGGGCCAGCAACAGCGCCTGTCGCCGGGGAACTCTCCAGTCCTCGGAATCACGTCTGAAGAGTTCAGGCGCGTGGCCGTACCCCCCATGTTCTATTGATCTCTTCACGGTCCTCCTAATGGTCCGCCCTGACGCCGTTGCGTCCAGGCCTCTGAGGAAGCGATGGCCCCGCTGACCATTAACCCCTCACTCGAGATCAGGCCGCACGAGTAGACAGTACTTAGATTTCGACATGACAACACTCAGGACAGGACGTGCTCGACATGTACACCCCATCCTGACGTCAAAACCGCCTGACAAGGGAGGATTAGGCCTGTGGGCGGAGTTCCTTCTCGTTCTCAGAGGCCCGCCCAGTCACGACATGTGACATAACCACCGCCTGCCCCAAACGGACTCATCAAGTCCAGATTATTTGGACTATTTCGACAATTCTCGAGCTACCCCACCCCGTTTCCTACCCCTCCCACTGTCAGGGTGGGATCTGAGAACATCACGAGCCACCGTCAATAAAACGGAATCTCGCACTATTCTGACGCCACCACACGAAGCGGCGGGAGGACCAATCTTCAGTTATCGGTGTCCCCATTTGTGATTCGGGGTGTGATTGGACATTGAAACATACTGCTGTTCCATGACACCATGAAGGCATGACAGCCGTTGCAGGAGCCCGTGGAGGGCTGAAAGCGCACCAGGATTCCATTCGGCTTTCCGAGCCTGAACTGGTCCGAGACCTGCGGGACATCCTGGGGGCGAAGCTCGTTGCCTACATCGGCTCGGTCAAGGAAACCCGGGCCGTGCGTCAGTGGGCCGACGGTGAGCGGAAACCGTCAGCCGAGGTCATGACCCGGCTCCGTCATGCCTACCACGTCGCAGCTCTGTTGGCTGAGCGGGACTCCCGGTCCGTGGTCCAAGCCTGGTTCCAGGGAATGAACCCCCAACTGGACGACGTGCCGCCAGCGCGGCTACTGCGCGAAGGCCAGGTCGACGACGCGGCACAGGCGGTCCTTGCCGCTGCCAGGGCATTCGCGGCAGCAGGCTGACGGGTGGTTGACGAGCAACAACTGGCAACAGCCACTGCTGACACCCGGGTATGGCGCATTGGTTTCCGCCCGGATCCTTGGGCGTGGAGTGGCTGGGAGTGGGCAACCGATGGCAGGTTTCCCGGACGGTGGGATGACCTGCACGGAAACTTCCGGACCGTCTACGCCGGCTCCAGCCTGAGGGCATGCCTGCTCGAGGTGCTCGCCGGCTTCCGCCGTGACGCGAGGCTAGCAACGGAGCTGGACGAGATCGTCGAGGACGACGAAGATGCGGTGCTGCACCCGACACTGGTATCCGGGCAGGTGCCCCGGGAATGGCTTGACGCCCGCGCAGCGACGTCAGCCGAACTTACCGGCACCTACTGCACCGTGACGGACTCCCGGTCCATCGCTGTCCTCCATCCGCACTTCATCGGACTGGCTCTCAGCCTCGGACTCGTAGACCTGGACGCCGCAGCCCTAAAAGATGCCCGGCCGCGCCGGTTGACCCAGGCCATTGCCGCTTGGATCTACGAGACAACAGACCTCGACGGGGTTACCTTCGCGTCCCGCCATGGCGACGACCTAAGGCTCTGGGCAATCTTCGAACGGCCCGGCGACCCTCACGTCAGCCCGAAGCTCACGCACGCCAGGCCCGAGGAACTGCACCACGACAGCGACGCGATCAAGGACGCCTTCCGGATGCTCGGCCTGACATGGAGGAGCGAATAGTCCGCTCCCCCGCTCTTCGCCCTAGCTTGACGGAATATCCGTTATCGGCTCTTGAGTGGGACGAGTAGAAGTAGATGAGAGGACTCGTCTCGATCTGCTTTCGGAAGTTTCCGCAGGTCAAACTAATGCTTCGACGACCTGATACCGATCATCCATAGCGGGCGGCTGCGCGCCACGGCGCGGCGTGGCGACGTAATCTCTCATTAGATGAGAGATTTTTGCGTACAGTTTGGTCAGTGAGTATCGAACCTGGGCGGATTCCTGCCTTTCTGACAAACGTGAATGTCGGGCTGCTGCGGGCCGAGGATCGCGTTTTCGAGGCGATGTTGGATGGCTGGCGTGCTCAGATGCTGGCGCGCGGCCTGTCGACGTCGTACATCAAGAGCTCGTGCGGGACGGTCCAGCGGTTCCAGGAGCACGCCAACGAGTATCCGTGGACGTGGTCGGCGCATCACGTGGACGAGTTCCTAGCGGACCGGCGCAGCTCTGAAAGAGGTCTCGCGTTGACAACCCTAAGGGCCAATTCCGGAGCCATCAGGGCATTCTGCTCCTACCTGACGGACGGACGCTACGGCTGGGCGTCATTCTGCGAACGGGTCTTCGCCGACATACCAGTGCAGGTGGTCTTCGAGTGGAACTCTCCCCGGCATACGACAGATGATGCCGTGCCGGCGCGGCGGCGGGCCTTCACGCGGACCGAACTGCAGACCTTCTTTGACGCCGCCGACGACCTGGTCGACACGGAGTTCGCCAAGGGTTCAAAGCGCTGGCTGCCGGCACTGAGGGACTCGACGGCATTCAAGGTCGCTTACGCCTACGGGCTGCGCCGGCGTGAATTGGTGATGCTCGAGTACGTCGATTTCGGCCCCAACCCGCACGTCGAGCAGTTCGGCCGGTTCGGGGCGCTCCAGGTGCGGTGGGCCAAGGGAACCAAGGGCTCAGGGCCCCGGCGCCGGACCGTGCTCACCGTCCCGGAATTCGACTGGGTGGTGGGGCTCCTTGAGTACTGGCTCTCCCCTGACGGCCGCAAGCGATTCCCGACCGCCGATCGGTCCGCCAGTCTCTGGCCGTCGGAGCGTTCCGGCTCGACTGTGCACCGCAACTTCGACCGTTCTTTCCAGCGGGTGCGGAAAATCGCCGGGCTCCCGGAAGAACTGACCCTGCACACGCTGAGGCACTCGTACGTGACGCACCTGATTGAGGCCGGTTACGACCCGCTGTTTATCCAGCAGCAGGTCGGGCACAGCTACTCCTCCACCACTGCCCTTTATACTTCCGTGTCGGCGGACTTCAAACAGAAGACCATCCAGAAAATGATCGCCCAGCGGCTGCGCAAGGGTGACGGCGAGGGGAATAGCCATGGCTGAACAGCGACGGATCGGCTACCGCTGGAACCTCCGGCAGCTGATGGCCCAACGAAACCTCTGGAAGACCACCGAGCTGCTCCCCCTGCTCAAAGCCCGGGGCATCAACCTCTCCAACGCCCAGGTCCACCGTCTCGTCACCGGAACACCCGAACGCATTCCCGCCCAGACCTTCGCAGCACTCTGCGACATCCTCGAATGCACGCCCAACGACCTGTTCGAACCCTACGTGCAGATGCGCGCCGCCAAGACCGCCAACGCCCCGAAGCGGCCAGAAGACCTGGGCATCGCACCCGGCGCGCCGATCGCCCGCCGAATCCGGGTTCTCCCGCCGGACGAAGATGACTAGGCCCCGGAAAGCCGGCGACCCTGCAAAGTGGCCTGAAGCCTGTGGGCGCTGCGCCGAACACCACAAAATCGCGGTCCGGTGGCCCGACGGCGGAATCTGCGGCTACTGCTACCAGCAAGCTAAAAGAACCCGCGGCACGTGCGCCTGCGGCCACGAAGGGGTGCTACCCGGTCGCGTCGACAGTCTGCCGACATGCCGGAAATGCTCCGGCGTCCGCCTCAACGTCGACTGCATCGGATGCGGCAAAGAAGACGAACTCCACTCAGGCAATCGATGCTGGTCATGCATCCTTGCCATGACCGTTGACCGGATCCTCAGCCCACCGGACAACCAGCCACCCTCCGGCGAACTTCAGGCAGTCGCCACTGCTCTGAAGTCCATGAAACGCGCCAACAGCGGCCTCACCTGGATCCAGCAGCCACACGTCACAGAGTTCCTCCAACGACTCGCGGCCGAGTCTGCGATCTCCCACGCCCGCCTTGACGAACTATCGGCATCGCGCACCCGCGAATACGTCCGCGGACTACTGGTGGAACACAATGCACTGCCGCGCCGCGATGAACTGAGCACTAGGTTCAGCGTCTGGGCCGAGCAGGCCCTCGAGCGGATCACTAGCTCGAGCCACCGCGACATCACCCGCCGATACATCCGCTGGCACCACCAGCGCCGCATGAACCAGATGGACGAAGTCACCCGAGGAACGTTCCTGCGGGCCAAACAAGCAGTTACCGTCGCCATCGAACTGCAGAACTGGCTCAGCGAACAAGGCGCCGAACTCCCCGAAGTGAACCAGGCGCACCTGGACCGATGGCAGGCAGAAGGCCCCACGACACGGGGCATCGCCTCACGCTTCCTCGACTGGGCAATCAGGACCAACCTCATCGACCCTTCCCTGAAACTGCAGCCCCACCGCCGCGGCACCAGCCCGCGGCTGGACGCCGCGGCTCAAACCGAACTCGTTACCAACCTCAGCCACATGACCGACATGAACCCTAGACACCGCGCCGCAGCCATCCTCATCCTGGTCTTCGGCCAGCAAGTCTCCGACATCGTCCAACTAACCTGGGACAACGTCACCGTGACAGAGGAACTCGTCACCATCACCCTCGGAACCGTCGAAATCGCACTCACGCCACCGCTCGATGAGCCCTGGCGCGAACTCGCAGCCACCCCAACCCACCATCAGACAGCCGCGCACCCCAACAGCAAATGGGTATTCCGAGGAGGCTTACCCGGCCAGCACCTCCAGGCCTCAACCCTCACGGAGCAGCTCAGCGCTTCGTTCAGCAGTCGCGCGGCCAGGCTCGGAACCCTCCACGAACTCACCAAACTCGCCCCGGTGGCAATCATCGCCGAAGCCCTGGGATACTCCCCGGCCACGATCGATCGCCACGCCATCGATTCGTCAGCCAACTACGCCCAGTACATACGTTCGCTCAGCACGACCAAAGGTTAAGTCCACCGGCCCTCTGCCAGATCAGACCAAAAATCAACGCGGTGAGTCGGGGTCTGCAGATCTGGGTCCCGAAAAAACTCGGCAGCGAAGTATGCAGCTAGATCGCTGCCGTAATAGATCACGTCAGTTTGGTGCACGGAAAAGACAGGACTTCCTGCCGGCGCCGGCGCGCCAGGGAGATACCGGTGTGAGTAAATCGGAATCAACGTCGGCACCAGCCGCATCTGCTCGCGTGCTACCTGCAAAGCAGCAGCCGTTTCACTTGGCCTTTCGCCCCATTCATCAGGCCAGAAAGTATTCTGCTCAACGTCAAACAGGACTCCCTCCAGTGGCCAGTTAAGCCGCTGCTGAATCCCGTCAGGCTCCCCCAACCAATCAACCCATCCAGGGCCTATCGGCGTCGCCAGACTCAGCAGCCCCACATGATCAGGGCTGAATCTGATGTCGAATTGCTGCTCGACGTCGGCGATCTCGGTATTAGTTAGACCCGGACCCAACGGAATACGCGCCTCGTAAAGCGTTTCAATGGCTGCCTCAACGATAGAAGTCACGCCAGAATCATGTCACCGACTCGTCCCACATCGACACGTCTCGCTGCCAGTCGGGCTCGAAGTCGGAAGAGGCTGTCCGGTGCTGGGCAGCAAGCATGCTTGGGCGTTCGAGGAACCCTTTACGGCACTGTTCCCTAGATTTGATGGAACCCACGTGTCAATGGCCAGTTGTTTCTGCCCATGGACGGCCACAAAAAGTGCCCGCTGGTGGCCAGTAAAACTGCCCGGTTATGGCCAATAGATCTGCCCACTGATTGGTTTCGGCGGGATTGGCCATCGTTGGGTTGGTCAGTTCAAGCGGGTGACTCCTTTTCCGGCGAGGGCTTGGGTGAGGCGGACGGAATCGCCACTGGTCTGGCAGACGTGGGCGTGGTGCAGCAGTCGGTCAACGGTGGCGGTGGCGAGGGTTTTGGGCATGAGCTCGTCGAACCCGGCGGGGTGGAGGTTGGAGCTGATCGCGACGGACCGTTTTTCGTAGGCTGCGTCCACGACCCGGTAGAGGCCTTCGGCGGCGTCGGTGGCCACGGGCAGCAGGCCAATGTCGTCAATCACCACGAGCTCGGCTCGGAGAATCCGGGCGACGGCCCGGGTGACACTGTCATCGGTTCGGTGGGCCCGGATGAGGACGCCGAGGTCCTCGAGCCTGAACCAGGCGACCCGCATGCCGGCTTCGACGGCCTGCTGGCCGAGGGCTTCGAGGAAGAACGTCTTCCCCGTCCCCGAGGGCCCGCAGACGACGAGGTTTTCCCTACGGGTGACCCATTCCAGAGTCCGCAGCGCCTGCTGGGTCGGGGCCGGGATGGAGGACGCTGCAGGGTCCCACTCCTCGAATGTCTTCCCGGTCGGGAACCCGGCTGCTTTGCGGCGGGAAGCGAGCATGGACCGGGCCCGGCCGGCGGCTTCCTCCGTGAAGAGGGCCTTGATGACCTCGGCCGGTTCCCACCGCTGGGCGCGGGCAGTCGCGATCAGGTCCGGGGCCAGCGCCCGGGCGTGGGGCATTTTCAGGGACCGCATCAGGGCCTCCAGGTCCGCCGGTAGCGGCGGAGCCGCGGTATTGGTCGTGGTGAAGGGGCTCATCGGGCCTCCTCCGGCGTGGTGATGGTTGCGGGGTTGCCGATCGCGGCCCACGCCCCTGTTCCTTGGGTGAGGGAGGTGGCTTCATTGGCGGCGTGGGTGGTAGTGCGGCGGATGTTGGCGTTCAGGATCGAGGCGAGGTCAGGGTGCGCGAACCGGCCATGCAGGGCGGCGTCGCCCAGGGCCCGGTCGACCTGATCGGTGCCGGCGATTTTGGCCAGCGTAACGGCTTCGGCCATTTTCACGTTCATCCTTGCGGTCCCGGCCGCGGCGGCCTCGACGAGCCAGGTTCTGGCGCCTTCGCCGATGGCCAGGAACGCGGCCTCGTCCGCGCTGCGGGCCCTCACCTCGTAGTCGCCGGGGAGCTTCGCCCGGGTTCCGGGGAAGTGTTCGTCGTTGATGGCGGGGCTGCCGGGCCGTGCCCGTTCGTGGCGGGCGACTTCGACGGGCCCGGTCGTGCCGTGGTGGACGATGATGACCTGCTCGCCGGGCCCGGTGCCGTGGGTGCGGACGAACACCCGGGCTCCGAGCAGGTGGGCCGGGACGGAGTATTGGGCGTTTTCGAAGGTGACCATTGGGGTGTTCTCCGGAACGCTGCGGGCCAGGCCGAACGCGACCGTGTGGGCGGTGTCCGGGATCCGGTGCAGCCGCGGGGCTTCCTCGGCGAGCATGGCCGCGGGTTTCCGCCGCGTCGTCCGGTGCTCACGGTGATTGACCTCGTCCATGAACGCCGTGCAGGCGGCCTCGAACTCGGCGAAGGTGCGGTAGTCATCGCGGAGGTTGGTGTCTTTGGGCACGAGGTCGGCCTTGGCGAGTTTCACGGACGCTTCGACTCCGCCTTTGGTGGCCGGGTCCGCCGGTTGGCAGGTCAGCACGGTCACCCCGTAGTGCCGGGCGAAGTCCAGGGTCTGCTGGTTGCGCACCGGGACCCCGGCGACGTGGGCGGTGGTGACGGTCTTCTCGTTGTCCGTGAGGACATAGGTCGGCGCCCCTCCGAGGAGCCGGAAGCACCGGTCCAGGGCCGCGAACACGCTCGGCGCGGTCCTATCCCTGAGCGGGATCACGATGCGGAAGCGTGAGAACGCCAGCCAGGCCACGAAAAGGATGGTCTTCACCCCGCCGATCCGGGGCCCGTCGCCGAAGTCGTACTGCAACCACATCCCCGGTTCTGTGATCCACGGCCGGTGGATGCGGGTGTGGCCCAGCCGCCACGCTGCTTTGACCTGCGCGATCGCCCGTCGGGTGGAGCGCTCCGAACCCGTATAGCCCAGGGCGAGGAGCTTCTCGTGGGCCTTGTCGGCCCGGATCCGGCCCTTGGAGGCTTCCACCCATTCTTCGATCTTGGGCAGGTACGGGTCGGTGACCCGGCCCCGTGCCGTCGGCTCCCCGATGGGCCTGCCGGCATCCCGGGCGGTGACGTGTTTGGCAACGGTGTGGTGCGAGCAGCCCGTGAGCTCCGCGGTGGCGCGCAACGATCCGGTCAGATCGTAGGCAGCAAGGATTTCCATGATTTCTCCGTCAGACTTCATACAGGGCCTCTTCCTGGTTCGCTTGGTGCGCTTAGACACCGTCATCAAACCCCAGGGAGAGGCTCCCGCCGCTTAAGGCGCGGTCGGTTCAGTAAGGAAGTGGGCAGACCTCATGGCCACCGTCGGGCAGTTTTACTGGCCGTCAGTGGGCACTTTCGTGGCCGCCTATGGGCAGTTTCTCATGGCCGCTAACACCCACGGAATGCTTCGGTGTGGAGTGGTGGTAGATACCATCGCAAACATGACGACTTGTTCTGTGTTGCGCTGCTCTGAGGCGCCTACCCGCGCAGTCGAGTTGATCCCAGGGTCCCGGATGGAAGCTCTTGTATGCGACGAACATAGTGCCGCTTTGCAGCAGGGAGCCAGTTGGATGCTTCACGGTGGCACGGGTTCGAGGATCCTCGCATTCTGATGGGAGAAGACCTCCCTCAGAACCGCATGAATGGGTTCGGCGTTAGCCGGACGGTAGGAGATGTGCCGGGCTTTGAGGGGCAGCCAGGCCTTGAGACATTTTGCGAAGGCACTCCCTGATTCCCGTTGACCACCCGCAATGCCGCCACCCAGGTGAAAGTGCTCTGAAGGCTACGCTGCATTCGTCGCGGAATCCTTGGGCCCGCCAGACGCTAAGTGGAGCTGACTCCAGACGTGCTGAGAACGGGAGCCAGCCCCACCCCCATGGCAAGTGCTCCGGGCGAAGACACAAGGACCTCCCCCAACAAGGACAAAGAACACCCACCGCTGCACATCATCCGACAAAATACATGCTGCCAACAACCAATTGGGGCAACTGCTCAAGGTCGCGAAAAGGCCCGTCCATTCGATAGGCAAAACTGTCGCGTTATATGTTTCATGGCAGAAAGTCCGTCGCTCCCCCAATCGACGGACTTTCGCCATACCTGCCAAGAATTGCGGTTGCACTCAAGCCGCGCCCATCTCGCCGCCGATATCGACGGATGACGGGCGCCAGCGGCTGCCCCCTAACCAGAAACTCCCCCAGCCGGAAATGTGATCAGCCGCTGGGTTCCAAAAGAAGCTCATCAAGTGCGAAGCCGAGCGCTTCCGAATCAAACCAGGTAGCCGGTAAGGCATCATGAATGATGGCGTCGAAATCAAAGGGATGACAGCGACCGCCATTGTTCCAGTACAGGATCCAGACATCGATCAGAGCCACGGATTTCCCCTGGAGCAATATTCTGGCCGCCAACCGCAAGTCCCTCATGACCAATCCTTGCTTCTGCTCCCCGCACTCGACAAGACCCGGGAAGCCGCAGCTCGAGGCTTTCACGGCAGGGCACAGGACAATCCACAAGAAGTACGCAATGCTCGGCATGCGTGCCGGGAGGAGACGTCATTCCACGGCCCGGCACGCACACACTTTCATTTTGCCCCGGCTTCCAGCTAACAGACGAGATGCGGACTCTAGTTTTGGCTGCCGCCGCGGCGGCTGGCCCCTGCCTGCTCGCAACCCTGGCAGGTCCTCGTTCCTGTCTCGTAACGCCAAGCGGCTCTGACGTCATGCCGATAGAAGCACGGTTCTGATGGGCAAAATGAAGGGCCACTGCAGGAGAATCAAGTGATGAGACTCGAACTGCTCCATATCGATGAATGCCCCAACTCTGAGCCAGCACGTGTACGCCTTGAGGAAGCGCTGGCCGCTCTGGGACACAATGAAGTCAAAGTACACATGCGGCGCCTGAAGACACCCTCGGACATCCTGGGCAGCGGATTCGCCGGATCACCAACCATCACCATCGACGGGGCCGACATCTTCCCCGAAGGAGCGCCGGCTGATGAACTCGCCTGCCGGGTCTATAAAACACCCCAAGGCCTCTCAGGACTGCCCACCATTGATCAACTGGCGGAAGCGCTCAGGAACAATGGACTCTGACAACGAGTACACCTGCACATGTTGCGGCAGAACCATGAGCCGCAAGAAACTGCACGCCCTCGGTCCGGCACCAACGTACATTTGCCGGCGGTGCGGCCTATGGGTAGCCTTCAGGTTTCGACCCGACCGGCCCGCATCGGACTAAACCAAGGGGATAGCAGGCAGATCGATGGGCCACGGAGCCGCCGCGATTACCTCCATATCGACGACGGCCTCTCGAGGAGCGTTGAGATTCGCAAGAGAGCGTACGTCGGGAACTTTGTCTGAGCAGGCCACACCTTCCTGAATCTTCGGAGCAAGCCCGAGGCGCCAGGCTCCCTACCTTAATCCGAGCGGCGGCGGGTCCAGAGTCAGTGACGGGTCCGCCAACAGTTGGCCCCATTTTGGTGTGAGTAAGCGGCTGCCAGTAAGTGATAAGCAGTGCCACAGGGTCACGGCCACAGAGTCCAGCACCGGGACATCCGTGCGCGCTTCCACCTCTACTGCACTTTCGGCGCCGTAGAGGTTGGTGCAAAGGTAAATGAGGGCATCGGGCTTCAGCGCGGCCAACTCCAGGGAACCTGGCAGCAGTTCGGCTTCCGTGACCCGGGCGAAGGATTCGTTGTCGCTGAGATCCAGGTGCCGGTGGTCCACGATCTTAATCCCGTGCTTCGCGTAGGAGCCTACTACGGCCTCGTTCACATCCGCTGTGTACGGGGTCAGCATGCCAATCCGCTCGGTGCCGAAAGCGGAGAAGGCCGCCAGGTACGCCAGGGTGGACGTGGTGGCGGGGATGCCCGTGGCGTCGGTGATTTCCCGGATGAGTTCCTCGTCGTGGGCGGCACCCAGCCATGATCCGGAGGTGCCGTTCCAGGCAATGACGTCCACGTCCGCTGTCGCAAGTAGTTCGGCGGCGGCGCGCATTCCCGCGGCGTCGAACTGCTTGTCTGAGTAGTTATCCAGGGCGATTCGTGTCACGTTGATCCGGGTGAAATGCAGGGTGACGTCTGTGCGGTCGCCGAGGATCCGGTAACTTTGCGGCTCCAGGCAGGTGTTGGAAGACGGCACGATCATGCCGATGCGGACCGGCCGGTGTTCGGAAGGCAATTGAGGGCTCCTAGAGGGTAGCGGGGGCGGCCTGGGCGCGATGTGCGGTGAAGCCATTGCGGGTTACGAAGCGACCCACCGGGCCGGGATCGTGGAAGCCTTCTTCATCCAGCACCACGCGTCCGGCAGAGACGACGACGGCGGGCCAGCCGTTGAGTGTCTTTCCTTCAAAGGGCGAGAAGTCCGTTCCCATGTGCAGGGCGGTGCCGTCCACCTTGCGTTCCTCGGCGGGATCGAAGATCACGAGGTCGGCGTCGTAGCCTTCTGCGATGGTGCCCTTGCCGGGCACAGCGTTGATGCGCGCGGGGCCGCTGGAGAAGACCTCCACGAAGTCCTCAACGGAGCCACCGGATTCAGTGACCAAGGCTGTGAACGCCACGGGCATGCGGGTTTCCACGCCCGGCAGGCCGTGGGGCATGAAGCGGATGTCGTCTGTCCGCTCGCGCTTCTGGGAGAGGTCGTAGCAGGAGTGATCCGAAGAGACCGTGTGGATGGCTCCGGCGGCGAGGCGTTCCTTCAGGGCAGCTACGGTTGCAGGGCAGCGCATGGGCGGGCAGCAGGCGTACCACTCGGGGAAGGTGCTGCCGTACACAGTGTCATCCAGGGTCAGGTAGTGCGGGCAGGTCTCGGAGTACGCTTCCTGGCCGTTGGCGCGGGCTTCGGTGACCAGGTCCACGGCGCCTGCGGTGGACTGGTGCACGAAGTACACCGGGGCGCCAGTGTACTTGGCCATGGCCAGGGTTTCCTTGACGGATATTTCCTCTGCCAGTTCAGGGCGGGTGCGATGCAGGTGTTCAATTCCGATGAGCCCGTCAGTGGCGTGCTGGGCCGTGCAGTCCGTGATAATCGCATCGTGCTCTGCGTGTATGTACGTCAGTCCGTCCAAGCGCACCATTTCGCGCATGACTTTTAGGATGGTGTCCCCGTCCGCCATGGTGGAGCCGCGGTTGGTGGTGTACATCTTTACTGACCTGATGCCTTCAGCGGCGAGTTGCTCCAGCTGCCACGGAACAGTTTCATCCCAAGTTATTACCGAACCGTGGAGCGCAACGTCGCACCGGGCCGCGGCAGCGAGCTTTTTCTTGTTCAGGGCCGCGTCCAGCGGTGTCTCCTGGGCGTCGCGGGGGATGCCGAAGTCGATGATGGTGGTCGTGCCGCCCCACAGCGCAGCGATGGAGCTGACGGAGAAGTCGTCCAGGGTGCGGAAGCGGCCGGTCACCTGGGCGACGTGGCAGTGGCCGTCCACGCCACCGGGGATCACAAGCTTGCCGCCGGCGTCGATGGTGCGGACGGCTGCGGGTACAGGCCCTGAGGCATCGAGGAGCTCCGCGATGCGTCCGTCCTGTATCACGATGTGCACGCTCTGACGCCCGGGTGTCCCGGCCAGGCGTGAGTTCACTACGGTGCCGTTGGCGATGACGAGTTCTGGGATGAGGGACATCAATGTCCTCCTATTTCTTGGAAACGGATGCGGTGGCGGGTGCGGCAGCACCGGCCACCTTGGCTTGGGCCGTGGCCAGGGCGGCGTCGAGACTCTCCCGTAGGCCCTTGCGCTTCTTGGCCGGGGGCGGGGCAAACGAGCCCTGCCGGTGGACGCCGGACTGTAGCATCACAACCGCCTCGGTCATGCGGATACCTGCGGAAATTCCGTCCACCACGGGGACGGGGATCTGTCCCTCGAGGTCGCGGGCGAGCCCGGCCAAGGGCGCACCTGCGAGGATCACGACGTCGGCGCCGTCTTCTTCGACCGCCTGCCGGCTCAGTGCCAGCAGGGTGTCCCTAAAGTCCTGCTGCACGGAGCCGATGCCGTGCAGGCTCTGGTTGATGGAGCGGATGGAGACGAGGCGTCCACCCAGTCCGAAGTGCTCCACACAGTCGCGGTACCAGGCGGTGATGCGGTCGGAAATGGCGATGATGGAGAAGCGATGGCCCTGCAGGGCCGCGGCACACAGCGCAGCTTCGGTGATGCCGATGACAGGTACGTCCACCAGCTCTTTGAGTGCGGGCATCCCCGGATCACCGAAGGCCGCCACGACCACGCCGTCCACGCGGTTGTCATTGCCGCCCTCTGTGTAGTCGGCGATGAGTTCGGCCACTGCGCCGGCTGCGATCAGCGATTCGAAACGGGTTTCGATGTATTCGACACCGTAACTGGCGGTGCGCACAATCAGTTCGGTGTCCGGGCCAGCGGAACGCAATGCTTCAGCCTGGATCAGAGCGGTGACGTCGTCGCTGATGTTGGGGTTGATGATCAGTAATTTCATGTTCTTTTCCGATGTGTTTCGGCGGCAGGCGGGTCCTCCGGGAACTGTTCGCGGTACTTTCCGATGTGGGATGCCGACTGGGCCGCTGCGAGGTCGGGGTCACCGCTTGCGATAGCGGCATAGAGTTCGCGGTGCTCTTTGATCAGTTCCGGAAGGTCGCTGACATGGCGGAAGAGCCAGTGCATGCGGCCTTGGAGTGGTTCGAGCGCCGAACGGAGGAAGCCGTTGTTGGCGATGGCGGTGATGGCGTCGTGAAAATCGCTGTTGGCGCGGTGAGCTTCGTGGATGGAACCTTTGGCAAGGAACCGGTCGGCATCGTCCAAGAGGTCCTCAAGCTGCTTCAGGTCCTCCGCTGTAGCACGGGTGGCCGCCAGTCTACAAGCCAGCACCTCAAGCGACTCGCGGACGTCAAAGAGGTCTTCCACGTCCTTGGCGCTGAGGCCGGCCACCTCTGTGCCACGGGAGGAGCGGTCCTGGATCAGGCCTTCTTGGCGGAGCATCCGCAGCGCCTCCCTGATGGGTAGGCGGGAAACGTTGAATTCGGCGGCAAGATCACGTTCCACCAGCCGCGCTCCGGGTTCATAGTATCCCTCGAAGATTCTGGTCCGAAGGGTGTCGCGCACGAATTCCCTGAGCGGCCTGTCAGTTGCGTTCGTGTCTTCTGCTGTCAGCATGAATGCTCCATTCGGGGGGTCGTAGTGACTCTATGCCTTCAGTGCCGTCTATGACGTTTCAGCCTTGCAGCCCGCTGAAAGCCCGAGGGCTGAAGCGGCCGAACGCTCTTTCCAGGGCGCCGGCTACGGCGAGCACTTCCCGGTCATGGTACGGCCGGCCTACTACCTGAACTCCCACGGGCAGGCCCTCGCGGGACAGGCCGCACGGGACCACTGCCACGGGGAAGCCGAGGATGCTGATTGCCCGGCAGCAGGAACCCAGCTCGGTCCAAGGGATGTTCCTGCCCTCCACGGTGAAGCTTTGCTGCCGTGGGTCGGACGCCGGGACGCTGGCTACTGGAAGCAGCAGGATCCTGTGCTCCTTCATGAAGCAGAGCACCTGTGAACGGATGGCATCCCGTGTCGCGGCGGCCTTGCGGTACTCCACCACCGAGGCAGGGGGTTCCAGCACGCCCTGTAGATGCTCGCCGAGTTCATCCTCGCGGCCGGTGGCTAAGTCCGCCACCTCGGGCATACCTTCGGCCATGCGGAGCGCCACAAAGGCCGAGGCCGCCTGCTCGAGTCCCGGCGGTCGGCCGTGACTCACCGGAACGCCCAGGCCCTGCAGGACCGCCACTGCCGAACGAACGACGGCGACGAGGTCCTCCCGGACCGGGTAGGTACCCTCATCTTCAAACCAGGCGGCGGTGAGGCCATCCAGATTCTCCAGCGGCTCACCCAGCGGCACCGGTACGGTGGAAGGGTCAACATCGTCAGGCCCGGCAAGGATCCCTAGAAGTACGCCCAGGTCTTCCACGCTGCGGGCCAGCCAGCCAATGCTGCCGAGCCGGTGCAGCGCGGACATCGAATTCGGTGCTGGCAGGTTGCCATCCGTCGGCGGAACATAGGGCAGCAGGCCAGTTTCCGGGACCAGGCCCACCGTGGGACGAAGGCTGGCAATGCCGGTACAGTGCGCGGGCCAACGGATGGAGCCGCCGAAGTCGGTGCCCAGCCCGAAGGTGCTCATCCCGGAAGCCACGGCCGCGCTGTCGCCCCCGGTGGAACCCCCGGACGTCAAACTCGTGTCCCAAGGGTTCCACGTCTCCCCAAATAAGGGGTTACGGCTGTGGGTTTCCACCGCGAATTCTGAACAGTTGGTCTTGCCGAGCAACACCGCGCCTGCCTCCTGCAGCCGGCGAACGGCCGTCGCCGATTCCTGGGGGACGTAGTCCCCTAGGAGGGGACTACCCGCCGTCGAGCGCAACCCCTTGACCGCTAATGTGTCCTTCACCGTGAAGGGAACGCCGTGCAGGGGACCACGGGACCGGCCTCCGGCAGTGGCCGCATCGGCGGCTTCCGCGTCTTTCCGCGCCCCGGGGTTAGGGGTGACGACGGCGTTCAGGTCGGGATTGGCCTCAGCGATCCGCGCCTGGTGGAGTTCCAGGCACTCCACGGCGGTGAGCTGGCGATCTCGTAGGGCTGTTGCCCATTCGACCATGGAGAGTTCGGTCAGTTTGCATGCGTCCAGGACGGGCGATGGGTTGAGTTCTGCGGAAGGCAGGACGGTGTTGTTCATGTCAGGATCTCTACTCTGCCTTGGCGGTGAGCTTGCCGGCCTCGGTCATGGCGATCTTGGACGTCTCCTTGGCTACATAGACGCAGTAGACCATGAGCAGCAGGGCGGCGGAGAGATAGCCGGCCACGGAGAAGCCGGTGCCCGTGAGGAGGATTAGCTGGATGGCGATCAGCGGGGCGAAACCGCCGCCGAAGACGCCTGCCAGCTGGAAGCCCACGGCCGCGCCGGTGTAGCGGACCTTGGTGGGGAACAGTTCCGGGATGAAGGACGCCACCGGGGCGTACATGGCGGCCACGATCACCAGGCCGATGGCGGGTGCGATCACCACCAGGAACGGATCCTTGGAGTTGAGCATCGCGATGAACACGAAGCTGTAGACGATCCCGGCGACGGCGCCACCGATCATGACTGGGCGTCGGCCCAGTTTGTCCGAGAGAGCTCCGAACAGCGGGATGGCGATCATCTGCGCAACCGCGGAAAGTGTGGAGGCGGCCAGGGCCAGGCTCCTGGGCAGGCCCAGCTGCTCGGTGCCGTAGACGAGGATGAAAAGGGCGAAGATGTAGAAGGCGATGTCGCTGCCGATCCGGGCGCCGACTGCCAGGGCCAGGGACTTCTTGTAATGCGTGAAGACGTAGACGAGCGGGGCCTTGACCTCTTCCTCCTTCTTGGCTTCGGCCTTCTTCTCGGCCTCTTCAAACACCGGGGACTCAGCGAGCTTCATGCGGATGTAGAGGCCAATCGCCACCAGCAGGAAGCTGATAAGGAACGGGATACGCCAGCCCCAGGCCAGGAAGGCGTCCTTGGCAAGGACCGCCGTGAGGAGGGTGAAGATACCCGTGGCAAGCAACAAACCGGTGGGGGCCGCGCTTTGGACCAGACTGCCGAAGAAGCCGCGGCGGCCGCTCTTGTCCGATTCGGTGACCATGAGTGCGGCGCCGCCCCACTCACCACCGATGCCGATGCCTTGGAGGAACCGCAGGGCGACCAGGAGGATGGGTGCCCAGATGCCGATGTTTTCATACGTTGGCAGGAGGCCTACAGCGGCGCTGGCCAGGCCCATGAGCAGCAGCGTGGTGACCAGGACGTTCTTGCGGCCGATCTTGTCGCCGAAATGGCCGAAGATGGCGGCACCGAGCGGACGGACCACGTAGCCCACGGCGTAGGTAGACAGGGCCAGGATCAGGCCGATGGCAGGATCCGAGCCGGGGAAGAAAAGGATGGGGAAGACGATGGACGCTGCGGTGCTGTAGGCGAAGAAGTCGTAGTATTCGAGGGTGGTGCCGACGAAGCTTGCGGCGACGACCCTCTTCATTGAGTTTTCGCCGCCCTTCGGCTTTATATCGGCTGTGGAACCGCGGACCGGAGAACCCGGGGTTTGAGATTGAATCGACATTGGCCCTCCTGGGCGATGCGACAGGCTCAAGGACTGAGCAGCAATGGGGAATGGAAAAATACCGGGCGAGAGGGCGGTGGCTCTCGAAGCCCTGCTGGTGGCACTTGGAGGAAGTTTTCTCCCTCAGTGCCTTTTTGGGATCCCAAATAAGACGTTACGATCCCGGAAGTTTCATGTCAATGGTTTTGGGATCCCAAACTGAATCTTTTCCTTGGCATCGGAATATGACCGGTGCCACACACGCGAATGGCACTGCATCTTCTTCGGCCTCGATCCTGCGAAGTCTCTGGAATGCCGAACTGGGAACACGTTTGTCCCGCACGCGGGTCCAGATCGGGCACACCCCAACATGACGTCAGAATGGTCTCGCTAGCGTGTCAGGCTAGGATCCAAAAGCGTATTACCCCACACCGCGAGTGCAGAGTCCTAGAACTCACCCTGACGAAATAGTTTGTGATGGGTTGTCAGGGATGGCGCCCAAGCAACGGGAGCTCATAGTAGTCGGTCACGTAGGTGAACTCCGGATCCGGTCCTACGTTCTGAGAGGACAGCTGGTGTAGGTCATTGGAGCCGGACGGCAAGCCGGCGTCGAAGCGGCGGTCCCAGTAAGCCCAGCAGCGACCGAACAGCGTTTTGGAAGGGAAAGAGATGCCGAGCGGCTCCGAGCCATCATCGAGAACCTGCTGTCGGATGATCTCAGCGAGAATCGTTGTTACAGCCCTATCCTCACTGCTGGTAGACCCAGCAGTGAGGACCTGGAGCACCTCGGTCATCCCCGGCACTGTTGGCGCCAGCTTCTCGAGGGCGTTGAGGGTATCAGGGTGATCCATTCTGGCCCACCATCCGCTGTGAGGCATCTGGATTTCATAGATAGATCGGTCCATTTGCCAATCCACTGAGACCGACCAGGGGGCGTCAACTCCGTTGGTTCTGGCGTCCTCCAGCACCTGGGCGATGTAAGCGTCCACTGGCCAGCCGATCGACTCAGCAACTTTGGCTACCGCCGCCCGGTCCTTCCGGAATCCAACCAGTACTTCTGCATAGGCGCACCGCCTGGAGTCGGCAAGATAAATTGTTGATCCGAGCGTGTCATAACGCCCGCGTCGGTCAGGCGTAGCCTTCGCGGCTGTGGATGTGATCGGAAGCGGTCCGACGATGGCGTTCGAAAGGACAGAGAGGGCGCCGTACCGGTCCTTGGCGACCCTGAATCCAATCTCCGCCGTGGCTGCGGCAAGACGCAGCCCTGTCTTGCCGCAGGTCCGCTCCGTGATCACGCGGCGTAGGTGTCGTCAACGAAAGCTTCGGCGGCCCCTAGAACTTCACGGCTGTGCAGCTGTTGAATGTAGAGCACTGGTAGCTCCTCACCCAGGCGGGGGTTTGGGCCCATGAGCCAGCTGAGCGCCACGTGCTTTCCCTCTGCTCTTTCCAACGTTCGCCACACTCTGTAGCCGAGTCGAAGCCGCGCCTCGACTTCGGGGCGAGGGTCCTGACCATCGGGTTTGGCCCAGTTGTAGGGCGATGTGCGGTTTTTCACGCCGCCCATTGCCTGAACGACGGTGGCGCCGACATTCTCGTTGAGCTCACGAACCAAAGCATGGATGTCCATTTTGGTGGTTTCCATGTAGATGTCATCGCGGATAGTCGGTTCCATGGGTCAATCATGCTTCGAAAGCAGCACTAAAACAACTTGAAATATTCATAAAAGCATCATAAAATCCTCGGACGGTAACCCCACTACCAGGCACTAGCCACTGCTGGGCGGGCAGCCCAGTCGTGCGCTCAGCTGCGCTTCGTTTTGACTTGCCGCCTCTCAATGCTTGGGTTGCCTGCATCGCCTGCTGTCGAAGTCGAAGTCCATGTGTTGTCTCTTGATTTGGCTACAGCAGCAAGTGCCACCACACCGGTATCAGCTCTAAACATTGAGGAAGGAAACGTCTTGTCGCGAGTCGAATGGACACGATACAGCGGGGAAGATATCGAGTCCGTAGTGGCCATGTTTATCAGCGCCGAGTACCCGCAAGCGGAACGAATCACTCCTTCCAGTGGCGATGGTGGCATTGATGTTCTGGTTAGAAGCGATAAAACACGTGTCTACCAGGTCAAGAAATTTTCAGCAGCTTTGACTGCAAACCAGAAGAAGCAGGTCGAGAAGTCTGTCGACAGCTTGGTTACGGATCCTCGCGTAAAGGACCTGCAAGTCGATGAATGGCACATCGTCATGCCTTGGGACCCTACGCTGGAAGCAAAGGAGTGGTTGGCGGACTACGTCACTGGCAAAGGGCTGCCAGAACCCATTTGGGACGGGCTGACTCAATGTGATCTCTGGGCCAGCGAATACCCCCACGTTGTGGATTACTACCTAGGGGGAAACGCCGAGCGCATACAGCAGATGGCGTTATCGATAGTTCATGGGTTGCGGCTGAAGGACATCAGAAAAGAGGATGTCGAGTCTTGGGATATCTCCGGCTTTGCGGAAGAGCTGAAGGACACGGTGCTGGTCCTAAGCCGAGAAGATCCTTTCTATACCTATGGCGTTCACGTAGAGCCACCGTCCCTGGCTCCCGTAGAGGAAGAGCTGCGTGCAGCCTTGAAGCGGGAGAAGCCCGGCATTGTGTGCACGACCATATGGGGCAATAGCGCCATACGTGTCCAAGTCGACGTGTACGCAAAGAATAGGGTGGCGTTCGATCTTGCCCCCGTGACGTTCAACGTGAACCTCACGGCAAAGGCTGGCTCGCCCGAAGCAACCGCCATAGAAGACTTCATCAAGTTTGGCAGCCCACTCGAATTGCCGGACGGAAGCGTGAACGGTGTTGCCAATTTGCCTGGCGGCCTTGGAGGAGATTTCGAAAATGCCGCTGCAGCAGTCCTCCCCAACACCAATATCTCAGAAGGTGCTAGCGAGCTTCGCCTGGTACTTGTCGATGAAAACGATCAGCAGGTCGACTCCCTCACTATCAAACGCAAGTACACCACCACCGGCATCCCAACGGACAAGGGACCAAGGGGCCTCGAAACGTTGTTAACGGATGCGCTTGGCCTTATGAATGTCGTTCTGAGGTTCGATGTGGACAAGCAGGTTCAAAATCTGAAGCTGAACGTTGAGGCTCCCGACAGCAGCAAGCTCGCCGTGGATGCTCTCCCCGTCCTGCGTTTCTACAGGAGGATGTGCGCACCGAATTCCTTGGTTCTCGCTCCTCGCTTTGGTCCTCTTCCGGAACATCGATATCCCCTGAATCCAGTCGAAGGAAAAGGCACTCGACCCGCAGATCTCTGGCACGACGTGGCGCATGCGCTGAGTCTGATACAGGAGCGCACGCCACAGCTGCTCCACATGCCAAACCTCTCGGATGTGGACGAGAACCTTGTGCATCAGATTCTCAAAACGGGGGCCCTCCTAAATGGTCAAACCCTCACCCTGAAGATGGACCTTGTTTCGACAGATCACAATCCGGATGCCAGCGATGATGCCGAAACAACCGTGATGCTTGTTCCTTGGGCTATAGAGCTGCCGGAAACGAAGGTTGACCTGGGCTACCTCGCCCACGCATTTGCGGGCACCTTCTACAAACGCGCGCATGAGGAGCCGGACGGCCTATACGACGTCTGGCGCGTTCACGACAGCAAAGTCTTGGTGAGAATGCTGACTGCAGAGGAGCAGAAGGCGCTCTGAGTTGAGCATAACCAACGTTCTTGTGCTCGCAGGCGGCTCTTAATCCGTCCGGATGCCCACAGCCGGGGACAATCCTGATGGGTTACCCCCCGCTACTGCTGCTGAGGGAGCTACCCCAATGGCTCCCAATTTCCTGCCGTGGATAACCCGGCTTGACCCACAGCTGTGGACTGCTCCGTTCTGTGCCACCTCCCCATTGCCATTCAATTGTTCAACAAACTGATAGCCTTATTTCATGGCAAAAAAGACAGTAGTGCTACTGGAAGATGATATTGACGGCTCGGAAGCTAGCGAAACGATTTCTTTCGCCCTTGACGGCAGTGACTATGAAATTGACCTCAATGAGGTGCATGCTAATGAACTGCGTAAAGCACTGGCCTGCTTTGCCAGCGCTGGCCGCAAGGTAGCTGGCGGACGGGGCCGTCCGGCAGCCCGGACTAAGTCCTCCTCGCACGGTGGTCCGGACGCCAAGGCGGTACGGTTGTGGGCGGCTGAGAACGGCATAACAGTAAATACACGTGGTCGTATCCAGGCGGACGTTGTAGAGAAGTACGAGGCGGCTCACTAGAGCCAGGGGAAACAAAATCGGGGCTGGAATCATTGCTGATTCCAGCCCCGATTTGTTGTTGCGGGATTCTGCATCCTGAGCTGCACTTTTCAGACAGGAATAGTTCGCACGTCTGGGAACCAGCCCGCTGGGGCTTTGTTTGGTTCGAGGTGTTCAGGGTCTCGGTGCTTTTGCATGTCGCATTTATAGAACGGTCCGCGTGGGTCGAGGAGCACGTGCATGTGGTGGTCTGCGTGGTCTTTGAACCAGACGCTGATTCCGGTGGCTCCGTCGAGTCGTAGGTGTTCCCATGCCCGCCACAGCGCCTCTATTCGGGAGACTGCTTCGGGGTGGAAGTACCATTCGATGCACCATTTTGCAGCGCGCCCGTCGACATCGCGGACGTAGGTAGGAAGCAGCTGCTCGTGCAGGAATTCCTCGGCTGAGCCATACACCAGCTCCGGAGGTTTCTGCTGTTCTCCGGCCGTAGCGTCAGTGTCCTCGATGTCCGGGCTGGGAGCTTCACGGAACCGGCCAATGTCGACAGTCATGCCCTACTCCCCTACCCGGTCACCCATGGATTTGTCGCCGGCGCCGCTGCTACCGATACCAGTTCTTCCTCCGGTTGCGGGCTGTACTTTTTGATGGATGCTTCCACGGCTTCCTTGTGTGACCCTGTGTACCAGGGCATGGTCCGGACCAATGTGGCGGGTGCACCGGAGGCGAGGATAACGGCGCGGCCGCGGTCCAGCTCGGCCAGATTGGAAACATCGAAGATGCGTTCCTTGCTCTCCTGGCGGGAGCGGCTGGACCCGGACTTCCCTGATGACACGGAAACGTTGATGTAGCTGTAGTCCCCGATCAGGTCCGAGAGTGCGCGGAGGAACCCTTCTTCCGCGACGCCGCCACCGTAAACCTTGACGTTCGCGGCTGACCAGATTTTCCGCATGTTCGCTTCGCCCCAGAGTTCGACGCCCTGGGACCAGGACTGCAGGATGCCCATGACGATCAGGCCCTTGGAGCCGTAGTGGCTGAACTGGTCTGGCAGGCCCGCCCAGCGCACCACGTTGGCCAGCTCATCGAGGGCGAACAGCGCAGGGTTGGGCAGTCGGCCGCCGCTGCGCTCGGCCCGTTCCTCCATCGCCTCAGCGATGGCCACGGTCAGTGCCGTGGTGAGCGGGGCGGCTGAGCCGGCCCCTTCCTTGGACAGGATGTAGATCGTCTCCTGAGACGCGGTGAAGGCGTGCGGGTCGAACTGCAGGCGGGCATCACTGGCCACGCTTGCGCCGCCGGCCGGGGCAACCCAGCGCAGAGTGTTCCTGCTCTTGAGGCACTGGATCATCTTCTCGGCGGTGCCGAAGATACCGTCGCGCTGCTTGTCAGCCAGCTTCAGCGTCGACTCCAGGCCCTTGTACTGCAGCTCGTAGTCATGCTCCCGGAGAATTTCGATGGGTTCCTGGCTGACCTGCTCCGTCACCCACAGGTAGACCTGCGTGATCGGCAAATCGCCCAGTGCGGCCGCGAGGAAGTACGAAGAGAGAATGTCCTCGGCCTTGGGATCGAAGTAGGCGTCCGGCTTTGACCCCGGGACCCGGGACCCGACCGAGAAGTGCTGGGTGAGTTTGTAGGCCTTTTCTTCGTCGGTGACGTAAGAGAGCGGGTTCCACCACCAGTCCGGTTCTTCCTGGGCGATCTTCTGCGGATCGAAGACCCACACCGGGGCCGTGGCCTCGCGGACGCCTCGGGTGCCGTCCACGACGTCGCGCTTGTTCGAGGTTGAGACAACGGCGCCTGGTGCGTCCAGGATGGCGGGCATCACCCGGGAGGTGGACTTACCTGTTCGTGGTCCCCAGATGTCGAGGCTGAGGTCTTCCCAGGACTGGACGAATTTCTGGCCGGTGGAGACCACTTTGCCGACGACGATCCCGGGATTGTCCTTGATACCGAGGCGTTCGGCCTTGGCCTGTGCTCCCTTTTCGGAGAACGCGGCGAGGGACTTGCCGCGGCCCAGGTAGCGTGCGGCCTTGTCCACGCGGGCACGCTTCGATGCGCCTTTCCTCCATGCCAGGAGCACGACGATGGCCAGCGCCAGGACCAGGCCGGCCATGACGCAGACGACGATTGTGGATTGGGTTGGCCAGGGCACCTTGCCCTTGATGAGCCCGGCGACCAGGTCAATCGGGTGCGCAGGGGGCGCGTCGATGCCGGCCATCCAAGAACCGAGATGGACGGAGGCGTAGGTGCCGCCACCGAAGATGACGATGGCGCCAATGGCCAGCCAGACCAGCAGGGCATCTTCGAGGCCCATTCCTTTGCGGTTCGGTGCACTCACAGGGCGCCTCCTTCGGCCGGCAGCGCAGGTGCTGCCGGGCCCATCAGTGTGTTCGCCGGTGCATGCCACCGGGAGTCGGTATCGTTCAGGCCGTCGTTCTTCTCAATCGAGGTCAGCCCGATCTGGACGGGGATGCCGGGACGGCCGCCGACCTTGATGAGGAACTTGCCCCGGCCCGGGGGTTCGACGTCGAGGCCGCGTGAGTCCCAGGCGGGCGGGTCCTGCCAGGAGATGAGCTTCTGCTGCTCCTGCCGGGACAGGGGGATCGCGGAGGTCAGCAGCGGCATCTCCGAGGCCGGCAGGCCGCCACAGATCACCATCCCGGAGCGTTCGACGAAGCCGCGGGCCTTCATCCGGTCCTCTTCCGCCGCCAGTGCCAGCAGGTCGGACATGGTGTGGGAAATCATGATCTGCCCGACGCCCACGGACCGGTTCAGGCGGGTCAGGGCGTCCACCCGGTCGACCATGCCCTTGCCGGAGCGCAGCGCCCGCCACAGCTCATCCAGGACCACGAAGTAATTCCGCCGCGGCTCCAGGCCGGCGTCAGCGAGGGCGTTGGCAACGTTGACCGTTCCGAATCCGTAGGACCAGCAGGCCAGCAGCACGGCCGCCTGCAGGTCGGTTTCGGTCTCGTCGATGCTGGAGACGTCGAAGACCACGGCGCGGTCCCGCTTCATGGGGTTGGTGGTTTGCCGGGAGAAAATTTCTCCCAGCTTCCCTCCCCCGGTCAGGCCCAGCAGGGTCGCTTCCAGCGCCCGGGTTTCCTGCAGGTAGACGTTCATGTCGCCACGGTCCAGTGCGACCTGCCGCAGCTCATCCGGGGCGGAGACGATGACGTCCAGGAGGTCTTTCAGGACCGGGACGCCATCGAACCGGTCATCGAGGACCCGCAGTGCCCGGTCCAGGATGGTTTGTTCCTGGTCGGTGGGCGGGTTGTTCCGGCTGATGGTGATGAGGGAGACGACCATGTTCAGCCGGCGGCCGTGAGCGTCGGCCCGGACCCGGGTGGCGGCTTCGTGGTGGCCGTGTTCCTCGAGGAGCTGGGCAACCTCGACGGCCTGGCCCGGATCGAGAATGTTCAGGTAGCCGACGCCGCGACCGAGCTTGATAACCTGCCCGCCGAGAGCTTCGACGGCTTTGACGTGCTCGCCTTTCAGGTCACCCAGAACCAATGGGTTGACGCCCTGTGCGGCGAGGCCCAGGAACATCCGCCGGACCAGCGTGGACTTGCCCAATCCGGGTTTGCCGAGGATGAAAGCGGAAGGGTTGGAGATGAGGCGTGCGCGCTGGAACCAGCTGATCGGGTCACAGCAGACCGTCGCCTGAGTTTCCTCGTGACGCCCCAGCGGAACGCCGATCATGGGCGAGGACGCACCGGAGGAAAACGGCCACAAGCCGCAGACCTGAACCGTGGTCCCCCGATACTCCTTCACGGACGGGACGAGTTGAGCCATGCCACCGCCACGGCCGGACCAGCCACGGGCACCCGGCCCTGACTCCCGCGGCTGCTTCCCAGCCCTGTCAGTTGGCGCGCTCCTTGCTGGCATTGCTGTCATTGACGTCAAAAGGTCTTTGAGGGCCATTAGAGCGCGTCCTTGATTTCGGAAGGGACCATGCTGTGCTTGGGCAGAACGAGTCCCAAAGGCAGGGATGCCGCGAAGGCGGTGTCCTGCGCGCCGTAGGCGCGGCGCAACAGCACTCGGGCGGTGCCGGAGGTCTGTTCGATGGCGGCCACCGCATCAGGCAGCCGTTCCCTGTCGGTCACTGTGGCGGTGACGACCATGCCGAAGTTCACCAGGCCGGCGCCTCGGGCTTCTTCCTGGGCAGTCTGCACAGCGGAGCGGGCATCGACCAGGGCACGGGCGCTGGGCCGGGTTCCGGAAGTGATGCGGACGTTGGCATTGTTCTGGTCGCGCTCGACCACAGTGGCGGCTTTCGCGGAATCCATTGGACGGTAGAGCAGGGAGACGCGTTTGCGGTCAATGTCACCGTGCGGGGCCAGCAGCCGGGAAAGGACCGAGGAGTTCACCGAACCCCGGGGCGCACCGGTCATGGTCCAAGAGACAGAGAACGCGGAATCGTGGCGGTAGTCATCCCAATTCGCCTGCGTGGCGGTGGGGCCGACTTCACCCCAGGTCAGGGCCACGGGGGAACCGGCGGCGTGGGCTTCATCAATGATCAGCGCTGCAGGGGGGTCGTAGGCGATGCGGACGACCTCGCAGAGTTCCTGCGCCGACATCGGCCGGGCGATACCTGCTCCGGTGGACTGCAGGCGGGCTGACAGGCCGGGGATCCGGGAGGCGAGGTCCCGTGCAACATCTTCGGGAGTGCGCTTCTTTGACCCGGACCGCAGGGAGGCGTTGAAAGTCAGGGACACCCAGGCACGGACCGTGGCCGATCCCTCCGGGTAGGTATCAACGACCTCGCGCAGAATGGCCTGGGCAAATTCCGGTGCGTTCGGGTCAATGTTCATCTCGACCTCGTGCCGGAGCCGGTACCCGGAATCGGGCGCGGTCTCCACCGTCACCGCCGCGGCGTCCAGCCCGGCTTCATCGGCTAGACCGGCGAGCCAACCGCCCCAGTTAGCGACCCATGCATCGACCTGCTCAGGATCCACCAGAGAGGCTCCATCGGGCTCGGTGGAGAAGACCACGGTGAAGTGGCTGGTGGCCGGTACGTGCAGCATGGCGAACGGGCGCTTGTAAGAGTCGGCGAACTCGTACAGGGTCGACTTCGCGGCCAGACCGGGCAGCTGGTACATGCCCCATTCGGTCACACCCAAAGGGCCGGAACGGTAGAGGTTTGTCCCGGAAGACTTGGAGAGCCGGAACGTCATGCGGGTGCCGAAGCGGTCTACAACGGACTGGCCGTGCTTGTCCTTGACCGTGAGCAACAAGGCGCTGGCCCCGGCAACGGCGAGGACAGCGAGGCCCGGGAACAGGCCCCAGATAGCGAAGGTGGTGATGCCCATCAACAGTCCGGCCATGACAATTCCGGTGCCAATGGCGCCGAGGTTGCCCAGGCCGGCGGAGCGCGGTAGGCGCCAGTTGCCGTAGGACGGTTCCTTGTATTCGGTGTTAATTGCTGCCACTGGGGCCCTCCCCCGTTGAATCCTGCGCGGTCTTTTCGATTGCCTGCGACGTCTTGGACGCCACCTGGGCCCCGGCGGCTAGAGCCATGCCAGCCGGCCCAGCTGCTGCTGCCCCGCCGCTTGCCCCTGCCACGGCTCCTGCGGAGCCTGCTTTGCCTGCGGTTGCAGCGCCAGCGGCTCCGCCCGGACCCGTAACACCGGGGGTGGGCTGACCTCCCCCGCTCCGAGGACCAGACGCTCCGTCACTGCCCTTCGGCGAAGCGCCGGCGGAAGTGCTCTGGGCGCTGGCCGTAGTGCTTGTGGTTGCAGGGGTTGGCGCGGCATTGCCTCGTCCGCTGCCGCTACGGCCCAGGGACACGGCACCGGTGGCCATGGCACCAACTGCTGCTCCTGCGGCTGCTCCGCTGCCCGAGGCAACGGCTCCGACCATCGGCGTGACGAAGCGCATCAACGCCGGAAGCGCGAACAAGGCAACGATCATCAACGTGAAGCCCGTGATGGACTTAACCAGCGCGTCGCGCCCCTCACCGGTGCCCATGAGAACGAACGCGACCGAGTACACGATGGCCGCTGCCGGCTTGTAGAGAATGAACGCGATCGTCCAACCCACGGCTTTCTGAAACCACTGCCGGCCCATCTCCGTGTTCGTGAACGCGGCGGTCGTTGGCAGGATGCCGGCCAGGATCACGAGCATGCCGCTCCGGACCACCATCAGCACAATCTGAACCAGTGACGCAATCAATCCGATCAAACCCAGGACGATGAGAATGAATACCCCAACCTCCGTCTGCCCAGTCATGACAAGCACGCTCATCGACTGAGCAAAGCCCTTCCCGTCCGTGGAACGCTCAATGATGGCGGCCGAAAAAGTATCTGCGGCAATGACCAAAATAGAGATGACTCCCAGGCCAAGGCCGGACACCAGGGTGAGGGTGAGCAGCGAGCGGAGCAGGTCCTTTAGCGGAGCACCGCGCTGTTCCCAGATCATCCGGATGCCGCCGATGATGACGGCGAGGACCGCCAGCGTCAGCGTCCAAGTCATCAACTCGCCGTTGATTATCGACACCACGGAACTCGGCCCAGTCCTGTCCTCGCTGATCAGGTTCACCGTAGGCATGGAGACCCAGAAGGTAGACAGAGTCGTCACCATCTGACTCATGCCCTCCATGATGGCTTTAGCCATGTTGCCCAAGGCGTCATCAGCCAAGCCTGAAGCCCAGTTTTTCAACTCACATCCGGCGTCGAGCATTTGGCATTTTTCCGCCACGTCAGGCTCCCGACCAAGGAATAAAGCCACTGAGGTCCCGGATTTGGGTTATGTCGTTAACCAGTCGACCTGAGTCAGCAATTGCCAGCTTCCAGTCACCATCTACCCACTCCAGGGGAAGTACCGTGTGTCCCAACACCCCTGTGTCGGTCTGAAAGGCAATGTCCACATTGGCTGCTGAACCTGAGTAGCTCTTGAGGACAAAGCCGCGAAATTGAACGGTTGAACTTGGCGCCGCCGTTGCCGGCATGGCCTGCGATTCTGCTTTGGCGATATCCCTGCCCGGCCCGGGAAGCAAAAGCCTATCCGTCAGTTTCTGATTGATGGTACGGTCCCCTGATGAGCCCATCGCAAGCAAATTGGCAGCGGCGTAGAGGGCTCCTGTTGGCGTTTGGGAAAAGCACGAACGGAACCCATCTTCGTCTGTGGTTCCTGGACCGAAGGTGTCCGGCTCGGTAGGCGTAGCCATCTTGCCAACAAGCTCCCAATTCGTGTCCGGCGCCGAGCCTAACGCCGTCTCCGACGACGAAGGAAGTCCACAAACGCTGCTGCCACCCTCAGCTGAAGCGCTGGGGCTGGCTGAACTGCTGGACTCCACAGGCGCAGGGGCGGGCTGCGTGTCGCCTTGTCCTTTGGGGAGAAGGAAGATCACGATGGTTGCTGCGATCAGCGCGACCACCAGCGCGGCAGCGATGATGAAACCGGGCTTGGTGAACGGATTGCTTTCGGTGGTGCTCTCTGTTGACTGGCTCATGGTGAACCTCCCGTTCTTGGTGCTGGCTTAGACGAAGGCACGGACGATGCCGGCGGCACCGGTGATGATGATGCAGCCCAGGAGGACCCAGCCGAGCTTGCCGATGGCTTGTGCGCCTTCGCCTCGTTGGAGCTGGATGACCATGCCGATGCCGACGATGATCACGCCGAGAACGCCGAGGACCAGGCCGATACCGGAGGCCCAGTTCAGGACCAGGAGCAGCCCGTCTGCCTCTGCAGGGATGGTCGGAGTGGGGTTGGGGATAACGCTGGTTGCAAGTGCGGAGAAGTCGTTCATGGTGAGACCTTTCAGTGAGCGATGTTTGATGTGGTGGTGTCGGTAGCCAAGGTGGCTATGTCAGTAATGAAGCGCTGGAATTCGCGGGACGCCGTCGTTGTGGTGTCTCCGATTCGCCAGGCTTCAACCCAGGGCAGGGTCCAGAGCCGGGGTGCTCCTCCGCCGACGATCGAAGTGAAGTCACGCAGCGCTTTAGGGGTCTTACCTGGGGCGTCCGCCATGATTGCAAGGCCGAGCAGGTCGACTTTCGGTGTGGCACCTGACACCCACTGGGTCAGTGCGCTTCTGGCGGCCGTGAGGCCGCGCATGTCTGCGCGGCAGACCAGCAGCACGCGTGGCTTGCTTCCGCCTTGGAGGACAGGCCAGCAGTGATCGGTGGCGCGTGCACCTAGGAGGTCGGCGATTCTGCTTTCGCCTGCTCCCCCGTGAGCGCCGATGATCCATAACGCGGCGGAACCGGTCATGGTGCGGCAGGCCAGGCGGTCCGCTGCGTCGGGTTCAACCATTCCCTTCAGAGGCGCACTGATAACTGCCGCCGGCGGCGAATACACATCTGGTGTTTCCTCTTCCGCAGTCTCGGTGGCGGGGCTGGTGATCCAGGGATTCAGGGACTGTCGCATAGTTCCTCCTTTCGAAAGTCCGTTGATGGGTGGGTTTAGAAGCCCTTGGCTACGGCGGCCGCGGCCGCCAGCCATGCCCGCTGCGTGGCGGGCTGAAGGGCTTCATAGCGGATGGGTCCGTTGACCAGCGCCGGATCGTAGGGAATCCTCACGACGGCCCGGACAAACGGCTCAAAGCCGTCCGCAATCCGCTGGGCCTCGTCCTTGGCCCGCTTCAACGCATCCCCTGACATGGCGCGCTTTGCGTCAGTGGATTCAGAGACGATCACGACGGCGTTACGGGCCAGCTCGGCATCGTGGCCACCACGGGATTCGAGGGTCTGCAGCGTCAGCCGGGCGGCTTCGGCGCGGTCCTCAATGGCCGTCACAGGTACGACAAGCTGGTTCGTGTGGTGAATCATCCTGCGCCAGTTCGCCGCCCGAGCGGTGTTGCCCGAGTCCATGACCACCAGCCGGTAATAGCGGGTGAGGACCTGATGGGCGATGTCGACTTCCTCAGCCGTGACTTCGTGGTCGCCTTCCTCGTTCTCATCCGAACGCAGGACATCGAACTTGTCTGCAGTCTGGTGGTGGACGAACTTGGCAATCTCGGCAGCGTTCGTTGCCGGGGAGAGCAGTTCGGTCGAGGAATCAATCAGATCCAGGACACTCCGGTCATGTGCGCCCTTTTCCGTCCGCCACCCCAGTGTGCCTTGGGACTCGTTGTTGTCCCACGCGACGGTCGCGGCCCCGCTGTAGCGGGCGAGAATGGCCGAGAGCATGACCACAGTGGGCGTCTTGTTCGCACCGCCCTTACGGTTGACCACGGCAATGGTCCGCGGACCTGGCCAGTGCTGGCTGACCGTGCGGACATCCTCCCGCTCGGACAGTTCTTCCGCGGACGGGTCCATCCGGAAGCCAAGGCGAGTGAGCGCACCCCGCCAACCCTGTGTGGCCGGTTCCAGGACCGGGGCGCTGACCAGGAATGAGGTTTCCTTCAAGCTGCGCCGGGTCGCCGGTGCTTCCTCCATGACCACCGCCGTTTCCGGCTTCGACGTGACCGGTGCTGGCGTCGACTCTGATGCGACGGGATTCGGCGGCCACGGCTGGCGGTCCACCGCGGCGACGGCGGCAGCCGTAGGTTCTGCCGGGGCGAACACAGGCTCAAATGCAAGAGCCGGGACGGTATCAATGACGGCAGGAGCCACCGTCTCAGGCGCGGTTCCCGGTGCGTCGGCGCGGCGTCGGACGGGGCTTGCCTCGTAGGAGACGGACTCAATTTGACCGTCCGGGTGCACGATCAGTTCACCGTGCCCTTCGGGATCCTCGATCCGGACCCTGACAGGACGGTTCAGCGTCTGTGCCTCGCCCACAACCAGAACCAGGGCGTTGTTGCGAAGATCCTGCAGGGACTCCCCGGCAGGGACGATGCGGGAGTTACCGGCGACAACGATTTCAGCGGTTCCGTTGTCACGGACGATGGCCCTGATGTTTGGAAAGGCCAGGACCTCGGTTGATGTGGTGCTCATGGGCTTCTTCCTTACGTGTGTGAGATGGGGAGTTCCGACGCTTAGGACGAGGGTGGCGTGAAACGGTTGACCTTCCACGGGGCGTCCTGGCCCGTGCGCAGCAGCTGCACAGTGTAGGTCCCGGCGTTGGTCGGAACGGTGGCCATGACCCCGTATCCGTTGGCTTCATCGACGTTTAGCGTGGCCGGGCCGGTGACGCGACTGGCGGGAATGTTGGCCGGGTCCACAGCCGAGTAATCGGCAGTCGCCTGTGGCGTCAGCCATCGGGCAAGATCATTGGCCCACTGCTTTTCCTCCACACCAGGGCGGGCAAAGTCCGTCATGGCCTTTTCAGCGACCTCTACGGCCGCGTCCGTGCTGGCCTGGTCCCAGGTAATGCCGATCGTGGCAGGGACTGTGCCTCCGGGAGCCTGCGGTCCGCTGCTGGCGCTCAACGAAACCGGCGCGGAAGGCGTTGCGATCGTGGGTCCAGCCGGGGCAGGTCTGGTGTTCGCTGCCGGTGCGCACGCGGCGCAGAGCAGGGCTACTGCGATCAGGGCCAGGGGCTTCTTCACTTTTTCTCCTCTTGGGTAGGCAGGTACAAGAAGGCGGAGGGGACACCGTTGCTGACGGTCCGGGTGTAGTAGTTGTGGTCATCCGGGGGCGGGTTGCCGTTGTAGCCCTCTTCGACGTAGGTCCCGTCGTCCTTGACTTCCTTGACCACAGCGACGTGACCGTAGGTCGGGTCCGCTCCCCCTGCCCCGGGCGCGTACCAGACGACAGCCCCGACCCGCGGTATCGAACCGGTGGGCCAGCCTTTGGCGTCCCAGCCGGCCTTCCACGTCAGGGCCGAGCCAAGCCCCTGCCCGTCCTGACGGAAGTTGCCGTTCAGGAACTTGAACGGCTCACCGGTGGACCCCATCTGCTGGTTCACCCGCCACAGGGCAAAATCCACACACTCGCGGTAGAACATGCCCAGCGGGGATGCGGCTGCTCCTGCCCCGACCTGCATCCAGGTCGGAGAGTCTTTCCACGGGTAATCATCCCCGGCACCTGATTTCCCCGGGATGGCGCAGTCGCTGCCTTCCAGGGAGTACTCCCCGTCCGAGAGTGCCTGGACGAGCTTGACCGCCCCGGGCCAGTACTTCTCGTAGTGGTACGGGTCGGCGTTGCGCTGGACCTTGTTCCCGGCGATGGTCGGCTCCAGCAACTCCCAGCCCTCGCTCTTCTGGAGGGCTTTGATGAAGTTCGTGGCGCTGATGGCCGGGTCCATGCGGTCTGCGTAGGAGCCCCACGCGCCGTTGTCGCGCTGCTGGAACAACCCGCGCGAGTCCGGGCCCGGCTCGTCGCCGTAATCCAGGACCCGCAGGCCCGACTCCCCCAGGGAAACCATGACGCTGATCATCTGTCCCCTCAACGACAGGTCCAGGGCCTTACCGGCCCGCATGATCGCTGCTGCGTTCTTCAACTGCTCCCCGGTGTAGCCATGGACTTTGAAGTTCACATCGATGACGGCAGAAACGGCCGGGCCACAGGTCGCCGCGGTAGATTTCAAAGGGGTGAGCAGCACGAGCATGCTGAGTATCAGGCCAAAAAACAGTATCGGGGTGGCGATGAGCGTAACCAGAGCAAATGACCTGCCCCGCATCAGCCCAGACCCCCGTGTGGTCCGACTAACAAGAGGTCCGTGGCGTCCGTTTTCGTCGCCAGGTCGGTGGTGCAAGCACGAGTGACATCGGAGATGAGGCAAAGACGCTGCGGGCAGCTGCCTTGGCGACTCCACATAAAGAGTGCCGCGGAACGCACTCTTTTATTTAGCAATAGAGTACGGCATGCATACCCGTGATGATTTAATGAAAAGTCGGGCAGTATGGACGCATGCCCCGACTGATCCGTCCGAATCTTCCTCCAGATGTCGAAGCCGCAGTTAGATTCATGGGCAACAGGGCTCAAGCGAAAGTCTTGAGGCAATTGGCTATTGTGGGTCCCTCGACGATCGGGCAACTCCAGGCTGAGCTGGACATAGGCAGACCGAGCCTGAACCGGCATCTGGACGCTCTTGAAGATGATGGGTTGATCGAAACTGATCCTCCGCGCGGTGTACGCCAAGGCCGGGATGTCACCTATGCTGTGCGACCAGCCAGGGTCCGAAACTTGGCGCGCGCATACTTTGACTATATCGAGGGACGCTGATCCCGACGCCTTGCTCTTGACAGCCATGTCACCACCCTAACAGGGACGAAACATGTTTCGAACGTTATTCAGGGTGTTCCGGATCAATTCTTTCAAGGGCATCGACTTCATCGAGAAGAGCGTTGATGGCGTCCAGGGTCTTGACGTCAATGTCGCCAAGAGTTCGAGCCGCGATATTCTTCAGCTGGTTTCGTCGCATCTTCTTCAGAAGCTGAAGCTCCCGTTCAATGCGTTCTGGAAGTTCACCGGTTTCATCTGTTAGGTATACCGGGTCAATCTCGAAAAACTTGGCGAGTGCAACCAGCGCCTCCGTGGGAACAACCTCCAGCGATTCACCAGACCGGATGCGCCACCACCGCGTCCTGGACAATTCGTATCCGTGCTGGCGGACGCCGGCCTGTATGTCCGAGAATTCATACGGCTTGCCACCTTCGGCCACTACTACGTCAAGCAGAAGATTCACCTTGCGAGCAAGAGTCTCCGCCTTTGCCAGCCGATCCCGGGCGGTCTCACTGCCAGCCATTTCCTACCCCATCCGAAAGTTCACCAGCTGACGTTGCAGCTTGAGCCTCAGCCCGGTCCGGCTGGAAAAATTTTCCAAACCAACAACGAACTGCCAAATCCCACCCTACCGGGTCTGCATTCCACTCCTGTGTGTGGCCTGAGCACTCGAATTCGACCAGTTTTATTTGTTCTTTGTGGGCCGCGGCGAAGCGGACAGAATCTTCGATGGGGACGGACCAGTCGTTTTTGCTGTGCAGTATCAACACTGGAACGTCAGGCCTGCGGCCGAATCTGTTCGCGTCCGCTCTCCTGATGTCCAGTGGCTGGTGGAGGCCAGCCAGCCGGCACAACTGAGTTGAGGAAATTAATGAGGTAATCACGGAACCGAGGAACCGGGGCCAGCCTTGGTGGTGGGCGTTCGCACGGAAGGCCGCCTCCCAGTTCAGTACCGGAGACACCATCACGACACCTTTGATCATATTTGCCAGCTCTGAACGGTGGAGAGCATTGAGAGCAATGGTCGCCCCAAGGGACCAGCCGAATATGATGCAGCTGTTTCCTCCCCGTTCTTTAACGACCTTGAGCGCGTCTTCAAGGTCGTGCCACTCAGACTCGCCCAAGTGAGAGCGGCCATCCCGCGATCTCGGCCCCTCACCATCGTTGCGGTAGGAAACGATCAGTGAGGTTAGACCGAGAGCACTTGCGCTTTCCACGCCTCGAAGTGTCTGTCGACGGTCACTCCCCTGGCCGTGTACGTGAATTGCCCACAGGTCGTTTCCCTTATCGACGATCCATGCAGGAGCCGGACCTAGTCCGGTGGGCACCTCAGTTTCAACGAAAGAGGAAGACGGTGTGACGGCTACGATGCCGCTCCACCTGCAACGCGACTGCAATGACAATGCTATGGGCCGATAAAGAAGTCGACGCCGAACCGCCCCGTTTGTCGTACCAAGCACGGGTCCTAGAACAGCTGGGTCATCTTGCCCAGCGATTTTTAGTCCAAAGGTCCCTGGTGCAAGCGTGCGCTTGGTGGCCCGAAGCTCGATTTCATCGTCATTTATCGCTAGGGGAATGATGTCATAGCGGTGTCTGTGGGTGGGACAAACGGCCTCCCGTGCCGCCCATGCAAGCGTCGTCAGTGTGGCGCACGTTGCACCAACCACTAATTTGGCGATAGCAGCAGTCATCTCGAGCGCCACGATTGCCGCTCGAGGTATCGGGTTGCCTTAGCCAGCTTGTCAAGTCCGTCGCTACCGATCCGTTTCCTCGATCCGGGATCCCGGACAAGAGAATCTTGGATCTCCACAATCATGCGGTGCAGCTCCCGTCGGCGTCGGTGCGGACGTTCGGGTACGACCGCGAAATCTAGTGTCACCCCGGAATTTCCGGCGATGGCCACCTTCCAGACTGGGTCTAATTCAGCGAGCATGGAATTAATCCGTGAGGCCTCGTATATGGAGAGAATTTTGCGCCGTGCTGGCGGGAGGGCCAGTCCGGTGCAGAGCAGAGTAAAAGTTGTTGCGTTAAGTACCCCATACAGCCCACTGAGCGTGGCCATCGCCTGCAGCTCGCCCAAGACATGCAGAGTGTCAAGCGCTAGTACGTTGACCACTAGTAGGACAGCTGACAAGCAACCCATACCTACCAGCGCGAACGCCGTCTTGTAATTGCCAGTGCTCCAAGACTTGCGGAAGCGTAGGCAGGTCCAACCTGCCGCGGCCATCACTGCACCGATGTATACGTATTGGACCGCCGAATATAGGGCAGCGGCAGGCTGAGCCCCGTACTGCATCATGAAGGCTGTGGAAGTGATGGGGGCATCGATCAGGGTGAAAAAAGCAGCCGCAGCGGACGCGGCTACCATTACGCCGAACTTACCTAGCACACGGGGCGACTTGGAATGTCCCAGTACAGGAAGGGGACGGGCAGCCCTGTGGATGGCTCTTGCAAGGAAGTAGACACCAACCAAGAGCAGGAGATTTGCACCGAGGTCGGCATAGTTCCGTCCATACAAGAGCTGATCAACGACCACATAAACGCAATCGACGTTGAAGAGCAGGGAGATCGAGATGAGGACCGACGCCCAGAGGATGCTTGTGTCCTTTCCGGGCCGCCGGGTCACTACGACAACCACGCTGAGGGCGATCATCAGCGCTGCCGTGAAGATTTGCACTATCCGAAGACCTCCTCGAAAGCTCCTGGCTCTCTTGGAGTTCCCCTGAGCGCTTCTGCCATCAAATCCGCCAGATACTCGGCCGTGGCCTCCTCCACTGTGCGGAATTCTGTTCGCATGAGCGCTCGACGTACAAGCTCGGGTGACAAGCTTTGCAGACCTTCTATTAGCAACACGCGGGCTGCGGAATTCGCATCATGCCCCAAGACCATGTGGGCGAGCTCATGAAGGATGAATTGCTGCCGCTGCAACTCCCAAGGAGTCGGAGGATGAAACACCCATTCCTGTCTCCTTCCAGGAACCCAGAGACCGCAGATGGCGGTGCCAAGCAATCTGTCGGTTGCCTTGATACGAATCCGACGGCCACGGATTTCTTCGACGGCACTTACGGTCTGCTTAAGCGTAAGACCAGACGAAAGATTTAGGCTCTCGAAAGCCTTGGAGGCATCACGGAACGCTTGCTCAGACTTAGTTATTGACAAGGAACGCAGAGCTTGCGTCACTACAAGTTCCTTCACATGGTTGTATCGACTAGGCTAGTCTGAAACATGTTTCAGACGTGTTTTGCTGGAATGGCCAAACAAAGACCAAGGCAAATCGGGCCTACCTTACCAAGAGGGCACGACAGTCGCTTGTCACGAACGGAAGGGAAACAACAATGCCACGTATGCGCGGCGCACCGGCATCGAGCCTTTGTCGGCCAGCTCATGATGATGCGCTCGGACCGCTTGCAGCAGGCTGAAATATGAGGCTGTTTCCGATTCAACACGCCGAGGCTGTTTCTGTTTCAATGCTGGAGGGCGGAAGTCGTCGGTGGTAGTTTCAGTTTCAGAGGAGCTGGAAGGTCCAGCATTTCACTCCTTTAGGGCCGCTGAGTACTTGGCTCGACCACTCTATTGAAGTAAAGGCAGCCCCGGCTGCCGTAGTTCAAAGGACAGGGATGATGGCTCCAACTACTCGTACGGGCAGGCGCTCCAAAGGCGATCGCAAATTCGTCGGTTTCCGCATCGCTACTCCTAAGGCCGATGCGATGGAGGAAATTGCAAAAGCGGAGGGGTACCAGTACGTCAGCGACTGGCTGTCTGACGTGGTTGAGGAGCGCCTTGCCAACACCAGGCTTCACGCAATCCACCAGCAGGACGAGCTGCCACTCGGCCGCTTAGCCTCTTAAAAGTTGAAGGCCCGCACGAGGCGGGCCTTCGAAGCTTCTGATTCACGAACTGGGATGCTTGCCGGCGAACAGTCCGCGAATCGTTTGGAAGTCCTTTACAGGGCTTCATTTGTGTAACAAAACCGATCCGCCAAGATCGGTCCTTTTCATTGCCTGTCAGCAACTCTCCCCGAAAGGATTGTTCTCATCGTACATGGACACCCATGTGCGTCGCCAGCCATATCTGAGTCTGGCGTGTCGCGCAACCTCTCCTCGTCATACTCGCCAGCCGAAGCGTGGGCAGCCCTTGCTCCTGTTCTCGCGGGTCAGCCCAGGGTCCGGCTTTCCAAGGACTCCGGAAAAACCTATCCGCAGAGATATGAACGGAACCTCACCGAGACACTCCCGTCTTTTCCCGCCGCTGTTCGGATCTTCGGCAAAGACGGCACCTGTGCCGCGATCTTCCTCGACTTCGACTCATCTGTAGCCGGAGTGGACTGGGTCCAGGCCGATGTCCGGGCCGTCCAGACCTGGCTGCACTCGGTCGGGGCGCGATGGATTGAGGACTACTCCCCCAACGGTGGCCGCCATGTCTACATCCCGCTGGCGCAGCGGGTCACCTTCTCCGAAGCGCGTGACCTTGTCGAGGCGCTGGGCACACGGTACCGGACCCTGGACAAGACCCCGCACCAAAACCTGCTCCACGGCTGTATGCGAACCCCTGGCTCACCGCACAAGCGGGGCGGCCACCAGCAGCTGGCAATGAGCCTTTCCATGGCCTACGACATAGCACGCCGGCCCAACAGCGCCGCCGTCTGGACCGCCATGACTAAGGACATAGCCGCAGAAATCAAGGCTGTCCGGGCCCTCCGGCAGGAAGAAACCTTCACCCCCGCGGCCGCGAACGCACCGGTCATCGACCAGCCCGTCGGACGCATGTCCCGGGCAATGCAGGTGCTCGCCCAGACCGGACTGTACGACACCAATCAGTACGCCTCGGACTCCGACGCACGCCAGGCCGTCATCGTGTCCGCGGCGGCAGCGGGCCTCGAGCTGGTCGATGTTGAACGCCGTATGCTCCAGGGAACCTGGCCCGGACTCGCTTCCTTCTACGCCCGGTACGCAGCCCGTCACCGGCTCCCGTCCCTACGCCGTGACTGGATGAGCGCCCTTAGCTACCTCAGCAAAAACAAGGCCAAAAACGCTCCGAATAACAATGTCCGCAGATCCCCCACAAGCCAGCCCCCTACACAGGCGGCAGGGGTAAAGAGATCACCCTCAAATTTAAATACCGATGCAGAGCATCGGTTCATCCGGACCTGGCGTAGTGCACTCAGGATCAGGGAGGCGAGGTATCAGGAATCCAGGACGGGAATGGCACGCCGAATGGTGCTACGGGCACTGGGGGAGGCAGCTCACATGACAGCTTCACGGTTCGTAGAATTCGGCGTCCGGTCCATCGCCGTGGCCACCGGCCTTGACCACACCACTGTCGGTCTCCACCTGAGGGAGCTGCGTGCCGAGAAGGATCCCCTGGTCGCGCTGGTGGAAGAAGCTCGTGGAACCAAGGGTGATCTGTACATGCTGACCGTGCCCGAAGAGCTGAAGATTGCCGCCGAAGATGCGACGTGGCGGAAGGGAAAGGTCCACGCCCTGCGCCCGGTGTTCCGGGAGCTGGGGCTGCCGGCAGCGTTCGTCTACGAGGCCCTGGAGCACTCCCCCGCCATGCCGACATTGGAAATTGTCCGTGCCACGCGCCTTTCTAGGTCCGCGGTGCACGAGGCCCTAGAAGTTCTTACGGCGTGGAACCTGGTCGCCCGCGACGTTGGCAGGGCCTGGTCGGTCGTCACCACGACGTCATTGAGTCAGCTCGCTGAACAGTTCGGAGTCCTGGAGGGAGTGGCGGCGCAGGTGCAGAGGTACCGGACAGACCGGATCATCTGGCGGGAGTGGCTGGCCAAGAACGTCACCACCGTCGTCGAGCTCCTCTCCCCCGGTGAGGACTACCCGTGGGAAATGTTCGAGGGACCGCCCGATGAGTGGTCACTGTCCGACATGGCCTTCAGACAATCGGCCTGACCAATAGGGCAAAGGGAAAGTCATGCTTTCATGCATGAATGAATGCATGAAAGCATGACCGCGGAAATGCGGGTTAGCGGTTGGAGCCCCAGCGCATTCGGACACCCTGCTCGATCGCGTCTCGCAGGGTGACGCCCTCGTTTTCCTGGGCGTCGTAGAGCAGATCCAGGATCTCCTGGGAGACGCGGGTGCTCAGCGGGAAGGTGACCTCGCGGCGCTGGGACTTCTTGTTCGTAGTCGCCTTGGCCTTTGACCCTCTGGAGGTCTGGCGGGCAGGAGTTGGTGCCAGCGACTCGAAGGGAACCGCGACCGCTGCAGGTGCAGCCAGGGCAGGTGCTGCCTGGAGCGACGACTCTCCTGCAGCCTCTGGCGCTGAGACGGGCTCAGCCGCTAGAGCAGGAACCGAAGCTGGCGCTGCTTCCTCGGCCGGCTCCTTCTCCCCTCCCCCACTGACGGGGGTGGCCCCAACCTGGACCGGGGCGGCGGACGGAGCTGCCGGTGTATGCGTTGCCGGGTTGTAGTCGACAGGGTCCACCGTGTCGTCCGGGGCCGGCCGGGGCCTGCGGCGCAGCTGTGCGGGTCGGTCTTTGATTACGCTTGCCTCGGTCATCGGACGATCTCTTTCATCAGCTCGGTGTAAGCCTCCACTACTGGCAGGCCTTTGCGGTACTCCCCGTACCACTCCTGGGTCATGCGCATCTCTTGGACGATGGTACGGTGCGGGACCAGCGGGGTGAGCAGCATCCCGGTTTCACGCAGTTCCTCGATGCTGGCGACAGCGATTCTGGACATGACGGTGGAGGCGACGGCGCCGACGATGATGCCGGCTTCATGGAGGTTGTCGGGCGCACCGATGCGCTTGCGTGAGGTGCGGAACTGTTCAACGCTGCGGCGGGCACCCGCTACCCCATCGACACCGTCCACCGTGGCGCCGGCGGCGTACACGATGGTGTCCGCTGCGTTGAGCGCGGAGAGAGTGAGCGGCCCACCCTGACGGTTCGGGCAGTCGATGATGACGACGTCAGCGTCGATTCCCACCAGGGATGTCTTCAGGCGGAGCTCTGCGTGATCGGCTCGGTCTGCTTCACGGTTGGAGACGCTGCGGGCAGACGGAACGACGCGGAGGTTGGGGAACCAGCTGGACTCTACGGCTAGGTCTTCAGCCCAACCTTCCGGGTCCGGGTCGCCCAGGATGGCACCGACGTGGAGGCCAGACTCCTTCGGTGCCACCCCGATCCATTTGGTTGCGGCGGCACGCGGGTCCAGATCAACGAGGACAACCTTGCGCCCCGAGGCGGCAGTTACAGCGGCGAGAGAGACAGCTGACGTCGTTTTGGTGGCGCCACCTGACTCGCTGTAAACCATGATTGTTTGCATGGGTTCAAGCTTCCCGGGCGCACATGTGCGTTACAAGGAGCCACGCCGACCGCACCCCCGCTGTGATCAAACTGGCATGACAGATTTCTTTCTTTCATGCATGAAAGAAAGGATGCACGCACGCATGATGCGTTCCTTCCTGCCGTTCGTTGTCGGTGCCACGAGCACGCCGACCACGCCCCTCCCCCACAAGGGTCAGGGGCCGATTCCCTTGCTGGCCAGGCGTCCTCCGGCCCTGCCGGGGGTCATTGCTGCATGCATTCATGCATGAACGATTGCAAGACCGCCACCTGGCAGAATGATTGGACGGGAGTCTGCGCCGCGTCTGGAGCCGACGGGTGGGCAGGATTGAGCTATTCCTGCCTTCTTTCTGTAGCGCCCTAATGCATGCATGCATGCAAGCTGTCGCGCACGCCTGCCTGCACGCTGGCTTGCATGCGGGAATGCAGGAGGGCATGCACGCTGGCCTCCAGGTTTTGCACACATGCGCTCAAGCTGGCTGGCCATCTGGCTTGCTTGAGGCAACGCCGTCCGGCCCCGGACCTTGGCTTCATTTCCACAGGCTCTTTCATGCATGAATGAATGCATTCCTTCCGTAGCCGCTCATGTGATCTTCGAGATCTGGGATTAGTTAACCCAGAAGGTCCATGAACTGCCGCGGCTTCGAATCTTCATGCATGAATGCAGGCAAGCCGGCCTGTTGGAGCTTCGGGAACTTCGTCAATCTTTCAGGCATGAATGAATGCCTGTTCGCGGTGCCGGACCGGCTCTTTCTGTCTTGCTTTCATTCATGCATGAAAGAAGGAATGGCACATCGCAAGCCGACATCCCCAGGCGGAGCTCATATTCCTGAAGGAAAGCGGGAGTGCGTGCATTTACGTATGAAGGAAGCAACGCTTGCTGTCTGGCCCGGGAAGCCATCTACCCCTTTGCTGCCGCCAGCCCTTCCTCCCGCCCGTGCCCGGTCGGGCTCCGGCCCGGTAATTGTTAGCCTCCCGCGAACCGCGTACCGTGACCTCACGGTGTCGTCCATGCTTGTGGGGGAGGAGCGGGGCCGGCGCGCGTGCCTGGCATGCGTGCCATCCTGCTTGCTGGCCTGCAGGCACGCTAGCCTGCATGCATGCATGCGTGCATTCATTCATGCATGAACGCATGGCGGCAGGCTTGCCGGGTTGGCTTACCACCGCCCTTCGTCGAAGGTCTCGCCGATAACGGTGCTGACGTTTGTCTCGTCCTCGATCAGCAGGAGTTGGAGGGCGCAGTCCTTGGCGGCCACAAGGGGAGGGGCTAATTGATCCCTTCCGACAGGCAGGTCCGGACGTCAGCCCGGCCTTATGTGCCGGCCAGATAGTAAGTAGCGTTACTACTGGACGTGGTGTCTAGCAGCGGGCGCCGCGTTCCCTTCGTCGGCCAGCTTTGCCGGGACCGCATGCTCGCGGGGCTCGCACTGGTTTTCGACGCCCTTCAACCAGTTGAAGGGCGTCCGCTTCGCGGCCGGCTGTTGGGTCCAGGGCGCGCCGTCGCAGAGCTCCGGACCCCCTGGCCCTGCCTTGTCTACGACGTTTTCTGGTTGCTGTCCTTATGTTGTTACCGGGCTCAGTCCCGCGGCCATTGTAGGGTCGTGGCTACCCAGGGGAGACGGGTATGGCTTTGGTTGCTGTGCCGGACGTTTCGTGACGGCTTCGAAGGATTGGCCGCCCGTCACCCCGCGATGACCCGACCGCTGATTGAGAGACGCGACATGATCGCCGGATAAGGACACGACGGCGCGGTTATCTGCTGGGCTCTAACCCATCTAACAGACTGGAGGCTGTTCTTGGTGCAACTATGGGCCGGCATCGATGCCGGCAAAGCCCATCACCACTGCGTTGTGATCGACGGCGACGGAAACCGTCTGCTTTCGCAGAGAGTCCCCAATGATGAACCAGCGCTGCTTCAGCTCCTGGCCAACGTGCTGGAGCTTGCCGCGGGGGACGCGGTGGTGTGGGCGACTGACCTGAACCACGGCGGACCGGCGCTGTTGATTGCCTTACTAGTCGGTCACGGCCAGGACATCCTCTACATCCCGGGTCGTACTGTGCACCACGCTTCCAAGATTTACCGCGGCGAAGGTAAAACCGACGCGAAAGATGCTGCGGTCATCGCCGACCAGGCCCGGATGCGAACTGACGTGCAGCCCCTGCGCGCAGGGGATGAGGTGAGCATTGGGCTGCGGCTCCTGACCGCCCGGTGGGCGGACAAGTCCGCAGACCGAGTAAGAGCGATCAACCGTCTGCAAGCCCCAGCTGCTGGAATACTTCCCCGCGCTGGATCGGGCCTTCGACTACAGCCGTTCCAAGGCAGCCCTGACCCTGCTGACAAGACACCGCACACCGGACGGGATCCGCCGCGCGGGCCAAGCCAGGATCCATGCTTGGCTCAAGAAGCACGGTACCCGTTCGTCGGCAGCAGTGGCCGCAGCTGCCGTGGAGGCGGCGAAATCCCAGCACACCATCGTTCCCGCCCAGTACATGGGGAGGAGATCGTCGCCGCACTTGCCCAGGAAATCCTGACTTTGAACGAGGAGCTTGCCAAACTCGATGCGCTCATCAGCGATAAGGTCGTGAAACACCAGCCCACCGAGGTGTTGTTGAGCATGCCTGGGTTCGGGCCGGTCCTCGCTGCCGAGTTCCTCGGCGCTACAGGCGGAGACCTAACGGTCTTCCAAACCGCTGACCGATTCGCGGCCGTTGTCGGACTGGCCCCGGCACCCCGGGACTCCGGTCGTATCACCGGCAACCACCATCGGCCCAGACGGTACGATAGGCGGCTCCTACGCGTCTTCTACCTGTCCGGCCTTTCGGCGCTGAAGAGCTGTCTCGCCTCCAGAACCTACTACGACCGCAAACGCATCGAAGGAAAAACACATACTCAGGCGCTTCTTTCCCTCGCCAGGCGACGTCTTAATGTCATTTGGGCAATGCTTCGCGACGGCACTAAATACTCCCTCGCGACGACCAAGGATAGACCCGTGACAGTCTGACGATCCACGACATCCCCATAAAATCATCCTCATCTGAGGGCGGAAAACGCGGGCTACGGTTGCGTGGGGAGCAGGTCAGGCAATTTACGACAGTAAAGCCTCTGAACTCACTTGGAATCCCGCTGCCTTCAAGTCACCGAGCAGGTGACGCTGCCATCCACCATGAGAGTCAAGAGGGTAGTACGCCACGCCTGCTATGTCTGAGGGGAGTTCCACGCCCTCTTCGTAAAGAATCGTGACGTTGCGTCGTCCTACTCGGCCCATTGCATAACCTAGTTCCAAGATCACGTTTTGACGGGCGCGGGGCTGCATTTCTGGCGAGCCAGCCAGGCCGCCGTGATCATCTCCCGTGATGATCACGACCGCGAAACCAGCCCGTTGGCCTAGCTGTTCCTCCAATTTTTCGATGATCGTTGCACCTTGGTTGGTCTTCTCCATCAGCACTACCGCTTCGTGAGCGGTGGCGCGGAGCAACAGATTCTGGACCTGGAGGCGCGGTGCTTCCGCCCGGCCATGGATTAGAAAAATCGAAGGTGATTCCTGAGCGAGACCACGATCGTCATTTCGCTGAGATTCGTATCTGTAGAAGTCCAGGTTCTCTCTAATCACGGCAAGCCTCTGAATCTTCTTCTCGATGTCGCTTCGCAATCCTTCTGTACTGACCCCCTCGACATGGTCCAACCCGAAACCGTACGAAAGCCCGCGGAAGTCTAAGTAATCAGCTTTTGGCCCAGCTTGAAAAAATGACTTGGTTTCGAAGCTGCCCTCCAAGATGAGTTGATTTCGCTTGTCCCAGGTTTGATAGCCCGCCGAGAGAACAGTCAAATCATCTCTGGCGTCGGTGGCGAGGAGGTTTGAGCCCTGAGTCATCGCCTCATTGAGCTTCTGCCGTAGTTGCGCTGGTGAAACCATAAGTCGTACGTTCATGATGTAAGTCCAGATAGGCGTAGGGGGTTGAATAGTAGGGGAACCTCGTCGCGGCGGAGCTTATCCGTTGCTCGACCAACAAAGATGGTCAGCTAAAACAGTCTCGGCTCAAAAACTTCCGTGGCGCCTTCTAGTCGTCCTCCTTCAGCCAGTGCCTCGTAAGGGTCTGCATCCAAGGGATGTTCTCGGCGTACTTTCGCTCTAACTTCCAAGCTTTCCTCTTTGAGGCGCTCTACGGGCTCGTAATGTCGGCCTTTCTTTGCGCCAAAAGCTTCTAGCAGACCCGCCGTCACGAGCTCTGCTAAGTCACGGCTCGCTAAATTCACCGAGACATCCTCGATTTCTCTATATGTCTGATTGCGTAATCGATACCCCGAAAGCGCGTGGAAGAATGGGCCAATACACCTTTCGTTTAGTCCAGCTGCGTGGATTTCGCGTTCAGCAACACCCCAAAGCATCTCTGCCTGCTGGGTGCGACGGAGTACCGTCAGCGCTTGCCGGTAGTGTGCAGTCAAACAAAATCGAATCCAGCGGATGGCATCATTCTCTGGGTGCCAGCTCCCTTTGCCGACATCAGCGAGAACCTTGTAGTACGCCTGCTCGTTTCTTGCAAGGTTCTCCTCGATCGAGCAGAACTCAGGTGCAAGGACACCTTCTCGGGCGAGAACCAGTGCCTGTAAGCACCGCGCCATCCTCCCGTTCCCGTCTTTGAAGGGATGGATCATGACTAAATTCAGGTGTGCCATGGCCGCGCGGACAATGGCGGGAGTCTTGGTCTGTTTGTTGACGGCCACGACTAGTTCTCGCATCAGTGCTGGCACTGTCTCAGGGTTTGGGCCCTCATAAACCTGCATGTCTTGGTCTTCGTCGTATACGTAAATTGGGCCCTTCCTATACCGGCCGGGCCACTTCGTAAGGTCGTAGTGCTGCATCATAAAATGAAGACTCTTGATGAGCGCATCCGAGTACTCAAAGTCCTCTTCGTTTGCCAATTGCAGGACGTAGGTCATGGCATCTCGATAACCCTTGACTGCCGACCAAGCGGCATGGTCAGCAGTCATGGGTTCCTCCTCTCCAACAGCGGCAAAGGCATCGTTCACGTCTACGTGAAAGCCCTCGATACTGTTAGAACCACGGATCGCACGAGCGAGAGCCACTCGACGCAAAAGACCGGTCCATCGTCGCGGCTCACGAACTTGAAAGCGCAGCTTCTCGCGGAGCCCGTCAACGGCCCCAAGCACTTGGTAATCCACGTCTTCGAGAATGGGGACTTGGTACAGCACCAGCTTCCTCCTTGGTCAGTTACTAACTGATCTTACATCAGTTAGCAAAGTACGCCCCTGAAGGGGTGTCGGTGAATTGCGGACGTGTCAGCAGGGCCATTAGGGGAAGTAGAGCTCGGACCTGGAAACGAAAAACCTGATCCTCCCTCAGGAAAATACGACCCTCGACTCGGTGACAAGCCAGATCCGTAAGCTGCCTCCGCGGCCTAACGAAGCGCCAAGAACGGAAGTTCGCTCCCTATTGCACGAGTTTGAGAGGCTGGGGACCGCCGCAACCACGCTAACGAGAGGTGCTGGTCAGGGAAGCAAGGTCTGATTCCGAGAAACCTATCCTGCCCTCGTGATCGCTCCATCAGGTGAATCACGTACAGTGCCACCAGGATTTAAGATCGAGCCGCCAGGCCTACGCACAGCATCCTTTCCCGTGTTCTGTCAGTATGTCCGTATGGAGTGGATTTGGGCGGTTGTCGGTGCGGTTTTGGGTATCGGTGGAAATTTTATTTTCGAATATCTTCGTTCGCTGGTGGCTCGCAATTCCGGCGGCAAGCTAGCAATTGAGGGTACTTGGTGTGAGTGGACCCCAGAAGGATACGGACGTCAGTTCAGCGTTGGTGTCATCCGATACAGGTTCTGGAAACGTCGCTACGACTTTGACGGGACGAACTACCATAACGACGGCCGTCCCTTTTGTCATTGGAGCACCACGGCAAGCTACGTAGACAAGGAACGCAAGGAGTTTCACTACATCTTCGCGAACCACGACTTATCATCTCCGCACGTACAGTCGTACGGATATGGAGTCGTTGCTCTTGTCCCCAGAGGGAATGAACTTGTCCCGAGCGCTGGATTTTATCTCTATAGTGGGCCAGTCGGCGCTCGTCAGATGGGCCACTCCATGGTGCCGGTAACCGATCCTGCACTTTTCCTCGATCGTTCAGTGAACGCGGCAAAAGACTTGAAGAAGGTGTGTCCCAAAGAGTGGCAGCAGCGCTCAGACGCCGCTCCGATCAATTAAGCAACGCGATAGAAGCGGGGCCCGCTGTACCCGTCACGGACGACCTGTTCAGTGAACATGGACAGTGGGCGCACCCAGAAGCTGTAGTCGTCGTAGAGTTTCCGGTAGTAGACAAAGTCAATTTCTGTCTCACTGTGGCGACCCACTCCGAAGACCTCGTATCGCTCCCCTTTGAAGTGCTCGTAGATGCCTGGTTCGAGAGCCATCGTAAGGCCTTCTAGCTAGACCAGCGATGGATATCAGCGAGAGAAAAATTCCTAAGTGCATTCCGCGAGTAGTCGTGGGCTTCAAGCATCCACTGGTCCTGGTCATGCCACTCGGTGGACCCGAACCAGATCCGTACTGGACGGATCGTGCGCGTGAACCGCTCACCGCGGTGATTGGTGTAGTCGATTGTCACGTCTTCTGAGCTCACACGTGGATGGTATCCCACTCAGGTAGCGGAGGCGCATATCTTCTCGGAGAAGGAATTGTCGCGTTACCAGCGAGAATGGAGATTTTGGCGTCAGGGCGCAAGTCTCTTTTCAGCTCTGTGTACGATCCGCAGTAGAAGGTCAGCAAGCTGAATCACTTCAACCGCTTCCATAGGGTCATCGAATTGGACCGTACGGTGGCTAGTTGGATTCTTGTATGCGCCTATGGCGCCGGCAAAGAGATTGGCGGTGGCCTCTTTCTCTCCACCTTCAGCCGCGGTGTCCGTCAACAGCCCGTCTTTGGTATTAAAGGCTTTCCGCATGAGGTGGACACCGATGGTCTCATCGGGGAGGCTCGCCACACGCCTTACCTCTACTTCCACCGCTTTTAGGGCTGCGAAGCAGGCGGTTTCGTAATCTCCGAGGGCAAAATTGGAACGAGCGGACGATAACAGTGGGTCGAGTGCGCCAGCCAATCTGTCAGCAGCCCAAACCTTCGAAATTGCCTTCGGATCGTTTATAAGCTCACATCCTGACGCCGTCACTCGTTGCCAGTTCGATGCAGCTTGCGTGTCTGGACCCAGCAGCCCATGAGACTCCAGCCATGCCCAGGCGTCACTTAGTCTATTCAACAAGACCTGCCGGTCAGGCTGTTGGTCATCCCTCATTGCCGCGTCAAAACCTCGGAAGGTGTTGTTGGCGGTCACGGTTCCCGTGTCCAGCTTCGCTAATAGTTTCAAAGCTAAATCAGGTAGCGGCAGGTTGCGGACGTCTTCGAACGGGATAAGGGGACGATACATAAGGCAAGCGTAGGTGAAAGGTTGGCAAGCAAATTCAAAGGGACTAGGGCAGACGTGCCGCAATGGAAGCACTGCGGGTGTCTTGAAATTCAACAGCTTTTCAAGACACCCGTTCGGGGCAGGGATGGGCCGGTCGGGTTGTCGTTTTCAGAAGACGTCTGCACCCCTTCATGGGGAAGTATGGTCCCGGTGCACGGGACTGTTGACAACCCCTTGTCAGAAGTAGCGTGCACTGCCGGCATTTTCATCAGAAGTCGTCTGCACTAGCCTGAATCATGGTCAAGAGTCGTCTGCACCGTCAGCGCCCGTAATGACATCGGATGACCCGCAGATCCTCGAGCGGGGGGTGCTGGGTATGTCGGATAGGGCGTGGGAGCGCCTACGCCGGCAGGACGAGGTAATCGCGCCTTTGGCAGCCCTGGCCACGGTCACTCACGGCGCGGCGGACAGCGCGGCCGAAGAGTTGGGATTGTCGCGGCGGCAGGTCTACATCCTGATCGGCCGACACCGGAAGGGTACGGGTCTGCTGACGGATCTTGCCCCGGGTCGCTCCGCTGGCGGCCGGGGAGGCAGGCGGCTGTCGGAACCTGTGGAAGCCGTGATCAGGGAAGTCATCCGGAGGACTTACCTGACGAAGCAAAAGCCGTCTCTCGCGGTCGTGCACCGCCAAATTGTGCGTGAGTGCAAGACGCTGGGATTGACGGGGCCGGCAAGGAACACTGTTGCCATCCGGATTGAGGCGCTGCATCCGGTGGAAGTCACGCGCAGCCGGGAGGGTAGCGACGCCGCCCGGCCCTTGCAGTCGGCCGGCGGGACGGTGCCGGAGATCATGGCTCCGTTGGACCAGGTCCAGATCGACCACACCGTGATTGACTTGATTGTCGTCGATGACCGGGACCGGCAGCCTATCGGTAGGCCCTACCTGACGGTTGCTATCGATGGTTACAGCCGGTGCATCCTGGGAATGGTTGTGACTTTGGAGGCGCCGTCTGCGGTTTCGGTGGGCTTGTGCATCGCACACATGGCCTGCGACAAGCGGCCGTGGATCGAAGCCTTGGGTGTGGACGCGGCCTGGCCAATGAGCGGTAAGCCCAAGGTTTTGTTCCTGGACAACGCTTCGGAATTCAAGAGCGAAGCGTTGCGCCGCGGTTGCGAACAGCACGGCATTAAGCTCAGCTACCGGCCACTTGGGCGCCCGCACTACGGCGGCATAGTGGAGCGCATCATCGGAACGGTGATGCAGCGGGTCCATGAACTGCCGGGGACGACCTTCTCGAACCCGGGACAACGTGGCGGTTACGATGCCGACAAAATGTCCGCCCTGACGCTTACGGAGCTCGAACGCTGGCTGACCTTAGCGGTCGCCAGCTACCACGGCAGCATCCACACATCCCTGAACCAGACACCCGCCGGGCGCTGGGACGGGGGCGTAAGAGAGTTCGGTGAGCAGCCCGTGGTCTCCCACCCGGCAGCATTTCTCATCGATTTTCTGCCGGTCATCCGGCGCCAAATCACCCGCACCGGTTTCGTCATCGACCATGTCCATTACTTCGCAAACGCGCTCAAACCCTGGATCGCACGGCGGGACCGGGACGAGAAGTTCGTCATCAGGCGGGACCCGCGCGACATTAGCAGGGTCTGGGTGCTGGAACCGGAAGGGACGGCATATGTGGAAGTCCCGTACCGCACCATTTCCCACCCTGCGGTCACCTTGTGGGAGCATCGGCAGGCACTGGTGCGACTCCGTCAGCAGGGACACGATCAGGTCAATGAGGAAGCACTGTTCCGCACGATCGATCAAATGCGCGAAATTGCCGCCGCGGCGCAACGGGCAACCCGCAGATCACGCCGGGACCTGCAGCGAAGGCGCCACTTGCAGGCCTCCGAATCCGTGGCGGAAGCGTCGGCTCCGCCTGATGAAATGCCTCCGCCCGACCGTGACGCGGCGACTGCCCGTCCTTTTGAAGAGGTGGAGCAGTGGTGACCAGCGATGACTACCCGCCCCCGGATCTCTCCCATCTCCAGCCCTGGGCCCAGACCATGGCCCGGCTGCCGGCGGAGGAACGAATCCGGCGCATCCGGGCGGACCGCTGGATCGGCTACCCCTTGGCCGTCCAGACCCTCACCCGGCTAGAAACGCTCTATGACTGGCCCGGCAAACAACGCATGCCTAACCTCCTGCTGATCGGACCGACCAACAACGGCAAGTCCATGATCATCGAACGGTTCCGACGCCAGCACCCTGCGCACTCGGACGACGACCAGGAGCACATCCCCGTACTGTGCGTCCAGATGCCCTCCGAACCGTCCATCCCGCGGTTTTACACGGCCGTACTCGCCGCACTCGGCGCGCCCACGGTACCGCGCCGACGCGTCGCTGACCTGGAACAGCTCACCCTTGCCGTGCTCCGCCGCGTGGGAGTGCGGATCTTGGTAATTGACGAACTGCACAACGTGCTGGCCGGCCGGGCCGACGTCCGGCGTGAATTCTTGAACCTGCTGCGCTTCCTGGGGAACGAGCTGCGGATCCCGCTGGTGGGGGTAGGAACCCGTGAGGCCTATCTGGCCATCCGTTCCGATGATCAGCTCGAAAACCGGTTTGAGCCCGTCACGCTGCCTTTGTGGGAGGCCAACGCCGACCTGTCGTCGCTGCTGGCCAGCTTCGCCTCATCTTTCCCGCTTCATCAGCACTCGAATCTGGCGACCGATGATATGGCCCGTTACCTCCTTACCCGGAGTGAGGGCACCATCGGGGAACTTACATTGCTCCTGACCGAAGCCGCAGTGGCCGCTGTGGACAGCGGTGAGGAATCCATCAATCACCGGACGCTGACGCTTGCCGAATACGACGGCCCCAGCATCCGGCGCCGGAAGTTCGAACGCGAGCTCAGGTGAGACCGCCGGAGCGCTGGCCCTTGCACCCCGCGCCTGCAGAAACGGAATCGTTGTCCTCATGGATGCGGCGGATCGCCGCCAGCTACAGCATGTACTCCTACGAACTGCTCGAACACGGACTTGGCCAGCAGGAACTTCGCGACGCCGAGCTGGACCTGGACCCGCCGGTGCACCTGCTCGAAGTGCTCGCCAAGCGCAGCGGGCTCGATCAACACCGCGTCAGCGCCATGACCATGTCCGGATGGGTGCCATGGCTCTTCGACACCCTCACCCCTGCACCCGATACATACGAAACCTACGTGCACCAGTTCTCGCTGCTCCTGTCGCCCGGGCGGCGAAATATTTATGCTCCGCGAAAGTGGCTGCCGTGGCTCTCGGAAACCGCGGCGAAGCGGGGATGCCGTGAATGCCTGGAGTCCGGCTCGACGCTGCTGCTCTTCTGGCAAGTGCCGGTCATGGCCAGCTGCACGGTCCACCGGCGCCGGCTCGAGACCTATGAAGGACACCCGGCGGACTACATCATGTGGACAGCTCCCGCCTATGACCAGCGGGCGCTTCCGGACTCGTTGTCCATCATGGACCGGCGGACCTGGCAGGCGATAACAACAGGATCCGTTGACCTTCCCCGGTATCCGGTTAACGCCGGCGTCTGGTTCCGGCTGCTGCGGACCCTCCTGGACGAACTCAGCACAGCTCAGGGACGTTACGGGAGGCAGCTGGATGACGTGCGCCGTGTCTGGGAACACTGCGGCCACCCGTTCCGGGCTGGCCTGCATTCATGGCAACCGTTCGAGACCCTGAACTGGACCGTCCAGCAGCAACTGCTCGAAGCGGCCGCCGCGGCGATGGAACTGATCGAGGACGGCTCCCTGACCGCCCGGGGTACCTCCGGGCACCTGCTGCGCCCCGAACCGGACACCGCGATCAGCGATGGAACCCCACCAGGATCACTGATAGGCGCCGACGGCGTGCAGAAGCGGCCGACACTGGATGAACTCTGGAACCAGGCGACGGCTACCTTGGACTCGTGCATCGAAGCAGCCAAGACGGATCCCGTGGTCGCGAAGCACCTCTTCGACTTCGCACGCTACGGGTGCCGCAGTGAAGAATCTCTGCGCGGTCTTCGGGACACCTTCGCCGAGCTTCAGATACCCCTCAACTTTCTGTCACAAACAGAAGGATGACCACCCTTTGACTGACGTAGAATAAATCACGGGTTAAGTGACGCAATTCGGACTCAGGCGGATTCAGACTTTTGCCGTCACTTAAACGAACGTATAAATGACAGAGGAGAAGTCGGGTGCTGGTCGGATACATGCGCGTCTCGAAAGCCGACGGTTCCCAAACCACGGACCTGCAGCGGGACGCACTCCTGGCCGCCGGTATCGAACAGACTTCGCTTTACGAGGACATGGCCTCCGGGAAAAAGGATGACCGGCCCCACCTGGCCGCCTGCCTGAAAGCCCTGCGACACGGCGACACTCTGGTGGTGTGGAAGCTCGACCGGCTGGGCCGGGACCTGCGCCACCTGGTCAACATCGTCCACGACCTGACCGAGCGTGGCATCGGGCTCAAGGTCCTCACCGGGCAGGGGGCGGCTATCGACACCACGACCGCCTCCGGAAAGCTCGTCTTCGGGATCTTCGCCGCCCTTGCCGAATTCGAACGCGAACTTATCTCCGAACGCACCCTCGCCGGGCTCGCCTCGGCACGGGCCCGCGGCCGCAACGGCGGACGTCCCTACAAGATGACCCCAGCGAAGCTGCGGCTGGCCATGGCCTCGATGGGCAAGGCCGGCACTAATGTCGGTGAACTTTGCACCGAGCTCGGGATCACCCGCCAGACCCTGTACCGGCACGTATCGCCGACCGGAGATCTGCGCCCCGATGGCGAGAAGCTTCTCAATCGGTAGAAGCGGGGCGGCGGTCGCTGGCGGCGGCAATGCTGAGTGAATCCTTTTGCCTGGGGTCGAGTGCACAGGTTCAAAATCCCAGGTGCACAGGTTTTGCGGATTCATTCGGGCCATGTCCGCCTTCGCTGGTCTTCATGGGGCCGCTGCAGCGACGAAAAGGACCCTGACCGGATTCGGTCAGGGTCCTTCAGTCATTCGTGGCGGTTGGCTAGTGGCCTGCGCCGAGTTTCCCGCCGAGGCGTTCGCGCATGAGGATGCTGGCATCGTTGAGGCCGATGATCTTCACGTCCTTGCCGTGGTGGTGGTATTTCTCGGTGATGGCGTCCAGGGCTGCGATGGTGGAGGCGTCCCAGAGGTGGGAGGCGTGCATATCGATGATCACGTGTTCCGGATCGTGGGCGTATTCGAACTGGGTGTAGAGGTCGTTGGAGGAGGCGAAGAACAGTTCGCCGTCCACTACGTAGGTGGCGGTTTCGTGGCCGTCCACGGTCTTGACGGTGCGTTCGACGGTGACGAAGTGGGCCACGCGGCGGGCGAACATCACCATGGCCACGAGGACGCCGACGCCGACGCCGATGGCCAGGTTGTGGGTGGCGACGGTGACGATGACGGTGGCGACCATGACCAGGGTTTCGCTCTTGGGCATCATCTTCAGGGTGCGGGGGTGGATGCTGTGCCAGTCGAAGGTGGCCCAGGATACGAAGATCATCACTGCGACGAGGGCGGCCATGGGGATGACCGAGACTACGCCTCCGAGCGCCACCACCAGGATCAGCAGGAAAACGCCGGCAAGGAAGGTCGATATGCGTGTGCGGGCGCCGGAGGCTTTGACGTTGATCATGGTCTGGCCGATCATGGCGCAACCGCCCATGCCGCCGGTAAAACCGGTAATGATGTTGGCCACGCCCTGGCCCCAGGCCTCCCGGGTTTTGTGGGAGCGGGTGTCCGTGACGTCATCGACCAGCTTGGCGGTCATCAGGGATTCCAGGAGCCCCACGAAGGCCATGGCAAGCGCGAACGGGAAGAGTACCTGCAGGGTCTCCAGTGTGAACGGCACGTTGGGGATGAACAGTGACGGCAGTGATTCGGGCAGGTCGCCCTTGTCGCCTACGGTGGGGACCACGATGGAGGCCAGGACGGTGATGAGGGTCAGGACCACGATGGCGACCAGCGGGGCGGGAACGACGTTGGTCAGTTTGGGCAGTCCGAAGACAATGACCAGGGCCAGCGCCACCAGCGGGTAGACCAGCCACGGGACGCCGAGCAGTTCGGGGACCTGGGACATGAAGATCAGGATGGCCAGGGCGTTGACGAAGCCCACCATGACAGAGCGGGGGATGAAGCGCATGAGCTTGGCCACCCCGGACAGGCCCAGGATGATCTGGAAGATGCCGGCGAGGATGACGGCGGCGATGAAGTAGTCCACGCCGTGGGACTTCACCAGCGGGGCGATCACCAGGGCGATAGCGCCGGTGGCGGCGGAGATCATGGCCGGGCGTCCGCCGACGAAGGCGATGGTGACGGCCATGGTGAAGGAGGCGAAGAGTCCCAGGCGAGGATCGACGCCGGCGATGATCGAGAAGGCGATCGCTTCGGGGATCAGGGCCAGGGCGACGACGAGGCCGGCGAGGACTTCGGTCTTGAGCCGTCTGGGGGATTTGAGGGTTTCCCGGACAGACTGAAGCTGCTCGGGCGTGAATGCCGGGGCATCCGTGGCTGGTTTAACGGCCAATGCTGGCTCCGTTTCAGGCTCAAGAAGACGCGCGGGAGCGGCTTCGACTGTTCAGGGGAAACTGGGGGCGCACCGGAGCGCCGTGAATGAGAACACCAGCAACTAGGCTTGGACGTCTACACCCATTTCCCCCAAGTCTACCCTAACGTGGTGGTAGAGTTTAGGCCGGGCAACGCAGGAGGTCATTCATGACGGAACGGATCAGCAGCCGCACCATGCATATTGGTGAACTGGCTGAAAGGACCGGGCTGTCCCTGAGGACTATCCGCCACTATGACGAGGTCGGGCTTCTGCCCGCCACGGGACGCACCGAGGGTGGGTTCAGGGTCTATGCCGAGAACGATGTCGAGCGGCTGACACTGATCAAACAGATGAAGCCCCTGGGATTCTCTCTTGAGGAGATGGCGGAGATCCTGGACATCCTCTCCGCCCTGGAATCCGGGGCCGCAGAGGGGGCTGGCCGGGAGAAGCTCGCGGAATTCATGGAACGGGCGAAAAGCCAGCGCGCAAAGATCGCACGGAACCTGTCCCAGGCTGATGAGTTCATTGAACGGATGGGCAAGAACAGTTAGGCCCTAGCTGCTCAGCCAGGTGTAACGGGTGGTGAGCGCATGGATCAGATGGTTTTTTGATACCTGCTGCTCCGTTGTCACGACAGGCCTGTGCTGCAGCGCTTCGGTGAACAGCCCGAGCCGCAGGCGGTACCGTGCGGCGAGTTCCGAGGCCGGCTGCTGTCCGAGGGTATCTATGACCCGGACCATGTCGCGCATGTCCTCGATCCGGAAGTTGAGCACGCTCATCGCGCTGAGAATTTCCAGTACCGGGATCTGTTCAACACCGAACAAGGGCCCGTGCTCGGGGTCTTCTTCGAGGGCTTTGATGATCCTTAGGGTGACCAGGTGATGGACTGATTCGGCGGAGACCCCGGCGGCTGCTGCCGCGCCGCGGATGTCCAGCAGGTTGCTGCTGTGGGGTAGGGCCTCAAACGGTGTCACGATACGCTCCCGGGCTCGTTAGTGATGGAAATTCTCTTGACATGGCAGCCGGTCAGCCGCCCCAGCCCGTGGCGGCCAATAAAGTGCGCTTCACGGCCGGGGTCATGGTTTCGACGTAGGTTTTGTTGAGGTGGTCGTGGTCCCGGTAGACGTAGACATTGCCCATGACCGCCGGGCATGTCGTGTCTGTGCAGATGCTGTTGGTGAGGTCCACGGAGTGCAGGAGGGGTTCGCGGGTGGCCAGCTCCTCCAGCGGGTTCACCTCGAGCAGGACCTCGTCCCTGGCGGGGTTGCACTGGTGGGAGTCCTGGCCGTGCAGGCCCACGCAGGCGAACATGTGGAACGGGAACCGCGGGTTGTCGCGTACGGCTGCGACTTCGATGCCGGCATCAAGGAAGGGCCGGATGCCTTGCTCATAGGCGGGGACGAGTCCTTCCCTGGGTTCGTCCTCGTAGCTGAGGGTGCCGTGGGTGATGACGGCGTCGGGGGCCAGGTCAAGGACGTAGTCCCGGGCTGCATCGTTGCGCTCGTTGCATTCGGTGTCGCGTTCGGGTGACTGGGCGCCGTACCGGCAGGCGTTCTTGAGCAGGGAAATCATCCGCCAGTTGTGCTCCTGCGCGGTGGGGACCAGGGCCGGCATGAGCTGTTGTGCATGCGAGTCGCCGATCACCACAACGGTTTTTGTGGCTTCGGTGTCCGGTTCGATCTGCTGGCAGGATTCCAGGGCCGGATGCCCGGGGGCGTAGCCGGGGGTGCAGGAGGGGCCGGCGTTGCCCCATTCATCATCCAGTGCGGTTTCGGCCGGGATGAGCGGGGCGTCGGGAAGGTCCTGGCCGGTATGTCCGGGCTCCAGTACAGCGGCGCCGGGGTTCAGGTTCAGCTGCTCGGCCTGCACGCGGAGTTGGCGTTCGGTGAGTCCGATGCGCGTTTCCCATGCCCCGAGCGGGATTGCGACGCCGATGGCCAGGGCGATGGTCAGGGCGGCGCTGCGGCGTTTACGCCGGTGCATCCAGCCCCACGAGCGCAGCGGGCGCTCCACCAGCCGGGTGGTCAGCCAGGCCAGGATGCCCGAGGCGCCGATGATGAAAGCGCCGGCAGCTGCGGTGACTCCGGCTTCCTGGGTCAGGACCAGGTAGGTGATCAGGACCGACCAGTGCCACAGGTAAAGGGCGTAGGAGATTCCCCCGAGTTTCCGGACCGGCGCGGCGGTCAGGAGCCGGTCAGCCCCGAAACGGTGTCCTGTATTGCCGGCGGTGATGACCATGGCTGCGCCGAGGGTGGGGATGAGGGCGGCCCATCCCGGGAACTGGTTGTCCACCTGGATCACTGCCCCGCAGAACAGGATCGCGGCCAGCCCGGCCCAGCCCAGCACGATCCGGGCCGGCTTTCCCGGGCGGAGGTACGGCAGTACCAGGGCCAGCAAGGAGCCGAGGGCGAATTCCCAGAGGCGGGTGCGGGTGTCGAAGTAGGCAAAGGACTGGTTGGTGGCTGTCTGGTGGATTGAAAAGGCCAGGGAGAGTGCAAAGATCACGCCGAACAGGACGGCGGCGAGAGCGCGGAACGACAAGCCCGTCCGCCGGGCCGCGGCGTGGACGCCCAGCAGCAGGAGGGGCCACAAGATGAACACCTGGCCCTGGATGGACATTGACCAGAAGTGCTGGAAGGGACTGGCTGTTGCTGCCTGCGCAGCCTGGTAGTCCACGGCACCGAAAGCCATCGCCCAGTTCTGTACATAGAACAGGGACGCCCAGGCGTGTTCAATCAGCTCCGCCCAACGGACTTGGGGAAAGAACGCCGCCCCCGCCGCGACGGTGGCCAGCAGCACGATCGCGGCGGGCGGGAGCAGCCGGCTGAAGATCCTCGCCCAGTACCGCCGCAGCCTGAACGGCTCACCCGAGCGCACACGCTCCGCGAATGACAGGGTGAGGAGGAATGCCGAGACCAGCAGGAACACATCCACCCCGCCGGACACCCGGCCGAACCAGACGTGATAGAGCACCACGATGAGCAGCGCGACCGCGCGCAGGCCCTGAACTTCGGGCCGGAACCGCGTTCCGGACTGAGGTTCAGCCATGAGCGTTCTGTGCGTGGGGGTCGGCAAAATACTCCTGCAGGGTCCGGTGGGTGATAACGCTTCGCAACTACACTCTACCCTAACGTTAGGGTAGAGTGTAGTTGACGTAGGAACATCAACGATGGAGCAGCCGGAAGGCCCAGAATGCCCAGGACAGCAAACATCCCCGCCCTGCACAGCCCGCCCGTCCTCGAGGAGGCGGGCAGGCGCCGCACGTTCGCGGTCATTTCCCACCCCGACGCGGGCAAGTCCACGCTCACCGAAGCGCTGGCGCTCTATGCCAGCGTGATCAAGGACGCCGGGGTCACGCACGGCAAGTCCAGCCGGCACGGGACGGTCTCGGACTGGATGGGGCTGGAGCAGGAGCGCGGAATTTCGATCAGCTCCGCCGCCCTTCAGCTGAACCATCGGGGCGCGGTCCTGAATGTGGTGGACACCCCGGGCCACGCGGACTTTTCCGAGGACACCTACCGGGTCCTGGCAGCGGTCGATTTTGCGGTGATGCTGATCGACGCCGCCAAGGGCTTTGAGCCCCAGACCCTGAAGCTCCTGGCCGTGTGCCGGCGGCGGGGGCTTCCGATCATCACGGTGATCAACAAGTGGGACCGGCCAGGGCTTGAAGCCCTTGACCTCATCGACGGGGTTGCCGGGCGGACCGGCATGGCTCCTGTGCCGTTGACGTGGCCGGCGGGCAGGGCCGGGGCCTTTACCGGGCTCTTTGACCTTCGCAGCGGGGAAGCGGTGCGGCTGGAAGCGGTCCGGGGCGGTGCGTTGCCCAGCCTGGAAACACCAGTGCCGGGCGGATCCGGGGCGATGGAGGGGCAGTGGCGGGAGGCGCTGGAGGAGGCCGAACTCGTCGCGGACTCCCATGGAGAATTCGATCGGGAAGCCTTTCACGCAGCACGGCAGACCCCCGTCCTGTTCACCGCCGCCGCCAAAAACTTCGGCGTGCGGCAGCTGCTGGACGTGCTTGCCGAACTCGGCCCGGCCCCGTCGGCCCGCGCCACCGCGGAGGGCGGGCACCAGCCCGTGGATGCCGGCTTTTCCGGGTTCGTCTTCAAGGTCCAGGCAGGCCAGGACGCCGCGCACCGCGACCACATCGCCTTCCTAAGGGTCTGCTCCGGAATTTTTGAACGCGGCATGATCCTGACCAACGCCCGGCTGGGACGCCCGTTCGCCACCAAGTACGCCCACCGGGTCATCGGGCGCAGCCGGGAAGTCATTGATATTGCCTGGCCCGGGGACATCGTCGGGCTCGTCAACGCCGCCAGCCTGCGGGTCGGGGACAGCCTCTACGCCACCGAACCGGTCCGGTTTCCGGAGATCCCGCACTTCGCCCCGGAACTCTTCACGGTCGCCCGGGCCGCAGACCCGGGGCGGTACAAACAGTTCCGGCGCGGCATCACCCAGCTCGAACACGAAGGCGTGGTCCAGGTCCTGCGCTCGGACCGGCGCGGGGAACAGGCGCCCGTCCTGGCGGCAGTAGGGGCCCTGCAGTTCGAGGTGGCGCAGCACCGCATGGCCGGGGAATTCCACGCCCCGGCAACCTTTGAAGCCCTGCCCTACACCCTGGCGATGCACGTGGACGCGAAGGGCTCCAGCCTGCCCGAAACCTTCCGCGGCGGTGAAATCATGCACCGCTCCGACGGGGAAGCCCTGGCGCTCTTCGCGGACCGGTACAAACTCGCGCACTTCCGCGAGGACAACCCCGGCGTGGAGCTCACGGACATCGGCGCCTGACCGCGCGCGTGCCACCCTGGGGTCAGCCGGCCATCCGGTCGCTGATGACGGCGATGAACTGGTCCGCCCGCCCCAGGTCCGAAGCCAAAGCTTCCCTGCGGGCTGTCGCCTCACGCAGCATCGACTCAAGCTCGTCTCGGGCAGCCTGCGGGGACCTCGATCCGCGGGAGGTCAGGACATCAAGCATCTCCGCGATCTCGTCCAGGCCAAAGCCAAGGGATCTGGCCTGCCGGATCAGCAGCAGACGCTCATAATCCTCTTCGGAATAGACCCGGAAACCACCCTCCGTGCGGGCGCTCGGGTGCAGCAGACCGACCGAGTCATAGTGCCGGATAGTCCTCAGCGACAGTGCGGTGCGTTCGGCGAGTTGCCCAATATGCACAGTAATTCCTTCCGGGGCGGTAACAGCTCCTGATTAGAAGTCTACCATTACGTTAGGGTACAGTTGGTGGTGGGCCGGAAGTTCCCCCTACTTTTACCGGCGCAGCGCGGCGCCTCCCCACACTCGCACCGCCCGGGCATTCGTCTGCCCATAACCCATGAAATGGAGCCCGCATGACTGTTGCCGCCCACGCGCCAACCCTGACCCCGGAGCAACGCCAGTCCGTCTGGCGCACCCTCCGTTCCCCCCGCCTGCTGCGCACTGAGGTCCTCGCCGGGCTTGTCGTGGCCCTGGCACTGATTCCCGAGGCCATCGCCTTCTCCCTGATTGCCGGGGTTGACCCCCGGCTGGGACTGTTTGCCTCGTTCACCATGGCCGTCACCATCGCCTTCCTCGGCGGGCGGCCGGCAATGATTTCCGCCGCGACAGCGGCCACAGCCCTGGTGATCGCCCCGCTGGTGAAGTCCCACGGCGTGGACTACTTCATCGCCGCCGTCATCCTCGCCGGCATCTTCCAGATCATCCTGGGCCTGCTCGGGGTAGCCAAACTGATGCGCTTCATACCGCGCTCTGTGATGGTGGGCTTCGTCAACGCCCTGGCGATCCTGATTTTCACCTCGCAGCTGCCCGAGCTGATCGGGGTCCCGTGGCTGGTCTACCCGCTGGTCGCCGTCGGACTGGTGATCATCTTCCTGCTGCCCCGCATCACCAAGGTGGTCCCGGCGCCGCTGGTGGCCATTGTGGTCCTGACCGCGGCCGCCGTCGTCTTTGCCATCAACGTCCCCACCGTCGGTGGCAAGGGGGAGTTGCCTGAAAGCCTTCCATCGCTGTTTTTCCCCAACGTTCCGCTGAACTTCGAGACGTTCCAGATCCTTGCCCCGTTCGCCGCCGGCATGGCGGTGGTGGGTCTGATGGAATCGCTGATGACCGCCAAGCTCGTGGACGACGTGACCGATACGCACTCGCTCAAGACCCGCGAGTCCTGGGGCCAGGGTGTTGCCAACGTCATCTCGGGCTTCACCGGCGGCATGGGCGGCTGCGCGATGGTGGGCCAGACCATGATCAACGTCAAAGCTTCCGGCGCCCGGACCCGGATCTCCACTTTTATGGCCGGGGTCTTCGTCCTGATCCTGGTGGTGGCGCTCGGGGACATCGTGGCGCTGATCCCGATGGCCGCCCTGGTCGCGGTGATGATCTTCGTCTCGATCGCCACCTTTGACTGGCACAGCATCCAGCTGAACACCCTGAAGCGCATGCCCAAGAGCGAAACGACCGTCATGCTCGCCACCGTCGTCCTGACCGTCGCCACGCACAACCTGGCCATCGGTGTGATCTTCGGTGTGCTGGTCGCGATGGTCGCGTTCGCCCGCCGGGTGGCGCACTTCATGAGCGTGGAGCGCACCATCGAAGAGCACTTCGGGGAAACGTTCGCCAAGTACAAGGTCAGCGGGGAGCTGTTCTTCGCCTCCTCCAACGACCTGTACATGCAGTTCGAATATGCCGAGGACCCCGACCGGATCGTCATCGACCTCTATGATTCCCACCTGTGGGATGCATCCACCATCGCGGCGCTTGATTCCATCGCCGCGAAGTACCACAGCTACGGCAAAGAGGTTGAAGTTGAAGGGCTCAATACGGCCAGCGCGGCCATCCGCGAACGCCTCGGCGGGATGCTCAACGGCGCACACTGACCCCACCAGGAGCGTCTCGTCCGGTGCCCCCGGCCGCCCGCACCCGGGAGGCCGGGGGTGAGCGGGCCTCACGTCGGGGCCGGGCGGAAGTCCTGGGCCGGTACCGTTACCGCGGCCGCGCTGATCACCGCCGCCAGCGCGCCGGGACAAACGGCCGGCCTCTCACCCTTCACCGATCCCCTCATCGACCAGCTCGGGGTCAGCCGGACCGACATCTCTTTCAGCTACCTGGTCGGCACCCTCGCCGGGGCCCTGGCCCTGCCCTTTATCGGCCGGGCCCTGGACCAGTGGGGTGCCCGGCTGGTCATCACCGCAGCCGCCCTGGTCTTCTCCGGGACCCTGCTGGCGATGAGCTTCGTCACCGAAATCCTCGGCCTGACCGCAGGGTTCGTCTTCCTGCGGATGGCCGGGCAGGGCGCGCTCACCCTCGCCGCCACCACAGCGGTCGTCAAAGCCGTCACCAAACGGCGCGGGCTGGCTGTGGGCATCACCGCCGCCGTCGGATCGGCGGGTATTTCCCTGACACCGGTACTGGTGGAGCGGCTGATCAGCGCCGGCGGCCTGCAGCAGGCGTGGCGGCTCGAAGCGGCAGCGGTCCTGCTGGTCATCCTGCCGATGGTGTTGCTGCTGCCGCGGCACCGCCCACCAACAGTCCCCGCCAAGGATCCCGCCCATCCCGATCCTGCCGGGGCAACTGCTCCCGCAGCCGGGCGTGCGGACGGGCGCGCCCATGAGCGGTTATGGAGTGGCAAACAGGCTGCCCGGACGCCGGTCTTCTGGGCCATCGCTGCAGCGCTGGCGGCGACCGGTATGCTCTCCACGGCGCTGGCATTCCACCAGGTGTCCATCCTTACCGCCCGCGGTCTGACCAGCACCGAAGCCGCCGCGAACTTCATTCCGCAAACAGTGACGGGCATCCTCGCCACCATCATCCTGGGCGCCGTCTCACACCGCCTGGACCCGCGCCTGGCCTTGGCAGGTTCCATGGGACTTCTTGCTGCCGCCCTGCTGTTCCTGCCCCTGGTCACCGGAACACTGTCGGGAATCTTTTACGGTCTGCTGCTCGGCGCGGCCGGCGGAGCGGTGCGCGCCGTCGAACCGATCGCCCTGGCGCACTACTTCGGAACCGCCAGCATCGGCGGGATCAGGGGCGTCATTTCGGCGATCAACGTCGGGTCCACCGCACTGGGTCCTATCCTGTTTTCACTGGGCCGTGACGCCAGCGGCGGCTACGTGATGCCTGCCCTGTTTGCCGCGGTAATCCCCCTCGGGGTCGCCGTGTTCGCGCTGCTCTGCCCGGCACCGGGCAGCACCGGCGGAATACTCCGGCGCCGCGCCCCGGCGAAGGTTTAAACAGGTGAAGGCCAGGCCGCGCTGCTGGACCTGGCCTTCACCTGTGGGATCGCCCTTTAGGCGTCCACAACGATGGCGGTTACCACCGGGGCCCGGTTATAGAACCGGCGCATCCAGTCAGCAGTGGCCTGCTCGATCACAGCCTCCGGGTCCTTGACCGGCCCGCGCCCGCCACGGGCCGGGCGGGCCTGCCCGACCGCTTTGCCGACCGCCGCAGCGGCCTTGTCCAGATCCGCGTCGGTGCAGGCGAACCCGCGGGTGAAGAATTCCGCAGGTTCGGCCAGCTCTCCGGTCTCCGCATCGAGGATGGCCAGCACAGTCACGGACCCTTCCTCGGCCAGCTGGCGGCGCTCTCGCAGGGTGTCCTCGGTGGTGCCGCCGACGTTATCGCCATCAACGAAAACCAGGCCGGCGGTCACCCTGCCGGAAATCGTCGCCCGGCCCTTGTGCAGGTCCACGGTGACGCCGTCTTCCGCCAGGACAATGCGTGCCGGGTCGATCCCCGTGCTTTCGGCCACCGCGGCATTGGCTTTCAGGTGCCGCCATTCCCCGTGGACCGGCATGACGTTACGGGGCTTGACGAGGTTGTAGCAGTACGCGAGCTCCCCGGCACTGGCGTGTCCTGAGACGTGGACCTTCGCGTTACCCTTATGGACCACGTTCGCGCCGAGCTGGGTCAAGGCGTTGATGACCGCGTAGATGGCGTTCTCGTTCCCCGGAATCAATGAACTGGCCAGCAGGACAGTGTCACCTTCGGCGATGCTGATCGCGTGGTCCTTCTTCGCCATCCGGGACAATGCGGCCAGCGGTTCACCCTGGGAGCCGGTGCAGATCAGGACCACGTTGGGGTCATCGCTCTTCTGCAGCCGGCGGAAATCCACCAGGGTGTTGCGGGGAATCGTGAGGTAGCCCAGGTTCTGGGCGATGGTCATATTCCGGACCATGGAACGGCCCACGAAAGCGACCTTGCGTTTGTGCCGGTGCGCGGCGTCGATGACCTGCTGGATCCGATGGACATGGCTGGCGAAGCTGGAGACAATGATCCGCCGCGGAGCCGTCCGGAACACGGTATCGATGGCCGGGGCCAGGTCCTTCTCCGAGGTGGTGAACCCCGGGACGTCGGCATTGGTCGAGTCCACCAGGAACAGGTCAACACCCTCAGTGCCCAGCCGGGCGAACCCGGCCAGGTCGGTGATGCGCCGGTCCAGCGGGAACTGATCCATCTTGAAATCCCCGGTGTGCAGCACCAGCCCCGCCCCGGTCCGCACCGCGATCGCCAGCCCGTCAGGGATCGAATGGTTGACGGCGAGGAACTCCAGATCGAACGGACCCAGGGAGAGGGACGTTCCTTCGGCGACCTGGACGGTTTTGGGTGTGATCCGGTGCTCCTTGAGCTTGGCCTCGATGAACGCGACCGTCAGCTTGGACCCGACCACGGGAATATCAGGCCGTTCCCGCAACAGGTACGGGACCCCGCCGATGTGGTCCTCGTGCCCGTGCGTGAGCACCACGGCCACCACATCCTGGAGCCGGTCCCGGATGGACGAGAAATCCGGCAGGATCAGGTTCACCCCGGGCTGGTGGTCCTCCGGGAACAGCACCCCACAGTCGATGATGAGCAGCTTGCCTCCGTATTCGAAGACGGTCATGTTCCTGCCGATCTCCCCGATGCCTCCCAGGGCGACGACGCGCAGGGCGCCGTGCGCGAGCTTTGGCGGCGTCTTATGTTCGATGTGGGCATGGTTCATGGGTGCTGGTTTCCTTAGACTCGGCGGCGTTGTGCTGTTGCCCGCAATGCGCGGGAGGCAGTGCCTAGCGGCGTGGCGGTTCGGTGGCAGTGTAGGACCCGCCCTGGCCTGAAGCGCACTGGCAGTTGACGTCCACTTCGAAATGTACCGTGACTTCATCCGCATGCGCGGCGTTCTCCACGGTAACGGTCTTACGGATGGTCTGGGATACAGACATGGTGCTCCTTCTTTCCTTGTGATGCGCGGCAGCTCCCGCACAGGTCTTGGTCAAAGCGTGGTGATATGACGGGCTGCAGACAACGCAGCGCCAGCCGCCGCGACATCAGCGCCCAAAGTGCTCAGGCTGACTTCTGCACCGTCCCCGATGCCGGGCCTGGCTTCACGGATCAGGGTCCGGCGGAATGGGTCCAGCAGCAACGCGCCCAAGGGACGCAGTGGACCGCCGAGAATGATGTGGCGGGGGTTGATGATATTCGCGGCTGCGGCCGCGGCAAGACCGAGCGCTTCGGCAGCCCCCTCGGCAATCCGTTGGGCTGCAGGGTCACCGGCGATGGCCCTGACCACGAATTCCTGGAGCGTGACCGGTGCGCGACCCGCTGCATAAGCGGCCAGCATCGCGGGGACAGAACAGACCGTGTTCAAACAACCCCTGTTGCCGCAACGGCAGGGAAATCCGTGATCATTGATCCTGATATGCCCGAGCTGGCCGGCCAGTCCGGCGTGGCCGGTGTACGGCTGACCTCCAATAACGATCCCGGCCGTGACCTCAGCACCCACATTCAGGAACAGCAACGCCGCGCTGTTCCCCTCCAGCCTGCTGGCATGAGCAAACGCTGACATGGCAGCGGTCGAAGCGACGGTCACGGGGACACCCAACCCCATACCCAAAACGGCTTGAAGATCTTCTTCCGGAGGGAGGAGGAAGTCAGGGCAGTCTGGCAGCTGCTCCCTGCCGGACCCAGTCAGAGCAGGAAGGGCAACACCCGCCGCGCCCAGAGTGCTTCCTTCAGCTTCAGGGCGACCCAGCAGCAGCGTCAGCACACCTGAAATGACGGCGGACCAATCGGCGCCGGTGACGGGGTCTGAAACCGGGGTGCTGGACCCGGCCAAAACATCCCCGCCGGGCCTCAGAAGGACCGCATGCATCCGGTCACCAGAGACCTCAATCCCCGCAGCGACGAATTTCACGGCCTGCAACTGCACCAGCACCGCCCGCCGGCCGGTGCTGACCGTGAAGTCAGTCCGAACCCGGCCCTCGCGCCTGAGACGGCTTACGACGTTCGACACTGTTGCAGCCGACAAGCCCGTCGAACGGGCCAGCATCGCCTGCGTCGCCGGCCCCGCAGAGAGCAGGCTCTCCACCACCAGTTCACGGTTCCGCAAGCCCAGCGCCTGCTGGGAACCAGGAGGAACCTCTGCGTCCTGTCGTCCCCGGAACGCAGATACGGCAGCGCCTGACACAGTCGGTTGCGCGCCCGGAACCGGGCGGACACTGGTGCGGGGGGAAGCCACGTCGCTGCATCTCCTCGGCGCGGGTGATGGGGAAAAGGAATGGTGGTAGAGGTAGAACACCCATAACTCTACCCTAACGTTAGGTTAGGGTCATAATTGTAGAGTAGGGGTTGCTCGAAGACTCTACTCTTACGTTATGGTAGATATGATGGCGGTTTTGACCCGATCTTCGGACATCGGCTGCCCTTAAGGTCCTGCACAACAAGCCGTCAAGACACGGGGAGTGACCATGCAAGAGTGTTCGGTAAACCGCTGCACCGCACGAGCGGACGAAGTTTTTTATGTCGAGGGCCCGGACGAGCAGGCCTTGCCTGTGTGCGCCTCCCATAAAGAGATCATGGACAGCGGCGAGGACTGGGTCCTTAGGCATCAGGCAGGAAATGCAGGCCACTCCTCAGGCATCCTGACCCTGCACGACGTCCCTTGGCGGGTACTGGCGGTCAGCGCCATGAAAGTAGGGGGAAACAAGCCGGGGCTGATTTTGCACCTGACCCTCAGCCATTCCGGAGAATCAAAGGAAACGCAGCTTCTGTTGCCCTGGGATGAAGCCGAGGTCCTGAAAGGAATCCTGGACTCTTGACTCCCAGGCCGGTTAGACGGGTTCACCCGGTGCGGCGCCCGCCACGAACCGACAATCCAAAGACGGCACAACATCCTGAACTGCTGATTGTCACCGGCATGTCCGGGGCAGGGCGCAGCAGTGCAGCCAACGCACTCGAGGACCACGGCTGGCACGTCATCGACAACCTGCCCCCGGTGCTGCTGGCGGCCCTGACCGAACTGGTCACCAAAACGCCCGATGAACCCCAGAAGCTGGCCGTCGTCATGGACATCCGCGGAGGCGACTTCTTCAACGACCTCCGCACCAATCTGTCAGCGGACCTTCCCTACCGGCTGCTCTTCCTGGACGCCAGCGACGCCGCGCTGGTCAGCCGTTTCGAAAAAGAACGCCGGCCTCACCCGCTGCAGGCCGGCGGAAGAACGCTTGAGGGAATCAATGCGGAACGGGAAGCGCTCCGGCCCATCAAAAGTGCTGCAGACATTGTCCTGGACACCACGGAAATGAACGTCCACTCCCTCTCCACGGCCATCACCGAACTGTTTTCTTCCACCGGAACGATTGTGATCCGGGTGGATGTCATGAGCTTCGGCTTCAAGTACGGGCTGCCGCTGGATGCTGATCACGTCGCCGATGTGCGGTTCCTCCCCAACCCGCACTGGGTACCGGCACTCCAACGACTGACCGGCCTGGAGCCCCAAGTACGGGAGTACGTCATCGAAGCCGTCGGAGCCAAGGACTTCCTTGACCGCTACGTCCAAGCCCTGGTCCCCGTCATCAACGGGTACCGCCGCGAAAACAAACACTTCGTCAACGTCGCAATTGGCTGCACAGGAGGCAAACACCGCTCCGTTGCCATGGCCGAAGCACTCTCAGCCCGTCTCGCTCAATTCCCCAACGTCACCGCCGCCACCCACCACCGCGACCTCGGGCGTGAATAGGCAAGAGCGCCGAGCCGGGCCAATCCAACCGGAGTGCAGGCGGGTTCACTCATCCAGTGCAGACGCCTTCTGAAACTGACACGGGTCGGCGCGAAAGCAGGGCTCCCTGCATCTCGGAAACACGTCTCACCAGCAGTCGTCTCACCGAGGGTACATCGGGGACTTTTCGAGTCAGAATGGCCTGGTGGGGCAACTTGGTTACACGCGCGTCAGCACTTCCAGTCAGGATGCAAAGCTGCAGCTGGACGCGCTGGTCACCGCTGGCGTGCAGAAACGCGACGTCTTCGCTGACGTGACTTCGGGCAGCAAGACCGCCATCGAGCGGCCCGGAATGAAAAGACTTCTCGAATACGCCGAGGAGGGCGACACCGTTGTGGTGTGGCGGGTCGACCGGTTGGGCCGATCGCTGATCGATGTGCTCAACACCGTGACCCTGCTGCGCGACCGCGGCATCCACGTCCGATCCATCTCGGACGGCATCGACCCCGCGACCTCAACGGGCCGGCTGATGCTGAACCTGCTCGCCACCCTCGCCGAGTATGAGCGCGAGCTGATCGTTGAACGTGTCAACGCCGGCATCGCGGCCGCCAGGCAGAACGGAACCCGATTCGGCCGGCCGTTGTCCGACCCGGCCGTCATCGCGGACAAGCTGGCGATCGCCCAGGACGCCCGCGCGAAGGGCCGTACCGCGGAAGACGCCGCCCGGCTCGTGGGCTGGAGCCGTGCAACGCTTTACCGCCACCAGCAGGCCCTCGCTGCACGCCAGAACAGCACCCCGTAGGTGCTCCTGAAGAGCGGGTAACGGCTGACACCGTCTCCAGCCTCGCCCATGCAGCGCTTGGGTTAGGGGATCGGACCTCGCTGCGCTCGGGCTGTAGAAGCGTTTTTCTGTTTTTTGCTGCTGTCCTGCGGATCGTACGTGCCCGCTCCACCGGCTCAACCGTCCTGCGGACGGCTGCGCAACTGATGCCTTGTGTCGGCGCTTCGCTTATTTCCTCCCACAACCCATCCGCTGCTTGCCCTTCGGGTTGCCCCGGCTCCGTCGGGCACAGCTACGCGTTGCTCCGCCAGCAGGCAAAAAACAACCGGGGGAGAGGGAAACTGGCCGGTCACCACAAGCCGCCCCACCCACTTGGAAGGAACACAACCATGAGCGAAAAGAAGTTTCGCGAGCCCTACCCCGGAGCACCGATCGGGAGAGGACCGCCCCCTATCCGACCCGCAGGAATCCGTTGACAACATCATTGAGATTCCTTCGGATTGTACGTGCCCGCTCCGGCCCCTCTAGCCCCTCCTTCGTCGGGGCCTGCGGCCCGGAAATTCTTCTCCGGCGCTCCTTCGTCGCTGATTTCCTCCGAAGATTTTCCGTGCCTTGCCCTGCGGGTAGACGGGCCTGCTCGGGCACAGCTCCGCAAGCTTCGCCAGCAGCCAAAAAACAACTGTGAGTCTTTCAGTGGTTGGTCTGGGACTAACTGGCAGTGTTGATGCCGGTCGTTCTGCCCGGTGCGTGACTCGAAAAAACAATTGCCCCTTGAGGGTGCGTTTCCCCCGATTTGTCCGCGCTGGGTGGAGCGGCCGGCATTGGCCTGTCCCACGTCGGTGGCTTAATCAGAAGCTTGCCCAGCCTCTGAGGTTGTGGCTCATCACAGTATTGCCTCGAAGTGACTCTTCCCAGGTCCAGCGCCGGTCGTGCTGCGGCCATTCTTGCCCGTTCGAAAGGAAGGAGGGTGGCCGCGATGACTACCGTTGCGCAGACCCGCCCGTTCGTCATCGGCGTGGATTGTCACGCCCGTACACACACTTACGCCATCATCGAGGCCAGCACCAAGCGACGGGTCGCGTGTGAGCAGTTCCCGACCACCTCGGCAGGGATTTCCCGCGCACTTGCCTGGGTAGGCCGCAGGACAGACGGCGATATGGCCTGTCTATGGGCCGTTGAGGGTATCGGCTCATATGGGGCACGTCTGGCCCGGGCAGTAACCGACGCCGGTTACGACGTCGCCGAAGCTCCACGGATGAACGCCCGAGGGCGCCGGGCGATCGGCAAATCCGACCCGCTGGACGCCGCCGCCATCGGAACCGCTGTCATCGGCTTAGAGGAGTCCCAGCTCCGCGCTCCGCGCCGGGATGAAGGAACCCGTGCCGGACTCAGGATCCTGAGCGCAGCCCGGGATCAGCTGACCCGGGAACGAACAATGAACGTAAATGCACTCACCGCCCTCCTCCGGGCGCACGATCTTGGAATCGACGCTCGTAAACCTCTGATTCCCGCCCAAATCGCCACGATCACCAGATGGCGGGAACGACAGGAACAGATAGAACTATCGATCGCGCGCGAGGAGGCCGTTCGGCTGGCGCGCCGCGTCCTGGAAGTGACCACGCAGCTGACTGCGAACCAGAAGCGCATGACAGAACTGATCCAGCAAAGCCCCGCGGCACCGCTGTTGGAGATGGTGGGCGCCGGAGCTGTCACAGTCGCCACCGTCCTGACAGCATGGTCGCATCCAGGAAGGATTCGCAGCGAAGCTGCCTTCGCCTCACTGGCAGGGGTGAATCCCTTGCCAGCTTCAAGCGGTAACACTGTCCGGCACAGGCTCAACCGCGGTGGTGACAGGCGCCTCAACCGAGCCTTGCACACCATTACCATGACCCGGATGACCCACGACCCCGGAACACGGGACTACGTCGCTAAACGCACCCAAGAAGGACGTAGTTACCGCGAAATCCGCAGATCCCTCAAGCGCTACATCGCCCGGACCCTCTACCGCCAACTCAACACCCTTTACGCCACCGCGGAACCGTCGCCATCCCAACCTGCAGGGGCAGTCTCCTTCCAGGGATAGAAGCACACCGTCACTCCTCAGCACCCGCGATTCTGGCTTCGAGGTGCTCGTTGGGTCTCTGGGTTTGCTTCACCGCACCAGGGCACTGACATCGTTAGGCTCGGGCCGTTCTGAGCGTCTCGCGCTCATTCATGAAGGCTGCGTACCAGGACAGTGGCCATTTCTATCCTGCTGTGTGGTCGTTATCGCGCATTCGGAAGGCGACTACTAGGCCGGAGACGGCGGTGAGTGCAGCGACGGTGGCGACGGCTGCGGGAATCCCGTATAGGTCTGCGAGAAAACCGGACAGGAGTGCCCCTACTGCGAAGCCGCCGTCGCGCCAGAGCCGGTAGATCCCGACGGAGCGGGCCCGCCAGGTGGGGTGTGCGACGTCGCCGATGGCTGCCAGGAGGGCGGGGTAGACCAGGGCTGTTCCCAGTCCAAGGAGGACTGCGGCGATGAGCCAGGGCCCAAAGGTGTGGGATGCGGCGACTAACGCGAGTCCCGCGGCCTGGACGATCATGCCGGCCACGATGAGCCATTTGCGGCCCCACCGGTCTGAGGCGGCACCGGTGAAGAGTTGCGCGGCGCCCCAGACTGCGGGGTAGACGGCAGCCAGAATCCCCACTTGGTTCAGGTTCAGCCCGGAACTTACGAAGAGGACCGGGAAGAGACCCCAGGCGAGGCCGTCGTTGAGGTTGTTCACCAGGCCGGCCTGGCTGGCTGCGGAGAGGGAGCGGTCCTTGAAGCTGGTGAGTGTGAAGATCTGACCGGTGGTGAGACCGGCATGTGCGCTGCTGTGTGTAGTGGTGTGCTGGGCGGCCTCGGCCTTGGCGTGGTGGCGAGTTTCGCGTACCGTCAGGACGGACAGGCCCAGTCCGAGGGCAATGTATGCGGCTCCGAGGAGGAACGGGCCGGGCCGGAGCCCGTAGGTGGAGGCGATGTACCCGGTGGCCAGGGCAGTGACAGCGACGCCGAGGTAGCCAGCCGCTTCGTTCAGACCCATGGCGAGGCCGCGCTGCTTGGGGCCGGTCAGGTCCATTTTCATGATCACTGCCGTAGACCAGGTTAGGCCTTGGCTGATGCCGAGGAATACGTTCGCCGCCACGATCCATCCCCAGGACGGGGCGAAGATGAGCATGAGCGGTACGGGAATCGCGACCAGCCAGCCGGTGACGAGGACGGGTTTTCGGCCATACCGGTCGGAGAGTGTTCCGGCGAAGTAGTTCGTCGCGGCTTTGGACAGGCCGAAAGCGAGAATGTAAGTCAGAGCGCTGGTGTACAGGTCCAGGTGGAATGTCTGGGATGCCAGCAGGGGCAGGACGGTGCGTTCCTGTCCGAGGGTTCCGCCCACCAGGGCGTTGATGGCTACCAGCAGCATGAACTGCGCCAAGTTCTGCCGCAAACCCAGCACTGGACCGACTGAACCGTAGGCGTTAGGAAGTGTTTTGCCGTGCATCGGTTTGTTCCGTCCTGTGGGTTTACATGAAGGTGGCCCGGGTGCGTTGGGGGAACGCGCTCGGGCCGGGAGCCCGGGCAGGAGGGGGGTCCTGCCCGGGCGGTACTGGGGTTGGTGAGGGGTCTAGGCTGAGGCGTCGGCGTTCTGTCGGGTCTGCTGGAAGGCGTCCCAGGCGGCGTAGCTGCCGTCGAGTTCGACGACGTCGTATCCGGCGCGGCGCAGGGCGCTGGCGGCGACGGAGTTCCGGACGCCGGACTGGCAGTAGGTCACGATGGTGCCCTCGGCGGGGAGCTTGTCTAGGTGCCACATGACACGGCCACCGCTGAGCTGGTACGAGCCGGGAATGTTCCCGGCGATGTGTTCGCTGCGGTTGCGGACGTCCACGACCATGGCGGCGTCAAAACCCTGCAGCTCTTCGGGCTGGATCAGCTTCGGGGTGGTCAGGGGGAACCCTTCGATGCTGGTGACGTAACCGGCGACGTTGTCGATGCCGACCCGGACCAGGTGGTCCCACATGTCCATGGCCTGTTCCTGGTCCTGGGCGAGGAGTACGAGGGGGTTCTTGTCGGTCTCGGGGTTCACGACCCAGGCGCCGTAGCTGGCCACGGACTTCCCGGCCGGCACGTTCAGGGAACGGGCTACCGTTCCTTCATGAACTTCGCTGTTGGGGCGGGTGTCAATGAACGTGACTTTGTCCTCGGCCAGGTCCTTTGCGACGTCAGCGGTGTCCAGTTCCTCGAGCGGGGCGCGTTCGCCCATGACGGCGGGGCCTTCACGGTTTTCCCGCTTCATCCGGCCGAAGTAGGCGTGCGCGTCGGGCTGACCATCGAGGAGTTCATCGATGAAGCCCTGCTCATCGTTGGCCTCGAGGTAGGGGCCCCACCAGGAGTAGAGCCGCTCGTAACCGACCGTGGAGGACGGGATGGCGCCCAGGGCCTTGCCGCAGGCGCTGCCGGCGCCGTGCGCCGGGTGGACCTGGACGTAGTCCGGCAGGGTCAGGAACTTCTCCCGCAGGCTGGCGAAGAGCTGCTTTGCACCTTCAAAGCGGGTGTCGATGCCGCCGGCTGCCTCGTCCAGCAGGTCCGGCCGGCCCAGGTCGCCGGAGAAGACGAAGTCACCGGAGAGCAGGTAGCCGGGCTGGTCGCTGAAGGCGCCGTCGGTGACCAGGAAGGACAGGTGCTCGGGGGTGTGGCCCGGGGTGTGGAGGGCCTGGATGCTGATGTTGCCGATGGTGATCTTGTCACCGTCGTAGAGGCGTTCGCCGTCGAATTCGTACTGCCAGTCCGGCCCTCCTTCACCGGAGACGTAGATCTTCGCGCCCGTGGCGGCGGCGAGTTCGCGGGTGCCGGAGAGGTAATCGGCGTGGATGTGTGTTTCGGTCACGGCGATGATCTTCATGCCGTTCTTTTCAGCCAGTTCCTGGTAGACCGCGATGTCGCGGCGGCCGTCCACAACAACGGCGGTGCCGTTGGCCTGGCAGCCGATCAGGTAGCTGGCCTGGGCGAGGTCTTCATCGTAAATACGCTCGATAAGCATCTGGTGATCTCCTTTGGTTGAAAGGGGGTGAGGGTTTGTTCTGAATCCAGTATAGATACCCCCAGGGGTATCTTGCAACTGGGCTGCGGCCTAAGCCGTTTTACTGTGGAACAGCTTGTGTAGGTGCCTGCGCAGGCCTGTGGGTGGCCTGCGTGGAATGTTCAGGCTCCCGGGGGCGTGTGCGGTGGCGTGCTCTTCAGGGCTCCGGACGTGCACCAGCGTGGCGCGCGGCCACACCGTGGCGGGTTCGTCTGCCGTGACAGTGCGGTACGCAAGGGTCGTCTGGCATTGTCGTCACACGTTCTGGGGCCCGGCCTGGGCGCGGAGTTCATTCATGTCCGCGTTCTTTACGGCCTGGATGACTTCTTCGAGGCCGGTGGCGTTGAGGGCTCCGGGCTGGGAGAAGACCAGGGTCTTGTCCTTGAAGGCCATCAGTGTGGGGATGGAGGTGATGTTCGCTGCTGCGGCAAGGGCCTGTTCTGCTTCGGTGTCGACCTTGGCGAAGGTGATGTCCGGGTGCCGGTCAGCCGCGGCCCCGTAGGTGGGGGCGAACATGCGGCAGGGGCCGCACCAGGCTGCCCAGAAGTCAACGAAGACGATCTCGCTGTTCTCCAGGGTCTGGGCGAAGCTCTGTTCGGTGACGTCGATGGTTGCCATCGTCTGTCGTGTCCTTTCGGGCGTTGTCCTGGGTGGTTGGTGGCCGTGGCCGGGAGGGGGGTCAGGTGGTGGGGAGCCCGGCGCCGGTCCAGGCGATCATGCCGCCGGTCATGGTGTCCGCGGTGTAGCCGGCGCCGTTGAGGGCATCAGCGACCTTGGCGCTGCGGTTGCCGCTGCGGCAGACCGCGATGACGGGCACGGCGGGGTCCAGTTCGGACAGGCGTGCCTGCAGCTGGCCCATGGGGATGTGCAGGGCGCCGGGGATCATGCCTTCCTCGACCTCGAAGTCCTCGCGGACATCCAGGATGCGGGCGGTGGTGCGGCGCTGTTCGGCTTCGGTGATGGTGATTTCAGCCATGATGGTTCTCCTTCGAAATAGTGTGGGCTGGTGTTAGCGGTCAGGTGCAGTTAGCGGACGGGTTCGCCGGCTGCGCGCCAGGCGCCCATGCCGCCGCGCAGGGAGTAGGCCTGGTAGCCCTGGGAGGCGAGGAGCCGTGCCGCTGAGGCGGAGCGGACCCCGGAGGCGCAGACGGCGATCACGGGCTTGTTCTTGTTGATTCCGGCGGTGCTGGTCTGCAGCCGGTCCAGGGGAACGTGTTTTGCCTGGGGTGCCCGTCCGGTCCGCCATTCCTGGGCTGACCGGACGTCGATCAGCGCCGCGCCTGAGGATAGGAGGTCCTTGGCTTCTGCCACCGAGACGGTTTTGTACGGTTTGCTGAATGCCTTCTTCAGAGAGCTGATGAGGCCCATGATGTTCATTCCTTCGAATAGAACCGGTTGGTGCTTGAGGAAAGTCCGCGGCTGGTGACCTGCCGCTGGCCGGTCAGGCGGATGAGGGCTGGCCGTTTCGGGTGAGGTTTCGGCTGTTGCGTAGCGGGCAGGAACTGACGAAGAACCAGCAGATCCCGGCCGCTGCCACTGCCAGGGCCGCGACAACGGCGACGATGATCAGGCGCAGATCCTCCGGAGCCTGTTGGGTCAGGACGAAGGTGCCCATGGCCAGGACGAACCAGCCGAAGGCTTTGCGCAGTGCGGCTTCGGGGATGCGGCCAGCGAGTCTGGAGCCGATGAGCGAGCCCACGATCGCCATGGCTGTCACGCCGAGGGTGAGGCCCCAGTCGAGCTGGACGGTGGTGAGGTAGCCGGCGAGCCCGGCGAAGGATTTCATGGCGATGACCACCAGTGAGGTGCCCACGGCAACGGACATCGGCAGGCCGCCGAGCAGTGCCAGGGCCGGGACTACGAGGAATCCGCCGCCGGCACCGACCAGGCCGGTAATGAGCCCGACGACCGCGCCGTCCAGCAGGACCCTGCCCAGGGGAAGTTCGTGCTTGACCGGCGCGGCGCCGTCGTCGTTCTTTTTCTTCCGGCCGCGGAGCATGGCCACGGAGGTGGCCACCATCATGACGGCGAAGGCGATGAGCAGGATCTGGCCGGGGATGTGCCCGCCGAGGAGGCCGCCGACGAACGCGCCGACCATGCCGGCCGCGCCGAAAATCAGGCCGGTCCGCCACATCACCCTGCCGCCGCGGGCGTGGCTGAACACGCTCACCGCGGAGGTGACTCCGACTACGAACAGCGAGGCCGCGATCGCTTCCTTGGCCTCGAACCCGGCCACGTAGACCAGGATCGGGACGGTCAGGATCGAGCCGCCGCCGCCCAGGACGCCGAGCGAGAGCCCGATCACCACCGAGAGGGCCAGGACCAGGAGCAGGGTGGCTGTCATTAGGCTGCGGCTTCCGTGTTCTTGTTGCTGACGGCGGGCAGGGCAAGGATGGCGCTTTCGCGGGTCGGTTCCTTGGCGGCCTTGTTCCACGGCATGGCCGAGATGGCCTGGCCCATGGCGCAGGTGTTGGTGGCTGCGGAGAAGGTCAGTCCGGTCCCGATGACCCCGGCAAGCGTCCGGATCTTCGGGGAGACGAACCTGCCGCCGGCCAGGCCCAGGACCACCAGGGAGCCGGCCACAAGGCGGACCTGCCGCTCCAGGTCCCAGCGGTCCTTGCCCTTGACGACGTCGCCGCCGGCGGCGGCGAATGCGGGTGCCCCGCCGGTCAGGACGTAGGCGGCGTCAATCCCAACAGTGGCCAGGCGTTGACGGGCCTGCTCGGCACGCACGCCGGACTGGCAAACCAGGACCACGCGGGAGCCCAGCCGGGCGGCGAGTTCGTCGGTGTGCTCGGACAACAGCGGCAAGGGCACGTTGTAGGAGCCGCGGATATGCATCGACTCGAACTCCGCGGCGGAACGCACATCGATCACTACGAGATCCTGGTGCTCTGTGAACCAGGACTGGAGGGTTTCAGGGGCAAGTGCGGTAACGGCCGGTGCCGTCGAAGGGGAAGTCATAGTTGGCCTCTCTGAAGGGGTCGGGTGGATACCTCACCGAGTATTACAGATACCCCCGGGGGTAGTCAAAACACCCCGAGGGGTATAAGATGGAGGGAAGCCGCCGATATTTGGAGAACCCCTTGGAACTGAACGCCACAGAACTCACCCCTGTCATCAACCGCCTCAAGCGGGCCCAGGGCCAACTGGCCGCCGTGACCCGCATGCTTGAAGAAGGCCGGGACTGCAAGGACGTCGTCACCCAGCTCGCCGCCGTGTCCAAGGCGCTGGACCGGGCCGGGTTCGCCATCATCGCCACGGGCCTGGAGCAGTGCATCGTCCAGAAGGATGCAACGATGGACAAGAAAGACCTGGAAAAGCTCTTCCTCTCACTCGCCTAACCAGACCAGCTGTCGAGCCACCCAAGGAGAACCATGACATACACTCTCGCCACCACCGTCGACCTTCCCTGGACCGAAACTGTGGACCGGACCCGGGACGCCCTGTCAGCCCAAGGGTTCGGAATCCTTACCGAGATCAACGTCCGCTCCACCTTTGAGACCAAGCTCGGCACCGAAGCCGCGGACGCTGTAGGCGACTACGTCATCCTCGGCGCCTGCAACCCGGCCCTGGCCAGCCGAGCCCTCGCCGCCGAACCCGAAATCGGTGCTCTGCTGCCATGCAACGTCGTGGTACGACGGAACAAAGACGCAGACGCGACCACCGTGGAAGCAATCGACCCCCAAACCATGGTCCAGCTCAGCGCCGCACCGGCCGTCAAGGAGATCGCCGACGACGCCGGCACCCGCCTCCGGAAAGCCCTCGCCGACCTGGGCGACGCGGCGAAGTAGAAGCGTCCGTGCAAACAACGGTTCCAGAGACTGCGCAGGCGGGGCCCGGCCTGCTCATCCACTCCGCCGGCCTGCTCATCCACTCCGCCGGCCCGCTCGAGCAGGACGCCCTGGCCGGCGTCCTGCGCATCGCCGCCAACGCCCGTGCCGCCCTCGGCCAGGGAGCTGGCATAGAAGTGGTCGTCCAAGGGCCCGGCGTCACGCTCCTCGCCAAAGATTCGTCCGCCACCGAAGCCATCACCAACGCCGGACAGCTGGACGTGGGCATCCTCGCCTGCGGCAACAGCATGCGCTCAGCAGGCATGGACGACAAAGACCTAGCCCCCGGCGTGGGCACGGTTCCCGCAGCCATCGCCCACCTGGCACGGCGGCAATGGGACGGCTGGGCCTACGCCAGGCTGTAGCGACGGGGCCTGACGCCGGCCGGCCCGGGGGGACCACAAGGCGTGGTAGCCTGCCACCAAATGTATAAACATTACTCATGGGTGATGGTGACCGCCCTGTCCGCCCCCGCACTGCTGCTGTTGAGCGCCTGCTCCGACGGCGGTTCCGGCATCGGAGCCCAGCAGGTGGATGTCGGGGAGCCGCTGACCCGGGCCGTTTCCAGCGCCGGAGGGAAAGATTACTTTCCCGGTTTCCGCCCCGTTAGCAGTGTGTCCGTGGACAGCGCTCCGAAGGGCAGCGGCTCGGCCTTCACCGGTTCCGTCTTTCCTGCCGGCGGCAGGGAGAACTTGAGTTTCTACGGCTTTAATTCCTCCGGCACCCAGTGGAGGATCGACACGAACCCCTCCTGTGTGGGGACCGTGCTCACCTCTGTGAACGGTGAACCCTCCATTGTCATCCTTGATTCGGACGCGCGTACTGACGGGAAGGGGCCCGTCAGCGTCACGGTGGCAACGGCATTCGCCGTGGATGACGGTGAAAAACTTTGGGGTCCCACAGAAGTGCCAGGTCCCTCCACCGGCGGCCTGATCTTCGCCAACACCCCCAAAGGACTCACCGCCGAAAAAGCGCCCGGCACAGTGCTCGATGCCGACACGGGTTCCGTGGTTGAGGTGGACGCCGGTGTTGCAGTGTATGAGCATCACGGCACCGTCCTGTTTGATTCCGGCGTGGTGCTTACTGCCGTGGATGCCGGATCCGGTGAGGCGCTGTGGAGCACCGGCGAAATGAGTCGTCCACCCGGGGCGGACCCGGACGCGCGGCCAGTATTCCGTGGACAATACGGCCCGTCCAGCGGGGGTGTGGTGATTCTGGAATGGGCCACCGCCAGCGGCGCCGGTGTTCCGGTAGCCTATGACCTGCTGACCGGTGAGAACCTGGTCCAGGTGCCGGGAGAACCGGCGGGGATCGCCAAAGTGGACGACGCCTCAGGCGTGACACTGTTGCCGGCACAGCAGGCCAACGGCGCCTACACCCTGACTGCTGTGCATCCGGGCAAAGGTCTGTTGTGGCGTCAAGAATTTCGGGACCTTGAGGTCACTGCCGTGGGAGGTGTGGCGGTCTACGCGCGCATCAACGGAGCGGCAGCAAGAATCGATCTTGAATCCGGTGCAGTCCTTGAATCCGGGCAGTTTGTCCTTCCTGAGGCCGTGCTCGCTGATGGTTCAGCTATCTTTGCCTCCCGTGAAAGCAGCGCCGGATACGTGCTCGCGAAGCCTGAACCCACCCCGGCCCCATGATTCAGAGCGCCGCGCTGCGCGGCCCGTCCCGGCGGGGACCACGCACCACCCACACGGGGGCAACCCGGTGGATGGTGCGTGGCTCTTCCTTGCAGTGTCAGGTGAACAGGCCTTCGCCGATGAAACCGCCTTCGCGGCACCCGGGGGGGGATGGCGAACACGGCCGACCGATCGGCTTTGTCCACTGGTTAAGCATGTCCATCTCATCAAGCCGGCGCTGGATAGGGGTGAACTGCCTCTCGACGTCGGCCTGGTAGGACACGAAGATCAGCCCGGAATCCGAAATTCCCCCGGCGCCGGGAGCGGCATCGTAGTTGTACGCACGCCGGAAGATGCGCTGGGAACCGTCCTCCGGCCGTGCCCTGGCTGAGGGCAACCCCGGCCGAGAGGCGCCACAGGGACAAACCGCGCCCCGTGAGGGCGGTACAAGCCAGGCCGCACGACGCAAGGGCCAACTGGAGAAGGAGGGGCTCGGGGGAACTTCCCCCTGCCACCACGTGTGACGCGGCTGCGACGGACGTGGCGGCGAGGGCGCCGGTCCAGCCGCGGATAAGGCGCAGGGCACGTGGGGTCACTCTGGCCTCCTCGCCTGACGGGTTTATTTTCCTTGATGGCACACCTTGGGGTCTCCCAGCTTTCTTTCACATACCGCCCGGGGTATGAACACACGGGTGCGGCAGGAACCTGTTGGGTGTAGCCCCGGGATGTTGGAAAGCCGCATGCAGTAACGTCGTTATGCCAGCAGCTTTGTGGAATCAACCGTCGGGAGCGGTGTGAAGGATCAGCAGGGACAAGCGTTCGCATCAGTCGCGGAGGGCGGCGCCGCTGGGCGGGCAAGTGTTGGCCCGCTGTGGAAAACCGTCAGTGACGAACTTCTGCAGGAGGTTCTCGCCGGGGAGTTTGGGGATGGCTTCCCTGGGGAATTGGAACTGGCCCAGCGGTATGGGGTAAGCCGGGGCACGATCCGGGCTGCCCTGAAACCCCTGCGCGACGCCGGGCACATCACCGCCCACCCCGGGCGGAAGCCGATGGTGGTGGCCGGCAGGAGCACGGCCTACGGGCCGATCTACAGCGTCCTTGCCTCCATCCGCGAGTCCGGCATGAAGCACGCCAGCGTGGTCCTGGAGCAGCACCTGGTGACCAACCCGGAGGTGGCGGCAAAGCTTTCCCTTCCCCCGGATGCAGAGCTGTTCCACCTCTCCCGGATCCGGCTTGCCGATGATGAACCGATCGGCTTGGACCAGGTCTGGCTGCCCGCCGCCACCGCAGGGAAATTACTTGAGGCAGACTTCCGTGACTCGTCCCTGTACGGGGAGCTCGACCGGCGGTGCGGCCTGGTCCTTGACGGCGGCACGGAGCAGCTCACTGCCGTGCTCGCCAGCCCCGCCCAGGCGCTCCTGCTCCGGTGTGCCGAGGGCTCTCCGCTGTTGTTGATCGAGCGGACCGGCTGCCACCGGGCCCGTGACCTCGAGTTCCGGCGCAGCTATGTCCTGGGCGGCCGCGTGACCATGGCGACTGCCTTCGGCTGCAAGACCAACCCGCCCCGGCGGGACTAAGGCGAAACCCGCTTTACCCATCCGCCGCCGCACCGGCGGTCTGCCTGCGCGGCAGCGGGCAGCGGTCCTCAGAGGTTGCCCTCTTAACGAACGCCCACAGCAGCAGGGCAATGGACAAAGCCGCCAGCAGCGGCTGGATCGGCTCAAAGTACTGCATGGCCCCGGAGGTACCCAGCGCCAGAAGCACCAGCTTGTTGCAGACCGGGCACCCGACCGCGAAAAAGGAAACGATGGCCCCTGCCGCCCCGAATTTCCCTTTACGGCCCTCCTCCTCGCCCTCTTCGCCAGAGGAGGCTGGGTCGCGGGAAACATAGGTGGCCAGCAGCAGCCCTGTCAGGACGGCGGTGACAGCCAGGACTGGGAAGGACCACCAGGTGGGAGGGACCTCGCGGCTGAACAGGGGAGTGTCGATGAGGTCGGTGGGTACTGCCACCACCACGTACGTGGCCACCGCGGCGACGGCTGCGGTCTGCCAGCGTCGACCGGGCCATTGGGCCAGGGCTGACTTTAAAGACACACGGGGGCTCATCGGTTCTCCTTGTTCATGGCTTCCTCTGATTTCGCCTCTGCGTCGGTGCTGGCGGGTCGGCCGTTGCGCTGGCTTTTGAAGTACAGGGCGGCAGTGACCGCCAGTATGGCCGCGGCCAGCAGCGCGAAGACGGTGTTCGGAACACCGGAAGCTGCTCCGCTGACGGTGGATTCGAGCTGGAATTGGTCGGTGACGGTGAGCACTCCGCCGAGCCCGGCAGTGCCGTCTGTGACCAGCAGCAGGACCCCGATGCCGATGGAGAGGGCGCCGGAGATGATCATGACCCAGGAGTTGGACCACCGGCCGATGGTCACCGGCGGTGGCCGCAACCAGCGGCGGCCCGAAATGCCGAGCCTGTCCCACAGCAGGGACAGCGCAAACAGGGGCAGTGCCATCCCGAGCGCGTAGACCGCCAGAAGGATTCCCCCGTACAGGGCGTTGCCGCCCACTGCCGCCACGGTCAGGATGGAACCCAGAATGGGTCCGGTGCATACCCCGGCGATGCCATAGACAGCGCCGAGGGCGAAGACCGAAAGGCGGGAGGATCCTGCCTGGGCGTTGTTCCGGAGAATGGATGGCATCCGGATCCCGGCGATCTGGGCGAGGCCCAGGGCGATAACAACTCCGGAGCCTGAGGCGACCAGGATGCCGCGGTGCTGGGTTACGAGAGACCCGAGCGTGCCGGCGAATACTCCCAGCGGCACCAGCGTGGAAAGCAGGCCCAGGTAGAAGAGGGCGGTCCGCGCGACGAGCCGTGTTCTGGTGGAGAATGCGTAGGCGAAAAAGGCCGGCAGTAAAAGTGCCGAGCAGGGGCTCAACAGGGTGAGGATGCCTCCCAGGAAGGCGCCCGCGTATCCGATGACCATTACTGGGATTCAGCCTTTTTTAGCGCAGCTTCAATGGCCTTTTCGAAGGTCGCCAGGGGCTGCGCGCCGACCAGGGGCGTGTCATTGACCAGGAATGTGGGTGTTCCGGTAGCACCCAGGGATGCCGCTTCCTGTGCATCTTTTGCAACGGCCTGCTGCAGTTCCGTGGAGTCCAGGTCCGCTTCGAACCGGGTCATGTCCGACACGCCGGCCTCTTGTGCGATCTGCACCAGACGCTCCCGCGAAAGATCGGCATGTCCCCGTTCGGGGGCGATGGCGAAAGCTGCCTTGTTGAACTCCCAGAACTTGCCCTGGTTCCCGGCTGCGCGGCCGGCGACAGCGGCCATGGTGGACTGATCGCCGAAAACCGGCAGGTCACGCCATTCAACGCGCAACTCACCGCTCTTGACGTATTTTTCCACCAGGGGCGGCAGGGTATCGCGGGAGAAAAGCCCACAGAAAGGGCAGCGGTAGTCTGCGTACTCGACCAGGACCACCGGGGCGTCGACCGGGCCAAGTGCTGTCGGGTCGTCCGCTGTTCTGCGGGACATATCCAGCGGCGCGTTCTCGGACGCCGCGGATTCCCGGGGCGCCGCTTCGGTGCCGGCACCCTGGGATACCCCTCCCTGATATGCGAAAATCCCAACCAGCAGGATTAGGACTGCCACCCCGAGGGTGGAAATCGCTATGGTCCAGGGTCGGTTACGGGAAGTGCCGGTGGTAGGCGATGGCATGCTGGCTCCTCAGAGTGGCCAAAAAGGTCCTAAATGTTTATACATTTCTTTTTTGTGGACGGTACCGGTCCGGACGTCGGCGTGTAAAGCCTGGGTATCGGGGCGCCTGCTGGGCATGCGGATGTTTCGCTCTGTGGTCAGGCGCTGTGAGTCCGCGGTGCCGGCCTGCGTGGTCAGGCACCGCGGACTTTGGGAACTAGGCGTTCACGCGGTAGTAGGAAGGTCCGGAACCGACATTGACGCTGAAGACTACTGTCTGGTTGCCGTTCCATCCGCTGTGGATGGCTTGCCCGTCACCGAGGTAGACCGCGTTATGCGAGAATCCCATTCCACCGTCGGCATAGTAGATAAAATCACCGGGTTCCGGCGTCGATACCGGCGTGGCGTAGGCCATCAGGGACTCGGGCGATTCATCGCCGACTCCTTGGATCCCTGCCGACCGCAAGGCTACTTCCCCCAGAACAGTGCAGTCCTGGACGGCGCCCATCTGGGCTTGAGCCGCGGTCAGAATCACTCCGTTAAGTGAAGACGGTGCACCCTGTCCGCCACCGACGCTCGCCGACGCCAGGGCCATAGGCTGCTCGGACGCACCGGCGGATACTGCGGTCGTGCTCGGTGCCGGAACAGCAGCCTGTTCCGGGCCCGGGAGGCCCGCCGCCCCGGAGAGTGTTATGACGTCCCCCGGATAGATGATCGAAGCCATGTGAAGTCCATTCAGTGACAGAATCTCATCCAGGGAGATTCCGTGCAGCGCTCCTATCTGGCTTAAAGTGTCCCCGGCGACCACGGTGTGGACGGAGGCCCCCGAAGCGGGCACCTGGCCGGGAATACCTGCCGGGGAGGAAATGGCGCCTGAAGCAGTTCCCCCGTGCGGGTCGGATGCGGTGGCGCCCGCTTGGGCTGGGACGGCCATGCTCAGCACAAGCCCGGATCCGACTACGACAAGGGCGGCCTGGCGGCCCACTGCTCCGCCGTGGCTGGAAACGCTTCGTGAAATGGTGGACAAGGTGCTGCTGGTGACGGCCCTGTGGCGGGCGTTTCTCTTTGACATTGCTTAACCTCTCCCGATACCTGCGAGGTGAGCTGTCGGATGCGGGTGGGAGTCACCCGGCCGCCGGAAATACATGCGGCGGCTTAACCCCAAGGATTCAATTTTGAATCCGTATTTTTGGTTCCCCCGCCCCTGCCGGAGATTGTTGATGTATGGGCCTTGGCAGGCGGCAGGGCTCGGTAACAGGCCAAGGGTGCAGCACCTGATGGGCGGCACGGGCCCAAATCTACACGGAAAAATCATAAATGTATAAACATTTAAGGAATGGCGTGATAGGGAACTTTTGAGGGGTGTCGGACGTACCGCGGGTCATTGCAACCTCGCACGTGCCGGGTTGGTCCGTAAGGAACAAGGCAGTTCCGCGCGATCGACCGGGACCTCACCGGTGCGAGTATAATACCCCTAAGGGTATAAGAATTCCTGGGCGGTGCGCGCGGGAATACACCAGGAGGACAGGCATGGACACGGAGGAGCGCCCCGAAGGCTTGAGACCGGATGGGGGCTCGAGGCCTGGCCTGGTCATTCCTTCCGGCGAGCCCGGTATGGGGAACCAGCGACTCCAGCGTCGCATCCTTCCTGTTCTGGTCGGCGGGCAAGTTCTCGGTGGCACCACCTCCAGAGCTTTTGCTCCTTTCCCCGTTTGAAGCGGCGACGACTAACACGAAAAACCGCGCGTATGCAAGCGCTTACACGCTAATGCCCTCACGTGAACCACTCAAGTTGCAGCCGCCGGGAAAGTAAGGCACCTTGGGCAGCAGGCCCCGACTAACTACCGGCACTAAGCCGGCACCGCGGCGGGCTGGCCACCACTTCGCGTGGCCCTGCCCGCCCCATCCCTGCATATATCCGACGAGTGGAAGAACCGCAATGCCCGCAATCAGGTCCGAGCAGCCGCTGACCATCAAAGTCACCAACCGGAACGATATGGAACTTGAACTGGACAAAGCCGTGTCAGCTCTCCGGGAGCAGGCAGTCATCGAGCATCGATGCGGCATCCTTGTTACCAGGCAGGGCGCGGACCAGTTCACGGTAGCGCTGAGCGAGAGTGTGCCGTTCGGACTCACCGTGGAAAAGCACAACTGGTGAAACGACATTAACCCGCACCCCAAAGAGCAACCGCCACCACGGCTGCCGCGCGGATGAATAGCACGGCCCAATGGCCTGGTTCACGAAACGTTCACCAACATCTGTTTCGATCTGTAGATGAACGAGACATCTCCCACCGCCGTTAATGCTGACCCCCAGGGTCCCTGGGGGCCTCTGGAACCCGGGCAGGAAGTCACGGTCCGCGAATCCGGCAGACAGTCCGGACACGGGGTCATCGACAACCTGACTCCGGACGGGTCCGTGGTGTGGGTCCGGATCGACGGTCACGCTCCACGCCGGATGTATCTGGCCGGAGACGCCGTTGAAATCGCCCCGAAGCACGCGTGACGGGTTGCTCTAGAACCACACAGAGTCAGGGCGTGGACTAGCGGCAGAACCCGGGTTCATGCACTACGTAACACTCCTAGCGTTTTGCTGAGAGAGCCACCGGATGTGTGGCGGCCGATGGTGGCCTAGTTTGCGGTGGACCTTATCCGGAGGCGCACCTGTGAAAGAATGGCGGTCGCCAAGGAGAAGGCGTGACCGAAAGCAAAATTATCCAAGACGCAGCGCAAGCATCTTCTGATGCTGCACGACGCCGGGTGGCACAGGCAGGCTGAATTGGCGGAGATGGTCCGGGTATCCTGGACAACGGTACATAGCGAGTTCCAACACCGCCCTCACGAAACGCGGCGGCGTGTTTCCTGGGCCCGGTGACACGACCGGCCTGCAGGCATGCGGTCTTCATTACCGCCATATTCTTGGGGAATGGTTGATGAAGAACTCAGCGCAGCGCTGGCGACTTACCGCAATGTGTGGAAACAGTACCAAAAGGAACCGGCACACAAGCCTGTGAGATTCCGATACCGGAAAAGCGGTTCTTAGCGGATTTCGGCTCCGAGAGAGGTCAGACGTTTTGCCCACCATTCACGCACTACACGCCGAAGCACGGCGTGGCTGCGATCCAGGCGGACCTTACGGCAACTACTCCAATGCCCTTGTCGTTTGGGCAGATACCCATCCGGAAGTTGACCGCCAGGTATTGCAACGACTTATACGTGAACTGCTCTGGGCGGCGAAATAAGTCCCTGCATGAGGCGAGTGTCATGCCAAGGCCATCAAAAGATCCCCTTACGGCTGCACCGTGCGCGCCAAATAGCGCCGTAAAAACGCCGCCATTTATCGCTGAAAGTCACAGTTCGTGGCGTGTCGAAACTCTTCAAAGGACCAGCCTCGGGCGTTCCACTTCCTAGGATCCGGTCCGGTCTCCGGCCATTGTAGGAATCTGACAAGCGAACGCCTGGACGGGGAACGGAGTAGCATGGGTGCATGATGATGCACATATGCACTTAGGGGGTTTGGCTCATGTTGTCACTTCTACGGAATCTCACGTACCGGCGGCTTTTTGCTGCGCAGATCGTGGCACTCATCGGTACCGGCCTGCTCACGGTGGCGCTGGGGTTGCTGGCTTACGACTTAGCCGGCAGCAACGCCGGCGCGGTCCTCGGCACGGCACTGACCATCAAAATGCTCGCCTACGTGGGCTTGGCCCCGGTGATCAATGCTCTGGCGGCGCGGTGGCCGAAGAAGCGGGTGTTGATCGGGGCTGACCTGATCCGGGCGGCGATGGCGCTGTGCCTGCCGTTCATCACCGAGGTCTGGCAGATCTATATCGTGATCTTCCTGCTCCAGTCAGCCTCAGCAACGTTTACCCCGGCGTTCCAGTCCCTGATTCCCACCATCCTGAGGGATGAGAAGGATTACACCCGTGCGCTGTCCCTGTCGCGGCTTGCCTATGACATGGAAGCTTTGGTGAGCCCGGCCATGGCGGCGCTGCTGCTGACCGTGCTCAGCTACAACAACCTCTTCCTCGGCACAGTGGGTGGATTCCTGTTCTCGGCCTTCATGGTCGCCATCACCGTGCTGCCCAAAGGCGCGGCAGCCGCGGCGCCGCAGACTTCGCTGTGGCACCGGACCACGCTCGGTGCAAGGATCTTCTGGCGGAACCGCCGCCTCCGGTCCTTGCTGGCCCTGAACCTGGTCGTCGCCGCCCCCACCGCGCTGGTGCTGGTCAACACGGTGGTTTACGTTCGGGACGTCCTGCACCGGCCCGATACCGACCTTGCCCTGGCGCTGGCGTGCTTCGGGGTCGGGTCCATGATCGTGGCGTTGTCGGCCCCCAAGGTCCTGGACCGGTTCGGGGACCGGGCGGTGATGCTCACGGGCGCTGGTGTCATCCCGTTCGTCCTGGCCGGGGCGGCCGCACTGACCCTGCTGGGTGTTCCGGGCGCGGGCTGGTGGCTGCTGCTGGGCCTGTGGTTCCTGCTGGGAGCTGCGAACTCGACCATCCTCACGCCCTCGTCCCGGCTGCTGCGGGACGCATCTACCGAGGAGACGCGCCCGTACGTGTTCACGGCCCAGTTCTCGCTGTCCCATGCCTGTTACATCCTGACTTACCCGCTGGCCGGGTGGGTCGGGGCGGTCGCCGGTTTGGGCTGGGCTGCGGTGGCATTGACTATTATTGCGGTGACAGCCAGTGCAGGAGCGTTTGTGTCCTGGCCGCGGCACGACACCGTACAAGCCATGGAACCGGCAGGGAAGGAGCAGTCCGTTGAGCAGCCAGCCGCACGGCGCGCCCGTCCCCGCGCCTGATGAACCTTCACTGGTCCACCCGGTCACCCCCGGGCCGGAACTGCTGGAAACGGCCGCCGGCACGTTGCGGATGCTGGCCGAACCGACCCGCCTCCATTTGCTCTGGAAACTCGGCCAGGGCCCCCAGACGGTCACTGAGCTCACCGCTGCCGCGGGAGTGCCCCGGACGGTAGTCAGTCAGCACTTGGCCAAACTCCGTCTCAGCGGCCTCGTGGACACCCGCAAAGACGGCCGGCACGTTATCTACTCCCTCCATGATGGGCACCTGGTACGCCTTATCCAGGAAACCTTCAACCACGCCGACCACCGGATCACCGGCGAACCGACCCACGGCTGACCAGATGATGCCCGTCACCGTTGGGGCGCGGAACGCCGTCCCCACACAAGCCGGATCCCTTTGGCAGTTTCTCCGCGCCGGCGTGGTCACCGCCCTGGTGATCGGCATCGCGGCTGCCGCCCACACCGGAGCCGGCGGGCACCTGCCCGCGGTACCGCTGATGGCCCTACTCACCGCCCTGATCATGGCCCCGGTCACCGCGTTGTCCCGCCGCCGGATCTCACTCCCTGTCCTCGCCGCGATTCTGGCGACGGGCCAGGGCTTCCTGCATTCGGCTTTCAGCGCCTTGTCTGGCCAAGGCCAGGGCTGTGGGCCGGCGGGCATCGCCGCGCACAGCCATCACCAGGAGATGGTGGTTCCTGAATGCGCCACGGCAGCCCCGGCTGATCTCGCCGAAGCCGCATTCGCCACCGGTTCCGGGCCGACCGCAATGACTGCTGCGCATGTGCTGGCCACCGCCCTGACCGTCCTGGCCCTCGGCCGTGCCGAAGCCGCCCTGTGGCAGCTCCGGGCCTGGCTTAGGCCACTGACCCACGCGCCGCGACCAGCCGTACTGCCTCCCGTCGTTGCCGTGCCCATCCCGCGGACGGCATCCCAGCCACGGAAATCACCAGGCACCCGCATCGCTGCGCCCCGCGGCCCTCCGGGCTCAAGGACCCTCCTGCCGGTGCTTTGACGCCGCACCAGGACACGCGACCATTCCCTCATCTTCTTGCCTGCCCCAAGACGCAGCAGGCAGTCCCGAAAGGACATCCCCATGGCTTTTTCCCTCCGCCGCGCCCGGACCACCGCAGCGCTGACCGCTTCCCTGGCCCTTGCCGCACTTCTGGGTGTTGCACCGGCCCAGGCCCACGACGCGCTGGCCTCCACCAGCCCTACCGACGGGCAGACCATCGCCACCAACCCGGGCAAGGTCTCCATCACCCTGACCAACCCGCCAACGACCGGCATCCCCGGTTCCAATATCCTCACCGTCACCGCCCCCGACGGACATGTCGTCAGCAGCGGCGAAGTCACCGTCGAGGGTAAGACGCTGAGCACGGACGCCGACATCGACCACGACGGCAAACACACCGTGGAATGGCGGGCCGTGTCCGCTGACGGCCACCCTATAGAGGGAACCTTCAGCTTCACCTACGCACCCGAAGGTGAAGCAACTGAAGCTCCCTCGGCCACCGCGACAAGCAGCGCTCCAGCCGCTGCTGCGCCCGAAACGTTAGCCGTTGCCACCCAAGCCGCAGCAGATCCCGCGTCACAAACCCAACCTGCCGACGGAACCGGATGGCTTATCGGAGCCGGTGTCATCGTCGCCGCACTGGCAGCGGGTTTGGTCTACCTCATGCGTCGCCGAAACAAGGCGGGCACCTCGGCGTAGCCCCGCGCCCGCCGGGTATAGAGCTGGAGGTTCAGCTCTGTACCCGGCTTCCTCGGGTGACTTGTGGCCGATGGAAGTTCCGAAGGAATCCTGGCAATCAATCGAACTCGTGGAGGGACAGTACACATTGAGTGCAGACGGCTTCTGACAATCTGTGCAGCCGACTTCTGAAACTGACATGCGGACTGAGAAAACCGGGCTGGCCGATGTCCCGAAAACACGTCTCACCGTAAATCGTCTCAGCATAGCCTCGTGACGGACTTTTTGAGTCAGAATGGCCTGATGAGGCAATTGGGCTACACGCGGGTGAGTACTTCGAACCAGGATGCCCGACTGCAGCTCGACGCTCTGCTCTCCGTCGGCGTGCAGAAGCGCGACGTCTTCGCCGATGTAACCTCGGGAAGTAAGACGGCGATCGAGCGGCCAGGGATGAAGAGGCTCCTCGAGTACGCCGAGGAGGGCGACACCGTCGTCGTGTGGCGGGTCGATCGGCTGGGCCGGTCATTGATCGACGTGCTGAACACCGTGAACCTGCTGCGTAAACGCGGCGTTCAGGTCCGATCCATCTCAGACGGTATCGACCCGGCGACCTCGACGGGTCGGTTGATGCTGAACATGCTCGCCACCTTGGCCGAATATGAGCGCGAGCTGATCGTCGAGCGGGTCAATGCCGGCATCGCCGCCGCCAGACAGAACGGAACGCGCTTTGGCCGCCCACTGACGGATCCGGGCGTCATTGCGGACAAGCTGGCGATCGCGCAGGACGCCCGGGCGAAGGGACGCACCGCGGAAGACGCAGCCCGTCTCGTTGGTTGGAGCCGTGCCACTCTCTACCGCCACCAGCAAGCCCTCGCCGCCCGCGAGAGCACAAGAACGTAGGTAATCCTGAACGGCGATGAGCGCTGGAAAGTCCTCCGACTCTACGTCGAGGACCAGATCCCGCTTGCCGCCCTCGCCCGCGAAACCGGAATCAGTACCCGCACTCTTCAGCGCTGGCTCCGGCTCTACCGAACTGGTGGCGGGAGTGCTCTTGACCTGCATCCACGCGCCGATGCCGGCATACGTCGCACAGACCCAAGAATGGTTAGGTTTATCGAGGGACTCGCGCTGACCAGACCGCGCCCGAGTATCGCAACGTTGCACCGACTTACGGCGGCCGAAGCGGGCAGACGAGGCGACCAGGCGCCGAGCTACTCCGTCGTCCGCAAGATCGTCCAGGCACTGGACCCCGCCCTGGTGACCCTGGCTCTCGAAGGTTCCGCATCCTACCGGGACCGGCATGAACTTGTCCTTCGCCGCCGCGCCGACCACCCAAACCAAATCTGGCAAGCGGACCACACCCAACTCGACATCCTCATCAACGGCGCCAACGGCAAACCCGACCGGCCCTGGCTGACGACAGTGATGGACGATTACTCCCGCGCGCTCTGCGGCTACACCGTCTTCACCGGCGCACCCTCAGCGCTCAACACAGCCCTCGCCCTCCGGCAGGCCATCTGGCGAAAGAGTGACCCCAGCTGGGCAATGTGCGGACTGCCCGACATCCTGCACGTGGACCACGGCTCCGACTTCACGAGCCGCCATCTTGAACACACTGCCATCGAGCTGCACATCCGCGTCATCCACTCGACCATCGCCAGGCCGCAGGGCAGGGGAAAAATCGAGCGGTTCTTCGGGACCATCAACACCGAAGTTCTTCCCACCCTCCCCGGACATCTGGGGCCGGGGAACAGAAAACCTCACCCCGCACTCGATCTCCCCGGACTGGACCGAGCCATCGGAGGCTTCGTCGCCGTCTACAACGACCGGCCCCACAGCGAACTTGGTATCTCACCACGGGATGCTTGGGTCGCCGACGGCTGGCTTCCCCGGATGCCCGAAAGTCTGGAGGACCTCGACGGACTCCTCCTGACAGTTCCAAAGAACCGGACCGTGCAACGCGACGGCATCCACTTTCAAGGCCAGCGCTACCTCTCACCCACGCTGGCGCCCTTCGTGGGGCAAACCGTCACCATCCGCTACGACCCCCGGGACATCTCCGAGATCCGTGTCTACGACCACGACACCTTCGTTTGCGCCGCGGTCGATGAAGACCACCCCAACCTTCGTCTGAGTCTGCGGGACATCGAGGCTGCACGGAGAGCGCGGCGGAAAGAACTGCGCCGCACCATCAATGACCGCATTCCAACAATCACCAGCCGTGAAGAACCGCACATCACTGAACCAGTACGGCGCCGGCGCCGACTTCGCACCTACGAAGAGGACGAATGATGAACACCACCTTCATCGTCACCAAAGAACACCGACGCTTCACCGAGTTCGCCAATGCAGTCCGAAAAGAACGAACAATAGGGATCTGCCACGGAGATGCCGGAGTGGGTAAAACACTCTCCGCGCGTCGCTACGCCAACTGGGATGACCTGGAGCCTTACATCACCGAATGGGGACCACGCGGCGACCAGGACGAAAAGCACTACACCCTCGCCAACCGCTCCCGCACCGTTTTCTACACCCCGGACGTTCTCTGCCGACCCAGAACACTCATGGAGGACATCCACCGCTACCAGGTGAGAATCGGCTCGTGCATTGACGAACACCTGCACAAACTCGATACCGCACCACGCTCAATGAACAGAGTCACCACACTCGTGGAGCTGCTAATAATCGACGAAGCCGAACGGCTTAGCGCGACAGCCCTTGAACTCCTCCGTGACAACCACGACCGAACCCACCTGCCGATGATCCTCATCGGCATGCCCGGCATCGACCAACGATTCCGGCACTACCCCCAGCTATACAGCCGCCTCGGCTTCTCCCACCGATACCGCGCCCTTGGCAGAGACGAGCTCCTCTTCGTTTTGGACCGACATTGGAAACGGCTCGGCCGGACCCTCGACCCCGATGACTTCACCGACGCCCAGGCAATTGCCGCAGTAGAACGCATCACCCGAGGCAACTTCCGACTCCTCGAACGGCTATTCCCCCAGATCACCCGCGTCCTAAAAATCAACCAACTCGAAACCATCACCGACGACGTCGTAGAAGCAGCAGCAAGCATCCTCGTCATCGGAAACTAGCGCGACACAGAGCGAACACCAAAAGCCGCCACCCAATGCCAACATCCACACCCGAACTCCCTAAAAGACCCCTTTAGTGTTGGTCAAAACTGGTTTCCGGAAAGAAAACCAGTCAAAACCATTCGTGGAGGGTTTTTGACGTGTCTGGAAATGTTATCGGGTACGCGAGGGTCAGCACTCGAGGGCAATCTTTGGATTCCCAGGTTGATGCCCTTGTGGCGGCTGGAGCTGTCCGGGTGTTTCAGGAGTACGCCTCCGGTGCCACCCAGGCGCGGACGCGATGGAAAGAGTGCCTGGACTACCTGCAGCCGGGCAATGTCTTGACTGTCGCAGATTTGACCAGGCTCGGTCGAAGCACGGCGGATCTCGCTGAAATCGTGACCGTCCTTGGCCGGCGGGGGATTGGGTTCCGCTCTTTGGCCGAACCCTGGCTCGACACCACCAGTGCCCACGGAAAACTCATCTTCGATATGTTTGCCTCACTGGCGGAGTACGAGCGGTCCCGACTTTCCGAAAGAACGAAAGCCGGCCTTGCAGCGGCAAAGGCACGCGGCCGGCTGGGAGGGCGGCCTCGTTCCATGACCCCAGGAAAGCTGGAAACCGCCCGGCAGCTGCGCGCTGAAGGAAAGACCTTGAAGGAGACCGCGCAGCGGCTCAGCGTCAGCGTTTCATCGCTGACGCGAGCCCTCAGTGGAAGCGACACCCAGGAAGAAGAAGCTTCGGCAGCATAGCCAGCCTTCGCCACTTAGCTGTCTTCGTAGACGATGTCGTGCCGTACAAACCCGCGCGCATCCGCGCGCTTGAATCGATCCTGCGTGGGTCCAACAAGGCGTTCCAACGCGTCTTTCCAACCGCCTGCAGCAATGCGGTCCCTGTTAGAGGCGCCGGTGTCGCCTAACTGAATGTCGGGAGGCAGCCCGTCTGTGAGGGCGAGGCCGGTGAGAAGTGTAGGGAAGGCGACGGTGCTCAAGTACTGACGCATCTCATTGAGTTCGCGCACAGGGCTGACCCATGCCGAGAACGGCCCTGGGCGATGGATCATCGCAGCGGACTGCGTTTCGACCTCAACCTGCTGTCCTATACGCCCCCGCCCTAAGACATCTCCGATGAGGAGTTCACGGTGGCCATGATCCTGCGATCTAAAGGGTGTTAGATCATCTGAGGTGAATGTTCGGGCGGCAGCAACCCTGACGGCTCGGTGCTTGTCGGCGTTCGAGTAGGCCTGTAGCAGGAGCAGAGGGTGGGCGTACTCGATCTTTTGACCGCTGGCAGCTGCAAACCGGCTGGAAATTGAACCCACCCGGCTCTTGTCATCCTGAAAGGGCTGCAATTGGCGCAATCTCTTTCCAAGTGTTGTGCTCGGACCGACCGCTGTAACGTGGGCGCGGACCATCGCGTCCTGCCACCTTCTGAACTTCTCCGCATCGTCGTATATGGGCATACTCACCTTGCGCTCGGCCGCGGGCGAGAGCTTGGTATTCACCTTGCCGACCAAATGCCAAATGACATTATCTAGCCCAGCGCGTAGATGATTGACGGCTTCGCTGAACAGTAGCGAGGCGACCGGAGGTACTGGTCGGATGGAGGTGACCCTGAGCTCCATCGTGTTCCCGCGTCTAAACTCCGTTAGCGTTATTGGGCCGTTCCAAGACCACTCGCCTGCAAGATCACCGATTTCATACGCAAGCTGATCGGCGCGGGCCAGGCGTAGAACTACAGGATCAAGCTGTGGAGGGAACCAGCCCGACGATTCAGAGTCTGACATGTGTGTCATCCTCCGGACTGCGCTCTGGCCACAGCTCGAATTCCTTGTTAGTGCTTTGTGGCTCCAAGTCAGCCCAGAATCTGCCCATGGATCATTCATACCTGATCAAGCTGGGTCAATTTACCGCCGTCGCGACAGTACAGGGTGTGGGACCCTTGTTTCACGAGGCGAGGAGGCAAGTACTGTGTATTCCTTTCGGGAGCGCTTCCACTTGGGCGATAGGGTGCGGATCGCAGAGGCGGGCCAAGAACTTGTTCTGTCCACCGAAGACGATGCACCTCATAGAGTCTTCCTCGCCGTTTTGAACTCCCCATCGATAGCAGACACTGCCGACCTTGCCCTTAAAGGAAATGGCTTTGCAAGCGGGGAAGAAGCGGCTGAGGCCGCAGAGAAATGGTCGTCCTACCTTCAGTTCGGATTAGCCAGACGTTACGCAGGAGCTGAGTTCTATCACCCCCGGCCTGAGGCCGGGAGTTACATGTTCGAGCTTGAAGGCAGGCCCGTCCTTAAAGATGTACCCGGGAGGATCATCTTTAGGACCGATCCTCCACCGGCCTTCTCGCAGTTCCAGGCGACTGTTGTAGTCAACAAGGACCCAAATGGAATCGTCCAGGCTATTCGGGTTGCAAAGGAAAAAGGTCTCTCCCAGACACTGAATGACAGAATCGCATTCGACCTCTTCGGCATGTCTTTTTCCTCAGATCAGTTCACTACGCGCTTCGTGACGTTAATGATGGCTGTTGAGACCCTCATCAGACAGAAAGCTCATCCCCCTGAGGTCATCGGGCTCGTAGACAAGTTCCTTGCACAGACTGATTCAGCCGAGATACCAATGAATATAAAGGCTTCACTGCTGGGATCATTGCGCCAAATGAAGGAACAATCAGTGGGCCAAGCCGGCAGGGAGTTGGCAGCCGAAGCACTCGTGGGGCGGAAGTATCAGGATCTTGAACCGGCAGCGTTTTTCAGCAAGTGCTACACGTTACGGAGCAAGCTTGTGCACGGGGAGTCAAGCGGGATCGATGAGAACGAAGTCAATTTCCGGGGAGCAGGTCTGGAGCTCTTTGTTGGAGATCTGCTGTCTGCGCCACTGCTGAAAGATGTGCCGGATCTGTAGCAACACAGCCCCGTCTGTTGTTGCTCTTGCCCAAGATGAATCTTCTTACCAGACCAAAATATCCAAAAGGCGAAGATCCGTGAGTCCGTCGAGAAGCCGGACTGCATCTTGTTTGTTGGTGTCGTCGGACTCATAGGAGCGGAGACGATGCCTTAGCTCGGATAACGTGCCGGCCGCCCTCGCCGCAACTAGGTCATCGCGTATGGCGAGCCATGTCCGACGTCGCCATCCAAACTCCGGGTAGCCCGTTCGAAGCAGCCTTGCTGCCGGCGCATACGAACGCGCTATGTGACTATCCAGGATGGGAAATAAGCTCGGCTGTTTTAAGTGCAGCACCTTCGAAATCTTTGCAAAGCTGACCCCCTTGGGTGAGTTTTCGGCGAAGTGCCAGTAGAGATCTGTCATGGCGGCAAACAACGTGCTCTCTGGGGTCGCATCGCCCAGGTCGGCAGTATTTCTGATCCACGGGGCCGTTGCTGACATCTCCACGAAGTAGGTCACTTCCTTGTTCGAGATTCGGGAGCTGATCTTGCGTGTCCGAATCACTTCGTGGGCGGTGAGTTCTTCTGGCTCTCCACTGCCTAAATAATCGAATGCGGCAGGCGTCTTGCGCGGGTACCGTTCCAGAACTCCCATGGCGTCTTCTAGGGTGAGGGTCTGGCCGGCCACGGTGAGTGTGGGCCCTGTTTCGAGATTCATCTGTGATTCTTCTTTCCGTCGATGCGATTCGCGAAGGGACGCGCCCCCCGGTGGGCCTCTTTAAAGGCTTCGATGAGCTTGCTTTCCTCGTCATCGGCGTTTTGGTCACCTGTGACTCTCCAGCACACTCTGAGATTATGAGCGTCCTCCAGCTGCCATATGGCCCGGCCCCCACTGTGTCCGCTTCTTTTGCCGTTTCCAAACCGACGGTACTTGGTTAGGCGTTCAAGGATGCCTAGCCTGCACTCCGCTTTGCCGAAATAGAGGATTTCAGCGTCGTACACCCACACAGCCTCCAAAACTTCCAAGGTGTAAGAGCTTCCTTTTCGTCCTGTTCCTGGAAGCACGAAACGCGGCTTATCCGTGCCTTCGCGGACGACTGCGTAGACACCATGTTCAGTGGTTACTTCTTGGTCGTCTATCTGGTCGAATCGAATGAATCCTTCAAACCCCTGATCCTTCAGCCATTGGGTCGTTGTCATCTGGCTAGTGCCCGCCACTGGGGCTAATAGGGTCCGGGGTGGCAAGGACGATATCGAGATCGGCAGCTGTCTTCTCATCGAGGGGCACGTCGGGTCCGAGTTCGCGGGCCTCCCTAAGGGCCATGGCGTCTTGGAAGCGCTCCAGGGCAAACGATGACTCCACCCAGGCTTCAACAGTCATGCCTCTTTCGGCAGCCATGTTGACGCCAACCGAAAGTAGGGCCAATAACGCCAACTGAAAATGAGGCCACTGACCATTATGGAAGGTGATCACATTGGATGTTTGGGCGCAGATACGCCACCGATACGCGACGGAGAAAATCTCCAAGAGGGAGCTGGCTAAACAGCTCGGAGTTTCCCGGGGGACGGTGGATCGGGCCTTGGAGGCGGAGCGGCCGCCGAAGTATGAGCGGAAGCCGGCCGGTTCGAGTTTTGATGCTTACGCGGCGCAGGTGCGGGCCTTGTTGGTTCAGACGCCGACGATGCCGGCCTCGGTACTGGCCGAACGCGTCGGCTGGACGGGCTCTGCATCCTTGTTCCGGGACAAGGTCCGTGGACTCCGGCCCGAATATATGCCGGCGGATCCGGTGGACCGGCTGGTCCATGAACCAGGCCAGGCGATGCAGTGCGATTTATGGTTCCCCCATGAGCCGCTGCCCCTGGGGCACGGGCAGGAGGGCAAGCCTCCGGTGTTGGTGATGACGAGCGCGTTCTCCGGATACATCCAGGCCAGGATGCTGCCAACCCGCACGACCTTTGATCTGCTCGGCGGGATGTGGTCGTTGCTGCAGGAGGCCGGTGCAGTCCCCAAGCAGCTGGTCTGGGACAACGAATCAGGGATCGGCCAGGGCCGGCTGACCGAGCCGGCGGCGGCGTTCGCTGGCGTGCTGGGCTGCGAGATCCGGCAGTTGCCGCCACGGGATCCGGAATCCAAGGGCATCGTGGAGCGGATGAACCGTTACTTCCGCCAGGGCTTCATGCCCGGCCGGACGTTCGCGTCCCCGCTGGATTTCAACGACCAGCTCGCGGACTGGCTGCCGCGCGCGAACGCCCGCTACTCCCGGACCCGTCACGGCCGCCCGGTCGAGCTTTTCGTCCGGGACCGGGACGCGATGCGGCCGTTGACGCCGGTGGCGCCCGAGTTCGCCTTCCGCAGCAGCGTCCGGCTGCCACGGGACTACTACGTGCGGGTCTTCTCCAATGACTATTCCGTGGACCCGGGCGCGATCGGGCGGATCGTGAACGTCGAAGCAGACCTGGAAAAGGTGACTGTGAGCGCAGACGGCCGGCTGCTGGCCAGGCACGAGCGGCGGTGGGCCAGGCACCAGATCTTCACCGACCCCGGGCATGTGGACAAGGCCGCCTCCCTCCGACGGATCCACCGCAGCGTCAAGGCCGGACGGTCCACGGTGGTGGAGGAACGGGACCTGTCGATCTATGACGAACTCTTCGGTGTCGCCATCCCCGACGACGCCCGCGAGCTCTCCGGGGCAGGACGATGAGCGCTGCGGTGAAGGACATCGAGTACTACGCCCGCGCACTGCGCGCCCCGCGGATCGCCGACGGCTACCGATCCCTCGGCGACCGGGCTCGGGAGGCAGGCTGGTCACACGAGGAATACCTCGCTGCTGTCCTCTCCCGCGAGGTCGCCGAACGCGAGGCCTCCGGGGCCGCCCTGCGGATCAGGGCCGCGAGGTTCCCCGGACACAAGCTGCTGGAAGAGTTCAACTTCGACCACCAGCCTGCCGCGGACCGGAACCTCGTTGCGCATCTGGGCACCGGGGTCTTCCTGGAAGAAGCCAAGAACGTGGTCCTGCTCGGCCCGCCCGGCACCGGGAAAACCCATCTGGCCGTCGGGATCGGGATCCGGGCCGCACGCGCCGGGCATCGCGTCCTGTTCGACACCGCGACCGGGTGGGTATCGAGACTGGCCGAAGCCCACGACCGCGGCCGCCTGCCCCAGGAACTGGCCAAGTTGCGCCGATACAAGCTGCTCATCGTTGACGAAGTCGGCTACATCCCTTTCGACCAGGACTCGGCCAACCTGTTCTTCCAGCTCGTCTCATCCCGTTATGAACACGCTTCTCTAGTGCTTACCAGCAACCTCGCCTTCAGCAGGTGGGGCGAGGTCTTCAGCGACGCGACTGTGGCCTCGGCGATGATCGACCGGATCGTTCACCACGCAGAAGTCCTGAACCTCACCGGCAGCAGCTACCGGCTCCGGAACAAGACAAGAACCCAGCTTCAGGCACAATAGAACAGCAACCCGTGGCCCTGTTTTCAGTCGGCAAAACTGGCCCTATTTTCGGTTGGCGTTAACAAGCCATTTGCTGACGGGTCACAGGAACGTAATCACGGAGTATCACAGCCCTCGTCGTTCCGATGGTTCTGGCGGCATTGTCGGCGAGGTCGATTTCATCGCGGGTGTATTGTGGCCAGGTCTTCTGGGCACGTTTCAGGGTTCTCTCCCTCTTCTGCTCCCGGTCCAAGTCCTCGGCCAAGCGTTTCACGGCGGCCTTTTGCCTCCGCACGGCATTGGTGGCGTCTTTGGCTTCAGCGACTGCTTCGGCTAGACGCTGTTCCCCTGCTTCTGGATCAGTAATCTTCGCCTTCCAAGACTCTGCGTACTTAGCCCGGTAACGGGCTTGTTTCAGTCGTTCCTGGAGGTCCGTCAAAGTTGCTTGCGCTTGTTTCAGCTTCCCCACCGTTGAAAACGCCTGTGGAGGCACGACTGTAGGTGTCTCAGCCGTTGGTGGCTGCGCTGAAAACTCCGTTTCCCTGGCAGGACCCGGGATAATTCCAAGCGTTGCTGGCAGCCAATCAAGGTCCAGTTTCCAGTCGTGGGCGTTTCGCTCCAGCCATTGATCCCGGGCTGCGAGTAGGTGTTCATTCAACTGTTTCGCTGACCACCCGTTAACTTTCTTTAGCTGCTCATCCGCATCGCTCGCATACCCCATTACCTGCGTTCGGCCATAGTGCTTAGCGCTGTGGCAGCGCGGGCATAACGCGACCAGTCCTACAAGCTTTTGAACATGGAACTCGCCATCCTTCAACCAATCCCAACGCTCATGACAATCCAATCGGCCCTTAACACCAACGCCGCCGCAAATGCCACACACGTCTCCTGATGCCGCCCTGGCGAACTTCTTACATTTCTCCCATTCAGAACGCGTTAGTCGGTTCCGGAGGTTTTCCCCGAAGACGGGTTTCGGGATCAGTTCCACAGCGAGCAGGGGGAAGTCATGTCGGTTCAAGGGCTTCAGCCCTTCAAAAGGCGGTTAAAGCATGCTCTGTTGACGGTCAGCCCAACGGCTGAGCCTTTTAGGGATGTTCGTTAGAGAGAGCCAGAGCCACTTTCCAGTGCCTTTTAGAACATTGATGGCAAGGAATGCCAGAACCGCGCCGATGACGGATCTAGCCAAGGGATCATGCGTCATGGCTGTGAGGTACTTGAGGATTTCTGATTCCATGCGCGGACCTTACCTCGACCCTCCGACATTATCTAAAAGGAGTAGTAATTCAAACGGAAAGTCAGCTTAGGCCGGCGTTCTAGAGCCACTTCGACACAGGCCACAACGGTGGGTTCGGGCTACCTGCCCACCGGGATGGGCTGAAGAAGCGGACGATGGACGTATTTGGCTTGCCCGTGACTTCGTGCTCCACTATTTGCGTTGCTTGGGCGCGGGGTGGGACACGAAGGGCCGTTGATGTTCTTCTTCCTGGCCGCTCGAATGCCCACCGAGCGGCATAGGCGATGATTTCGTGATTGATCTCGGCAATTTCTTGGAGGGTTAAGGGAGCGAGTGCTCTGAATGATGGAGGGTTGCGGAACATCACCAGGAGGAAGTCGGGTGCGAGGGGAAAAATGATCGCCCTAGCGTCGGCAATCCCAGTTCGCTCAGCACGATTATCACCTGGACCGCCAAGGGGGATCACGGGTTCGTCGCACGTCAGCAGGATCGGCGCGGTCTTGAACCTGGCCCAATGCCTGTCATAGAAAACTTCGGCAACTTTCAGTGCCATCTGGAAAGCATGCATCACTTCTGCTGGCCGTTGGGGTCCAACACTCATTGTGCCTTCGTTCAGATCCGCGATGAATTTGACGGACTCCTCGACGCTATCTTCAGAAGCCTCCAAACCGTGCTTGATCAACTCCTGGCGTACGCCATCTCTGGTTAGCTGCCCGTATTGGATTTTGAACCCGTCGTTTACGACCTTCCTGATCATTTGTCGCGTGCTGTCGCCGCGGACGGATTGGAATCCGAGGAAGATCGCCAGGTTGCTGCGTTCTTGATGCGAAAGAGCGTCGATGCCTTTCTCCAGCACAGCGTCTATTGCTTCTTTTCCGATAGCTTCAATCTCCGACAGCAATGTCTCGGCGAGCAACGGTGGAACCTGGTCAGGGTCTAGGTCGTCCGAGGCCAAATTATAGTAATCGGTTATTCTGGCGGCCTTCTCTGCGGTTGTGGTCCAGGATCTTCCTTGGTCGATTTCCGTCACCCGCAACCGTCGTTCTTCCGTCCAACGTCGCAAATATGATGCCGGGACTACATGGTGTTTCCGGGGAGGATTCTTTTCGTTCTGCTTCGCCTTGGCGAGGAGGGCAAGGATGTCCGGGTGCTCTCGGAGCTCCGACAGGTCCTCAGAGGAGTCATGTTGTTCTTGGTCAGCGGCGGCTGCCTGAGCGAGTATGTCGTCAAGAGCCGATGTGTACTGGATGGCGGGACCGCGGCGGCTACCGGCAATCATGGCGAATATGTCCTGGGCTCGGAGGTACTAGCGAGCAAGCATAAACTTAGTCGCCCGGCCACCCGAGTCGCAGTCATCGGAAGGCCCTTCCTGTGTAGGCAGACTCAAGAGCTTTTTCGACGGCGGATGCAGCGGCATGGCTTCCTTCCACGAGACCAATTCCATGACTGTATGCCAAGCACAAGCACCTTTCCGGGAAGAAGGAAATGGGACGGCACGTTTTGGGTGCCATTGACCATGAGAGTCCTAGGAGCTAGCCGCGAGCCAGGAAATCGTGGCCGGCTGCGACGCGGTCCAAGTACGGGCTTAGCGCGAACAAAGAGAAGGACGCAGCCCGAAGGCCGACAAGACGCGCGGAACAAACCGCCCTACAAAGCTCCTGGAAAAGGGCCATACTCTTGAGATGGACAAACCGGCGCCATCAGGGGCGCTGTGTGGACATAGGAGCGCGAGCTTGATCATTCGCTCCTTAGCTCGAGCTTCAGTCCCAGCGCCTGCGCAACCTTGGCGATGGTCGCAGTCGTGACGTCGTTGTTGGCCTCGATACGTGCGATGGTCGGACGCGACACCCCGGCTTTCTCGCCGAGCTCTCCTTGTGACCATCCCTGCTTCTTCCGGGCATCGCGAATGACGTCACCGAAGCCGGACGGCGCCAATTCGCTCATGCCTCAACGCCTTTTCCGTTAGTGCTTGCATCCGAATCGGAGCGATGCTGCGTGTGGAGCGCGTCAGCTGCAATATTGGAAATCTCTCCGAGGAACGCCGGGTCAGTCATGTAGGACTGGATTTCCTTGGACTCGTTCACTGTCTTCAGGACAGCGAGACCAACGGCGCCGCTGAACCCTTCGGATGCCTTAAGTTGCGCGATGGTGTTGTTTTTCGCCATCGCCACGGCCTCCTCGTTCGCGTCAAGGAACCCCCAAAACGTGGTGATGAAGCCAGCGACGCTCTCGGGGCTAACGTCGACACCTTTGGCCTTGAACATCTCGTTGACCTTGTCGATGGCCTCATCGAGTGGGCCGCGCTTGGGCGCGGTGCTGCCCCTGTGTTCGCCATCGAAGATTGGGAGTCTGATGCTTTCTCCACTGCCTTCAGTCAACGAGTGGTCCTCGCTTATCGCGGACGGAACGAGCTTCACGCCGGAGAGCTGTACGCCCTCAAGGAAGCTATCGTCGTAGTCATTTCCGTCCGTGTGGAGGTTGCGACCAAGCAACGTAGCCAGGATTGCGCGGCGGTGTAGCTCGGGGTCTTGGTAGTCGACGATCTGGCTTAGGAACTGCCAGGCATTGCGGTAGCTGAGGACATCGGACCTGAATGACTCGAGTAACTCCTTCTGTGCCTTGTCCTTCGAACGCACGGCCTGACGCCATTGGCCTATCCACCGGTTCTTGATGGGAGACAAGACTTTGGCTATCGCTTCGCCGCCGGCGTCCGCGACGAAGGCATCAGCGACGGCGTCCATCTCCTTGTGTGTGTAAATTCCGGACGTGTCGAGGCGTTCCCCCACGGTGATTAGTGCATTGGGGTCAACGTCACCGTCGACATGGGCGTCGGAGTAATAGAGTTTGAAGTCCTCTTGGATGCTCGCGGGGGTGTTCCGGAAGTCGACGACCATCGGCGCGGTCTTGCCAGGGTAGATCCGGTTGAGCCTGGATAGGGTTTGCACGGTGGCCACGCCTGAAAGCTTCTTGTCTACGTACATGGCGATCAGTCGTGGCTCATCGAAGCCGGTCTGAAACTTGTTGGCGACGATTAGTACGCGGTAGACGCCCTCCTCGCGGAATGCCCTGCCGACGTCGCTTACGCGATTCACCGAAGTCTCGGTCACGTTCTCGCCGTCTTCATCGATGAGTGATCCGGAGAATGCGGCCAGCGTGTGCAAGTCGTACCCCTTCTCTGCGATGTACGCGTCCATCTTCCGCGACCAGCTCAGGGCCTCCATCCGCGAGCTCGTGACGACCATGGCGCGCGCCTGGCCACCGAGCATGTGGATAACGTTGCGCTGGAAGTGCTCTACGACGACCCGCACTTTCTGCGCAATCGCGGTCGGATGGAGCCGGGCGAAGCGAACGATACTAGACACGGCTTCGCCTGTGTTGACCCGGATCTCGCCCTCGGACGGCTGACCGTCGAGCGTGTTCTTGACCCGGAGAAACATATCGTAGGTCGAGTAATTGGTGAGGACGTCGAGGATAAACCCTTCCTCGATCGCCTGAGCCATCGTGTACGTATCGAAGGCCTCCCAGCGACCGTCGCGCTCGGTGCCAAAAAGGCGCAGCGTCTTCGCCTTAGGAGTAGCGGTAAGGGCGACGAAGGTGATGTTGCTGGAGGCAGCGATTGCCGAGTCTTTGGCTCGCAGCAGGTCGTCCGCGCCGATGTCGTCATCGGTGTCAAGTTCGACGTCGGCGAGCAGCTCCTTGAGCTGGCGCGCAGCGGATCCGGACTGCGAAGAGTGCGCCTCATCGGCAACGACAGCCCAACGCCTGCCGCGCAGCTCCTGCGTTCCCTCGATGAGCTTCATGACCTCCGGGAAGGTCTGCAGAGTGCAGGTGATGATGTGGTCGCCCTCAAGCAACGCCTTCTTCAGTTGCGGTGACTTGGCGCCGGACTTCTCGCCGACAGTAACGACGAGTCCTTTGCTCGACTGCACGAGGTTCATGTCCTCGCGTATGTTCTCATCAAGAACAGTCCGGTCGGTCACGACGATTACCGAGTCGAAAGTGGACTTCGAATCGGCGCTCATGTGCCGGATGAGGCGGTGGCTGAGCCACGCGATCGTCTTGGTCTTCCCCGATCCCGCCGAGTGCCATATCAGGTAGCGGCCTCCCGTGCCGTTTGCCTCGATGTCAGCCACAACCCGCTCCACGGCGCGCAGCTGATGGAAGCGCGGGAATACGAGGCGTCCTTCGTCCTTCTTGCCCGATCTACTCGGCTCGAAGAGCGCGAAATCCTTGAGAATTCGCATGAAAGTTGGTCGGGCGAGGATTTCGCGCCACAAGTAGTTCGTAGACGAGCCGGTGCTCGAAGGTGGGTTGCCTTGGTGGCCGCCATCGCCTTGGTTGAAGGGTAGAAAGGCCGTGTCAGCACCCTGCAATTTGGTCGTCATGTAGACGAGATCATTGGAGACAGCGAAGTGAACCAAGGCGCGGCCGGGCGCAAGGAGGGGCCGACTCCTCCCTGGCTTGCGGTCCTCCTTGTACTGGCGGATTGCGTGGCTGACGGTCTGAGTGTTGTCGGTCTTGAGTTCCAGCGTGACGACCGGAAGTCCGTTGGCGAGGAGCACGACGTCGATGCTCTCATTGGTTTTCGTGTCGAAGCGCACCTGGCGCAGGATGCGCAGTCGGACTGACGCCGCTGCTTCCACGACCTCGGTCAAGCCCGGGTTCGCAGGCGGAAAGGCCATCATCGGGCCGAACTTCGCGGTGGGACGGCCGATCTGGGCATAGGAAAAGCCCTTACGAAGTACCCCGAGCAGACCACCGACTGGGTGACCTGTCGTCGGATCCATCCGCGTCGTCTTAGCGAGTTCCTTGGTGATGTGCTCGAGAAGATTCCGCTCGGCGTCAGTTTTCTGCTCGTCGACCAGGTCGCTGGGGACGGCCTTCTCGTACTCCTCCGGGTACTGAGTAGCCAACCAGTGCAATGCATCGGTCGGAACCATCGCCAGACCGGCATCCCAGCCGATTGGCTTGCCGTCGTCCTCGCATAGCCAGCCGCGCTCGGCCAATTCGAAGCAGAGGTTGTCTTCGAACTCGCGCTCCATCAGCTGTGCGTGGCTCATGCGACTTCCTTCTTTCCGGTTACGGCGTCGAGCAAGAACGTAGAGGAATGCTCCACGAGAAGGTCTCTAAGGCTGGCGATCTTCGACAGCATGCAGTCGATGCGACCAGTCACTTCGTCGAGATGGTCCGCGATGCGTTGCTGCTCGTCCAGGGGAGGCAGAGGCAGAGGCATCATGTCGAGTCCGATCTTTGTAACTCGCTGGGCATTGGGACGGACGCCCGTCCCGATCGCTCCAAAGTAGTCAACGTATCGGGGACTTCGGAGCAGATGGTGAACGTAGCGTGGGTGGAATCGCGGCGAGATCCAGAACGCCTTATAGTCAGGGCTGATGTACCCGGTCAGCGATGACACGCCGAGACCGCCGTGGTTGAGCCACATCATGTTGGCCGCGAGCTGCCCTGGTCGCACCACCCGGTACTTCGAGACATCGAGCGACGCTTGCTGGCCCTGGGCACGGTTGTTCAGCTCCACGCCCCGGTACTCGGAGATCGAAAGTAGCGGCCCAGGCGGGTTCTCACCGTTCCGTTCGGTGCTCTCGGTGAAGTCGTAACCAAACTTCGTCCGCCCCCAATGTTTAGGTATGCCGGACAGCGGAGACTGCGCCTCTTCGCCTCGGCGCGAGTCCTCTTGCGAGAGACCAAAAAGCGCAGCAGTGTCGATGGCCCGCGCACGCAATGCGTCGGTCAGCTTATCGAGCTTTGCGATCATGGCATCAACCTTGTTGAGCCGAGCTGCAATCTCGGACTGGACTTTCAAAGGCGGCAAAGGTACGCGAATGCGGGACATCCGCGTGAAATTCGTCGACCACAAATCGTCCACGATTCCCGTGCCCCAGCGAAAGAACTCGTCTTGGAACGCGATACTGCGGAACAGATGATGACCGTACTCCGGGACCAGAAGATCAGGCCTCGGTGTCATAACGGAGTAGATGACCGAAACGCTCCCGTCCTGGTTCGCCAGACCAGATGCTCCACGGCGGTCAGCTCGCGAATTGATGACGAGGTCTCCGGCACGCACGAGCTTCCGATCGCCTTCGGTTTGCGACTTGGCAACGCCGGCGAGTTGGGGAGTCACGCCAAGTTTCCCGACCGACAACGGGGAGAACGCGGTTTCTCCGACTTTCTCGTTCCGCTCTACGACGATGGATCCGAGCGGAGCCATTACGAAGGTGGAGCTCTCCAGTAGGGACTCATGGACCGCCCGCGTGGTCACTGGTTCCTTACCAATTTAAACATCTCACCGAGCTCGCCCATGAGGCTCTGCACCTCGGAATCTATCTCCTCGAGCGGTCGTGGTGCCCGCGGCGTGTAGAAGATCCTCGTGAACGGGATCTCGTTACCGTGCTTTGCTTTGCTCTCGTCCCACTGTGCATCGGGAGAGAATGGCACGACTTCTCGTTTCATGTGTTCTGCAAGATCTTCACTAAGCGCTACGCGTTCGGTGATCTTCCACTCGCTCGAAGTGACAGCGTTGCCTTTGCGATCGACAGCTGGTGGCGCTGAGTTGTCGGGCACGGCCATCGCCTTCATCACGGCGTCCAGCAGGCCGAGAGGTGCTTTCAGCCCAGCTGCCTTCGCGGCATGCGGAAAGGCCTTAGGCAGGTCGTTCCAGTTCGTACCGTCCAGCTGTTTGAGCACGGGGATGAGTTCTTCCGTGAAGTCCGTCCGCTCTCGCAGCAAATCGAGTGCCTCGTCGCTGAAACGTGAAGCCAGTCGTATCTGCTTGAAGACGGGAACGTCCCGGAACTTGAAGTCCTCCGGAGTCATCACGCGGGAGATCTCAGGGTCAGCGCCGTCGAAGGCCTTATACGCCTCGAGCACGGGATTGCGGTCGACGGCACGCATTTCCCGGCGCTTCTCACCCATGGGTCTGCGCAGCAAGCTCCATCGGTCAGATCCGTCGATTAACTGGATCTTGCCTTCGCGTTCGGGGTTCTTGTTCGTATCGAGGATCCAGACATAGGTCGGAATACCGGTCCCGTAGAACATGCTGGGCGGCAGGGCGATGATGGCGTCTACCAAGTCCTCGTCGAGGAGCCACTCTCGGATGGCGGTCGGACCCTTGTCGCCGTTGAAAAGGGGAGCTGCGTTGGAGACGACCGCGGCTCGTCCTCCCTGGCCGTTGGCACCAGCCGGGCTGAGCTTCGAAGCACAGTGGGCCAGAAACAGCATCTGACCGTCGCTGATGCTCGGGAGACCATGACTGAAGCGGGACCCGGGTGCCTTGGCTTGGTCTCGCACAGATTTCTCCTCGACTTCCCAGTCGATACCGAACGGAGGGTTCGAGAGCACGTAATCGAAAGCCTGTCCCTCATAGAGGTCCTGGACGAGGGTGTTGCCTTGCTTGATCGCGTCCGGGCGACCGCCCTGGATGAGCAGATCGGCCTTGCCGAGGGCGAACGCGGATGGCATGAGCTCCTGACCGTAGAGCGTGACATCGATGGTCTCATTCATGCGCCGCAGGGCTTCTTGGGCAATAAGCAGCATGCCTCCGGAACCTGCCGTAGGGTCGTAAATTGAACGCGCCGTGTTCTCCCCTGCGAGAGTGTCGTCGTCATTGGCGATGAGGACGTCGACCATCAACTTGATCGCGTCTCGCGGCGTATAGAAGTTGCCCGCGGCCTTGCCCTTCTTGTTGAAGGCCCGGTACATAACGTCCTCGAAGACGTCGCCCATGCCGGTGTTGCTCAAGCTTCCGGGGCTGAGGTCGAGCGTAGAGAAATGCTTGACGACGGCATGCAAGCGATTCGCGTCGGCCAGGACTTTTGCCCGCCGATTGAAGTCGAACGAGACCCAGATGTCGGTGATGTTATTCGAGAATCCGTCAACGTAGTTTTTCAGGGATTTGTCCACGTTGTCATCGACCGACGCGATAGTGGCGAGGTCGAGCGGCGAGACATTGTAGAAGCCCAGTCCGAAACGGTCCTTGACCGCGATGTCGATCAGATGCTGGGGCATGCGGGCGAACGAGTCCACGTACTTGATGACGTCGTCCTTGGTATCGGCGAGCATGCACTCCAACCGTCGGAGTACCGTGAACGGCAAGATGTAGTCGCCGTAGTCTTCCTCATCGACGATGTTGCGGAGGTATTTGTCCGCCGTGTCCCAGACAATGCGTGCCGTTGTGCTCCTGGATGCCCCCGTCGGCTCTGCCATGCGTGCTCGTCCCTGCCCTCGTTGCGATCCTGCGTGTATCAAGAACTTTACATGGGTGGAGCAGGGGGACCTGGCCTACGCCTCGCGGTGCACTCCCCAGCCTCACGTTGGGTCGAGCTCCTCATCTGGTGCAGGAGCCGAAACCGGGGCCTGTGGGAGGGGCCGCGCTGCCACAACCGGAGACAATTCGTTGCGGGTTATCCACCGCTGCGCCCACCGAAGGTAGTTCCCCGGAAGAGACCAGCCGTGGAAAACCCGCACTGCCCTCAACTGGACAGGCCGGACGCGTGGCCAAGTCGTGGCAGGGGGCGTCCGTGTGTGGGTTCAGGCAGAATGGTCTAATGTGCGGCAGGTACGTGATGTCCAAGGCAACGGGGGATCTCCTGAGCCATTTTGAGGCGAAAGAGGTCGAGGGCAGCCCGCCGCCGCCGTCGTGGAACGTCGCACCTACCCAGGATGTGCCGATCGTGGCCGAACGGCTGGATAAGGACTCGATTGACCGGCACCTGCTTATCGCCCACTGGGGCCTGGTGCCGTCTTGGGCTAAAGACATCAAGATCGGGAACAAGCTGATAAACGCCCGCAGCGAATCGATCCTGGACAAGCCGTCCTTCCGGAAAGCGGCGGTCAAGCGCCGCTGCGTCGTCCCTGCCGAAGGGTATTACGAATGGCAGAAGACCGAGGACGGCAAGAAGATCCCGAACTACCTGTACTCGGAAAAGGAACCCTTGCTCGGGTTCGCTGGCCTGTACGAGTGGTGGGCTGATCCGTCGCTGCCGGAGGATGATCCGGGAAGATGGCTGCTCAGCTGCACGGTGCTCACGACGACCACCCAGGACGCCCTGGGCCACGTCCATGACCGTTCGCCGGTCATCATCCCGCGGGACCGCTTCGCTGAATGGCTCGACCCGGACTTGACCGATAAGGAAGGCATCCAGCACTTGCTGGACTCCCTGCCCGAGCCAATCCTGACACCCCGGATCGTCAGCACCCGGGTCAACAGCGTGCGCAACAACGGACCAGAGCTCATTGAGCCCGCCGAACCCGAAGCCAAATAGACTCATGCCGTGATACTCACCGGCACCATTACCAACCCGGACGGCAGCTACAACCACATAGAAGCCGAAGGTGACACCTATGAAGAAGCGCGCGAAAACCTCTACGCGCTTCTGGAAGAAGGCCAAAACCTCGTAGTGATCCGCACGGACCGCTAACCCGCCTGAAGCCGGTCCGGCAGGACGACATCGGCCGGGGATAGCTCCGGACGCGGCCGGAGGTACCTAACTGCGTGGCGGAAGGCATTGCCTGTCCAGGCCGCATCCGCGGAAATCTCTACCACCAGCGGATCTACCAGCGTGAGGGACACCGGGCCTCTGTCCTTGCTGAACCTGTTCAGCATCGCCTCGGTGACGACATCCGGCCACGGGTGCGTGCCCTGCGGCCGGTGCAGGTGAGCCGACAGCTCCAATGCAGCTCTAGTTGTGAGCGGCGTGGAGCGTCCAACGATCCGCAGCCGGCCCTCCACCGGTAGGCCGGCTACAACGTACTGGGGGCGATCTAAGGGGCCGATCACGGCAGCGCACACGGCGTCCAGGGATTCGCGGCGCTTCACCTTCAGCCACTGGCGCACCGGTTGGTAGCTCTGGGCAGCGCCCTTGACCACGAGCCCTTCCAGCCCCGCATGGTGCAGTTCATCGAACCATGTGAGTGCCTGGACGCGGTCCTTGGTTGTGGGGGAGAGGTTCAGCGGAGGCGCCCAATCGCCGGCCAGCTGCTCCAGCAGCTCCCGGCGCTGGAACAGCGGCGCTTCCCTGATGTCGTGTCCGGCCACGGCCAGCAGATCGAAGGCAACGAACGAAGCCGGGTGTTCCCGGACAAGGGCAGGCAGGCCAGCTTTCGAAGCCACCAGCCGCCGCTGGAGGGCGTCGAAGTCCAACCTGTCGGCGGTCCACACCACGGCTTCCCCGTCTAGGACGCACCCCGGCGGAACTTGGCCGGCCACAGCTTCCACCAGATCCGGGAAATAGCGGGTCAATTCCCTGCCTTGGCGGGACCACAAGGAAACTCCGCTAGCCCGCACTAGGGCGCAGATCCGGTAGCCATCCCACTTGGGCTCATAGACGCTGCCGCCGGGCAGCGCCGCCTCTGCCGGCACCGATTCAACTGCTTTCGCCAGCGCCAGAGGCACGGGCGGACGGAGCGCGGCCGGCACGTCCTCAGTCATGACAGCCACGCTACCGCTGCCGGCCTGGAGGGGTCAGGCGGCGGCCGCCCCCGCGTCCGTGATGGCCGCGAGCAGCCATTGCTCGGACAGCGGGTCGCGGCGCAGCTCAAAGGTCCGCAGCGCCGAGGTCGAGGTCAACCTGACCTGGACCTGCCAGTGCTCAATGTCCACCAGGTTGCCGATGCCGACCGGGGCCCGCTTGGCGGTGTTCCACCAGTCCGCCCGGGTGAACCAGCGCACCGGTTCCGCGGCCACGGCCCAGATCCGGCCGTCATACCTGACGGCCAGGGGAATGCCCTTGGCGGTGAACCGGACCTGCACCGGCACATCCAGTGGTTTCTTATTTGCTGTTCCTGCCACGGGTCCGCTCTCCCAAATTCCTGTTCATCAATTCTTCCCGGCGGGTAACCGCCGAACTCCACACCCAGGTCCGGTACGTGACCGGCCCGTCCTTCCACGTCACTTCGGCTGCTTTCGCTGTCCAGGCGAACACTTCACCGTCCACCAGCTCGGCGCAGTCCGGAAACCGGATCCACGCCTTCACTGGGATCCCCGGATACCCGTTCTTGACCGGGAAGTGCTCGAAATCCAGCTCTTCCACGGTCAGCCCGATTGGGCCGGCCCGCCGCGCGTACTGCGCCTGAAGCGCGGCCGCAATCTCTTCGGAGGACATAGCACAACCTTAGAACATATATTCGAATAGACACGCCAAAAGATGGCGGTCAGGAAAGGCCGCCATCCTTTTCATCATGGGGGAGGGGTCTGACAAAGCGCAGGGCTTGACCCTGCAGCCCTACACGTCCTTCGGAACTTCGGCTGTGTCCTTGTGCGTGTCCTTGATCATGCGCGTCATGGCCCGCACGGACTCCGGGTTTTCCTCCCAGCGGCTGCCGTCACGCGTGCAAGCACTGAATGACTTAACGCCGGCTTCCTGGCAAGCCTGTCGGAGCTCCACCCAAGCCTCTTCCAGTTCGGCCAGCTGGGCCGGTGTAAGCGCCGGGCGTTCCGTCTTCATGGCCGAGGCCACAGGGAAGAGTACAGCCGCAGCTGATGTCCGTCGCCGAACAAAAAATTCGCGCAGTCTCAAAGCTGAATCTCCTCTTAGTAAATCGGGTAGTCGTCGGGCTCCGGATTTACCGCGATCTCGATATCCCGCAGGGCCTGTTCCTTTGACGCCTCTTGCCCCTGAGGATCCAACAATGCCCAACGAAAGACGGGATCCGGGCCAGGCTGAACGACCCGCCGCACCCAACGGTAACCATGCTCTTTCAGCTTTTCCTTATCGTCCCGGAACTGCTTGTCCTTTGCGACCACCCGCTGGACCCTGGCTTTCCCGGATTCACCGGATACGCACTCGCTGCAAACGTGCCGGCGGCCGTCAGCGCTGGAGGGCCAACGATCGAAGGCCTCCGCCGGCAGCGTCTCCCCGCACCGTTTGCACTTCTTGGGGTCATGGATGTGAGGGTCAGCGCTAAGATCGACCACTTCCTTGCAATACCCGCACGACTTCAAGTCCATGCCCCGCAAGGTATCAGAGACCCGACACCGGCTGTGCGAAC
>NZ_JABTYH010000001.1 GCF_013314975.1 Pseudarthrobacter oxydans | reverse complement strand
TGCGACGAGGCCTGAGCCGATCATTTGGTCGCTGAGGCGGGCGAGGCGGTAGGCGGGGTCGGTGTCGAGGGCGAGTTGGAGGAATTGGTGTGCTTTGCTGCCTTTGCCTTCCCACCAGTTGATGTAGCCGATGGTTGTGAGGACGGGGGCTGCGTGTTCGGGGCTGGTGCGGGTGTAGGCGTGCAGGAGGAGTTGTTGTGCCCATTCGATGCGTGACCACTTCGGGGCGTGTTGAGTTTGGACGAACAGGATCTGCTGCATGGGTTCGTCGACTCCTGGGATGTCCGCGATGAGCCGGTCGCGGATCGTCGGGAACTGTAGGTTCGCAACGAGTGCGTGGCAGTCCTCATCTGTCGGGAAGTCCTTGGAGTCGAGCATGCCTGCCCAAAGTTTCCGGCCTTGTTGAAGGGCAGCATCGGATGGCTGGGATCTGATGGTTTCCATGTGCTGTTCGACGGCGGCCGCTTTGGTTGCGTCCTGGCTTGTGGTGGGGAGGTTGATGCGGTCGGTGGGTTCGATGAAGCTGCCGCGGTAGATGAATTCGGCGTTGATGGCGCTCGTCTGGGTTGAGTTGAGGGGCAGGGTGAGGCTGGTGCCGGGTTCGCTGTCGTAGGGGGAGAAGGCATCGTCTCCGACGAAGAGTCCGTCACGGATGGTGATGCCCTGTTCGGCGAGGACTCCGGTGAGAGCGGCGATGGTGCCGGCGTGAGGTTTGGGCTGGCCGGGGCGAGCGGTTTCGCTGGTGTAGACGGCGAAGAGGATGGAGGTGGCGGTGGTGTCGCTGGTGAGATAGTGGGCGACGGTGCGTGCGTAGGGGAGTTCCTGGCCTGGTTGGCGGGGGAGGTCGATGCGCAGTGTCGCGCCGATGCTGTTCTGGTTCAGGGTGATGCAGACCAGGCTTTCCTGGGGCCAGAAGCCCAGGGTGTGTCCGATGAAGCTGAGGACATCTGATGGTGTTGTGATCGTGAGCTTTTCCATGATCCCGTGTTTCCCTTCACCCTGATGTTTGCTTGTTTTCTGCGGTTGTTGGTTGTGGGCATCGTTCTGGTAGGGGACCATCCGCTGGGTTGAGGGGCCGGAGTGCAACTTGGGGGACCGGCGCCGGGCGAAAACTTCATCCGCAAGCAATGGGCTCTGTTCGTGTGACGAAGTTTTCGGTCCGAGGCCGGCGCGGTAGCGCCCTGGTTGCGCGGAGGCCCCGCCCAGCGATCATGGGACATATCAGAATGACAAGCAGTTTGTAGTTCTGACTGTTCATCGGTGCCAAAGAGCCAGGCGGCATGACCTACCGAGAGGGCGAGCCAAATCTGTAAGGACAAAGAAAAACCGCATCCATTCCTTGCGGGATGCAGGCGTAGGCTGAAGGCTTCGACGGGCGGAAATAGGGGGTGTGGACATTGTCCACAGTCTTGCTCTCGGATCGGGCCATACTGTCCCCCACCGCTTCGAATTCCGCATATTTTGGGGAGTCCCCTGTGTTTTGCAAGGTCGGGAAGGTAGTTCGAGTCCCACCTCGGGCACAGTGTTTCCGCAGGTCAGTGGCTTTTTAGCTTTCGAGTGTTGACAAACCTTGACGTGACTCTGCATGAGTCGTATAAGCGGGTGTCCAACCGGTCGCGTTTTGCATGACAGTTCTGCCGTGCCGTCCTCGCCCCAAGGCAAAGCGCCAACACCATTCGGCAGTTATGGTTTTGGTTTAGGCTTCGTTTTCCTGGCAGTCTCATAGTCCTCGGCAAGTGTCGAGGGGATATTGGCCTCGTCTGCAATACGTTGAACCTCGAAGAGACGGTTAGGTTCCTCTCGGAGGCTTTCAATGATCCAGCAGGCCATGGCTGTCGCCATGCCAAGGTCCAGCAGGTTCACCACTGGAAAGCGGTCGACGGCCTGTTGAAGAAGCGAGGTTTCCCCTGTCAATTCATCGACGGCGAGGTAGCCCGTAATCGTGCTACTGGTGACGTGGGTAGCTTGACAGAGTCGAACGAATTCAAAGCGCAGCAGCCCACTTTTCGGTTCCCGGGTGTTAGCGGCCAATGCCGAATTCCAGGCACAGCTCACGTTCCGGCGGCAGCAGGGACTAAAGCATGAGTTCACCGGAATTGATGTAGATTCGCCAGCACCCAAGACCGCCCGGCTTCGGTGTTGAGTCCGGTTTTGCTCCGGTCCACGAGGCCGCTTTGGATGCGTCGTATCAGAAGGGGACCTGACCGAGGAACAGCGCTTTTGACAACGAGCGTTCGGCGCCAGGCCGCCTGGATACATGGCGGGGAAGCTGTGATCGATTCCCCGATCGTCCGCGATCTGGTGCGGTGTAGCTGGCGGGATGTACCGCATCAATGCCAGCGGCGACTTCCCAGGACGGTCACCGCGGCGGTGATGGCGATGCCGAGGCCGATCGGGACGCTGAAATGTGTCTGGAGCAGGATCGCTCCGATGGCGGCCCCGGCGAACATAGCGAGGACAGCGCCCAGCCGTCGGTTGAATAACCGGGGCCGTTGCTTGCCCACAAGTGACTCCCCGGCGAGGGAAGTCATGGTGGAAGTAATGACCACGGTGGTCATGTCTCGTACGCCCAAATGCCGCGCAATCAGGGCCTGGGAGCCCATGTGCATGGCGATAACGGCGGCAACAATGACAACAATGGACTGCCGGCCGACGTCTTCCACGATGAGGGAGACGGCGGCGGTTCCCGTCAACGCGATACAACCCGCTGTGAGGAGGAGCGTCACCCGGCGGTTCCAGCCTTGCGGGCTTGACTGGAGCGTAAATCCGGCAACCGCCGCGCCGAGGAGAAAGGCACCAAGTGCTACCAGTGGGCCCAAAGCTGGCAGGTACGCCGCCCCGGCCAACGCCATCGCAAGAATCACCACGTTGCCGGTCATATTTCCGGTGAAGACGCGGTCAAGGGCAAGGTAGCCGACCGCGTCAACGACACCTGTAACGAGCGTGAGGGCCATCATGAGCATCAGTCGGAACTTTTCCGGAGACGCATTTTCTTGCAGGGTAGAGGCGGTTTTGGTACCTGGGCTGGCTACGGCTGATGTCATGGTTTAAGGGATCTTTCATCGTGAGGGATGGTCTCTATGACCCCCCGACATGCTTATGGGTGGTTTTAGGCGGACCGGCTGGCAACTACGGCGATGCCGTCGCTCCGGGGACTGCGCCGGCGGCTAGGGCGCTCAGCCTTCAAGCTTGGAATGCTCGCCCAGACGGTGCCATGAACGGTTGTGGTAGATCAGTGCGTCGCCGGGTTCGCCCGCCTGGACGTCACGCATCACGCGGGACTCCAAGGCGTGAACGGCGATGATTGTGGAGGTCCCCACCTCCATGCGATTGATGACGGCGCAGCGCACCCAGGCGCGGACATCCTCATACACCGCTTCGCCGGTTGCAAGGGGCGACCAGCGGTGCGTCTGGTCAAACCGGTCGGCTCCAGGGGTCGCTCCAAACTTCGCCAAGTCGACGTCGTGCGCGTCCAGCAGGTGCACGACGACGGTATCGGCGCGCGAAAGCACTTCGGACGCAGAGGACAGTGCCGAGACCGAGAAAATCAGCAATGGAGGTTCCGCACTCACTGACACGACCGACGATACCGTCAGTGCCACCGGTCCTTCGCCGGCATCGGCCGTGATGACGGCGACACCTCCCGGGTGCCCACGGAACAGTGCCTTGAATTCATCAGCCGAGAGGGAGGACGGGAAGCTTTGCTCGGGAGCGTCGAGCCAAGTCTCTGCGGGGTAGGCGTGAAACATCGCTAGGACACGCTGGGGGCGGAGCGGGCCAGTTCCTCGCGAATGATGTTCGTCCCTGCGCTGAGAGCACTCAGCTTGGCCAGTGCGACGTCCCGGGGGAACGGTGCCATGCCACAGTTGGAGCTGGGGATGAGCTTGTCCGCATCGACGAACTGGAGGGCCATGCGGAGGGTGTTGGCGACCTCCTCCGGGGTCTCGATGGTCTCACTTGCGACGTCGATTGCCCCGAGCATGACTTTCTTGCCGCGGAGGAGCTCGATGAGGTCCATGGGCACTTGGGAGTTCTGGGATTCCAGCGAGATGATGTCGATGCTGGAGCTTTGCAGCAGCGGGAACGTTTCCTCGTACTGCCGCCACTGTGGGCCGAGCGTCGCCTTCCAGTCATTGTTCGCCTTGATCCCATAGCCGTAGCAGATATGCACGGCGGTCTCAGCGCGCAGTCCTTCTGCGGCTCTCTCAAGCGCAGCCACTCCCCAATCCTTGACCTCATCGAGGAAGACATTGAACGCGGGCTCGTCGAACTGGATGATGTCAACGCCGGCCGCCTCGAGTTCTTTCGCCTCCTGGTTCAGGATCGTGGCGAACTCCCAGGCCAGCTTCTCGCGGCTCTTGTAGTGGTCATCGTAGAGCGTGTCCACCATCGTCATTGGACCGGGAAGAGTCCATTTGATCGGCCGGTCAGTGGTTGCGCGAAGGAATTTTGCGTCGTCGACGAATACCGGCCGCTCACGGCTCACTGGTCCGACGACGGTCGGTACGCTCGCGTCGTAGCGGTCGCGGATGCGCACGGTCTTGCGTTGTTCAAAGTCGACCCCGCTGAGATTCTCGATGAAGGTCGTGACGAAGTGCTGGCGGGTTTGCTCGCCGTCGCTGACGATGTCGATGCCGCGCAGGCTCTGCTCGTGGATGGCGATGCGCAGCGCATCCTGTTTGCCCTCGAGCAGCGCATCTCCCTCCAGCTTCCACGGGGACCAAAGAGTCTCCGGCTGTGCGAGCCACGATGGTTTCGGCAGGCTACCGACAACGGTGGTGGGCAAAAGTGTGTTCATGATTAACGATTCTCCGTGGGTCAGTTGACGAGGGCAGGGTAGTTGGCCGTCCACTGGTCCAACAGATCCTTGTGGGCCGTGATGAAGTGCTCCTCCGTGTACTTCGCCTGCGTGATCGCGAGCTGACCGCGCTCGACGCGGTCGTAAGCGATCTGGGTCCGCGAGTAGTCCTGCTCGCCCAGGCTCGGCTGGTAGACGGCGGCGGCGGCGGAGTTCGCGTTGTAGATCTCCGGGCGGTAGATCTTCTGGAACGTCTCCATGGTGCTGATGGTGCCGATGAGCTGCAGGTTGGAGTAGTCATTGAGCAGGTCGCCCCGGAAATAGAAGGCGAGCGGCGCAACGCTGCCGCGTGGCATGAAGTAGCGCACCCGCAGTCCCATCTTTGCGAAGTACGCGTCCGTCAGCGAGAACTCGTCCTGCTGGTACTCGACGCCCAGGACCGGGTGACGGTTCCCGGTTCGCCGGTACGTCTTGCTTGTGGAGACGCTGATGCAGACCACTGGCGGCTGCGGGAAGCGTTCCCGGCCTACCGGGGAATCGAGGAAGTGCTGGAACAGCTTGCCGTGAAGATCGCCGAAGTCGTCGGGCACCGTGGGCTTGCCTGAGTACCCGGCTGCCGCCGGCAGTACGACGCTGAAGTCGAAGTCTCGGACGTAGGAGGAGAAGTTGTTGCCGACGATTCCTTGGTGGCGGACCCCGTTCAGCAGGTCGACGATCTGGATATCGAGAACCTCGAACAGCGGGAACTGCTGATCCGTTCCGTCCGCGGTGAACTGTATCTGCACGGAAACGATCTCAAGCTCGAGCGCGTAGCGGTCCCGGTCCGGGTTGTCCCAGTCTGCGAGATCGTTGAAACGGCGCCGTATCATGGTCAAGGCGTTGCGGAGGTTCTCCTGGCGGTGCTCGCCCCGTGCCAGGTTGGCGAAATTCGTCGTGATCCGGGAGCCTTCCGACGGGGAGTAGTCCTCGTCGAAGCGGGTCATGGTAATGCTGAAGGTGAAGTCGTCTGCCATGTGCTGCCAATCCGTTGATGGGCCGGAGACGGCCTTTCCGAAGGGGATGTATCCATGCTGCAACCTTCCGAGGGGTATCAAGTAACTAGTGGTCATTATGCATTCATATAGAATTTTCCTATGCCACAGCTTTCCAGAGGATTGACCCTGCAGCAGCTGCGCTACTTCATAGAAGTTGCAGCTGAGGGGACAATCTCAGCGGCTGCCGACCTTCTTTACGTAGCGCAGCCCACAATGTCCGCAGCGATGAAGGACCTTGAGGCCCGGGTGGGCCGTGCGCTCCTGGTTCGCTCCGCCCGCGGCGTCACCCTCACAGCCGACGGGGCAGAGTTCCTCGGCTATGCGAGGCAGGTCGTCGAGCAGTTCGCTCTCCTCGAGCAGCGTTACCTTGGTAGGCCACCGCGGCGACGTCTGCTTGGGGTGTCAACGCAGCACTACTCGTTCGCGGTGGACGCCTTCGTCCGGATGGTCAAGGCCACTGAGGTGGCCGAATACGAGTTCTCGCTGCGTGAGTCCCGCACCTGGGACATCATCGAGGATGTCCGGACGCTCCGCAGCGAGATAGGCATCCTCTACCGGAACGATTTCAACCGGAAGATCATCGACAAGCTGCTCCGCGAATCCGGGCTCGCGTTCTCTCCGCTGTTCCTCGCCGATCCGCACATCTTCATTTCACGGAACAACCCGCTCGCCTCAAAAGAGCGAGCGACTCTAGAAGATCTTGCCGGCTTGCCGCGGCTGACCTTCGATCAAGGTGCGAACAACTCTTTTTACTTCGCCGAGGAGATCCTCTCCACCTTGTCCAGTAAGCAGGAGATCCGGGTCTCTGACCGTGCGACGATCTTCAACCTCATGATCGGGCTCCACGGCTACACGATTTCGACGGGAATCATCAGTGGGCAGCTCGACCCGGAGATCGTCGCCATCCCGCTCGACGTTGACGAACGCATCGAAATCGGCTGGATCGGCCACGCCGCGATTCCGCTCACCGACCAAGCGCAGCGCTACCTCGGGGAACTGCGGGCCGTCGTCGCTGAATTCGGCGTAGCGCTACTCGGCTGACCGCAGTTGAGCGGGCAATTCTTTACCCCTTGGGTGATTGGACGTGTTTGTTGCAGCCGAGCGGGTTGCTGGTATCGCACATGCCCGTCGCCGTCGCCGTCGCCGTCGTTGGCATGGCCGGGGCGGACGTCAGCTAGGAAACCGGCCTGTTCCAGGTGGTGACGATCCAGCCCGGGGACATCACGCAGGGCTTGTAAGGCCGCGGTGCCGTACTGGCCGCCACCTGTGGAGGCCGTTGAGCCGCAAACTGATGTTGGCGCGATTCTCTGGTCACCAAAGTTGATCAGTTTGCGGCTTCGCTGAACCTTCCCCCGCAGGCCTCACAAAACTACGGTGGCAGTTATCACGCTCTGATGAGATGTAACGGCCGAGTTATGACTGCGTTTGTTCAACTGCGCAAACACTAAAAGACTGACTGGGACGTACCAAACACATCCGCTACGACAATCTCACCAGCGCGGTCACCGCCGTGGTGTTCGGGCAGGGCCGGCAGGGCTGGGAGAACGGCCGGTGGGTGGTGTTCCGTTCGTTCTATGGCTTCGATCCCATGCAAGCACTCCGAATCTAGGCGCCACCGTGATCTCCTTAGTCATCGTCCGAACCGGTAAGCTGCCGGCCTGACCGGAGTATAGGCCTGCGCCTGCCGAGCAGGCAACGATCCCTCCGCCAAGCTTCCTGGCCGTTGGAATTGCGGGCGCCCGGCTGGTTTGGGGGCTAGATTGTTCCAGATCGGTAGAGCTCGGTGGAGAGGTAACGGAGTCCGGAGTCGCAGAGGATGGTGACGATTGTTGATCCGGGGCCCATTCGTTCCGCGGTCCGAAGAGCGGCGACAACATTCGCCCCTGAGGAAGTGCCGGCAAAGAGCCCCTCTTGCCGGGCCAGGCGCCGCGCCATATCCATTGCCTCGTCGGCGGATACGGTGAGGATGCCGTCGACGGCATCCGGTTCCCACAGCGGGGGAACAAAACCGATACCGATGCCTTCGATCCGGTTGGGGCCGGTCGGTTGACCGGACAGGACAGCGGATTCGGCCGGTTCGACTGCAAAGACGCTGATGTCTGGATTGTGCGCTCGGAGCGAGCGCGTGACCCCGTGAATGGAGTGAGCGGTTCCGACCGTGTGCACGAACGCGTCGATCCGGCCTTTTGTCTGTGTCCAGATTTCTTCCCCCAGGGGCAGATACCCGGTGACCGCGTCATGGTTATTCAACTGGTCACACCACCACATGCCCGGTTGTTTCGATACTTCAGCGGCCCGGGCGATCATCCGCTTGATCAGCGTTTCGGTGATTGCGCCATTGTCACTTGGAACATCCTCGACGGTGGCGCCAAAGGCAAGCATCGTCCGGCGTTTTTCGTCACTGAACGCGTCGGAGAAGACGACGTGGAGGCCGAAACCAAGCACAGCGCAAGCAAACGCAAGCGAAATGCCGGTCGTGCCAGCGGTGTATTCGACGACAGTTCCTCCCGGGATAAGGCGACCGTCGCGCACGGCGCCTTCGACCGCCGTGCGTGCCATCCGGTCTTTCATACTCCCTGTCGGGTTGGCCCACTCCAACTTGACGAAAATCCGGGCACCGTTGGCCGGCGCCACCCTCCGCAGCTCCACGAGGGGCGTGTTCCCAATTCCCGCGAACGCACCCATTGAATCGTTCATCTCCGAAGACCCCCTGCTCGTGTGGCGGCTGATAGAAGATATCGTGGCACCCTGGTAAGCCCACTACAACAGAACACGGAAGGCACCGCGACCATGCGCTCTGAACGATGAGAGCGAGCGCATTTTCAACCGCAGCGACCCGGCGAAGAGATCTATGGAAACACCCCATCGAGATCAGACTTACACCCCTAGCGCTGCCGGATTCATCCTGTATTGCCAATGCTCTTCGGAATGCCTCCGCTACTCACAGCCGGGGACAAATCCTCGTGAGTTATCCACCGCTACCGCTGCCGAGGGAGCTCTCCAAACGGCTCCCAAAAGAATCAGCCATGGATAATCCGAATTGACCCCAGCCACGGATAGCTTTAGGGGCACCTTGGGTGCCGCGCAGCACTGCTGGAAACGATGATTGTCCTTGACAATCCCTATTGAGATTCCTTACGGCCGTCGCCGGCCTTGAAACCCTCGACAGCGGGCGTGTGATGCTGGACGGACAGCTTGAAAAGAACAGAGCTTTCCAAGACACCGCGACCCTGCTCGGGTGAGTCTGGTCCAATTAGCGAGGCGTGCAGCCCAGTCAAGGGCGGGTACCGGTTTGGTACCATGTAGGCATGGCTATGAATCTCCGTGTCCCTGAAGACCTCGATCGGCGGCTGGAGAAGTTGGCTGCCGAGGAACATACGTCGAAGTCCGCGCTTCTGTTGCAGGGCGCAGAGTTGGTTCTGCAGCGCCACGCGCGCCGACGTGAAATCAGCGCAGGTCTTGATTTTGTTATGAGTCATGACGCTGATCTGCTGAAGCGCCTTGAAGACGCGTGACAGCGTACCTGGACATTGAGGATGCCCTTCAGGTAGTTGATCGGTACGGCTTCCATATCCGTGATGTCGGGTTGTTGGCCTCAGCATTGGTCAGGCCGGCTACGACTGTCCTGGGCGCGGAAGCCTATCCGGAGCTCGTGGTGAAGGCGGCAGCCTTGTTGGAGTCGGTCGCCCGGTTCCGTCCACTCGTTGACGGCAACAAACGGACGGCTTGGACGCTCATGGGGCTGCTGCTGTGGATCAACGGTTACCGGCATGACTTCACCACGGATGAAGGCTTCGACCTCGTCGTCGGAGTCGCCGCGGGCACTATCGACCTGCCGAATGCTGCCGCCGAGATTTCCAGGCATCTGGTGCCCCGGTAGTCCTCCAGCGCCCCCGAAAGGGGGTATGGACATTGTCCACACTTTGGGCTTCGGACTGGGTTGTAGGTCGGTCGGACTGCTCCGAATTCCGCATGTTCTCGCGGGTTCCCCGTGTTTGCAGGCCTGGAATGTAGTTCGAGTCCCACCTCGGGCACCGTGTTTCCCAGGTCAGACGCATTCGAAAGCGCATCAAAACGGACGGGTCGTCGTCCTACATGGTGTTGCGGCGAGACCCGAAGAGCCGCGAGGCCTGACAGCCGCCACGTTTCGTCGAAGCTGAAACTCTGAAGAGGCTTCTGTGCGCGAATGGTCAGTCGTTCGAGATCGCGCAGCATGCCATCCTGTCCAACGAGAAGCGCACGCCAACTGTGGCTGAGGTCATTCAGGAACACATCGACCTGCTGATCCGTCCATCCAGCGGAACCACGAAGACGTACCGGACCATGCTGGACCTGCATATCGGAAACGTCATCGGCTATTTACCGTGGACAAGCTGGATTACCGACTGATGGCGCACTGGGTGAAGTCCAACCATGAATACCGCGAAGATGTTGGGGTACATTCCGTGGAACCCTTGCCGCGGCGTGCAGCTGCCTCGTATCGAAAAGGCGGAGGACGAGGCCATCTTGCTTACCCATGCGGAGTTCAGTCTCATCGTGGAGGGTATGGGGGAGCGGTTCAAGGCCTTCACGAACTTCCTGATGATGACAGGCACCGCTTCGGAGAAGCAAGGGCTCTGACCGTGGCTGATGTGGACCTGCTCTCCAAGCCACCCACCGCTCGGATCAACAAGGCATGGAAGCGGGACAGGCAGAACCAGTTCTGTGTTGGCGCGACGAAGACAGGTGCCGGTAGGCGCACTATAGGGTGCGGGCCCTGATGTTTAGGCCGACTTTCTGAGGTTCCCCCGGGCCGGGGCTGGCGACAGAGAGCCAGTAGTTGAATTCGCCGTCCTTTCCCGTAAAGAGGCAGATGGTGCTGTTCCCGATGACGTTGGGCTGTCGCTTGCACGGTCCGTCGGCAGTCATCTCGACACCGACCCCCGAGACTACTGCCGCGACGTCGTTATCGGTGAGCTCTTTTCCGGTCTCCCACCGACGCGACATACTCGGGCACGGGTTCGTGCTGATGCACATGAACCGCTCGGGCCGGACAATCTCGTCGATCAGATTCCAGTCGGCCGGGATGGCGAAACGGTCTGCCTGTGACAGCATTCGGTCGGTCACCTTGTCCTCGGCGGAGCGGACCATGAAATGGGCCGTGGCAGCAAGAACCAGGATCACGGCGAAGGTCAACCAGAGTTTGTGCTTCACTGATCGGTACTTTTCGGGGCTCGCCGGCGGGCAAAGACCCAGCTGCCGGCCCACAGTAGGACGACGAGAAGCAGGGTTTCTATGCCGTTGGGGGCCAGGTTGAACACCGCCAGAACGTACGGGAGCGCAAAGACAAGGAAGACCGTCCCGACGACGGCTACGAGCCAGCCGCGGGCAGTCACACTCCCTCGCTGCTGCTGTTGATCCCATCCCGCGCCTTCTGCCGCCGCTCATCGGCTTGGATGATGCCGTCACGGACGGCTGCGCGGATGACGCCGTAGAGGACGTAAAAGAAGATCGCCGCAAAGACGACTGCCAGGACCGGGTTTTCGAGTGCGGTCATTCCGGCCCGACCTCCTCCGGCCAGTACTGCTGAACCGCTGCTGCGGCCGCTCGGAGCCGGTTGCCGTCCAGGACGATGAAGGATTCGGGCATGCCCATGCTTGTCCATTGGGCAAGCAGGCGGAGATCCCCGGCTGGCGGCAGCGGCCACAGCCAGAGGGTTCCCATTGCCGACATGTCATCCTCCCCGCCGTTGCCCCCTCTGGGGCGGAACTCGAACACCGGCCCGCCAGGTTCCTGGTCCCGGGGCACAGATTGCTCATACATCGCGAGGGATGATGTGCTGGCCTTGGAGCCGTCCGGGAACTGCATTCCGAACAGGAGGACGGAATCAACTGAAATGGCCGCATCACGCAAGTGCGGCGCAGGCCGGTGGAAGACACCGTTCATCTCGGACCATATCCGGTCATCCTGGTCAGTGCGGCGCAGCATCCAGGACATTTCAAAGACGCAGCCGGTCGAGTACACCTTGGCGGCTTCAATGGCCACCACAAAGGTGGGGGATTTGTGGATGAACTGGCCCACGGGAACGACGGCGGGCAGCTCGTATCGCGGGGCAGCAACCCAAGGAGGCGGAGTGAACTGCGGCGTCCTTGGACGGGAAGGCGGTGTAGGGATCGGATAGTCCTGGAAGAATGTCACGGTCATCCTTGATTTGCTGGCGGCGACCGACCAGCGGAACAGCGGTACGAGCCGCCGTGGATCCCCCAATCCGTCCTTACCCGGCTCAGTCTAACTCCGGCTGGCCACCAGCTTGAGGACACGCCCGCGAGCTCCACGAGACTATCCGTGCCCGGAAGCACCCTGGTCCTATGACGGCTACAACTGTTGAGGCGGCGATCCATGAACTGATGATCTCGCCTGGAATGTTGTCCATGACCTGCTCGAGCAACGGGGCTGCTCGGGGACGGGTCGTTCATCGATGAATACACCGGGATCCATTCCTGGGTGGAGGACCTCGCCCGGTACACGGTGGTCCACTCCCGGACGGTTGCGGTCCTGTTCGTGGACACCCGGCCCGTGGACGCCATCGCCTTCAACCACGATCTCCTGGGCGCCGACGACCTGAAGAGCGTCTTTCGGGTTCCGGTGTAGGCGCAGGCTGCTCTAGCCATACTGACTGCCTCTTCTCCGGGTGGTTCCCGAGGGCCATGTTTAGCCTTACGGGCACATTGCACGGTCTGCCAAGAGACAGCTGAGTATGCCCCAGAAGAGACGTCGCCATGATCCTAAAAACTGCTTTGCAGATGGGGCATCGGCCATCACTGGCTTGCCCAAATGAACGACGGATAGCTTCGTCGCCACTGCATCCACTGTGGGAAGGAAGATCCCCACAGTGCCCGATGGTCGGGGAGGCTCGCCAGCGGTGATCACCCCGAAGACCCCACACCCGCGACTACTACTAGGAGCTGGATTGTCATGCTCACGCAAATGCTGTGCAAGCTCAATCTCCATCATCATTGGCACGTCGATCACAACGATGACGGTGGCCTATACAAACGCTGCCTGCATTGCGGCAAGGACAGCGCCGACGGGGACGGGGCCGCCAACGACTGGGCGCTAAAGCGGTGGTGGTAGGTGACCACCATGGGCGGTACATAGCATCGTGATTTGAACCGGACACACCAGTGGTGGAGGCAACTTTGGTGCTTGGGCAGGCGGGTGAAACGCGGCAGCGCTGTTCAAGTCAGAGGCTGCGTCAGCGGGCCGTTGACCACCTTTAGTTGGCCGGCTTGCAGATGCGGTCCAATGTTTCGTTGAGTGTGGACTCGATCCGGTCGTTCAGGTAGTCACGCTTGTCTTGGGTGGAGGGGTCCTCGAGTTCCGTGGGCATTGGTGGTGTTGTGACTGTCATCGCGGCCTGATACCGCCCGTCCGCGCTGCTGACCGCCACGGTCTGGTAGTCCCAGAACCCGCCACGGCCCTCGTGCCGCGAGTCTTCCGAGCAACCGTCCGCATGCTCCCACACGCCCAGCCCATACGGGTGAAAGCCTGGGCTGGTCTTCATTTCCCGCAGGGACGACGCTGAAACCGCCCGCCCCTGGAAGATTCCAGCCATGAGGAGGTTCAGGTCCGCCATCGTCGATATAGCGCCCCCGGCCGGGTTGCCGGCCAGGAAGGTGTTGTCAGTGGTGTCTACTAGTTCACCGCGCAGGGTTACGTAGCCGTGCAGAATACCGGTTTCGTGCGGGTCAATACGGTCCAGGCTGGTGTTCTTCAAACCGAGAGGGCCTAAGACCTCTTCCTGCAGAACGTGGACGATGGGCTTGTCCCGCAGCGTCTGGATGAGGAGGCCGAGTGCGAGATAGTTGGTGTTCGAGTACTTGAATGCCCCGACATCATCAGATCTCCAGGGAAGGGTCCCTGCCAGTTGCAGGCCCCGCTCCATCGTCAACGTTTGTGCGAGCACAGGGCGGAAGTCAACATCCTTCGGCAGGGCATCGGTGACTTCGGGCATTCCGGAGGTATGGCTGAGCAGCTGCCTCACAGTAATCGGGGCTGGTGGCGTGAGTGAAGTCGTGAATCCGGGAATGACGTCGTTGACGGGATCGTCGAGGCCGATGAGGTTGTCGTCCACGAGCTTCAGCACGGCCACAGCCGTCACCGTCTTGGTGACGCTGGCGACAGCAGCACGGTCCGTTGGCTGCGCCGGGGTCCTGGTCTCAAGGTCACGCACACCGTAGGCCCTGGACCACTCGCCCTTGGGCCAGCGAATCTGGACGACAGCGGCCACCGCGCCCTCGTCCAGAAACAGCTGGACCTGATGCTCCAAGGAAGCGAAGGGTTTCGGTGAGCTTGCTGACGGTGCGGGCTTATCGGTGGACGAGATACAGCCAGATACAAGGAGGACGACTGCGAGGGCCGCCTGCCGCCACACGCGGTTTTTCGTGCTCATTGCCGCATCCACTCGGGACGTCGTTACAGGTTCGGGGCCGTCCGCGGCACCGGATCCGGCCAGACCTGCGGCGGCACCGTCGCCCCAGCCCCTCAATCTTATGACTGGGCTTCGTCTTGGGGAACCCTTTGCCCAGTAGCTGTCTTCTTGGGTACCAGCCGTACCCACAGAAAAGGTGCCGCACCACCGATCTGGGATACGGCACCCCTTTTCTGGACGTAGTCACCAGAAGTGGGCGACGTGCACTATCAGCCGGGAGCCGAACCCTGGCCCGTCGAGTGTGAAGACCCGGAAGGGAAGTCGGGCGCGGACGCCCAGGCCGATGCTGGTGGAGCCTTCGAAGCTTCCGGCGTAAACCACTTGCCGGAAGGTCTGTAGCCGGCCACGTTGGACAGCTCAGCCTTGGCGGCCGGGTTGTAGTTGACGTTGTCGTTTTGTTTGGTGACCCTGCGGTCCAGGATGCGGCTGCACTCATCAGGCGCGTCATCAGCAAGGCACTCAGGCGCGACTAAGCGGCCCTTTCATCGGAGCCCGGCATCTCCGCCCTCTGGGCCGTGCGTGTGGCCTGGGATGGCGGCCGGCGCCGGGCTCTGACCACCACAATCAGCATCGTCAGGACGGTGACCGTCCAGGCGATCGCGGCGAGGAACACCAAGACGATCGCCACTAAGGGGTGCATGCCGAAAGTCTAGGACCGTGCCGCTTCGATTCCCGGACGCAACTCCGCAGGATGGGAGCACGAAAAAGGTGCGCCCCTTTAGCTGAGCGCACCCTTCTCGATTCCCCTTCACACCACCGGATCCCCATCCGATTGGATCTATCATAAGTATGCTTAGCAATAGGTGTGCAAGCTCGCGGCCCACACCGCGACAGGTGTTCCAGCCAGCACATGCTCGTGGCTGTCTCTTGGATAGCGTCCTCCATCTCGGGGACGAGCGGAGGCGCGTCTGAGTACGTGGCGGCCGACGGCGTGAGCGACGCAACAGCGAGTTCCTCGGCGGCGTCGGCCTGATCCGACGGCCGTCTTCACAACGCTTGGCCTCATCCTCATCGTTGCCGGACTGAGGGGGAGACGACGGGACGAAGTCCGCAGTTCGAACGTGGGCAGTGGCGCATCACAGTCCGGACGGACCAACGTGGAGGTTATAGCGCACACAGCCTGCACCATTCTTTTCGGACGTGGCCGACACCCAGCAACGGGTGCAGGCCTTCCTCTGTCCTGCGGACTCGCTTCTTATGAAGCCCCTCCGCAGCGCCAGTGTCCCTGGCGCTGCGGAGAAGGTCCGGCGTTACAGCCTCGGCCAGTCAAAGGCTAGGCCCAGGACTGGTCCCGGTCGAGGCAGGCACCGCCGTTGTAGGCTACGTGGATTGAGCTGACCCTGTTTTTCATCGCGCCCAGGTTGAGACGGTCCCCTGGTTGGATGTACCAGGCGTAGCCTTCGCAGCCGGGGCTGTCGTAGATCGTGACGTACGCGTACGTGTTGTTGACCATGGATGCTGCGTTGTTGTTGACCTGGACGCCCCATCCGTTCCTTCCGACAGGGCCGTCGGTGAAGAGCTCATTGCCCATGGTCGCGTCGCTGTTGGCGTAATCGGCGCGTGCGCCCTGGAAGTCGGAGTTGAAGTAGAAGCACACCCGTGATGTCGGGCACGCGGTTCCTGTGCCCGAGGCATTGGCAGCAGGCGCGCCCGCCAGGAATGCGCTGGCACCCAGGGCCAGTACAGCCGCAGCAGTAGCCGCTTTACGCGTTGCGAGTTTCATCAAGTTCCCCAGTCATTTTTTGTAGGCGGACGAACCAATATCGTCCGGGTCACCCAGCAGCGGCGCCGTCATCATTCTCTGGCATCGACGTCTTGCCGGCCATGGGGACACCTGCCCCAACCCAGGGGCCGGGCCAGGCGTTCCGTCCGGAACCCTGGTGGGAAGTGAATGGGGCCTGAAGGAAGGCGGGGACCCCAGCGTCCAGTGGTGGCTAAAGCAAGCCCCGTGGCAGGTCTTTTGGCCTCGGTCTGGCCGTAACGCGGCAGTAACGCTCACGTCATTAGGGTCCGGCTATCTTTACGTTGCGTTCACTGAGGCCCGGGGAGCTGATATGGCCAATCGCACATCTTGGAAAGAGACACAGGAGTACCTGCTGGCCAGTGGACTCGATCCTTCAGCCACTGATGGCCGTTCCCGTCGAACGGTTCTGTCATGAGCCTCTGGGACGATCTCCCGTCCGACCTCCGTAACACTGGAGCGCTGGATCCGCTGGAGAATGCCCTCAAGGCGATTGACACCGCCGGCCTGACGCCGCGCGAGGTCACCGACGTGGATGGCACCTGGAGCGTCCGATCCGTCGCGGTGGACGTCCCGCAGCTCGCCGGGGTCAGCGTCGACCCCGCGACCGGGCGCTGGGGCGGCGCCGGGCCGTCCACGCCCATCGAGCTCACCGGCACCCAGGCCACCATCGCGTACGGCCGCCACCTGGCCGGCCCGGGCGGCACCGAGGACGGCGGCTGGCACTTGGACCTGGACGTGCCCGGGATCCGGCTGCTCGTGCCCTACCTGCGGGGTGCGATGCTGGACACGCGCGGCCAGCTGGTCTTCGACCCGGCCAACCCGCAGGTCAGGTTCATCCTGCCGCGTATCGTCATTCGGACCATGCAACTGGCCGGGGCCACTGTCGGCACCCGGCTGCGCTCGGCGTCGACCTCGGGCAACCCCGTCGACGACATCTACTCCTTCATCCGCATGACCCCGGGCCACGCGCTTATCGGCCCGGGCAATACAGTCGGCTTCGCGTTCCGCACCGCCGAGCTCGACCTCTCAGCCCTCGCCGACCCGCCCGGGCTGCCGCCCGGGGCGCGAGCCGTCCCCGGCGAATGGCAGGGACTGCACCTGCCGGAGGTCCGGCTGTTCGTGTCCCCGGACGGCCTTGAGGGCCTGGCCGTCTCGGCGGGCGTCCGGGACCTGTGGATCGGGATCGGGGCGCACGACGGCGTGACGGGCGCCTTCAGTGCCGAGGTCGTCAACCGCGGCGGCTCCCCGGCGGTGCTGGCCCGGTTCATCAGCCCGGCCGGGCGGCACATCGTAGCGGTCTCCGGCGGAGCGGTCGAGGCACCGGACCAGAGCGTGTTCCTCGTCGACGCCTCGGGCGGGCTGGCCCCGCACACCATCAGGATCGAGGTCGTCGGCGGGCCGACGGTCGCGGGGGACCGGCTGCCCGTGACGGTGCCCGCGGCCGGCACTGTCGAGCTGCGGGTCACGGTCACCGACACCGGCGGGCACTCCCACGGCCCGGTTTCCTTCCGGGCGCTGCGGCCTGCCGCCGGTGATGGGGCCGCTCCGGCGCTGGCGAACCCGGCAGCGCTGCGGCTGCTGACGCCCGAGCGCGGGCGGATGGTCATCGTCTCCCAGACCGCCACCGACGTGACCGTGCGGCTCGACCCCGAGGTGCCTGCCGAGTGGGTGTGGCCCGGCGGCACCTCGACTGGGACCCGGGCCACCCTGGCCGTGGCGCCCGGCAGCACCGCGGCGGTTTCCGGCACCCCGACCCAGCCCGCGGACGCCCGCCCGACCACGCTGGACTGCTACTTCCGGTTCAACCACCCCTTCCCGAGCGAAACCACCGACGCCTGGTGGCGCAACCCGGCCAACACCGGCTCGGCACCGGCGTCCGGGCGGACCACCGCCCCCGCCGGGGATGCCTTCTCCGACCTTGCGCGGTCACGGCAGCCCGACATCGGTACCACCCCGCTCGTTGTGGACGGCTACGCCTCCTACGAGGGCAACGACACCCCCACGAAGCGGACCAACAACCTGGAGCTCAGCCAGCGCCGCCTCGACGCGGCGGTCGAAATCCTGCGCGATCTGGGCTACGCCGCAACCGCCGGCACCCCGCGCGGCCACGCCGACGCCCGCGACCACACCCCACTTGACCCGCCCACGCCGGCGCCGGCCGAGACATCGGGGGAGTGGTGGCTCGCCCGGGCCCGGGCCGCCGCGGCCCCCGCCCCGGAGGCCGTCCGCGCCGAGCTGTCCCGCCCTTCGGTCAGCCAACCGCCGGGGCAGCGTGACCCCCAGCCCCCGGCGTCCGGCCGGCCGGACTGCTTCCGCCGCCTCGGCGTGGAGGTGGAGCTGATCCGGACGACGTTCGTCCGGCTCGAGATCTGGGGCGAGTTCGACGTCCAGACGGCCATCGAGGCCTCGCTCGACGAAGGCGGCCAGCCGCCGCTGGGCGGGCGCGGTCCCAACCCGGGCGACGGGCTGTGCGCGTTCCGGGTCCGGCTCCGGCTGGCCACCGACCGGGAATCCTGGCAGATGTTTGGGGAGTTCCGCGCCCTCGAGGCCGACCTCGACGGGCTCTGGGAGGGCCGCCACACGGACGCCGGCATCGATGCCGGCAGCCTCAACGTGCTTGGGGCGCTCACCGTGATGGGCCCCCTCGCCGCCGGCGCCGCCGACCTCTCCCCGGCGGCCGGGACCCTCGTCCAGCTCGGTTCGGTCGCCCTCGGCGCCAGCAGCCTCGTGCGGACCCGCGTCCTGACCCTGCGCGGCGCCGAGGTAATGGTGAGCGACGGCATCATTGCGCCGGACGGCTCGACCACCACCGACCGCGGCACGCAGGTCAGCGTCCTGCTGGACGTGGAGGTGCAGTTCTGGTTCGACCTGGCCGTGATCCGAGTGCCGGAGGACCGGCCGATCCGGACCCGCTACAAGGCGGTCGGCGTCCGGTCGGAGTGGGGCACCGGCAGCGAGGCCGAGTACGTGCCGATCCCGGTGTTCGACCCCTCCCGGGGCTACGAGCTCGACATCCAGCCCGGCTCCCTGGTCGCGACGCCTCCGCTGGACGAGATCCTGCGCGTGTTCGGCGTCCGCGTCAGCCGCGACAACCCGACCTACCTCGAGGTCGAGGCCGGCATCGAGGTGCCGCTGGGCCCCGTGACAGTGGACACCATCCGCGTCCGGGCGAGGCTCGACGCCGTCGAGCTCCCGCAGCTGACCAAGCTCGGCGCTACGCTCGACATCCCCGGCACGGTCCACGGCGCGGGCTCGATCGAGCTCACCGGCGCCGGGTTCAAGGCGGCGTTCGACCTGACCATCGTGCCGCTGGGCATCCGCGCCGCCGCCACCCTCGCGATCGAGACCAAGGCCGGCGTCACCGGCCTCCTGATCGGCGTAGAGGTCGAGTTCCCCGCGCCCCTCCCGCTGGGCAACTCGGGCCTGGCCCTGTACGGCCTGCTCGGCGGGGTCGGCGTCAACTACGGCCGGCTGGAGAACACCGCGGCGCGGGTCCCGGCACTCGACTGGCTCATGGCGCAGCTCGCCCCGCCCCGCAAGAGCGTGATGCATCCGGACGGCTGGACCCACAGAGCCGGCTCCTTCGCCGTCGCGGTCGGATTGCTGCTCGGGACCACCGAGGGCGGGTTCATCCTGCACCTCAAGGGCATCCTCCTGGTCGAGGTCCCCGGGCCCCGGCTCCTGCTCGTGATGAAGGCGGACGTCCTGAGCCTCCCGCCGGCCCTGGGCTCCACCCAGGAGGCCACCTTCCTGGCAGTGCTGGACATCGACTTCGGTGCCGGCACCATCACAGTCGGCGTCGTCGCGGACTACGCCGTCGAGCGGATCCTGCGCATCCACGTCCCCGTCACCGCCTTCTTCGACGCGCGGAACCCGGAGAAGTGGCTGGTCGACCTCGGCTCCTACGACGACCGGGTGACCGTGAAGGTCCTCGACGTGTTCACCGGCACCGGCTACCTCATGGTGCACGGCGACGGCATCGCCATCCCGCCCCTGCCCGCCACGACCGGCCTGTCCGTAGCCACCGGCTTCCACATCCAGGCCGTACTGATGGGCTCCAAGGCAGCGCGGCTGTACGTCGAGGCGGCGGCGGGGTTCGACGCGGTGCTCGGCTTCGACCCGTTCTTCCTGGCCGGCAAGGTCTACGTCCGGGGAGAGCTGCGGCTGTTCATCGTCTCCATCGGCGTGAGCGCCGAGCTCACGCTCATGGTCGGTACCCGGATCGAGGACGGCGTGCCCCGTGACGACCCGTACCTGCATGGGGAGGTCTGCGGAAGGGTCGACTTCTTCTTCTTCAGCGTCAAGGGCTGCGTCGGGATCACCATCGGGCACGAACCGGATCCGGACCCGCCCGTGCGCGACCTCGTCGCCGGCCTGTCCCTGGCCGGACGGACGCCGGCGCTGCTCGAGGGCACCGCCGGGCGGCCCTCCGATTCGACGGTCGGCCAGGCTGCCGGGGTGGACGGTGCCATTGTCCACGGCGAGGTGCCGACCGTGCCGCTCGACGCCGTCCCCGTGCTCCGCTTCCAGGTCGCGCCCGACGCCGAGGGGCTGAGCGTGCTGGGCCAGGCACCGCTCGGCTCGACCGGGGCGGCGGGCGCCGGCGCCTGGCGCCGGATCGGGGAGCGCTGGTGGGCCTACAAGGTCACGGGCGTCACCCTCAGCGGCACCCTCACCGCGGGCACGACGCCGTCCGTCTGGTGGAGTGCGTCGTCGCCCGGCTCGTCCACCGCCGAACCGCCGGCGCTGGCGTTGCTGCACTGGCTGCCGACGCCGTTCACGAGCACCGTCACCTACGGCGAGGTGCTGCGCGAGCGGGTCGAGCACCGCTGGGGGACCGTCTGCCGCCCTGCCGCGCCGCCGCAGCCGCAACTGTGGACCTTCTTGGGCGAACCGCTCGGGCCCAGCGCCACCGGCTGGCGGCTCGACCCGGTGCTCTGGCCGGACCCCGACGGGCTCCTGCGGACCTCCCCGGCCGGGCGCCGGCTGCGGGTCACCGAACCGTGGCGCACGGGCGACGAGGCGGCCGACCTGCTGGCCGGCGGAACCCCAGCCGAGGTGGCCGGCGACGCCGTCGCCTGCCCCACCGACCGTACCCCGCCCGAGGACCCGTTCAGCCGCTGGGTCCAGGACAACGGCCCCCTTGACCCGACCACCTGGGCGGGTGCCGGGGCCGCCACCTACGCCGAACTGGCCGGGCTGCTCGCCGCCGGCGCCACCGTCAACGACGTGGCCGGGCATTGGCTCGAGCGCAGCCCCGACCCCGAGGCCGGCCGGCTCAAGGGCTGCGAGGGACGCATCCTCGCCTCGCCCGTGCGCACCGACGGCGAGCCGCTGACCGGCAGCCAGGCCGACCGGGAACTCGTTGAGCGGGCCCGGCAGGAGGCCGGCTGGCGGCCCGACCCGCTGGCCGACGCCGTCGCGTTCTCGCTCGGGGAGGACCTCGCCGCGTTCGACCTGCTGCTGCTCGTTCCCCGGGAGAAGCACCGGACCCTGCTCGTCGAGGTCCGCTCGGCGGCGGGGGAGGCCCTCGACCGCCGCGAGGTGGACTGGCCGGCGATGGTTGGCCCCGCCAATCCCCTGCCGGAGCGCTGGGTCGCTCCCGGCGGGCCCTGGGCCGAGCCGGTCGAGCTTGCCGGGCGCATGGCGGCGAAAATTGCCGGGGCTGACCGGGACCGGCCGATGCCCGCCCTGATCCGCTGGGAGGAGCTGCCGGAGGGCGCTGCCGCCGTCGTCGTCGGCTGGGGCCAGGAGCACGGCCAGCGGATCCGCGCCCAGCGCTACTGGGTGGTCGCGGCTGCGGGCCTGAGCCGGGCCGAGGTGCGCCGGTACGAGTACGACGAGACGGTCGTGTCCCGCGACCGGGACGCGCTCGAGACCGGCCTGACGCAGGACCCCTCCGACCACGCCCTGCTCAAGCCGGGGCAGACCTACGACGTCACCGTGAGCTGGACATACGACGTCGAGACCGGCGACCCGGTGCCGACGCGGACACCGTCCTTCGCCGACGAGCACACGCAGACCTTCCGGTTCGCGACCGCCCCGGCGTCCGAGGTCCCCGCCGACCTGGGGCCGTGGCTGCTCGACACCAACCCGGGGATGGGCGATGCCGGCGTGTTCTGCCGGGAGCCGTTGCGGGTCACGCTCGCCACCCAGAACGTGCTCCGGCTGTTCGATGCCTACGACCACCGGCTTGAGGTGACCGTGCTCGCCGCCTCCGGCCACCACCCCGCCCCGCCGGGCGCTCGTGCTGCCGGTCGAGGCGGTGCTCGCTGCCGGTTCGGTGCTGCAGCCCAAGGCCAACGCCGTCGTGCTCACGCCGTGGGACCGGGCGGTCGGGGAGCTCGTGGACGCCCTTGAGTGCATCGGGGCCGGGCACGTCACCCGGGACGTGGAGGAGATCGTGCTGGCGTATGAGCTCGAGCCGCTCACCGACTACCTCCTCGACATCCATGCGGTGCCGACCGGCAGCGGGCCGCGGAAGCGGGTGCACCGGGCGAACTTCACGACCTCCCGCTTCGACGACCCCGATCATCTGGCCTCGTGGATCGCGCCGGCGCCGATCGACCACCGCGTGGTCCGCGACGCCGCTCCGCTGGCCGGCCTGCCGGACAGGCCGACCGGACGGGAGTGGGACGACGCCGTCCAGCTGGCCGGGCTGCCCGTTCCGCAGACCCCGTCCGCACCCGCGGTGGAGGTCTGGTGGTCGGCCGACGCCGTGCCGCAGCCGGTCGCCGTCGTCGTCGAGTGCTCCGAGCAGCTCGTGCGGGAGCGCGTCATGCCGGTCCAGCTGAGCTCGCCGCCCGACGGCGTCGACCCCTCGCACGCATGGTGGGCCGCCCGCCCGGCCACCTGGCTGGACGTGCGGCCCGCCGCGACGCCCCCGGACCCGGAGGCCGCCGCAAGCGCCTGGCGTGTGGTCCGCGGGCCGGGCGGCACCCGGGCGATGGTGCTCCTGGCCGCGGGGCAGCGCGGCCGGCGCCTCACCCTCGAACTGGTGCAGGCCCCAGACCCGCTCGCGGCCGATCCGGGCCGGGCCGTCACGATCGTCGACGTGACCCTGACAGGGGCACCGTGGGAGGTGGAGTTCTGATGCGCACGCACGACGTGAGGAAGTTCCGGGCTGTGGGCGCACGGCTCGACTGGCTGGACATCGCCCGCCGCATGCTGCGGGCCGGGCACGGTGAGGGGATCGACGATGCGCTGCTCGAGCGGCTCAAGGAGCGCGGCCCGGACACCCGGCTGGCCTGGGGTTGCTCCGCAGACCTGGGCGTCCCGCGCGACGCGTTCATGGTGTGGGGCCGGCCGGTGCGGGACCGCCGGCTGCGGAACGCCGAGCTAATCGGCGTCCCCGTCGACGAGGGGGAGCTGGTCTGGTGGGGCGGTGAGGAGGCCGCGCAAGTGCAGGTCCGGTGCCAGGTGCAGGACCCGGCCCGGCCGGCCGCGCTGTTCCTGCTGCGGACCGGGCTGGACCCCGCCGGCGCCGTCGGCACCGCCGCCGTGGCACCTGCCGGCAGCCCCACCGTGACGCTTACCGCCAGCGCGGGTGCGGCCACCCACGCCGTCCTGGTCAACGGGCACGCGCTCGCGGTGCGGATCCAGACCGTGCAGGAGGTGGTCGACGCCGACGACTGGCAGCCGCTCGAGCGCGTCGGACTGCCGGTCGACGGCCACGAGCTCGGTGAGTACGTTCCCGACGATCAAGGCCCCGTCGTCGCACCGGCCGCCCCGCCGAAGGCCGCCGCCCAGCGCATCGGCCGGGCCGGGGTACCGCTCGGCTGGTACCCCGTGACGGAGACCGGCCGGGCCGCCCCGCCGTGGAAGCCCTCGGACGCCGACGGGCTGGTGGAGGAGACCCGCACGTTCCTCCTGCCCGAGCTGCGTCCGCTCTACGCGTCCGGGACCGCCGAGATGGACCAGCACTCACTTGAGGACCGGCGCGCCGTCGACCCTCCCTCCCGTGCGGACGGCACCGCCGCGGACCAGCCCGCGAGCGCCCGGCTCAAGCCGCTCGCCCTCCTGCTGCTGGCCGCGGGCACCGACCCGGCGGCGAACCTCGCGACGGGCTTCGGCACCGCCTACCGGGCGGCCGACCTGGCGCAGCTTATGCCTGACCTCCGGGGCGAGCTCGAGTACCTTGTCACCGGGCACTACCGGCGCTCGGTCCTCGGCGACGGCGTCGAGGTGGCCGCGTACATCCCGCCGGTGCAGCGGCACGCGGTGGTGCCGCCGGTCGTGGACCTGCGGGCCGCCCGGGCGGCGCTGCTGCCGCCCGCGAGCCCCGATGGGCCGTTCCGCGAGGCGATCGAGGTCAGCTGGCGGCCGGGCCCGCGCCTGGCGACGATGACCGGGCCGGTCGCGCACGCCTTCGCCGGCTGGCGCCACGGCGCGGGGTCTGCCGAGGACCTGATGCCGGAGCGGCTGCTCGGCGGTTCCCAGCCGCGGGCCATCCCCCGCCTAGACACCGACGACACCACCGTGGCCGGCGCGGACCGGCCGATGGTCGTCCAGGGCGACCAGGAGCTGCCCGTCGACGGGTCTGTCGGCCGGGGGTACGCGGTCGCTCAATGCGACATCTTCGGCGTCTGGTCGCATTGGGAGGACGTGGAGCTCACCACCTCCTCGCCGGGTGTTGCGCCGCCGCGGCTCACGCATCTCACGCTCCTGGCCACGTATGCGGGCTCCCCGGTTTGTCCGTCGCTGCTGACCGTCGACCTGGCCACAGAGTGGTCGCAGCGAACGCCCGCCGCGATCGACCTGCGCGCGGTGTTCTACCCGATGCCCACCGGCTCGACACCGGCGCCGTTCGGGACGCCGCCGACGCCGCCCCCGCCAGCGCCCAATTTGGGGCTGGCCAGCACCCTCACGTTCACCGGCGACGCGGCCACGGCGTCTGCGGGGACAGTGGTGCCGCTGCGCGAGGACGGCTCGGTCTCGCCGGGCTGGGGCACTCCGGAGCAGGCCGGCGAGGCGCGCTCCTACCGGCTCACGGTGCCCGGGCCCGGCCTGGACTTCGGGGCAGTCTCGCGCTGGGGAGTCCAGGTCTGGGCCAGGCAGGCCGCGCCCGGCATCGCCGCCCCCAGCGTCTGGGTGCCCGTACCCGCACAACCTGCCACGGCGGTCGCGGCCAGCCCCGTCCCCGCCGTGCCGACGCCGCCACCGCTGCCCCCGGGAGTACCGCTGGGCAGCACCCCGGACGCGCAGGGTGTGTCCCACGCGAAGGTCGGCTGGTCGGGCCTGGCCGGACCGCACGTGGACCGGGTCGTCGTCTGGGAGGCCTCGGAGACCACGCTGCGCCAGCGGCTGGCGCCAGGCAGCCCGCCGGACCGGACGCTCCCGCTCGGCGTCCGGCTCCAGCAGCTGTGGGACCTATACGACGCCGCGCCCGCCGCCCAGCGCCCCCTCGGCTTCCGCCGGGCCGCCGAGGTGCCGGCCGTCCCTGCCGCCGCCGATCTGACCCTGGCCCGGGGGAGCGAGGACATCCACCTGTTCCTCGTCACGGCCGTCACCACCACAGGGGTCGAGTCGCCCTGGCCGGCCGGGGGCGGCGGCCTGCCCGCACACACCCACCTCCAGGCGGTGGCCGCGCCCCGGCTGCGGCGGCCCGCCACGCCGCTCGTCCGGCCCGCCATCCAGCCCGACGGCAGCCTCACCGTGGCTTTCGAGGCGGCCTCGCCGATCCCAGTCACCGCCTTCGAGGTGTTCGCGACGCGGTCCGGGCTCGCGGCCCGCGACCACCTGACGATGGGGCCGCCCCTGGCCCAGGTTCCGGCGGGCGCCGCGTTCGACCCTGCGACGGCGGATCCGCGGCTGGACCCGATCACCCGCCAGCGGGTCTGGACCGCAGACTGGTCCGGCGCCCTGCCGCCCTCGTGGGAGCCGTGGCACCTGCGGGCCGTCGCCGTGCCGGAGCACACGGTGCCCGTCTCCGCCGAGCGCGGCGTGGTGTCACCGGCCTCGGACGTGGTCACCGCCGTCGTCCTGCCCTCTGCGGCGCCGCAACTCGACGCGCTCGTCGCGGAGGTGGTCGGGGCCGACAACACGGGGCTCCTGGTCCGGACGGCGACCACCGCCGCTGACCGGGTGGTGCCCGCGGGGTCGCATACGGTCCAGGTGACGCTGGGCGCGGTCACCGGTCAGGTCCTGCCGCTCGAGGCGACCGAACGGGTGGCGGATGAGTCCACCCCGCCCGACACCACCGCCGGCCCGGTGGTTCAGCGGCTGCCGCGTACGGCCGGGCGCACACCGCTGCTGGTCTGGGGCCGCCGCGACGACCCGTCCGTGCCGGTCCAGGTGACCGTGCGCGTGGCGGACCCGCTCGGCCGGGTCGCGGAGCAGACCCTGCTCATGCCCGGCTGGGTCGAGCCGCGGCCCGATCTGGCCCTGAAGATCATCGACGTGGTACGGATTGCCGGGCGCGGCTACGTGGCGAGCCTGCTGACCAGCGCTGATCCAGCGACCGAACCGCCCCATGTCCTCACGGTCATCGCTTCACTGCCCGGTACCTTCCCGCCGGACCCTGTCAGGCGCCGTCCCTTGCGCGGCTCCTGGGAGCTCCCGGACATCCCCACACGGCGGTCCCCGGTGCCACCGCGGGGCGCAGAGATCATGGCCGTGCGGTCGAGGGGCCCACAGGGGACAGAGATCGGCCTCTGGATACCCGCCCAACGGATCGTCGCACTGACCGCGGCCATCACCCACCCCATCGAAGGTGAGGTGAACGACGGCTGGCGCCCGGCCTGACACTACGGTTCCTCCGCATATGCTCTTCGTATGCCACGAACGATTGGATGCTCATGAGCCGCAGTTACGTCATCGATGCGATCCCCGGCGACGGCATCGGCGTGGATGTCACCGACGTCGCGATGCAGTGCGTTGACGCCGTCGCCGGAGTCTACGGCTTCGGCGTCCAGTGGCGGGTCCGCGACTGGAACAGCGACCTCTACCGCAAGGCGGGCCGCATGATGCCCGTCGACGGCATCGAGCAGCTCAGCAGCGGTGACGGCATCTACCTCGGGGCCGTCGGGACGCCGGATGTGCCCGACGACGTCACGCTCTGGGGGCTGCTTATCCCGATCCGCCGGGAGTTCGACCAGTACATCAACCTCCGGCCCATGCGGTTGCTGCCCGGCGTTGTTGGTGCCATGCCCGGCATCGAGGACCTGGACATCGTGGTGGTGCGGGAGAACGTCGAAGGCGAGTACTCCCAGATTGGAGGAAGGTTCGGAGCCGGAACCGACGGCGAGTTCGCGGTCCAGGAGAGCGTCTTCACCAGGCGCGGTATCGCCCGGGCGGCGCGCTATGCCGCCAATGCTGCCACCGAACGCGGCGGCCGGCTCGTCTCCGCCACAAAGTCGAACGGCATCATCCACACCATGCCGTTCTGGGATGAAGTGGTGGCGGAGACAGTCAAGGAATTCCCCGGAGTCGTCGTCGAAAAGGTGCTCATTGACGCGCTGGCGGCACGGTTGGTGATGAAACCGACAAGCATCCGGACCATCGTCGCGTCGAACCTGTTCGGGGACATCCTTTCGGACCTCGTAGCTGGTGTTGCCGGGTCCATCGGCATCGCGCCCAGCGCCAACCTCAACCCCGAGCGGCGGCACCCGTCGATGTTCGAACCTGTGCACGGCTCTGCTCCGGATATTGCGGGCAAGGGTATCGCCAACCCGGTCGGCGCCCTGTGGGCCGCGGCAATGATGCTCGACCACCTCGGCGAGGCGGAGGCCGCCCGGTCCCTGACCTCGGCCTTCGAGGGCACGCTCGCGGACGGCACCGCGACGCCGGACCTGAAGGGCACCGCCACCACAGCAGAGTTCGCTGCCGCAGTGCTGTCACGCCTGTCCTAAACGACCGGCCCGCCGCGCAAACGCTTTTCCAAACGGAACGCAACCAGCGAGGCTCCCGCCCCGGCTGCTGCCACCACCGCTGCAAGCGTCCACCCTATGGCCGGGCTGAACCGGGAGAACACGATCCCGAACAGCAGCGGCCCCAGTGTTCCGCCAATGTAGGTTCCGCTTTGAGTGATCCCCGTTGCCTGGATGGTAAACGGATGGGCCGTGCGTGAGACCACGTAGTGGGCCAGGCCGTTCCAGCCCCAGCCAAGACCGAACGCGACGACGGCTCCGGCTGCATAGGCGACCGGAAAGCCGGACGCCATGCCGAGCAGTCCCAAGCTCCCCGCCCCCATCATCAGCGCCACGGTGGCCATCGAGCCGCCAATCCCCCGGTCCGCGGCAATACCTACCAGCGGGCGTGCCAGAATCCCGGCCACGCTGGCGCCGCCCAACAACAGACCTGCGCCTGCCGCGCTGAACCCCGCCTCCACAGCCATGGCGACAGTGAATGCGCCCACCACGTTGGCCTGCCCGGCCCCAAGGGCACTGGCAGCGGCGGTAGCAAAAAGGAACGGTTTCAGTCTCCGGGGAAGCGGCTCCCTGGCAGCTTTACCTGAGCGCCGTCGGACGGGGGCACTGCGGGGGAGACTGCGGAGAAGCACCGGGACCAGGGACGCCGCCAGCAGTGCTGCCAGGGCGAAGGTCCAGTTCCACCCGACGGTGAGGGCGAACACCGGAACGGACAGGCCCGCCGTAAGTGTCGCCGCCGGAATGGCTGCCTGTTTGAGTCCGAACGAGAAGGCGCGGTTACGTACCGCCACCTGATCCACGATCATGCCATTGGAGAGCGGATGGATCAGCGCGTTCGCGGCCCCGGCGAAACTGAGCCAGACGATCAGCCACGCCCAGTGCGGAGTGATAAAAGCGATCCCGGCCAGCGCCATAAAGCCCAGTCCGACGGCGAGCGGAACCCCGCGGCGGAGCCCCAGCCCGCTTGCCACATACCCCGCGGGGGCAGACAGCAACGCTGACACAGCCCAGAACGTGGCCACCGCGACACCGAGCACGGACGCCGTCATGCCCAGGTCCTGCTCGAGCTGGACAGCCAGCCCGCCGACAAGGAAGACCGGCAGCACCGCCACCACCGTTGTCAGCGCAGCGATGGCGGTGGCACGCTGTCCCGGACGACGCGCTGGTTTTCGCACCGGTTCGGCGGCTGCAGGCCTCACCGTGAGGATCGGCTCTGTGCGGATCGGCTCTGCGAAACGACCGCAACGTCATCCTGGACGACGGCGTCGCCGGCCAAGACAGAGCGCCCGCCGGCCCGCACCTGGGCGAGCAAGCCGCCGGCAAGGAGGACAGCACGCTCGGCCGGCGAGAAATCGAGCCCGAGCTCCAGATCCACGTCACCGTCCACCCGGGCGGTAACGGAGCGGGCCCCACTCGCCAGGGCATCGGCCAGTCCGTCGATCACCCAGCGCTGCCCCGTTGAGCTGTGCGCGTCGGAGGGAAGGATCAGCGGCACAATCCCGGCAGCGATCAGGTTCCGGCGGTGGATCCGGGCGTAGCTCCGGGCGGCGACCACCCGGACCCCGAGGTACAGCGGGATCAGGGCGGCATGTTCCCGCGACGAACCCTGCCCGTAGTTTTCCCCGCCCACAATGATCCCGCCGCCCCACTCCAGGGCCCGGTCGTGGAAACCAGGGTCCAGGCGGCGGAACATGAAGCGCGCGCACACGGCGATGTTGGACCACACCGACATGGCGATGGCGCCGTCGGGAGCCATGTCACCGGTGGAGATGTCATCACCGACGACGATCAGCACCCGGGCGTCCACGTCAGCCGGCAGGGGGGTTGGCTGTGGGGGCGGGACCAGGTTGCTGCCCCGCTCGATCTCGATGCTGCGACGGGCCTCCAGCGGCAGGACTCCGGCGATATGCAGGTCGTGGACCTCCGGGCGCGGCGGCGCAGCGGGGCGGAGCCCGCCGCGGCTGACGGTGGAGGCGTCGACGATGGCGCCTTCCAGCGCGCTCGCAGCAGCGGTCGACGGCGAACACAGGTATACGGAGTCCTCGGCTGTACCGCTTCGGCCCGGGAAGTTGCGGTTGAACGTGCGCAGCGACGGTGCACCCTCCGTGGGTGCCTGCCCGATGCCGACGCAGGGGCCGCATACCGGCTCGAGCATCCGCGCCCCTGCCTCCATGAGGTCCTCATAGACACCGGAGGCGATGATCGTCTGCAGGATCTGCCGTGATCCCGGCGTCACCGTGAGCTGGACGGACGGATGGACGGTGTGGCCCTTGAGGATGGCCGCCACAGTGGCCAGGTCCTCGTAGGAACTGTTCACAGAGGAACCGACGCAGACCTGGACCACCTCGGTGCGCGGCAGCTCGGACACGGGACGGACGTTCCCCGGCGAGTGCGGCAGCGCCACGAGCGGAACGAGACCCGAAAGATCAAGCCGCTCGTCGTCGTCGTACGCGGCGCCCGCGTCCGCTGCCAGGGGAACGAACTGGTCCTCGCGGCGCTGTGCCCGCAGCCAGGCGAGGGTCTGCTCATCGGAGGGGAAGACGGCGGTGGCAGCCCCTGTTTCGATGATCATGTTGCAGATGGTGGCGCGCGCCGAAACGGACAGGGACGCCACCCCGTCGCCATGGAACTCGAAGACCTTCCCGCGGCCGCCGCGCACGCCGTGGCGCCGCAGGAGCTCCAGCACCACGTCCTTCGCTTCGGCGTCCGCACCGAGCGTGCCCGTCAGTTCCACGCCCACGACGGCGGGGCACACGAAGTCGAACCCGTAGCCTGCCATCGCCACGGCCACCTCCAGCCCGCCGGCGCCAAGGGCGAACATGCCCAGGGCGCCCGCCGTGGAGGTGTGGGAGTCCGCGCCCACCAGGACACCACCGGGACGGGAGAAGTGCTCCAGGTGGATGTAGTGGGAGATGCCGTGTCCTGCGGGAGAGTAGCGCAGCCCGTAGCGGGCGGAGAGGGTGCGCAGGTAGTGGTGGTCCTGCATGTTTTTGTCGTCGATCTGCAGGACGTTGTGATCGACGTACATGACCGCCAGCGGCACCGCGATGGAATCCACGCCGAGCATTTCGAACTGCATGGCCGTCATGGTCCCGGTCGCGTCCTCAATGAGGATCTGGTCGACGGCGATGGTGATGTCGCTGCCGGGAGTCAGCTCGCCGGACGCGAGGTGGCTGGCGAGGAGCTTCTGGGTCAGGTTCTGGGCCACTGGGATTCCTTAGCGCTGTGCGTACAGACAACTGCGGCCCGCCGGGGGGATCGGCGGGCCGCAGGGGAGCAGGATTACTTGACGAATTCGTTGGTGTAGGTTTCCTCGAGCTTGATCTCGGCGTCGCCGACCTCCGGGTTGGCTACCCGCTGGGTCTCAAGGACGGCTTGTACGCCCTCCTCGGTGAAGGCGCCGTCCTTGCTCAGCGCCACCTTCATCTCTTCGATGACCTTGGCATACTGCTCGGGATCGCCGCCGGCGAACGCCTCGGGCATCTCGGCCGCGATTTCCTCACCGGAGTGGTCGGCGATGAACTGCAGGGTCTTCTTGATGGCGCTGGCCAGCTTCTTGGCCGACTCCGGGTTCTTTTCCAGCCAGCCGGAGGTGGCGTACAGGCTTGATGACGGCCACGCATCGGTGCCGAAGACCTCCTTAAGGCCCTCCGGCGTGCGGACGTCCTGGATGATGGTCGGCTCGGTTCCGAGCCGTTTGGCCAGGACGGTGACGTCCGGCTCGAGCATGACGGCGGCGTCCACCTGGCCCTGCTCGACGGCGGCAACGGCGGAGGACCCTGCACCGATCGCCGATATCGCAGCGTCGTCCAGCTTCATGCCGTTCTTGGAGAGCAGGTACTTCACGAACATGTCGGTGGAGGACCCCGGCGAGGTGACGCCCACGTTCTTGCCCTTCAGGTCGGCGACGGATTTGATGGAGTCCTTGTTCTTCTCCGCCACCACCAGCGCAAGTCCCGAGGACAGGTTCATGTTCACGAACGCCTTGACGGGCTGCTTCTTGGCCTGCATCTGGATTGTGTGCTCGTAGTAGCCGCTGGTGACGTCGGTGCTGCCGCCGATCATCGCCGTCAGCGCCTTCGAGCCACCCTGGAGGTCCTGCAGATCGACCTTGACGCCCTCTTCCTCGTAGTAGCCGAGTTCCTGGGCAAGGGTGGTGGGCAAGTACGTCAGCAGCGTCTGGCCGCCAATCCCGATGGTGACGGTCTCACCGCTGGCACCCGCGCCGCCGGCGGTCCCTTCCTGTCCGGGAGGCGCTGACTGCGGGGCGCCGCAGGCGGACAGGGCAAGGGCGAGGCCGGCGACGACGGCGAGGGGCTTGGCGAGGAAAACGCGGCGTCCTTGCCGGTTTGCGGAGCTGAACATGGGGTCCCTTTCGGACGGAGGGGCTGGGATTGGTTAGGAAGACTGCTGTGGCGGGCGCCAGCGCAGGAGATGGCGTTCCACGCGGTTGACCCCGAGGTCGATGATGAGCACCACGACCATCAGGATGAACATGCCGGCGAACACGCCCTCGGTGTCGAACACACCCTGGGCCTGGGCGATGGCGTAACCAACACCTGCCGAGGCACCCAGGTATTCACCGACCACCGCACCGGTAATGGCGAAGCCGACGCTGATGTGGAGGCTGGAGAAGATCCAGGTCAGGGCGCTGGGAATGAACACGTGGCGGAGGAGCTGCTTTTCGCTGGCACCCAGCATCTTGGCGTTGTCTACGAGGACACGGTCGACGCTCTTGACGCCTTCGAGGGTATTGAAGAAAACGATGAAGAACACCAGGGTGAAGCCGAAAGCCACCTTGGACCAGATTCCCAGGCCGAACCAGAGCAGGAAGATCGGGGCGAGGACAACGCGCGGGAGCGCGTTGAACATCTGCAGGAACGGGTCGAAGAGCCGTTCCAGGATGCGCACGCGGGCCAGGAGGAAACCGAGGACCAGGCCGGCCGCCGCACCAGTCATAAAGGCGAGGACCGCTTCCTGCAGCGTGATCCACAGATGCGGGAAGACGAAGCCTGTGGAGATCCAGACCCACACGGTCATCAGGATGTCGGAGGGCAGGGGGAAGAAGAACGGGTCGATGATGCCGACGCGTCCCAGCAATTCCCAGGCGCCGAGGACGGCGACGGCGAGGCCCAGTTGCCCCATCCGGATGGCGAAGTTCGACGTTTCGGGCCGCTTGCGCTTGGAACGCTGGACCGCCGCCGGACTCTGCTCCTTCCGGAGGGGAAAGCGTTGTGTTTTCTTGGAAGCTGGTGCCACGGTCATGCTGCGCTCTCTTCTTCCCGTGCCGATTCGTAGGTCTTGGAGACTTCCACCTTCAGGCGGCCCCAGATTTCCCTGTGGAGGTCGACGAACTTGGGATCGTCGCGAATGTCGAGGAGGTCCCGGGGTCGTGGAATATCGATCTCGTAGCTGCCGACGACGGTGCTGCCCGGTCCCGCGCCGAGGATGACCACCTCGTCGGACAGGGCAATGGCCTCGTCCAGGTCGTGGGTAATGAACACAACGGCCTTGTTCGATTCCTGCCAGAGCTGGAGGAGTTCGTTCTCCATGATCTGGCGGGTCTGTACGTCGAGCGCGGAGAAGGGCTCGTCCATCAGCAGAATGTCCGGATTGACGATCCAGGCCTGGGCGACTGCCGTGCGCTTGCGCATGCCGCCGGAAAGCTGGTGGGGGTACCGGTCAGCGAAGTTCTTCAATCCCACCTTCTCGAGCCAGCGGCGGGACTCGTCATAGGCGTCGGCCTTGGAGACCCCGGCCATGGTGAGCCCGAGGCTGACGTTGTCGATGACCGATTTCCAAGGCAGCAGGGCGTCCTGCTGGAACATGTACGAGGCGCGGCGGTTCACCCCGTGGACGGGCTCACCGAAACTGTGGACGGTGCCGGACGACGGATTCAAGAGCCCCGCCGCCATGTTGAGGATGGTGGACTTACCAGACCCCGTCGGGCCAACAATGGAGACGAACCGTCCGGGCTCAACCTTGAGGTCGATGTCCCGGACAGCGAAGTACGATCCACCGCCGGGAGTTGCGAACTCCTTGGTGCACGCGTTGAGTTCAACCGCATAGTTTGAAGATTCAGGCTGTGAGGGCTGCGTCATTGCTATTCTCCCGCTAACCACATTGTGAGTTGATGGCCATATAGTGGGCACTAGGCTAACAGTAACGTCTGTCACACTACAAGGGGGCCTGTACGTGGCCGCCGCCCCGCCCAGAGAAGAAGGAATCCGGAATCAAGCCATGAGCGCAACCGAAAATGCCGCCGCCCCGCTGCTGGTGCTGAAGAAGATCACGGCCATCCTGGATGCTTTCTCGCTGGTGCGGCCTGAACTGAGCCTCGCCGACATACGCGCCGAGACCGGTCTGCCGCACTCCACTGTGCAGCGCCTGGTCGCCAATATGGTGCATGAGGGAATGCTTGACCGGCGGGGTGACCAGTTCCGCGTCGGGCTGCGCATGACCCACTGGGCGGCGCCCGCCCGGCAGGGCCTGGACTTCCTGGAACTGCTGACACCCGTGATACGGCGGTTGCGGGACGAGCTGGGCGAAACGGTCTGCATCTTCCGGGAATCGCAGGGGAGCCGGGTGTGCGTCGCGCTGGCCGAGACCCGGCGGGTGCTGCGAAGGGCGGTCGACGTCGGCGACATCATGCCGCTCCATGCCGGTTCGGCGGGCCGTGTGCTGCTGGCCTGGAATCCCGACCTTGCAGAGAGGGTCTACGGGTCGGGACTCCGTTCCATCACCGACCAGACCATCACGGACGCAGCAAGCCTTGATGCCGCCGTCGCGAAGACCCGTGCGGATGGTTTTGCCATCACCACCGGGGAGCGCGTTTCGGGGGCCAGCGGGTTGTCTGTCCCGATTTTCGGCCCGCAGGCCGAGCTCTACGGTGCGCTTACCGTCATGGGGCCCACCATGAGAATGCCCTACGACGTGTGCGCTTCCTGGATCGAGCCGGTCATCGCCGCGGCGGCTGAAGGCACCCGGCTGATCGGCGGGAGCCTTCCCTCGGAGGTGGAACCCATATTGTGATTTGATGTTCACAATATGGTGACAGGAGTGCATACTGGTTTCTGGACGGCCCGGTACGCACGGACCTCCGTCCGTGCGTACGGCGCCCACTGGGTCCGCATCAGGAATCAGGAGTTGAGATTTGATGAAGGTTTTCGAAACCGGCACAGCGAAGCGCGGCAAGGACGCCGCGGACGAGGGCGGCCACAGGATCGCTGAAGAAGAGCCAACAGCCACCGCCAGCAGCACAAAAATTTCGGCTAGTGCTGCCGGTCCGCTGTCCGGAGTGCGCGTCCTCGAGTTGGGGTCCCTTATCGCCGGCCCTTTCGCGGGACGGCAGATGGCAGACTTCGGTGCCGAAGTCATCAAGGTCGAATCCCCCAACAGGCCCGATCCCATGCGCGAATGGGGCCGCGCGCGGGTCAAGGACCACACCCTGTGGTGGTCGGTGCAGTCCCGCGGCAAAAAGTGCGTCACCATGGACCTGAAAGTCCCGCGCGGCCGGGAGCTGTTTCTTGAACTCTGCAAGGAAGCCGACGTCATCCTGGAGAACTTCCGCCCGGGCACCATGGAAAAGCTTGGCCTCGGCCCTGAAGAGCTGTGGAAGATCAATCCGGGCCTCATTATCGCCCGGGTATCCGGCTATGGCCAGACTGGTCCGGAAGCGTCGAAGCCGGGGTATGCCTCTGTCGCCGAGGCGCGGAGCGGATTGCGGCACCTGAACGGCTACCCGGACCAGCCGCCACCCCGCACAGGCATCTCCCTGGGGGACAGCCTCGGCTCCCTCTACGCCCTGCAGGGGATCCTGCTGGCGCTGTACTGGCGGGATGCGCGCGGGGGGACCGGCCAGGTGGTCGATGTGTCGCTTGTTGAGGCTTGCTTCTCATTGCTGGAGAGCGCTGTGCCGGACTACGCCGCCTCGGGTATTGTCCCCGGACCCAGCGGCTCGGGACTCAAGGGGATAGCGCCGTCGAACATCTTCCAGTCCAGCGATGGCAAGTGGGTGGTCATCGCGGCCAACCAGGACTCGGTCTTCGTGCGCCTGGCCACAGCGATGGGCATGCCCGGCCTCGCCGAGGACCCGAGATACCGGGACCATGCGCAGCGTGGCCGCAACCAGGAAGAGCTTGAAGGCCTCATCGCCGACTGGGCGGCCCACTACTCCGCGGGCGAGCTGGTCAGCCTGCTCGATGGCCATGGTGTTCCGAACAGCACCGTGAGCACCGTTGAAGACATCTTCGAGGACCCGCAGCTCAGAGCCCGGGACATGCTCGTGGAAGTGGCGGACGACGAACTGGGCGCCGTGGTCCAGCCGGGAATCGTCCCCAAGCTCACGCGCTCGGCCGGCCGGATTGGCTGGAATGGGCCCTTGGTGCACGGTTCCCACAATGCCGACGTGTACCAGGGCGTCCTGAACCTGACCGAAGAAGAGTTGCAGGACGCGCGCAGCGAAGGAGCAATCTGATGGCTTTTGCCCAGGTAACCAAGCCGGTGTCAATCGTGGACGTCAGCCCGCGCGACGGTCTGCAGAATGAGAAGACCCCCGTAAGTACAGAAGACAAGGTCCGGCTCATCGAAGGGCTGATCCGGTTGGGTGCGCAGCGGATCGAAGCCGTCAGCTTTGTGAATCCCAAAGCGGTTCCGCAGATGGCCGATGCCGACGCCGTGATGGCGGCCGTCCCGCACACCGACGCCGTGAGCTATATCGGCCTGGTGCTGAACACCAGGGGTGCCCTCCGCGCCGTTGACGCCGGCGTGGATGAGATGAACTATGTGCTCCCGGTGACCGACGCGTTCGCGGCAGCCAACCAGAACACCACTGTTGCTGCGGCGCTCACGGCCCTGGGGGAAGTTTCGGACATCGCTGCCTCGGCATCCATCCCTCTCAGTGTCACAGCGGCTGTCGCTTTTGGCTGCCCTTACCAGGGTGACGTTCCCATCGAACAGACCCTTGAGGTGGTCCGCAGTGCAATGGGCCGCGCGGACCTTGCGGAGGTGGCATTGGCGGATACGATCGGTTGCGCCGTGCCGTGGCAGGTGGGCGCGGCGTTCGCGAGGCTGCGCGAGGAAACCGACCTGCAGTTGAGGGCGCACCTTCACGAGACCCGCCACACCGCGCTGGCCAACACTTATGCGGCAATGGCATCGGGCGTAGACGTGTTCGACAGCAGCGTCGGAGGTCTCGGGGGATGCCCTTTCGCCCCCGGAGCAGCGGGAAACATTTCAACTGAGGACCTTGCCTGGATGCTAGGGCGTGCCGGGTTCCACACGGGCATCGACGTGCAGAAGGCAACGGAACTGGGCCGCTGGATTTGCGGCCTGGTCGGTACGAAGCCTCGTTCCGGCCTGGCGGGGGCAGGCGTGTTCCCCGCGGCAGCGTAGGGCGCAGAGAGCAGGTGGGTACGTGGAGCGGAAGGATTTTGATCCGGCACAGATGTCGTCGAAAGATTTTTATCAGTTGCTGACGGCGGTGGTTGTTCCGAGACCAATCGCTTGGGTGTCCACTACATCGGTGGACGGCGTGGACAATCTTGCGCCGCATTCGTTCTACACCGTAGCGTCCGTGGATCCGCCCATTGTTCAATTCACCTCAGTGGGTGAGAAGGATTCGTTGCGCAACATCCAGGCGCGGGGTGAGTTCGTCGTGAATCTCACCCCGGCTTCGCTGTTTGAAGAGGTCAATGCCACAGGGACGGACTTTCCGGCGGCTGTGAGCGAGTTTGATGCAGTGGGGCTGTCCCGGGAATCGAGCACCGTGGTAGGTCCCCCACGGGTGAAGGATTCGCCGGTGGCACTGGAGTGCCAATTGCACAGCTTCCTGGAGTTGGGTAACTGCACGCTGGTGTTTGGCAGGGTGGTCTACGCGGTCGTGTCTGCAAGTGTGCTCGACGGTGACCATCCGCAGATCGACCTGTTGGAACCCCTGTCCCGGCTCGGGCGTAATGAGTGGGGGACGCTCGGTCCGATTCAGGAACTCCGCCGCATCCGGGCGAAGGACTGGCCCGGGCACTTCGGCGCCGCCGGCCACGGCGACATATAGGCTGGCAGCATGACGTTGGGGGACGCGGCCGGGGAGCCGCTTGTGCACATTCGAAATTTGCGGACAAACTCAGGGGAGACCACGGTCACCAAAGACCTGTCCTTTTCCTTCGCGTTGATGTGCGGCAACAGGTCAGGAACGACGACGACGCTGCGGGCCCTCCTGGTCCAGCGCCCGGACGTGCGCCTCTTCCGGCGCCGGCCCACCGAGTACGGCAGGAAGCTCTCCGTCGCGGGGACCTTCCGCCGCAAAGACGCCGCCGCGAAGTGAGCTGGGGGATGAGCGGACAGCAGCGGGTTATCCTCGACGCCTCCTCGTTCATCAAGGGCTGGCTGATCGCCACCACGCTCTGGGTGGGCGTCATGCTCATCGTTGCCCTCTTCGTTTTTGGTGCACCAACGGTGCGGCAGGGGTCGGATGCCGGGTATCTGTGGGGTGCAGGGCTGTCTCTTGCTTTCTATGGCTACGGGATTGCACTGGTGTTCGCGGCGCCCCTGGGGTGGGTGCTGGCTTACCTGCTGCGCCCGGTCCGGCAGCAGTGGATCCACATAGCGGCGTTCTTCGTGGTGCCGACCCTGGCCTTCTGGGCCGTGGCCGGACTGGGCGGCTTCGGCTGGCACCCCGGGTGGCTGGGGATATGGGGGACCGTCGGTGCGGCCTCGGCGATCGGGCGTTGGTCCATCCGCAAAGACGCGCACGCGTCCGAGGCGGAAGTCCCCTATCCATGAAGCGCCGAGAAATCGGGGGGACCGGCCTCATCATCGCGGCGGCCCTCTGTGCTTGGGCGTACCAGGCCATTTATGGCGCATACCGGGCAGCCGCCCGGGAGAGGCTCCTCCTCTACATCGGGATACCTGCGGATTCCATCGCCTCCTGGCTCCTGGTCATTGCGATCCTGACCGGCGCCGTTGGGCTGTTGCTCCTGCTCCCGGCACTGATAGGCCGCCTTCCGAAGAGGGTCCCTCGACGCACCGTCGGGTGGACCCTTGGGGTAGCCGCAGCGGCCGTCGTGCCGTACTTCGGCCTCACGCTTCTCTTCGCAGGCCTTGGAGCGTTCGGGACCGGTGACACCATGAAGTTCGTGGCCGCGGACGGAACCTCCGTACTCGTGACCCAGGACGGCTTCGACGGCGATAGCGTCGTCTTGTACACGCAGCACGACGAGTACCACTACAAGCGGGTCCGCGACGCCCCCGAAATCTCCGGCTGGCCCCGGGTCAAAGACCAGGAGTGCCGGTTGGAGAGTGCTGGCGGCGGAGAGCTCCAACTAACTTGCGGGGAGCAAACCGTGATGGTCGTCCCGGAAGAAGCAGGCGAGTGAGGGCGACGCCTGAAGGAAGCCGCCGGTGGGCTTGAACCATCGCGTGGAACCTGCTCGTCCTCGCCTCGATGGCGCTGGTCTGCACGGCTACGGGTTCGTACGCGGCGAGGTGACAGGTGCGTGTCTCCCGCTGTTGGCCCGCCAGGCTGCCGTACACATAAAATTCGAATTCCACCACCGATAGAAAGACCGTCGTGAAGCAGAGTATTTTCGCCCGCGTTGCCCAGCTCGCCAAGGCCAACATCAACGCCCTCCTGGAATCCGCGGAAGACCCGCAGAAGATGCTGGACCAGATGGTCCGGGACTACTCGGCCAACATCCGCGAAGCCGAAGCCGCCGTCGCGCAGACCATCGGCAATGTCCGCATGGCCGAAGAGGACTACAGGCGGGCCGTGAACGACGCCAACACCTGGGGCAACAAGGCCATCGCCGCGTCCCGCAAAGCTGATGAGTTCCGGGCCGCCGGGAACGGTGTGGATGCCGACAAGTTTGATGCCCTGGCCAGGCTCGCTCTTCAGCGGCAGATGACCGCCGAGTCGACGGCCAAGGGCCAGGAGCCGGGCCTGGCCGCGCAGAACGAGATCGTCGACAAGCTCAAGGGCGGGCTCGACCAGATGAAGGGCAAGCTGCACGAACTGACCGCCAAGCGCAATGAACTGGTGGCCCGGTCCCGGACGGCGGCCGCCCAGTCCCAGGTCCATGATGCGCTCAAGTCCCTGGACGCTGGCGACCCGACGTCGGCCATTGGCCGGTACGAGGAGCGCATCCGCCGCCAGGAAGCCACGGTCCGCGGCCAGCAGGAACTCGCCGCCTCATCCCTGGATGCCCAGTTCGCCTCCCTGGAAGACCTCGGTGAGCAGACCGAAGTGGAAGCACGGCTCGCCGCGCTGAAGTCCATCGACCGGAAAGCCATCGACGACTAGGAACGGAAGGCTGGACGCCTGCTTTGCAGTCTGGTGACGCTTGCGCAGGGTGGGACTGTACCTGTCCGGGTCAGTACCGAGTGGAGCGTCTGAGTGGTAGTCCAAGGATGTATGGACGGGCGGCGGTCATGCTGCGCTCCCGCGACGACTGGCGGCGAGGGCGGCAAGGTCGCGAATGAGCCGTTGCACCTCGTGTTCCCGGCCCTTGCAGGTGGAAGCCTGCTGCACTGCGCGCGGTGCGACCAAGGGTTTGATGGGCGGAGCCGGCACGGGAGCCTGCGTGGCTCGTGCGTCCTCCACAGACGGAATGTTACTCGAGCTCATACGTCCCCCAGACGTAGTCGTTGTGCCTTGGGAACACTCTAGGAAGCCAGGAGGAAGTGGGGGAAGCGATTCGACCAATCCTCGGCATCTCTTGTGTCGATCTTGAGCTGGCACTTCGTGGGGTTCCGCACGTAGGGCTGACAGAAGCTTTTCCCCTTCAAAGGATCGATGGTGCCGCGAGCAACCGAGGAGGAATGAACGTGTCCCGGCGGAGCCCGTTGTCAAAGATGGAAGGCTTTGGATGGTTTGATTAGTCGGTGCTCGGTCTCAGACGCCTCGTCGTCATCCTGTTTGCGGTTTGTGTCACCACCGCGTCCTTGTTCTGGGGGCTTGGGCAACCCGCCGCGGACGCCGGCCGTGCCTTTTCTCCGCCGCCGCGAGCGGAGGCCGAGCTCGATATGGCGTCCTCGGGTATGACCGCCGCAGTGAACATCACCAGAAACCCGGACGCCGACTGGGTGGCCTGGGCTGCCGGGCAGACCGGGATCCCGGAACGCGCGCTGCGGGCGTATGTTGCGGCGGCTGTCACTGTGAATGCCACCGTGCCGGCCTGCGGGATCGGATGGAACACCCTGGCGGGCGTTGGCTCCGTCGAAACAGCCCACGGAACATACGGCGGCGGAAGACTCACCGAGGCAGGTCGAGGGAGCCGCCCTGTTGTGGGCCCGGCTCTCAACGGTGCCGGATTCGCCGCCATCGCCGACACGGACGGAGGTGCCTTTGACGGGGATCCCCGCTGGGACCGTGCGGTGGGACCGATGCAGTTCATTCCGTCCACCTGGCAGATCGTCGGGCGGGACGGGAACGCCGATGGAACGGCGGATCCATTCAACATCGACGATGCCGCCCTCAGCGCGGCGTCCTATCTGTGCGCCGGCGGACGCGACCTCACGACGGCGGCCGGATGGACCAGCGCCATTTACGCCTACAACCAATCCGACGCCTACATCCGGAAAGTGCGTGACCAGGCCGCTGCATACGCCGCCAGCACTGGCGCCGCAGGATGAGCTTGTAGTTTCGCGGGCGCAGAGGGATTCCGCTGTCCCCTTTGAGGGGGAATACCCGGTGCGGGTGCACCACCCGTCCGTCTCCGAGGAACATCTCCACGCTCGTGAGGTCCACGAGGACGCGGAGGGTGAGCCGTCCTGCCGAGGGACCGATCGGGGACTGGTTCCGCCTCCGGTGGTGTTGATCTGCCGCTCCCCGTTCAGGGGAAGAGGCTCCGGGTACCGTCAAAAATGTCGGCCATGGTCCATGCGTCGAGAGACAGCACCTTTGCCGTGCCTTCGGCAGCCAGGCTGACGTTTTCCCCGCCGAGGGTGGGGTAGATGCGGGCGGTGAGCGCTATACCGTTCGCAAAAATTTCGACGGCGGACCGGTCCAGGATGACGCGCAGGTGCACCCGTCCCCCGGGCATGGGGACGGGCCCTGACTTGTCCTCCACATCAACGGTTGGATCAAGGCTGCTCTGGGTGCGGTCCAGGCGGAGCGTGCCATTGTTGCCGCCGTCATCCGCCCTTCGCAGCTCGATGACCGTTTCCTCGGCGGGTCCGTCCGAGGTGCTCCCGCCATTAGAGCCCAGGACACCAAGCCGCAGCAGAGCGCCCGGTGCCAGCTCGAGGTGCAGCTCGAGGTCGAGTTGCTGGCCTGACACGCCGGTTTCCTGGGGCACCAGGGCACCGCCTAACACAAGCCCGCACAAACCTACGTGCTCACGGCGCAGCTTTTTGATTTCCGGTACGGGTGCGAAGCGGAGGGTACCGTCCTCCGACGCCGTGACGGTTCGCGGCAGGCTCATCACCCCTGACCAGCCGGCCTCCACCATCGCAGCATCGCTTCGGCCCTCCTGCATCCAGCCGAACATGACGCGCCGGCCGGACTCGTCCTCGAATGATTGCGGGGCGTAGAAGAAGCGGCCTCCGTAGTCGAGCCGGTGCAGGGCCACGGGCTCGAAGCTGTCCCCGGCGTATCGGCCGGTCCAGTACAGCGGGTGGTGGGTGTCGCCGTCGTTCCAGGCGGAGAAGACCAGCACATCCGGTGAGGCGTTAGAAGGTGCAGACCCCAGCGAACCGTGGCCCGCCCGGAAAAGGTCCACGCATTCCCACATGGTCCCCGTCCAGTCAGTGTCCGCAGGGTCGCCCTGCGAGGCATCGCCGATGAACAGCGGCCCGATGTAGTCCCATCGCCGCAGGTCCGCTGACTCGTACAGGAACGCCGTACCGCCGCGCTGGCGGATGCCCGAACCCACCAACTGCCGCCACTTCGTTCCTTCACGCCAGACGCAGTGATCACGGTACGCCGTGACGTCTACACCAGCCGGCGGCGCTGCGATCACGGGATTGGCGGGGTCCTTGGTCCAGTTCAGAAGGTCCGGCGATCCTACGGCGATACAGGGCAGCTCCCTGTCCTCGAAGCGCCCCGAATACACCAAGGTAGGCGTGCCGCCGTCGTTCACCAGGACCCCCGACCAGCAGCCGTCGGCGTCCGGTCCTGCAGACGGTTCCAAGGCAACGGGCTGATCCGTCCAGGTCACGAGGTCCGTGCTGGTGGCGTGGCCCCACTGGATGCGGTGGTGGAAGGCGCCCTCCGGGTTGTACTGGTAGAAGAGGTGGTACGTGCCGTTCCATTGGCTGACGCCGTTGGGATCGTTGAGCCAACCGGCCGGTGAGACGAAATGGAACCGTGGCCGGAGCGCGTCGGCTTCGGCCCGTGCAACCAATTCGTCCTGTGGCACGGTTGCGAGCGGGTGGGTCAGTTCAGTCATGCGGAAGCCTCTTCTTGAGCGTTCGACGCCGGGCGGCTGGGTTGGGTTGGGTCGCCCGCCAGGGCGTGGCCGGCGGCGCCGGCCCACGGCCGGTAGAGGTGGCAGCGCACCCAGTGCCGGTTTTCGGGGTCTCCCACCTGGTGGCGCACGGGTTCATCGGCCGAACAGGCCTGGTTCGCGTCGCCGTCGAAAGCGCACGTGGTCGAAGCCATGACGGCCTGCCGCAGTTCGGCCCGGCGGACGGGATCGTACGAGCCTGCCCGTGCGGGGTCCGGGACAGCGGAAACCAGGAGTTGCGTGTAGGGGTGTGCCGGACGGGACAGGAGGTCCAGGGACTCGCCTTCCTCGACGAGTTCACCGGCGAACATGACTGCCGTGCGGTCCGCCACGTAGCGTGCGGACGCGAGGTCGTGGGTGATGTAGAGCATGGAGATGCCCTGCTCGTCCCGGAGCTTGCGCATCAGGTTCAGCACACCGATCCGGACCGAAACATCAAGCATGGAGGTGGGCTCGTCGGCCAGGATAACCTGTGGTTCAACGGCGAGGGCCCGGGCAATAGCAACGCGCTGGCGCTGACCGCCCGAGAGCTCGTGCGGATACGAGTTCAGCATGTCAGCCTGGAGGCCAACAGTGGTCATGAGCTCTTCGAGCCGCTGCACGGTCTCCTCCGCAGAACCGCCGCCCTTTCCGTGGATCGCCAGCGAACGCCGCAGGAAATGCTCGATCCTGTGGGCCGGGTTCAGTGAACCGAAGGGGTCCTGGAAGACCATCTGCAGCTGGGACCGGAACGCACGCGACGCCTGGAACCGATCGCGCTTGAGGATGTCGACGCCGTCGATCAGGATCGCGCCGCAGGTCGGCTTCTCGAGCCGGGCAACGCAGCGGGCCAAGGTGCTTTTGCCGGAACCGGACTCTCCCACGAGCGCGACAATTTCGCCGCGGTTGATTGTCAGGTCCACACCGTGCAGGGCGCGGACCGACTCCCGGGAGAACAGCCCTCCAATGGGGAACGACTTGCCCAGGCCACGAATTTCAAGGGCCGGAGTGCGTGTGGCGGACGCAGCCACCGTGGATGTCAGGGAATGGCTCATCGTGCGGCTCCTGCCAGGTCTTCGGAATCAATCACTGCAGCGTCGGCACCCAGCGGAGCCACGAAGTGGCCCGGTGCCGCCTCGGTGAGGTCCGGGATGTTCCGGAACTTCACGCCGTCGGGCAGTCCCGTCAGCGGAACCCGCGGGCCGGTGAGCGGCGGGAACGCGCCCATCAGCGCCTGGGTATAGGGGTGGCGGGGGTTGGTGTAGACGTCTTGGGCCCTGGCGGTCTCCACGATCCGGCCGCCGTACATGACAGCCATGCGGTGCGAGAGTTCCACCATGAGTGACATGTCATGGGTGATAAAGAGGACAGAGAAGCCGAGCTCGCGCTGGAGGTCTTTGATCTGGGCCATGATCTCCTGCTGCACCACCACGTCCAGCGCGGTGGTGGGTTCGTCCAGGATCAGGAGGGATGGCTTGAGCGCCACGGCCATCGCTATCACGGCCCGCTGCCGCATGCCGCCGGAGAGCTGGTGCGGGTAGGACTTGAGGCGTGCGGGGTCTATCCTCACCAGTTCCAGCAGTTCACCGGCCCGCCGGAGGGACTCCTTGCGGGAGTAGCCGGCGTGGGTGGTGAAGATGTCCACGATCTGTTCGCCGATGGTCAGCACGGGGTTGAGTGAGTTCAAGGCTGACTGGAACACCATGGCCACGTCCTGCCAGCGGAAGCGCCGCAGCTCCTCCGGGCTCATGGCCAGGACGTCCTTGCCGCCAAAGGAAATGCTGCCACCTGCGATTTTCGCGGGATCCTTGAGCAGCCGCATGATCGAGTTGGCAATAGTCGATTTTCCGCAGCCGGATTCCCCTGCGAGACCGAACACCTCACCGGTGCCGATGCTGAACGACACGCGGTCTACGGCGGTGGTGGAGCGGGTGTCGCCGATGTACTTGACGGTGAGGTCCTTGACGTCCAGGACGGGTTCGTGGGAGCCGAAGGACACTTGGGAGATGGTCATTTGGAGGCGCTCCTTTCGGTATCTTTCGGGGTTTTGATCTTCCGCAGCCGCGGGTTGGTGACCTCGTCCACGGCGTAGTTGATGAGGGCCAGGGCGAAGGCGACCAATGCGATGCAGACGCCCGAGGGAACGAACACCCACCAGCTGCCGGTCAGCAGGGCGCCTTCATTGCCTGCCCAGAAGAGGTTGTTGCCCCACGAGACCGTACCGGCGTCGCCCAGGCCCAGGAACTCCAGGCCTGCTTGGGCACCGACGCCGTAGATGACGCAGGCCAGCAGGGTGCCCATCACGATCGAGGCCATGTTGGGCAGGATTTCGCGGAACATGATCCGGCCGGCCCGTTCGCCGGATACCACGGCCGCGGCCACAAAGTCCTTCGAGCGGATGGACAGGGCCTGTGAGCGCAGGACGCGTGCTGAGCCTGCCCAGCCGGTGACCACGAGGACAAGAATCACAGTGCCCAGCCCCGGAGGGAGGAACGCGGCCAGGATGACCAGCAGCGGCAGGCCGGGAAGGAGCAGGAAGACGTTGGTTACCAGGGACAGCGCTTCGTCGATGAACTTGCCGAAGTACGCCGAGGCAAGTCCCACCAGGATGCCGACGAAGGTGGACGCGAAGCCCACGGTGAGCCCCACGAAGAGGGAACTCCGGGAGCCGTGGACGGTCAGGGCGAGCACGTCCTGTCCCTTGGCTGTAGTTCCCAGCCAGTGCTCGGCTGACGGTTCCAGCGACGCCATGGCGGTGATCCGTGACGGGTCGCCGGGGAAAAGCACCGGTGCCAGCAGGGCCAGTGCGATGAAGACGAGCATCACGGCCATGCCTGCCAGGGACTTCTTGTTGGTGAGGATGCCGTGGACGAAGCTGCGGTTGGGCTTGCGGGCCGCCGGGGTTTTGGCGGCCGTTGTGCCGGTTTGCTTCAGGATTGCGGTTGTCATGATCGCTCCCTCTAGTTACTGCGCACGCGCGGGTCGAGGCGGACGTAGAGGATGTCCACCAGGAAGTTGGCCAGCAGCACGGCGGCGGTGATGGTCAGGAACAGGCCCTGCATGAGCGGGTAGTCGAGGCCCTGGACGGCGTTGAGGAGCTGGTATCCGACGCCGGGGTAGGCGAAGACGACCTCGGTGAGCAGCGCACCGCCCACCACGAACCCCAGTCCCATGCCGAAGCTTGTGACCGACGGGAGCATGGCGTTGCGGGCTGCATAGCGGAGCATGATGCGGCTTGGGCGGAGCCCCTTGGCTTCGGCCATGGTGATGTAGTCCTCGGAGTTGGTGGCGATCATGGTGTTCCGCATGCCCAGCATCCAGCCGCCGATGGAGACCAGTACGATGGTCAGTGCCGGAAGCACCAGGTGGGCCCCGACGTCGCCGATGAACCCCCAGGTGAACCCGGGCTCCAGGCCGGCGGTGAAGGCGTGGCGGATGGGGAACCAGTTCAGTACGACGCCGAAAAGGTACAGGGCGCCCATCGCGAGCCAGAAGTACGGGAACGAGCCGATGAACACGAGCAGCGGCGGAAGCGCGGAGTCGACCGCGCCCCCGCGCCGCCAGGCGGCGAGGACACCCAGCAGGTTGCCCACGACGGCGGCAATCACCAGTGCGGTTCCGCCGAGCAGGAGAGTCCAGCCGATCTGGGACGAGATGACCTCGGTGACCGGGGTGGGGAACCGGGAAATGGAGACGCCCATCTGCCCGGTGAAGATGTTGGTCATGTAGCCCATGTACTGCTCCCAGAGGGGCCGGTCGTCAACACCCAGCAGCTTGCGCAGGGCCTCGATCTGTTCGGGCTGCATTCTGTCCTGGGAGCGGGCGAACATGCGGGAGACGGGGTCCCCGGGCATGAAGCGGGGGAGCAGGAAATTCAGGGTGATGGATGCCCAGAAGGCGATCAGGTAGAAACCCAGGCGGCGCAGGATGAAGCGCACGGTTTCCCTCCATTTCGGGAATTGCGGAAAGTTTGGGGCTGGCCGCCGGATGATCCGGCGGCCAGCAGTGGTGCGTGATGGGCCCACGCCGCCCGGGTTCCCTGGTCGAAGCGGAGCGAGGCCAGGGAGGCGGTGGGTGGGCCCACGCCGCCCGGGTTCCCTGGTCGAAGCGGAGCGAGGCCAGGGAGGCGGCGGGGACTACTTGCGCGGTTCCAGCGTGGTCAGCACAAGCACCGTAGAAGGAGAGCGGACCGAAAGGGTGGCGTAGGGGTTGTCCTCGGTGGGCCAGCCGGTGAATCGGGTGTCGTTGAAGGCGCCCCACTCCGGACCCGAGAACAGCGGCACCAGCGGTGCGGCGTCGTCATATTCTTCCTGCAGCTTGTTGGCGATGTCCTTCTGCTTGGACTCGTCCGACTCCGCCGCGAACTCGGCCAGCAGGGCGTCAGCCTCGGCGTCGCCGAAGCGGTGGTAGTTGTCGAACGTCTTGGTGCCCACGGGCTTGACCGTGGCCGTGCCCATGGAGGAGTTGAAGTACTTATATGGGCTGGGGTCGTTGGCGCTCCAGACGATGCCGGAGTCGAAATCGCCCGTTTCGTAGCCGGCAACCACGGCAGCCCAGTCCGGGGACTCCACCTTTGCCGTGACGCCGACTTCTGCCAGGTTCTGCGCGATCACGTTGGCCACGGACAGCCAGTCGGAAGAGGACGCTCCCACGGAGATCTTGAATTCGAACGGCTTGCCGTCCTTGAGCGTGCGCTTGCCGTCGGCCCCCTTCGGGTAGCCCGCCTTGTCCAGCAGCTCATTGGCCTTCTGGACGTCCAGCTTGGTCCAGGTGCAGTTCTCCTTGACGTCGTTGTTCTTCCAGGTCTCGTAGTTGCCGGAGAGACCGGTGCAGTCCGCAGGCTCGGCGTAGCCGCTCATGCCGATCGTGGTGACCTGTTCACGGTCAACGGCCATGCTCAGGGCCTTGCGGACGTCAACATCGTTGAAGGGGGCCTTGGTGGTGTTGAGCTGCCAGTTGATCATGGCGCCTGTGGCCGGGAACCAGTAGTGGCGGTGTTCCTTGTCCTTGGAAACGAACGTCTTTTCGATGTTCGGGATGTACTGAGGGGCCCAGTCCACATCGCCGTTCGCGGCGGCGAGGTTGGCGCCGTCGTTTCCTGCGAAGGCAAGCATCTTGATACCGGCGATCTTTTGCTTTTCCGGCTGCCAGTAGTTGGGGTTTTTCTTCAGCACGAACGACTGGGCCTGGAAACTGTCAACCTCGGTGTAAGGGCCTGTGCCGACGGGCTTGGCATTGGCCTCCTTCTCCGGATCGGCGAGGGCGGACCAGACGTGCTTGGGCAGGATGGTGAGGTGCCCGACGTCGTACAGGGCCGGCGACCACGGCTTGTTGAAGGTGAAGGTCACTTTGTTGGTGCCTTCGGCGCTCACGGTGTCCAGGTACTCGAAGCCACCCTTGATCTTCTTCTGGAGCTCGAAGGTGTAGGCGACGTCCTCGGCCACGAAGGGCTGGCCGTCGGACCACTTAACGCCGTCGCGCAGGGTGAAGGTGATGGACTTGCCGTCGTCGGCGGCCTTCCATTCAGTGGCCAGCCACGGCACGGTGTCACCCTTGGCCGGGTTGAAGATCAGCAGCGACTCGTAGATGGATTGCTGGACCATCGGGTTGACGGTGGGGGCGAACGGGTTGAAGTTCTGCACGAACGTGCCCATGTCCTCACGCGGAATGGTGAGGAAGGCGCTGGCGTTGGCTGCGGCGTCGGTGCCGGCAGCCTTGTTGCCGTTGGCCGCACAGCCGGTCAGCAGCAGTGCGCCTGCCGCCAGCCCGGCCGCCGTGGTGCGGGCAGCCCTCAGGAATCGGGGTTGTGTCATGATGGTTATCTCTTTCCTATCTTCATCAGCAAGGTGAAGGGGTGGGGGAGGGGTTGCTCTTCGAAAGTGATTTCGCGGTCAGACCGAAGAGCGTTCTAGCAGCGGACAGCCGACTAATTGCTGGTCGGCAATAATCGGCTGTCCTGCTGTCAGAGCTGCGAGCGTCTGGACTCCCAGGGCGCCCATTTTTTCAAACGGCAACGCAACCGTGGTCAGTTTGGGCCTGAGGTAGGCCGCAATCAGTTCCTGGTTGTCGAAGCCGATCACGGCGATGTCTCCGGGGATGGTCAGGCCCCGTTCCTTAATGGCGTCGTAAGCGCCCATCGCCATGCGGTCGTTGAGGCAGAACAGCGCGGTTGGCCTGTCCTCCTGTGGGTAGCGGTCCAGGATGCGGCACGCGGCCTCATACCCGCCGTCGGCCGTTGCATATCCAGGCACCACGAGTTCGGGGTCCAGCTCGAGTCCGGCGTCGGCGAGTGCTTCGCGTGCACCCTCCAAGCGCCCGATTGCTGCCGGAATGGCCGGGTCGAGGTTGATGACACCGATCCTGCGGTGGCCGGCCTGGAGCAAACGTTCGACGGCGATGCGGCCCCCGGCGCGTTCGTCCGGGACGATCGATGGCAGCTTCCCGTCGGCGTCGAAGCAGTTGATCAGTACGGTGGGCACTTCCTTGGCGCTTTCGGGCACGTGCACGCCACGGTGGAAGGTGGCTGCGTACAGCAGTCCTTCCACGCGCTGCTCCAGAAGCTTTTCGGTTGCGGCGTCTTCCAGGCCCTGGTTGGGTCCTACGGCATCGGCCTGGTCGGAGGGTGCGATGAGCAGGAACTTGCGGTCGAGCCAGGCTTGGTCTTGTGCACCCTTGATGATGTCGACGGCGAACGGTGCCGTGACAATCCCGTACCAGTCACTGCGCTGGGATGCCAGTGCACGTGCTCCGGCGTTCGGGCGGTAGCCCAAGGCCTGGACAGCTTCGTTGATCCGGGTGCGGGTCTCTTCGGAGATGCTGGCATTTTCGCGGTTGCTCAGCACGAACGAGACTGCGGTCCGGGAAACGCCCGCGTGCTTGGCAACATCGTTCATGGTGACACCCCGCTGCCGCGCAGCCCCGGCTTGGTTCGGGGTGGTGGTCTTCGCCATTGAATGCTCCGGTGGTAATCGGTGATGGTTGCCAGATAAGTAACGCGCGTTACTTGCCCATACAGAGAGGTTACGCGCGTTACTAGAACTGTGTCAAGGGTTACATTTCCGGGTGTGAAGTCGCGTGCGCAGCGGCGCCGCGTGAAGGGTACGTGTTACGCGTGCGAATTCAGCTGGGGCTGATACTGAAGCTGTGTGCGGAGTTCGTCTTCGGTCGGGGGCCGGGCGCCGGCCCGGGATACGGTGATTGCGGCCGCGGCGGCCGCCGTGCATCCCAGCTGGTCGAGGACCGAAGGGGCCAGGCCGCCGGTTCCGCGGGTGAGGAGCCCGAGGATCAGGGCGGACATGTAGGAGTCGCCGGCGCCGATGGTGTCAACCACGCGGGTCTTCACGGCTGGAATGCTGAGGGTGGTGGCGGAGGAGGCGAGCAACGAGCCAGCTGAGCCCCTGGTGATGACAGCCAGCTCCGCTCCCAGATCCAGGATGTGTGTTGCGGTTTCCTCCAAGGCCTTTCTTGGGTAAAGCCATTCGGCGTCCTCATCACTGAGTTTGACGACGCTGGTGAGCTGCACCAGTTCCTCGAAAGTGTGCAGTGCTTCGGCATGGGTTCCGAGCAGGGCTGGCCTGATGTTGGGATCGTAGGTGATGATGCACTCGCTGCGAAGTTCCTCGAGCATAGCTTTGACTCCGACGGCGCCCGGTGACAGAAAACTGGCAATCGAACCCGTGTGGACGATCCTGGGCGGAGTATGTGCAAGATCCGGTGGTTCCACATCCCAGGCGATGTCGAAGGCGTAGCTCGCCGAGCCATCGCTCGCGATGGTGGCGGTCGCCGTCGACGTTCTCTCCTGCGACCGGGAGCCGGGCAGGATCGCCACGCCGGCGCCCGTGAGGTGCTCCTCAAGTGCTTCACCACGGCGGTCAGCTCCGATTGAAGTAAGCAGCCCGGTGCTCACTCCCAGGGGCCAGGCCGTACGCCACGTTGGCCGGTGACCCGCCGGGGTGTTCTGTGGTGCCGTCGGGGGTGGTGACGACGTCGATCAGGGCTTCCCCGATAACGACGACGTCCGGCACCTGCCCGGGAGGGTGGGGCTTGCCGTTGTTGTGCATGTCTTGTTCCTTGCTTTGGGTGCTGCCTTACGCGAGCTGCGTGACCTGAAGGCTGTTGATGGTTGCCGCGCCGCCGACGGCGTAAACGGCGAGGTCGGTACTGGTCTCCGCCGGGAAGATCAGTTCGGTCATGGTGACCTGGCCGTCCTGGGCGAAGACTTCAACGGAGCAGCGGTCCACGTAAATGGTGAGGTCGTAGGTACCCTGCTTTGCCAGGATGGGAGCGGTGTCGATGGAGCTGAAGGATGCGTGGAAGTCTGTTCTGCCGGATTCGCGACGGTCCACGAGCAGTGTGTCCTGCCCGGGCCGGAGGCCCACACGGGTTCCCCTCGCGCCGTCTCCGCGCAGGATGAGGCCGAATTCTTCCGCGCTTCCGGGAGTGAAGCTGACGTCTATGCGCTGGACCGTGCCTGCCGCGCCCGCCAGGACCTGCACGCCGTCCTGGATGGTGGTTCCGGAAAGGCTGAACGGCTCCGTGCCGGCCAGGGCATGCCAATCGCCCGCGGGCTGCTGGACCAGGTGCAGTTTTCCTTTGTTGGCCTGCAGTGAAACTTCGCGGGCGAGGCTCATGGGGCTGCGCCAGGGTGCGGTGGGGATGTGGTTGGCGTATTCCCAGTTGTTCATCCAGCCGATCATCAGGCGGCGGTTGTCCGGGGCGTCGCTGAAGGAGACGGCGGCGTAGTAGTCCCGGCCCCAGTCCAGCCACTGGTACTCGCCGAGCCGGGCAGGTTCCAGGGTGCCTTCGGTGACCGTGCTGGCGGAGGTGAACGTGGTTCCGTCGAAGTCGCCGATGAAGTATTGGCCGGCTGAGCCGTTGTTGGGACCGCCGGGGTTGAGGTTGACGGTGAGGACCCATTTGAGGTTGTCCGGGTTGCCGTCCACCGGGAGCGGGAAAAGGTCGGGGCATTCCCAGACCCCGCCGGTGGCGTTCGCGGGGCCGAAAGTGCTCAGCAGTTCCCAGGTCTTCAGGTCTCGGGATTTGTAGAGGACCACCTGGAAGTCTTTGGCTTCGACGGCGACCATCACCCAGTAACTGTCCGCGCCGCCGTCGTACCAGATGACCTTGGGGTCACGGAACTCGGCGGATGCACGGCTAAGTACGGGGTTGCCTGTGTGTTTTATCCAGGTGTAGCCCCCGTCGAGGCTGTAGGCCAGGGACTGGGCCTGGACGCCCTCATGCGTTGAGCCCGGTTTGAAGGCGCTGGTGTAGATCGCCACCAGTGGAGCCACCGACGGGGTGCCGAAGCCGCTGGTGTTGTCACGGTCGTGGACGATGCTTCCGGAGAAGATGTCTTCGTTCTCGTCGCAGGCGATGGCGACGGGGTGCTCGGTCCACGTCAGCAAGTCGGTGGACGTGGCATGGCCCCAGGACATGTTGCCCCAAACGTTTCCCAGCGGGTTGTTCTGGTAGTAGAGGTGGTAGACGCCGCCGTGGAAAATCAGGCCGTTGGGATCGTTGAGCCAGGTGTCCTTGGCGGTGTAGTGCAGGGCGGGGCGGTAGCTGTCTGTTGTGGCTGCCGGACTGGCCGGGGTGAGTGTATCCATGGGGTTCCTTCTGGAAGTACGTGTTATTTGCTCGCGCCGGCTGTGAGGCCTTCGCGCAGGGTGCGTTGTCCGAAGATAAAGACCACCAGGGCGGGCAGCATGGACAGGATCACGCCGGCGAGGACCACCGATATACTCCCGGTGCCGAGGTTGCCTTGGAGCGTGACCAGGCCGAGGGGGAGGGTGAAGTTCTGTTCGCTGATGGTGAGGATCAGTGGCCGGAAAAACTCGTTCCAGTGGAAGTTGAAGGCAAGGATCCCGACGATGGCCATGCCCGGAACGGCCAGCGGCACGTAGACGGAACGGAAGATCCGCCACGGTCCGGCACCATCCAGGGCGGCCGCTTCCGCAAAATCATGTGGCAGGCCAAGGAAATACTGACGCATCAGGAACGTGCCGAAGGCGGTGGGAATGGCCGGCAGGATCAGTGCCAGCAAGGTATCGGACAGACCCATCCCACGGATGAGCATGAAGACGGGGACGATGGTGACCTGCACTGGAACCATCATCGTGGCCAGCACCAGCGAGAAGATGGCGTTCTTGCCCCGGAAGTCCAGGCGGGCGAAGGCGTAGCCGGCCAGAGTGGCGGAGGCCATCTGGCCAAGCGCGATCAGCCCGGTCACCAGGGCGCTGTTCAGGACCAGGAGGCCGACATTGATCTGCTTGAACACCTCCCGGTAGGCGGTGAAGTCAGGGTTGATGGGCAGGAAGGACGGGGGCAGGTTGAACGACTCCGACGGCGTTCGCAGCGAGGTGGACAGGGTCCACAGGACGGGGCCGAGCGTCAGCGCCGCAGCCACCGCTAACGCGGCGTATCTGCCGACGGTTCCTGCGGCGGGCAGGCGGCGGTTGCGGTAGGGCCGTGGGGTGGCCGGTGTGCCGGCGGTGGAACCCGGATGCTCGTTGGTCCCTGTGTTCAGGGTCTGGCTGGACATAAGGAACCTCACTGGTAGAAGACGAAGCGGCGGCTGAGGCGGAATTGCAGGGCGGTGACGGCCAGGATCAGCACCGTCAGTACCAGGCCGATGGCCGAGGCTTCGCCGAATTCCAGTTGCTGGAAGGCGGATTCAAAGATCACCATGACGGCGGTGCGGGTGGAATCCCCTGGACCGCCGTTGGTCAGTACGTAGGGCTGGTCGAAGACCTGCAGGGCACTGATGATCGCCATCACGGAGGCGACGAGCACGGTGGGGCTGATCAGCGGAAGGGTGACATTGCTGAACTGTTTCCAGCCTGTGGCGCCGTCCAGGTTTGCTGCCTCGTGCAGTTCTTTCGGAATGTTGCTCAGGGCTCCGAGGAAGAGGAGGAAGGAGAACCCGAAGTTCTGCCAGACGTACACCAGGACGACGACGGCGGCGGAGGCGACGGGACTGGTCAACCACGGGACTGCGGGAATGCCGATGAGGGACAGGAGCCAGTTCACCACGCCAAACTGTTCGTTGAACATGTAGCGCATGAAGATGGACACCGACGCGGCGGACAGCACCAGGGGAAAGAAGAAGGTGGAACGGAGGAATACCCTGAGCCAGGACGGCATCCTGGCCTGGAGCATGGAAGCCAGGCTGAGTGCAATGCCGAGTTGAAGGATTACCGCGACCACCACGAACACGATGGTGTTCAGGAAGGACACGCGGACGGTGGGGTCCTGGGCCAGGGAGGCGAAGTTGGCGAAACCGACGAACTCGGGTGCTGAGATGATGTCCCAGCGGAAGAAGGCCAGGACCAGCGAGCCGATGATCGGCAGGAAGGTGAACAGGGCCATCCCCAGCAGCGTGGGGGCAAGGAAGATCATCGCCAGCCATCGCTCGACGAACGAGCGGCGCGCGGCCTGTGGTTTTACGGTGTGGCGTGGCGGAGTGGAAGTGGTGGTCATGCGTTCCTCCTGAGGGCCAGTTCGAGATCCCGCTGCAGGGTTCCCATCGCTGTCCGTACGCCGGCGGAGCTGCCGCTGACAGCGGTGGAAACGTTTTTCATCAGGGCAGTTTCGACGGCGGCCTGCTGCGGCGGCGCGGGGATCGGACCGGAGGTGGGGAACCTGTCGAGGGTGTCGTAGAAGACCTTCCAGTGCCGGGGCCCGGTGGCGGCGTAAAACGACTCGTTGACCATCGAACGGCGGGTGGGAGTGGTGTTCGGCTTGGGAATGGCCAGCTGCATCGCTTCGCGGCTGGAGCAGAACTTCACCCATTCCCAGGCTGCGTCCTTATCCTTCGCCGTGCGCATGATCGCATAGCCGGCAGCGCCGAACTGGTGCCGCTGCGTCCGCCAGCGGGGGAAGAACTGCACATCGAACTGATCGGCCGTCATTCCGGCGTCATGCAGGCCCTGCGCCCAGTAGCCGCCCGCCGGCGTGGTGCCGATGCGGTTGTTCCCGAACAAGCCAACGAGGGCGTTGCCGCCCCCGGACTCAGGCCGTACGCCCAGTCCTTCGGACACGAGCTCGCGCAGGTAGTCGAAGGTCTCGATGACCCGCCCGTCCTCGGCGTTCGGAGCCAGCCACTGATATCCGCCACCGCGGGTGGCCCGGGCAGGGTCCTTGGGATAGAAGCGGTCCCACAGCCAGTCCCCGCCGGAGGCCTTGCTCTCGGTGAGGAAGCTGGTGTCGTTGGCGTACAGCCATGGCACTACTCCGCCAAAAAGCCGGTTGGTCCAGTAGTACGGGGTGAAGTCGGCCGGGCGCGCTTTCCGAAGGGCGCGGAGGGTGGCGCTGAAGTCATCCTGCGTCCAGTCGTCCTTCGGCCGGTCAAGGCCGGCCTGGGCGAAGGTGGTGGTATTCAGGTACATGTTCGCCGCGTTCCAGTCCAGCGGAAGCTGGTACAGGCTTCCCTGGTACATGAAGGCTTCCAGCAGGCTCGGATGAACGTCATCAAAGTAGTCGCTCATGTCGGCTGCGTCCCGGCGGACATAATCATCCAGCGGCTCGGCGAGCTTGTCGGCGAACAGTTGGGCACCCTCCGTGGCCACGTAGACGACGTCCGGCGGCGTGCCGGCCGCCACCATGGTGAGGATCTTGGAAAAGAAATCCTTCCAGTCCGCGCCCTGGATGGCTTGCACCTGGACCGGGATATCCGGGTGGGCAGCGGTAAAGGCCTGAACCAGCCCCTGGCGGGCCGCGGCGTCCGCAGCGGTTCCAAGGATGGCGATGTTCAGGGCATTGCTGCCACGGCCCGGGATGTCAGTCCCGGTAAGTCGGGGCCAGGCCCCCACGGTAGCTCCCGCGACGGCTAGTCCCGTGAGGCCCAGCATGGAACGTCGCGTGAATTGTGAAATCCCGTTGCCTGACCGCGGCGCAAACGAGGGGTCGGGTTGCCCCGGTGTCTTCTCAGACGTCATTGTCAGCTCCTCCTAACACGTGTTAAGTAGGGTAGATATTCGACCTAACACGTGTCAAGTGATGTCGGTCCCAAGTCTTATGGCGTGATGATTAACCTGCAGCAAGGACAGGCCCTTTGCGGAAAGGGGTGGACAGGCCTGGGCTGCGGGTGGCCGTTCCTGCCGGGTTCAGCAGCCCAGCGGGTGTGGAAGCGCCGGGTTAGCCGGCCGGGACGGCAGCGGTGGAAGCCCGAGGGATGATCCGGCAGGGCACATGGACGGTTCCCTCTTCCGAATCCTCCCTCGCCGTGGTCTTTCCTTCGACCGCATCCAACAGCGTGGACATGGCCAGTGCTCCGATTTCAGCGTGCGGAAGTGCCACGGTGGTCAGGGCGGGAACCAGGTTCGCGGCGAGGTTCTGCTGGTCGTCATAGCCGACCACCGAGAGATCCTGCGGTACGCGCAGTCCTGCGGCAGCGGCGTACAGCAGTACCCCGGTGGCCACCCTGTCGTTCGAGCAAATGATCGCCGTCGGCCGGTCCCTGCCGCCCAGCACGGAAGAGGCTGCCCGGTAGCCCTCGTCGATGTCCCATCCGGTCGCGTGGACGTGCTGCTGTTCACGGCCCATCCCCGCCTCTTCCATGGCCTCGCGGTAACCCTGTTCGCGCTGTGGGGCGGCAGGGGAGCTAAGGGTTCCGGTCAACAGCGTGATGCGGCGGTGGCCGAGGTCAAGCAGCAGTTGTGCCGCAGCCCGGCCACCTTCAACCTCTGCCGGTATAACCGACTGGAGCTGGGAGGCGTCATCCGTGCAATTGGCCAGAATGGCCGGCAAGGTAAGCATCGCCGGCGGAGCGGTGATTTCGCGCAGGCTGCCGGTGGCGTACATGATTCCGTCTACCTGCCGGTGGACGAGCTGTTGTGCCGCGGCGCTCTCGCGGGCCCTGTCATGTTCCGTGTCCACCACCAGGACCATGTATCCGCGGGCCAAGGCCGTGCGTGATGCGCCGCTGATCAGCCGTCCGGCGAAGGGGCTGGTGACGATGTCATCCGTAATGATGCCGATCGTTGATGTTTGCTGGTTGCGCAGGCTGAGGGCAACCGAGTTGGGCGTGTAGTCCAGCTCTGCCGCGGCGCGGAGCACGCGCTCCTGTCGTTCTGCGGTGACGTTGCCGGTTGCCCTGCCGTTGAGCACCAGTGATACCGCACTGCGGGACACGCCCGCCCGCCGTGCCACGTCCAGTGCCGTGGCTTTACGTTTGACCATGCCGGGCCCCCTTGCTGTTGGGCCTAGCATACCTAACTCGTGTGAGGCAGGCAGGTGCCTGGCTTGGATGCTGCGGAACTTCGCCGCAGAACACGACCCTCGCGCCGATGGAACAGTGTCCGCCGGCCAGACCGAGTGTGCCGCGGCGTCAGCGGCTTATCAGGACGCTGATTTGTGTCCTGATGTCCTGCACCAGTTCCTCAACTTCCAGTCCAGCGTTCACACTTGCCGCCATGCTGACGAACATGATCGCCGAGACGATGCGCGCAGTAGTCGCGGCCGCACCGGCGCCGGCCGGTTTTTCCCGGTCCAGTATCGCGGCGATGGCCTCCTCGGTCTGCGCGACGATGGAGAGCGCCTCGCTGTGGCGCGGCTCATTCGGGTCGCCGAAGACCATTTCCTTTAGGTAGAAGCGTCCGTTGTCGATCTGTTCTTCTTCCTGCCCGTCTACTACCTGATCGTTGGCAGCTTCCGGCCATCCTCGGAGGTCCTGAGCGGCCTGAGCGGCTTCGTCCCAACCAACCTGTCCTTCGACAACTACGCCGGCGTCTTCGACCACCTTAATTCAGATGCCACCGGCCACTTCGGCCAGTTCGCCCTGGTATCGATCATCGTCACCACAGCCGTGGTTGCCGGCAGCCTGATCGTGAATTCCATGGCGGCATACTCGTTCGCCAGGATGAAATGGCGCGGCAAGAAGGTGCTGTTCCTGCTGGTGATCATCCTGACGATCATCCCGTTCGAAGCCGTCGCCCTTCCCTTGTACTACATGTTTTCGGGGCAGCGGGACACTGTCGTCATCCAGGCGATCCCGTTCATAGCCAACGCCTTCTCGATCTTCCTCTTCTACACGTTCTTCCTGGACGTCCCAGGCGAGATCGAAGAGGCCGCGAGGCTGGACGGGGCCGGGCCGTTCAGGACGTTCTTCCAAGTCATCGTCCCCATCACCAAGCCGGCATTCGCCACAGTGGCCATCCTGACCTTCCTGGCTCAGTGGGGATCCTACCTGTGGCCCGTCCTGATGGTCTCAGACCCGACCGTCCGCCCGCTGCCGCTGGCGATCAGCATCTTCCAGAACCAGCAGCCTCCCGAATGGGGACAGGTGCTTGCCTTCGGCACGATGTTCATCGTCCCGGTCCTGGCGGTCTTCCTGGTCTTCCAGCGCTGGTTCGTCGCCAGTATCAGCAGCTCCGCCATCAAGGGCTGACGCTCCGCCTCGACCCAACCGGCCCACCTCAACGAAAAGACAGGTGCATTACTTTGGCTTTCAGCCTCAGAGACTCATGGGTGTGGGACTTCTGGATCGCCGACGACGGCGACACGTTCCACATGTACTACCTCCACGCCCCCAAGAGCCTGGGAGACCCGGCCCTGCGGCACCGCAATGCCCGAATCGGGCACGCCACCTCACAGGACCTGATCACGTGGGAACCCCACGGCGTGGTCCTGCAGCCAGATGATCCGGAGGCGTTCGACGCAACCTCCACCTGGACGGGCAGCGTGGTCCAGGGCCCGGACGGGATATGGCGGATGTTCTACACCGCGCGCGCTTTTATGACACCCACAACATCGAGGCCATCGGTGTTGCAACGTCCCCGGACCTTTACACCTGGACCAAGCAACCCGCCGTCGTGCTGAAACCTGACCGCCGCTGGTACGAACGCTACGGTGACAGCAGCTGGCCGGAAGAAGCATGGCGGGACCCCTGGGTCTTCGCCGACCCGGACGGCGATGGCTGGCACATGCTCATCACCGCCCGCGCGAATGAGGGTGAGGACGATGACCGCGGCGTCGTCGGCCACGCAGTATCACCGGACCTCTCGTCCTGGGAAGTCAGGCCACCCCTCAGCCGGCCGGGCTCCGGATTCGGGCACCTTGAGGTCCCCCAGACCGTCGAGATGGACGGCAGGACCCTCCTGATGTTCTCGTGCGGCGTAGATACGCTTTCCGCCGGAAAAGCCGCAAGGTTCGACGGCGGCGGCATCTGGAGCCTCGAAACCCGCCATCTCAGTGGTCCCTTCGACGTCGCATCCGCTGCGGTAGTCACCACGGCACCGCTCTATAGCGGAAGACTCGTCCAGGACAGGTCCGGCCAATGGCTCATGATGGCCTGCCATGACGCCAACAGCGATGGCACCTTCGACGGCGTGGTGTCCGACCCCGTGCCGGTCCACTGGGATCCCGCACGCGGAAGCCTGACCGCCGCCCCATCACCCAAGGACTTGTGAGGACCTCCATGCCCAGCCAGAACCCGGGTGCGATCCTGCACCTGACAGCAGGTGGAGTGTCGGTGGTACTCGACGCCACGAACGGGCAATTACCGGCAATTGTGCACTGGGGAGGGCAACTGCCCGTGCTGACTGCCGAAGAAGCAAGAACAATGGTGGGAGCCTGTACTCCCGTCACGGGTTCCAGCACCATCGGCGTGCCACCCCGGCCTGGCCTCATGCCCGGACAGGACTCAGGCTGGTTGGGGCGTCCAGGACTGCGTGGCTCCTTCGACGGCATTGGGTGGTCGCCGAAATTCCGGGTCCACACTGTGGACCTCAATGGCGTACCAGTGACCGGGTTCGCATCGGCCGGAGCAGGTCGGGTGCTGGTCAGCGCAACCGACGACGCACAGCGGCTGCGCCTTGACCTGACCTTGGACCTGCTTCCCGGCGGGCTGATGCGCAGCCGGGCGAAGCTGACCAACCTGCACGAAAAGACGTACGCGCTCGACGATGTCTCCCTGGCCTTCCCGATTCCTGCTGAAGCAACGGAATTGCTCGATTTCGCGGGAAGCCACAACCTTGAACGGGTTCCGCAGCGCGGAACCCTGCGCACAGGGACGCACCTCCGTGAGAACCGAAAGGGCCGGACCGGCTCGGACAGCGCCTTTATACTGCACGCCGGAACTCCTGGATTCGGCTTCGGCAACGGTGAAGTCTGGGCCGTCCACACGGCATGGAGCGGAAACCACCACCATTTCGCCGAACGCTTCTTCGGCGACCAGCTGCTCGGCGGCGGCGAACTGCTTCTTCCCGGCGAAGTCCGGCTGGGCCCCGGTGACACCTATCGGAGCCCCTGGGTTTACGCCTCGTACGGGACGGGCCTTGACGCCGTTGCCAGCCGTTTCCATGCCCATGTGCGGAGCCGCACTTCTCCGGTATCCGCAGATCGCCCCGTGACCCTGAACGTGTGGGAAGCCGTCTACTTCGACCACGACGAACAAAAACTCATGGACCTGGCAGAACGTGCCGCTGCCGCCGGCGTTGAGCGCTACGTGCTCGACGACGGCTGGTTCGGTTCGCGCCGCGACGACACCTCAGGATTGGGGGACTGGGTTGTCTCTCCGGATGTATGGCCTGCCGGGCTGCACCCGCTGGTGGACCGCGTCCACGACCTCGGGATGCAGTTCGGGCTATGGTTCGAACCCGAGATGGTCAACCCGGACAGCGATGTGGCTCGCGCCCATCCGGAGTGGATCATGGCGGCCCGTTCCGACTGGCCTGTTGAATCGCGCAGCCAGCAGGTCCTGAACCTTGGCATCCCCGAGGCCTACGAGCACGTCAAGAAGCAAATCCTCGCCCTCCTGGCCGAGCACAAGCTGGACTACATCAAATGGGACCACAACCGGGACCTCATTGAGGCGGGAAACCAGCTGGAGGGCGGGCGTCCCGGTGTCCACCGGCAGACGCTGGCGTTCTACGCGCTGCTTGAGGAGATCCGTTCGGAACATCCCGGACTGGAGATTGAGTCATGCTCTTCAGGCGGAGCCCGCGTAGACCTCGGCGTTCTGGAGCACACAGACCGGGTTTGGGTGTCGGACAACATCGACCCCCACGACCGGCAAACAATGCTCCGCTGGACCACGCAGCTGCTTCCACCCGAATACCTGGGATCACACATCGCATCAGGCCGTTCCCACACCACCGGCCGCCAACACGACCTGTCGTTCCGCGCGGGTACCGCCGTCTTCGGATACCTCGGTGTCGAATGGGACCTCGCCACCGCCACCGAGAAGGAACTCGACAGCCTGCGCCGGTGGATCTCCTTCTACAAACAGGAACGCGGGCTGCTGCTCAGCGGGGACGTGATCCGCATGGACGGTCCCGATGCCCAAGTACTCGTACACGGCGTCGTCAGCCCGGATCGCTCCGAAGCGATCTTCGCGCAAGCGGCACTGGACAGCCTTTACCCGGACCCGACCGGGCGCCTCCGCTTGCGAGGACTCGACCCCGAGGTGCGATACCACGTGGCGCCGGACTTCACCGATCCACACCATCCGGACTGGTCCCGCCGGAATGGTGGGGCCAGCCGAAGGCCTCCGAAATACACATTGAACGGACGTCGCTGCGGGCAGCCGTTCGGACGACATAAGCTTCCCGGGGGCCGTGTTCGCTGGCGGTCTGCTGGAAAAGGTTGGTGTCGCGTCGCCCAGACTTCACCCCGACCAGGTGGTTCTGTACCGGCTGATCAAACTCCCCTAAGCCAGCCGTACATTAAAATTTGACGGCGGCACTCACCTGAGTGCCGCCGTCGAAGCGGCTTTCTGGGGGGACCAAAGAACTCGGCGTGTGGCTGGCACCACGGACCCGCCTCCCGGCCGCAGGCGGCAGTCGAAGCTAGCGTGGAACAGCCCGCTGCAACAGAAGGACCGTTCACATCATCCGCTCCGCCGCCCAGACCCTGACCCTGGCAGCCTCCCTCCTGCTGGCCGGCTCCCTCGCCAGTTGTGACGCTGCAGCCAGCGCCCTTGAGGTTCTTGAATCCGCTCAAGGCAGCGCAGCCGAGGCCCCGGCCGCTGCCGACCCGTCCCTTGCCGTTGATGTTGCCCAGGCCCTTGAGCTGCTGCAGGGCATCCCGGTGAAGGGCCGCGCCCCTAAGACGGGCTATAGCCGGGACGAGTTCGGACCAGCCTGGGCTGACGTCGACCGCAACGGCTGCGACACCCGCAATGACATCCTCGCCCGGGACCTGACCGGCGAAACGTTCAAGGCCGGCACCAACAACTGCGTTGTCACCGCCGGTACCCTGGCCGATAAGTACACCGGCGCGACCATCAATTTCACCCGCGGTCAGGACACCAGCTCCGACGTGCAGATCGATCACATCGTGCCACTCAGCGACGCCTGGCAGAAGGGCGCGCAGCAACTCAGCGCCAACCAGCGCAAGGAACTCGCCAACGACCCGCTGAACCTCATGGCTGCAGACGGGCCAACCAACAGCGCCAAGGGCGACAGGGACGCCGCCACGTGGCTGCCTCCGAACAAGGCCTTCCGATGCGAATACGTGGCACGCCAAACGGCCGTCAAGGCCACGTACAAACTCTGGGTCACACAAGCCGAACACGACGCGGTTGCCAGCATTCTTGAAGGCTGCAGGTAGATCCACCCCGGCTTCCCGGCACCAGCGCAACCGGCTACAACTGCACGTCCTCCAACGTACGGAGCTCACGGGCGGGAGTTGGTGTGGCCAGCGCTTCCTGGGCCCGGGGGAGCGGTTCGAATTCGTCGTTCATCGGGTCCCAGCCGAAGAGATGGCCGAAGTCCAGTCCGGTGAGTTCACTGATCCTGCGGATGGGTACCTGGAAAGTGACCGGTGTGAAGGCCTCCCTGAGAATGCCCTCCACCAGTTCATGCTGGCTGATCATGTACGCGCTGGCGGAATGGCTGCCGTCCGGACGCTGGAAGACGAGCATCTTCCAGAACGACAGCGGGATGCGGGCGGCCTGGAACTCCGGATCATTGGCTGTGAAGACAGGGCCGGTAAACACACTGAGCCGCAGCTTTTCAGCCTTCGCCGTGTCCAGCACGTAGTCTTCCAGGCCGGCCCACAAAGACGCACCCTGGTTGAACTTCTTGTGCTGCGGGGAGCAATTGGTGAAGTGGAACGTATCGTCGTTCGCAGCCTTTGCAGCGGCGTCGGGGCCCCAGGCCGGATCCAGGCGGCGGACGAGGTGGCCGCGGTCAAAGTCGTTGCCGGCATAGAGGTCCCCGCCAATCTGCTCCGACCGGTCCAGCCGGGGGTCGAAGTACCACTTGTCGCGGTCCCGCTTGGGGGACTGGCTGAGCCGGCCATCGACGTTCACGGCTGTGTAGAGGGCCAGCCGCCTGCTGCGGTGCATGACGAGGCTGAAGTGATGGTAGTTCAGCACTGTCGGGTCCTGCCCCTGGGCCGGGCGACGGTTCTGCGCCGCCTCCGCACGCTGTTCCGCCGTGAGCACCGGCAGCGGTACAGGCACATCCAGGAAGTCGGGGTCGTAGCCCTTTCTTCCCTCGTAGTCGGGGTCTATCGCCACGGCTTCCTCGGCCAGCGCACTTCCCGTGCCGATGGCATCCCCGCTGCCCGGACCAACGGCGTCCCCGCTGCCAGGGCCCGCGGTCCGGCCTGCGGACGAGGGGGCCGGTTCGTGTGCCGCCTGCACTGCACCGAGCCGGACCGTGATGTGCAGGGGGATGGTGAGGGACACGGCCCCCTCCGCCGTGGCGACTGGCTGCTCCACCGGTTGAGGCAGTTGGACCTCCACCGGGCCCTGCCGTTCCACCACCGGGTCCAGTTCTACCGGGTCCAGAAGTTCTGCCGGGTGGGGCGGGTCGGCCGGCAGGGGAGGCGGGTTCAGTGCTTCCTCCAGCAGGGCCCGTTCTTCGTTGGTCATGCCGTCGGCGTTCGCTCCCAGCCAGGCCAGGATGCTGCTGATCCGGATTCCCTCATTGGCCACCCACTGGATCCGCAGCTCATCCTGCGTGCTGTCCCACACGGTGCCGTCCACCGTCAGGATGTCGCCTGCCGCATTGCGGGCAGGGACGCCGGAATGGTGCAGGCCCAGGACTTCCCACTGGTTGTTGAAGAGCGGTGAACCGGAGGAGCCTGGAGAGGTGTCCGTGTGGTAGTGCAGGAACTGGTCAAAGCGGTCGATGAGTTCGTTCTGCTGCAGCGCGAGCTGCTTCTCCTGGCCTTCCGGGTGCTGGATGATGTTGATGGACTCTCCCAGCAGGATCTTGCCCTGCTCCTTCGATGTGCGGTTGAAGCCGAAGCCGGCCAGCGGAACCGAGACACCCGCCCCGTCCGGACGTGAGGCCGCTGCCACCGCCACCACGGTGACATCCAGTCCGGAGTCCGTCCGGAAGAAGGTGTCCGGCTCGAGGTCAAACTGCGATGCAGCCAGCGGAAGGCCGCTGACGCCGTTTTGGAAGTTGAATTCCAGCCGGGAAAAGCGGGCAGACTGGGCGTCTGCCAGCACGTGGTTGTTCGTCAGGGCCAGGCGCGGCGAGATCATGAACCCCGTGCCGAAGGAGCGGATCTGGAACCGGTCACGGACAATGACCCTCCCCACACTGCGTGCCACCGCCGTGCCCAACTCCAGGAAAGCGATGCCCAGCAGGTTGTTCCCGCCGATAATCCGCTCCAGCACCAGCTCATCCCGCACCTGGCCACGGGCTGCCGGCGAGGTTTCCGCCGTCGCCTTGAGCGCGTCCCTTACAACCGGCTGGCGCATGACGCGACGGCTGCGCAGTTCCACCCGTTCCGGCGCGTCCACGTTGAGGATGCTTCCCTGCGGGGTGTGTGCCTCCGCGATCTTTTCCTCCGTCCCCGCGCGTGGACCTTTGCGTGCCTGGAAGCGCGCCTGGGTGGCGGTGAGCACGTCGTCCGGTATGACCATGGGTCCGCTCCTTGGACTACTACTTCAGGCCGGCGACTGACAGCGTCGGATGGAACGCCTGGCCGCGCTAGTTTGCATTTGTTGGCGCCTGGATCAGGCCCGCCCCAACGTCCACGGGGTCCGTGCCGGCCTTGAGGGGCTTGAACGTTCCGGACGCGATGAGTTTGGCCTGGAGGAGCACGGGGCTGAGGGGGCCCTGCGCCAGGAGCCGTTCAGCCCACAGGGCCGCCACGCCAGCCACGTGCGGGGTGGCCATGCTGGTGCCGCTGATCGTTTTCGTTCCGCCGTTGAGCCAGGCACTGAAGACCCCGACGCCGGGACCGGCCACCGTGGCCATCGTGTTCGAGAAGGGTGCCACGGTAAGTCCGCCGCCGCCGTCGGCCAGGGCGGCCACGGACGTAATACCGAAGGCCGCGGCCGGTGGGGCCACATTGATCTCATATGCGGGGTTGCCGGTGCGTTCGCTCTCATTGCCGGCGGCTGCGACCACGATCGTCGTCTGGGCGACGGAGGCCCGCGCGTTGAGAAGGTTGGCGAGCTGTTCGAACAGCCGCACGTTGGCACGGTAGCCTTCAAGCGCTATGGAGGTGGCGGCGGGAATGGACAGGCCGTGCACCTTCACCAGCTCGTCCACCCAGCCCGGGAAGTCGATGCCCAGCGACATGGAGATGACGTGGGCGCCGTTGTCGGCGGCCCAGAGCATGGCGGAGGCCAGGATGTCGCTGCTGCCGCCGTTGGGGCCTCCGAGAACTTTGCCGATCACCGCTTTCTGGACGCCCGTTGCGACGCCGATCCTCTGCCCTGAGATGTCGCGGCCAAAGATCGTGCCGGCGCAGTGGGTGCCATGGCCGTTGTCGTCTTCGGCGCTGCCGGCGCCGGTGAAGTCTTTTGTGACCAGGTTGACGCCGGCGAAGGCCGGGTGGTTGGCGGCGATGCCGGTGTCCAGGACCGCGACCGTCACCCCGGCACCGGAGAACGGCGAGGTGTGTGCGCCCACGGCCTTGACGCCCCACGTTGCCGCCGCGGACGGTGCAGTATCGGCGTCGAAGGGTTCGATGAGTTTCATGGGCATGGCGGGAGCGAAGCCGAGGACCGTGGGGTCGTTCCGCAGGGCGTTGAGAGTTGAGCCGGAGGGGTTCTCGTCACTTTCCACCGTCATGCTGACAGCGCGTTCGGCGATGTTCTGGGCGGTGCTTTCGAGCCCCGGCGACGCCCCCGGTCCATCGAACGGGTCACGGGTTGCGCCGAGGGAAGGCGCGCGCAGAATCATGATTTTCTGGTTGAACAGGTTGGACATCCTGGGCTCCTTGGCCTCTACACGGAACGGTCTGCGCCAGTGGCGCAGCTGCGGCAGTGAACGTATCAGCGGCGTGGTGGTCCCACACGTCGCCAGTTTTACGCCCGGAAGCGTTACATCAGCGTTACTGCGTGCAGCGCATGGACCGAAAATCGTCCACCCCGCGCTATCGTTTTCCGTAATGCGCGGGCCGGGCGGCGCGCCAGGCATTGGGCACTGCAACGGCTCCACAACCTGCATCGTGAAGGGACTCTGGTGGGCGTACTGACGGAAGGCAAGCTGAAGTGCCTGTCCACGGGCTCGGTGTGGGCGGAGGGGCCCGTGTGGGTTCCGTCCTCGCAGACCGTGCGGTGGAGCGATATTCCCAACAACCGCATCCTTGAGTTCGAGGCGGCCACGGGTACCACCCGTGAATACGCCACCGGAGCCGGGTTCACCAACGGCCGGACCCTCGACGCCGACGGCAGCGTTGTGCAGTGCAGCCACGGAAGCCGCCGCGTCGAGCGGGACGTCGGGGGGACAGTGACAGGACTGGTTGACTCCTTCCAGGGCAGGCGGCTGAACTCACCCAACGACGTCGTGGTTGCCCGCGACTCCAGCGTCTGGTTCACCGACCCGCCCTACGGGATCCTTCCGGGAACCAGGGAAGGGCACGAGGGGGAGCAGGAGTACGGGGGCTGCTACGTGTTCCGGTTCGAGCCTGGCCCCGGGTCCCTCACTGCTGTGGTGACGGACCTCGTGTATCCGAACGGGCTGGCGTTCTCGCCTGATGAGGCGGTCCTTTACGTGACGGACACGGCCGGTCCGGACCACGGAGTGCCGCTGCGGATCGCCTCCTACGACGTGCGGGGCGGCGCGTGCACACGCCGTGCTCCCGCCGTCGAACTTGACGAAGACCATGCTGCCGACGGCTTGCGCGTGGACGTCCAGGGGCGGATCTGGACCTCAGCCGGGCCGGAAGTGCGTGTCTATTCACCGTCATTCGAACTCCTGGACACGGTACGCGTGCCTGAAAAGGTATCGAACGTGTGCTTCGGAGGCCCGGACGGCCAGGACCTCTACATCACCGCAACCACCAGCCTTTACCGGATCCGCACCACTACCCGGGACTCAGCTGCCCGGTCCACCAACTGACACAAAAGAGGCCAACCATGCACTACAGAACCCTGGGAAACAGCGGCACGGTCGTGTCCACCCTCGCGCTGGGAACCATGACGTTCGGGGCGGAGGCCACAGAGGAATCATCACACGCCATCCTGGACAGCTATTTCGACGCCGGCGGCAACTTCATCGACACGGCTGACGTCTACAGCACGGGAGTTTCGGAAGAGATCATCGGACGCTGGCTGGGCAGGCGTCCGGACCTCAAGGACACTGCGGTGATAGCCACCAAAGGCCGTTTCCCGATGGGGACGGGACCGAACGACGTCGGAACGTCCCGCCGGAGGTTGATCCGCGCCCTGGACGACTCGCTGCGGCGCCTCGGCGTGGAACAGATCGACCTGTACCAGCTGCACGCCTGGGACCCGATCAGCCCGCTCGAGGAGACGCTGCGCTTCCTTGACGACTCGGTCAGCCGCGGAAAGATCGCCTATTACGGCTTCTCCAACTTCCTGGGGTGGCAGCTGACCAAGGCCGTCCACCTTGCCCGCGCCCACGGCTGGACTCCGGCGGTGACCCTGCAGCCCCAGTACAGCCTGCTGGTGCGGGACATTGAATCCGAAATCGTCCCCGCCGCGCTCGACGCCGGTATCGGGCTGCTGCCATGGTCACCTTTGGGAGGCGGCTGGTTGTCCGGCAAGTACAAGCGGGACCAGGCCCCCAAGGGTGCAACACGGCTCGGCGAGAACCCCGAACGCGGCATGGAGGCCTGGAAGGCACGCAACAGCAATCCCGGCACCTGGGAGGTCATCGGTGCCGTGGAAGACATTGCGGCCGCCCGCGGAGTGAGTCCTTCCCAAGTGGCGCTGGCGTGGCTCCTGGACAGGCCTGCTGTGACCTCGGTGATCCTGGGTGCCCGCACCACGGAGCAGCTCGCCGACAACCTTGCCGCAGCGGGCCTGCAGCTCAGCACGGAAGAGGCCGGCCATTTAACCCGGGTCAGCCAGCCCCGGACAGGGGTCTATCCGTACGGCCCGATGGCGGACGAGCAGCGCAGCCGCAGGATCGAGGGTGGACGGTAGCACCCGGCGGACCACCTTGTAGCGCACGTGTGTCACCAACCGCGTGCCTTGAAGGTCCTGCCGGCACGGGGCTACGATTGCCGGCACCTGCCACCAAAGGAGACGGCCATGGGTGCGGCGTCTGAACGGGAACCATCCCCGGTTGAGCTGATGGTTGACCTCATCATTTCGCTTGACGGCTGTGCCTCGGCGGAGGGATGGCCCGGCTGGTGGGGCCTTGAAGGGCCGGAGTACCTGGCCTGGCTCGAGCAGGAGGGCCACAAGGAGTGCACGTACCTTCTGGGTGCGAACACCTACCGGCTGATGTCCGGCATGTCGGAGGAAGCCGCGGCAGGAGGCACGGGGTTTTCCGACGAAGAAGGGGCGAGCCTTACCGGCCTTGCAGCCGTGCCCAAGGTCGTCTTTTCCTCCACGCTGCAGGGGCCGCTGCCCTGGCCGAACTCGACGCTGGTCAGCGGGGACGCCGTGGGGGCCGTGAAGGACATGAAACGGAACGGCACCGGTCGCCTGAGCACCCTCGGCAGCCTGAGCCTGTGCCGGTCGCTGCTGAACGCCGGCCTGGTAAACAGGTTCCGGCTGGTGGTGTTCCCTGTCATCACGGGCCGCACCGGCAGGGAACGGATCTTCGACGGCTATCCGGACGTTGCGCTCGAGATGGTGGACAGCCGGACCTTCGACGGGAGGCTGCAGCTGCTTGACTACATCCCCACGGTCCTGGACGGTCCGGGACAGTCTGGCGGGGGCAGCGACTGACCCGCGGAGCGCCCCGGCGGTGGATGCCCCGCCACATGAACCACGATGACGGGCCGGCACCGGGCACACTTGATGGCATGACTGATACCGATGCCGTAACCACCCAGCGCTCAACAGTGGAGGAATGGACGCGTGCCCTGGCGGAGTCCAAAGGTTCACCGGGCGGAGGTGCCGGGACCGGGGTGATGCTTGCCATTGCCGCATCACTGGCATCAATGGTTGCCGGCTACACGGAACCGCAGGAGGACCAGCGGGCAGAACTCGCCTCCCTGCATGCCCGCGCCCATGCTCTTCGGGAGGCCGCCCTTAAATTGGCCGACGACGACGCTGCCGCCTCCGAAGCGTTCGGCGCCGCCTTTCGGCTCGAAAAGGGCCCGGAACGGGATCAGGCGATCCACCGCGCCTCCGTCGATGCAGCCAGGGCATCGGCCTTCCTGGGGGAGCGGGCTGTCGCTGCCATTGACGACCTTGGCTGGCTTGCCGCCAACGGCAACCCGGCGCTCATCGCCGATGTCGTCGTCGGATTCGGCGCCCTGAGGGCGGCGGTAGCGGGGGCGCGTACGAACGTCAGCTTCGACCTTGCCACCCTCCGGTCTGCCGGGGCCACGCTGGAGCAGATCAGGGAACAGCACCCGGGCCTGTGGTCGGCCGTTGAGCAGTTGACCGCAGCCCTCGATCGCATTGACCATCTCACCGCAGCCGTGGATGACCGGGCAGCGCCCACCGACCTGGACTGACCTCCCGCACCACTGCCAGGCCGCTTGTGAAGGGTCCCGCCCGGTACCATTAAGGGATGACCAGGGCGGTCCGGGATCCACGCAGCACCTTTTCGCCGGCACGGAAAGTGCGGGGCTTGTTGCGCCGGGTACCGGTGTGGAGCTGGCGGCTCCTGATGGCGGGCGTGAGCTCCCGCGAACGGGCCAGGTTCAACATGGATCCCCGCACCGACGTCGATTACGTCCATGACATCCCCTACGCAGACGACGGGGCTGCCGGGCACCGGCTCGACGTGCTCACGCCCCGGAACACCGTGCTTCACGGGGCCAGGGCCCTTCCCGTCTACGTGTATTTCCACGGCGGAGGGTGGACCTCCGGGGACAAATCGGCCGTCACCAAGTACTGCGCCAACCAGGCGTCGGGCGGGATGGTGGTAGTCAACGTCAACTACCGCAGGCCGCCCCGCTTCCACATGGGCCATGTGCTCCATGACGCCAACGCCGCGGTAGCGTGGGTCCGCAGCAACATTGGGCGTTACGGGGGTGATCCCGAATGCGTGGTCCTGGGTGGCGACTCCGCCGGGGGACAGATCGCCGCTTTGCTCACGGCTGCCACGGTGCGGCCCGAGCTAGCAGCACACTACTCCCTCCGCCCTGCCGTGGCCGGGCATCACCTGAGGGGCCTTGTGCAGCACTGCAGCGTGGTTGATTTTTCCGTGTTCTTCAAGAGCGGCTTCATCATGAGCCTGAACTTTGTCCGCATGCTGCTGCCCCCGGCAGGCCCGGCACGGAGCCGGATCCGAAACCCCTTCACCACGCCGGAATCCATCGAATGGCTGAAGACCCAGGCCGGCTTCATGTCCCCCATCGAGTGGCTCGACGAGCGGTTCCCGCCGGTATTCGTCACTACCTCGGAACGTGACTTCCTGTACGAGGCCAACATCAATTTCATCAGCAGGCTCACATTCCACGGCGTTCCGGTGGACACCCTGATCTACCAGTGGTCCAACGCCAACACGGAACACACGTGGCAGCAGGACTACCGTTATCCGGAATCCCAGGAGGTGTACCTCCGGCTGCACGACTTCGTCCGCAAGGTCACGCAGCGCCCCGCGGACCACGCCTCTCACGAAACGCGGGCATCGGGGCTATCTTGGGACGATGGGAGCCCAGGACCAGCCGCCGTTGGGGGTCAGCCCTGACGAGTTCGGTTCGGCCCGCGTGGACGAGGCTGCCCTCCTCGATGCAGGGCTGGGCGACGTCGACTGGGCCAGCCCGCCGCCGGGATCGCGGTCCCTCCGGATCCCGGCACCCAGCGGGCAGCTCGCGGCACGGGCCATGGGCAGCCCCCTTGACCCCTGGATCATCCTGGTTCCGGGCGCCACGGGCTCCAAAGAGGACTTTTCGCTGATGATGCCGGACCTGGCCGCAGCCGGCTACTTTGTGCTGAGCTACGACATGGCCGGCCAGTACGAATCGGCCGCGGCGGGACCCGAAAACCTGGTGCCGCCACGGCTGCACTACGACTACGGACTCTTCGTGGGCGACTTCCTTGCCATCCTTGAAAGTGCCGGGAAACCGGCCCACGTGGTGGGCTATTCATTCGCCGCGATCGTTGTCCAGATTGCCTACTCGCAGCGGCCGGACCTGTTCCGGACGCTCACGCTCCTGAGCTGTCCGCCGGAGCCCGGGCAGAGCTTCCGGAGCGTGAGCCGGATTGGCAGGTTCAGCAGCTGGGCCAATGGACGGATCGGTGCGGCCCTGCTCATCTGGGGCATCCGACGGAGCTTCGTCCGCGTGCCCAGGAGCCGGCAGAAGTTCGTCAACTACCGGTTCCGCTTCACCCGGCGCGCAGCGGTCCGTGACATCTACGTGCTGATGAAGAACGTCCCGGACCTGCGCGGCCTCCTGGCCGCCGCGGACCTCCCGAAATTCGTGGCGGTGGGCGAACACGATCTCTGGCCCTTGCAGCTGCACCGGCTGTTCGCCCAGGCCATTGGTGGCAGGATCGCCGTTTACCGGGGCGGGCACAGTCCGTGCGAGACGTCCCCTCACCAGTTCAGCCGCGATCTTCTTGCCCTGTACGCGAAGGACAGCGGGCCTGCGTGAGCGCTATCCGCCGTCGCCTGTTCCTGCCCGCCTGCGCCGGGACTCCCTTCCACGCCGTGCCCGTACCCGCTCCCGGCGGCGCCGGAGCGGAGGTTCCTCCCCGAACTCCACCCGGAAGGTGGTCAGCGACATGCGGATATGGCGGCGGAAGGACGGCCAGCTGGTGAGCGGCCGGGAGGAGACGCCCATCGCCAGGGTGGGGTCATAGATGACCGTCATCTCCGGGCGGAGGTGGTACGAGATGTCAAGGTCGTCGTGGACATCGGCGTTGTCCCTCACCACGCTTCCGCCGATCTCCTGCCACACCGCACGCCGCAGCGCGAAGTTCGACCCGTAAACGGGCGTGTGGCCCAGGAGGAATCCCACCACCGAGAAGTAACCGCCCAGGAAGACATGCCTTCCGGCCCACCGGACCCAGCGGCGCCCGCCGTAGAACTCGCCGGGTCCAGTCACCAGGGACAGCGGGCCCGCGGCGCCAAGGACGGTTTCCACCCGTTCCAGCCAGTCCGCCGGGGGCCTGGAGTCCGTGTCCAGCCGGGCAATGATGTCTCCCGCCGCCGCATCGAAGCCGGCAGCCGTGGTGGCCGGAATGCCCGGCACATGGACGGGAATCCGCCGTACCCCGGCTGCGCTGCAAACGGCGGCGGTATCGTCGCTGCTGGCATTGTCCACCACGATGATCTCGTCCGCGGGCCGGGTTTGCCGGGACAGCAGGTGCAGGCACGCCCTGAGCATTGCGGCGTCATTGCGGGTGGGAATGACCACCGAGACTTTTAGCGCGTTCCCTGCGGGCTCCCTGGACACGCCATCACCTCCATGTTCCACGCGGCAACCTCTGCACCAATGCTGGGGGATGGAAGCGCGCACCGGCAGGGGCTTTTGTCACCCATAGTGCGGGGCTACGGTGGAGGGGTGACTGATCGTCCCGATATCTTCACCGCTGGTGAATTGCGTGCCTCCGGCCACGTCCTCAAGGACCTGCGCCAGGAAATCCGCGGAAACCTGCTCGCCGCGCTCGCGGCCGGCAAGGATCCGTGGCCGGGGATCTACGGCTTCGGCCGGACGGTGCTTCCCCAGCTCGAGCGTGCCCTGCTTGCCGGGCATGACGTGGTCCTGCTCGGCGAGCGGGGGCAGGGCAAGACGCGGCTCCTGCGCACCCTGGCCGGGCTCCTGGATGAATGGTCACCCATCATCGAGGGGTCCGAACTGAATGAACACCCGTTCGATCCGATTACCGAGCATTCCCGCGCCCTTGCCCTGACCGAGGGCGACCGGCTGCGGGTAGCCTGGCGCCACCGTTCGGAACGCTACGTGGAGAAACTCGCGACGCCGGACACCTCCGTTGCGGACCTCATTGGCGACGTCGACCCGATGCGGGTGGCTGAGGGGCGGCGCCTCGGGGACCCGGAAACCATCCACTACGGCCTTGTCCCGCGCTCCAACCGCGGCATCATCGCCATCAACGAACTGCCGGACCTTGCCGAACGGATCCAGGTGTCCATGCTCAACGTGATGGAGGAGCGGGACATCCAGATCCGCGGCTACGTGCTCCGGCTTCCGCTGGACGTGCTGGTGGTCGCGTCCGCCAACCCGGAGGACTACACCAACCGCGGCAGGATCATCACGCCGCTGAAGGACCGCTTCGGCGCGGAGATCAGGACGCATTACCCCATAGAGCTCGACGACGAGGTGTCCGTGATCCGGCAGGAGGGGCACCTGGTGGCCGACGTCCCGCCGGTGATCCTCGAAATCCTGGCCCGCTACACCCGTGCGCTGAGGCAGTCCCCGGCGATCAACCAGACCTCCGGGGTGTCGGCGCGGTTCGCCATTGCCGGCGCCGAAACAGTGGCCGCCGCGGCCCTCCGCCGAGCCAGCATGCGCGGCGAAGCCGAGGCCGTCGCGCGGATCGTGGACCTGGACACCGCCGTTGAAGTCCTCAGCGGCAAGATCGAATTCGAATCCGGTGAGGAAGGGCGTGAACAGGCCGTCCTTGACCACCTGCTGCGCACGGCCACGGCCGAAGCCGTGCGGGCGCATTTCCAGGGCCTTGACCTGGGCCCGCTGGTGGCAGCGCTGGACGGGCACACCACCGTGACCACCGGGGAGCACGTGACAGCACGTGAATTCCTCGGGAACCTGCCGTCCTTGAACGGGTCCGGGCTCTACGACGAGATCGGCAGCCGCCTCGGCGCCGGGAACGAGGGCCAGCGGGCCGCCGCCATCGAACTGGCGCTGGAAGGGCTCTACCTGGCCCGGCGGATCTCCAAGGAGTCCGACGACGAAGAAACGGTGTACGGGTAGGGCGCCACCGTGCGTGGCCGGGCAGATGGCTGAAGCGAGGGACGGGCGGCACCATGAACATCCATAACCATTCCGCCAGGTACGGCCGGTACACGGGCGGTCCGGATCCGCTCGCGCCCCCTGTTGACCTCGCCGAGGCGCTGGACGCCGTCGCCGAGGACGTCATGGCGGGGTACTCGCCGCGCCACGCCCTGCAGGAGTTCCTCCGGCGCGGCGGGCGGAACCGGGAAGGACTGGATGACCTCGCCAGGCGCGTCCAGCAGCACCGCAATGACCTGCTGGCCCGCCACAACCTGGACGGCACCCTCAACGAGGTCAAGAAACTCCTGGACACTGCCGTTCTGGAGGAACGAAAGCAGCTGGCCCGCGATGCCATGATGGACAACACGGAGCGCGCCTTCCGGGAGCTGCAGCTGCAGAACCTGCCCGCATCCACAGCCGCGGCGGTGAACGACCTGGCCTCTTACGACTGGCAGTCCGGCGCTGCACGGGAAGCCTACGAACGGATCAAGGACCTGCTGGGCCGCGAGGCCCTGGACCAGCGGTTCGCCGGCATGAAGCAGGCTCTGGAGGGTGCCACGGAGCAGGACCGGGAAGCTGTCAGCGCCATGCTGCGCGACCTGAACACGCTGCTGGACAAACACCGGCGCGGCGAGGATACCGACGCCGACTTCCAGGAGTTCATGGCCCGCCACGGCAGCTTCTTCCCTGAAAACCCCCAGTCGGTTGAGGAGCTGATTGACGCCCTTGCCGCGCGGGCCGCTGCTGCCCAGCGGCTCCTGCAGTCCATGTCCCGGGAGCAGCGGGAGGAGCTGATGAACCTCTCGGCCCAGGCGTTCGGCTCGCCGGAACTCATGGCCCAGCTCGGCCAACTCGACGATAACCTGCGCGCCCTCCGCCCCGGCGAAGACTGGACAGGCTCGGAACGCTTCGAGGGCCAGGAAGGGCTGGGCCTCGGCGACGGCACCGGTGTGCTCCAGGACATCGCCGAACTGGACGGGCTGGCCGAACAGCTCTCCCAGTCCTACAACGGCTCCACCCTCGGCGACCTGGACCTGGATGCCCTGGCGCGCCAGGTCGGGCAGGACGCCGCCGTCACCGCCCGCACGCTGGCCGACATCGAACGGGCCATGCAGGACGGCGGGTACCTGAGGCGGGGCGCGGACGGGGACCTGCGGCTCTCACCGCAGGCCATGCGGCGGCTGGGGAAGTCCCTGCTGCGGGATACGGCCAAGCAGCTGTCAGGGCGGCAGGGGCGCCGGGATACCCGGGTTGCCGGCGCGGCCGGGGAGCAGACCGGATCCAGCCGTCAGTGGGAGTTCGGGGACGCAGAGCCCTGGGACGTCACCCGCACGCTGACCAACGCGATCAGCCGCACCGCTGCCGGCGGCGGAACCCCTGGCAGCGGCCTCCGCCTCACCCCGGCGGACATCGAAGTGAGCGAAACTGAAGCGCGGACGCAGGCCGCCGTCGTCCTCCTTGTGGATGTGTCCTTTTCGATGGCGGCCGAGGGGAGATGGGTTCCGATGAAACGCACCGCGCTGGCGCTGCACCACCTGGTCTCCACCCGTTTCCGCGGCGACAGGCTGGAACTGATCACGTTCGGCCGCCATGCCCAGGCAATGGACATCGAGGGACTCACCGCCCTCCCGCCGCTGCGGGAGCAGGGAACCAACCTGCATCACGGATTGCTGCTTGCAGGCCGTTTCTTCCGCAGACACCCGTCCATGCAGCCTGTCCTCCTGGTGGTGACCGACGGCGAACCTACAGCCCATCTGCTGCCGGAGGGCGAGGCGTGGTTCTGCTGGCCCTCCGACCCGGAAACCATCCGAGTCACGGTCGCGGAGCTCGACCGGCTGGGCAGGGCCGGCACGCAGGCCACATTCTTCCGGCTGGGGGCCGACCCCAGCCTGGAACGGTTCGTCCAGCGCATGGTGCGCAGGGTGGGCGGCCGGGTTGTCGCTCCCGAGGCAGGGAATCTTGGCGCCGCGGTGGTGGGGGAGTATCTACGGGCACACTTCCGGGGACAGGCCTTCGGGGACTCCGACTGGGCTTCCTAGCCGGGACAGCCGGCAAAGTGCCGGCGCCGTTGCCCCGTTGCCGGGCTGATTCATGTGAGGATCGAAGCATGCCTGACCGCCTCATGCTGCTGGACACCGCATCGCTGTACTTCCGCGCCTTCTACGGACTGCCGGACACGATCCGCCGCGCGGACGGCACACCGGTCAACGCCGTCCGCGGACTGTTGGACATGATCGCCCGGCTCACCACGGACTATGGGGCAACGCACCTCATTGCCTGCTGGGACGACGACTGGAGGCCGCAGTGGCGGGTGGATCTCCTGCCCACCTACAAGGCCCACCGGGTGGCGGAGGCCGTCACGGGTGCCCCGGACGTCGAAGTTGTCCCCGACGCGCTGGAGGCGCAGCTTCCCATGATCCGCCGGGTTCTTGGGCTCGCCGGCATCGCCATTGTGGGCGCCCCCGACCATGAGGCCGACGACGTTGTGGGCACCTATGCGAGCCATGCGGACCTTCCCGTCGACGTGGTCACCGGTGACCGCGACCTCTTCCAGGTCTGCGACGACGAACGGCAGGTCCGCGTGATCTACACCGCCCGCGGCATGAAGAACCTCGAGGTCATTACCGAAGAAGTGGTGGTGGCCAAGTACGGGGTGCTGCCCCAGCAGTACGCCGACTACGCAACACTGCGTGGTGACGCCTCCGATGGCCTGCCCGGGGTTGCAGGAATCGGCGAAAAAACCGCGGCCGCGCTGCTGCTGAAATACGGAACCCTGGAGGGCCTGCTGGAGGCGGCCGGGCACCCCGGCAGCGGCATGGCTGGCCCCGTGAAGGCCAAGCTGGCCGCCGCCGCGGACTACCTCTCGGTGGCCCCCGCCGTGGTGAGGCTGGTGCGGGACCTGGACCTGCCGAGTCCCGAACAGGCGGGTGCGGAACTGAACCCCGTGCCGGATCAACCACGGGCCGAACTCGAACGGCTCGCCACTGAGTGGAACCTGGGCGGCTCGGTCAGGCGGCTCCTGGCGGCGCTTGACCTGCGGCAATAGGCCCGGCGGGTTACGGCGGATGTAGCCGCATGACCCCTGGTTTCGGTTCGCGTCGGCCCGTGTCAGCGTGCTTGAAGAGCCGGGTTAGGCGATGGTTTGGTGGGGTAACGATCCACACGAGAGGCCAACTTCATGACAGCCACATCAGATCTTGCACCCCGCCGACTCCGGGACATCCTGGGGACCTTTGCTACCGGGCTGACCGTCATCACCAGCTCAACGGACCAGGGGCCGGCCGGTTTCACCTGCCAGTCGTTCGCATCGTTGTCCCTGGAACCTGCGCTCGTCACGTTCAGCCCTGCCCGCACCTCCAGCACCTGGCCCCTGCTGCGGAGAGCCGGGTCCTTTACCGTCAACGTCCTTCCGGCCGGCCACCAGCACCTTGCAGGACAGTTCGCGCGGTCCGGTGCGGACAAGTTTGCCGGCGTCAGCCACACTGCCTCCCCTCTGGGGAATCCCATCCTGGACGACGCCCTGGCCTGGATCGACTGCGAACTCCATGCCGAGTACGACGGCGGCGACCACACCATCGTGGTGGCGGCTGTCCGGCACCTGAGCGCCCGCCAGGACGCAGAACCGCTGGTCTTCTTCAAGGGCCGGTACGCCGGGCTGGCCACCGCGGAGCGGCTGCTCGAAGCTGCCGGCTGATCCATCCGGCGGCGGGCACAGGGGGCCGCAGCGGCTGTTTTCCCGCCGCGCCACGCTTGCATCATCCATTTCAGGTAGTAAGCTTGCTGACCATTAGTACTAAGCTTGCTGATTAATTGGAGTGGCGGGAGCGGGTCGAATGAGTGCAGTTGTTGTTGCCATCTGGTCCCTGGTGGCCGCAGCCGGAGCAGGCCTGGCCGCCAGCGCTCCGTACGGCGCCGTGGGCCACGGGGGACAGTACCTCGCCGGCCATGTGCTGCTCGGACTCGGCCTCGGCCAGTTGTTGGCGGCCGTGGTCCGGTATGCCATTCGGCGGATGGTTGCCGGAACGGCAGCCCGGACGTCACCCGCGGCCCTTTCCGGGGTTCCGGCACTGCAAGCCGCTGCCGTACCTGCAGGGGACAGGGCTGCGGGGGACAGCGCAGCCGTGACCGTCCTCTACCCCCGGCCTGCCGCCGTCGTTCCCTTGCGGGGCAGGCATGCCGCCTGACCATCTGCTGCCGGGTGGGGCGCAGGGCTCCCCGCCAAGGCGCCCACACCGAAGGTCATGGACCGGGCTGGCCGCCGCAGTGGCCGCGGCCACCCTTGTTGCAGGCGCCGTCAGTGTTTCTCCGGGTATGGCCGGTGCCGGGTCGGATGGGGCCACCCTCCGCGGTTTCCAGATCCGCGTTCTCAACGTCACCCAGGCCGCTGCGGAGAACAGGCTGGACGGGGTTCTCGATGCCCTTGAGGCGCTGGAGCGGGACCTCGACCTGGCGGCCGGCCAGGGATCAATCTCCGCGGCCCGGTACCGGGGCATCGATGCTGCACTGGAGGCTGTCCGGGCTGATGTCACCCGCACCCTCACCGCGCAGTCAGCCTCTGCCGCAGATGCCGCAGCAGCTGTCGCGGCGGCGGAGACGCCAACGGTGAACGTCGCCGCGCCTGAGCCGGCGCCGGCACCGGAAACCCAGCCTGTCCAGCCCCGGCCGGTCCCGCTCCAGCCGGAAGCGCCCGCCGCTGCTGCGGGGCCGGCACCCGAACCCGCGCCGCAGGAACAGAACCTTCCGGAGGCCGCCAAGGAGGCCAAGGAAAAGGGCAAGGGCGCCGGAAAGCCCTGAAACATCCGCTGTGATGGGCCCGGTGCCAGGGAACCCTGCGCCCGGAACCCCGTGCCTGGCGGGGCTCGTTGTCCGCAACGGACTGACGGGCCGGGCAAAATGGAGGCATGACTTCCCCCAGCGGCCCGCCGGTGCCCCAACCCGGCCGGGCCTTCGACCTCCCGGCCATCGGCGCCGGCCTGCCCTTTGCCGGCTCGCTCGCGGCTTTGGCCGAAGCGCTGGGCGATGGCGCGGCGGGAGGAACGGCGGTAGTCCAGGCGCCGCCGGGAACGGGCAAGACCACACTGGTTCCACCACTTCTCGCCAACCTCGTGGCACGCCCTCCGGCCGGCGCCCCCGCAGCGCCCCGCAGGATTGTTGTCACCCAGCCGCGGCGGGTCGCCGCCCGCGCCGCAGCCCGCCGGCTCGCTGACCTTGACGGCAGCCCGCTAGGCAGCCGTGTGGGTTACACGGTGCGGGGAGAGCGCCGGACTGGACCCGAGACCCTTATCGAATTCGTCACGCCCGGCATCCTGCTGCGACGCCTGCTGGCCGATCCGGACCTGACGGCGGCCGGCGCAGTGGTTCTGGACGAGGTGCACGAACGCGGCCTGGAAACGGATCTCCTGTTTGGCATGCTCACCGAAGTCCGCCAGCTGCGCGGCGACCTCACCGTCGTCGCCATGTCCGCCACCCTGGACGCCCCCAGGTTCGCTGCCCTCCTGGGAGACCACGACGGCGGCGGGCCGGCTCCCGTTGTCGGCTGCCCCTCGGCCCTCCATCCGCTGGAGACGGAGTGGTGTCCTGCGCCCGGCCCGCGGTTGGACGGCAGGGGAGTGACGCGTGCTTTCCTGGATTTCATCGCAGACACCGCCGCCGGGGCCCACCGGCAAGCACTGGCAATGGACCGCGCTGCCGACGCGCTCGTCTTCGTCCCCGGGGCCTGGGAAGTGTCCCGGGTTGCGGCGGGGCTCCGAATCCGGGTGGGCCCGGGGACTGACGTGCTGGAACTCCACGGCAGGGTGGGCCCGGCCGAGCAGGACCGGGCGGTGTCCGGCCGCCGGCCGGGGGAGAACCCGAGGATCATCGTTTCCACGGACCTGGCCGAGTCGTCGCTGACCGTGCCTGGGGTCCGGCTGGTCATCGATTCGGGGCTGGCCCGTGAACCGCGGCGCGACGCCGCCCGGGGAATGAACGGGCTGGTGACGGTTTCCTGCTCCCGCGCTTCTGCCGACCAGCGTGCGGGACGCGCGGCCCGCCAGGGCCCCGGGACCGTGGTCCGCTGCTACAGCCAGCAGGCGTTCGGCGCCGCCCCGGCCCACGTGACCCCGGAAATCACCGTGGCGGACCTTGCCGGAGCCGCCCTGGTGATGGCGTGCTGGGGGTCACCGCGCGGGAAGGGCCTCGCCCTGCCGGACTCCCCGCCCGAGCAGGCCATGGAAGATGCCATGGAAATCCTGCTCGAACTTGGTGCCGTGTCCGGGGATGGCCACGCGACCGCGGCCGGCAGGACCCTGGCGGGCCTTCCGGTTGATCCGCGGCTCGGCCGCGCATTGCTCGACGGCGCCGCTGCCGCCGGTCCCGGGGCGGCAGCCGAGGTGGTGGCCGCCGTGGCCAGTGACGCGCGCGCTCCCGGTGCGGACCTGCCGCGCCTCCTGTCCGACCTCCGAAGCGATAAGGGACCGGCCGGCCGGCGCTGGGCAGACGAGAGCCGCCGCCTCCGGGTCCTGGCGCAGCAAGGAGGGCCGCTGGCTGACATTCCCGGCCTCCCGCCTCTCGCCGGCGGGACCGCACTGGTGGGCGCCGTCGTCGCCCTCGCCTTCCCGGACCGCGTGGCACGCAGGGTTCCCGGCGACGGTCCCGAGCGGTACTTGCTGTCCTCCGGCACCCGGGCCGGACTCCCTGCTGGAAGCAGCCTTGCCGGGCACGAATGGCTGGCAGTGGCTGAGGTGTCCCGAGGCGACGGCAGGGACTCGGCCGGTACCGGTGCCGTGATCCGCGCCGCAGCCCCGCTCTCCGCCGACCTCGCCGAATCAGCCGCATCCCACCTCCTGGTCGAGAACGTGGAGGCGGCCTTGACGCAGGGCCGGGTCACCGCGCGCAAAGTCCGGCGGCTGGGCGCTATTGTCCTCGCGTCCACCCCCGTGCGGCCGTCGCCTGCCGAGGGCCGCGCCGCGGTGGCAGCAGCGCTGCGGAAGGAAGGACTCGCCGCCCTCGCCTGGTCGACGACGGCGGACGCCTTGCGCAGGCGGCTCGCCTTCCTGCATCGCGAGCTGGGGGAGCCGTGGCCGGACGTGTCGGAGGCCGGACTCCTCCGCAGGCTGCAGGACTGGCTGGGACCCGAGCTTGAGTCGCTTGCGGCCGGCGCGGACGTCAACACGATTAACCTTGCCGAGCCCCTGCGGCGGCTGCTTCCGTGGCCGGAGGCAGCCAGGATGGAGGAGCTCGCGCCTGAATCACTGGAAGTTCCCAGCGGCTCCAGGGTGCGGATTGACTACCCCGAGTGGTCTGATGTGACGGCGCCGCCGGTGGTGGCCGTCAAACTCCAGGAGTGTTTTGGCCTGGCCGCGACGCCCCGCCTGGTCAATGGCCGGGTGCCGGTGCTGTTCCACTTGCTCTCACCGGCCCGGCGGCCGCTGGCTGTCACCGGGGACCTGGCGTCCTTCTGGTCCGGACCCTACGCCCAGGTCCGGGCCGAAATGCGGGGCCGCTACCCCAGGCATCCCTGGCCCGAAGATCCCTGGTCCGCGCCCGCCACTGCACGGCCCAAGCAGCGAAAGTAGCGTCCCGCCGGGGACGGCCTCCCCGGCCCGTGAACCGTGCGTGAGATGTCCGATACACGCTTGTTACTTCGCGTCGACGTGCTGAAACATGCGCCGCATAGGCTCGTTTCCACCTGGACAGAGTGGTCCACACGCAGACATGGAAGGACCTACAGATGTTTCTCCTCAACAACCTCAATCTCCTGCTCGACGGCCGCCGGAGCGATGACAGCCGGTTCCCCACGGGCGGAACCGGAAGCACGGAATTCCCCGAAGGACAGCTCACTTCGTCAGCCTGGGAAGGATGGTGGCACGAAGAAGCCGCCTGACAGCCGGTCTTCGGCCGGCCCGGCCCCTGGAACGCCTCCGGCCTCAGCCGGAGGCGCGGACAAAGCGGGCCACCGGCTCCGCCAGGGAGGCGCCCACCTCTGCCGCGGAACGCTTGAGGCCTGCCACCGCAAAGGAATGGTCACCGCCGTCCACCCACTGCAGGACGGCTGAGGGTCCGATCCTGCCCACCACATCCTCCAGGAGCCCGGGGGTAGCGAACGTGTCCCGGCTGCCCTGCAGGAAAAGCATGGGCGCAGTGATGCCGTACAGGTGTTCGTCCCGGAGCTTGTCGGGCTTCCCCGGAGCATGCAGGGGGTAACCCAGGTACACCAGCCCGGCGGCTTCCATCCCCTCCGCGACGGCCATGGAGGCCATCCGTCCGCCGAACGATTTACCGGCCGCCCAGAGCGGGCCGGTGTCGCCGTGGTCCGCCGCCCGCTTCGCCGCAGCCGCCATAGCGGCCCGCCAGGCGGTAATGGCGGCGGGCGGACGGTCCGGAAATTTCCGCCCCGCCTCCCGGTAGGGGAAGTTGAAGCGCAGGGTGGCAATGCCCAGGGAGTTCAACCCATCGGTGAACCCGCGCAGGAAGGGATGCTCCATGCCTGCGCCGGCACCATGGGCCACCACCACGGTGGCGGACGGACTGTCGGGACGGGCGTACGCGGCAGACACCGTGCCCTCGCCCACAGCGATGGAAAAGTCTGATTCTAAAACGGACATGCCTCCATCTTGCCGGACCGGCTGCGCAAATCTGCCGGGCCTCCGATGCAGGGGTGTACGTTGTCCCCATGGCGAGTGAACAGACCACCCTGACAGTCCCGGGCCCGCACGGCGAGCGCGAAATGCGCATCTCGAGCCCCAGCAGGGTGATCTGGCCCGAACCCGGAATCACCAAACTCGACCTGGCCCGGTACATCACTGACGTCGGGGACGCGTTCATCGCTGCCAATGGCGGCAGGCCAGTGGCGCTGCAGAGGTTCTCGGGCACCATCGAGGGGGAAATGTTCTTCTCCAAGAACCCGCCGAAGGGCGCCCCTGAGTTCATCCGGTCCACGCCCGTGGTGTTCCCGAGCGCCCGCTCACATCCCATGCTGATACTTGACGAGCCCGCCGCCGCGGTGTGGGCAGTGCAGATGAACACCATCGTGTTCCACCCCTGGCCGTCACGCGCGGACAACACGGACAACCCCGACCAGCTCCGCATCGATCTTGACCCCCAGCCTGGAACGGATTTCGACGACGCCGTCCCGGCTGCCGTGGCGCTGAAGGAGGTGCTGGCAGAGGCAGGCCTGGAATGCTTCATCAAGACCTCCGGCAACCGGGGCCTGCACGTGTACGCGCCCGTCGAACCCACCAGGGAATTCCTTGACGTCCGGCATGCCGTGATCGCCGCGGCCCGGGAGCTGGAACGCCGCATGCCGGACAAGGTCACCACGGCCTGGTGGAAGGAAGAGCGCGGCCAGCGGGTGTTCGTGGACTTCAACCAGGCGAACCGGGACCGGACCATCGCAGGCGCCTACAGCCCGCGGCCGCTGGCCCATGCGCCAGTGTCCTGCCCCATCACCTGGGACGAGTTGGGACACGTGGACCCGAAGGACTTCACCATCCTGACCGTGCCGGACCGGCTTAAAACGGTCGGTGACCCTTGGGCCAAAATGCACAGCAAGCCGGGGACCATCGATACCCTGCTCGAATGGTGGGACCGCGACCTCAAGTCCGGGCTGGGCGAACTCCCCTTCCCGCCGGACTACCCCAAAATGCCGGGCGAGCCGCCCCGGGTGCAGCCCAGCAGGGCGCGGAAGCAGGACTAGCCCGCCCGGAAGGGGCTGGCCGCCGCCAGTAACTGCGGCCGGGGCGGAGAACCGGGCCGTCTATTCGAAGCGGGACGGGTCGCCGGTTCCGCGCCGGACCACTTCTGCCACCCCGGAGGAGTAGTCGATCACGGTGGTGGGTTCGGAACCGCAATCGCCAGCGTCGATCACGGCGTCCACCTGGTGGTCCAGGCGTTCCTTGATTTCCCACCCCTGGGTCAGCGGATCCTCCTCGTCGGGCAGCAGCAGGGTGCTTGAGAGCAGCGGCTCGCCCAGTTCTGCCAGCAGCGCCTGGACCACGCGGTTGTCCGGGATCCTCACACCCACGGTCTTCTTCTTGGGATGCAGCAGGCGCTTGGGAACTTCCTTCGTTGCCGGAAGGATGAAGGTGTAGCCGCCCGGGGTGACTGCCTTGATGCTGCGGAAGACATCGTTCCCGATGTTCACGAACTGTCCCAGCTGGGCAAAGTCCCGGCAGACCAGCGTGAAGTGGTGCTTGTCGTCCAGCCGGCGGATGCTCCTGATCCGGTCGAGGGCGTCCCGGTTGCCCACCTGGGCGCCCAGCGCATAGCAGGAATCCGTGGGGTAGGCGATCAGGCCGCCGTCGAGCACTATCTTGACCGCCTGGGTGATGGCGCGCGGCTGGGGGTCCTGGGGGTGAACGTCAAAGTATCTGGCCATGCCCCAGAGCCTACGGCCCAGCCGGACTCTTGTGCACCACCCGTCCCTTTCCCCTACCACCGGCACCTGCTTTGAGGCAGGATGGTGACTGGTTCCACCATGTCCCGTCCCCACGCCAAGGAGATCCATCATGCCGACCACCCTCAATCCCTACCTCAGCTTCCGCGACAACGCCCGCGAAGCGATGAACTTCTACCAGTCCGTCTTCGGCGGGGAGTTGACCCTGAGCACTTTCGGGGAGTTCCAGGCCAGCGACGATCCTGCGGAGTCGGAGAAGATCATGCACGGCATGCTCACCACCAGCAAAGGGATGGTGCTGATGGGCGCCGACACGCCGAACAGCATGGGGTATACGCCCGGGGCGTCCATTTCCATCTCCCTCAGCGGAGACGATGAAGCAGAACTCCGCGGCTACTACGAGAAGCTCAGCGGCGACGGCGGAACGGTGACCGTGCCCATGGAGCAGTCGCCGTGGGGTGACATTTTCGGCATGTGCACGGACCGCTTTGGCGTGGCCTGGCTGATCAACGTCAACAGCGCCCAGGGCGCCGCGGGAACTCCCCAGGGCTGATCCGCCGCCCGGCGTGTGCCGTTTCCTGGGGTGGAGGCGGGTTCTTGAGGAGGGTGCCGGGCGGTGCGAGGATTGACGCGTGGAATCCCTCTTTGAGTTCCTGGACGATAAATGGTGGCTGGTCTTCCCCGCGATGGCCTTTGCCGGGCATTGGACCAACTCCCTGCGCAAGGCTGGCGAACGGCGGCACCGGCGAAAAGTGGAGCTGTACACGCTCAGGAACCAGTCCCGCGAACTCGAAAGGGCCTCGGCAGCGGACGTTGAAGCGCTTGTTGCCACCCACGACGCCATCAATAAGCGCTGGCTGGATTATGAGCTGGACGTGGGGAAGCTCATCGATTTTCCGCTCATGACCGATGTCCGCGAACCGCTCACTGTCGCCTTCCTCCGGGCGAAGAGGGAGGCGGACGGCCAGCGCCCGGATTCCCCGGAGGACATGACCTCGCCCTCGCGGCTGGAAGCCTACCGGAAGGCGGTCAACAGCTTCGCGGTGGCGCTGGACGTGGCCGAACGTGAAGCCCTCCGGATCAGGGACAGCAAGTTCACCGGCCCGGAACGCGAACGCCTTGCCACTGCCCGGCAGTTGCTGAGGATCGCCGGGGACCATGCCGCAACGCCAGCCGAGCGGCAGGCAGCCTATAAGCGCGCCCGCCGCGAACTCGATGGCCTCATCGTCCTGCCCGATGCCACCCTTGCCGCCCTGGAACGGCAGGCAGCGCCAGGGCTTGACGCCGGCCGGGAACCGTCCGATTTCCGCCACCGCTAGGTTCCCTGGACCACCGGCCGTGACCCGCACGCTCTATATCGACGTCGACGGCGTTATCTGTCCTTTCGGACCGGAAGGCGCCAGCGGCTGGGGAACCGGCTGGAAAAATTCCACCGCGGGGCTCCTGCCCGTGGCCTACGCGCCGGAACTGGTGGACGCGCTCAACAGGATCGCCGCCACGCCAGGGGTGCGGTGCGTCTGGCTCACCAGCTGGGAAGAACTCGCCCCGCAGTACCTGTGCCCGGCCATCGGCCTGGACGGGGCACGGTGGCCCTACCTGACGGCGGATGGAGCGGGTACGGGCGCCGGCTGGTGGAAGCTTGCGGCCATTCAGGACGATGTGGAGGAGACCGGCCCGGAAGCCGTGGCGTGGATTGACGACCAGCTCGCATTCGAGGCAGAAGCGCAGTCCTGGGCCAGGCTCCTGGACCGCCGGATCCTGGCCCTGTCCCCGGACCCGCGGCGCGGAATCTCGCCCGCCGAACTGCAGCGGGTGCAGTCATTTCTGGTGCGGCCGTTGTTTTGACCTGATGCCGGGGACGCGTACGATCGATAAGGTTTCACGCCGGTTGTGTTAACGCCACAGGTCATTCCAAGCGAACAGCTGGTGAATTATGCTGTGCAAGGCAGCCGGGGGAGATGAAACTGCTGAACGTCGACTCTGCAGATTGGGCAACAGGTGGATATCACCTTCATGGTGGCGCTGGTCATCGCACTGGCACTATTTTTCGACTTCACGAACGGCTTCCATGACACCGCGAATGCCATGGCCACGCCCATTGCAACCGGTGCCATCAAGCCGAAGACCGCGGTGACCCTGGCGGCCATCCTGAACCTCGTGGGCGCGTTCCTGTCCACCGAGGTGGCCAAGACGGTCTCCGGCGGAATCATCCGGGAAGGGTCGGACGGGATCCAGATCACCCCGGACATTATTTTCGCCGGCCTCATGGGCGCCATCCTCTGGAACATGATCACGTGGCTTAAGGGCCTGCCGTCGAGTTCCTCGCACGCGCTGTTCGGCGGTCTGATCGGCGCCGCGATCGCCGGCATCGGCTTCAACTCGATCAACCTCGAGGGCCTGATGCAAAAGGTCATCCTCCCCGCCATCTTCGCTCCGCTGATCGCCGGCATTGTCGCCTACATCTGCACGCGGCTGGCATACGCCCTGACGTCCCGGCATGATCCGGAGACCGGCAGCAAGCTCACCCAGAAGCGCGGCGGTTTCCGTACCGGACAGATCTTCACCTCAAGCCTGGTAGCCCTGGCCCACGGCACCAACGATGCCCAGAAGACCATGGGCATCATCACCCTGGTGCTGATCGCCGCCGGCACCCAGGAACCCGGATCCGGTCCCCAGTTCTGGGTGATTGCCGCGTGCGCCTTCGCCATCGCCGTGGGCACCTACGCCGGCGGATGGCGCATCATCCGTACCATGGGTGCCGGCCTCACCGAAGTGAAGCCCGCCCAGGGTTTCGCGGCCGAGACCAGCACCGCGTCCGCGATTCTTGCGTCCTCGCACCTCGGCTTTGCGCTCTCCACTACCCAGGTGGCCTCCGGTTCCGTGATCGGATCCGGCATGGGCCGGAAGGGAACCAGCGTCCGCTGGAGCATGGTGGGCAAGATCGCCCTTGGCTGGCTGTTCACTCTTCCGGCCGCAGGCATTGTGGGGGCGCTGACCGCCCTGCTGGTCAAGACCGGTGTGATCGGCGTCCTGATCGCCGCCGTTGCCGGCACGGCAGCTGTCCTCTTTATGTTCTTTTACTCTCGCAAGTCCGCCGTCGGCCACCACAACGCCATCGAGGTGGAGGAAGCCGGCCAGGCCGTGCGCTTCGCCAAAAAGAAGGCCATGGCGCGTGCGCGCGCCCACGCCAAAGCCAAGGCCCAGGCAAAGGCTGACGCTGACGCCAACAACCAGAAGGAGACTCAGCGATGAAGTGGTTGGAACTCCTGACCGTTGCCGGCGCCACCCTGGCGGCCGCGGTTACAGTTGTGGTCCTCTACTCGCTCGGCGTTCGGCTCACCGCCATCGCCGCTGACGTCCAGCAGACGTCCCCGGGTATCAAGCGGTCGCTTGCCTACATTTGCTTCGGCCTGTGCAGCCTGGCGGTTCTTTTCGGCCTGTACCTGATCATTCCGTACTTCTCCGGCTGACCAGGCCCCTTTCGCTTCCCCAGCTCGACGCCGGCAGTGCCCTAAACGGTCTGGCGTGAGCCGGTTTCTGCCCACCCGTTTCTGGTCCAGCCAGTCTCTGGCAGGCTCTGGCGTGGTTGGCTAGGCTTGGCCCATGCCTCGCATCCAGTACTACGTCGCCGCCTCCCTGGACGGCTTCATTGCCACCCCCACTGATGACCTGGACTGGCTCCTGCAGTTCGACGGGTTCGAAGGCGGCAAGGAAAGCTACGAGTCGTTCATGGCGGATGTGGGCTGCATCGTCATGGGCGGAGAAACCTACTCCTGGCTTCTGGAGCACGAACCGGACAACTGGCCTTACCCCGGCACGCCGTCCTACGTGTTCACCCATCATGAGTATCCGGTCCCGGCAGGCGCTGACATCACGTTCGTCCGCGGGGATGTCACCGAGTTCGCAGCGGACTTTGAACGGGACGCGGGCGGCAGGAACGTCTGGGTGGTGGGCGGCGGCAACCTTGCCGCGCAGTTCGCCGCCGCCGGCCTGCTCCACGAAATTATCCTGTCCGTGATACCCGTCGTATTGGGAAGCGGCAAGCGGCTGCTCCCTTTGGAAGGGCCGACGCCGCCGCTCGAGCTGGTTGCCTCCCGCACCATGGGCAGGGGCATCGTTGAGCTGCGGTACCTTTTGGATGGCAGCGTGGCCAGCGGCACATAGGTCAACGACGTAAAACGGTCGGCATGCAGATCAATGACCGCGCAGCCGCCCGGTCAGCCGCTGCCATAGAAGAACTCCTCCAGCTCGACTTCTGCCTGGGATAGCCCGCGATGAAGCAGATCCGCGGGGCGGTGTGCCTGCCCTCTGTGACGTTCCCGGCGCTGCTCACCGGGTTTCAGGTGCGCGGGCATGGCGGACAGGGCAGACTCCGGCCAGTGGGGTGGTTCCCAGTCCTGGTGTTCGCTTTTGTACTGGCGGCCGGTGGGTGATGTCCAGCCGGGAGGTTGGTTTTTGGTGGCTGGTGTTGGGGTCCAGCCGCTGGTGTGCCGGAGTTTGTGGTGTTTTGGGCAGGGTTGTCCGAGGTTGCTGATTCCGGTGGTGCCGCCGTGGTGCCAGGCGAGGAGGTGGTCTGCCTCGTTATCCAAAGAGCTGTTGCTGCAGCCGGGGAAGGGGCATTTGCCGTCGCGCAGCCGGAGCCAGTTCCGCATGGCTTTGGTGACCCGGTAGCTGGTGCGCCCGATTTCCAGCGGGGCGCCGTCCCGCGGGTCAATCAGGACGCGGTGGAACGAATCGGCGCCGTTGGCGACCAGGTCCCTCGCCATGGAGGCTGGGATGGGTCCGTATCCGTCGAGCATTTGCTGGTTCGTCGGTCAGGCCCATGAGGGCGAAGACCGGGACGGTGACGAGGACCTGGGCCCGGATCGACGACGACGGGGCGGGATCCGTTCCTGCATCTGCCCCGCTGCTGGTATCTGCCGCGGCGCTGGTGCCTGCCGCGACGCTGGTGTCTGCCGCGACGCTGGTATCTGCAGGAATGCCGGGACTGTCGGCTCTCCCGTGGTTGCTGCCACTGTTGGTGCCGCTGGTGAGGATGGCTTCGGCGAATTTGTCGGTCCGGAGTTGGGTGAGGGTGCGGGGTTCGGTGGGTCCTTGTGCGGCGCGGGAGAGGGCGTTGAGCCGGTTCCAGCCTGCCAGCGCCTGGTGCGCGGGCAAACAAGCGGAGAGCCAGGCCATGCCGTCTTGGTCAGGCCGGTATTCGACCCGCCGGTCCGCCGCGGCCTTGGTATGGCGTTTCCCGATGGATTCGGTGTGGTGGCGTTCGCGCCAGGTGCGGGCTTTGTGTTTGAACCGGTGAGCGGGCATCTCCCCGATCGTGGCTGCGGCGGCTGGTCGTGGTGTGTGCGGGTCCAGGAAGTGGGCTTCCAGGGCGGCGGCGCCGGCGGGGTCGAGGGTGGCTGCCTCGTCCACCATGACCCGGGCGTGTTGCCAGGAGATCGTGCCGGCGTGGAGGGCCGCGAGGGTCAGGGGCAGGGTGGTGGTCAGTGCGTGGGATGCGGACAGGAACGTGCTGGCGGCCCGCGGCCCGAGGGCCAGCACGCACCCGATTTCGGCGGCCACGGCCATTTCCTGTGCCGGCACCGGCATTCCGGGAGGGGCCAGGGCGTGGGCGGTGTCGGCGTATTTCATGGCAGCGCGGGCCTTCAGCCCCGCCACGCCGGCTTCCACCGCCGCCGCACCGGCGAGGATGTCCAGGCTCCCGTCTGCCAGTCCGGCTAAGGGATCGGCAGCGGAGAACGGCTCCGAACCGCGCCCGTCCACCTCCGCATCGAGCACGGCAAGGGCGGCCCTGATCTCCGCAAACGCCCTCGCCACCGCTTCCCTGCCCATAAACCCATCCTGCCAAGGGGGTCCGACAATGAGGCGGACAGCCCACGGCGGAGATTTCCTCAGCGGCTTTGCCACCGGAAATCGCCAATCCTGCCCCGCCTGCTGGCGCCCAGGTGACCCTGGCGGACCCTGATTGAGCCGGGAGCCGGGAGCCAGGGGTCGGGAGCCGGTGGGCTCTATAGCGGCGGCAGCGCCACGGTAGTTTCGCCAAACAGGAGTGTTACCTGACCCGAACTGTCTATCCCGGTTGGAGTCCTGATGATGTAGGTGCGCGGCGCCATGTCGGCTGTGCAGTTGGGTCCGCCGCGGGTGTCGAGGCCCAGTTTAATGGTGTGAGGATCGGCAACGTCGATGGAGGACGGAAACGCAGGGCAGCTCGAACTGCCGGCCAGCACAATGGCGAACCTGGCGCCGTCGTCCAGCCAGCCTGCCGTCGGAAAAGGGTATGCAAGATCCCGGCCGGAGGAGTCTGGCTTGGCAGTGATTGCCTGAGCTGGGAGCCCGCCCGCGTGCTCAGATTCAGCAACTGACGCAGGTGCAGCGGAACACGCGGTCAGCAGCAAAGAGACACCGGCAATCCAGGTTCCGCTGACCCTGCGCATACGTTCAGGTTAAGGGGCCTCCGTGTGCATCGTCACTGTCAGCCGTCCTTAGTCGTCCCCTGCAACGGACTGACCCGCCGCTTTTGGACGGGGCTCGGGGATGTTGTCCCGGATCATATTGGTGATGCGTGCCGTGGACAGCCGCCTGCCCTGCTCGTCTGTCATCACGATCTCATGGGTGGCCAGGGTCCGGCCCAGATGGATGGCTGTGCACGTTCCCGTCACGGTTCCGGTGGAGATGGAGCGGTGATGGGTGGCGTTGACCTCGATGCCCACCGCATGGCGGCCCGGCCCGGCATGCATCCCGGCGGCGAAGGATCCCAGTGTTTCGGCGAGCACCACGTGCGCCCCGCCGTGCAGGATTCCCGCGACCTGCGTGTTGCCCTCCACCGGCATGGTGGCAACGCTGCGCCCGGGGCTCATCTCCTGGAACCGGATCCCCATTTTCACCACCAGGGCGCCGATCCCGAACTGCCCAAGCCAGGCATGCAGGTGCTCAGGGATGCCGGCGGCGGAAAGCTCTTCGGCGAAGGGGCCGGGCGTGAAATTGTCCATCATGGCAACTAGGCTGGCACCTGTGAGTGAAACAACCAAACCGGCCCCTTTCCCGTCCCAAACCCTGCAGGAGGACAACGCCCCGCAGGGCTCAACCGCCCTCCAGGACGCTGCAGTCGGGGAAGGTGCAGGTCAGGACAACGTTGGGGTCCCGGCCGGCGGGTCCGTTTCAGCGACCGCCGCCCCCGTAGTCCCCATGACCGGCCAGCCGCGGCTGCTCGTCCTGGACGGCCACTCCATGGCATTCCGCGCTTTTTTCGCGCTGCCTGCGGACAAGTTCTCAACCACCAACGGGCAGCACACCAACGCCATCCACGGATTCACCTCCATGCTGATCAACCTCATCAAGGAGCAGCAGCCAACCCACATCGCCGTGGCCTTCGACGTCTCCGACGAGTCCACCCACCGCAAGACCGAGTACAGCGAATACAAGGGTGGCCGGAACGAAACCCCCCGGGAGATGAACAACCAGATTGACCTCATTGGGCAGGTCATGGAGGCCTGGGGCATCAAGACCATCAAAATGCCCGGTTATGAGGCTGATGACATCCTGGCCACCCTCGCCGCCATGGGTGAAAAGGCCGGGTACGAGGTACTGCTGGTGTCGGGGGACCGGGACGCATTCCAGCTCATCACGGACAACGTCTTTGTGCTGTACCCCAAAAAGGGCGTCAGCGATATTCCGCGGATGGATGCCGCCGCCATCGAGGCAAAGTACTTCGTCAGCCCCGGCAGGTACTCCGACCTCGCCGCACTGGTGGGCGAAACCGCGGACAACCTCCCGGGCGTGCCCGGCGTCGGACCGAAGACCGCAGCCAAGTGGATCAACCTCTACGGGGGACTCGAGGGCGTCCTGGAACACCTGGATTCCATTGGCGGCAAGGTGGGCGACGCGCTGCGCGAGAACGTCGACGCCGTGAAGCGGAACCGCCGGCTGAACCAGCTCCACACGGACCTTGAACTCCCCGTCACACTCGATGACCTGTACCAGCCGCGCCCTGACCAGGCAGCACTCGAGGACCTCTTCGACAAACTTGAATTCAAGACCATCCGCAACAGGCTCTTCGCGCTGTACGGCGATGAGGACAAGCCGGCCGCCGAGCGGGAGAGCATCGACACTCCCGAGTACGTCACCCCGGGTGACGCCGCGGAACTGTCCGCGTTCCTGGCCGCGGGCGCCGGACAACGCTCCGCCCTCGCGGTAGACCTCATCCCCGGCCGCATCGGCGAGGACGCCGCAGCGCTGGCCATCGTACGGAACGGCGCCGCCGCCTACATTGACCTGTCCGGACAGGATGCCGAGACGGAGAACGTCCTGGCTGCCTGGCTGCGCGACCCCGGCGCTCCGAAAGTCATGCACGGCTTCAAGGCCGCCCTCAAAGCCCTGAGTTCCCGTGGGCTGGAGCTGGACGGCGTCGTGGACGATACCTCCATCTCCGGCTACCTCATCCAGCCCGACCGGCGCACCTATGAACTCGCCGAGCTGGCCCAGCACCACCTGAACGTGGGTATCCCTGGCGCAACAGCCAAGGCAGGGCAGCTGGAGCTCTCCTTCGACGGCGAGGACGATGCCGCCGCCGACGCGCTGGTCCAGGCCGCCGCCGTCGTCCTTGCCCTCAGCAGCTACTTCGAATCGGAACTGAAGGAGCGCCGGGCCGAGGAACTCCTGTCCACGCTGGAGCTGCCCGTCAGCCGGGTCCTTGCGGACATGGAACTCGCCGGCATCGGCATCGACATGGCACGCATGGACGACCAGCTCGCCGACCTTGCCAGGGTCATCGACCAGGCGCAGGAGCAGGCCTTTGCGGCGATCGGCCACGAGGTCAACCTGGGCTCGCCCAAGCAGCTCCAGACTGTCCTGTTCGAGGAACTCCAGCTGCCCAAGACCAAGAAGATCAAGTCGGGCTACACCACGGACGCGGCCTCGCTGAAGAACCTGCTGGAAAAGACCGGGCACGAGTTCCTGGTGCAGCTGATGGCCCACCGCGAGGCCGCCAAGCTGCGCCAGATGCTTGAATCCCTGAAGAAATCGGTGGCAGAGGACGGCCGCATCCACACCACGTACGCGCAGAACGTGGCAGCAACGGGCCGGATCTCCTCCAACAACCCCAACCTGCAGAACATCCCCATCCGCAGCGAGGAAGGCCGGCGCGTCCGGGGCATCTTCGTGGTGGGGGAGGGTTACGAATGCCTGCTGTCCGCGGACTACTCGCAGATTGAGATGCGCATCATGGCGCACCTGTCCGGCGACCAGGGCCTCATCCAGGCCTACAAGGACGGCGAGGACCTGCACCGGTTCGTCGGCTCGAACATCTTCCACGTGCCCACCGAAGAGGTCACCAGCGCCATGCGCTCGAAGGTGAAGGCCATGTCCTATGGCCTGGCCTACGGCCTGACGTCCTTCGGCCTGTCCAAGCAGCTGGAGATCTCCGTCGATGAAGCACGGACCCTCATGAAGGACTACTTCGACCGGTTCGGCGCCGTCCGCGACTACCTTCGCGGCGTCGTCGACCAGGCCCGCGTGGACGGCTACACGGCCACCATCGAGGGACGCCGGCGGTACCTGCCGGACCTGACCAGCACGGACAGGCAGCTGCGCGAAAACGCCGAACGCATCGCACTGAACAGCCCCATCCAGGGCTCGGCCGCGGACATCATCAAGCGTGCCATGCTCGGTGTCCACGCTGAATTGAAGGCCCAGGGGCTGAAGTCACGGATGCTGCTGCAGGTCCATGACGAACTCGTCCTGGAAGTCGCCACCGGCGAACGCGCCGCCGTGGAGAAACTGGTCACCGAGCAGATGGCTGCCGCGGCGGACCTGAGCGTTCCGCTTGAGGTCCAGATCGGCGTCGGACCCAGCTGGTACGACGCCGGGCACTAAGCCCACGCGCAAGGCAAAAAGAGGTGGGACGGACAACCGTCCCACCTCTTTCACGTTGTCAGCAAGGCCCTGCCGCAGGGCAGGGCCTGCCGTCAGCTGTTCCTTGTTGCCTCCCGCCGCTGCCTCAGCCGCTCCAGCAGGTCGTGCTCAGCGTCCTCGCCGGGAGCGATGCCGGACGGGATGCGGAACAGCAGGACCGCCCCGAGCATCCACCAGAGGCCGAACAGGATCCACGGCGGCGGGGTGAGGGCTGCGGGCATGCCCGGCATGTAGAGGCTAAGCAGTCCCAGGCAGAGAACCACCGCGGCAACGCCGATCATGATGCCGCCGTTGCCCTGGCCGCCCACGCGGAGCGGGCGGTCCATCCCGGGCTCGCGCCGGCGCAGGATCACGAACACCACAGAGACCAGGATGTAGGCGATAACGATGCTGGGCGCTCCCGAATCCACAAGCCAGCCGAGCATCGATACGCCGAAGAACGGCGCAACAAAGGACAGCACGCCGATGAACAGGAGCGCGTTGACCGGCGTGCGGTACTTCGGATGCAGTTTGGCGAACCACGCGGGCAGCATCCCGGACCGTGCCATCGAGAACATCAGGCGCGAGGCACCCAGGAGCAGCGAGTTCCAGGAGGTCAGGATTCCCGCGATTCCACCGGCAATCAGGATCTTGGCCATCACGTCACTGCCGAACAGCGCACCCATGGCATCGGCTGTTGCAATGTCCGCCTGTGCTATCTCGCCCGCGGGCATCGCCGAGGACGTGGTCAGGACCGTCATGACGTACCAGATCGTTGCGAGGATGACGGCGACGACGACGAGCCTGCCTATCTGCCGTGCCGGAATGTCCACTTCTTCGGCTGACTGCGGGATGACGTCGAAGCCCACGAACAGGAACGGAACCACCACCAGGACGGCGAAGTAGCCGTTCAGGCCGCCCGTGAAGAAGGGCTCCATGTTCTTCGCCGAACCTCCAACGAAGGAACCGAACACCAGCATCAGGCCAATGACCAGCAGGAAAACCACTACGAACGTCTGGGCAACACCGGCAAGCTTCACCCCGAGGATGTTGATTCCGGTGATCACGACCGCTGCGACAGCCCCCACCAGCGCCCAGGTCAGGTGCACCTGATAGCCGGCCACTTCCCACAGGGGGATCTGGCTGAGGTTCGGGAAGAGGTATTGCGCAGTCCGGGGCAGCGCCACGGCCTCAAAGGCAACGATGGTGATGTACCCGCCGGTGATGGCCCAGGAGCCGATGAAGGACCACCGTGGGCCCATTCCGCGGAGCAGGAAGTTGTGTTCACCACCCGCCTTCGGCATGGCCGCGGTCAGCTCGGCGTAGGTGAGACCCACCACGCCCATGATGGCGCCACCGGTGATCATGGCCAGGACGGCCCCCATGGTCCCGGCTGACGCGATCCAGCCGCCGGTGAGGACCACCCAGCCGAAGCCGATCATGGCTCCGAATCCGAGCGCCAGGGCATCCCAGTTGCCCAGGACTTTCAGCAGGGATGCGTCCGGTGTTTGTTCTGCTTGAGAAACTTGCATGTGTCCTCGCTAGGGTCAGGTACTGCGGGCAGAAATGTCACGTGGGTCCAGACCGCGTGTCCCACGCATGTGAAGCACGTCACGTCCTGCTCCAACTTAGACCCACTGGGCTGGCAGCGCACTGCACATTGGCCCAGGATGCTGCGGCCGAAGTTGAACAGGATCCCGATGGCGGGTGCCTGCGGCGGTGCTGCGGCCGTGGCGCGTGGGTGACTGGTGAAGGCCGCCGGCCATGACTAGGCTCGTATCCGTGGCTGAACTGAGTGGCAACTATGAAATCCGGCGCTTCGGTGCTGTCTCCGAGGGCAAGGACGGGTACGCGGAGGCGGAAGCCTGGTCCCGTGCCGTGTCCTTCGGCTTCCATGAATCCACCAGGACTCCGGAGCACGTGGCAAAATCGCTCGCCACGTACGAAGCCGACCGCCGGGTGCTCACCGGCGTCTACCAGACTGGGGCGGTGGCGCCGTCCTCCCTGCCGGCAACGGTGCCGGTGGCCACCTTCGCCACCTTCCGCAAGACCCTCAATATCGGATTTGGCCGGATGCTCGAATCCCAGATGGTCACATCGGTGACGGTGCGCACGTCGCACCGGCGGCGGGGCCTCCTGCGGGCGATGATGAGCGAGGACCTGCGCCTCGCCAAGGATGACGGCATCGCCATGGCCGCCCTTACCGCCTCGGAAGGCACTATCTACGGCCGCTTCGGGTACGGCGTGGCCAGCTTTGAGCGCTCCGTCAAGGTGGACACCACTGCGCGCTTCAACCTCCGCCACCTGCCTGCCGGAAGCGTCGAGGTTGCCGATCCCAAAGCGCTGCTGCGCCTGGCCCCGGAGGTCTTCGAGCGGGTGCACCGGCTTACCCCCGGGTCCATGGGCAGGCAGGACTGGTACCGGCAGTTGGCCTCAGGGTCCCTGGGCCGTGACGGCAAGGAGGACCCGGCAATCAAAGTCGCGCTCCACTACGGCCCGGGCGGCGACATTGACGGCTACGTCTCCTACAAGTTCCTGGGCTGGGACACGGAGCCCTACACCGTGGAGGTCGTGGACCTGGTGGCGGCGGGCCATGACGCCTACCTGGAACTGTGGCAGTTCCTTGGCGCCATTGACCTCGTGGAACGCGTTTCATGGGACGAGGCGCCGGTTGACGACCCCCTGGCATGGGCACTCGACGATCCTCGCTGCATCGATTCGTCGGACAGTCGGGACATGCTGTGGCTCCGCATCCTCGATGCCCGCAAGGCGCTGGAAGCCCGGCACTACCCGGCGGATGGCCGGCTTGTTTTCGGCATTGCGGACCCGCTCGGCCTGACGGCAGGGAAGTACGCCCTGGACGTCGACGGCGGCCAGGCCGCCGTCGAGCGCCTGCCGGACACCGCCCAGGCGGACCTGGCGCTGGATGTCTCCGCCCTGTCCTCGATCTACCTGGGCGGGGTGTGTCCTGTCACGCTGGCCGCGGCAGGGCGGATCACCGAAAACACCCCCGGCGCCACCCTGAAAGCACGGCAGATGTTCGCGGTGGAACGGGCAACGCACTGCCTCACCCACTTCTGAGCCGCAGGGACGGGCTCACGCGGGGGCGCCGCTTTGACCCCTGTTGCGGGCAGCGACTAGAATAAACGGGCGTGTACTGCGTGTGCCTTTGCAGTCCATGCCACAGTAATCCACAAAAAATCAGGATGACCCGGAGGATCCGTCGGATTCACCGCGAATCGCGCCTGCGTTCCATAACGCGGGCGCGCCGGTTTGCCTGACCGACTAACTATCCACAACGGAGCCCCTACTACATGACCATCACCTCCACCGAGAAGCCCGGTACCCCCGTAGTCGCCATTAACGACATCGGTACCGCTGAGGACTTCCTCGCAGCAGTCGACGCCACCATCAAGTACTTCAACGACGGAGACCTCGTCGAAGGTACCGTCGTCAAGGTCGACCGCGATGAAGTCCTGCTCGACATCGGTTACAAGACCGAAGGTGTCATCCCCTCCCGCGAGCTGTCCATCAAGCACGACGTTGATCCCGGAGACGTCGTCTCCGTTGGCGATCAGGTCGAAGCCCTGGTGCTCACCAAGGAAGACAAAGAAGGCCGCCTGATCCTCTCCAAGAAGCGCGCTCAGTACGAGCGTGCCTGGGGCGACATCGAGAAGGTCAAGGAAGAAGACGGTGTTGTCACCGGTACCGTCATCGAGGTCGTCAAGGGTGGTCTTATCCTCGACATCGGCCTGCGCGGCTTCCTGCCCGCATCCCTCGTCGAGATGCGCCGTGTGCGCGACCTGGCTCCGTACATCGGCCAGCAGATCGAAGCCAAGATCATCGAGCTGGACAAGAACCGCAACAACGTTGTTCTGTCCCGCCGTGCATGGCTCGAGCAGACCCAGTCCGAGGTCCGCTCCACGTTCCTCAACAAGCTGGAAAAGGGCCAGGTCCGTCCCGGCGTCGTTTCCTCCATCGTCAACTTCGGTGCCTTCGTGGACCTGGGCGGCGTAGACGGCCTGGTTCACGTTTCCGAGCTGTCCTGGAAGCACATCGACCACCCGTCCGAGGTCGTCGAAGTTGGCCAGGAAGTCACCGTCGAGGTTCTTGAGGTCGACCTGGACCGCGAGCGCGTTTCCCTGTCGCTCAAGGCTACGCAGGAAGATCCGTGGCAGACCTTCGCCCGCACCCACGCCCTCGGCCAGGTTGTTCCGGGTAAGGTCACCAAGCTGGTTCCGTTCGGTGCGTTCGTCCGCGTCGAAGACGGCATCGAAGGCCTGGTCCACATCTCCGAGCTGGCTGTCCGCCACGTGGAGCTGGCCGAGCAGGTCGTCTCCGTTGGCGACGAGCTGTTCGTCAAGGTCATCGACATCGACCTGGAACGCCGCCGCATCTCGCTGTCCCTCAAGCAGGCCAACGAGGGCGTCGACGCCGACAGCACCGAATTCGATCCGGCTCTGTACGGCATGGCCGCAGAGTACGACGAAGAGGGCAACTACAAGTACCCCGAGGGCTTCGATCCCGAGTCCAACGAGTGGCTTGAAGGCTACGAGAACCAGCGCGCCGCCTGGGAGCAGCAGTACGCTGACGCCCAGACCCGCTGGGAAGCCCACAAGAAGCAGGTTGCCCAGCACGCTGCCGACGACGCTGCTGCTGCAACGTCCGGTGACAGCGATTCCGGCACCACCAGCTACTCCTCGGAGCCGGCTGCTGAGTCCAACGCCGGTGCAGGCACGCTTGCATCCGACGAGGCTCTCGCCGCCCTGCGCGAGAAGCTGACCGGCAACTAATTGCCCCCCCGGCCCGGCTTTTCCGGGCCACAGCAACAGACCCCCTGCCACAAGGCAGGGGGTCTGTTGCTTTAAGCAAAATGCCGGCCACCGCGCGTGGGGCGTCACCCAGCGCGCCTTAAAGTTCGACGACGGCGCGGACCGTCCCGTCGTCGTCGTGCGTCAGGACGGCCCCGGCTGAGGCCAGAATGCGCTGGGCGCCGACGTTTCCCGCAAGGGTGCGGGCAGTGACCCGGGAAAGTCCCGCCCTTCGCGCCTCCTCCAGCACCAGGCGCAACGCGGCGGCGCCAACGCCCCGGGACCGAAAGCTCCGGCCAAGCCAGATACCCGTATCGGCCACCGCTCCGGCGGGTCCGGATTCCGCGGTGCCGGACGGGATGCGCCGCAGCCGGATGGATCCGGCGAGGCTGCCATCGGCGAGAATACCCCACGTCTTCTCCCCGGCGAGGCCGTCCAAACCGTAGGCGGCGGCGCGGTGAAGCCCGAAGAACCAGGCCGTCCGCTCGGGATTCCAGCCGGGTCCGCCCAGCGGGGGAGCCACCTCATCGGGGGAGGCATCGCGTTTAGCCAAAGCAAGGAGCCTGTCCAGCACATCCTCATCCACGTCCACCAAGGACACCTCAGGGGAAGGGGACATCCACCCACTCCGTTCCCTTCGCCTCCAGCAAGGCACTGCCGGCAGTCAGCAACTGCACCCGCTCCGCGGCGTCCGCTATGGCGCCGGCGTTGTCCGGCACCGCCACCTGCAGGACGGTGTGCCGGGCTCCGTAGCTGGTTCCGGCCATCACCAGGTTTGCGGCCCGCAGGTCGTTTTCGAGCTTCCCGGCTGCGGCGTGCGGCACTTCCACCGAGCAGATCCGCAGGCGGCTGCGGCGGACCAGCGGCACGAGGTTAAGGGCCGAGGACACGGACTCGGAGTATGCCCGCACCAGTCCGCCCGCTCCGAGCAGGACACCGCCGAAGTAACGGACGACGACGGCGCTTACGTCGCTGAGGTCGGCCGCCCCCGGCGCCGTCTCCCTCTTGGCCAAAGCTTCCAGCATGGGAATGCCTGCTGTTCCGGACGGTTCGCCGTCGTCATTGGAGCGCTGGATGTCCCGGTCGGGTCCGATGATGAACGCCGAGCAGTGGTGCCGGGCGTCGTGGAACTCGCGGCGGAGGCCTGCCACCAAGTCCCGGGCAGCGTCCTCGCTGTCTGCCCGGCGCAGCACCGTGATGAACCGGGAACGCTTGATCTCCAGCTCATGGCGGAAATCGGAGCCCGCGGCCAGTGTGGTGTAGCTGGTGGCCCTGCTCTCTTCCCCTTGCACCCGCCCAAGTCTAGGCCCAGGGTCCCATGGCCCGGCAAGCCAGGGGTTGCCAACGCGTCCCCGGCGTGGCCAAGGCATTAAGAGTCAATTAAGGCGTCTGCAGGATTCTTGGAAAACCAGGACATGGGACCAGCAGGGAACTCCAGCCCGGAAGCACTTCTTAGAAACGTATTAGCAACCCAACGCTGGTTTATCTGAATGGATTCTTCGCCGCAGCCGGCGCAAGCCTGCACCGAATACGGTCAGGAAAACCCTGCCATTCATCATGGGTGGCACCGCAAGAAAGGGGCAGTACATTGTTCACATTTACGACAACCCACCTGGCCGCGCTTGAGTCCGGGAATGGCAAGCATTCTGGCGGAGCCAAAAAGACAAGGGTGTTCCTTTCCATCGCAACCGTTGCCGCAGCCGGTTTTTCAGGAGCAGTGATTGCCGCGCCCGCACACGCGTCTGTGATGTCGCCGAATGGCGGAAACGAACTGCAGATGGGCCCGGCAGGCGCGCCTTACAGTGAAGAGGAAATCCGCAGCCTGCAGGAGCGTGGCGATTTTCTTGGCGCCAGCTCCCGGATCACGGCCAATCAATACGCCCTGGGCCATATGTATTAGGAGAATGAATTCGCAGATCCCAAGCCGCTCGGCAGTCGACCGTTAGGTCTGGGAAAGGAGGGCTGATGTGAGTGGCTGTTGACGCGCCGGGCCGGTAACAGAAATCCGCGCCCTGTTCAGGGATACCAGGCAATTGGCCAGCTGGTCGCCCCGGGCAGGGCGTTGGTGCTGGTGTTGCACCCCGAAAACCCTTCCCAAGGCAGCCGCCAGGTGGCTGGCAGCTTCAGGACGCGCGCCTGGACCCGGGCCTGGGGGAATAGGGTGGTGTGATGCTCAAGATCGGGTTGACGGGCGGCATCGCCTCCGGAAAGTCAGTGGTTGCCGCACGCCTGGAAGAACGCGGCGCGGTGCTTGTGGATGCTGATGCGTTGGCCCGTGAAGTGGTGGAGCCCGGCACCGAAGGCCTGGACCGCGTTGTGTCGGAGTTTGGCGGAGATGTCCTTGGCCCCGACGGCCGGTTGGACCGCCCCACACTCGGCGCGCTGGTGTTCGGCAGCCCAGAGCGGCTCGCGGCCCTCAACGGGATTGTCCACCCATTGGTCCGTGCACGGGCCGCCGACATTGTGGCGGCTGCGGCAGAAGATGCCGTTGTGGTGCAGGACATCCCCTTGCTGGTGGAAACCGGGCAGGGGAGCGACTTCCATCTGGTGGTGGTAGTGGACGCGCCAGACGACGTGCGGCTCCGGCGGATGCTGGAGCACCGCGGGATGACGCGCGAGGCCGCACTGCAGCGGATGGCCGCGCAGGCAACCCGGAACGAACGGCTGGCTGCGGCCGACGTCGTCCTGGACAATTCCGGCAGCGTGCAGCACCTGCTGGACCAGGTGGACGGGCTCTGGGACGACCGGCTGGTGCCCTTCGCCCGCAACCTCGCCGCAGGCACGCGCGCTGTGAGGAACTGCGGACCTGTCCTGGAACCGTATCGGGAGGAATGGGCCAGGGACGCAGCCCGGATCTCGGCAAGGCTGAAGACCGCTGCCCACGGGCTCATCCTGGCGGTGGACCACATTGGCTCCACGTCCGTCCCCGGCCTGGCCGCCAAGGACGTCATAGACCTGCAGGTCGCCGTTTCGGGAATGGACGCAGCAGACACTGCCGCACCCCGGCTGGCGGCAGCCGGGTTTCCCCGGGTGCCCGGTGCCGGGTCCGACACGCCCAAACCGGGCGCACCGGATCCCGGGCAGTGGCAGAAACGGTTCCACGCCAACGCGGACCCCGCGCGTCCGGTCAACATCCACGTCCGCGTTGCCGGCTCACCCGGATGGCGCTATGCCCTGATGTTCCGGGACTGGCTGCGGGCCAACCCGTCCGCGCGCACCCTTTACGCAGGGCACAAGGCAGACCTTGCGGCACGCTTCGCCGGCCAGGCGGGTACAAGGGCATATGCGGAGGCCAAGGAACCGTGGTTCACGGACGTTGCATGGCCCCTGATGACCGCCTGGGCCGACGCGACCGGGTGGGCGCCGCCGTCGTACGCGTCCTGAAAGCCGTGCCGCGGACCGGAGCTGTTCGCCCGTAACGGACGCGCGCTCTTAGTGTCGGTGCCCGGTTGTAGATTAGATCCATGAGCCTTGCGCAGGATATCAACCGTGTTGTGGCGCCCTTTGAGGTCATCAGCGAATTCAAGCCCGCGGGCGATCAACCCGCCGCCATTGCCGAACTGACGGAGCGCATCAAGAACGGCGAGAAGGACGTGGTGCTTCTCGGCGCCACAGGTACCGGTAAGAGCGCCACCACGGCCTGGCTGATCGAACAGGTCCAGCGCCCCACCCTGGTGATGGTCCAGAACAAGACCCTCGCGGCACAGCTGGCCAACGAATTCCGTGAACTGCTGCCCAACAACGCGGTGGAATACTTCGTGTCCTACTACGACTACTACCAGCCCGAGGCGTATGTGGCGCAGACGGACACCTTCATCGAGAAGGACTCCTCCATCAACGAGGAAGTTGAGAGGCTCCGCCACTCCGCCACCAACGCCCTTCTGACCCGGCGGGACGTGATCGTCGTGGCCACGGTGTCCTGCATTTACGGCCTGGGCACGCCGGAGGAATACATCGCCGGCATGGTCACGCTCCGCAAGGGCGCGGAAATGAACCGGGACGACCTCCTCCGGAAGTTCGTGTCCATGCAGTACGCCCGCAATGACATGGACTTCCACCGGGGCACGTTCCGGGTCCGGGGAGACACCGTGGAGATCATCCCGATGTACGAGGAACTGGCTATCCGGATCGAGTTCTTCGGTGACGAGATCGAGAACATCCACACGCTCCACCCGCTCACCGGCGAGGTGATCCGGGACGAAGAGGAAATGTACGTCTTCCCCGCCTCCCATTACGTGGCCGGGCCCGAGCGCATGTCCAGGGCCATCAAGCGGATTGAGGACGAGCTGGCGGACAGGCTGAAGGTGCTGGAGGGCCAGAACAAGCTGGTGGAGGCGCAGCGGCTCCGCATGCGGACCAACTACGACCTCGAAATGATGCAGCAGATGGGCTTCTGCAACGGCATCGAAAACTATTCCTCGCACATTGACGGCCGCGCCCCCGGCACGGCGCCGCACTGCCTCCTCGACTACTTCCCGGACGACTTCCTGCTGGTGGTGGACGAATCCCACGTGACCATCCCGCAGATCGGAGCGATGTACGAGGGCGACATGTCCCGCAAGCGCAACCTGGTGGACTTTGGCTTCCGGCTGCCGTCAGCCATGGACAACAGGCCGCTGAAATGGGATGAATTCCTCCAGCGCGTCGGCCAGACCGTCTACCTGTCGGCCACCCCCGGCAAGTACGAGCTCGGCAAGGCCGACGGGTTCGTCCAGCAGATCATCAGGCCCACCGGGCTCATCGATCCCGAGGTGGTGGTCAAGCCCACCAAGGGCCAGATCGATGACCTGCTGGGGGAGATCAAAACCCGTACCGCCAAGGACGAGCGGATCCTGGTGACCACCCTGACCAAACGGATGGCCGAGGACCTCACCGACTACCTCCTGGGCCACGGCATCAAGGTGGAGTACCTCCACTCCGATGTGGACACCCTGCGGCGCGTTGAACTGCTGCGCGAACTCCGGATGGGCAAGTTCGACGTCCTGGTGGGCATCAACCTGCTGCGCGAAGGCCTGGACCTCCCGGAAGTGTCCCTGGTCAGCATCCTGGACGCGGACAAGGAAGGCTTCCTGCGCTCCTCAACCTCACTGATCCAGACCATCGGCCGCGCGGCCCGGAACGTCTCGGGCCAGGTGCACATGTACGCCGACCGCATCACGGACTCCATGGCACACGCCATCGACGAGACGAACCGGCGCCGCGCCATCCAGGTGGCCTACAACACCGAGCACGGGGTGGACCCGCAGCCGCTGCGGAAGAAGATTGCCGACATCACCGACCAACTGGCCAAGGAAGACGCCGACACCCAGGAGCTTCTCAACAACAGCCGGCTGGCCAAGGGCGGCAAGCGGAAGTCCGCGGCCAAGGGTGCCGCGCAGGTGCGCTCCGACGGCCTCGCAGCAGCACCGGCGGAGGACCTGGTGGGGCTGATCGAACAGCTGACGGAGCAGATGCACGGCGCTGCCGCCGAACTGCAGTTCGAGGTGGCAGCCAGGATCAGGGACGAAGTGAGCGAGCTGAAGAAGGAGCTGCGGCAGATGCAGGCCGCCGGGCACGCCTGACACAAAGGTAACGGGGACGGGGAGCCCGGGGGACTGCGGTACAGTTAAGGTCACGTAGGGGAGTATCCCGAGCGCTACGATCGTCAACACGCAGGGCATAGTTGCCCGGCCGGGCGTAGCGGGCCGCCAATTCAGCACCAAGTGCACAGGCAGGCCGGAGAGACTTACACCGCATCTCTGTACCCTGCGAAAGGCTACCCTGTGCTCGAATTGCCCGTGTGGTTCGAAGTCGGCTCACTTGTCGTCCTCGGCCTGATTCTCCTGATCGACCTTCTTTTGGTGGTCCGGCGTCCCCATGAACCTTCCATGAAGGAAGCCGGACTGTGGGTAGCGTTTTACGTCAGCCTCGCCCTGGTGTTCGCCGGGGCCATGTTTGCCTTCACCGGCCCGGAATACGGCGGCCAGTTCGTCGCCGGCTGGGTGACTGAATACAGCCTCAGCATCGACAACCTGTTTGTCTTCATCATCATCATGGCCCGCTTCTCCGTGCCCCGGAAGTACCAGCAGGAAGTGCTGATGGTGGGCATCATCATCGCCCTGATCCTGCGCGGAATCTTCATCCTGCTCGGCGCCATCGTGATTGAGCAGTTCAGCTGGGTGTTCTACATCTTCGGCGCGTTCCTGCTGTGGACTGCCTGGAAGCAGGCCCAGGACGAGGGCGAAGACGAAGAAGACCGGGAAAACCCGCTCATCGCCAAGATCCGCAAGGTCATCCCCATGTCGGAGAAGTTCGACGGCGGCAAGCTGCGCACCACCGTGGACGGCAAGAAGGTCTTCACCCCGATGCTGATCGTGTTCATCACCATCGGCCTCACGGACCTGCTCTTCGCTGTCGACTCCATCCCCGCGATCTTCGGCCTCACCCAGAGCCCGTTCATCGTGTTCACGGCCAACCTGTTTGCCCTGATGGGCCTGCGCCAGCTGTACTTCCTGCTCGGCGGCCTGATGAACCGCCTGATCTACCTGAAGCACGCGCTGTCCTTCATCCTGGCCTTCATCGGGGTCAAGCTGGTCCTCCATGCAATGCACGTGAACGAACTGCCGTTCATCAACGGCGGCCAGCACATTGAATGGGCTCCCGAAATCCCCACGTTCGTGTCCCTGGCAGTGATCGTTGGCACCATCGTGATCGCCGTGATCGCCAGCCTGGTCAGCTCCAAGGCCAAGGAAGCGCACCTGGACCCGCGCCTTGAAGAGGACATCCGGAAGAGCCACAGCGACGCCGAGTAGCGCTTTCCTCTCAGTACCAGCAGTCAATCCCGGCCGCCGTGCGGCCGGGATTGACTGCTTTAAACCGTCCCCGCCATGCCGCGCGGCGGGGACTATGCTCGGTGCATGGGTCCAATCCTGATAACCGAGCAAGGCGTGCGCAAGGTGCAGCGGCGCACCGTGGCGCTGCTGGGCACGGCCCAGGTTTTTGGCGGCATTGGTACCGGCGCCACGGTGTCCATCGGGTCGATCCTCGCCGTCGAGCTGTCAGGGTCCAGTGCCTGGGCAGGTGCCGTGGCCACGGTCATGACGCTGGGAGCGGCGCTGGCAGCACTGCCCCTGGCCGCCCTGGCAGACCGCCGGGGACGCCGGATCGGTCAGGTAGCCGGGCTGTCCGCGGCCCTGGCGGGTGCGGTGCTGATGGTGCTCGCGGTGGTGTCCGGCCTCTTCGTCCTGCTGGTGCTGGGGGCCGCCGGCATCGGAGTGGGCAGCGCGGCCAGCCTGCAGGCGCGGTTCGCGGCAGTGGACCTTGCCGACCCCGAACACCGTGGCCTGGCCCTGTCAACGGTGGTCTGGGCCGTCACCATCGGCGCCGTCACCGGACCCAACCTGATCCAGCCCGGCACCGTGGTGGGCCAGGCCCTGGGTCTTCCGCCGGTCGCCGGGCCCTTCGTGATTTCCGGTGCGGGCCTGCTCCTGGCAGCTGCCCTGCTCTTTGTTGGGCTTCGGCCGGACCCGCTGCTGCTCGCCAGAGAACTGGCCGCGCAGCAGGCCCGTACGGGCTTGCAGGACGCGCAGGCTGTGGAGCAGGCGCCGGCGCCGCGGCTGGCAGGCCGTCCAGGCACCGGCCCTGCCGGAGAGGGCGCGCACGACGGCGGGACACTGGCCCGGGGACTGCGCGCCATCCGGGGTTCCCGGACCGCGCTCCTTGCCGTGGCCGCCGTCGTCGGAGCCCACGCCGTGATGGTGGGCGTGATGTCCATGACGCCCCTGCACCTGCAGGAACTGGTGGAGGGGCCGGGCGCCAGCCACGCAGGCCACACGGCGTCCGGTGATGTACTGGTGATCATCGGGTTCACCATCTCGCTGCACATCGCCGGAATGTTCGCCCTGTCACCGGTAATGGGCTGGCTGACGGACAAGGCAGGCAGGGCCCAGACCATCATGATCGGTTTCACCCTGCTGATTGCGGCCGTTGCTGTTGCCGGGTTCGGCCAGGCATCCACGGCGGCCGTGGCCGTGGGCCTGGTCCTGCTGGGCCTGGGCTGGTCCGCGGCCACCGTGTCCGGCTCCACGCTGCTGGCCGAAAGCGTGGCGCAGGAGTCGCGGGTTGCGGTCCAGGGCGTTTCCGACATGCTGATGGGTGCTGCCGGCGCCGTGGGCGGGGCAGTGTCCGGCCTGGTCCTCAGCTGGACGGGCTACCTGGGGCTCAACCTCCTGGGAGGTGCCGTGGGCGCAGCTGTCCTGGCCGCCGCGTTCATGACCGTCATGGCCGGGCGGCGGCAGTCAGCGGCCGCCTGACCGTGCCATGCCCAGGAGCCGGGCGAAGATCCCTTCCCCGTCGTCGGCGATGCCGTCATGGTGGAAGTCCCCCGACTCCCACACCTGCAGCCCGCGGACGGCGGACGCCGTTTCCAGGGACAGTTTCCGGTCCACATAGATATCGTCCGAGTAGACGGCGGCGGCCACCGGAACCGTGTTGGCTGCCAGCTGCCCGCGATCGTAGAGCTGTTTCCAGTCATCTTTGGCGGCCAGCAGTTCCGCCACCCCCCGGAGGGGCTGAAGGGCCGGGTCCTGCTCGAAATACCAGGGATAGACCATTTCGCCGGTCAGGAGCAGCGGCTCCGCGTCAGGCTTGAATTCCGGATACTCGTCCAGGACGCGCCAGGCCGCCCAGCCGGTGGCCTGCCCCTGGCCGTAGATGGACTCGTGCATCAGCGCGTAGAGGGGATTGGAGCGGCGGGACACGATGCCCTGCAACTGGTCCAGGAAGGCGTCGGAAAGCCGTGGGCCTGCGGCGGTTTCCGTGAACGCATCCTCCAGCAGGTGGTGCAGGCTGTCCACCCTGGTGTTGCCGCCGAGGAAAGCCCCCACCATCTGGAAGCGCTCCACGGTGAGCGGACCGCCGTCGGGCAGGTATTCCGTGGTGTGCCGCAGGTGGCGGGCAATCCGTTCAACCGCGGCACGGTCCTCCGGGTACCAGGCGAAGTACTCGGCGTTCCGGGCGGCCACCCGCTGGAATGTGGCGCGGTAGACGTCGTCGGCCGGGCCGGCCAGGGGCGCAAGGCCGCCGGTGACCAGTACTTCCCGAAGGCCCTGCGGGGCAAAGGACAGGTAGGTCAGGGCACAAAAGCCGCCGTAGCTCTGCCCGTACACCGTCCACGGGTCCGCCCCCAGGGCATCCCGGACCAGCTCGGCGTCGGCCACGATGGAATCGGCCCGGAAATGTTCCAGGTAGGCTGCCTGGGCCGCGGCCGGTCCGCGCAGCGGAAGCGTGGTGCGGTCAATGGGCGAGGAGAGGCCGGTGCCCCGCTGGTCCAGCATCAGGATTCGGAAGTCCCTCGCGGCCGCCTTGCTCCAGCCGCCCAGGGATCCGAACCTGTTGCCCCGGCCGCCCGGGCCGCCCTGGAGGAAAAGCAGCCACGGAAGCTCCGCAGCCTGTTCCTCGGAGTGCGCGGCCGAGACGTACTCCCGGGCAAAAACGGTGATGGTTTCGCCGCCGGGGGAGCCGCCGAAGTGGTCCAGCGGCACCCTGAAGAAGTGTTCAGCGGTGCGCATGCCACGGAACTCGTGCCGTGCCCTTACCTCGTGCTGGACCCGGACCGTCGGGCCGGCCGGAGCCGGCATCCGTGCGTCAGCCATTGGCGCGGGCCGGGACGGCACTGCCGAACTGTTCGAGCGCCTGGCCGGTGAGCCGGAACGTGGACCAGCCGTCCATGGGCCTGGCACCCAGGCTGCGGTAGAAGTTGATGGAGGGCTCGTTCCAGTCCAGGACGCTCCATTCCACCCTGGCGTATCCGTTGTCCACGGCGGTGGCTGCAAGGTGCTGGAGCAGGGCCTTTCCGTGCCCTTCGCCGCGGGCCTCCGGGCTGACGTAGAGGTCCTCCAGGTAGATGCCGTGCACGCCTTCCCAGGTGGAATAGTTCAGGAACCAGAGTGCGAAACCCTGGACTTCCCCTGCCTCGTTTTCCGCCATTGCTGCGAACACGCGCGGGTTCTCGCCGAACAGCACTTCCTGGAGCATTTCCGGTGTGTTCCGGACGGCGTCCGGCTCCTTTTCGTAGTGCGCCAGTTCGTGGATCATCCGAAGGATCGCGGGTACGTCTTGCCGGGTTGCGGGGCGGATTACACTCATTGTTCGAGCTTACCGTCAGGTTCCAGCTCCGGCGTGTGACCGCTCAAAGCCGGTTGACCTCCGTCACCCTGATCACAGCCGTTCCGGTTTCGTCCGAGGCAGCCAGGTCCACCTCGGCGGAAATTCCCCAGTCGTGGTTGCCGGCCGGATCGTCGAAGATCTGCCGTACCTTCCACTGGTCCCGTTCCTCGGTGATGATGAGCAGTGCCGGTCCGCGGGCATCCGGCCCGGTTCCGATGTCGTCGTGTTCGTCGAAGTAGTCATCCAGGGCGTCTTCCCAGCGCTCGGCGTTCCAGCCTGCGGCGCCGTCGAGTTCGCCCAGCGCTGCCGCGTCCTCGTCCGCAAAGAGTTCCACGCGGCGGAACATCTCGTTGCGGACCATCACCCGGAAGGCCCGGATGTTGGACGTGAGCGACGGCGGGGGAGGCGGGGGAGCGTCATGCGGTGTGGGTGCCAGGCCGGACGCAAGTTCCTCCCATTCGTCCAGGAGGCTGGAGTCCACCTGCCGGACCAGCTCGCCGAGCCACGCGACGAGATCCTCCAGGTCATCGCGGAGCATGTCCTGCGGCACAGTCTGGCGGAGGGCCTTGAAGGCGTCCGCGAGGTACCGCAGGACGATGCCCTCCGACCGGGCCAGTCCGTAGAACTGGACGAACTCGCCGAAGTTCATGGCGCGCTCGTACATGTCCCGGACCACCGACTTGGGCGCCAGCTCGAAGTCCCCCACCCAGGGCGCGGCCTTCCGGTACACCTCGAAGGCTTCGCCCAGGATTTCCGCCAGGGGCTGGGGGTAGGTGACGCTGTCCAGCATGGCCATCCGCTGGTCGTAGTCGATGCCGTCCGCCTTCATGGCCGCCACCGCTTCGCCGCGGGCCTTCTTCTGCTGGGCGGAGAGGATCTGGCGCGGCTTCTCCAGGGTCGCCTCGATCACGGAGACAACGTCCAGGGCGTACGACGGCGACTCCGGGTCCAGGAGTTCCAGGGCGGCAAGTGCGAAGGGGGACAGCGGCTGGTTGAGTGCGAAGTTCGGCTGGAGATGCACGGTCAGCCGGACCGTGCGGCCATCCGCTCCCTGCTCGTCGGCCGGGATCCGTTCCACGACTTCCGCCGCGAGCAACTCCCTGTATATGCCCAGCGCCTTCTTCATGAGCTGCAGCTGGGAGGACCTGGACTCGTGGTTTTCGGTCAGCAGGCGGCGGGCAGCGGCGAACGGGTCGCCGGGGCGTTCCATCAGGTTCATCAGCATTGCGTGGGTCACGGTGAAACTCGATGTCAACGGGTCCGGCACCGATTCGACGAGCCGTTTGAACGTTGGTTCGCCCCAGCTCACGAACCCCTCCGGCGGCTTCCTCTTGACCACCTGGCGGAGCTTCTTCTGGTCGTCACCGAATTTGGCGACGGCCTTGGCCATGGCCTTCACATTTTCGGTCACGTGCTCGGGTGCCTGGACCACCACGGTCCCGGCAGTGTCGTACCCGGCCCGGCCGGCCCTGCCCGCAATCTGGTGGAACTCACGGGAGTTAAGCAGGCGGGTGCGGACGCCGTCGTATTTGCTCAGGGCGGTCAGGAGGACGGTGCGGATGGGCACGTTGATGCCCACCCCCAGGGTGTCAGTGCCGCAAATGACCTTCAGCAGCCCCGCCTGGGCGAGTTGTTCCACCAGCCGGCGGTACTTGGGGAGCATCCCCGCGTGGTGCACGCCGATGCCGTGGCGGACCAGCCGGTTCAGCGTCTTGCCGAAGCCGGCGGCGAACCGGAAGTTCGCGATCAGCTCGGCGATCGCGTCCTTTTCCTCGCGGGTGCAGACGTTGATGCTCATCAGGGTCTGGGCGCGGTCGATCGCTTCGATCTGGCTGAAGTGCACCACGTACACCGGCACCTGTTTGGTGGAGAGCAGTTCCTCCAGGGTCTCGTGGACCGGCGTCTCGTGGTAGTAGTAATGCAGCGGAATGGGCCGCTCGGCTGAACTCACCGTGGTGGTGGGCCGCCCGGTCAGATGCGTCAGGCCTTCCTCGAACCGGCTGACGTCGCCCAGCGTGGCAGACATCAGGAGGAACTGTGCTTGCGGGAGCTCCAGCAGGGGCACCTGCCAGGCCCAGCCGCGCTGCGGGTCGGAGTAGAAATGGAACTCGTCCATGATGACGGTCCCCAGCTCCGCGGCCGCCCCTTCGCGGAGTGCGGTGTTGGCCAGGATCTCCGCCGTGCAGCAGATGATGGGGGCATCCTGGTTCACGCCGGAATCGCCCGTGATCATCCCGACGTTCTCCGCACCGAAGATGTCGCACAGGGCAAAGAACTTCTCGGAGACCAGCGCCTTGATGGGCGCAGTGTAGTAACTGCGGCGGCCCTGGGCCATGGCCTGGAAGTGGGCGGCGATGGCCACCAGGGACTTCCCGGACCCGGTGGGCGTCGCCAAAATGACGTTGGCCCCGGTTGCCAGCTCCATGATGGCCTCGTCCTGTGCCGGATACAGGGCAAGTCCCCGGCTTTCTGTCCACTCCACAAACCGGGTATAGAGGTCATCGGGGTCGACGCCGGCAGGCAGGCTGGGGGCGGAAAGTTGGGTCAGCTGATCAACGAGTTTCATTGATTTCCAGCTTAGTGCCCGGCCGGGCCCGGGTTTCCGCCGGGCCCGGGTTAGGCTTCGCCCGTAGACGTGACGGCTTCAAGACGTGGAGATGGACATGGAATGGGATCCGGCGAAATACGTCCAGTTCGGCGATTACCGGGATCGGCCCTTTTTCGATCTGACGGGGAGGATCCACGCGGACCGTCCGGTACAGGTGGTGGACCTTGGCTGCGGGCCGGGAAACCTGACAGCGACGCTGGCGGAGCGCTGGCCCTCCGCGGACGTGGTGGGGGTCGACTCCTCTGCCGAGATGCTGGCCAAAGCGGCGGCGCTGACCGGGGCAGGCGGGGGCCTGCGCTTCGAGCAGGCTGACATCGCCGGCTGGAAGCCCTCCACGGAGACTGATGTGGTGGTGAGCAATGCCGCCCTCCAGTGGGTGCCGGGCCACCAGGAGATGATGCGTGCGTGGCTGGATGCCCTCCGGCCCGGCGCCTGGTTCGCCCTGCAGGTTCCCGGGAACTTCAATGCCCCGTCCCACGCACTGATGCGCGGGCTGGCTGCCTCGGCGACGTGGGAGCCACAACTTGGCGGCGTCCTGCGGGGCGGGGAGTCGGTGGGCGAGCCTGCGGACTACCTCCGCATCCTGCTCGACGCCGGGTATGCAGCCGATGCCTGGGAGACCACCTACCAGCAGGTCCTGCCAGGCAGGGACGCTGTCCTGGAGTGGGTCCGCGGCACGGCGCTCCGCCCCGTCCTGGCTGCCCTGTCCGCGCCCGATGCCGCCGGGTTCGAGGCGGAGTACGCAGCAGCGCTCCGGGAGGCCTACCCACAGACCGGGCATGGCACGGTGTATCCCTTCCGCAGGATTTTTGCGGTGGGCCGCAAGAACCCGTGACCAGGATCCAGCCGCTTGGGGACCTCGACAATGCAGTCACGTGGTGTGACAACAGTGGAAAGTGATCTGGCTTACAATAACGGGGTGGCTGATGGGGGAGAGGCTACCGCCGGCTGCCCCCTCGGCTGACTGACCTGAGTGGAGGTACGTTGCTGATCGGACTGATGAGGCGGCTGCTCGGGGCCCACAAAGGCCCTGTGGTTGCCATCGTTGTTCTCCAGTTGGTCCAGACGGCCGCCACGCTGATGCTGCCTACGGTCAACGCCGCGATCATCGACGACGGGATCGTGGCCGGCAACAATGCGGTCATCACCGGCCTGGGCACCGTCATGGCGGCCGTGGCCGTCGTCCAGGCAGCGGCTGCCATAGCGGCCGGCTACCTGGCGGCCGTGGTGGCAATGAGGATCGGGCACCAGCTTCGGGCCGAAATTTTTACCAAGATCCAGTCACTGTCCTCGCAGGAAGTGGCAGCCTTCGGCACCCAGAGCCTTACCACCCGGGCCACCAATGACACCCAGCAGATCCAGGCCTTCTCCGTGCTGGTGTTCACCATGCTGGTAGCGGGACCGGCAATGGGCCTGGGCGGCATCGTCCTTGCCCTCCAGCAGGACGTGGCACTGTCTGCGGTGGTGATCGTCATCGTGCCGGTGCTCCTGCTGATCATGTACCTCATCGTGCGGCGCCTCATTCCCCTCTACCGCGAGGGCCAGGACCTCCTGGACCGCGCCGGCGGCATCCTCCGCGAACAGATCATGGGAGCCAATGTCATCCGTGCCTTCGTCCGCCAGGACCACGAGGTCCGGCGCTTCGCGCGGACCAACAGCAGCCTGACGGCCAACAATCTCCAGTCAGCCCTCCTGGTGGCAGGAATGCTGCCGCTGATCATGCTCGTGGTGAACATTTCTTCCGTGGCCGTTGTGTGGCTGGGCGGCCACCGGATCCAGGCGGGCCTGATGAACATCGGGGCGCTGGCCGCCTTCATCGCCTATATCCTGCAAATCCTGCTGGCCATCATGATGGCGATGTACGTCCTGATGACGGCGCCGCGGGCAGCAGTCTGCGCGGAGCGTATCGGAGCGGTCCTCACCACTGAACCGTCGGTACGCGATCCGCAGGATACCGGAGCCGGGCCACGGACGGCGGGCAGCGGCTTCCTGCAGGACGCCAAGGGTGTTGTGAAGTTCAATCGGGTGGGTTTTTCCTATCCCGGCGCGGAAGAGCCAGTCCTGGCGGAGATCACCTTCACTGCCGGGCCGGGAACCACCACGGCCATCGTGGGCTCTACAGGCAGTGGTAAGTCCACACTGCTCAACCTGATTCCCCGGTTCCTCGATTCCACGGCCGGGACCATCAGCCTGGATGGTGTGGACATCAAGGACCTGCCGCTGGACACCCTGCGCGCAGCCATGTCGATCGTCCCCCAGCACTCCCACCTGTTTTCGGGCACCATTGCCGACAACCTCCGGATGGCAGCGCCGGATGCCACGGATGAAGAGTTATGGGATGCCCTTGAGGCAGCGCAGACCATGCGGTTCATGCGTGAGCTGCCGCTGGGGCTTGCCACGCCCGTGGGCCAGGGCGGAACGAATCTTTCCGGCGGCCAGCGCCAGCGGCTGTGCATCACGAGGGCCCTTCTCCGCAAGAGTCCGCTCTACCTGTTCGACGACAGCTTTTCGGCCCTGGACTACGACACCGACACCAGGCTGCGGCAGGCGCTGGCAGCCCGGCTCACTGACGCCACGGTGATTGTGGTCGCGGAACGGATCTCCGCCGTCGAGAACGCGGACCTTATTTTGGTCCTCGACGGCGGACGGCTGGTGGCGCAGGGTACGCACCTGGAGCTGCTGGAAACTTCGTCAACCTACCGGGAGATTGCAGACTCGCAGCTGGCGCTGGACGGACCGGCATGACGCCGCCGGCTGCAGCTCCCGGAGCGGCTGAAAAGTTCTGGCCTACGGCCGGACGGCTCCTGGGCCGGCTGCGGCCGTTCAGGCGTTTCATGCTCGGCGCCGTGGCGGCCACGTGCGCCTTCGCGGGACTCAACGTGGCGGCGCCGAAATACCTGGGCGACGCCACGGACGTGGTGGTGGAAGGGGTGTTCCAGGGAGCTTTGGACCACGGGCGGCTTGGCTTCCTGCTGGCCGGCGTTTCCCTGATGTATGTCCTTGCTTCACTGTTCAACTGGATCCAGGGCGCGCTGACGGCCCGTTCCGTCCAGGGGCTCATGTACGGCCTGCGGGCTGCGCTGGAGGACAAGCTGCACCGGCTGCCGTCCGCCTATTTCCGGGAACGGTCCCGGGGCGACGTCCTGAGCCGTGCCACGAACGACATCGACAATATTGCCCAGGCCATGAACCAGCTCCTGACGCAGTTGATCATGTCCGTCCTGATGCTGTGCGGGTCCCTGGCCATGATGCTCTGGATCTCGCCCCTGCTCGCAGCGATCGCCATTGCCACCGTGCCGCTGTCCACCCTGATCACCGTTCTCGTGGCCCGCCGTTCGCAGGCACACTTCGCAGGGCAGTGGACGGAGACCGGCGAGCTGAATGCGCACGTAGAGGAGTTTGTCTCAGGACACGAGGTCATCAAGGCCTTCGGGCACCAGGCCCAGGCCGCAGAGACTTTCAGCCGGAGCAATGACAGGCTTGCGCGCGCAGCCACGAAAGCCCAGTACTCGGCCGGTATGGTGCAGCCCCTGATGGTGCTGATCTCCAACCTCAACTACATCGCCGTGGCCGTGGTGGGTGCCCTCCAGGTCATCGCCGGCGCCATGACCATCGGCGGGATCCAGGCTTTCATCCAGTTCAGCAGGCTTTTCACCCAGCCAGTGGGACAGATCGGCGGCATGCTGAACCTTATCCAGTCCTGCGTGGCCTCCGCCGCGCGCGTTTTTGCCCTCCTTGATACGGAGGAGGATCCTCCGGAACCCGCGGAGGCCAAAGCGGTACCGCCGGGCGGACGCATCGAGTTCAATGACGTCACCTTCGGCTATCCGGAATCTGCCCCGGCAGTACACAACCTCTCCTTTTCCGTGGAGCCCGGCCAGACGGTGGCCATCGTGGGGCACACGGGGGCGGGCAAGACCACAGTGGTGAACCTCCTGATGCGGTTCTACGAGCCCGGCTCCGGCCGAATAACCATGGGGGGGACGGACATTGCCGCCATGTCCCGGGACCGGCTCCGGGAGCAGTTCGGGGTAGTGCTGCAGGATGCATGGCTCTTCGCCGGCACCATCCGGGAAAACATTGCCTACGGCCGGCCGGGGGCAACGGAGAGCTGCATTACCGCGGCGGCGGAGGCCAGTTACGTGGACAGGTTCGTGAGGGCGTTGCCCTGCGGTTACGACACAGTCCTGGAAAACGGTGGTGAACCCCTGAGCCAGGGCCAGCGGCAACTGCTCACCATCGCCCGCGCGCAACTGGCCGGCAGGGCGGTCCTGATCCTGGACGAAGCCACGAGTTCTGTTGACTCCAGGACCGAGCTCCTGATCCGCCAGGCCATGCAGCGCCTGCGGCAGGGCAGGACCAGCTTCGTCATAGCCCACCGTTTGTCCACCATCCGCAACGCTGATCTAATTCTGGTCATGGACCATGGACGCATCGTTGAGCAGGGCACGCACCACAGCCTCCTGGCTGCCAACAGCTACTACGCCCGGCTGCACAACGCCCAGTTCTCCGCCGGCACGGGCCGGACTGGCGCTCTCGAGGCGGGCATATGACGCCGGCAGCCGGCTTTCCCGGAACGTGGAGGCCCAACACCGCCAGCACTGTGGCGTTGTACGAGCAGCTCCGGCTGCACGTCATCCACCTGGCCGACAACGGATCCCTCCCTCCCGGAACCAGGCTGCCCGCGGTCCGCGCCCTGGCCGAGGTCCTGGACGTTGCGCCGCACACGGTGGCCCGGGCCTATAAGGAGCTCGAGGCGGCCGGAATCGTGGCGACCCGCGGCCGGAACGGCACGGTGGTGTGTGCACGTGATGAACGTCTCGGCGGGCTCTCCGCCGCGGCCGCAGCCTACGCCGCCGCCGCCAAGGCGCAGGGCGCCACGTTCGCCGAGGCCGTGAAGCTGCTGGCCGCGGCCTACGATGTTCCCTGAGGGCGGAACCGTGCAAGTTCGAAGAAGTTTTCGATTAGCATTATGGGGTGCCTAAAGCCGTAGCTGAAGAAACCTCCGCCCCCTCCACTGCATTAACTGTCCCCCCTGCGGCTGCCCCGCAGCGCCCGGACCTCTCCCGCCTTGTGGTGAAGGGCGCCCGCGAGCACAACCTCCGCAACGTGGACCTCGATCTGCCCCGGGATGCCATGATCGTCTTCACCGGGCTCTCCGGATCCGGGAAATCCTCCCTTGCCTTTGACACCATCTTCGCGGAGGGCCAGCGGCGCTACGTCGAATCGCTGTCCGCCTACGCCCGCCAGTTCCTGGGCCAGGTGGACAAGCCCGACGTCGATTTCATCGAGGGGTTGTCGCCGGCAGTTTCCATCGACCAGAAGTCCACCAGCAAGAACCCCCGCTCCACGGTGGGCACCATCACCGAAATCTACGACTACATGCGCCTGCTCTGGGCCCGTGTTGGCCGTCCCCACTGCCCCGTGTGCGGCGAGCCTGTGGCCAAGCAGACGCCCCAGCAGATCGTGGACCAGCTGCTGGAGCTTGACGAGGGCACCCGCTTCCAAGTGCTTGCTCCCGTGGTGCGCGGGCGCAAAGGCGAGTTTGTCGATCTTTTCAAGGAACTGACTGCCAAGGGCTACTCCCGCGCACGGGTGGACGGAAACCTGGTGCAGCTGAGCGATCCGCCCAAGCTCGGCAAGCAGTTCAAGCACACCATCGAGGTGGTCGTGGACCGCCTGGTGGTCAAGGAAGGCATCAGCCAGCGGCTCACGGACTCCATCGAGACGGCTCTGGGCCTGGCCGAGGGCCGCGTCCTGGCAGAGTTCGTGGACCTTGAGGCAGACGATCCCGGCCGGCTGCGGGCTTTCTCCGAAAACCTGGCCTGCCCCAACGAACACCCCCTTGCCATCGACGAGATTGAGCCCCGCTCCTTCTCGTTCAACAACCCCTTCGGCGCCTGCGCGGCCTGCAGCGGCATCGGCACAAAGCTGGAAGTGGACGAGGAACTGATCGTTCCCAACCCGGAACTCTCCCTGGGCGAGGGCGCCATCGCACCGTGGTCGCTGGGCACGGCCACCACGGAGTACTGGAACAGGCTGCTGGAGGGCCTGGCCAAGGAGCTCGGCTTCTCCATGGACACCCCGTGGGAGAAACTGGGCAAGGACGTCCGCCAGACCGTCCTGCACGGCAAGGACCACAAAGTGGTGGTGCAGTACCGGAACCGCTTTGGCCGGGAACGCAAATACAGCACCGGGTTCGAAGGCGCCATCCAGTACGTCCACCGCAAGCACGGCGAGACGGACTCGGACTGGGCCCGCGACCGCTACGAAGAGTACATGCGCCAGGTTCCCTGCCCCGCCTGCAACGGTGCCCGGCTCAACCCGGCGTCGTTGTCCGTGCTGATCAACGGCAAGTCGATTGCCGACGTCGCCGCCCTTCCCATGCGCGACTGCGCCGACTTCCTGAACAACCTGGTGCTGACCGGCCGCGAAGCGCAGATCGCCCACCAGGTGCTCAAGGAGATCCAGGCGCGCCTGACGTTCCTGCTGGATGTTGGCCTTGAATACCTGAACCTGGAACGTCCGTCCGCGACGCTTTCCGGCGGCGAGGCGCAGCGCATCCGCCTGGCGACCCAGATAGGTTCCGGCCTGGTGGGAGTCCTCTATGTGCTGGATGAGCCGTCCATCGGCCTGCACCAGCGGGACAACCGTCGGCTGATTGACACCCTCACCCGTCTGCGGGACATGGGAAACACGCTGATCGTCGTTGAACACGACGAAGACACCATCCATGTTGCCGACTGGATTGTGGACATCGGGCCCGGTGCGGGGGAGCACGGCGGCCAGGTGGTCCACTCCGGCTCCTATAAGGAGCTGCTGGACAACACTGCGTCGCTGACCGGAGACTACCTGTCCGGCCGCAAATCGATCGAAGTCCCCAAAAAGCGCCGCAAGTACGACAAGAAGCGGGAGCTGAAGGTTGTGGGGGCGCGGGAGAACAACCTCGTGAATGTGGACGCTGCCTTCCCGCTGGGCCTCTTCACTGCCGTTACCGGGGTGAGCGGCTCGGGCAAGTCCACCCTGGTCAACGAAATCCTGTACAAGGTCCTGGCCAACAAGCTCAACGGCGCCAAGCAGGTGGCTGGCCGGCACAAGACTGTCCAGGGCCTGGAACACCTGGACAAGGTTGTCCATGTGGACCAGAGCCCCATCGGCCGCACCCCGCGCTCCAACCCCGCCACGTACACGGGCGTCTTCGACAACATCCGGAAGCTCTTTGCCGAAACCACCGAAGCCAAGGTGCGCGGCTACCTTCCCGGCAGGTTCTCGTTCAACGTCAAGGGTGGCCGCTGCGAGGCCTGCTCCGGTGACGGCACCCTGAAAATCGAAATGAACTTCCTGCCGGATGTCTACGTCCCGTGCGAGGTATGCCATGGCGCACGCTACAACCGGGAAACCCTTGAGGTGCATTACAAGGGCAAGACCATCGCGGACGTCCTGAACATGCCCATCGAGGAGGGGGCGGAGTTCTTCGCTGCCTTCTCGCCGATCGCACGGCACCTCAACACGCTGGTGGACGTGGGGCTGGGCTACGTCCGGCTGGGCCAGCCCGCCACCACGCTCTCCGGCGGCGAGGCCCAGCGCGTCAAGCTGGCCGCGGAGCTGCAGAAGCGGTCCAACGGACGCAGTGTGTACGTCCTGGACGAGCCCACCACCGGGCTCCACTTCGAGGACATCCGCAAGCTGCTGATGGTCCTCCAGGGGCTGGTGGACAAGGGCAACACCGTGATCACCATCGAACACAACCTGGACGTCATCAAAAGCGCGGACTGGATCGTGGACCTGGGCCCTGACGGCGGTTCCGGCGGCGGCCAGGTGGTTGCGTCGGGAACACCGGAGCAGGTTGCCAAGTCCACCACCAGCCACACTGCTGCTTTCCTGGCCGAAATCCTGGAGTAGGACCGCACAAGTATTCCGTTCCGCGTATGCGAGTTTCAGGCATGAGTGCTGTCGTGAGAAACTAACCCGGTGACTCAAACAACAGTGCCCGTGATCTTTGACCTGGACGGCACTCTTGTCGATCCGGCTGGTGGGATAACAGACGGAATTGCCTCGGCGCTGCGTGCCGTGGGCCTGCCGGTTCCCGGCCAGGACCTGCTCCACTCGATGATCGGGCCGAAGCTCAGTGATGCCCTGCTGAACGTGGCACAGGTGCCGGCGGACCTCCTGGATGACGTCATCCGTCTCTACCGCGAGTACTACGTTGCCACCGGAATCGCTCAGAGCCGCATCTACCCGGGCGTCCGCGAAGTCCTGGAAGCCTTCGCCGCAGCCGGGCTGCCGGTGGCTGTTGCCACCCAGAAACCGCAGCGCCTGGCCCGCACGGTACTGGAGCACCATGGCGTGGACGGGCTTTTCCACGGCATCCACGGTTCCGCGGATGACGAGAGCGCCGTGCAGGGGATCCCCCTGGGCAAGACCGACATCATCGCCGCCGCACTCAGGGACCTGGACACTCAGCATGCCGTCATGGTGGGGGACCGGGCGCAGGACGTTTCCGGTGCCATCGCCAACGGCCTGGACTGCATCGGGGTGGCATGGGGATTCGCCCCGGACGGCGAACTGGAAGAGGCAGGTGCCGTGGCCATCGTGGAAACTGCGGAAGGCCTCGCGGAACTGATCGGACGGATGCAGGCTGTCCACGCGGCTGCCATGAGCGGGGTGACCAACGATGGCAATGTTTGATGCCGTACGCTGGACCACCCGCAGCCTGATCTCAGGCACCTGCCGGCCCACCGTCGTCGGACTTGAAAACGTCCCAACCGACGGGCCGTTCATCGTGGCCCCCAACCACCTTTCATTCTTCGACAGCGTCATTGTCCAGGCATTGATGCCCCGGCCCGTCGCGTTCTTCGCCAAAGCCGAATACTTCACCACCGGCGGCGTCAAGGGCAAGGTCATGAAAGCCTTCTTCGAGTCCGTCGGCTCCATCCCCGTGGAACGTGGCGAACAGGCAGCCAGCGTGCAGGCGCTCAAGACGCTGCTGGACATCCTGGAATCCGGCAAGGGCATCGGCATCTACCCCGAAGGCACGCGCTCCCGGGACGGCATCCTCTACCGCGGCCGCACCGGCGTGGGCTGGCTTGCCCTGACCACCGGCGCGCCGGTCATCCCCGTTGGCCTGATCGGAACCGAGAACCTCCAGCGCGCGGGTGAAAGCGGCGTGCGGCCCCAGCACTTCACCATGAAGGTGGGGGAGCCGCTGTACTTCGATAAGACCGGCCCCGACCATTCGCTGCCGGCCCGCCGCGAAGTGACGGACCGCATCATGGACGCAATCGCCGAGCTCAGCGGCCAGGAACGGTCCACCAGCTACAACCAGAGCAAGACCGTGGAATAAGTCCTGCCGGCGCCTCAGTAGACTGTATAGGTGGCAAATCCAGCAAGTTACAGGCCGAAGACGGGTGAAATTCCCACCAACCCCGGGGTGTACCGGTTCCGCGACCAGCACGGCCGGGTCATCTACGTGGGAAAGGCGAAAAGCCTGCGCTCCCGCCTGAACTCCTATTTCGCCAACCCCGCCGGGCTGCTGCCCAAGACCTACGCCATGGTCCACGCGGCCAGCAGCGTCGAATGGACTGTGGTGGGCAGCGAGCTAGAGTCGCTGCAGCTGGAATACACCTGGATCAAGGAATTCAAGCCGCGCTTCAACGTCGTCTTCCGGGACGACAAAACCTACCCCTACCTGGCCGTGACCCTGAACGAGAAGTATCCGCGCGTCCAGGTGATGCGCGGCGACAAGCGAAAGGGCACCCGCTACTTCGGCCCCTACACGGCCGGTGCCATCCGCGAGACCATGGACACCCTGCTCCGCGTCTTTCCGGTGCGGAGCTGCAGCGCCGGGGTGTTCAAGCGCGCGGAAGCCAGCGGCCGGCCGTGCCTCCTGGGCTACATCGACAAGTGTTCAGCCCCCTGCGTGGGCCGGATTTCCCCGCCGGACCACCGTGCCCTGGCCGAGGATTTCTGCGCGTTCATGGGCGGGGAGGCCAAACGCTTCATCGTCAAGCTGGAAAAGCAGATGGCCGAAGCCGTGGCCGAGCTTGACTACGAGCGCGCCGCCCGGGTCCGCGATGACATCAGCGCCCTGCGCAAGGTCTTTGAGCGCAACGCCGTTGTCCTCGCAGACGAGACGGACGCCGATATCTTCGCCCTGCACGAGGACGAACTCGAAGCCGCCGTCCAGGTGTTCCACGTCCGCGGCGGCCGGATCCGCGGCCAGCGGGGCTGGGTGGTTGAAAAGGTGGAGGATTCCACCACCCCGGACCTTGTGGAGCATCTGCTGCAGCAGGTTTACGGTGAAGACGGCGACAGCCATGGGAGGCTGCCCCGGGAGGTCCTGGTTCCCGTCACCCCAAGCAACGCCGACGAGCTGGCGCAGTGGCTCAGCGGACTCCGGGGTGCAAAGGTTGACATCCGCGTGCCCCAGCGGGGGGACAAGGCAACCCTGCTGTCCACGGTCAGGGAGAACGCCGAACACGCCCTGAAACTCCACAAGACACGGCGCGCCGGGGACCTGACCGTGAGGTCCCAGGCACTCCAGGAGCTGCAGGAGGCGCTTGACCTTCCAGTCCCGCTCCTGCGGATCGAATGCTTCGACGTCTCGCACGTGCAGGGCACCAACGTGGTGGCCTCCATGGTGGTGGTGGAAGACGGACTGCCCAAGAAATCCGACTACCGGAAGTTCTCGGTCACCGGACCCGCCGCAGCGGACGATACCGCGGCCATGCACGATGTGCTGACGCGCCGGTTCCGCCACTACCTCCAGGACAAGTCGGCGCAGGTGGATGAGGCCGCCCTGTCCGCTGACGGGCCGGACCTGGAGCAGGACCTGGAGCAGGAACCCGCACAGGGACAGGACAGCTCGCTGGACACCACCACGCCGGCGCCGCGGGCAAAGTTCGCCTATCCGCCCAACCTGGTGGTGGTGGACGGCGGCAAGCCGCAGGTCAACGCTGCAGCCCGCGCCCTCGCGGACCTGGGCATCGAGGACGTCTATGTGGTGGGCCTTGCCAAGCGCCTGGAGGAAGTATGGCTGCCGGACAGTGACTTCCCGGTGATCCTGCCCAGGACATCGCAGGGGCTGTACCTGCTGCAGCGGATCCGGGACGAGGCGCACCGGTTCGCCATCTCCTTCCACCGGCAAAAGCGGGGGAAAGCGATGACCGTTTCCGCCCTGGACGGGGTGCCTGGCCTTGGCGCGTCCAAGCGCAAGGCACTGCTGGCCCACTTCGGTTCGGTCAAGGGCGTCAAGGCCGCCTCGGCCGCGGAGCTGTCGCAGGCGAAAGGCATCGGGCCGGCCCTGGCCAGCGCGATCGTCAACCACTTCGCCCCGGACGGTGCCGGAGCGGCTCCGGTGCCGGCCATCAATATGACCACCGGCGAAGTGATCGAAACTTAGCGGACTTCGAAGAAACTTGGCTAGGGTAAAGAACGGGGTTTCCGCCAACGCGGCAGCCTGCGGGACAACAACAGAAACGGGGCGGACTTAATGGCAGACACGACGGCGGAATCCGGAGCCGGGGAGGACGGGCTGCAGCCCGTCAAGCCCCTCGAAGCGGAGCTGCTGGTAGTCACCGGAATGTCCGGCGCCGGGCGGAGCACCGCCGCTGACGCCCTCGAGGACCACGGCTGGTACGTCGTGGAAAACCTGCCGCCGCAGATGCTGGGGACCCTGGCGGAGCTGGTGTCCCACGCCCCGCAGTCCATTCCGCGGCTCGCAGTGGTCATCGACGTCCGCAGCAAGGGCCTGTTCGCGGATATCCGCGCAGCGCTGGGAGCCCTGGCCGCCAGCGGTGTCACCTTCCGCGTGCTCTTTCTCGACGCCAGCGACAACGTCCTGGTCCGAAGGTTCGAACAGGGCCGCCGGCCGCACCCGCTGCAGGGCGGCGGCCGGATCCTGGACGGAATCGCTGCGGAACGTGAGCTGCTGCAGGAACTCCGCGACAGCTCCGACGTCGTGCTGGATACGTCCGGCTACAACGTGCACGGCCTCGCCACGGCCATCACCGAACTGTTCAGCGAAACCGGTCCCGTAGCCCTGCGCCTGAACGTCATGAGCTTCGGCTTCAAGTACGGCCTGCCCGTGGACGCCAACTATGTGGCCGACGTCAGGTTCATCCCCAACCCGCACTGGGTGCCCCAACTGCGCCCGCACACCGGCCTGGACAAGGACGTCAGCGACTACGTGCTTGAGGCCGAGGGCGTCAAGAACTTCGTGGACCGCTACGTCATGGCACTTGAGCCTGTCCTGGACGGCTACCGCCGCGAGAACAAGCACTACGCCACCATCGCGGTGGGCTGCACGGGCGGCAAGCACCGCTCGGTGGCGGTCGCCGTCGAGCTTTCCAAGAAGCTGGCGCAGTACCCAAGAGTCACGGTGACCACCACCCACCGGGATCTGGGTCGGGAGTAATGTCGCTCTTCACCGGCGCCCTGCCGCTGGTCCCGCCCGCGGGGTCCGCAGCGGGCCAGCATGACAAGGGGCCCAACGTTGTTGCCTTGGGCGGCGGCCACGGCCTGTCCGCCTCACTCTCCGCCCTGCGCCTGCTCACCTCCGACCTGACGGCCGTGGTGACAGTAGCGGACGACGGCGGATCCTCCGGGCGCCTGCGCGAAGAGTACGGCGTCCTTCCGCCGGGCGACCTGCGGATGGCGCTGTCCGCGCTATGCGACGACACCGACTGGGGACGCACCTGGCGGGACGTTATGCAGCACCGCTTCCGTCCCGGCAGGGGCCCGGGCGGATCCCTGGACGAACATGCCATGGGAAACCTCCTCATTGTGACCCTCTGGGAGCTGCTGGGCGACGCCGTCGCCGGGCTCAGGTGGGCAGGCGCGCTGCTGGGGGCACGCGGCCAGGTCCTGCCCATGTCCACCGTGCCGCTCACCATCGAGGGGGATGTGCGCGTCAACGCCCCGGACGGCGGCACCGCCCTCCAGACCATCCGGGGGCAGGCCCGCTGTGCCGTGGCAGGATCCCTGGAGCAGGTGCGGCTCCTGCCCGAGGCAGCCCCGGCCTGCGTCGAAGCCCTCACGGCCATCGAGCTCGCGGACTGGGTGATCCTGGGCCCCGGCTCCTGGTACACCTCCGTGCTCCCGCACCTCCTCCTGCCCGAGATGCGCCAGGCACTGTGCCAGACACCTGCCAAGCGCTGCCTGACCATGAACCTGGCCACGGACACGAAGGAAACAACGGGCATGACCGCCGCCGACCACCTGGACGTGCTGCGGCGCTACGCCCCCGGGTTCAGCGTGGACGTGGTCCTTGCCGATCCCGCCTCCGTCCCGGACCGGCAGGAGTTCGAGAAAGCCGCCGCGATGATCGGCGCCGAGGTGGTCTTGGGTAAAGTAGGGGCGTCGGGCCGCCGTCCCGTCCACGACCCCTTGCGTCTGGCGACGGCGTACCAGGACATTTTTGGGAACAGTTAGGAAGGTGCCATGGCACTGACAGCATCGGTCAAAGAAGAACTGTCCCGTCTGGACATCAAAAAGTCATCAGTGCGCAAGGCCGAGGTTTCCGCCATGCTCCGTTTTGCGGGCGGGCTGCACATCATCTCCGGCCGCATCGTCATCGAGGCGGAAGTGGACCTCGCCTCCACGGCGCGGCGCCTGCGGGCAGCCATCGCCGAAGTCTACGGACACCAGAGCGAAATCATCGTGGTCTCCGCCGGGGGACTGCGCCGGGCCAGCCGCTACGTGGTCCGGGTGGTCCGCGACGGCGAGGCGCTGGCCCGCCAGACAGGCCTCCTCGACGGCCGCGGACGCCCCGTGCGCGGGCTGCCGTCCGCCGTCGTCAACGGTTCCGCCGCGGACGCCGAAGCCGTCTGGCGCGGCGCCTTCCTGGCGCACGGTTCGCTGACGGAACCCGGGCGCTCTTCCTCCCTTGAGGTCACCTGCCCGGGGCCGGAGTCCGCACTGGCGCTCGTGGGCGCTGCACGCCGGCTGGATATCCAGGCGAAGGCCCGCGAAGTCCGCGGTGTGGACCGGGTGGTCATCCGCGACGGCGACACCATCGCCGCCCTCCTTACCCGGATGGGCGCCCATGATGCGCTGATGGTGTGGGAGGAACGGCGGATGCGCAAGGAGGTCCGGGCCACCGCCAACCGCCTGGCCAACTTCGACGACGCCAACCTGCGCCGCTCCGCCCAGGCGGCCGTGGCGGCGGGAGCCCGCGTGGACAGGGCCCTTGAGATCCTCGGCGACGACGTTCCGGACCACCTGAAGTACGCCGGCGAACTCCGGGTGGCGCACAAGCAGGCCAGCCTGGATGAGCTGGGACGGCTCGCGGACCCGGTCATGACCAAAGACGCCATTGCCGGCCGGATCCGCCGGCTGCTGGCCATGGCCGACAAGCGTGCCCTCGACCTCGGCATCCCGGGGACGGACGCCAATGTGACGCCTGAAATGCTGGATGAGTGACAGCCCCATAGAATCAAAAAGATTCCGGGCGCCAGCCGCCCGGATGCATAATCCGAGAGTTACCAACCGGACCGAATGTCCACGATATTGGAGGATTTTGTGACCGAGTACGTATTGCCCGAACTCAGCTACGACTACGCCGCCCTGGAGCCGCATATTTCCGCGCGGATCATGGAGCTGCACCACAGCAAGCACCACGCAGCCTACGTGGCCGGCGCCAACAACGCCCTGGCCCAGCTGGCGGAAGCCCGGGAGAAGGGCGACTTCGCCAACATCAACCGGCTCTCCAAGGACCTCGCCTTCCACACCGGCGGGCACGTGAACCACTCGGTGTTCTGGAACAACCTTTCCCCGGACGGCGGCGACAAGCCCGAGGGTGAACTCGCAGCGGCCATCGATGACGCGTTCGGCTCCTTCGACGCCTTCCGTGCCCAGTTCTCCGCGGCGGCACTGGGCCTGCAGGGCTCCGGCTGGGGCTTCCTCGCCTACGAGCCCATCGGCGGCAACCTGGTCATCGAGCAGCTCTACGACCAGCAGGGCAACGTTGCGCTCGGCACCACCCCGCTGCTGATGCTGGACATGTGGGAGCACGCCTTCTACCTGGACTACGTCAACGTGAAGGCGGACTACGTCAAGGCGTTCTGGAACATCGTCAACTGGGCCGACGTCGCAAAGCGCTTCGAGGCTGCCCGCACCAGCGCCACGGGTCTCATCACGCTTCCGTAGTGAGGTGCACCTCACCACGGTGTAACAAACTTCACAATCCGGACATATAAAGGCCGGGATGTGGACGGTCCGCCCCCGCACTTGCGGGGGCGGACCCAGTTAAACGTAAGATAGGTCACGGAAGGCGGTTAGCCTTCAGCAATGAGGCTGGTCGCCCTCCGTATGTAAATCATCTCTGCCCAATGGCGTGCGGGATCTGTTAGTTGGCTTGATAGCCCGCTCAACTAGTTGTGCTTCTGAAAGCACCAAGGAGACTGAACAAGTGACGACCCGTATTGGTATCAACGGCTTTGGCCGTATTGGCCGCAACTACTTCCGCGCAGCACTCGCACAGGGCGCGGACCTGGAGATCGTTGCAGTCAACGACCTCACCAGCCCCGAAGCACTCGCACACCTCTTCAAGTACGACTCCGTCGGCGGCCGCCTGAAGGAAACCATCGAGGTCAAAGACGGCAACATCGTCGTCAACGGCACCGTCGTCAAGGTCCTCGCCGAGCGTGACCCCGCCAACCTTCCGTGGGGCGAGCTGGGCGTGGACATCGTGATCGAATCCACCGGCTTCTTCACCAAGGCCGCCGACGCCCAGAAGCACATCGATGCCGGCGCCAAGAAGGTCCTGATTTCCGCTCCTGCCTCGGACGAGGACATCACCATCGTGATGGGCGTGAACCACAACCTGTATGACAACGCCACGCACCACATCATCTCCAACGCTTCCTGCACCACCAACTGCCTCGGCCCGCTGGCCAAGGTGGTCAACGACGAGTTCGGCATCGAGCGCGGCCTCATGACCACGGTCCACGCCTACACCGCCGACCAGAACCTGCAGGACGGCCCGCACAAGGACCTGCGCCGCGCCCGCGCCGCCGCCATCAACATGGTGCCCACGTCCACCGGTGCCGCCAAGGCCATCGGCCTGGTGCTGCCCGAACTCAAGGGCAAGCTGGACGGCTACGCCATCCGCGTTCCCGTGCCCACCGGCTCCGCCACCGACCTGACGGTCACGGTCTCCCGCGAGACCACCGTGGAGGAAGTCAACGCCGCCCTCAAGCGCGCTGCCGAGTCCGAGGAACTGCAGGGTTTCCTGACCTACACCGACGAGCCCATCGTTTCCAGCGACATCGTCGGCGACCCGGCTTCGTCCATCTTCGACTCCGGCCTGACCAAGGTGATCGGCAACCAGGTCAAGGTTGTTTCCTGGTATGACAACGAATGGGGCTACTCCAACCGCCTCGTCGACCTCACGGAGCTTGTCGCAGCCAAGCTGGGCTAGGGTTAGACACATGACATCAAACACCCTCAACGAACTCATCGCTGAAGGTGTCCGCGGGCGGTACATTCTGGTTCGAAGTGACCTGAATGTGCCGCTCGACGGCTCTACAGTCACTGACGACGGCCGCATCAAGGCCTCACTGCCAGTGCTGTCAAAGCTCACGGACGCCGGTGCCCGCGTGCTGGTAACAGCCCACCTCGGACGCCCCAAGGGCGCCCCCGAGGAGAAATACTCCCTTCGGCCCGCAGTAAGCCGCCTGGCTGACCTGGCCGGCTTCAAAGTCACCCTCGCCGCCGACACCGTCGGCAGCGCCGCCAGAGAGGCCGCAGCGTCCCTGCAGGACGGCGAGGTCCTTGTCCTCGAGAACGTCCGGTTCGATCCCCGCGAAACCAGCAAGGACGACGCCGAGCGCGGCGCCTTCGCTGACGAACTGGTGGCCCTGACCGGTGAAAACGGCGCCTACGTGGACGACGCCTTCGGAGCCGTGCACCGCAAGCACGCCAGCGTGTACGACGTCGCCACCCGGCTTCCGTCCTACCTCGGCGACCTTGTGCACACCGAGGTGGAAGTCCTGCGGAAGCTCACCACGGACACCCAGCGCCCCTACGTGGTGGTGCTCGGCGGCTCCAAGGTCTCGGACAAGCTGGCCGTCATCGACAACCTGCTGGGCAAGGCTGACACCATCCTGGTGGGCGGCGGAATGCTCTTCACGTTCCTCGCCGCAGCAGGGCACAAAGTGGCTTCCAGCCTGCTCGAGGAGGACCAGATTCCCGTGGTCCAGGATTACCTCAAGCGGGCAGCGGACGCCGGCACGGAGTTCGTCGTGCCCACGGACGTCGTGGTGGCGGAGAAATTCGCCGCAGACGCCGCCCACGAGACCGTCCCTGCGGACAACATCGAGGGCAGCAGTTTCGGTGCCCAGGGCATCGGACTGGACATTGGACCGGACTCGGCGGCAGCATTCGCCGAGCGGATCAAGGGAGCTAGGACGGTGTTCTGGAACGGCCCGATGGGTGTCTTCGAGTTCGAAGCCTTCTCCGCCGGCACCCGCGCCATCGCCCAGGCCCTCACCGAAACCGAAGCGTTCACCGTGGTCGGCGGCGGAGACTCTGCCGCTGCGGTCCGCACGCTCGGGTTCGCCGACGACCAGTTCGGCCATATATCCACCGGCGGCGGTGCCAGCCTGGAATACCTCGAAGGCAAGGAACTGCCGGGGCTCAGCGTCCTGGACCGGTAGGGCCTGCCCGGTGGTTCCCTCCGGCAGCAGTACCTGACCCTTCAGTCCCTCCGGCCGGCAGGTTGCCCACGGCAGCCTGCCGGCCGAACACTTATCAAGAACTTTTGGAGAACACGTGACAACGTCAACGAACGGCGCTTTCGACCGCAAGCCATTCATCGCGGGCAACTGGAAGATGAACATGGACCACGTGCAGGGCATCACCCTGCTGCAGAAACTTGCCTGGACCCTTTCCGACGCCAAGCACGACTACAGCCGGGTCGAGGTTGCCGTCTTCCCGCCGTTCACGGATCTCCGCGGCGTCCAGACCCTTGTCCAGGGAGACGACCTGGACATCGCCTACGGCGGACAGGACCTCTCACAGTTCGACTCCGGCGCCTACACCGGCGACATCTCCGGCCAGTTCCTGAACAAGCTCGGCTGCAAGTACGTCCTGGTGGGCCACAGCGAACGCCGCACCATCCACAACGAATCCGACGACGTCCTCAACGCCAAGGTCAAGGCCGCCTTCAAGCACGGCGTCACGCCGGTGCTCTGCGTCGGCGAAGGCCTGGAGATCCGCCAGGCGGGCACCCACGTCAACCACACCCTGGAGCAGTTGCGTGCCGGCGTGGCCGGGCTGACCGCCGACCAGGCCGCTGAGCTCGTCGTCGCGTACGAACCCGTCTGGGCCATCGGCACCGGTGAAGTGGCCGGCCCGGAAGACGCGCAGGAAATGTGCGCGGCAATCCGCGCCGAGCTCGGGCAGCTGTTCGGAGCGGAAACAGCCGCGAAGACCCGCCTGCTCTACGGCGGCTCGGTCAAGGCCAACAACGCGGCCGCGATCCTCAGGGAACGCGACGTTGACGGCCTGCTGGTGGGCGGGGCGAGCCTCGATCCGGCTGAGTTTGCTAGTATTGTCAGGTTCGAGAGTCACCTGGTGACGGACTAGTCCGTCCCGCCGCGCACACTCCCGCAATTCCAACTTCCTGAAAGGCCGTCGTGGACGTTCTTCATGTCATTCTGCAGATCCTCCTGGGCATCACCAGCCTCCTGCTGACGCTGCTCATCCTCCTCCACAAGGGACGGGGCGGCGGGATGTCGGACATGTTCGGCGGCGGCATGAGCTCCGGCCTCAGCTCCTCCGGCGTGGCCGAACGCAACCTGAACAGGTTCACTGTCGTCCTCGGCGTCACTTGGGGAATGGTCATCATCGCCTTGGGCCTGATCATGCGCTTCAGCGGCGGAGGCGACTCCTGACCCCTGACCCGGGAAAAGGGACCGCGCGGGCACTGCCGCCGCGCGGATCAGAGAACTAAACTGTGGCTGTCGGTTCCCGACAGCCACAGTTTTTGTTTAAGCAGGCAGGAGTCCCCGATGATTCATCCGGCATCAGGCTTCCGCGGCACCCGCGCGGGCGTCACGGAAGGGACGGGTTTCAGCTTCGAGTCCGAGGATCACGGCAAGGCGCTGCCCCGTATCCAAGTCTCTTATTGGTGCGCCAAGGGGCACGAGACAAGGCCGGTCTTCGTCAAGCTACCGGAGGACCAGATTCCGCTGGTGTGGGACTGCAGGCGCTGTGGTGCCGCAGCATCACGGGACGGGCAGGCAGCGGCGGCAGCGGATGCCATGGACGACGGCTACAAGACACACCTCGAATACGTTAAAGAACGGCGCTCCGGCCAGGACGCCGAAGACGTCCTGGCCGGAGCGCTGGAAAAACTACGCGCCCGCGGCGTCCTTGCGGACGAGCTGCTGCGGGACACGTGACGCGGCGTTCTCGTCAATAAGCCACAGGGTCCGGGACGTACCCCGCGGTCCTGCTGCCGGGACCTGTACCGGGTTGGCGCCCGCCAGGGCCAGCCCTACCGCACCGGCCTTGTCCTCTCCTGCCACCACCATCCACACCTCAGAAGCGGTATTGATGGCCGGCAGCGTCAGGGACACCCGCAGCGGCGGCGGCTTGGGTGAATTCCGGACACCCACCACCGTGCGTTCCTTTTCACGAACACCCGCCTGCTCAGGGAACAGCGATGCGATATGCGCGTCCGGGCCCACGCCCAGCAGGACAACGTCCAGCCGGGGGAGGGCAGCGGGTTCTTCGGGCCGGTCGTCCGACATGTCCGAGGCGTGCTCGGCTGCCGCAGCCTCCCGAAGCCTCCGGGCGTAGTCGTCGGCCGCTTCTTCCGGGCCGCCGAAATCGTCCGCGGATCCGGGCTCGTGGATCCGCTCAGGATCCACGGGTATGTGGGAGAGCAGCGCCTCGAACGCCTGGGTGGTGTTCCGGTCCGGGTCCCCGGCGGGAAGGAAGCGTTCGTCGCCCCACCAGAAATTCACCTTTGACCAGTCGACGGCCGGAGCCGCCGGAGAATCCGCAACCGCCTTGAGCGTGCCGATGCCCACGGTTCCGCCGGTCAGCACCACGGTTGCCTCGCCGAACTTATCCTGCACATCAACAAGCTTGGTGATCAGGCGGGCGGCAATGGCGGCCATCAGGACGGACGAATCAGGATGAATGCTTACTCTTGGGTCAACGCTCACTGGGTCGGACGCTCCTTAGATTTGTACGTGGCAGTCCAATAGTAATCACTTCCCCAAACACCTCGTCGGGGTCCAGTCGGCGGAGCTCCTCCGCGAGGCAGTCCCGCAGGCTGCGGCGCGGAAGCGAAATCCGCTGCGCCGGCTGGCCGGGCTGGGTCAGCTCGGCCACGGACAACCCGGGCCGGAAGAGCTGGATGTCCCCGCCGGGCCGCGTCAGCCGCACGCGCCGGATGCCCGTGCCTGCCGGGTCGGCAACGATGGTCACCGGCGCGTCCAGGGTGAGCGTCAGCCAGGCCGCGAGGAGGATGGTGCTCGGGGAATCAGAGGCACCCTCCACGGCGACTGACGTCACGGGGGAGGAGTCCACCTGGTCCAGGACCGCGGCAAGCTGGATCCGCCAGTTGGTCAGGCGCGTCCAGGCGAGGTCCGTGTCCCCGGCCTTGTAGGTGGACCGGATGTTCTCCAGGGCGCGCTGCGGATCAGGCTCGTTCGCGGAGTCGGTGATGCGGCGGTGGGCAATTCGTCCGATGGAGGTTTCGCAGGCATTCTCCGGAGCACCGTGCGGCCACCAGGCCACGATCGGTGCGTCCGGGAGCAGCAGCGCGGCCACCAGGGACTCGCTCTCGTGCGAGAGCTGCCCGTAGCCGCGCAGTACGATCACCTCGGAGGCACCGGCGTCCCCGCCCACACGGATCTGCGCGTCCAGGCGGTCCGGTGCCGTAGCTCCGGCGTCAGCCAGGACAATAATCCGGCAGGGGTGTTCCCGGCTGGCCTCGTTGGCGGCCTCGATGGCCTCTTCCTCAAGCCCGGACTTGGTGACCACCACCAGGGTGAGCACCCGGCCCAGGGCAATCACGCCGCCCTGCTCACGCAGGGACATGATCTTCTTGGAAACGGCTGAGGTGGTGGTGTCCGGCAGGTCTACAATCATGGCCTTCTCCAGGTTCGTCCGTCGCGGGCCAGCAGCTCGTCAGCCGAGGCGGGGCCCCAGCTGCCCGGGGCATAGGGTTCGGGCTGTTCGTTCAGCTGGGCCCAGTATTCCTCGAACGGGTCCAGGATCTTCCAGGACAGCTCCACTTCCTCGTGCCGCGGGAACAGCGGCGGTTCGCCCAGGAGCACGTCCAGGATCAACCGTTCGTACGCCTCGGGGCTGGACTCGGTGAACGAGTGCCCGTAGCCGAAGTCCATGGTCACGTCCCGGACTTCCATCTGCGTGCCCGGGACCTTGGACCCGAACCGGATGGTGACGCCCTCGTCCGGCTGGACGCGGATCACCACGGCGTTCTGGCCAAAGTCGTCCTCGGCGTGGTCGCGGAACAACAGGTTGGGCGCCCGCTTGAACACGACGGCGATTTCCGTCACGCGGCGGCCCAGGCGCTTGCCTGCGCGCAGGTAGAACGGGACCCCGGACCAGCGGCGGGTGTGGATGTCCACCCGGATAGCGGCAAAGGTCTCGGTGGTGGAATCGGCAGGAATGCCTTCCTCCTCCAGGTAGCCCTGGACCTGTTCGCCACCCTGCCAGCCTCCGGTGAACTGCCCGCGCGCCGAGTGCGTGGAAAGGTCATCAGGGAGCTTTACGGCGGCAAGGACCTTTTCCTTCTCCGCGCGCAGGTCGTCGGCGTTGAAGGAGATGGGCTCCTCCATCGCCGTCAGGGCCAGCAGCTGGAGCAGGTGGTTCTGGATCACGTCGCGGGCCGCGCCCACGCCGTCGTAATACCCGGCGCGGCCGCCCGTGCCGATGTCCTCGGCCATGGTGATCTGCACGTGGTCCACGTAGTTCGCGTTCCACAACGGCTCGAACAGCTGGTTCGCGAAACGCAGCGCCAGAATGTTCTGGACCGTCTCCTTGCCCAGGTAGTGGTCGATCCGGAACACCGCGTCCGGCGGGAACACCGATTCAACGATGTCATTAAGCTGCCGGGCGGACTCAAGGTCGTGCCCGAACGGCTTCTCGATCACCACGCGGCGCCACTTGTCACCCTCAGCCTGTGCCAGGCCGTGCTTGGACAGCTGCCGGCAGACCTGCTCGAAGGCCTTGGGCGGGATCGACAAATAGAACGCGTGGTTCCCGCGGGTGCCGCGCAGCTCATCAAGCTCATCGATGACTTCACCCAACCGCTCGAAGGCGTCGTCGTCGTCGAACTCTCCCTGCACGAACCTGATGCCCTCGGAGAGCTGGTTCCACACTGCCTCATCAAAGGGGGTGCGGGCGTAAGCCTGCACCGAGGCCTTCACCTCGGCGGCGAAGTCCTCCTTGTCCCACTGCCGCCGGGCAAAACCCACCAGGGCAAAGCTGGGGGGCAGCAGGCCACGGTTGGCGAGGTCATACACGGCGGGCATGAGTTTCTTGCGGGCAAGGTCACCGGTCACTCCGAAGAGGACCAGCGACGACGGACCGGCGATCCGGTTCAGGCGGCGGTCACGCGGGTCGCGGAGCGGATTCCGCCCACGGCCAGCAGACTTCCTGCCGTATTCAGTTTCTGGCATGGTGCTTTTCGTGCCTTAGCTTTCAGTAACGGAGGCTGACCTGGCGGACAGCGCAGCAATAATGTCCTGCAACTGTGCCACACCGGCAGCCCGGTCAGTGAGGTGCAGGCGAAGCACGGGACGTCCATGGTCGGACAGGACCTGCGCGTCGCCGGCAGCCTGCGCGGCGATCAGTTCACCGAACGTGAAGGGACGGTCCGGGATGGCGAGGTCCTCCGAGGAAGCAGCCGTGACCTGGAGGAACACTCCGATTGCCGGGCCGCCCTTGTGGAACTGGCCGGTGGAGTGGAGGAAGCGGGGGCCCCAGCCGAACGTCACGGGACGGCCGGAGACGGCGGCAAGCTCATCGCGGATGCCCTCGAGCTGAGCAAATGCCAGCCGGTCGAAGTAGGCCTGGACGCTGAGGTAGCTGTCGTTCTCCAGGGTGTCCAGCAGCGCCTTCACGGCGTCGCCGGCGGTGCGGGCATCTCCGAGCCAGTCGCCGCCGCGGACTTCGATGGCTCCGTCAACAAACGCTGCAGGAGTTGGCTCGGGCTGGGCGTCCAGCAGGCCGCGCGCAGCCACCTTGGCGGCCTCCACATCGGGCTGGTCGAACGGGTTGATGCCCAGCAGGCGTCCGGCCACGGCAGTAGCGAACTCCCAGACCATCATCTGGGTGGGCAGTCCGCCGGCGATGGCAACCTCGTTCTCACCAAGTTCGACGTCGGCATCGGCTGCTACCAGCCGCACCACCAGGACGTCCGGCGCGCCGCCGGTGACCTCGGGCGAGCCGGGCCCGGCAACCACGGGAAGCACGCCGGTGCCCAGCTTGCCGGTGGACTCGGCGATCAGCTGCTCGGCCCAGTCGGCGAAGCCCACAATGCCGGAGCCGTCCTCGGCAATGACGATCTTGTTCCGGAGGGGGCTGGTTCCGCCAAGGGCGGTTCCGAGTGCCAGGCCGATGTTTTCCGGCGCATCATCGTTGAGGATCTCCGCTGCTTCCTCGGCTTCATCCAGGAAAGCCTGGATGTCCACACCGGCCAGGCCGGAGGGCACAAGACCGAATGCGGTCAGCGCCGAGAAGCGTCCGCCCACGTTGGGGTCGGCGTTGAACACGGCACGGTAACCGGCGTCCCGGGAGGCCTTGTCCAGCGGGGAACCGGGATCGGTGACGATGATGATGCGGCTGGCGGCGTCGATGCCGGCGTCGTTGAACGCCTTCTCGAAGACCCGCCGCTGGGAATCCGTTTCAACGGTTGAACCGGACTTGGACGAGACCACGATCGCGGTCTCGTCCAGCCGGTCGGCGAGGGCTGCACGGACCTGGTCGGGGTCCGTGCTGTCCAGCACTGTCAGCTCGACGCCGGCGGTGCCGGCAATAACCTCTGGAGCCAGCGAGGAGCCGCCCATGCCGCACAGCACAATGCGGGTGACGCCTTCCGACGTCAGGGCGTCGCGGAGTTCCAGGATGTCCTTGACCAGCGGCTGGGAGACGGTGGCCGCCTCCACCCAGCCGAGGCGGATTGCCGACTCGGCTTCCGCATCGGGACCCCACAGGGTGTGGTCCTTGGCGAAGATGCGGGTGGCGATGCGTTCCTCCACGAGGACGGGGAGGTGCTGTTCCAATGCCTGCTGTGCGGCACCGGTGGCGTCGTAGCTGAGAGTGGTCATGTGGGTCAGGAAGCCTTCCGTGCAGCGGCGAGTGCGCCTTCGACGTCGGCCAGCAGTTCCTTCCAGCTGGCCACGAACTTGTCCAGGCCTTCGGATTCGAGGAGTGCCACGACGTCGTTGTAGGAGATGCCGAGCTTCTCCAGCGCGTCGAGGGTGGCGTTGGCTTCGGCGTAGGTGCCGGTGACAGTGTCCCCGGTGACCACGCCGTGGTCGAAGGTGGCGTCCAGGGTCTTCTCGGGCATGGTGTTCACGACGCCCGGGGCAACGAGTTCGGTGACGTAGAGGGTGTCCGGGTAGGCCGGGTCCTTCACGCCGGTGGAAGCCCACAGCGGACGCTGGGGGAGTGCGCCGGCTTCGGCCAGCAGCGCCCAGCGTTCGGTGGCGAACAGTTCCTCGTAGACCTGGTATGCCAGGCGGGCGTTGGCCAGGCCGGCCTTGCCCTTGAGTGCCTTGGCTTCCTCGGTGCCGATGGCGTCAAGGCGCTTGTCGATCTCGGAGTCCACGCGGGAGACGAAGAACGAGGCCACGGATTGGATCCTGGAAAGATCGTGGCCGTTTTCCTTCGCCTGCTCCAGGCCGGACTGGAAGGCGTTGATGACGGCGCGGTAGCGCTCCAGGGAGAAGATCAGGGTCACGTTGACGCTGATGCCCTCGGCCAGGGTGGCGGTGATGGCTTCAAGGCCCTCGAGGGTCGCCGGGATCTTGATGAGGACGTTGTCCTTGTTGACCCGCTTGTACAGGTGCTTGGCTTCGGCGATGGTGCCTGCCGTGTCCCAGGCCAGGCGGGGGTCCACCTCGATGGAGACTCGTCCGTCTACGCCCTTGGTGGCCGCAGCCACCGGCGCGAAGAGGTCGCAGGCGTCCGCGACGTCGGTGGTGGTGATCTCGAAGATGGTGTCCTCGACGCTGGCGCCGGCTGCTGCCTGCTTGGCGATGGTGGCGTCGTAGTCGGTGCCTGCCGTGATCGCGGCGTGGAAGATGGACGGGTTGGTGGTTACGCCAACCACGTTCTTTTCCTCGATGAGCTTCGCCAGGGTGCCGGTGTCCAGGCGTCCGCGGGAAAGGTCATCAAGCCAGATGGAAACTCCGGCGTCTGAGAGTTGCTGGGTGGGAGTAGTCATTGTTCTGTATCTCCTGGAAATCGTTGGTTAGGCCTGGAGGCCTGCGAGGGAGTCCTTGGCGGCGGCGGCGACGGCCTCTGCGGTGATGCCGAACTCCTGGAAGAGGCGCTTGTAGTCCGCGGAAGCGCCGTAGTGCTCCAGGCTGATGGAACGGCCGGCGTCGCCGACGAATTCCTTCCAGCCGAGGGCGAGTCCTGCTTCGACGGATACGCGGGCCTTGACGGCGGCGGGCAGCACGGATTCGCGGTAGGCGGCGTCCTGCTTGTTGAACCATTCGACGCAGGGCATGGAGACAACGCGGGCGGCGATGCCTTCGGCCTGCAGGGCCTCGCGGGCCTGGACGGCCAGCTGCACTTCGGAGCCGGTGCCGATGAGGATGACGTCGGCGGGGACGGTGGCGCCGTCCTTGGATGCTTCGGCAAGGACGTAGCCGCCCCTGGCGACGCCGGCGACGGAACCGAACGTGTCGCCGTCGGCCGCGCCGTCACCGCGCTCCCAGGTGGGGATGTTCTGGCGGGTCAGCACGATGCCGGCGGGGTTGCTGTGGTTCTCCAGCATGGTCTTCCAGGCGACGGCTACCTCATTGGCATCACCGGGACGGACAACGTCCAGGCCCACGATGGCACGCAGGGAAGCGAGCTGTTCCACCGGCTGGTGGGTGGGGCCGTCTTCGCCGAGGCCGATGGAGTCGTGTGTCCAGACGTACAGGGACGGAACACCCATCAGGGCGCCCAGGCGGATGGCGGGGCGCTGGTAGTCGCTGAAGATCAGGAACGTGCCGGAGAATGCGCGGGTCCGTCCGTGGAGGCTGATGCCGTTCACAATCGACGCCGCGGCGTGCTCGCGGATGCCGAAGTGCAGCACGCGTCCGTACGGGTTGCCGGACCAGGCGTCGGTCTGCTTGGAGGCAGGAACGAACGACGGCGAGCCCTCGATGGTGGTGTTGTTCGACTCCGCAAGGTCAGCGGAACCGCCCCAAAGTTCGGGGAGGACGGGGCCCAGTGCGTTCAGGACCTTGCCGGAGGCCGCGCGGGTGGAGACGTCCTTGCCGGCCGGGAAGACCGGAAGGGCTGCGTCGACGCCGTCGGGAAGTTCCTTGGCCTCGATGCGCTGCAGCAGCTCGGCGCCTGCGGGGTTGGCAGCCTGCCAGGCGTTGAAGGACTCTTCCCATTCCTTGCGGGCAGCGGCACCCCGGTCCACCACGGCACGGGCGTGGGCAAGGACGTCCTGGTCGACATCGAAGGACTTGGCGGGGTCGAAGCCGAGGACCTCCTTAAGGGCTGCCACTTCCTCTGCACCAAGGGCGGAACCGTGGATCTTGCCGGTGTTCTGCTTCTTGGGCGCCGGGTAGCCGATGATGGTGCGCAGCGAGACGATGGAGGGCTTGGACGTCTCAGCCTTGGCTGCAAGGAGTGCCGAGTAGAGCTCCTGGACGTCTTCCTTGTATTCGCCGGTCTTGGTCCAGTCGACGCGCTGGACGTGCCAGCCGTAGGCCTCGTAGCGCTTCAGGACATCCTCGGTGAAGGCGATGTCGGTGTCGTCCTCGATGGAGATGTGGTTCTCGTCGTAAACCACTACGAGGTTGCCGAGCTCCTGGTGGCCGGCGAGCGAGGAAGCCTCTGCCGTGACGCCTTCCTGGAGGTCGCCGTCGGACGCGATGACCCAGATGGTGTGGTCGAAGGGGCTCTCGCCCGCGGCAGCATCGGCGTCGAACAGCCCGCGCATCCGGCGCTGCGAGTAGGCGAACCCGACAGACGAAGCAAGGCCCTGGCCCAGCGGGCCAGTGGTGATCTCGACGCCGGCGGTGTGCTTGTACTCGGGGTGGCCGGGGGTCAGTGATCCCCAGGTGCGCAGGGCCTCAAGGTCCTTCAGTTCCAGGCCGTAGCCGGACAGGAACAGCTGGATGTAGAGCGTGAGGGACGTGTGGCCCGGAGACAGGATGAAGCGGTCACGGCCCAGCCAGTCGGGGTTCCGGGGGTCATGGCGCATCAGCTTCTGGAAAAGAAGGTACGCGGCCGGTGCCAGGCTCATGGCCGTGCCGGGGTGGCCGTTGCCAACCTTCTCCACCGCGTCCGCGGCCAGCACGCGGACAGTGTCCACCGCACGCTGGTCCAGGCTAGTCCAGGACAGTTCTTGCTCTTCCAAATGTGGCACGAAAACCGGGCCCCTCTCTGTGCTGATGGCAGGTGGCACACCGGATCCGCATGAAGGCACGCTGTGTGGCGCCCGCTGCGGTGTGTACCAGCCGTTCACCATCGAAACGTTGATCTTTCACTCAGCCACTGGCAGTTGGGAATGCGTTTTCCACCGCTTCCTTGCTGCGTGCTGATCTGGTGACAGCTTAGCTCTATTCCATTCTCCGGGCGGCCCAAATCTCACGTTTTGGACGCAATTTCCGCTTATGTGAATGCGTCTGAAGTGAGGTTGAGTTAATCTGCTCGAATTGGCGCGCGAGCGATCACCAGCACCAACAGAAGCCCTGGCGGGCGCTGATCGCCGCCCCGGCCGACCGGCCGTGGCGGGGAGGCCGGCGCGGTATGATATTCGGAGGCCAGCGCCGGGCTGGGGGACACGTGCCAGCCGCCCGGACTCCCGCTGTTGCGTGGATCACTGTTCCGCGGGCGCCCGGTTTTGGGGCGGGGCCGGACGACCAAGCTGGACAGCCAGACAGAACTGCCAACAGAACGGGTGACTGCCACCGTGAGCACAACAGATACGACGCTGAACGCATCACGGGCTTCGCGGCCCGGGATCGCCCGTAAAGCAAAGGCGTATCTCGCCCTCACCAAGCCCCGGGTCATTGAGCTGCTCCTGGTCAGCACGCTGCCCACCATGATCTACGCAGAGCGCGGGTTTCCCTCCATCGGGCTCATTCTCGCCACGCTCGTGGGCGGCGCCTTCGCGGCCGGCAGCGCCGGAGCCTTCAACTGCTACATTGACCGCGACATCGACAAACTGATGCACCGCACCGAGAACCGCCCCCTGGTCACCGGTGAGGTCACGCCGCGAGAGGCACTGATCTTCTCGTGGCTCCTGGGTGCTGCCGCCATCGCGATCCTGTGGTTCGGTGCGAACCCTCTGTCCGCCTGGCTCGGGCTGGGCGCCATCTTCTTCTACGTGGTGATCTATACGATCATCCTCAAGCGCCGGACTGCGCAGAACATTGTGTGGGGCGGGGCAGCGGGCTGCTTCCCCGTGCTGATTGCCTGGGCGGCGGTCACCAACTCGGTGGAATGGCCGGCCGTCATTCTCTTCATGGTGATTTTCCTCTGGACGCCCCCGCACTACTGGCCGCTGTCCATGCGCTACGGCGAGGACTACCGCAACGCCAAGGTCCCCATGCTCGGCGCCATCGCCGGTGCCAAGGTGGTTTCGGTGCAGGTGGTCCTCTACGCCTGGGCCATGGTGGCCTGCTCTTTGCTCATGGTTCCTGCCGGCGGAGCCGGATGGGTCTATACCGTCACTGCCGTCCTGGCGGGCGCGTGGTTCCTCTACGAGTCACACGCGCTCTATAACAGGGCGCAGCGTGAGGATATCTCGGACAAGCGGGCAATGAAGGTCTTCCACGGTTCCATCAGCTACCTCACCCTCCTGTTTATCGCCTTGGCCGTGGACCCGTTCATCGGCCCCGCCGTCATGGCAGGCTGACTCCACAGTCCTCTAAACCTCTAAACCTCTCCCGGCCGCGGCCGGGGGAGGTTTTTCTTTGACCAGGACTTAACGCCGGGGCAGGGGGAAGCAGGCGCCGTCATATGTATGACAGCACTGTCATGTTGGTCACTTTAGCCTGTCACGGCTCGTGACCGTGTGGTTACGGTGGAACTGCTCCTGTTCCCAAGCAAAGGAAGTTCCATGGCACAACCGCCGCACCCCGCCCCTGCTGTTGCCTCAAACCACAGCCCGCCGCCGGCCGGCACCAATAGCCGGTACGGGTTCCGCCGCCCGGTATTCCTGGCCCATCTTGCGGCCGACGTGCCTGCTTCGCTGGTGGTGTTCCTCGTTGCCCTGCCACTGTCGTTGGGAATCGCCGCGGCGTCCGGCGCGCCCGTCATGGCCGGCCTTATCGCTGCCGCAGTCGGCGGCATTGTGGCAGGGAGCCTGGGCGGGTCGCCGCTGCAGGTGAGCGGCCCGGCCGCCGGCCTGACCGTCGTCGTCGCCGGCATTGTCCAGGAGTTCGGCTGGCAGGTGACCTGCGCCATCACCGCGGCAGCCGGCGTCGTCCAGCTGCTGCTGGGCATCAGCCGCGTGGGGCGTGCCGCGCTTGCCGTCTCGCCGGTGGTGGTCAAGGCCATGCTGGCCGGCATCGGGGTGACCATCATCCTGCAGCAGGTCCACGTCCTGCTCGGATCGCAGCCGGCGGGGTCGGCCCTTGAGAACCTCAGTGCCCTGCCCGCCGCCATCACCGGCGTCGAACTGCACGCCGCCCTCCTGGGCCTTACCGTCGTCGCTATCCTCCTCGGCTGGAAGTACCTGCCCGCCGCAGTGCGCCGGGTCCCGGGGCCGCTGGCCGCCGTCGCTGCCGGCACGGCACTGTCTGTGGCGTTCGCCCCTGCGGTTGAACGCATCTCCTTCACCGGATCGATCCTGGACGCCGTCGCGTTGCCGCAGCTGCCCGACGGCAACTGGCGGGCAGCAGCCTTCGCCGTCCTGACGATGGCGCTGATCGCCAGTATCGAGTCCCTCCTGTCCGCCGTCGCCGTGGACAAAATGCAGCACGGCCCCCGGACCAACCTGAACCGCGAGCTGGTGGGGCAGGGGGCCGCCAATATCGTTTCAGGATCGCTGGGCGGGCTGCCCGTCACCGGGGTGATCGTGCGCAGCGCCACCAACGTGGAGGCCGGCGCCGCGACCCGGGCCTCCGCCGTCCTGCACGGTGTTTGGGTCCTTGCCTTCTCCGCACTCTTCGCAGGGCTGATCCAGCTGATCCCGCTGTCCGTCCTCGCCGGACTCCTGGTGGTCATCGGAGCCCGCCTGATCAAGGTGGCGGATATCCGCACCAGCCTCCGGACCGGTGACCTGCTGATCTATGCCGTGACCCTGCTGTGCGTGGTGTTCCTGAACCTGCTGGAAGGCGTCATGATCGGCCTGGCCCTCGCGGCGGCCAGTGTGCTGTGGCGCGTGTTGCGGGCAACAGTCCACGCCCAGGCGCCTGTTCCGCCGTCCAGGTCCTGGCGCATCACCATCGACGGTTCGTGCAGCTTCTTCGCCCTGCCGCGGCTCAACCGCGTGCTGCACTCGGTCCCGGCCGGCGAGCACGTGCTTGTGGAGCTCAACGCGGATTACGTGGACCATGCGTTCCGCGAGGCCCTGCTCGCCTGGCAGCAGCAGTACCAGGCCGCCGGCGGTACTGTCCTCCTTGAACATCACGGGAACACACTGTTCCAGGCCGCGGCGGACCAGGCACCAAAGCGCCAGGAAGCGCAGGAGCTTCCGCTCCCGCCAAGGACCTCGTGGCAGCCCGCTCCGGACGAACTGGCGGAGGGAAATGAAGGACAGGGCGCGCTGCCGCCATCACCGGTCCTGCTGGGCATCAACAAGTACCACCGCCGCTTCGCTGACAAGGTCCGCCCGCTGGTGCAGGACCTGGCGGAAGGGCAGAATCCGGACACCCTGTTCGTGGCCTGCGTGGACTCGCGCGTGAACCCCAACCTGATCACCAGCAGCGGCCCCGGTGACCTGCTGACGTTGCGGAACATCGGCAACGTAGTGTGCCACGACGGCCAGGACGCCTCGATCGACTCGGCCCTCTCCTTTGCCCTGAAGGGCCTGGAAGTGGACTCGATCGTGATCTGCGGGCATTCGAACTGCGGAGCCATGAAGGCCGTCATTGCCGATGCCGAAGGTGCGGGCAACCCCGGCCTTGGAACCGGTTTTGACGCCTGGCTGGAGCACGCCCGCCCCAGCTACCTCGAACTGCTGGCGGACCATCCGGTGGCCGCCAGCGCGGCTGCCGCTGGATATGGCAGGCTGGACCAGCTGGGCATGGTGAACGTCGCCGTCCAGCTCGCCAAGCTGGAAAGCCACCCGGTGGCAGGTCCCGCCCTGGCCGACGGGCGTGTCCAGGCGACGGGCCTTTTTTACGACATCGCCACCGCCCGGGTGGTGCTTGTGCGCCAGGCGGGCATTGAGTTCCTGGACCCGGAACAGGCTGCGGAGATGTCCGCCGCCCACGCACCGGCGCGTTAACCGCAGCGTCGACAGGCACGAAAAAGGGCGCCCCGGTTCACGAACCGGGGCGCCCTTGCCAGGCTTACAGGGTCAGGCCACGGGGCTTGACTTGGCGAGGTCCCAGGCGTTGGTCGCAGCGCCCATGAGCATGGCGGCGCCGAGCATGTGGGCGGCCACCAGCAGGGCCGGGATGCCGTTGTAGTACTGGGTGAATCCGATGACGGCCTGGAGCAGGGTAACGCCAAGGAGGCCGAGGACCGCCGTGCGGATGGGGCCAGTGATCCGCCGCAGCAGCACCAGCGCGAGCGCCACCAGGGTTCCCGCGGTCACCAGGTAGGCCGGGACGGCGTGGATGTGCGAGAACAGGTCCCAGTCCAGCCCGTTGCGCGGTGCATCGGCGTCTCCGGCGTGCGGACCGGCTCCGGTGACCACCACACCCAGCATGACGGCGACGGCGGAAAAAAGCGCGACGGCGGCCGTCACGGGACGCATGACCCCCGGCAGGGCGGCGAGGGGAACAGTGCGGAACCGGCCGGTCCGGCCGAACGCACGGTTGACCAGCAGCGTGGCAAGCACCACCAGTGCCATGGAAACCAGGAAGTGGAGGCCCACCACCCAGGGGTTGAGGTTGGTGAGGACGGTGATGCCGCCGATCACGGCCTGGGCGGGGATGCTGGCCAGCAGGCCCAGCGCCAGCAGGAAGAGGTCGCGGCGTTCCTTGCGGAGGTTCCACAGGTACACCAGCATCAGCGCGGCGACGGCCGCCAGGGCGAAGGTCAGGAGCCGGTTGCCGAACTCGATGAACCCGTGGATGCCCATCTCGGGCGTGTTCACCAGGGACGTGTCCGTGCAGCGGGGCCAGGTGGGGCAGCCCAGGCCGGAGGAGGTCAGCCGGACGGCTCCACCGGTCAGCACCAGCAGGGTCTGCCCGATCAGGGAGGCCACGGCGAGGCGCCGGACACTTGCATCCACGGTGCGGGGCAGCCGTGATGCGAGGCGGCCGGCGAACTGGGGAAGGCGGAAGGCGGTGCTCACGAGTATCTCAATTCCACTTGAACCAACGGATTGCTGCGGCCCCGGCAGTAACTGTCCAGAGCACCAGTATGAGGGAGGCGGCGCCATTCAACGCACCGTGCAGGAAGGCGTCCCGCAGCGCTTCGCCGAGTGCGCCCGAGGGCAGGAGTCCAACGATCTGCTGGGCCGCCGCGGGCAGCCGTTCCGCAGGAATGACGATCCCGCCAAGGGCCCCCAGGAGGATCCAGAGCAGGTTGGTGATGGCCAGGGTTGCTTCGGGACGCACGGTTCCGGCCACCAGCAGCCCCAGGGCGGTGAAGGCCGCCGCGCCCAGCGCGAGGAGGAACAGCCCGGGAACCCAGCCGGCCGCCGTCGGCTGCCATCCGAGGCTAAGCCCGACCGCTGCCACCACGGCAACCTGCAGGCAGAGCACCGCCAGCACGGAAAGCACCTTGCCGGCGATCAGCCCGCCCCGGCCCAGGGGAGTCGTGGACAGGAAACGCAGCACACCGTACCGGCGGTCGAATCCCGTGGCGATGCCCTGGCCCGTGAAGGCTGTGGACATGGCGCAGAGGGCCAGGATCCCCGGGACCGCCACGTCGATTCGGCTCGGCCCCAGGCCGTCCAGGAACGGGGTCACCGTCAGGCCAACAAGCGCCAGCAGCGGCAGGACCACCGCGAGGATCAGCTGCTCGCCGTTCCGGAGCATCGCCAGCGCCTCGTATTTGCCCTGGAGCAGGATGCGGCGGAGCAGGGATGCGGGCTGCTGCCGGGCGGGTGCACCGGCCCCTGCAGCGGGAGCGGTGCCCGCGGGGGTCGGGTTCATCGGATGTCCTTTCCCGAGATGTCCAGAAAGACGTCTTCAAGGCTACGCGCCTGCAATGACATGGCGGCGGGCATGACGTCGTGCGCTGCCCACCATTCGGCGAGCATGGCAAGGTGCCGGGGAGTCAGGGTTCCCGTGGCGGTGTAGCTTCCGGCCCGCTCCTCCAGGACCACGACGTCGGCGGGCAGTACGCCGGACAGGTCCAGTCCCGGCTTCGCGTCGAAGGTGAGGGTGCGCACGTGGTCAGCGCCGGCGTCGACGGCGGGTCCGCGCTGCAGCAGTTCCTGGACTGTTCCTTCGGCGACATTGCGGCCGCCGTCAATGATGTAGACGTAGTCAGCCAGCCGCTGGGCGTCATCCATCAGGTGCGTGGTGAGGATGATGCCCATTCCCGCATCGCGCAGCTCGCCGATCAGCTCGAACACCAGTTGGCGGGACTGCGGATCCAGTCCTGCGCTGGGTTCGTCGAGGAAGAGGACCTCCGGCCTTCCGACCAGGGCGGCCGCGAGGGCCAGGCGTTGCTTTTGCCCGCCTGAAAGCCGGCGGACGGTGGTCCGGCTGAAGGTGTCGATGCCGAGCCTTTGGATGAGGTCGTCCACGGGCCACGGGTGGGCGTAGAGGCCGGCAATGTGCCGCAGCAGGGGGACAGGCCTGGCCGACGGCGGGAGGCCGCCGTCCTGGAGCATCACGCCTACGCGGGAGCGCAGTTCCGCCCCGGCCGTTGCGGGGTCCTGGCCGAGCAGCGAGATGCTCCCGCCGCTGCGCTTCTGAAGGCCCTGGGCGCATTCCAGGGTGGTGGTTTTACCGGCGCCGTTGGCACCCAGCAGGGCTGTGACCTGCCCGCGCTCGGCGGAAAGTGAGACGCCGCTCACCACCCGGAGCATTCTTCCGTCCATGCTGGAAAGCGGGCCTACATCTTTAACAAGCCCGTTGATGGACAGAACGGGGGACAGGGGCGATCGCACCCCAGTATTCTACGGGAAGTAGTATTACCGGCGGTCCTCCGGGACTTCGGCCGGCATCCGGGGTTTTCGTCCAGGTGCGCAGGGTGCGCGGCCGGTGAAGTCTGCATACGTGGACGAAAACTCCAGAGGTGGGGTTCAGCACAGGCCAGCCTCGCCTTACTGGAATGCGGGACTAAATTACGACACTATTGTGTTGTGTATTCCATGACCAACGCTACTGCTGTGCCTGTTGCCCGGCACGGGGCCTCCGCTGTTACAGCGGAACGCGGCGCCCTGCCCGCCGGGCCGGTAGCTGACGCCGACGAGCGCACGCGCGACCGCGTCCTCGCGGCCGTCCTGGAACACGGGCCCGTCAGCGCCGCCGAACTGGGCGACCTCCTGGGATTCACCCCGGCCGCCGTCCGCAGGCACCTGGACCATCTGTCCCGGGCCGGCGTCATCGAGGTCAAGCGGGTGGCAAAATCCGGCAGCGGCGCAGGCCGCCCGGCACGCCGCTACGTGCTCAGCTCCCAGGGCCAGTCGAGCCTCGGCAACGACTACCTGGACATCGCCGCCCTCGCCCTCCAGCAGCTCCAGAAGGTTGCCGGGCCGGACGCTGTCCGGGCCTTCGCCGTCGAGCGTTTCGCCGAGATGGAACGCCGCTACGCCCCGGAAATCGACCAAGCCGGCCCGGACATCACCGACCGCGCCAAGGCCCTGGCGGACGCCCTGACCCGCGACAACTTCGTGGCCTCGGCCGCCTCCATCGAAGCCAAGGCTCCGCTGCCCGCCGCCCTTTCCAGCGTCCAGCTCTGCCAGGGCCACTGCCCCATCCAGCAGCTTGCCGCCCGCTTCCCCGTATTCTGCGACGTGGAAACCGAAGTCTTCTCCCGGCTGGTGGGCGTTGACGTGCGCCGGCTTTCCACCCTGGCCCGCGGCGGCCACGTCTGCACCACCCACATACCCACAGGCCGGCTGCCTGCCGGGGGCCCCCCAACGCCCCCGGCAGCCCCCGCCAGCCTGACTGAAGTAAACAACCATCAGCAAGAAAGGCCGTGATGACGGACCAACTATCAGAGAAAGCAGTAGCCGAAAACACTGTGATCTCGGAGATTCTCGAGAAGAATCCCGAGCTTCACGGCATCGGCAACTACGAGTACGGCTGGGCCGACAAGAACGACGCCGGCGCCAACGCACGCCGTGGGCTCAACGAAGAAGTGGTCCGGGACATCTCGGCCAAGAAGAGCGAGCCCGAGTGGATGCTTGACCTCCGCCTCAAAGGCCTGAAGTACTTCGACCGCAAGCCCATGCCCACCTGGGGTGCGGACCTTTCCGGCATCGACTTCGACAACATCAAGTACTTCGTACGCTCCACGGAGAAGCAGGCTGCCACGTGGGAAGACCTGCCCGAGGACATCAAGAACACCTACGACAAGCTGGGCATCCCCGAAGCTGAAAAGCAGCGCCTGGTGTCCGGCGTCGCCGCCCAGTACGAGTCCGAGGTTGTCTACCACCAGCTGCGCGAGGACCTTGAGCGGCAGGGTGTCATCTTCCTGGACACCGACACCGCGCTCAAGGAACACCCTGAGATCTTCCAGGAGTACTTCGGCACGGTCATCCCCGTGGGCGACAACAAGTTCGCGTCGCTGAACACCTCCGTCTGGTCCGGTGGCTCCTTCGTCTACGTCCCCAAGGGCGTCCACGTGGACATCCCGCTGCAGGCATACTTCCGCATCAACACGGAAAACATGGGCCAGTTCGAGCGGACCCTGATCATCGCGGACGAGGACTCCTACGTCCACTACATCGAGGGCTGCACCGCGCCGATCTACACCTCGGACTCGCTGCACTCCGCCGTGGTGGAGATCATCGTGAAGAAGGGCGCCCGCGTCCGCTACACCACCATCCAGAACTGGTCCAACAACGTGTACAACCTGGTGACCAAGCGTGCCATCTGCGAAGAAGGCGCCACCATGGAATGGGTCGACGGCAACATCGGCTCCAAGGTCACCATGAAGTACCCTGCCGTCTACCTCGTGGGCGAGCACGCCAAGGGCGAGACGCTGTCCATCGCGTTCGCCGGCGAAGGCCAGCACCAGGACACCGGCTCGAAGATGGTGCACATCGCGCCCAACACCAAGAGCTCCATCATTTCCAAGTCCGTGGCCCGTGGTGGCGGACGTGCGGCCTACCGCGGCCTGGTGCAGGTCCGTGAGGGCGCCAAGCACTCGGCCAACACCGTCCGCTGCGACGCGCTGCTCGTTGACACGATCAGCCGCTCGGACACCTACCCGTACATCGACATCCGCGAGGATGACGTTGTCATGGGCCACGAGGCAACTGTTTCCCGGGTCAGCGAAGAGCAGCTCTTTTACCTGATGTCCCGCGGCATGCGCGAAGACGAGGCCATGGCGATGATCGTCCGCGGCTTCATCGAGCCGATTGCCCGCGAACTCCCCATGGAGTACGCACTTGAGCTGAACCGCCTGATTGAACTGCAGATGGAAGGGTCCGTCGGATAACGATGACTGAAATCACTACTGAAAAGGCACGCATCGGCGCGCCTTCAGCCCAGCCGTTCATAGACGGCTTCACCGAAGAAGGCGAAAGCCTCTCGCCCATCAACGCGGCAGGCTCCAAGGCCCCGCTGGCCGGCGCTGCGGCGAAAAGCCACTCCCATGGTGGCGGCGTCGGTGTTCCGGACAGCTCACGTGCCGGCCGCCTGACGTCCTACAGCCTCGCCGACTTCAAGCCGCTCACCGGCATGGAGGAAGACTGGCGGTTCACCCCGCTCAAGCGCCTCCGCGGGCTGCACTCGGAGGTCCTGTCCGGCACGGCACCCACCGTCGTCGTCACCGGCCCGGAGGAAATCACCGTGGAGAGCGTCGGCCGCGACGACCGCCGCATCGGCACCGCGGGTATCCCCGAGGACCGCGTCTCCGCCAACGCCTGGGAGAACTTCGCCGGTGCCACCGTGGTGACCATCCCTTCCGAATTCGAAGCGCTCACGGAAGTCAGCGTCGACATTGAAGGCACCTCACTGGACCCGGCTGCCCAGCACCTGGTGATTGTTGCGGAGAAGTTCTCCAAGGCAGTTGTTGTCCTGAACCACCGGGGATCCGCCATCGTCTCCGAAAACGTCGAGATCATCGTGGAAGACGGCGCCAGCCTGACGGTCATCACGCTCCAGGAATGGAACGACGACGCCGTCCACGCCTCCTCCCAGCAGGCGAAGATCGGCCGAGACGCCAAGCTCAAGCACGTCATGGTGAGCCTTGGCGGCGACCTGGTCCGCGTCACGCCGTCGGCCCGTTTCACCGCCCCCGGCGGCGAGGCTGAAATGTTCGGCCTGTACTTCGCCGACGCCGGGCAGCACCTGGAGCAGCGCCTGTTCGTTGACCACGCCGTGGCCAACTGCAAGTCCAACGTGCTCTACAAGGGTGCACTGCAGGGCCGCAACGCCCACGCAGTGTGGGTTGGCGACGTCCTGATCCGCAAGGAAGCAGAAGGCACCGATACCTACGAGGCCAACCGCAACCTGCTGCTGACGGACGGCGCCCGTGCCGACTCCGTGCCCAACCTCGAAATCGAGACCGGGCTGATCGAGGGTGCGGGCCACGCCAGCGCCACCGGCCGGATGGATGACGAGCACCTGTTCTACCTCATGGCACGCGGCATCCCTGAGGATGTCGCCCGCCGCCTGGTGGTCCGCGGCTTCCTGAACGAGATCATCCAGCAGATCAAGGTCCCCTCCATCGAGGAGCGGCTGACCGAGGCTGTTGAGCACGAACTCGCTCTCACGGACAACTAGAAGGCACGGAGCACGGTTACAGATGACTGACCAGCCAAAGGGCGAGCTTGTCTGCAAGGCGGATGAAATCCAGCTGAAGCAGGCGCTGCGGATCCTGATTGATGACTACCCCGTGGCGATCGTCAAGGACTCCATGGGGGAGATCCACGCGATCGGCGACACCTGCTCGCACGCGGACATTTCGCTGTCCGAGGGCGAGGTGGAGGGCTGCGCCATCGAGTGCTGGGGCCACGGCTCACAGTTCGACCTGCGCAGCGGCGAACCGCTGCAGCTCCCGGCCTACGATCCGGTCCCGGTGTTCGCCGTCGAGATCGTCGGGGACGAAGTCTATGTGGACGTCACCAATGTCCTCAACGGCGCCGAGGCTCCCAACTTCAGCTAGCACCACAGAATTACGAACCAACTTCCAGACAGAGACCGCACCGCCGCCGCCCAGGCCCGGTGCAGAGGAGAACAAGACACATGTCTACTCTTGAGATCAAGGACCTGCACGTCAGCATTGAGACGGAGCAGGGCACCAAGGAAATCCTGAAGGGCGTCAGCCTGACCATCCGGACCGGCGAAACCCACGCCATCATGGGCCCCAACGGTTCCGGCAAGTCCACCCTGGCCTCCACCATTGCCGGCCACCCGCGCTACAACGTCACCAGCGGCTCCATCACCCTCGACGGCGAAGACGTCCTGGAAATGAGCGTTGACGAGCGTGCCCGCGCCGGCGTCTTCCTTGCCATGCAGTACCCGGTGGAGGTCCCCGGCGTGAGCATGACCAACTTCCTGCGCACCGCCAAGACCGCCATCGACGGCGAAGCCCCCAAGCTCCGCACCTGGACCAAGGACGTCAAGGCTGCCATGGAGCAGCTGCGCATCGATGCCGACTTCGCCCAGCGCAACGTCAACGAGGGCTTCTCCGGCGGTGAGAAGAAGCGGGTGGAAATCCTCCAGCTGGAACTCTTCAAGCCCAAGTTCGCCATCCTGGACGAGACCGACTCCGGCCTGGACGTTGACGCGCTCAAGGTTGTTTCCGAGGGCGTCAACCGCGCGCATGCCGAAGGCAAGATGGGCACCCTTCTCATCACGCACTACACCCGCATCCTGCGCTACATCAAGCCTGACTTCGTGCACGTGTTCGTGGACGGCCAGGTTGTTGAGGAAGGCGGCCCGGAGCTCGCCGACCGCCTCGAAGAAGAAGGCTACGACCGCTACGCCAAGGGTGCCGGCGCAGCCGCTGCACCCGCTGTGGCGCAGGCCTAGTAAGGACTTTCGCCATGACCGAAATCAACGCGGCACGTACGAGCCTTGAGGACGTCGAGGAGGCGCTGAAGGATGTCATCGACCCCGAACTCGGCGTCAACATCGTTGACCTGGGCCTGCTGTACGGCCTGAAGTACTCGGACGACGACGGCGCACTGCTGATCGACATGACGCTGACCACCGCTGCCTGCCCGCTCACCGACGTGCTCGAGGAGCAGGTGGGCAAGGCCCTGGACGGCGTTGTAGACGACTGGCGCCTGAACTGGGTCTGGATGCCGCCATGGGGTCCGGAACGGATCACCGACGACGGCAAGGACCAGATGCGGGCCCTCGGCTTCAACATCTAGATCCCCACCGCCTCCCTAACCTCGCTTCGCTTAGTTGGGGAACCTCCCCACTACCTCCCCAATCTCGCAAGCTCGATTGGGGGCCCCTCGGTAGCGTGGGCCCAGGTACGACGACGGCCGGTTACCTTCATCGCGAAGGTGACCGGCCGTCGTCGTTCTCTGGGGTTACAGGGTGGGCGCGGAGAACGTGTCGCACTGGTTGATGTCGCCGGTCTCGTAGCCCTTATAGAACCAGCGCTGGCGCTGTTCGCTGGAGCCGTGGGTCCACGCCTCGGGGGAGACCCGCCCGGTGGCCGCTTCCTGGATCCGGTCGTCACCAACAGCGGAGGCGGCGGACAGGGCGTCGTTCAGGTCCTGCTGGGTGAGGGGTTCAAGGAACGGCTGGCCATCGGGCCCCGGCTGGGTTGATGCGTGCTTGGCCCAGAGGCCCGCGTAGCAGTCGGCCTGCAGCTCCACGCGCACGGCTCCGGATTCAGGTCCCTGCGGATCCTGCTGGGCCTGGTCGAGCGTTCCCAGCACGTTCTGGATGTGGTGCCCGAACTCGTGGGCCACCACATACTCCTGCGCCAGGGGTCCACCCGAGGAGCCGAACCTGTCCACCAGCTCCTGGAAGAACCCGGGGTCAAAGTAGGCCGTGGTGTCGGTGGGGCAGTAGAAGGGGCCAACAGCACTGGAGGCCGTGCCGCAGCCGGTGCTGACACCCTGCTCGAAGATGACCGTCTCCGGCTGCGGGTACTGGACGTTGTACTGCTGCAGGTAGGCGGGCCAGAAGGCGTTCAGGCTGTTGACGGTGCCGGTGATGCGGCAGTCCACCCGGGCATCCGCGTCTGCTCCTGTCTGGCAGGCGGGCGCCGTGCCCTGGCTCTGCGGCTCCTGCCCGGCCCCGGCCAGTCCCTCCAGCAACTGTGGATTGACACCCAGGAGCGCCGCGATGAGCAGGATGAGCCCGCCGCCGATCCCGCCGCCCACTTTGACTCCCCGGCCCATGCCGCGGCGGTCCTGGACCTGGGAGGGATCCAGCTGCACATTGTCGTTGAAACTCATAAAGTCACAATACCCGCGGACCGGAAGCTCAACCGGTGCCGGCCGGTAAAGTTGATCTGATGCCTTTCCTGAACAGAATCCAGCGCTGGGCCGAGGAACGGCCCCACGACACCGCCGTCGTGATTGCCGGGCGCCGCCTCTCCTGGGCGGAGCTCCGGGACTCCGCTGCGGCGCTGGTACCCCACACCAAATCCGTGACCTCCCTGTGCGAAGCCAACTCGGTTGACTTCGCGGCAAGATTTGCCGCGGCGGTGGCCGCCGGACGCCAGTGCGCCGTCCTCGATCCTGCCTGGCCGGGTTTGCTGCCGGAGGACATGAAGCGGCGCGTAGACGCGTCCGCCCAACCCGCGGCCGTGTCCCCGGATGATGAGCTCGCAGACGGCGACCCCGGGTCCACCTTCCTGATCGGGCTCACATCCGGCACCACGTCGATTCCAAAAGCCTTCACGCGGTCCCGGCGGTCCTGGCAGGAATCCTTTGAAGCCTCCATCGAATTCTTCGGGCTTCGTGCGGACGATGTGACCCTGGCTCCGGGCCCCCTTGCCGCCAGCCTCAACCTCTACGCGCTGGCCGAATGCCTCTACGCCGGTTCGGAATTCCAGACCCTGGAAAGCTTTGACGTGGGCGACGTCCACGCCGCCATCACCCACGACCGCGTCACCCGGCTGGTGCTGGTGCCCACCATGCTGCGGATGCTCAGCGAACGCGGCCTGACCGGCTGCGTGGACGCCTCCGGCGTGCGGACCATCATCTGTGCCGGCTCGAAGCTGGACGCGCGGACCCTTGAGGCTGCCCGCCGCTGGGCCCCGAATGCCACCATCTTCGAGTACTACGGTGCTTCGGAACTGAGTTTCGTCTCGGGGACGGGGCTGGCCGCCAGCCAGCCGGCAGTACTGGGCGGAACGGGGATCGGCCGGGCGTTTCCGGGTGTGGACGTGCGGATCCTCGACGACTCGGGGCAGCCGCTGCCCGACGGGGAGTCCGGAAACATCTGCGTCCGCAGCGCAATGGTCAGCAACGGCTACCTCTGGGGTGATGACGGGGAGGCCCTGAAGTCCTTTGACGGCTGGTTCACGGTGGGCGACCAGGGCTACCTGTCCGAAGGCGAACTGCACATCCTGGGCCGCCGCGCGGACATGATCCTCACGTCAGGCAAGAACGTCTACCCCCATGAGGTGGAACTGGCACTGTCAGCGGTGCCGGGTGTGTCCGCCGCCGTCGCGGCCGGAATGCCCGACGACCTTCGCGGGGAAAGGGTCGTGGCCGGTGTTGTCCCCTCCCACGGCGGCATCACGGCCACCCAGCTCCGTGCCGGGCTCGAGGACCTCCTTGTCCGGGATAAGCGCCCGCTCCAGTACTACCTGCTCAGCGAACTGCCCACCACGGACCGGGGCAAGGTCAGCCGCAGCCTGCTGCTGGACTGGATCAGTTCCCGGGACCGCAGGGTGCGCAGCCTTGACAGCTGAGATGCTCCCGCCGGACCGGCAGCCTGTCATCATTGCCGCCCGCCGCACCCCGGTGTGCCGCACCAACGGTGTACTCCGGAGCCTGCGTGCCCACGAACTGCTCGCGCCCGTGCTCCGGGAGCTCCTGGCGGAAACGGGGGCGGAGCCCGGCAGAGTCACCGACGTTGTGATCGGCAACGCCGTGGGCGGTGGCGGAAACGTGGCCCGCCTTGCGCTGCTGGAGGCGGGGCTGTCCGTCAGCGTTCCGGGGATTACCGTGGACCGCCAGTGCGGCTCCGGACTCGACGCGGTGGTTCTGGCATCGCGGCTGGTGGCTGCGGGCGGAAACCCGCTGTACCTTGCCGGGGGAGTGGAGAGCACCAGTACAGCGCCGCTGCGCGCGTACAGGAACGACGACGGCGGGCCGGAGTTCTACGCTCGGGCTCAGTTTGTGCCGGCCGGCTTCGGCGATCCGGACATGGGCGTGGCCGCAGAAAATGTGGCGCGGGAGTTCGGCGTCAGCCGGGAACGCCAGGACGCGTTCGCCCTCCGCAGCCACCGCCTGGCGCTTGCCGCCCGCGACGCCGGGGTGTTCGACGGCGAACTGGTCACGTTGGATACAGAGGCAGGGACTGCCGCGGACGATGGCCCCAGGCGTGGGCTCAACGCCGCAGTCCTGGCCCGGTTCCCCGCCGCTTTCGTTGACGGGGGAACTGTCACCGCGGGGAACTCCTGCTTCGACGCCGACGCCGCATCCGCCGTCGTCATCACCTCCCTGCAACGGGCAAGGACCCTGGGCGCCGTCGACGGGTTGCTGGTGCTGGGCAGCGGGACGGCTGGAGTGGATCCTGAACTGCTGGGCGTCGGCGCCGCCGCCGCAGCCCGGGACGTCCTGTCAGCCGCGGGGGTGTCAGCGGACCAGGTGGACCTGGTGGAGTTCAACGAAGCCTTCGCGTCGCAGACGCTTGCCTGCCTTGACCAGGTGGGAATCGATGCTGAGCGGGCCAACCTCGACGGCGGCGCCCTGGCCCTGGGCCACGCCTACGGCGCGTCCGGTGCCGTCCTGGTGACCCGCCTGCTGGCCCAGGCACGCCGGTCCGGAACACCGGGAAGCCTGGCGCTGGCGATGATCAGCAGCGCCGGCGGCATGGGCACCGCTGCGCTGCTGGAATACCAGCGGCTCTAAGGCGCGGTGCCCCGGCGGGGGCGTCAGTCTTCCGCGTCCCCGAGGCCGCGGGCGGCGAGCGCCTCACCTGTCTGGCGCGCAAACGCCACCGAGGTGATGAAAACAGGGAGGATCAGGGCCCGCGGATTGCGCTCCAGCCCCCGTGCCCGGGCGGAATCCCGGACGTCCGCGAAAGTGCCGGCAATGTAGGGGATGCTCCGCAGCATGATGGCGATGGTCAGGGCAAACCGCTCGGGGTCGGCGCCGAAACGCTTGAAAGGGCCGGCCGCCCTGACCACTCCGTCAAGGAGCCGCTGCACGGGAGTGGTGGCAGTGAGCAGGGATGCAGCCACCACGCAGACCAGGATGTTCAGGACAATCCGCGCCGCCGTTGGTGCTCCCAGCATCCACCATTGGAACACCCCGATGACCACCAGCACGGCAGCGAGCGGCCGGATGGCGGCCCACAGCTTCTTCAGGCCCGCTCCGGTCAGGAGGAACAAACCGCAGAGCCCGGCCAGGACCGCCAGCGACACCCGCCAGTCCACCACAATGAACGAGGCCAGGCCGCAGCCGAAGACCAGCAGGAACTTCAGCGCCAGGGGTGCCCGGTGGATAAGGGAATGTCCCGGCACGTAATTGGCCAGCAGGAAGCCGTGGCCCCTCATCGCGGTTTTCCTGCCGGCAGGCCGTCCCGGCACAACATCCGGTAGTGGTCGACGGCCGGCGCCGCGCCGCCGTCGAACACCACCTCACCCTTTTCGATGACCAGGACCCTGTCCATCTCCAATGCCAGCTCAAGGTCATGGGTGGACATGATGATCTGCTGGTCCAGCCCTGCCAGGGTCCTGCGGAGGAGTTCCCGGTTGCGGAGGTCCAGGAGGGTGGACGGCTCATCGAGGACCAGCACCGACGGGTTCACCGCGAGCACTGCGGCCAGGGCCATGAGCTGCCGTTCCCCGCCGGACAGCTCGTAGATGCTCTGGTCCGCCAGTTCCAGCAGGCCCAGCCGGTCCAGTGCCCCTTCGGCAGCTTGCCGCCGCTCCTTACCGTTGCGGACGAAGCGCCGCAGGGACAGCTCCACGTCCTCCCGGCCAGTAGGCATCACCAGCTGGGACAGGGGATCGGTGAAGACAAACCCCACGTTCCGGCGTACCGTCCGGACGTCGCGGACCGTATCGGCGCCGTCCACCGTGACCCTGCCCTCCGTTGGCTGGACCAGGCCGTTGACCAGGCGGAGCACTGTGGACTTACCGGAGCCGTTGGCGCCGATGACGCCAATGCGCTGTTCGGTAAGTTCCAGGCTTATGGCGTCGAGGAGGACTTTCAGTTCCGGTGCGCTGTCCGTTTCGACGGCGACCCTTACACGGTCAAAGATCACGGCGGGCATGGCGGGTCCCTTAGACTTTCGCGGGCAGGGCGGCACTGCGCGGGACGCGGCGCACCAGGATGTCCGGGAAGGCACGGTGGAGTGCGACGGCTATGACGGCGGCCAGGATGTTCTTCACCATGTCACCCGGGTAGAACACCAAATCGCTCAGGAAAGCCTGCCCGAGGGTGGCCTTGGTGTTCAGGGCGATCCCGGCGATGCCGAGGGAGTGCACCACAAAGGCGCTGGTGACGGCGGCAGAGAGGAAGAACCACAGCGCCCTGGCCTTGGTGGTCCGCCGGATCACGATGGTGGCCAGCCAGCCCACAACGCAGGCGGCGATCGGGAAGGCGATGATGTAGCCGGCGGATGGGCCTGCGAGGATGCCCAGGCCGCTGCGGCCCTGGCTGAAGATGGGCAGGCCGGCGAGCCCCAAGAGGGTGTAGAGTCCCACGGCGGCGAAGGCCCGTCCCGGTCCGAGAACCAGGCCGGTCAGCATCACGGCCAGCGTCTGGAAAGTGATGGGGACCCCGAAGCCGTTTACGGCCAGGCCGGGGACCAGGGCTGCGCCGGCAACCAGGGCGGCGAAGACGGCGATCAGGCCAAGGTCGGTGGCGTTCCAGCGGCGGCGCCCGGTGCTGGCGGGATTCTTGAAGGCGGTGTCGGTGTTGCTCATGGCAGTCCTGTCGGGGTTGTACAAGCGGAATCTAATGTACTGCCGACGTTACTGGTGCGGAACTGCGGGCATTTTGTAGGGGGTCTACTAAACGGGTTGCCCGCAGCTACAGGCTGGGCACAAAGGTGGTCGGTTTCCCCTTCCGTTGTGGTGCATGTGGTGCTTTGGAGGGAGAACCGTCATTCGATGACGTAGCGCTGCATCATGTCGTTGTCCTCGTGCTCGAGGATGTGGCAGTGCCAGACGTACTCGCCCGTGAACGAGGAGCCGATGGCCAAGGGTGCTCCGCCGGCTGCACCCGCCCCAAAGGGGACACTGATCCGGGTCACTTCTCCAGGCATCGACACCGCGGTGTCCTTCCAGCCCCGCTCGTTGGCCGGTGCCGCCTTGGGGCGGCCCGTCAGGAACGGCGTGACGGGCACGTTGCTGCCCTGGCCCGGCGTCACCAGCCCGGTGCCAGGATCCACGTATCCGGTGGCGGCAAGGTATTTGCCGACGTCGAAACGCTGGCGGTTGAAGACCTGGAACTGGGTGAAATGCAGGTGGATGGGGTGCGCGTCCACTGTTGTGTTGATCAGTTCCCACTCCTCAAGGGTGTCGCCCTGCACGGCGGTGATGTCGGTGGTGTGGAAGGGGCGGTTGTTCAGCAGGGCCATGATGGGGATGCCCGCCGCGTTGAGGACTTCCACGAGGGTCATCTGGCGGGTGGCCGCCGTGGGCAGGCCTGCCAGCCTCGTCATGGGCTGGGGCCGCAGCTTTTCCGGCAGCGGCGCCGTGTAGCCGGCCTGGCTTTGCACGGTGAACTGCATGATTTCGCGGAGGGGAACCCCGCCTTGCTTCGCCGCGACCGGGCCGTCCGGGTAAGGGGTAGGGGCATTGTTGCCCAGGACCACCTTGGATCCGGCGGACAGGCCGGCAAAGTCCACCACAAGGTCCGCCCGCTCGCCCGGGCCCAGGACCAGTTTGTTGAGCTTGGCCGGGGCGTCGAGGAGGCCCCCGTCCGTGCCGATCTGGGCGAACGTGAGCGCGTTTCCGCCGGACATGAACTTGAGGTTGTAGAACCTTGCGTTTGACCCGTTGTACACGCGGAACTGGTACTTTCCCCGGTCCACGTCCAGGTTCGGCCAGCATTTCCCGTTGACCGTTGCCACGTCCCCAAAAAACTCCGGCGCCCAGGGCCGTGGGGTTCCGTCGCTGGTCGTCAGCTCCGGATTGGGCGGGTAGGCGAAGGATCCGTCGGGATTGAACATCCGGTCCTGGATGACCAGCGGCACCTCGTATGGGGGCGGCGGCAGGTGGGTTCCGTCTCCGATGTCGATTCCGGTCCCGGACGGCCCCGGGGTGTCCCGGATGAGGTAGCCGCCCGCCAGCCCGGCGTAGACGTTGAGGCGGGTGATGCCCAGCGCATGGTCGTGGTACCAGAGCCCGGCGGCATCCTGGTTGTTGTCGTAGTGGTAGGTGTAGGAACTGCCGGGGGTAAAGACCTGTTCAGGGCCGCCGTCGGACCCTGGCCTGGTGTTGCCGCCATGCAGGTGGGTCGAGGTGCGGGGGGTGTTGGCGTCGTCGCTGCCGGGCGGCACCAGCTCATCGTCGATGGCGAATGCCAGCGGGTGCTTTCCCAGCTGGTTGTGCACAGTGAGGGCGAACGGGGTGCCGCGCTGGGCGACGATGACGGGCCCGAGGTACGTCTGCGATGCGTCGTCGGCCCGGTAGGTGAATGTGTCCGTGGAGCCAAGCTGGCCGTGGAAGGCGTGCCCGGCGTTGAGCATGGACAGTTCTGTCTGGCCGCCCGCCCGCATATCGAGGACCCCTAGTTCGGCCAGCGTCGGCAGCTGCTCGGAGAACATTGTCAAGGGACCGGCCTGCCGGGCACGTGTGCGGGCAGCCAGGGCGGCGTCCGGGTGGACCAGGATGCCGGCGCCGGCTACCGCACCGGCCTGCAACAGCTGGCGTCGGGTGAGATACATCGCAGACTCTTTTCGCTCGAAAGATGAGTCCCCCTTGATTGACGGTACGAGGGCGGTGCAGGCCGGGAACAGGGCCCTTAGGCCCGCTGAACACGGCACCTCAAGATTGGCTGAAGAAATCGGAAGGAGGGAACGGTTTCCTTCCTTCCCCCGTCACTGCTTTCTATGGTGGTCCTACAAGTTCGTCTAGGGGGAATTCTTTGGCAACCACCGATGCGCCTGCTGGAAGCAGACACGAAAAAGCCATCCACCAGCAGATTCGTCCCGCTCCCGGCCTGGAAGGGACCCGCTGATGAGATACGTTCCGGCGGCACTCATGTCCGATGGCCCTCCTGGGAAGATTCGCGGGATCGTGTGGATCGTCCTTGGCGCGGTCGTGGCGGTCGCGGTGGTCACGTACGCGGTGTTCACCGCCACCAGGCCGGCGCCCGCGGCCTTCCAATCGCCGGCGAAGAACGTCATCTACCTGCTGGGCGACGGGATGGGCCGCACCCACGTCACAGCGGCCAGGGAGCGCTTCTACGGCGCCGAGGGCAGGCTGGTGATGGAAAGCCTCCCGTCCCACGGCTCGGTCAGCACCTATTCCGTGGAGAAGAACTCCGGCCAGCCCGGGCAGGCCGGCTTCGTGCCGGAGCTGGTCACCGCGTCCCCCGCTGCGGCCACAGCCTTCGCCTCGGGGGTAAAGACGTATAACACTGCCATCGGGGTGGACGCCAAGGGTGTTGTGGTGCCGACCATCATGGAATTGGCCAAACAGGCCGGCTACCGCACAGGCAACGTTTCCACTGCCGAAGTGACCGATGCAACGCCCGCCGGGCAGATGAGCCATGTCCTCGCCCGCGGCTGCCAGGGACCGGACTACTCCGCCGATGCGTGCCAGGATACCGATGTGACCGGCGACAAGCTGCCCACCAGTGATGTCCGGGTCACCCCGATCGCAGACCAGATCGCCCGCAACGGTACCGCCGACGTCATTTTCGGCGGTGGCATGGCCCGCTTCGACGCAGAGGATGAAAGCGCGTTGAAGGAGCAGGGCTACTCGATCCTGGGATCTGTGTCGAGCCAGATCCCCGCCACGCGCGCCGACCTGAACGGGGCATCGGGGGACAAGGTTTTTGGACTGTTCAATAACGGTAACCTGACCCTCGAAAAGGCCAAGAAGGACAACCCGTACAAACCCCAAGCGGAGGAGCCGTCCCTGCAGGAGATGACGCAGAAGGCCATTGAACTGCTGAACCAGGACCAGAGCAACGGCAAGGGGTTCTACCTGCAGGTTGAAGGCGCCCTGATCGACAAGCGGTCCCACGACAATGACGCGGCCCAGACACTGGATGAAGTCAAGGCCTTCGACGACGCCGTCGCCGCTGCCCTGGACTTCGCGAAAAAGGACGGCAACACCATGGTTATTGTTACCGCAGACCACGAAACGGGCGGGTTCAACATCATTGAAAAGGGCTCCTTCACGAACGCGGAGGCGGCCGGGCCCCCACCGAACGTCGATTCCGGGAACAGTGCCAACAGCTCCACCCCGACCCGGAACGGCGGAAACTTCAAGGACAAGGAGCGCTCGACCGGAATCATCAATGGCGAAGGCTCAGAGGATCCGAAGAACTTCGGCCCGGCCACCTTCCGGACTCCGGATGATCCCGCCAACGTCAAGGACGGTTCCAAGGAAGCCAGTCTTTGGCTGTCCTACGCCTCCGGCAACCACACGGGCGCCGACGTGCCCATATACGCCTACGGTCCGGGTGCGGAACAATTGCAGGGCAGCGTGGACAACACCGACCTGTTCGACATCGTGGGCCAGGCCCTGCGCGTCCTGCGCTGAGAATAGCGTGAACTACCACCGCAGAATCGCCGCAGTCCGCGTGATGGCCAGGCCCTCGTCCGCAGCGCACCCGGAGGGGACCCGATGAGCCGCAAGCCTTGGATTCTCCTGATGGCAGCCCTCGCTGCTGCCTCGCTGGCGGTGTTTGCCTCCGCCGTACTGGGTGCTCGGGCACCGGCCCCCGCGCCCGGCGCCGATCGTGTCCCGCAGGCATCCGCTGCCGCCAAAACAAGCTTCCCCGGCCTGGTCAGTGCCGAAGGGGAACCGGACTTGGCAGGACTCCGGACAACCCGGCCTGCCCCTGGCCAGATCCTTCGAGTCCAGGGCCCTTTCGATGACAGGATTGTGTTCGAGGGTTTGGCTTTTGATGGACAGGCTGCCTCCGGGGCAGTCCGAGTCACCAGTGATGTCAGCGACCTGCTCGAACTCCAGGTGCTCGCCGGCTTCTATGATGACCGCGGCAACCTCCTTGGCACTGCACGGTTTGTGCACCATCTCGGCTCCGACGGCCATGGACACTCGGGACCGTCCGAAGAAGGTGAGGAGTTCAGCATTCCGGTACCGGCCGGGCTTGCCCCCCACGCTGTTTCGGCAGCAGTAGGCGTACCCGTCCTCGTCAATGAGTAGTGCGGAAACGCGCACCCGATCGCCGGTACGTGCTGGTACCACGTGTGCATAGTTCAGGTCTTCGCTGACGGTTTCCCTGCCGGGTGCCGCCGGATAAAATCGCTCGTGAGATATCCGTGAGGACCAGCCCCGGCCATGACACCACCTCCGCGACCCTTCAGCCGCCGCACGCTCCTCCAAGGGGCTGCAGCCGGCATCGCAAGTTCCGCTGTGTTCACGGACGAACGCACCCGGTCCCGCGGGGGCCGGAACACCCGGTATGTGAGCGTCTTTGGTTCCGACTCGGCCCCGGGGACTGAGGCAGCCCCGTGGCGCAGCCTCGCGCGGATCCAGGATGCCCTGAGGCGCGGGGGTCTGCGCCGCGGCGACGCCGTCCTGCTCAGGCGCGGCGACACATTCTTCGGCACCCTCCACGAGCCGTCCATCAAGGGCACATCGGGCGTCTTGACGGTGGGCGCCTACGGCACCGGGCCGCGTCCAAAGGTTGCCGGCTACAAGGTCAGCAAGCCGGCCTGGGTGCAGCACGCCACCGGGGTATGGAAGCTGGACATCACCGCCCGGTCCGGCCAGTACAGCGGCAACACCGGCGCTCCGTCCACCAACGTCGGTTTCCTGAAGGTGGCGGGCCTCATCCGTGGATGGAAGCGGACCAGCCTGGATGCACTGGCGAACCAGTGGGACTTCTATAGCGACGAGACCTTTGTGTACGTCAGGTCTTCCTTCGACCCTGGCGACGGCGTCGCAATCGCCGTCCAGCAGGACGGCATCCGGCCTGCCTCCCACAGCATCCTGGACGGCATTCATATCGAAGGCCACGGAACACACGGTATTGCGACCGGCGGCTCGGAGAACATCCGCATCAGGAACTGCCGCCTGGAGGACCTTGGCGGGTCCCGGCTGAGCTCCGACGGCACCCGGTACGGCAACGGCATCGAGGTCTGGATCGGCGCGTCCAACATCATCATGGAGGACAACACCATCCGGGAATGCTATGACGTCGCCTTCACGATGCAGGGGACGGCCATGAAGGATGCAAAGTCGTGGACCGACATCCACTTCCGGAACAACCGGGTGGAGAACTGCAACCAGACCTTCGAGATGTGGTCTGCCGGCGATGCGTCTCCAGGGTCCGGGCACATCCGCTGCACTTTCACAGACAATGTCTGCACTGACGCTGGCTACTCATGGGCTGCGACCATCCGGCCGGACACGGACGGCAAGGGCACCCACATCCTCACGTATGACACCGAGCTGCCCGTGGACGTGGAGGTCAGCCGGAACCAGTTCATCGGCGCGCGGGACAGCTATATCAACATCAGCGGAGACAGGAAGGCCCCCACAGGGCTGAACCTGCACCACAACATCATCAAGCTAGGGCCAGGCAAGAAGACCGACTACCAGACCGCGGAGACCATCGAGCAGGCCGCACACTGGCAGTCGCGCACCGGTAAGGAGCGCGGTTCAACGTTCGGTGTGCTCACCACCGGCCGTTGCGAAGGGCGATCATGAACACGCTGGGAAACATTCAGGTCCGATGCTCAGGATTTGATCAAGAGCATTGCTTGGATGCCCGGCGAGGCCTACGGTCAGGTGCATGACTCCTAGATCGAGCAGGCAAGACGCCCGTGCGGCGGAACCCGAAGGGTAAGCGGACTGATGCGGCAGCGGAACTTTCCCAGCGCGGGCGGGCTCTGTGTAGGAGCCCTGATCCTGGCTATATCGCTTATCGCCCAGCCAGGTGACCCGAATTCTGTGATGGTCAGGGACCTGCTGATCACCTTCAGCGCCGTCTTCACCGGAGTCAACGCAGTCGGGCTCCTGGAACTTCGACGGCGGCAGGAACTTCCGGACGTGCTGAACAAGAAACCCACCTAGGGTTCCACAACACCCACGTCCCTCTTTGGGGAGCTGTGGAGTGTTCCCGGCCAGGGCAGGCGACGTTATGGAACGAGCTTGACGTCCTCGCCGGAGAGACTCGCACGGAAGCCGTCGTCCTGGACCGCGACGTCCTGAAGGACGAGGCCCTCGGGCAGGCCCTCAATGCTGTGCTCAATGGTCACGAGGCTTCTCACGGCGGCACCGACGGCGTCGGAGAGGAATCCCGGCCCGCCAAAGTCTATCGAGCGCGGCTCAACAACCAGCCTGCCGGCGTCGACCCTCACTGTGCCCGTGGCATTAACGTCCAGCTCGCGGCCCAAAGCCTCAACGGTGCGGACCACCAGAACCTGGCCGCCATCGGCGGCGCGGACCACCGTCCCATCACCGAGTTCCCCGGCAACGACGTCGAACGGAACGGTCGCGTCCACCGCGAGGCGTTCAGCAACCATCCCGCCCGGCCCCGTGACCACGCCCTGCCCTACGGCTTTGACGTCGTGAAGCAACGAGCCCGCGATCGCCACTGTTCCGGCGTCCAGGGCCAGATCGGCGAGCCACACCTCGTCCCCGCCCAGGCCCGCGGGCGGCGCAGCGCCCGCAGTGGGTCCGGCGCCCGCCGTGGGGGATGGCCCAGGCGCTGCCTCATCCCCGCCGGCCGGACTGCTCACCACCCACCACGCGATCGCAGCCGTAAGCCCCAGGACGATGACCATCCCGCCAGCACCGATCAGCCAGTCCTTCGCACGTGTCCACTCCATCAGGACAGTCTGCTGGCTCACCCCCGGGCCGGGAAAGCCCGTCAGCCTCGAACCCACCCCCAGGACACATGAAGTCCGCCACAGTCCCGTGCCAACCGCCGGCGGTTGAGGCGGCTGCAGACAGTACGTTCTGCATGGACGGCGCCGGACGGTAGACTTGGATGGGCCGTTCTCCGGCCACTCTGCCCCGGCTCCCTCCCAACATCGTGCGAGGGCTGCGGCGTTCCCTGTTGTGAAAGGCCTTACCTGCTGTGATTACTGTCCAGGATCTTGAACTGCGTGCCGGCGCCCGGCTCCTGATGGACCAGGTGAGCTTCCGCATCGACAAGGGAGACAAGATCGGCCTGGTGGGCCGTAACGGCGCCGGGAAGACCACCCTCACCAGGGTCCTCGCCGGCGAAGGACTTCCCGCCGCGGGGAAAGTGACCCGTACCGGCGAGATCGGCTACCTGCCGCAGGATCCCCGGACGCCGGACATGGAGCAGCTCGCACGGGACCGGATCCTGTCCGTCCGCGGCCTCGACATTGCCGTCGGAAAACTGCGCGTGGCGCACGAGGAAATGGCCAGCGAGGACGCGGCGGTCCAGCGCAAGGCCATGAACCGTTACGACCGGCTTGAATCCGAGTTCCTGGCTGCCGGCGGCTACGCCGCCGAGGCTGAGGCGGCGGCAATCTGTTCCAACCTCGCCCTGCCGGACCGCCTGCTGAACCAGCCGCTGAAGACCCTGTCCGGTGGCCAGCGGCGCCGCGTGGAGCTGGCGCGCATCCTGTATTCGGACGCCGAGACCATGCTCCTCGATGAGCCCACCAACCACCTGGACGCCGATTCCATCGCCTGGCTGCGTGACTTCCTCAAGAACCACCAGGGCGGCCTGATCGTGATCAGCCACGACACCGAACTGCTGGAAGCCACCGTGAACAAGGTGTTCCTGCTGGACGCCAACCGCGCGCAGATCGACTTCTACAACATGGACTGGAAGCGCTACCTCACGCAGCGCGAAACGGATGAGCGCGCCCGCAAGCGGGAGCGCGCCAACGCCGAGAAGAAGGCCCAGGTCCTTTTCGACCAGGCCAACAAGATGCGCGCCAAGGCCACCAAGGCGGTTGCCGCCCAGAACATGGCCAAGCGCGCCGAGCGTCTGCTGAGCGGACTCGAGGCCGTCCGGGAAAACGACCGCGTGGCAGCCCTGCGCTTCCCGGACCCCTCGCCCTGCGGCAGGACCCCGCTCACCGCCGAGGGCCTCAGCAAGTCCTACGGTTCGCTGGAGATCTTCACGGACGTGGACCTGGCCATCGACCGCGGCTCGAAGGTGGTCATCCTGGGCCTCAACGGTGCCGGAAAGACCACCCTCCTGCGGATGCTCGCGGGTGTGGACCAGCCCGACACCGGTGACGTTATTGCCGGGCACGGCCTGAAGGTGGGCTACTACGCCCAGGAGCACGAAACCCTCGACGTGGACCGGACCGTCCTGGAAAACATGCGCTCCGCCGCCCCGGACATGAAGGACGCCGAAGTCCGCGGCATCCTGGGTTCGTTCCTGTTCTCCGGCGACGACGTCGACAAGCCCGCCGGCGTGCTCTCCGGCGGTGAGAAGACCCGCCTGGCCCTTGCCACCATCGTGGCTTCAAGCGCCAACGTCCTCCTCCTCGACGAGCCCACCAACAACCTGGACCCTGCCAGCCGCGCGGAGATCCTGGGCGCGCTCAGGAACTACAGCGGCGCCGTCGTCCTGGTCAGCCACGACGAGGGCGCAGTGGAGGCCCTCAACCCCGAGCGCGTAGTCCTGCTGCCGGACGGCGTCGAGGACCACTGGAACGAAGACTACCTGGACCTCATCACGCTGGCTTAAGCTGTCGGTTTTGCTGGGGTTCGCTGCTCGACGCCGGTGGGTTGCGTCCGCTTCGCGGCGTGGGCGATTTCCCGCGTGCTGGCTCCTTCGTCGCCTTTGACGCACGCTACATAAATCGCCCACGCCGCTGCGCTTGTGCCCCGGACACCTATTGTGTCAGCGGACCTTCAGTTCCCTGGCTTCGGTGATTCTTCGCAGCTCTGCATACGTGATGCTGAACATTGAGTTGTGGTCTCCTGCTCCGGCCCAGAGTAGTTCCTGTTTCTTGAGGCAGCTGTCCAGGAGCGTCCTGACTTTTTCCGGGTGGCCCACCGGGGCCACTCCGCCTACCGCCTGGCCGGTGTGCTGCAGGACGAAGTCGGGGGAGGCCCGGCGGATCCTGCCCGCCCCCAACTTTTCAGCAACCAGTTTGGTATCCACGCGGGCCGCCCCGCTTGCGAGGATCAGCAGGGGCTCTCCGCCGAGGTCGAAAATCAGGCTGTTCGTGATCGCCGCGAGATCGCAGCCGAGTGCCTCAGCAGCCGCGGAGGCCGTCGGCACGCCCGCGGGAAAAGTCCGCACGGTGTCTCCAACCCCGGCAGCCACCAAGGCCGCGCGCACTACGGCAACCGGTCCGTCGTCGTGCTCCGTCATCCTTCAGTACCCCTGAGCATCCAGGAGGGCGTCTTCCTCTTCTTCGGAGGTCGCCTTCTTCCGCTTCCTGGGAGGTGACGGACGACGGCGGTGCTCGCCGCCTGCCGGGCGGGGCCCGCCCTCTGCTGTCCCGTCGTCGTCCTCGGCGTCAATGGCCGCGTTGCGTGCCTGCTGGCGCGCAGCGTAGCCAAAACCAACGAACATCAGCACGCCGAACGCGAACCACTGCAGCGAGTACGAGAGGTGTGTGCCTTCCTCGGTGGAAGGCTTCGGGAACGGGAACGGCATCTCCGCTGCAGGCGGCGTCTCCGATGCGAGCTGGCCGTACGCCCCGGTTAACAGCGGATACCCGAGCTGTCCGGCGTAGGCGGCAAGGTCGATGGAAGCCAGCTGGCCTTCGGGGGCGCCACGCTGGAGTTCGGGCTCGGGATGCTTCAAACGCACGACGACGGTCACGTCACCCGCAGGGGGTTCCGGCACCGAGTCCGGGGCGCCCGGATTATCGTTGCCGATGGGCAGCCAGCCCCGGTCGATGACCACTGTCTCACCGGAGTCGAGACGGAACGGGACCACCACTTCGTAACCCGGCTGACCATTGAGCGGACGGTTCCGGACCACGCGCTGGCCGTCGCTGAGGTACGTGCCCCTCAGCTCCACCTGCGTCCACTCCATGCCGGGGTCCAGCTCGTTGAATTGTTCCCTGGCGTCCGCGAACGGGATGGGCGTGGCCGAGTAGTTGGTCACCACCCGGTCGATTTCGGCCAGGGTCTCGGCGCGCCGGTCCATCTGCCAGCGGCCCAGGAACACACAGGCGGAGGCGAAGATGGCAGCCAGCAGCAAATAACCCAGCCACTTGCTGGAGAAGAGGAAACGGTACATTCAGCTGTCCTGCCCAGGGCCGCCGGATGCCCGGGAGTCATCGAGGGGCAGGGTTTCCTTCCAAAGGCCCCGTGTCTGAAGGTAGTCCTCCAGCCATTCCCTGTGGTCCGCGCAGGCAAGCCAGGTCTTGCGGCGTTCCGGGGAATGGATCTTGGGGTTGTTCCAGAGGAGCTGCCAGGAAGCCTGCGCCCGGCACGCCTTGCGGGAACAGATGGCACCGGCTTCGGCCGCTGCGGGATCGGTGCCGGCGGCGAAGTCGAAGATGCTCACGAGGCCTTCCTTTCCTGCCCGGACGGGGATTCGTCGTCGTCAATAACCAGCTCGCCCTGCAGGAGCTCACTGCCGGGATCCTCCCCGGCGGGCCGCGCCGGTGGGCTTTCCAGCTCAGCCAGCGGGGCCGAATCCAGCAGGAGGTCGCTGTGGCCTTCGGCTTTGTCGTTCCCGTTCGCGATGATCACGGCGATCCAGGGCAGGAACACCGCCCCGGCCACCGGAATGATCTTGAACCAGCCGTCCACCACGAAAATCAGGACAAGGCACACCATGCGGATTCCCATGGCCAACGCGTACTTGATCATGCGCTGGCGCATGTCCTCCGAATGGGCTCCAGCGGCATCCGTGATGCTGTGGACTTCCGAATCGCCGGAGAACCGGCCGGGTTCTCCAGGCGCGGATTGTCCCGCATGGTTTTCAAGGGTCACGGTGGTCTATCACGCTCCAAAGGCTTGCCTCAATTCTCTCACCATCGGCAGTGGCGCCCAAACCCGGGCCGGGGCGGGCGCTAAGATCGAAGTCAGCCAAATCACCCCCACCTACAGCGGCCCCCGCGCGCCGCAGATTCCGGAGCCCCTACATGACTGAAGCAGCCACCGCACCCCGCAGCGTCCTGATCACCGGCGGCAACCGCGGCATCGGCCTGGCCATCGCCGAGGCCTTCCTGGCCAACGGCGACAAGGTTGCCGTGACCTACCGCAGCGAAACCAAGCTGCCGGAGGGGATCCTCGGCGTCAAGGCGGACGTCACGGACGAGGCTTCCGTGGACGCGGCCTTCAAGGAAGTGGAAGCTGCCCACGGCCCGGTGGAAGTCCTGGTGGCCAACGCCGGCATCACCAAGGACACCCTGCTGCTGCGCATGAGCGAAGACGACTTCACGTCCGTCATCGACACCAACCTCACTGGATCCTTCCGGGTCATTAAGCGCGCATCGAAGGGCATGATCCGGCTCCGCAAGGGACGCGTTGTCCTCATCTCCTCCGTATCGGGACTGTACGGTGCGCCCGGACAGATCAACTACTCGGCCTCAAAAGCGGGCCTGGTGGGCATCGCACGCTCCCTGACCCGAGAACTCGGTTCGCGGGGCATCACCGCCAACGTTGTGGCGCCCGGCTTCATCAACACGGACATGACTGCCGAACTTCCCGAAGCCACCCAGAAGGACTACCTGTCCAGCATCCCGGCAGGCCGTTTTGCCGAGGCCTCCGAGGTAGCCAACGTGGTCCGCTGGATCTCCAGCGACGAGGCCGCCTACATCTCCGGAGCCGTCATCCCCGTTGATGGCGGCCTGGGCATGGGGCACTGACCGGCGCCGGCAAACTAGCAGCCGGGCGCTTCTTTGTGCAGGTCACACAAGGGAATTGGCCAGGGCCGCTGGCATGATGGACTGCAGGCCATCAGCAATTTAGACGTTTCAGACAAAAGGAGCCCGCATGGGACTGCTGGATAACAAGACTGCCATCGTGACCGGATCCTCGCGCGGAATCGGCGCGGAGGTAGCCAAGAACCTTGCCCGCGAGGGCGCCGCCGTCGTGGTGAACTACCGCCAGAAGGCACCGCGCGCCAACAAGGTTGTACAGGGCATCGAAGCCGACGGCGGACGTGCAGTGGCCGTCGGCGCGGACCTCACCACCCAGGAAGGCGTGCAGGCGCTGGCCTCAGCCGCCATGGAGAACTTCGGTTCCCTGGACATCCTGGTGCTGAACGCCTCCGGCGGCATGGAAACGGGGATGGGCGAGGACTACGCACTCAAGCTGAACCGCGACGCCCAGATCAACATGCTCAACGCTGCCGTGCCGCTGATGAAGGAAGGCTCGCGGGTGGTCTTCGTCACCAGCCACCAGGCCCACTTCATCAACACGGTGCCCACCATGGAAGCCTACGAGCCGGTGGCGCGCAGCAAGCGCGCCGGCGAGGACGCCCTGCGCGAACTCATCCCCAACCTGGCCGAGAAGGGCATCACCCTGGTGGTTGTCTCCGGCGACATGATCGAGGGCACCGTCACGGCCACGCTGCTTGACCGTTCCACGCCGGGCGCCATCGAGGCCCGCCGGGCCGAAGCCGGCAAGCTGTACTCGGTGGAGGAGTTCGCGGAGGTTGTGGCCGGCATGGTCACCGCCGACGTCGAGTCCGGCCACACCGAATACGCCGGCGGCGCAGACTACTTCGGTAAGGGCACGAACTAGGCCAATGCCAAATGCCGGATGGCACGTCGCGCCGCGACGTGCCATCCGGCATTTAAAGGGCGGGTCTTGCTGTTGGGTTCAGACGCCGGCGACGTGCCGGACCGCGTCGAGGTACGGCATGTTGACGGCGGCGTCCGCCACGGCCCGCACGGCGGGTTTGGCGTTGAACGCGACGCCGATGCCGGCCGCCCCGAGCATGTCCAGGTCGTTGGCTCCGTCGCCAACTGCCACCGTGTGTTCCAGGGCGATGCCCTCGGCGGCTGCCCACTCACGCAGGTACTTTTCCTTGGCCGCCCTGTCCACCACTGCGCCCAGCACCCTGCCCGTCAGCTCGCCGTCGACGATCTCCAGTTCGTTGGCCTGCCAGTAGTCCAGGCCCAGTTCACCGGCAATCGGCTCAAGGATCTGGTTGAACCCGCCGGACACCACGGCTACCACGTGCCCTGCCGCCTTGAAGGCGGCCACGAGTTCGGCGGCTCCCAGGCTCAGCCTCACCTCGTTGCGGACGGAATGGACGACGGCGGCCGGCAGCCCGGCGAGCACGGCCACGCGGGCGTGGAGGCTCTGGGTGAAGTCCAGCTCGCCGCGCATGGCGGCCTCGGTAACGGCCGCCACTTCTTCCCGCTTGCCGGCATAGGCGGCCAGAAGCTCGATGACCTCCTGCTGGATCAGGGTGGAGTCCACGTCCATGATCAGCAGCTTGCGTTCTGCCGACCGGAGGCCGGCCGGGACGAGCGCCGTGTCCAGGCCGGCGATGGAGGCTTCGGCAACGGCGTGGCGCAGTGCGGCCAGCCCGGCCGCGGTGGCGTCCGGCAGCTGGAGCTCGGTCACACGGACCTGGTAGCGGCTATCGCCGGAGGAGGCCTCGGACAGCACAGCGGCGCCTTGTGCGGTGAGGATGGAACGGAGCTGCTCCAGCCCTGTTGGAGACACATTCAGGCCGTAGCTGACCGCAGTCACGTTCGAAGTCATGCCTGCCATCTTAGCCAGCGGGGGAGGCGTCCCTTGAATTCATTTCACTGCTGCGGGGAGGTGGCAGGCAGGTAGTATTATCGCTCACACCTGGAGGAACCATTGATTGAACTGCTCACGCCGCGGGAGATTGACCAGGCCCGCCCCTCGGGCCGCTTCGTGGCAAATACGCTGCGGGATCTGAGGGAGCGAACCGGACCCGGTACGAATCTCCTGGAGATCAACGACTGGGCTGCGGTCATGATCCGTGCGGCGGGAGCCCGCTCCTGCTATATCGACTACGCTCCCTCGTTCGGGCGCGGGCCCTTCGGGAAGGTCATCTGCACGTCCGTCAACGATGCCGTGCTGCACGGACTCCCTCATGACTATGTCCTCCAGGACGGGGACCTGCTGACCCTGGACTTCGCAGCCAGCGTCAATGGGTGGGTCACGGACTCCGCCATCAGCTTTGTCGTTGGGGATTCCGCTGCCCCCGAGGACACCCGCATGATCGAAACAACCGAGAGGGCGTTGGCGGCGGGCATCGGTGCGGCACAGCCCGGGGCGCGCATCGGGGACATCTCCCACGCAATCGGCTCGGTGCTGGAGTCTGCCAAGTACCGGGTCAACACGCAGTTCGGCGGGCACGGCGTTGGAAGCACCATGCACCAAGACCCGCACATTCCGAACACCGGCAGGCCAGGCCGCGGGTACGAGCTCCGCCCCGGCCTGCTCCTGGCAATAGAACCGTGGGTCATGGACGGCACCAGCAAACTTATTACGGCTCCTGACGGCTGGACCCTGTGCAGTTCCAACGGCCGCCGGACCGCCCATTCCGAACACACCATCGCTGTCACCGAATCCGGACCCGTGATCCTCACGCAGCCGGCCTGACGGGCGCCTGGCGAGGCTGCCCAACCAGGGTTTCGCTGTTACCTTGCCCCGGTTATCAGTCGGCCTCTTTTTTGTCCTAGTGTCTACTCCTATGAGTGATGTTCTGGAATTGGCTTCCGTCAGCGTTGTCCGCGGTAAGAAAACCCTGCTGGACAAGATCGACTGGGAAGTCAATGAAGGCGAGCGCTGGGTAATCCTTGGGCCCAACGGTGCCGGCAAGACCACGCTCCTGCAGATCGCGGCCGCGCGCCTGCACCCCAGCAGCGGCAAGGCCGGTATCCTCGACGAAACCCTGGGCCGCACCGACGTCTTCGAGCTCCGCCCGCGCATCGGCCTGTCCTCCGCCGCGCTGGCCACCCAGATCCCGGAACAGGAAAACGTCCTCAACGTGGTGGTCACTGCCGCCTACGGGGTCACCGGCCGCTGGCGTGAGGGGTACGAGCGCGACGACGAGCGGCGGGCTTTCCGCTTGCTCAACGACTGGGGAATGGGCCCGCTCCTCAACAGGACTTTTGCCACCCTGTCCGAAGGTGAGCGCAAGCGTGTACAGATTGCCCGCGCCCTGATGACCGACCCCGAGCTGTTGCTCCTCGACGAACCGGCGGCAGGCCTGGACCTTGGGGGCCGCGAGGAACTCGTCCATAAGCTGGGAGAGCTGGCGCAGGATGAGGACGCACCGGCCATGGTCCTGGTCACCCACCACCTTGAGGAAGTCCCGCCGGGATTCACCCACGCCATGCTGCTGCGCGACGGCGGAGTGGTCGCCGCAGGCCCCATCACGGACGTCCTGACCGCTGAGAACCTCAGCAAAACCTTCGGGCTGGACCTGGACATGAGCGTCAACGCCGGCCGGTACACCGCCGTCGCCCGCCGCTAACAGCGGCAGCGCAGCACCTTGGATCTTCTCAGCAGCATCTTTGTGGCCATCGCCGGCCTCTGGGCCGGCACCATCAACGCCGTGGTGGGTTCCGGCACCCTGGTGACATTCCCCGTCCTGATCGCCCTGGGGGTCGCCCCGGTGGTGGCCTCCATGAGCAACGCCATGGGGCTGGTGTTCGGCACGGCGGCCGGCGCCTTCGGCTACCGCCGTGAACTGAAGGGACGCGGACGCCAGCTGATGCGTCTCCTGCCGGCCTCCCTTCTCGGCGGCATCTCCGGCGCCTGGCTGCTCCTGCACCTGCCGGAGGAGGTCTTCCACTACGTTGCCCCCGTCCTGATCGTCCTGGCCCTCCTGATGGTGGTGTTCCAGCCCAGGCTGCAGGCTTGGGTCCGGTCCCGTGAGGAGAACCCGGAGCACGCTGTGCGCGACAAGCGGCACGGGGTGCTGCTGGTGGTGCTCGTCTATCTGGCCGGTGTCTACGGCGGCTACTTCGTGGCCGCGCAGGGGATCCTGCTGGTGGGCATCCTGGGCATCTTCCTCACCGGCACCATCCAGAACGCCAACGCCATGAAGAACATCCTGGTGCTCGGAGTGAACCTCGTGGCCGCCGTGTCCTACGTGATCTTCGCCTTCGACCGGATCAACTGGCTTGTGGTGCTGCTGATCGCCGTCAGCTCGAGCATCGGCGGACTTCTCGGGGCCAAGGTGGGCCGCCGGCTCTCACCCACGGTGCTGCGCGCAGTGATCCTGCTCCTGGGCCTGGTGGCGCTGGGCTTCATGATCGCAAATCTGCTGAAATAATCACCCGGTGACAATCCACTATCTTGAATCGGCCGCGGACCCCAGAGTCGCCGACTACACGCAGCTCACGGACGTGCACCTGCGCAAGCTGCGTGAACCTGCCGAGGGCATGTACATCGCCGAGTCCTCCCGGGTGCTGCGGCGTGCCCTGGCAGCAGGACACCAGCCGCGCTCGTTCTTCCTGGCGGAGAAGTGGCTTGAGGACCTCCGGGACGTCCTGGATGCCTATCCCCAGGTCCCTGCCTTCATCGGCAGCGCGGACCTGCTGGAGGACATTACCGGCTTCCACCTCCACCGGGGCGCCATGGCCGCCATGCAGCGCCCGGCGCCCGTGCCGCTGCCGGAACTGCTGGCCGGGGCACGCAGGGTGGCTGTCCTGGAGGACATCGTGGACCACACCAATGTGGGCGCCATCTTCCGGTCGGCCGCCGCGCTGGACATCGATGCCGTCCTTGTCTCTCCCCGCTGCGGGGACCCCCTTTACCGGCGGAGCGTCCGGGTGAGCATGGGCACGGTGTTCCAGGTGCCATGGGCCCGGCTCACCACCTGGCCGGAAGACCTTCACCTGCTGAAGGACCACGGCTTCACCGTTGCCGCGCTGGAGCTCACGGACGACGCCCAGGATGTGGACGCCGTCGCCGCCCGGAACCCAGGGAAGCTTGCCCTGGTGCTTGGCACCGAGGGCGCCGGCATGAGCGCCGGGACACTCGCCGCCGTCGATATCGCCGTGAAAATACCCATGCGCAACGGCGTGGATTCCCTGAATGTCGCAGCCGCATCAGCTGTGGCCTTCTGGGAGCTGCGGCCCCGGAACTAGGGGTGTAGCCAGCCAGGAGGTTGGTTCGCGGGCATCCGCGTTCTTACGCTATTATTGACAGCTGGCTGTAGTGCGCCCCCGGGCGACGCTGCTGACCATCCCATTCATACCTGGCAGCTGGCAAAATCCAGTTGTGCGAACAAAGGTCCAATTATGAAGTCTGATATCCACCCGAAGTACGAAGCTGTTGTTTTCAACGACCTGGCTTCCGGCACGAAGTTCCTGACCAAGTCCACCGTTTCCTCCTCGAAGACCATCGAATGGGAAGACGGCAACACCTACCCGGTCATCGATGTCGAAATCTCCTCCGAGTCGCACCCGTTCTACACGGGCAAGCAGCGCATCATGGACTCCGCAGGCCGCGTCGAGCGCTTCAACGCTCGCTTCAAGGGCTTCGGCGGCAAGAAGTAACGCACTTCCGCAAGGTTCTTTTGGGAAAGCCCGCACCGGCAAACGGTGCGGGCTTTCTGCGTCCCGGCCCGCTGTTACAGGCATCCGGCACTTCTGGGGGAGGATGGATGGCATGAGCACCACACCCTCTTCAGCAGGCCACTCCATCTCCCGCCGCCACGGTGAATACAAAGTGCCCGGCGGCAAGCTTGTGGTGGTGGACCTGGACGTTGTTGACGGCCGCCTCGCCAACGTCAACCTCAGCGGCGACTTCTTCCTGGAACCGGACGAGGCCCTCCTGGACATCAACCGGGGGCTCACGGGGCTGCCGGACACCACGACGGCGGCCGAGCTTGCCGCCGTCGTGTCCTCTTCGCTGCCGGCCGGCGCTGCCCTGTTCGGCTTCTCCGCGGAGGCCGTCGCCATCGCCGTCCGCCGTGCCCTGGCCAAGGCAACCTCCTGGGCGGACCACCACTGGAACCTCATCGCACCCACCGTCCTGCCCACAGAAATCAACGTGGCCCTGGACGAGGTCCTCACCGAGGAGGTCGGCGCGGGACGCCGCCACCCCACCCTGCGGTTTTGGGACTGGCAGGAGCCGTCAACGGTGATTGGCAGCTTCCAGTCCTACCGCAACGAGGTGGACCCCGGCGGCGTGGCGAAGCACGGCATCAAGGTTGTCCGGCGCATCAGCGGCGGGGGAGCGATGTTCATGGAGGCCGGCAACTGCATCACGTACTCGCTGTACCTGCCGCAGACCCTCGTGGACGGACTCAGCTTCGCGGACTCCTATCCCTTCCTGGACGCGTGGGTCATGGCCGCACTGGAAAAGCTTGGCATCAACGCCTTCTACGTGCCCCTGAACGACATCGCCACGGACCAGGGCAAGATCGGCGGGGCCGCGCAGAAGCGGCTCGCCAACGGCGGCATGCTGCACCACGTCACCATGAGTTACGACATCGACGCCGACAAAATGGTGGACGTGCTGCGGATCGGCAAGGAAAAGCTCTCGGACAAGGGGACCCGCAGCGCCAAGAAACGGGTGGACCCGCTCCGGCGCCAGACCGGACTGGCCCGCGCAGCCATCATCGCCGCCATGGCGGATGTTTTCACCGACCGGTACGGCGCCACGCCATCAGAGCTGACGGAGGGCGAGCTCGCCACCGCCCGGGAGCGCGTCGGCACCAAGTTCGGCACCGCCGAGTGGCTCCACCGCGTCCCCTGAGCCCATCCACTGTCCCTGCCGGCCCCTAACGTCACAAGTTCGGCCAGGGAACCCTGCCGGCATGGGCCCACCTACTGTCGTTTTGGGGGTTCGAAACGGCACTTAGGGAGCAATCGATGGTGAATTCACGACGGCGGCCTGCGCCGTCAGTGCCCGCAGCAGGTGGCTGCGCTGTTCCACAATGATGCGCTGCAGGGCGCGGGGCGCGTCCGCATTGGCGGCCAACCATTCGTCCGTGCGCCGGATGGTGGGGTGCGCTGCCGGGTCGGTGCCCTCGGCCAGGTCCTGGGCCAGCGGGTAGAGGCCCCGGACAATCCGGCTGGCGATCTCGATGCTGCGGTTCTCCCAAATGCTGCGCAGGCACCCGAAATAGGGCTCCACGAACGGCTCCAGCAGATCCGCAGGCGCCGTCATGAACCCGCTGATGGTGGCGCTGAGCAGTTGGTTGGAGAGCCCGTTCCCGTCCACTGCCGCTTTCCACGCTGCTGCCTTGGCCTCCGGGTCCGGACGGGCGGCGAGGGCTGTGGCATGGCCGGCGCGTCCGGACGCCGTGGTGTCACGGGCGAGTTCGGCGTCCAGTTCCTCCACTGCCGCCTGGCCGTTGGCTGCCAGAGCATGCCAGAGGTGCCAGCGCAGCTCGGCATCCACGGCCAGGCCGTCCACTGGTGCCGTGCCGTCAAGGAGCCTGCGCAGCCGGGACAGCATTGCATCATCGTGCCGGCTGGTGCTGGCGAGGGTCCGGGCCCAGGCCAGCTGCTGGTCGGAGCCGGGTGCGGCCCTTTCCAGTTGCGCCGCTGCCGCTGCCAGGAACGTGGACCGCAGCGCAGCACGTTCGCCGGCCGGCGTGTAGCGTTCGACGGCGGTGCCTGCGTTGTCGAGGATGTTCAACAGGACGCCGATTCCTGTTTCGGCCGGACCAAACGCAACCACGGCTTCGACGTACCGCGCCGCCGGGCTTTCCCCGTCCCGGGCCGAGTTCCAGAGCGCCGTCCAGCAGAGCGCACGGGCCATGGGGTCCCCGATCCGGTCCAGGGACGAACGGACAGTTGCCTCGGACGCCGGGTCCAGCCGCACCTTGGCGTAGGTGAGGTCGTCATCGTTGACCAGCAGGAGCGCGGGCCGGGGCTTGCCGGCGAGCTGGGGGAGTGCCGTCCGGGCCCCGGCCACATCCGTTTCGAAACTGTCGGTGCGCACCAGGGCCCCGCCGCCGTCGAAATTATAGGACCCAACGCGCAGCCGGTGCGGCCGAAGCTCCTCCCGTCCTGTGACCGGGTCCGTGGCTGCCTGGACGATGGCCGCCCTGCCCAGCACGCCGTCGTCGTCCGCGCCCGGCACAGCTTCGCCGGGCACAATCCTTCCCGGCACAATCTCCAGGGACAGCGTGGAGATGCCCGAGGTCTGCAGCCACTGCTGCGCCCAGCCGGCCAGGTCCCGCCCTGAGGAGGCACTCAATGCGGCCAGCAGGTCGTCAAGCGTCGTGTTGCCGTACGCGTGCTTGCGGAAGTAGTCGCGGGAGCCGCTGATAAAGGCCTCGAACCCGACGTAGGCCACCAGCTGCTTCAGCACAGAGGCGCCCTTGGCGTAGGTGATGCCGTCGAAGTTCTGTTTGGCGGCTTCAAGGTCCGGGATGTCCGCAACGATCGGGTGGGTGGTGGGCAGCTGGTCCTGGACATAGGCCCAGGCCTTGCGCTTGTTGGCGAAGTTCACCCACGCGGTGTCCCAGTCCGTGGCGCGGTCCACGCCCAGGGTGCCCATGTAGTCGGCGAAGGATTCCTTGAGCCACAAGTCGTCCCACCACTGCATGGTGACCAGGTCGCCGAACCACATGTGCGCCATCTCGTGCATCAGGGTATTGGCGCGCCCCTGGTACTGGGCGTCCGTGGCGCGCGAGGTGAACACGTAGCTCTCGGTGAACGTCACCAGACCGGGGTTCTCCATGGCACCAAGGTTGTATTCGGGGACGAAAGCCTGGTCGTACTTGCCCCAGGGATAGGGGTAGTCGAATAGCCGGTTGAAGAAGTCCAGGCCGTTCTTCGTCAGCTGGAAAAGCTGGTCTGTGTCGAAAGACTCTGCCATCGACGCCCGGCAGTAGAGGGCGAGCGGCACGTCCAGGGAGGTGCCGTCGTCGAGCGTTGCCTGCCAGCGGTCCTCAGCCCTGAAGTACGGGCCGGCCAGCACGGTGGTGATGTAGGTGGACATCCGGCCGGTGGTGGCGAAGTCCCACCGGGCGGCAGAGGGGTCGCCGCTGAGGAGGGTGCGGGCAGCCTCCCCGCCGTTGGAGGCCACCTGCCAGCCGGCCGGTGCGGTCACGTGAAAGGTGAAGGAGGCCTTGAGGTCAGGCTGTTCGAAGTTGGCGAAGACCCGGCGGGCGTCGGCGGGCTCGTACTGCGTGTAGAGGTAGCACTGGCCGTCTGCCGGATCGAAGAAGCGGTGCATGCCTTCGCCGGAGCGGCTGTACAGGGCAGTGCCGGTGACGGCCACGTGGTTTTCGGACTGCAGGTTGTCCAGCCTGATCCTGGCGCCGTCCGACACGTCCTCCACGCGCAGTTCCTTCCCGTTGAGGACAACACTGTGGACCTCGCCGATGAAGTCCAGGAATGTTGATGCCCCCGGCTGCGAGGCCGTGAAGGTGATAATGCTGCGTGTCGGATAGCCCGCCACTTCCGGATCGGCCGCCTGCCGCACGTCCAGGGAGACGTCATAACCGGTGGTGCTGATCAGGGCTGAACGGTGGGCGGCTTCATCGCGCTGCAGATTCTCATGTGACACCCAGCTATCTAATCACGTGGTTATCCGGCGATCAGCAGGGCCGCCGCCAGCCCCAGGACGGCGATCAGGAACCACGACGCCAGCGCCGCCAGCAGTGCCCGCCCGCCTGTATGCAGGAGCGTCCGGATCCTGACGGCGGACCCCAGGCCGAAGAGCGCGGCGCCCAGCAGGATGTCCTGCAGTGCCGCCCCCGCCTCAAGCCAGCCTTCAGCCAGCCAGCCGGTTGAGCGGAGGCCCACCATCGCCACGAAGCCCAGGACGAACAGCGGCACCATGGGTGGCAGTTTTGCGTTGTCGCGGTCCGCGGCGTTCCCTCCCCGCGGCGCGAACCGGTGGTGCGCACCGGCCAGTGCCGCCACCGGCGCCAGCAGGAGTACGCGGGTGAGCTTAACCACGACGGCGATGCCCAGCGCCGCCGTCCCTGCGGTTTGCGCCGTGGCCACCACCTGGCCCACATCGTGCACTGAAGCGCCCGTCCAGGCGCCGAACACGGGCGCGCTGAGTTGGAGGGGATGGACCAGCAGGGGCAGGACGCCGATGGCAAGGGTGCCGCAAAGCGTTACGACCGCCACCGGCAGGACCGTGTCCACGTGCCGGATCCGGCGGACGGCGGCCATGGCGCCGATGGCGGAGGCACCGCAGATCGAGAAGCCGGTGGCCACCAGCAGCGAGGTGACCGGCGGCAGCCGGAACAGCCGGGAGATCAGGTAGGTGCCGCCAAAGCTGGCCGCCACCACGGCGACGATCAGGACCAGCGCCAGCCAGCCCAGTCCCAGCACGTCCATGATGCTGACTTTCAGGCCCAGCAGAACGATGCCGCCGCGCATGAGGTGCTTCCCCGCGAAGTCCAATCCCGGCCGCGCCCTGCCGGCTGTCCATACCCCGGACGCGGGAAGGTTGGCGGCCAGGACACCCAGCACCACTGCCAGCGTCATTGCGGGAAGCGCGGGAACCAGCCGGTGGACCAGGAATGCAGCCGCCAGGGCAACGGCCGCTGTGGCCAGCCCAGGGAGGAGCCTCCCGGGCCGTCCGGGCAGGTCCGGACCGGGCTCGCGGAAGGATCTGGGGACTGGCACTCACCTACTGTGCCGGAAAAGAGGCGCAATGCACGAACCAGGGCATCCCCGCCAACACGCCAGTATGGATGGCAGTAATGAATTCGAAACAAAAAGATGGTTGGCTATTGGACATGTCAGACCTATTCCAGGATTACTCCGTGGCCGCCGGCCGGTCCGGAGCCTACGACGAGATGTTCGCTCCCGGGCAACAGGCCCGGGACTCGTATGGGCAGGTGGCGGACGCCCTCCGCAAGCTCTCCCTTGCCGATGTGAGCGCCCGCGCAGATTCCATGGCGCGTACCTTCCTGGACCGCGGTGTGACCTTCGACTTTGCGGGGGAGGAGCGCCCCTTCCCGCTGGACATCGTTCCCCGGGTCATTCCGGCGGGGGAGTGGGACGTGCTGGAACGCGGCGTGGCCCAGCGCGTCCGCGCGCTGGAGGCCTTCCTCAACGATGTGTACGACAAGATGACCGTCGTTGCCGATGGCGTGATCCCCCGGCAGCTGGTCACCACCAGCGCGCACTTCCACCGGCAGGTCCACGGGTTCGAACCGGCGGGCGGCGTCCGTGTCCACATTTCCGGCATTGACGTTGTCCGCGACGCTGCCGGGACCTTCCGCGTGCTTGAGGACAATGTCCGCGTTCCCTCCGGCGTGAGCTACGTCCTGGAGAACCGCCGGGCCATGGCCAAGGGCCTGCCTGAGGCGTTCGGCCAGCAGCTCATCCGGCCGGTCGAGGAATACCCCCGCCGCCTGCTCTCTGCCCTGCGCAAGACCGCACCCTCCGGCGTCGACGATCCCACCGTGGTGGTCCTCACCCCCGGCGTGTTCAACAGCGCCTACTTCGAGCACACCCTCCTCGCGGGCCTCATGGGCGTGGAACTCGTGGAAGGCCGCGACCTCATCTGCCGCGGTAACCGTGTCTACATGCGCACCACGGCCGGCGAACAGCGCGTGGATGTCATCTACAAGCGGATCGATGACGATTTCCTGGACCCGCTGCAGTTCCGTTCAGATTCCATGCTCGGTTGCCCGGGCCTGGTCAACGCCGCCCGGGCAGGCGGCGTGACTATCGCCAACGCCGTGGGCAACGGCGTCGCGGACGACAAACTGGTCTACAGTTACGTCCCTGACCTCATCCGCTACTACCTCAGCGAGGAACCCATCATCGCCAACGTGGACACGTACCGCCTGGAGGAGAAGGAAGCCCGCGAATACACCCTGGACAACCTGGCCGAGCTGGTGGTCAAGCCGGTGGACGGCTCCGGCGGCAAGGGCCTGGTCATCGGACCGGACGCGTCCAGGGACGAACTCGATGCACTCCGCCAGCGGATCATCGCCGATCCCCGCGGCTGGATTGCCCAGCCGGTGCTGCAACTCTCCACGGTCCCCACGCTGAGCGGGGACAAATTCGGCCCCCGCCACGTGGACCTGCGGCCCTTCGCAGTAAACGACGGCGACAACGTCTGGGTGCTCCCGGGCGGGCTGACGCGCGTGGCGCTCAAGGAGGGGTCGCTGATCGTGAATTCCAGCCAGGGCGGCGGATCGAAGGACACCTGGGTCCTGGCCGATTCACCCCAGGTGCCGGTGGAAACCGTGCCCCGGCCCTCCATCTCCGTCCGGGAACGCGTCTCGGTATGGCCGGTGGAGAGCAACTGGCGGGACCGCCAGTCGGAGCAGCAGCAGTGAGCCGGGCCGTGACCTGGCAGTCTTCTTTTCCAGTTTCGGGCACGCAGGAGGTAGCCGCGAATGCTTAGCCGTATTGCCGAGTCCCTATTCTGGATCGGCCGTTATGTGGAACGGGCGGACGGCACAGCCCGCATCCTCGACGTCCACCTCGAGCGGCTCAACCACCTGCCCATGGACGAGCGCAAGAGCGTGGCCCAGGAACTCCTGGCCGTCATGGGCGCACGCCCGCAGAGCGAGGACTTCGGCCTGCCCGAGCTTCTCCACGCCCTTGCCTATGACAAGACCAGCGCCACCTCCATTGCAGGGTCCCTGGGGGCCGCGCGGGAGAACGCCCGGCGCGCCCGGGAAACTGTCTCCTCGGGCCTGTGGGAGAGCCTGAACACCACCTACTACGGGCTCAGCCAGCACCGCAAGGACGTGGTGGGCACCTACCGGTTCTGCAACTGGACGCTGGAACGGACCGCCATGGTCAGCGGCCTGGCGGACACCACCGTCAGCCATGACGAAAGCTGGCTCTTCCTGGTGCTGGGCCGGTCGCTGGAACGCGCGGACATGACCGCCCGCATGCTCTCCACCCGGGACGTGCTCTCTGCCGGGATGTCCTGGGTCAACATGCTCCGCTGCGCCGGTGCGTACGAGTCCTTCCTGCGCACCCGCCGTGCCGCCTTCGGCGACCAGCACGCCGCCGAGTTCCTGCTCCTGGACCGGCTCTTCCCGAGGTCCATCGTCTACGCCCTGAGGGACGCAGACGAGTGCCTGGCCAAGCTGGATCCCTCCGCCCAGCGGGTGGGGTTCATCAACGACGCGCGGCGGATCGTAGGCCAGGCGCGGACCTTCCTTGAGTTCCACCGGACGGATGACCTGATGTCCGAGCTCCCTGAGCACATGGAGCGCGTGCAGAAAGCCGTGGCGCAGGCGTCGGACGCCATTTCCCGTAAGTACTTCAATCAGGCGGATGAACTGGCCTGGGTGGGAGAAGTTTCATGACCCGGCTGAGCATCGTCCACAAGACGGCCTACAAGTACAACAAGCGGGTCACCCTGTCCTACAACGAGGCCCGGATGACCCCGCTCACCGATTCCCAGCAGGTGGTGCTGGAATCGGTGGTCAAGGTTTCGCCGTCGCAGGCCGCCGTCAGCACCTACCGCGACTATTGGGGCACCCGGGTCACGGCGTTCGACATGCAGATGCCGCACGACCACCTCGAGGTCGTTTCCAACATCACGGTGGAAGTCCACCGTGCCGAGAAGATCCCGGCCGAGGCGGACATTGCCGGCTGGGACGTCCTGGCCTCACCGGAAACCCTCAACACGTTCAGCGACTGGCTCCCGCAGTCCAGGCTCAGCGGCCCGGGGGACGAAGTCCTGGGCATCATTCCCGGAGTCGTGGCAGGGAAGAACCCGCACGAGGCCGCCATGGCCGTGTTTGAGTGGATGCGCGGCGAGATGACCTACATGTCCGGTTCAACCGCGGTGACCACCAACGCGGAGGAGGCATGGGGCCAGCGCCAGGGTGTCTGCCAGGACCTGGCACACCTGGCGATCGGTGCGCTGCGCAGCTGCGGTATCCCGGCACGCTACGTGTCCGGCTACCTGCACCCGCGGTCCAGTGCCGGCATCGGCGAGACAGTGGCGGGGCAGTCGCATGCCTGGCTGGAGTTCTGGGACGGCGACTGGCGCAGCTGGGACCCCACCAACCACAAGCCCGCCGGCGACTTCCACGTCACCGTGGCCCGGGGGCGGGACTACCGTGACGTGCCGCCGCTGAAGGGCATCCTGTCCGGCGGTGGCGGTTCCGCGCTGAGCGTCAGCGTGGAGATCACCCAGCTCGCCTGACCGGCAGCCGTGTGGAGCCGCGCGCTTGCTTACGGCTTCTGGGGGAGTTCCTAACTTTCCAGTACGGGGATGCCCAGCCTGGAGCAGACATCGGCTTGCCGCTACCGCACACACCCCGTCTGGGCTGTTGCCACAGGACCGTCTTTAGGGCCCTGTATGGAGGACCGAGCCGCCAAGGTTCTTTTGGATGAGCTTCGGGTCCTCGCTGACCACTGTCCAGTTCTTGCCCACGTTGATCGCGCGTTGCCCAACCGGCCTCCAGAAATCCAGCTGCGCCGCCAGATAAACGTCGTCGGTGTAGATCGCAAGGTAGGTAAACTCGCTGCAGCTTGCGGAGGTGGCGGAGAATTTGGAAGGAGGGGTGTCCAGAACCAGTTCCTGGCATAGCAGGCCAGCGGATTCCACAGCCTCCCGCAAGTCGTCTATCGACTCATAAGCTCCGCCATCCTCCGGCGGCCGCGTGGGTGCGGAACCTGAGCATGATGCCAAGGAGAAGGCGAGAATGACTGCGGCAGTGCCCATAGCGGTTCGGTTCATATCTGGTCCCCATTTCAGAAATCGTCCGCGCTGTCCCAGCCTAACCGGCCCAGGCACCCGCCGCGGCCAAGAATGGCCTTCCCCGCCGGGTCGAGCGACGGCGTACCTGATGGCGCAGCTGAAGCACCGGTTCCCCTGGATCCTTAAGTCATTGATTGTTGTCTGCGTAGGGGTCACTTTGGGCACGAGGCTGCGCAGACGAAGGGCTGCGACCGGGTCGTCCCAGGCCTCATTTACGCCAGGATCATGAGTGGGGCGATAGCATGGGTTGGTAGCACTGTCCGATGCCCGCGGCGGCGGCAAGGCGTAGCTCCAGGCTCGTCTGAGGTGGCGCAGGTATCGCGCCTAAAGCTGTCGAAGGATGTCCGATGACGATTCTCGATCCTGCCAGGTCCGACCAGTTCCGCACAGCGGCGCAGCATGCTTCATTCCACGTGCCCACGGCGCGCCGCGACGAATTGGCCACCCACGTTCTGGACGCCATGCGCGGCCAACACTACGACAGTGCCGCAGCGGTCGCAGTCCTTGATGGTGACCAACTGCTCGGCCTGGTCACCATCGAGAAGCTGTTCGCCGCCCCGCCTGCCACTCCGATGAGCCTGCTGATGGACGCCAACCCGCCGGTTGTCGCGTCCTCAACCGTGCAGGAGCATGCGGCCTGGAAAGCCGTCCACCACAATGAGCCGACCCTCGCCGTCATTGACGATGGCCGGTTCGGCGGTCTCATACCCGCCAACGCGATGCTTGAGGTGCTGCTGACTGAGCATGACGAGGACATGGTGCGTCTAGGCGGATTCCTGCGCTCTGCATCGCCCGCTCAGCTGACGACGGTGGAGCCGCTGCTGCGTCGCCTATGGCATCGACTTCCATGGCTGGGTGTTGGGCTCATCGGTGCGTTGCTCGCGGCCGGGGTGGTGGGCAACTTTGAGGCCGATCTGGCTGAGCACGTCCTCATCGCTTTCTTTGTCCCCGGCGTGGTTTATCTCGCCGACGCGATCGGAACACAGACGGAAGCGCTTGTCATTCGAGGCCTTTCGCTTGGTGTAGGCGTGCGGCGAATCATTGGCCGCGAGATCGCCACTGGTGTGATTCTGGGTCTGCTCCTTGGAGGGGTGTCACTGCTCGTTGTGGGATTGATCTGGCAGGACTGGGCCGTGGCCCTGGCGGTCGCTCTCTCGCTGCTGGCTGCCGCTTCAATCGCTACAGTCATCGCCCTGGTTCTGCCCTGGGTAATCAGCAGGCTGGGCCAGGACCCGGCCTTCGGTTCCGGGCCCCTCGCCACGGTGGTACAGGACATCCTGACTGTGACGATCTACCTTGCTGTTGCCTCCGCCCTCGTGGGCTGACTGCCCGCAGCCGCGTCCGGCACCAAAGTTCGCGCCAGTACCAGGCAGGGCTCAGCCACCGGCAGGTGAGGCCGCGGCAGGTGTGCACTCCGGCCGTGGCGGTGCGGGGTTTTACTCCTGAGCAGTCTTGATGGCGCCGCTGAGCTGGGTCCACCAGGTCATGGGTTCCGTCACCCTGAAGCGGCGGCCCGTGATGGTGTCCGGGGTGATGCGGACGAACACGTCCTTCTTGCCCGCCTGCCACGGGAAGAGGAAGAGCTGGGTGGTCTCCAGGACCTGCTCCGTGCCGGTGACGACGGCGGCCGTCCCCTTCACCACCACGCTCCAGGCCAGCCCGGTGTCAGGATCCACTCCGTCGGCTTCCACGGCCACGGCAGCGTCTTCCGAGGCTCCGGAGAGCTTGGTTCCTTCGCTCGTGCGGAACACCAGGGTGCCGCCGTCCACCGTGTAATTGATGGGGAAGATATCCGGCCGGCCCGAGACCAGGACGGCCAGCCTGCCGACGGACACGTTCCGGAGCATGGCCCAGCACTCGTGGTGTTCAAGATTCTGCACTTCAGATATCGGTTCGCCGCTCATGCCGCGAGCTTACCCTCACCAGGGGCTGGGTTTGTAGTCCTTAAGGAACACACCGTACTGGTCCTCGCCGTTCTCGCCCATGACGATGGGATCGTAGACGCGGGCGGCGCCGTCCACAAGGTCCAGGGGTGCGTGGAAGCCTTCTTCCATGAGCCTGACCTTGGTGAAGTGCGGACGCTCGTCGGTGATCCAGCCCGTGTCCACGGCAGTCATCAGGATGCCGTCGGTGTCCAGCATCTCCTGGGCGCTGGTGCGCGTCATCATGTTGAGCGCTGCCTTGGCCATGTTGGTGTGCGGGTGGCCGGGGCCCTTGTAGGCGCGGGAGAACTGGCCTTCCATGGCGGAGACGTTCACGATGTACTTGCGCCGGGCTGTGGAGCGCTTCATGGCGGCGCGCAGACGGCTTACCAGCAGGAAGGGTGCCGTGACGTTGCAGAGCTGCACCTCCAGCATTTCCAGCGGGTCAACCTCGTCCACCACCTGGGTCCAGCTGTTGATCGTAGCCAGGTCCGGAACCAGGCCGCCGGCGTCGATGGCCGTCCCGGACGCGATCCGCTCCAGTGATGCGGAACCGGTGGACAGCGCCAGGGACGTGATCGCGTCTCCGGCCAGCACAGGGTGCTCGGTGACGCTGCTGGCCAGCGCCAGGGGGTGCTTGTCATGCGCGTGGCCGAACGTCACCAGTTCCGGGCCGCCGTTCGCCTGCTCCAGGGCTGCCGGCAGGGGCTCATCCTCGGCGTCCACCAACGGCTTGTAGGCATTGCCGGAACGGCGGACGGTCTGGGCGGCATTGTTGATGATGATGTCCAGCGGCCCGGCCTCGGAAAGAGAGTCCGTCAGGGCCATGACCTGGGCAGGATCCCGCAGGTCTATGCCCACGATACGGAGCCGGTGCAGCCACTCGCCACTGTCCTCCATCGCGGCAAAGCGGCGGGCGGCATCCTTGGGGAAGCGGGTGGTGATGGTGGTGTGGGCACCGTCGCGCAGCAGCCGAAGGGCGATGTACATGCCGATCTTGGCCCGTCCGCCGGTCAGCAGGGCGCGGCGCCCGGTCAGGTCTGTCCGGGCGTCCCGCTTGCTGTGGCTGAACGCGGCACACTCCGGGCACAGCTGGTGGTAGAAAGCGTCCACCTGCGTGTAGTGCTGCTTGCAGATGTAGCACGGACGCGACCGGATGAGGTGTCCTGCAACTGCGCCCGTGGCCGAGGTGGCCAGCTTGTTGCCGCGGGTCTCGTCGTCGATCCGGTCGGGAGCGGCGGTGGCGGTCTGGGCGAGCACTGCCCGGTCTGCCTCGGAAATCAGGTCACGCTTGGTCACGCGCCGGTGCCGCTTGACGGCCTTGAACATCTTCCCGGTGGCGCGCCGCACCGAGATGTAGTCCGGGTGCTCCTCGTCATAGGCGTGGATGGTGTTCAGGACCTTGAGGCAGGCCTGGATTTCCTCAGGGGTCAGATCGGGGGAGCTCATTGTACCGATTTTACAGCCTGGGACACTGCCGGCCGCACCTTTGGAGGCGGGCCGGCCCTGGGGTCAGGTGCTAGATCCTGGCGCCCGGTGCAGCGTCGGCAGCAGCCGCAGCGTGCGTCTCGGCAACCCTGTCCACCGATTCCTGCAGGTCGGGGTGGTGGCCTGCGGCCGCCTTGACCGCATTCGGGACAAGGTGGAGGTTCCGCGCGGCAAGCTGCCGCTCGTCGTCAGTGGGTTCGGGAACGGTCTGCCCCTTGGCGAGGACCGTGATGCCGGACTCGGTGACCTTGAAGCCGCGGGCACGGTCCAGGTCGGCGTCCAGTCCGATCGCCGCTCCCGCGGGCACCTTGACGTTCTTGTCGATGATGGCCCGGTTAACAACGGCGCCCTCGCCGATCTGAACCTTGTCCATCAGGACGGAGTCGATAACCCGGCTGCTGGTGGCCACGTAGACGTCGTTGGACAGGACTGAGCCCTCCACGATGCCGCCGGAAATCACCACGCCGCTGGAAACGATCGAATCCAGCGCGGTGCCCACCGTGTTGTTCTGGCCGCGCACGAACTTTGCCGGCGGGGAGATGCTCTGCCTCGTGTAGATGGGCCACTCGGAGTTGTAAAGGTTGAACACCGGCAGCGGGGAAATGAGGTCCATGTGCGCGTCATAGAACGAGTCGATGGTGCCCACATCCCGCCAGTAGGTGCGGTCACGCTCGGTGGAGCCGGGGATGTCGTTGAGGGTGAAGTCGTACACGTCGGCCTCGCCCTGGTTGACGAAGTAGGGGATGATGTCCCCGCCCATGTCGTGCTTGGTGTCCAGCCGCTCGGCGTCGACGTGGAGCGCGGCCACCAAAGCGTCGGCGTCAAAGACGTAGTTGCCCATGGAGGCCAGGAACTGCGAGGGATCGGCGGCGAGGCCCGGAGTGCTGGAGGGCTTCTCCACGAACGCTGAAATCTTCTGCGGGTTGTCCTGGTCCACCTCGATCACGCCGAACTGGTCCGCCATGTGCAGCGGCTGCCGGACGGCGGCGACCGTTGCCTTGGCGCCGCTGTTGACGTGCTGCTCCACCATCTGGGCGAAGTCCATGCGGTAGACGTGGTCGGCTCCGACCACCACCACGATGTCCGGGTTGGCGTCATGAATGAGGTTCAGGGACTGGTAGATGGCGTTGGCGCTGCCCAGGAACCAGCTCTTGCCCACACGCTGCTGCGCCGGCACCGAGGCGACGTAGTTGCCCAGCTGGGTGGACATGCGCCAGGTCTCCGAGATGTGGCGGTCAAGGCTGTGCGACTTGTACTGCGTCAGTACAACAATCTGCAGGTAGCGGGAATTCACCAGGTTGGACAGCGCAAAGTCGATCAGGCGGTAGCTCCCGGCGAAGGGTACAGCAGGTTTGGCCCGGTCTGCCGTCAGTGGCATCAGTCTGTTTCCCTCGCCACCCGCGAGGACAATGGCCAGGACTTTTTTGTTCAACGGCATGATGGTCGCTCCTGTACGCCTTCGTAACTCCCCAAGACAGTCCGGTACGCCCGGACCCCTTCACACTAGAACAGTTAAGCGGGAAGGACTACCTTGGGTCTTGTGCGAATAGACATTGTGACCAAAGAGTTCCCGCCGGAGATCTACGGTGGCGCCGGAGTCCACGTGGCCGAATTGAGCAGGGTGCTTAGTAAGCATGTTGACCTGCAGGTTCGTGCTTTTGGGGCTCCCCGCGATACCGACTATCATGGCGCCACCGTAACGTCCTACCAGGTGCCGGAGGACCTTGGCGGAGCCAACGCCGCGGTCCAGACCCTCGGTGTGGACCTGCGGATTGTGCCGGACGTGGAAGGCGCGGACCTGGTCCATTCGCACACCTGGTACGCCAACATGGCAGGGCACCTGGCATCCCTGCTGCACGGTATCCCGCATGTCCTGAGCGCCCACAGCCTGGAGCCGCTGCGGCCCTGGAAGGCGGAGCAGCTCGGTGGCGGGTACGCGCTCTCGTCCTGGGTGGAGAAGACGGCGTACGAGGCGGCGGCAGCCATCATCGCGGTGTCGGAGGGCATGCGCCAGGACATCCTGCGCAGCTACCCGGACGTCGATTCCGCAAAGGTCCGGGTGGTCCACAACGGCATCGATGTCGACATGTGGCAACGTGACGAAAATGACGACGCCGTCCGCGCCCTGGGCATTGACCCCGCGAAGCCCAGCGTGGTCTTTGTGGGCAGGAACACGCGCCAGAAGGGCGTCCCCTACCTCCTCCGCGCAGCGGCCAAGCTGCCGGCCGATGTTCAGCTGGTCCTGTGCCTGGGCGCCGCTGACACTCCCGAACTGGCTGCCGAAACGGCACGGCTTATTGAGGAACTGCAAAGCCAGCGGACCGGCGTGGTGCTCATCGAGCGGATGCTGCCGCGCCACGAGCTCATCCAGGTGCTCAGCCACGCGACTGCCTTCGCCTGCCCCTCCATCTACGAGCCGCTGGGCATCGTCAACCTGGAGGCCATGGCCTGCGGCGCAGCGGTGGTTGCCAGCGCCACCGGCGGAATTCCGGAGGTTGTGGAGCACGGCCAGACCGGCCTCCTGGTTGACCTCGAGCAGGTCACCGACGGCACCGGAACGCCCCTCGATCCTGAAAAATTCGTGACCGAGTTCGCGGCAGCCCTCACCGAGGTGGTCTCCGACCCGGAGCGCGCCCGCGCCATGGGCAAGGCGGGCCGGCTGCGTGCCGAGAAGCACTTCTCCTGGGAATCCATCACGGAAACCACGCTCGAGGTGTACCGCTCCGTGCTTCCGGCCCGGAGCTAGCGAAGCTATGTGAAGGACGCTTCATGACGACGACGGCGCCGCTTCCCCCTCGAGGGGAGCGGCGCCGTCGTCGTTCATGGCGCCAGGGGACGGTCAGTTCCGCTTGGCCGCGGCGGTCCTGGCGAGCAGCACCTTCTCGTCCACCGGTGCCTGGCCGCTGGCCCGCTGGCTGCGGAAGTAGGCCCGCGCCTCGTCCTGCCGTTCCTTCTCGGCGCCCGTGGCCACGGCTGCGCGCACATGGTCATCGCCGTAACCGAACGCTTCCACGAGGTCCAGGGCGTGCGGCCGGATCTTCACCAGCAGCCTGTTGATGTACTCGCCCACCGTGCGGCCCCGCTGCATGGAGAGACGCCCGTTCATGAGATACCAGGACAGGTTCTTCTCGATCAGCGACAGGCCGAAAAGGTCCCGCAGCCAGGTCAGGACCAGCCTGGTCCCGGGATCCTCAACCTCGCGGAGCGCGTCCGTGAAGGCCTCCCACTGCAGGAGCTCGGCGTGCGCCTGCGCGGCGTCGATGAGCTCGTTCTGGTGCCGGTTGAAGAGCGCGGCGCCCTTCTCCTGGGAGAGCCGGTTGCTGCCCCGGAGCGAGCCCGCCGCCTCCGCCACCATGGTCTGCACCCGGTCAGTGAGCAGCGCACGCTGGCCCTCCTCGTCGCGGAGGGCGATGGCCGCCCGCTGCACCGAACCGGTGTCGGCCATGAACTGGGCAACCTGGCGCAGGCCCGTCCGGTGGATCGCGGCGCCCGTGGCCTGGCCCACCACGTAGCGGGCCAGGACTCCGAAGTCCACGTTCCGGAACTCCTTGGCGTAATCAGCCAGGAGGCGCTTGGCCACCAGCTGCAGCAGTACCGTGTTGTCACCCTCGAACGTGGCGTAGACGTCCAGGTCTGCCCGCAATGACGCGAAGCGGTTTTCGATCAGGAAGCCGGCGCCGCCGCAGGCTTCCCGGCATTCCTGCAGCGTGTCCAGCGCGTGCCAGGTGCTCAGGGCCTTCAGGGCGGCAGCCAGGGTTTCCAGGTCCTGGCGGTCCTCGTCCGTGTCGTGGGCGCCGGAGAAGACGTCGTCGAATTTCTCCAGCAGCTGTTCGTGGGCGAACCCGGCGGCATAGGTGGTTGCAAGCCGCGTGAACAGGCGCCGCTGGTGCCGCTGGTAGTCGAGAAGGACTTCCTCGTCGGTGTGTGAGGAGGCATTGAACTGGCGGCGTTCCGTGGCGTAGCCGACGGCCGCCTTCAGAGCCACTTTGGATGCCGCCACCGCAGCGCCGTCCAGCGATACCCGTCCCTGGACCAGGGTGCCGAGCATGGTGAAGAACCGGCGGCCGGGGCTGGCAATGGGCGACGAATAGGTTCCGTCAGGAGCAACGTCGCCGTAGCGGTTGAGGAGGTTTGTCCGGGGGATCCGGACGTTGGTGAAGTGCAGCCGGCCGTTGTCAATGCCGTTGAGCCCGCCCTTGATGCCGTCGTCCTCGCCTCCGATTCCCGGCAGGAACTTCTTGGTCTGCGGATCCCTGAGGTCCACGTAGAAGGCATGGACGCCATGGTTTACTCCGCGGGTGACCAGCTGTGCGAACACCACGGCGCCCAGTCCGTCGGTGGCTGCATTGCCGATGTAATCCTTCCAGGCGGCGCGGAAGGGGGTGTGCACCACGAATTCCTCCGTGGACGGGTCATAGGTGGCGGTGGTCGCAATGCTGGCCACGTCCGAGCCGTGTCCCGTTTCGGTCATGGCGAAGCAGCCGGGAATGTCCAGGTTCATGATGCCCGGAAGCCACCTGGCGTGGTGTCCGGCAGTACCGAGGTGCATGACGGCAGAGCCGAAAAGTCCCCACTGTACCCCGGCCTTGATCTGGAGTGAGGGATCGGCCACCACCAGCTCCTCGAAGCCGGCGATGTTGCCGCCGTGGTCGTCGGAACCGCCCAGCGCTTCCGGGAAGGCGCGGTGGACGGCTTCATTCTCCACCAGGTACCGCAACTGTCCGAACACCCGTTTCCGGTGCTCGGTGTGCGTCAGGCCCTCGATCTTGTGGAGCTCGGGGCGGGCTGCAAGCTCCCGGGCCTGGAGCCGGACGTCGGCCCATTTGCCCAGCAGTTGCCGGCCCAGTGCTTCCACGTCGACGGCGGGCTGGGCCCGGGACGGGCCAGTCGCCGGTTTGGCGGCGGGGCGCTGCCCCTTGCCGGCTGGACGGTCCACTACTTCAGTCATGTCAATGTCCTTCGTTGGTGCTGACAGTGCTTGTGGTTACGGGTAGTTGGTTACATTGGCTGCGGGTCGTGTCTTGCCTGGCGGGCAGTGTGGGGTCATCCGCGTGCCGAGGTTGAGAGTTCGGGGGCGATGCCTACGCACAGCCAGGCTGTGATCTGCCGTGCCATCGCCTCCTGGCCGGGCTTGGCAGGGGAGTCCGGAGTGCTCAGCCATTGTTCCCCGGCGTTACGCACCATTCCGATAGCCGCCTTGGGCCAGTAGCCGATCACTGCCTGCTTGCCGTCGCCCAGGTGAGATCTCATGGGGGTGGCGATCATGTCGGCCACGGCGTCAAAGAAATGTCCGAGCGCCCCGGACACTGCGCCCGAGGAAACCTCCGGGTCGCCGCTGCCGTACCGGGTGACGAACGTGTAGACGTTCGGGCTGGTGTCCGCCATCTGGAGGTAGGCGGAGACCATGGCCAGGAGGCCTTCGCGCGGAGTGTCCGCGTTCTGGGCGGCTTCCTGGATCCGGCGCTGCATCTGGCTCAGGACAACTTCGCCTACGGCCTGCTGAAGCCCGGCCTTGTCACCGAAATAGCGGTAGAAAACGGACTTCGAGGTGCCGGCTGCGGCAGCGATCTCTTCCATGGAGGCGTCGCTGCCCAGCACGTGCACTGCTCGCCGTGCAGACTTGATCAGCTCCCTGCGGCGTTCCTCCCGGTGGCTCTGCCAGCGCGAAGAGCGCCCGTCAGGGCTGCCGGGTGCAGGCGGCACAGCCGGGCCGTTGTCGTGGTTGTTCACGATACCCAGCGTATCAGGTACGCTGGGTATCGGTAACCGCACGTGACCCGAGGAGATATCCATGTCCATTGACGGACAGTCCACCGCTGGACCCGAAGAAGCAGGCAGCCCGACTGCAGGAACCCCTGGCCTCCGCAAGGCAGTGATCGTCGGAGGAAACCGGATTCCGTTTGCCCGCGCCGGCAGTGCCTACGCAAAGTCCTCCAACCTGGACATGCTGACCGCGGCACTGGACGGGCTCATCGCCCGGTTCGGACTGCAGGATGAGCGCATCGGGGAAGTGGCCGCCGGTGCGGTCCTCAAGCACTCCAGGGACTTCAATCTCACCCGTGAAGCCGTGCTGGGCTCCGCGCTCTCCGCCGAGACCCCAGCCTACGACCTGCAGCAGGCCTGTGCCACCGGCCTGGAGACCGTGGTGGGCCTGGCGAACAAGATCAAGCTGGGACAGATCGACTCAGCAGTGGCCGGCGGCGTGGATTCCGCTTCGGATGCTCCCGTGGTGGTCAGCGAGGGCCTTCGCGAAGTGATCCTGGACCTCAGCCGGGCAAAGACGCTGCCGCAGCGGCTGCAGATCCTCGGCCGGCTGCGGCCCAAGGACCTGGCCCCGCTGGCTCCCGGGACGGCCGAGCCCCGAACCGGCCTGTCCATGGGGGAGCACCAGGCCCTCACCACGGCACAGTGGAAGATTTCGCGTGAGGCCCAGGACGAGCTGGCCTACAACAGCCACCGGAACCTCGCGGCCGCCTACCAGGCCGGGTTCTTCGATGACCTCATTACGCCGTACCGGGGCCTGGCGCGCGACGGCAACCTCCGCGCCGATACGTCGCTCGAAAAGCTCGCTACCCTCAAGCCGGTCTTCGGCAAGAACCTCGGTGCCGACGCCACCATGACGGCCGGCAACTCCACGCCGCTGACGGACGGGGCCTCAACGGTCCTGCTGGCTTCCGAGTCCTGGGCAGACGCCCATGACCTGCCCAAGCTCGCGGCAGTGGTAGATGCCGAGGCTGCCGCCGTCGACTTTGTCCACGGCAAAGACGGCCTGCTCATGGCTCCCGTGTTCGCCGTGCCCAGGCTGCTGGCCCGGCAAGGCCTCACGCTTGCTGACATCGACTACTTCGAGATCCACGAAGCCTTTGCCGCCACGGTCCTCAGCACTCTGGCGGCCTGGGAGGACGAGGAATTCGGCCGGACCCGTCTTGGCCTGGACGGCGCCTTGGGCAGCGTCGACCGTTCGCGCCTGAACGTCAACGGCTCGTCCCTGGCCGCCGGCCATCCTTTCGCCGCCACCGGCGGCCGGATTGTGGCTTCGCTGGCCAAGCAGCTCCACGCCAAAGGCAGGACGGACGGACGGCCCGCACGGGGCCTGGTCTCCGTCTGCGCCGCCGGCGGCCAGGGCGTCGTCGCCATTCTCGAATCGCTGTAGGGGACACAGATGACAGACAAGTACGCACAACTGGTACACCACGGCGTGGGCAGGAACGTTGCCAAAAAGCTCGGACTGCCCCAGCCCGCGGCTCTCCGCAGGTACCAGCCCGGGCAGCCCTTGATCACAGGCCCCGTCCTGGTGCAGGGAAATAGCGCCGACGCCGACAACCTGGCTGCCGAACTGCTCTCCTGGGACCTCGATGTCAGGCGGCACGCGGTACCCCGGGAAAAACTGGGTGCCATCATCCTGGCACTGGACGAAGTGGCCAGCCCCGGCGATCTGGAAAAGCCCATCCTCACGGCAGCTGCCTCGCTGCGGGACCTCGCCCCGGGCGGCCGGGTGGTCACGGTGTCCCGGCCGGCGTCAGAGGCAGATTCCCCCGCCGCTGCGGCTGCCCGCCAGGGGATCGACGGGTTCCTGCGTTCGCTGGCGAAGGAACTGCGCGGGGGCGCCACCGGCAACGGCATAGTTCTCCGGCAAGGAGTCCAGGCAACAAGCGCAAGTTCCCTGGCCGCCCTCCGGTTCTTCCTTTCGGGCCGTTCCGCCTTCGTGGACGGGCAGTTCATCACCGTGTCCAGCGCCTCCGGTGAGCCCGCCCGCGACGTTGACCAGCCACTGGCAGGCAAGATTGCCGTTGTGACCGGAGCAGCCCGCGGCATCGGCGCAGCCATTGCACGCACCCTGCACCGTGACGGCGCAACGCTCATCCTTGTCGACGTTCCGGCAGCCGGTGACCAGCTGGCAGCCGTGGCGAACGAGGTCCGGGGGACAGCCCTGCAGCTGGACATCAGCAGGGACGACGCCGGGCAGCGGATCATCGGGCACGCGGCACAGCGCCACGGTCGTCTGGACATCATGGTCCACAATGCAGGCATCACCCGGGACAAGCTGCTCGCCAACATGGACCACTCGAAGTGGAGCTCGGTGATCGGCATCAACATCACCGCGCAGCTCAGGATCAACGAAGCGCTGCTTGCATCCGAACACTTCCGGGAATCACCACGTATTGTGTCTGTTGCTTCCACCAGCGGCATCGCCGGCAACAGGGGGCAGACCAACTACGCGGCGTCCAAGGCAGGGGTAATGGGAATGGTCAGGGCCAGTGCTCCGCTCCTGGCAGCGCACGGGGGAAGCATCAATGCGGTGGCCCCGGGCTTCATCGAAACCGAGATGACGGCACGGATCCCCTTCGCCGTCAGGGAGATCGGGCGGCGGCTGAATTCGCTGCAGCAGGGCGGCAGGCCAACGGACGTTGCGGAAACCATCGCGTTCCTGGCAAGCGACGCCGCCGCGGGAATCAACGGGGAGGTCCTGCGGGTATGCGGGCAGAACATGGTGGGGGCATGACTTCCGCCCAGCCGGTCATTCTGGGGGAGATGCCGTCGCTGTCCAAACTGTACGTCAATGCCGCAGCGCAGGCCGCCCGCCGCAGGCTTTTGGGCGCCCATGACGGAACCGCCCTGCCGGCTGAAAGCCATGAAGTGCGGGGCGTCGCCGTCGACGTTGCCACCCTGACCGCGTACCAGCACCTGATCGGGGAAACAGCCAGCGACGTGCTGCCCGCCGGGTTTATCCACGCCCTCGCCTTTCCTTTGGCCATGAGCGTGATGAACAGGGACGATTTTCCCTTGCCGTTGCTCGGTATGATCCACCTTCGGAACAGTGTGGAGCAGCGGATTCCCGTACTTTTCACGGACGCCCTGGATATCACCGCCAGGGTGGAGAACCTGCGTGGGCATCGTTCAGGCACACAGGTGGACGTGATCGCCGAGGTGCGCCGGGCAGGAACAGCCGAGGTCTGCTGGCTGGGAATCTCCACCTACCTTGCCAAGGGAGTCTTCCTCCCGGGCATCGACAAGCCGTCCCCGGCTCCCGACCGGGCCGACTTCAAGGCGCCGGATCCCACGGCCCTCTGGCACCTCGGTGTTGATACCGGCCGTGCCTACGCCGCAGTATCCGGCGACTTCAATCCCATTCACTTGAGCGTGCTCTCCGCCAAGGCACTGGGAATGCGGCGGTCCATCGCGCACGGCATGTACCTTGCCTCGAGGGCGCTCGCTGACGTAGGCCCGTCCCGTGGTGATTCCTTCGCCTGGGACGTGGACTTTGACGCCCCGGTGTTCCTTCCCTGCAGGGTCGCGTTGGAGATTACAACAGTGGAGGGTTCTGCCGGGGCGTGGGGCCGGTCCGACTTCGTGGCCTGGAATTCCCGCTCCGGCCGGCGCCATTTCCACGGTTCAGTGCGCGCCCTTTAGGCAGCTGTCCGGACAGCCCGCAGGATCCGGTGGAGGCTCAGGAGGACCGATTCGGACGCCGGAACCATCCCCTGGTCCGGCTGCCTCCCGGCGGTGGCAGCGAGGCAGGCTTCCACCGCCGTCCTGGCCTCCTTGAGCTTCTCTTCCTGTGTGGCCGGGTCATCTTCGCTGAACGAGCGCAGAAGATCCCCGGCTGACTTCAGGGCGTCAGCCAGCGGGGCGTTGTCCTGCAGCGGCACCCCATACGGCACGTCGCTCTCGTAAATGACATCCGACAAGACGTCCGTAATGTCCTGGATGTGGAAGGTCACCCGCTCCAGTTCGCGCAGGTTGCGGTAATCGAGGTCAACGTCACGCGGGTGGAGCTTGCGCCGCGGGTTTGCCCGGCGGCTGGCGTCGGCCTCCTTGACAAGGTGCCGGACGGAGCGGGCAGCGGCCGAGAGCTCGTCCGAACGGCGCGACCAGTCCTCGTGCTTGGGCGGCCACTCTTCCAGGAGCGCCTTGCCCATGTCCGTGAGCTGTTTGCCGAGGGCGATGCGCAAATCGTCCAGGCTGGCTGCCGCGGCATTGAAGTGCAGCGGTGGAAAGATCAGGAAATTGACGCCGATTCCCACCGCCACTCCCACACCCATCTGCAGGAGGTAGCCGAACGAAAAATCGTCCGGGTTGCTGCCGCCGACCAGCAGGACCAGCAGCGCCGCCGTCGGAATCCAGTCACTGCCCTTGCCAATTCCCGGAAGGCCGCCCAGCAGCACGCCAATGCCCATGATCAGTGCCACGGCAAGGGGCGACGGATCGGTCACGTTGACCAGCACGAACGCAAGGCCGATGCCCATGGCGAGTCCGGCGAGGGCCTGCATGCCCTGCTTAACCGAACCGGCAACATTGTGGTACATGGCCACCAGCGCGCCGAGTGGTGCGTAGTAGGGATAGTTGGCAGCCGCGCCCGGCATCAGGGGTGCGATCAGGAACGCCACTCCGGCGGCAACTGCCGCTTTTGCCGCCAGCTGGAGCCGCTGTGTTGCAAAGGCCGCAGACAAGCCCGATACCGCCTGTTTGAGGAAAACGGTCCCCCTGGCCCAGCGGGCGTCCGGGCGTATTTTAGGCTTGGTCATCCGCACAACGTTACGGGCGACCTACGGCTGTGGACAAAGCTGCTGGTCAGGCGTCCGCGGCGGCACGGGCGCAGGACGGTTCAGGACAAATCCGCCGCCGATCGGCGTACTTCAGCGGCCAGGCGGTGTGCACGGCCAGGTGTCCGGCCGTCCTCCTGCCGCTGCGGGATGTAACCGAAGCCCAGGCCATAGACCGGGTCCGCGAACCCGAGGGCGGCGTTGGCCCCCTCATGCCCGAACGCACGGTGGCTGCCGAAGTTGCGCGACGGGTGCGGTTTCATGAACACAACGGCGAACGCGTTGTCCAGCCCGGAGGAGCGGTCAAGCCCCCACGCCTGTTCCCGGGACATGAGGTCGACTGTCGCTGCGTTGAGGAACGGTGTCCCTCCGTTGGTGCCCGTGGTGGCCGCGGCGTAGAGGCGGGCCAGGCCTTCAGCGGTTCCCACCCCTCCGGCCGCGGACATTCCTGCGGCCCGGACAGCGCGGATGTTGGGGAGTTCCATGATGGTGCTTACGGGGGCGTTGCTGTTCAGGCCTTCAAGGCTGAGCGGATCCAGCCAGGGCTGTTCCGGGCCGGCCGAGTAGAGGACGTTCCGGTAGCGGGATTCCTGTTCGGCCGGGAGTCCGAGGAAAAAGTCGACGCCGAACGGACGCCGGATCCGCCGCTCGTACACCTCCTGCAGCGTTTCTCCGGCAGTGCGGCGGCACAGTTCCTCCATGATGATCCCGATGGTGAGCGCGTGGTAGCCGAACTGCCTGCCGGGCTCCCAGGCCGGGGCCGCTGCGGCGAGCCGGGCGGCGGCGGCCGGAGTGGTGAACTCGTCCAGGGGGAAGCCGCCTTCAACCCCCATAAGCCCGGCCTGGTGGGACAAGGCCTGCCGGACCAGGAGCCGGTCCTTTCCATGTACGCCGAACTCCGGCCAGTAGTGGGCCACGGTTTGGTCCAGGTGCAGCAGTCCGTCCTGCACCAGCAGTCCGATCACCATGGCGGCCACCCCCTTGGAGCAGGAGTACGCCCCTGTCACGGAGTCCGGAGCCATCTCCGGCCCCCCGGACAGCCCGACCACCTGGACACCGTCCCTGTACGCGGCCAGCTGCGCGCTGTACTTCGGGTCATCGCGAAGAAATGAGTCGAACAGTTCAAGGACACCGCCATATCCGGGCGCCACAAAGCCGTGTGATGTCTGCATGGCGCAAGTCTAGCCGGAAAGCGCTTACCGCATGCTGCCCCTACGATTCCGGAGCAGCCCCGTGGCCGGACTCCACTTCCTCGCCCTTCCTGACTGGTCCGGGCGGCGTGCCGTCTCCAAAGGGACGGCCGCCAAGTGCTTCCCGGCCGTGGGCTTCCAGCCAGCCACACAGGTCCGGGCCCGCAGGAACGATGCCTGTGGGGTTGATGTCCTCATGGACGATGTAATAGTGCTGCTTGATCTGCACGAAGTCGATGGTGTCCCCAAAGCCCGGGGTCTGGAAGAGATCCCGGGCGTAGCCCCAGAGGGCGGGCAGTTCGTTGAGTTTCTGGCGGTTGCACTTGAAGTGGCCGTGGTAAACGGCGTCGAAGCGTGCCAGCGTGGTGAACAGCCGGACATCCGCTTCCGTGATGGTGTCGCCCACAAGGTAGCGCTGCCCCGAGAGCCGGTCTTCCAGCCAGTCAAGTGCCGACCACAGCCGGGCGTAGGCGGCGTCGTAGGCTTCCTGGGAGCCAGCAAAGCCGCAGCGGTATACCCCGTTGTTGACCTCGGTGAACACACGCTTGTTGACCTGGTCGATCTCCTCCCGCAGAGTCTCCGGGTACAGGTCCGGCGCCCCCGGCCGGTGGAACTCCGTCCACTCAGTCGCGAAGTCCAGGGTGATTTGGGGGAAATCGTTGGTCACCACGGCGCCGCTGGCCACGTCCACGATTGCCGGGACGGTAATGCCCCGCGGGTAGCCAGGGAAACGTGTGAAGTAGGCATCCTGGAGCCTTTCGATACCCAGGACCGGGTCCACGCCCCCCGGATCGAGGTCAAAGGTCCACGACCGCGCATCATGGGTGGGGCCGGGCTGTCCCAGGGAAATGGCGTCCTCCAGTCCAAGCAGGCGCCGGACGATGACAGTCCTGTTGGCCCAGGGGCAGGCACGTGCGGCGATCAGCCGGTAGCGGCCCGCCTCCACGGGCCAGCCGGGCTCGCCATTGCTGCCCGGGGAGCCATCTTTGGTGATGCGGTCCTCGATGTAGTTGGTATCACGGTTGAATTCCGCTCCACCGGTGACATAGGCGCCGCGGGTACTGTGCTCTGCGCCGCCCACCACGGTGGCCTGCTGGGTGGTGTCCGTTTCCTGGCTCATGGGACCAGCCTATGCTCCCGCATACAGGACTGTGGAGATGGGCTGCCAGGCCCACAGCCAGGAGCCCGCCACCAAGGCCGCGAAAAGGATGATCCAGACGCCTGAGGGGACTGAGGTAGCGCGCCACAGCAGGTAGGCGTCAGAGCTGGCCAGCCGTTCCCGCCGGCGCAGGTGAAGGTGTGCCAGCTTGATCAGGTCGCGCACGGCGGCCACCAGCAGAGCCACCCCCAGGATGACGGCCACATGCCCTACGAATGCCTCCGGTACCAGAAGGATCAGGAGCACCGACGCTGACATCGCGGTGACGGTTATGAGGATGCCCGCAAGATTGCGCAGGAACAGCAGCGAGGCAGCCAGGGCCAGGCTGCCGGCCATGATGGCGGCCGGACCCCAGCCGTTGAACCCGCACCAGACAAAGGTAGCACCCACGATTGCCGGGACCGGATACCCCCAAAAGCAGGACCATGCACTGGCGAGCCTGCTGCGGCTATAGGTTGTGGTGGTGCCTGAATGGTCGAGGCGGAGCCGGATGCCTGACAGCCGCTGGCCGCTGATTAGTGCAGCGACCGCGTGCCCCATCTCGTGTGTTGCCGTGGCCAGCAGGCCGAAATACCTCCACGACCGGCGCGGGACTGACAGGGCTGCAGCTACCACCAGGGCCAGTACCAGCTCGGTAAGAGTCACGCTCGGGGCGTCTGCGCGGCTGAAGGCGTCCAGCAGTCTGTTCCAGGGGTCGCCGGATATGTTCATCAGGACCAGGTGCCGGCCGGGTCATCGTGTGCCATACGCGCCACAGTACCGGGGCCTCCTGGGTGCCGGCTTAAAAACCGAAAGGCACGCCAATGTGAGGGCGTGCCTTAGGATCGGTGGGGCCACGGACGTTCCCGAAGCCCCACGTCGACTGTGTTAACTAGCCTTCGCACTCGGTGCAGTAGCTGTGGCCATCCTTCTGGCGAGCAATCTGGGACCGGTGACGGACCAGGAAGCAGGAGTAGCAGGTGAATTCATCCTCAGCCTGCGGGATGACCTGTACCACGAGCTCTTCGGCCACGAACTCGCCTCCGGGCACGCCTGCGCCGTCGAGCCCGTCAGCCTCATCCAGCTCAAGTACAACGCTGCGCGCGTCGGGAGCATTTGCTGACTGGAGCTGCTCGAGTGAGTTGTCCTGCGATTCCTTGACGTCGGAGCGCAGTTCATCGTAATCGGTTGCCACTTTAGGTGCTTCTCTTTTCTTTGGTTCGCCTGTCGCGTATGAAACGTACAGCATCAAGAGGCTATTCCCCAATAGCCGGAGTATGTTGACCGTCCGCGGGGTAAGGGTTGAACGGACAGCAGCCCGCGCTTATTCACAGCAGCACGGGTGCAGGGCGGAGGAGGACGCAACGTACCGCGGCGTTCTCCGCACTATAAGTAAGGGGTATACGTTGGAGCAGCTCACTGCAGAGTTCGGTGGTTCCCGGCGGGCAGGAACCGGTGTCGGCCCTGTCCTGGAAAAGTTCCAGGACGTGACGAGGATCGCTGTACTTCGTGGGGGAGGCCTGGGCGACCTCGTCTTTGCCATCCCCGCCATATCCGCCCTCAAAGCGGCCTACCCCGAGGCATCAATCACCTTGCTGGGCACGCCCGTGCACCAGGCACTGCTTGCCGCCACCATAAGTCCCGTGGACGAGGTGTGCATCCTGCCGTTTGCTGAAGGCGTCCGCCCCGGAGGGGAGAACGCGGAGGAGCTGGAAACATTTTTTCGCGAGATGCGCGGACGGCAGTTCGACCTGGCCGTCCAGCTCCACGGCGGAGGGCGCTATTCAAACCCGTTCCTCCTTCGCCTCGGCGCCCGGCACACGGTGGGCACACGGACGGCGGACGCCGCCAGCCTGGAGCGTACGGTTCCCTACCTCTATTACCAGCACGAACCGCTCAGGGCATTGGAAGTGGCCGGCCTGGCCGGCGCTTTTCCCGTCGACTTGGAGGCCCGCCTGGCGCCGGCGCCGGGACTGGCCCGTCCCGCCGTCGCCATGGACGACGACGGCGCCGCACCTTTGGTGGTGATGCATCCGGGCGCTACGGATCCCCGCCGCCGGTGGCCGGTTGGGCGGTTTGCTGAACTTGCGTCGGCGTGCGCCGCGGACGGGTTCAGGGTTGTTGTTGTCGGGGACGGGAGCGAACAGGAACTGGCCGCGCAGATCGCGGAGCAGGCAGCCTCCACGCACGTCCGTTCCCTGGCGGGGACCCTGGACATGGGCGGGCTTGTGGCGATCCTGGCCGGTGCGGCCGCAGTAGTAGCCAACGACAGCGGCCCCCGACACCTCGCCCAGGCACTGGGAGTCCCCACTGTAGGGATCTTTTGGGCAGGGAACGTCATCAACGCCGCGGCGCTGGGCAGGAGCCTGCACCGCATCCATGCATCCTGGGTAACGGCCTGCCCTTCCTGCGGGATAGACGTCACCCAGGTTGGATGGACGGCGCCCAGGTGCCCGCACGACGATTCCCTGGTGGCCGATGTTGCGGTGCGTGATGTTTACGAGGACGTGCGGAGCCTGGCCGCCACCGAGCTGCCGGCGGAGGACGCATGAGCGGCGGGGAGGTCCTCGCTCAGCCCGCACCGGGGAATCACGGCGATGGAAGACCGGAGCTCCTGGTGCTTCGGGCACTGAAGCTGGGGGACCTGCTGGTGGCCGTGCCTGCCCTTAAGGCTCTCCGCCGCGCCTATCCCGGGCATCGGCTGCGGTATGCGGCGCAGGGATGGCTGTCCGAGGCATTGGGACTGGTAGGAGGCTACGAGCTCCTGCCCACCCACGGCCTGGACGAGCCGCTGGCTGTGGAACCCGGCGTGGTGGATGTTGCAGTAAACCTGCACGGCAGTGGTCCCGAGAGCCAGGGACGGATTGAGGCCCTGCAGGCGCGGCGCACCATCGGGCACCGGAGCCGCCACCGGGACGGGCCGCCGTGGCGCGACAAGCTGCATGAGAGGGAGCGCTGGGCCGCACTCCTGGAGTGGCACGGCATCGAAGCTGATCCGCTGGACATCCGGCTGAATGCTCCCCGTCAGCCCAGCCCCGTTCCTGCAGCCACCGTTCTGCATGTCGGGGCAGCCTATGGCAGCCGCCTCTGGCCTGCCGAGCGGTTCGCCGCCGTTGCATCCGCGCTCGCCGTGGCCGGGCACAATGTCGTCTTTACGGGCGGAAGCGGGGAGAGGGAACGTGCACTGGAGGTATGCCGGCTGTCCGGGCAGTCCGAACACGCCGTGCTGGCCGGACGGCTGGGCTTGGGCGAGTTCGCTGCAACCATCGCAGCAGCCCGGCTGGTGATCTCCGCTGATACCGGGGCCGCGCACCTGGCGTCCGCCTACGGGACGCCTTCGGTAGTACTGTTTGGGCCTGCTCCGCCCGAAATCTGGGGCCCGCCCCCGGGTCCGCACATAGTCCTGACCCGGGCTGAGCTGCGACGGGGTGACACGTTTGCCCACCGGCCGGACCCTGCCCTGCTGGCAGTCACCGTGCAGGATGTCCTGGCTGCGGTGGGAGAACTGGGCGTCCTGTAGAGCTCCCTGCACGCGGCGAAATCGAGCGTGGACTCATCTCTCTTTGCCCTTCTGCACGGCCTAAAATGTAGCTATGGGCACTGAGCTGGAAATTGCCCTGGTATTGTCCACGGCGTTCCTTTGGGTCACGGGCACATTCGCAATACTCTCCGCCATCGACCGTTCGGAGAGGAAGGCCCGGCGCCGGGAGCGCAGGGCCAGCCGGGCCGGTAAGCGCCGCGTCCTGTACAGGCCGGCAGTCAAGGGTTCGCGGCTCGCGGAAGGCACCACGCCCCCACGGCCACTACATCCGCAGTGACGCTGCCCGCTGCGCCTGGCCCTGCCGGCACAGGCAGGTCCCGGCACCAGCAGATGGCCAAGGGGAGCCTCGACGGCCCACACAGCCCCGTTACCAAATCGTTGACATCCGCCGCGCTGCCTTCAGTGCGCCTGGTCCGTCTACTGCAGGAATGCCCTGACGGCCGTGCACACAGGCGCTGACCAGCAGGGAGACGGGTACGGCCCGGCACCTGGCGGGAACCTGGCCTCCGGAGGGCAGCCGTGGGGCGGCACCCCCCGCCCATTGTCCTCCTCGACCACACCGGTAGGATCGCCTCAAGTTACAAACCCACTACGCATCCCGGGGGTTGGTTCATCCATGTTTCGGAGCACGAGGTCGGTGAGGCAGCTGCTGGCCGCCGGAATGGCAGCCCTGGGCCTGGTAGTCCTGGCCGCTTGCGGGTCCCCCGAGGAAAAGTCCGTACATTTCACCGCTGCCGGGGACATCGGCCTGGGCGAGGGCGCACTGGCGGTGCTGGACACGGTGGCCGGACTGAAACCGGACTTCAACATCGCGCTCGGTGATTTCCCGTACGAACCCGGTGCCGACCAGGAATTCTGCGACATGGTTACCGGAAAGCTGGGAGCGGACTTCCCGTACCAGCTGCTTCCCGGAAACCATGAGAGTGACGGCTCTGACGGGGACATCAAGAAGTTGGCAGCCTGCCTGCCTAACAGGCTTCCCGGCCTGCAAGGCGACTACGCGGAGCAGTGGTTCGTGGACGTGCCGCAGGAAGAACCCCTGGTGCGGATCATCGTGGTTTCACCTGGCATCGAATTTTCGGCCGGCAAGCTCGACTATTCAAAGGGCAGCGATCGGTGGAACTGGACGGAAAAGGCGATTGACGGAGCGCGGGCGGAGAGCATCCCCTGGACAGTGGTGGCCATGCATACTCCCTGTTTCACGATGGGACGGTATGCCTGCGCAGCGGGGGAGTCTCTCACCAACATGCTGATCAGCAAGAAGGTGGACGTGGTCCTCAACGGCCATGAGCACCTGTACCAGCGGACGCACCAGCTCGGCTTCAGCGACCGGTGTGAGTATATGGCAGTCAAAACCGTTGAGAAGAGATGCGTGGTGGACACCGGTGACTCCATGACCCAAGGCAGGGGAACGGTCTTCATCACCGTGGGCATTGGCGGGCGGACCCCCCGCGAAATCAATCGCGACGATCCCGAGTCGCACTACTTCGCCTCCTGGTCAGCCGGCAACCACAATTCGACCCTGGGGACGTTGGATGTGACCGCAACCAGCAGCCGCATGGACGTGAAACTTGTCCCCGCGGACGGCTACACCTTCTCTGATTCCTTCAGCATCCGCAAGTGACCACGGACGCGGGGTTCGCCACAAAGAGCAGGGCCGGGAACTAAGTCCGGGCGGTGAGCGGAGCCGGCGACGGCTGGGGGGCGAGCACACGTGGTCTCAGGCGTGTGCTCTCGTCGCCGGCTCCGTGAACAACACTAGGATCTGCGTGGGGCGGGCACACGAGTAGTTGGTACCTGCTTTGGAAGAACCCGTTACGCGTCCAGGTATACCGGCAACCGGAACCTCAGGCACAGACAAAGAAGCCCCGGAAAATCACTGATTTTCCGGGGCTTCCGTTTGTGCGCGGAGGGGGACTTGAACCCCCACCCCCTTTCGAGGACTAGCACCTCAAGCTAGCGCGTCTGCCATTCCGCCACCCGCGCAGGTGGTGATTCGGAAACCGTTTCCGCTTTTCAGCGTTTCGCGTTTCTCCGAAGCAGCGAGAAAAACTCTAACACGACTTTTCCTGAAACATCGAATCGGGCCAAGTGGGTAGGCTGAGGGCAGTGCATCAGCGCTGCACCAGCCAGTCATTTCCCAGTGAGGAGCCCTCCATGCCTGACGTCCTGCCCGAGGATGAAGTTGTCCGGATCTGCCAGGAACTCATCCGGATAGACACCTCCAACTTCGGCGACGGGTCGGGGCCGGGGGAGCGTGCCGCGGCAGAGTATGCCGCCGGGCTTATCGAGGAAGTCGGCATGGAAGCCGAAATTTTCGAGTCTGCCCCCGGGCGGGCCAACGTAGTCACCCGCATGGCAGGTGAGGACCCATCCGCCAGCGCCCTCGTGGTGCACGGCCACCTGGATGTGGTGCCGGCGCTTCGGGACCAGTGGTCTGTGGACCCGTTCGGCGCGGAACTGAAGGACGGGCTGATCTGGGGACGCGGCGCCGTCGACATGAAAGACATGGATGCCATGATCCTTGCCGTGCTGCGGGGTTTCGCCCGCACCGGCCGGAAGCCCAAGCGGGATATCATCTTCGCCTTCTTCGCGGACGAGGAGGCGGGCGGCGCCTACGGTGCCCGCTACGCCGTGGACAAGCGCCCGGAGCTGTTCTTGGGCGCCACCGAGGCGATCTCCGAGGTGGGCGGATTCTCGGCCACCATCGGTGGCCAGCGGACGTACCTCCTCCAGACAGCGGAAAAGGGCATCTCGTGGCTGCGGCTCGTGGCCCACGGCAGGGCCGGACACGGCTCGCAGATCAACACGGACAACGCCGTGACGCGCCTGGCCGGAGCCGTGACGCGCATCGGCGAGTACAAGTGGCCCATTGAGCTGACCCCCACCACCCGCCAGTTCCTGGACGGCGTGACGGAACTCACGGGCGTGGAGTTCGACGCCGACAACCCGGACGTCCTGCTCAGCCAGCTGGGAACCGTGGCCCGGTTCGTGGGCGCAACACTCCAGAACACCACCAACCCCACGCTGCTCAAAGGCGGTTACAAGCACAACGTCATCCCGGAGTCCGCGGAGGCGCTGATCGACTGCCGCACCCTGCCCGGCCAGCAGGAACACGTCCTGGAGATCGTCCGCGACCTGGCCGGCACCGGCGTCGACGTCAGCTACGTGCACCAGGATGTCTCCCTGGAGGTGCCCTTCGCAGGCAACCTGGTGGACTCCATGATCGACGCCCTGCACTCCGAGGACCCCGGCGCCAAGGTCCTGCCGTACACCCTCTCCGGCGGCACGGACAACAAATCGCTGAGCAGGCTCGGCATCACCGGCTATGGCTTTGCGCCCCTGATGCTGCCGGATGAGCTGGACTTCACCGGCATGTTCCACGGGGTGGATGAGCGGGTTCCCGCTGATTCCCTGAAATTCGGTGCACGGGTCCTCAACACCCTCCTCACCAACTACTGAGCGGGCCGCCATGACCCCCGAGGAAGTCCTGCCCGACGCCCTCCTGGAGCGGATCCGGGGCCGTGCCCCCGGCTACGACCGGGAGAACGCGTTCTTCCATGAGGACCTTGCGGAACTTGTCGGGGCCGGCTACCTGAAGTTGTTCGTACCAACGGACGACGGCGGCCTGGGCTTTGGCCTCGAAGCGGCGGCGCAGTGCCAGCGCAGGCTGGCAACGGCTGCGCCAGCCACGGCACTGGCCGTGAACATGCACCTGGTGTGGACCGGCGTCGCGCATGTCCTCCAAGCCCGCGGCGACAGCTCCCTTGGCTTCGTCCTCAAGGAGGCGGCGGAGGGCGAGATCTTCGCATTCGGCAACTCCGAGGCCGGCAACGATGCGGTCCTCTTCGATTCGCGGACCACGGCCACGCCCTTGCCCGGCGGCGGATACTCCTTCACGGGGACCAAAATCTTCACCAGCCTCTCGCCGGCGTGGACCCGGCTGGGAATTTTCGGCAAGGACCCTGGCGGGCGGGATGGGGAAGGCGAGCTGGTCCACGGCTTCATCACGCGCGAAACGCCCGGATACCGCATCGTGGACGACTGGGACACCTTGGGCATGCGGGCGAGCCAGTCCAACACCACCATCCTGGACGGGGCCACAGTTCCGCCTGAACGGATCTTCCGCAGGATTCCCGTCGGTCCCGGAAGGGACCCGCTGATCTTCGCTGTCTTCGCCTGTTTCGAGACGCTGCTCGCAGCCGTCTACACGGGCCTGGGGGAGCGGGCCCTCGCCGTGGGCGTGGCGAGCGTGAAACGGCGCACCTCCTTCAAGAACAACGGACGGAGCTACGCGCAGGATCCGGACATCCGCTGGAAGGTTGCAGAGGCGGCCATGGCCATGGACACCCTGTACCCTCAGCTGGCCTCAGTGGCCGCGGACGTGGACGCCCTGGTGGACCACGGACCGCAGTGGTTCCCGAAGCTGGTGGGGCTGAAGGTGAACGCCACGGAGACTGCGCGGCGGGTTGTGGACCTGGCCATCCGCGTCAGCGGGGGATCGAGTTATTTCCGGGGTTCAGAACTGGAGCGGCTTTACCGCGACGTCCTGGCAGGCATGTTCCATCCGTCCGATGATGAGTCCGCCCACAACACCGTTGCCAACGCCTGGCTGGGACCGCTGGAAGGCTAGACCGTCCGTTGGACCTGCAACACCCGCCGGCGCAGCCAGAAGCGTCGGCCCCCGCCCACGTACAGCTTGCTGCGCTCCAGCTCCCACTTGCCGTACTCGGAATGTTCCACCAGGCGGCGGCGTGCCTCAGGGAGTGAATCATCAGGACTGACCGTCAGTACGAGGTACTCGTACTGCCTCAAATAGTCCCGTTCCCGCTGGACCGAGCTGGTGAGAAATTGTTCCTTCATTGCTCTCCATTTTCGTCCTTTTCCGGCTAACGTGAAGTCATGAGCATCGATCCGCGTGTCGCGCTTCAGTCCTTGACCACCGCTATGGAAGAACACCTTATAGCAGCATCCAACCGCCGCGGAGATGGTGACCCCTCCGTCGAGGCGGCGTTCTTTGCGGTCGCAGACGCCTTCGAAGTTTATGAAGATGCGCTCTATGAGGCCTACAACGAGGTAACCCCGCTCCAGGTCTTTGATGACGAGGACGACGAGGACGAAGAAAGCGACGTGGATGACGACGAGGACCTGGAGATCGTCCAGGAGTAGGGCCGCGGGCTTACAGCGGCGCTGAAACATCCTCAAGGGCCCGGGCAATTTCGGGCGGCAGCGGTGTGAGCTGCGCGTCCAGCAGTTCTTTCAGCTGGGCGGGCGTGCGCGGACCCACAATGGCGGTGGCCACGCCGTGCTGGGACAGTAGCCAGCTGAGGGAGACGTCCTGCGGAGTCCGCCCCAGGCCCTTGGCCGCCATGCATACGGCCTCCACGGTCCGGGACGGCTTCTCCTCCAGGTAAGGCTCCACGTACCCGGCTTCGGCCGCTGAAGCGGCCCGCGATCCGGAGGGGATGCTGCCGCGGTACTTGCCTGTCAGCACACCGCGGCCCAGCGGCGCCCAGGCCATAAGCCCCAGGCCTGCATCTTCCACCGCGGGAATGAGCTCAGCTTCGGGCCGGCGCTGCAGGAACGAGTACTCGGACTGGACCGCAACCAGCGGGAACCCGGCAACCGCAGCCGCCTTGGCTGTCTGCCATCCGTTGAAGTTGGAAACGCCCGCATACCGCGCGCGGCCGGTACGGACCGCGAATTCCAACGCGGACAGCGTTTCGTCCAGCGGAACGTTGGCGTCCCAGGCCTGGGCAAACCAGATATCCACGTAGTCGGTGCCCAACCGTGCCAAACTCGCGTCGAGCCCGGTGAGCATGGCGTTGCGCGAGGTGTCCACCCCGCGCCGGCCATCCGGCGTCGTCAACCCTGCTTTGCTGGAGATGGAAATCTCCGTCCGCGCCACCACGTCGCCCAGCAGGGAGCCAATCATTGCCTCCGACCTGCCGTCGCCGTAGGACGCGGCCGTATCAACGTGCCGGCCGCCCGCGTTAAGGAAGGTGCGCAGGAGTTCCGAGGCGTCCTGTTCGTCGGTTTCGCCGGCCCAGCCCATGGTGCCGAGGGATAGGGCGGACACACGCAATCCACTGTTGCCGACGTAACGCTGCTGCATAGCAGCAAGCTTACGGGCAGAACCGGCACTGCCTATGACGTAGGGTCTTAGCGTGAACTGGTTTGAGGCGGCCCTGCTGGGCCTAGTGCAGGGACTGACCGAATTTCTACCGATTTCATCAAGTGCGCATCTTCGGATTGTGGGGCAATTCCTGCCCAATGCGGCTGACCCGGGGGCAGCGTTCACAGCCATCACCCAGTTGGGCACGGAGACCGCGGTCCTGGTCTATTTCTGGCGGGACATTGTCAGGATCGTCAAAGGCTGGACAGGTTCGCTTACCGGGAAGGTATCGCGGCAGGACCCGGACGCCCGGATGGGCTGGCTGGTCATCCTGGGAAGCCTGCCCATCATCGTTCTTGGTCTCCTGTTCCAGGACCAGATCGAGTCTGTGCTCCGCAGCATGTGGATCGTGGCAACCATGCTGATCGTCTTCGGGCTTTTCCTTGCCGTTGCGGACGCCATCGGCAGGCAGGAACGGGACCTCAGCCGGCTGACCTACAAGCACGGCATCCTCTACGGCTTCGCGCAGGCCCTGGCCCTGATTCCCGGTGTTTCCAGGTCCGGAGGAACCATCACCGCCGGCCTCCTGATGGGTTACACCCGCGAGGCCGCCGCCCGCTATTCGTTCCTTCTTGCCATCCCCGCGGTGTTCGGCAGCGGGTTCTACCAGCTCTACAAGACCGTCACCAATGAGGGCATCGCCGGACCGTACGGATTGCCGGAAACCGCCCTGGCCACGATGATCGCCTTCGTTGTGGGATACGTCATCATCGGCTGGTTCCTGAAGTTCGTGTCCACCCGCAGCTACCGGTTGTTCGTCTGGTACCGGATCTTCCTGGGACTCGCCCTGTACCTCCTGCTCGGTTTCAATGTCATCAGCGCCTAGCACTAGGCTTGGTGTGTGAAATCCTGGATATCCCGCCCCGTTCCTGACGTGCCCGGAAGCATGCCCGCCATCCGGCTGTTCGACACAGCGGTGCGCCGCGAGGTGGTACTGGAGGACGAGGGCCGGCCGTCCATGTACGTCTGCGGCATTACGCCGTACGACGCCACCCACATGGGGCACGCATCCAGCTACGTGGCTTTCGACCTGCTGAACCGGGCCTGGCGGGACTCCGGCCGGGACGTTGCGTATGTGCAGAATGTCACGGATGTGGATGATCCACTCCTGGAACGTGCCGAGGCGACGGGTGTTGACTGGCGGGACCTGGCTGCCGGCCAGATCGAGCTTTTCCAGACAGACATGGAAGCGCTCAACGTCCTGCCGCCCGACCACTATGTGGGCGCCGTGGAGTCCATTGGGCTGATCGTCCCGGAGGTGGAACGGCTTGTGAGCCTGGGGCTGGCCTACACCGTCAAAGGCACCAATGGCGAGCCTGACGGGGACGTCTATTACGACGTCGAAGCGGCGGGCAAGCAGTCCGTCGCACCTGATGCGTGGACCTTGGGGTGTATCTCCGGGCTGGCAGAGAGCGAGATGCTTGAGCTGTTCGCGGAACGCGGCGGCGATCCCGGACGGGCCGGCAAACGGCAGGCACTGGACCCGCTGCTGTGGCGTGTGGCGCGCAAAGGCGAACCGAGCTGGCCCGGCGGCAGCCTGGGAGCAGGACGGCCCGGCTGGCATATTGAATGCACAGTCATCGCACAGAAGTACCTGCCTTCCCCCTTTACCGTCCAGGGCGGCGGTTCGGACCTCATCTTCCCGCACCACGAAATGGGCGCCGGGCACGCATACTCGCTTGCAGGCGTTCCGCTGGCCAAGCACTACGCCCACGCCGGCATGGTGGGCCTCGATGGCGAGAAGATGAGCAAGTCAAAGGGAAACCTGGTGCTCGTGTCGAAACTTCGGGCGGCGGGGGAGGACCCCGCGGCGATCCGTCTTGGCATCCTGGCCCACCACTACCGCTCCGACTGGGCCTGGACCAACGAAGGGTTCGAGGAGGCCAAGGCCACACTTGCTGCCTGGCGCCGGGCCCTGGGCCATGCGCCCGAAGGATCCGCCGCCCCCCTGGTGGCCGAGATGCGCGCAGCGCTTGCCGCCGACCTCAACGCTCCTGCCGCCGTCGCGGCGGTCTCCCGCTGGGCGGAGCAGGCAAACGCCGACGGCGGACCTGCAAGCCCTGCCGACCAGGCCCTGGTCAAGGATGCGGTGGACGCCCTGCTGGGCGTGCTTCTCTAAACGGCGCCCAGAGCGTGAGGCGGTGCCCGGTTTTCAGGGCGCTGCCGGTTACGGCCGGTCCTGGCCCCGACGCTTGAGGTACCGCTCGAATTCGCGCGCTATCGACTCACCGGTGGCTTCCGGGAGATCGGCCGTGTCCTTTGCTTCCTCGAGCTGCCGGACGTACGCCGCGATCTCGGGATCCTCCGTAGCCAGTTCGTCCACTCCCCGTTCCCACGCGTCCGCTTCCTCAGCCAGTTCGTGCGTGTCCAACGGAACCTGGAGCAGCTCCTCGATGCGGTGCAGGAGTGCCAGCTGGGCTTTCGGCGACGGCGCCTGGGCAACATAGTGGGGGACGGCGGCCCACAGCGAAACAGTGGGGATGCCTGCCAGCAGCGCCACCTCCGACAGCACGCCGACGATCCCCACCGGGCCTTCATACTGCGAGGCTTCGAGGTTCATCCGTTCACGCAGCGGGGCGTCGTCCGACGAGGTGCTGACCGGAATAGGCCTGCTGTGCGGAACATCGGCCAGGAGGGCCCCGACCAGGACAACATAGTCAACGTTCAGCGCCTCGGCATGGACCAGGAGTTCCGCGGTGTAGGCGCGCCATTTATAGGACGGCTCCGTGCCCTGGACAAAGATGACGTCCACGTTGGAGTCCGGAGCGCTTGCTTTATAGATCCGTGTGGACGGCCATTTGATTTTGCGTTCCCCGGCTGCGTTCCGGCGCACGGTGGGGCGCGTGAACTGGAAGTCGTAATACTCGTCGGCGTCGATGGAGGCGACTTTTTTACCGCCCCACAACTTGTTCAGGTAGCGCAGGGAGTCGCTGGCCGCTTCCCCCGCGTCATTCCAGCCTTCAAAGGCGGCAAGCATCACTGTCACGCGCTGTCCGTCAGCTACCGGCTGCAGGAACCGCTCCTGTTCGGGCCCGGCACCCGGTTCTGTGGTGTCTCCCTCGAAGCTATTCATTTCTTCACCCTACGTCCAAGGACCTTGGCTGTGCAGTGAATGAAGCGCCGAAACATCACGCAAAAGCATTACCGCCGGTGCCGGGGAGCGCCATATTCGCCAAGGGCGTAGCCATCAGCCTGCGCCCAGCCAGTCCCCGTAGACTGGGGGCATGCGATTGCCAGCCGACAGTTCCCCGCTCAAAGCCGTCCTGTGGGACATGGACGGGACGATCGTCGATACGGAGCCCTACTGGATCGCAGCCGAACACGCGCTGGTGGAGGCCCATGGCGGGACGTGGTCCCATGAACAGGCCATGCAGCTGGTTGGGCAGTCGCTGACATTTTCGGCCGGGCTCCTCCAGGATGCCGGCGTGGAGCTGGAAATCCGGGACATCATCGACACCCTCACCGGCGCGGTGGTCAGCAGCGTCCGGCGCCAGGTGCCGTGGCGGCCGGGTGCACGCGAGCTCCTTGAGGAACTCCACCTCGCCGGTGTCCGGTGCGCCCTGGTCACCATGTCCGAGGGCCCGCTGGCCAGGGAGGTGGTGGCCAGCCTTCCACGGCAATACTTCGAGGTCCTGGTAACAGGGGACACCGTAACGCAGGGCAAACCGCACCCCGAGGCGTACCTGACCGCCGTCGAATGGCTGCAGGACGCGGACCCGGACCTGGGCCTGCACCACTGCGTCGCTTTGGAGGACTCGGTGCCCGGGGTTTCCGCGGCTGTGGCGTCCGGCGTGGCAACCGTGGCAATTCCCCACATTGTTCCGCTGCCCGAGGATGAGCGCTACACCCTCTGGGATTCCCTGGCAGGCCGCACCGTGACCGACCTCGAATCGCTTCTCCCCGGTGCTCCGGTTCGCGGATCGGGTGGACCGGCCACGCCGCTTGGAGACCGCAGGTGACCGAAACCACTGTCCCGGCCAGGCGCGAAGGCATTCCGCTGGGCAGGATTGCCGGCGTCCCGGTGGTGCTGGCCTATTCCTGGTTCATCATCGCCGCCTTCACCGTCATTGTGTATGGACCCGTCCTGGCCCGCCAGAACCCGGCCCTCGGCGTCAGTGCCTACATCGTGGCGTTCGCCTACGCCGTCCTGCTCCTCGTCTCGGTCCTGGTCCACGAACTCGCCCACGCCCTGACGGCAAAAATCTACGGCTGGCCCACGCAGAAGATCGTGCTCAATCTGTGGGGCGGGCACACCCAGTTTGAGAGCTTTACCGCTTCGCCGGGGCGCTCCGTTCTGGTGGCCCTCGCCGGGCCGGCTGCGAACTTCATCCTGGCCGGAGGAGCCTGGCTGCTGCTCAGCACGGCAAGCATGGGCAGTGTTGCCGAGATCCTCACCAACATCTTTATGTGGGCCAACTTCCTGATCGCCGTCTTCAACGTGCTCCCGGGCCTTCCCCTGGACGGCGGAAGGCTGGTCGAATCTGCAGTGTGGAAGGCCACGGGCAGCCAGGCCAAGGGCACGGTGGCGGCCGGATGGGGAGGCCGCATCATCGTCGTCGCCATCGGTTACTGGTTCGTTGCCAGGCCGCTGCTTGCCGGGGATGCTCCTGATTTCAGCCTGCTGATGATCACCGTGCTGGTGGGTGGTTTCCTCTGGATGGGCGCCTCGGCATCCATCCAGCAGGGAACCCTCCGGGGCCGGCTCCACCTGGTCAGCGCTGCAGGGCTGTCCACCCCCGCAGCCGGCCTGCCTTCAACGGCCACAGTGGAGGATGCCCTCCGGTACGGTAGCGGTGGAGCGACGTCGCTGGTGGTCTGCGGACCGGGCGGCCGGCCGGAGGCAGTTGTGGATCCGGCCGCACTGTCCACCGTTCCTGTCCACGCCGCGGCGTCGACCCCCATCACCGCAGTCTCCTATGCACTGGCTCCCGGCGCATACGTCCCCGAGTGGTCCAAGGGACAGGAACTGCTCCAGTTCCTGTCCCAGCTGGAAGGACGGCACTACGCCGTCGTAGACCACAACGGCAAGGTGACCGGGCTGCTTTCCCAGGACGCTGTCCTGGCCGCCATCACCGGCAAACCGCGGCGGCCCGATACGCGCCGCCAGGACCAGAACCGGTAGAGTTACCTGCCGGCCGGTGCATTGCCGCCGCACACGCCGGAATGTTTCCCCACAACATGCAGGCGCCACAGTTTTACAGGAGCGAGGAAAGTCATGAGCAGCGAAACCGCCGTCAACGAAGCCACAGGAGCAGCGGTCCCGGCCGGGGCTGCAACCGGCGGCTCGCAGCCGGTGGGCGCCGCCCGGCGCCGGGGCCCCTTCCGCGAAGGTGAGCGCGTCCAACTGACGGACGAACGCGGCCGCATGAACACCATCACCCTCGAAAGCGGCGGGGCGTTCCACACCCACCGCGGCTTTCTGAACCACGACGACATCATCGGCAAGGTGGACGGCTCAGTCGTCGTGAACAACGTTGGGCAGCAGTACCAGACCCTGCGCCCCCTGCTGTCCGACTTTGTCCTGTCCATGCCGCGCGGCGCCGCCGTCGTCTACCCCAAGGACGCCGGGCAGATCGTCACCATGGCGGACATCTTCCCCGGCGCGCGCGTCGTGGAGGCTGGTGTTGGCTCCGGCGCCCTGTCCATCTCGCTGCTCCGGGCCGTTGGGGACAACGGTTACCTGCACTCCTTCGAACGGCGGGAAGAGTTCGCTGACATCGCCCGCGGAAACGTCGAGACGATCTTTGGCGGCCCGCACCCCGCCTGGCAGGTCTCCCTGGGCGACTTCCAGGAAGAGGTTGTCCGGAGCGAGGCGCCGGGTTCCGTGGACCGCGTGGTGCTGGACATGCTGGCGCCCTGGGAATGCCTGGATGCCGTGGCCACGGTGCTTGCCCCAGGCGGTGTCTGGATCAACTACGTCGCCACCGTGACCCAGCTTTCGCGCACTGCCGAGGCCATCCGGGCGGACGGCCGTTTCACCGAACCCGATGCCTGGGAGTCGCTGGTGCGCGGCTGGCACCTGGAAGGGCTCGCCGTCAGGCCGGACCACCGGATGGTGGCCCATACCGGCTTCCTGCTTGTCACCCGCCGGCTGGCCGACGGCGTCACCGGTATCTCCGTCAAGCGGCGCCCCTCCAAGACCGACTTCAACGAAGAGGACGTCAACGCGTGGACGCCCGGTGCTGTGGGGGAGCGGCAGGTCTCCGACAAAAAGCTCCGGCGCGCAGCCCGGGACGCCATCGCAGGCACAAACGTCAAGGACGATCCCGAGGTCACGAACTAGTCCACATTTCGGGAGTCTCCATCCCTACCTGCCTTCTTGGGGCTAATGTCTTAATAGAAGCGCAGGAAGGGGCTGATACATCATGGAGACACCAAACCAGGACTCCGGACGTACACCGGCAGAGCAGTCTGCCGCCAACGACCTCTCGGTTGCAGACCGCCAGGTCAACATCCTCCGGGACAAGCTCAGGCACATAGACCGCCAGCTGGCCGCGGCAACGCAAAACAACACCAAGCTGGTCAGCATGCTTGAAACGGCGAAGGCTGAAATCCTTCGGCTGAAGAACGCCCTGGACCAGGAAGGGCAGCCGCCCTACAGCTTCGGAACCATACTGCAGCTGAATCCAAGGCGGCAGGCGTCCCCCGGCAGCAGCGGGCAGGCGGCCACCGAGGAATCGGTGGACATCTTCAATGCCGGCCGGAAGATGCGCGTTGGCATCAGCCCTCTTGTGAACATGAACCAGTTGGCCGTGGGGCAGGAGGTCCTCCTGAACGAGGCGCTCCTCATTGTCGCCGGACTCGGCTACGAGCGCGCGGGCGAGCTGGCCACGCTCAAGGAGATGCTGGGTGCGGACCGCGCCCTCGTGGTGGGGCGCGCCGATGAAGAACGGGTCGTCCGGCTTTCCGGTGCGCTCCTGGCCGAAAAGCTCCGGGTGGGCGATGCCCTTTCGATTGATTCAAGGACCGGCTACGCCCTCGAAAAAGTGCCGCGCTCCGAGGTGGAGAACCTGGTCCTGGAGGAAGTCCCGGACATCACTTATGAGGATATTGGCGGCCTGGGGCCCCAGATTGAGCAGATCCGTGACGCCGTCGAACTGCCCTTCCTCCACCCGGACCTGTACCGCGAGCACGGACTCAAGGCGCCCAAGGGCATCCTTCTCTACGGCCCACCCGGCTGCGGAAAGACCCTCATTGCCAAGGCCGTCGCCAACTCACTGGCTGCCCGGGCCGCGGAGCGTTCCGGCAACGTGGACCTCAAGAGCTACTTCCTGAACATCAAGGGGCCCGAACTCCTCGACAAGTACGTCGGCGAAACCGAGCGGCACATCCGGCTGATCTTCTCCCGGGCACGCGAAAAGGCCTCGGACGGCAGCCCTGTGGTGGTGTTTTTCGATGAGATGGATTCCCTCTTCCGCACCCGCGGCACCGGAATCTCGTCCGACGTCGAAACGACCATCGTTCCGCAGTTGCTCAGTGAAATCGACGGCGTTGAGCGGCTGGACAACGTGATCGTCATCGGCGCGTCAAACCGTGAGGACATGATCGATCCGGCCATCCTGCGGCCGGGCCGGCTGGACGTCAAGGTCAAGATCCACCGTCCGGATGCCGAGGCCGCCGCCGATATCTTCAACAAGTACATCACCCCCGACCTGCCGTTCCATGAATCGGACCTGGCAGAGCACGACGGCGATGTGCAGGCCACGGTGGACGCCATGGTCCAGCGGACGGTGGAAGCCATGTACTCCACGGACAAGTCCAACGAGTTCCTGGAGGTCACCTACGCCAACGGGGACACGGAGATGCTCTACTTCAAGGACTTCAACTCCGGCGCGGTGGTTCAGAACGTGGTGGACCGGGCCAAGAAGTACGCCATCAAGGATCTGCTGACCACCCACCAGAAGGGGCTGCGGATCGAGCACCTGCTGCGCGCCGTCGTCGACGAGTTCCGCGAGCACGAGGACATGCCCAACACCACCAACCCTGATGACTGGGCGCGGATCTCCGGCAAGAAGGGCGAACGGATCACCTACATCCGCACTATTGTCCAGGGCAAGGCGGGCCAGGAACCCGGCAAGTCCATCGAGACCATGCCGACAACAGGCCAATATCTATGACCGCTGCACCGGAGCCCGCCGCCGGGGGAACCTTACCGGCCGGCGGGGCCATGCGGGTCATGGGCGCGGAAACCGAATATGGCATCCACGCCCCGTCCGCCCCCTCTGCCAACGCCACCATGATGAGTGCCAGGGTGGTCCAGGCCTATGCGCAGGTAACCCGCCAGCGCGCCGCCGGCGGCGCGGAGACCCGCTGGGACTACACGGACGAGGAGCCGCTGCACGACGCCCGCGGCTGGACGGTGGACCGCAGTTCCGCCCACCCGAGCCAGCTGACGGACCAGCCGCCGGTCCTGGATGCGGAAGCGGTGGCGCTAGCCTACGGCCGCGAGGAACTTGAGCTTGACGGCCAGGACGAGTCCGGGACGCTCCTGATGAACATGGTCCTGGGCAACGGTGCACGGCTGTATGTGGACCATGCGCATCCCGAGTACTCCAGCCCGGAGGTGACCAACCCCCGGGACGCCGTGAAATGGGATGCGGCCGGTGACCTCGTGGCCCTGGCCGCCGTCCGCCGCCTTGCGGCAGATCCGGACCTGCCGCCGGTCAACCTCTACAAGAACAATACGGACAACAAATCCGTGTCCTACGGCTCCCACGAGAACTACCTCATGCCACGCTCCGTACCCTTCGGCGATATTGTGCGCGGGCTGACGCCTTTCTTCGTCAGCCGGCAAATCATGTGCGGGTCCGGCCGGGTGGGCATCGGCCAGGACAGCTCAACGCCGGGATTCCAGATCAGCCAGCGCGCTGATTTCTTCGAAGCGGAAGTGGGCCTGGAAACCACCATCCGCCGGCCCATCATCAACACCCGGGATGAGCCGCATGCCACCGCCGACAAGTACCGGCGCCTCCACGTCATCATTGGCGACGCCAACCTGAGCCAGGTCTCCAACTATTTGAAGTTCGGAACTACGGCGATGGTGCTCAGCCTCATCGAGGCAGGACTGGCACCCAAGGTCGAAGTCTTCGAGCCGGTCGCCGCCCTCCAGAGGGTGAGCCATGACACCACGCTCACTGCCAAGCTCAGGCTGCTCGACGGCAGGAGGGTCACCGCCCTTGACCTGCAATGGATGTACCACGAGGCCGCTGCCAAGCTTGCCCAGGACACCGGCGTCGGAGACAAAGTGGACGGCGACGGGCATACGCACGATGTCCTGGAACGCTGGGCCGCCGTCCTGACCCAACTCGACAACGACCGGGCCGCCGCCGCCTCCTCAGTGGAATGGCTGGCCAAGCTTTCCCTGCTCGACGGTTACCGCGAACGTGACGGGCTGGAATGGAACGATGCCCGGCTGGGGCTCGTCGACCTACAGTGGGCAGACATCAGGCCCGAAAAGGGACTCTATTACCGGTTCCTTGCCAGGAACAGGATGCAGCGAATCCTCGAGGACGCGGACATTGCGGCGGGAGTTTCCGAGCCGCCGGCCGACACCCGGGCATTCTTCCGGGGCAGGTGCATCAGCAGCTTCGGCAAGGATGTGGTGGGCGCCAGCTGGGACTCCGTCATCTTCGACGTCCCGGGATACGGGCGGCTCCAGCGCGTACCCACCAGGGAGCCCCTCCGGGGAACCAAAGCCCTGACCGGCGCGTTATTCGAACGCTACCGGGAGGCGGGACCGTTCCTGGCAGAGCTTCTGGGACATAACGCTCCGCCTGCGGCGTAAACCGCCACCGGAGGCCCGCACCGTGGCAGGATGGGCATATCGGAGGATCCGCCGGATCCGATGACGGATATAAGGAGGGGTAACAATGGCAGGCCAGGAGCAGCAGCAGCCGCAATCGCGCGACAGCCAGGTCGAAGAGGACATTCCCGAGGCACCGCCCGCGCCGCCCGAGGCACAGGCATCAGCATCGACGGAGGGCGTCGACGACCTCCTCGACGAGATCGACGGCGTCCTCGAATCCAATGCTGAAGAGTTCGTCCGGGCGTTCGTCCAAAAGGGCGGTCAGTAACCCGGATTCGGAGGCTGGCGGAAGCCGCGGAAGGCCCGAATCTGTACCGACGTTGAAGGACCACGTTCAAGGAGTGCATGAGTGCAGGAATCAACCGCCAACCAGGTAGCCGCCAACGCCACCTCTTCATTTACCGAGCACCTGCAACGGGACCGGCCGGAACTCCTTCCGTATAACCGGTCCCTCCAGGCAGGTGCGCCGGCGGCTGCCCCCTTGCAGGTTCCGCATGCCACCACCATCGTTGCCATGAGTTACGACGGCGGTGTGCTGATGGCGGGCGACAGGCGCGCCACCATGGGCAACGTCATAGCCAGCAGGCACATCGAAAAAGTCTTCCCCGCCGACCGCTACTCCGTCCTGGGGATCGCCGGGACTGCCGGAATTGCCATCGACCTGACCAGGTTGTTCCAGGTGGAACTCGAGCACTACGAGAAAATCGAGGGCACGCTCCTCAGCCTCGAAGGCAAGGCCAACAGGCTGGGTGCCATGATCCGCGGCAATCTTCCCCTTGCCATGCAGGGACTCGCCGTTGTGCCCCTCTTTGCAGGGTTCGACACCAGCGCCGGTGTTGGCAGGCTCTTCTCCTACGACGTCACTGGCGGCCGGTATGAGGAACGTGAACACCACACGGTGGGATCCGGTTCGGTTTTTGCCCGCGGTGCCCTGAAGAAGCTCTGGCGTCCCAACCTCACGGCAGCCGAAGCCGTCGCCGTCGCGGTTGAATCCCTCTATGACGCGGCCGACGACGACTCCGCCACCGGCGGTCCCGACACGGTGCGGCAGCTATGGCCTGTCATCTACACCGTGGACAGTTCGGGCGCGCGGCGGGTGCCCGAGGGCGAACTGGCTGCAGCCTCGCGTAACGTGATCGAGGCGCGGACCATCGCCGGACGGGAGGCCTGAGATGACACAGCAGTTCTATGTTTCACCCGAACAGCTGATGAAGGACCGCGCGGATTTTGCCCGCAAAGGCATTGCCCGCGGCAGGTCCGTCGTGGTCATCAGCTGCGAGGACGGAATCGCCCTCGTCGCCGAAAACCCTTCACCGTCCCTGCATAAGATCGGCGAGATCTACGACAAAATCGCCTTCGCCGCCGTCGGAAAATACAACGAGTTCGAGAGCCTCCGCCAGGCGGGTGTCCGCTACGCCGATGTGCGCGGGTACTCCTACGACCGGGAGGACGTCACCGCCAGGGGGCTGGCAAGCGTCTACGCGCAGAGCCTTGGAGCGGTGTTCACTGCAGAACAAAAGCCCTTCGAGGTGGAGCTGGCCGTGGCCGAGGTCGGGGCCACCCAGGCAGAAGACCACCTCTACCGGCTGACCTTTGACGGGTCCATCGCCGACGAACATTCCTTTGTTGTCATGGGCGGCCAGGCGGACAAAGTCTCCTCTGTCATTGGACAGGGCTGGCGCAGCTCCCTGGACTTCGCGGACGCAGTGCGACTTGCCATCACCGGCCTCGTTCCCCGGGGAGAAGCGGAAGAACAGGCAAAAGCACTTCCGGCAGGCGCGCTGGAGGTGGCGGTCCTGGACCGGCAGTCAGAAGCCACGCGCGGGTCCAGGCGCGCCTTCCGCCGGCTCAACGACGCGGACATCACTGCACTGCTGGCCTAGGAGGACAGGACCGATGGACAAGAGAATCTTCGGCATCGAAACCGAATTCGGGATTTCATACTCGAGCCCGGACTCGAGGCCCCTCGCCCCCGAGGAAGTGGCCCGCTACCTTTTCCGCAAGGTGGTCAGCTGGGGGCGTTCTTCCAACGTGTTCCTGACCAACGGCTCCAGGCTCTACCTTGACGTGGGATCCCACCCGGAATACGCCACCGCCGAATGCGACGACCTGGCGCAGCTCATCGCCCACGACAGGGCCGGAGAGCTGATCTTGGACGACCTCGTGGACGAGGCACAGGCCCGGCTGGCAGCCGAGGGCTTCAACGGAACGGTGTACCTCTTCAAGAACAACACCGACTCCGCCGGCAACTCCTACGGCAGCCACGAAAACTACCTCATTCCACGCCGCGGGGAGTTCTCCCGGCTCGCTGAGATCCTGATCCCGTTCCTGGTTACCCGCCAGCTGATCGCCGGTGCCGGAAAGATCCTGAAGACGCCCCACGGCGCAACCTACGCGTTCTCCCAGCGGGCCGACCACATCTGGGAGGGCGTTTCCTCCGCCACCACCAGGTCGCGTCCCATCATCAACACACGCGACGAGCCGCATGCTGACGCAGAGTTCTACCGCCGCCTCCATGTCATCGTGGGGGACTCGAACATGTCAGAAGCCACGGCCCTGATGAAAATCGGCACCGTGGACCTCGTCCTGCGGATGATCGAGGCCGGAGTGATCATGCGCGACATGAGGATGGAAAACCCCATCCGCAGCATCCGCGAGATTTCCCATGACCTCAGCGGCCGGGCACTGGTCCGGCTGGCCAACGGGCGCCAGCTCACCGCACTTGAAATCCAGCAGGAATACCTGACCAAGGTCACGGCATTCGTGAAGGAGCACGGCCCGCACAACCCGCATGTCCCGCTCATCCTCGACCTGTGGGAGCGGACCCTGAAGGCCATCGAAAGCGGCGACTTCCGCGGGATCGACACCGAAATCGACTGGGCCATCAAGAAAAAGCTCATGGACAAGTACCGTGAGCGGCACGGCCTGGGGCTGGACGCACCCCGGATAGCCCAGCTTGACCTTACCTACCATGACATCTCGCGCAGCCGCGGTCTCTACTACCTGCTGCAGTCACGCGGTGCGGTGCGCCGGATCGTGGACGATACGGTCATCAAGGACGCTGTGGACGTCCCTCCCCAGACCACACGGGCCAAGCTCCGCGGAGACTTTGTCCGCCGCGCACAGGAACTGGGCCGGGACTACACCGTGGACTGGGTCCACCTGAAGCTGAACGACCGGGCACACCAGACAATCCTGTGCAAGGACCCCTTCCGGAGCGTCGACGAGCGCGTGGATGCCCTCCTTGACTCTATGGGCTGACACCCAGCTTCAGGGGCTATTCTGGATAGGGCCCTTTAGAGGGCCCTCGCGATGCCGGCCGTTGCCATGCGGAACATCGCATCCACCCTGCCCCGACGAAAGTTCTCTTACGTGCGCCGACTACTAGCAATTCTTCTTCCCGGTCTGCTGCTGCTGACCGCCTGCGGCGGTTCAACCGCAGAGCCGGAACCCACCAGCGTTTCCGCCGGCGAGACTGCCAAGTTCGACTCCCTCAAACTGACCGACAACGGGGACAAGAAAGCTCCCGGAGTGGAATTCACCAAGCCACTGGAAGTGGCAGAACCCACCATCAAGGTCATCACCGAGGGCAGCGGCGAGCCCGTGAAGGCAAACCAGGTCGCCAACATCTCCATCCTGGCCCTCAACGGCACTGACGGCAGTACCCTTGAGGACACCTTTCCCGGTGAGCCCGAACCCCTTGAGCTCAACGACGAACTGAAGACCAGCAGCGAGGTCATCTACAACGCTTTCGTCGGTGCCAAGGTGGGCTCCAGCCTGGCCCTGGCTGTCCCCGGCCAGCAGAGCGCACCCGCCCCGAGCCCCTCGGACGGAGCAAGCCCGAGCCCCTCCGCGGCAGCCCAGCCCACACAGCTCCTGATCATCAAGGTCCTGTCCGCCGAGGACGTTGCGCCGGTTCTGGAAAAGCCCGAGGGCGAGACCGTAACCCCGCCGGCCGGACTGCCCACAGTGTCCGAAAAGGACGGTGTCCCCGAAATCAACGTTGAGGGTGTGGCTGCCCCGACGGCCCTGGTTTCCCAGGACCTCATCAAGGGCAACGGCGCCGCCGTGAAGGAAACCGACACCCTCACCGTGAACTACGTGGGCGTCACCCTGGAGGGCGGCACCAAATTCGACTCGAGCTTTGACCGCGGCGAACCCGCAAGCTTCCCGCTCACCGGCGTCATCAAGGGCTGGACCCAGGGCCTGGCCGGCAAGACGGTAGGCTCCCGCGTCCTCCTGGTCATCCCCAAGGACCTTGCCTACGGCGACGCCGGACAGGGTGAGGCCAAGGGCGACCTGGTGTTCGTCGTGGACATCCTCGGGGCTAAGTAGCAAACACAAGCATCACAGACATCAAAGGAGCAACCATGTCATTTGGACAGCGTGAATTCGACCGCCAGAAGCCCGAGATCGATTTCCCGGAGGGCGACGTCCCCACCGAACTGGTCATCACCGACCTCATTGAGGGCGACGGACGCGAAGCCAAAGCCGGCGACACCGTTTCCACCCACTACGTCGGCGTGGCCTGGTCCACCGGCGAAGAGTTCGACGCCTCCTGGGGCCGCGGTGCCCCGCTGGACTTCCGCGTGGGCGTCGGCCAGGTCATCCAGGGCTGGGACCAGGGCCTGCTTGGCATGAAGGTGGGCGGCCGCCGGCGCCTGGAGATCCCCTCGGAGCTGGCTTACGGCTCCCGCGGCGCCGGCGGAGCAATCGCTCCGAACGAAGCCCTGATCTTCGTAGTGGACCTCGTCGGAGTCCGCTAAAAAGGATCACCGGCAGCGACAAGAAGCGCGGCAGCACCAGGACGCACATCCTGGAGCTGCCGCGCTTCCTGCGTTCCGCCGCGGACTTTAGTAACGTAACCAGAGTGCCCGTATCCCGTACTGAACGCCTCCTCAACCTGCTGATCGCACTCCTGAACACCCGGTATGGGCTGCGCCGCAGTGAGCTGCGCGAAAAGGTCTACCACGATTCTTCCGGCAATGACGTGGCCTTCGGCCGGATGTTCGAGCGGGACAAAAACGACCTGCGCCAGTTCGGCTTCGAGGTGGAAACCCTGACGGATATGGGGTGGAGCGAGGATGATCCCGCCACCACCCGCTACCGCATCGGCAAGGAATCCAACCGCCTTCCGGATGTCCAGCTGGGGCCGGACGAATGGACTGTCCTCCTCCTGGCCTCACAGCTGTGGGAGCGTGCCGCCCTTGGCACTGCCGCGCAAAGCGCACTCCGGAAACTGCAGGCGTCGGGACGCCTTGCCGACGTCGCCCTTCCGGCCGGTGTCCAGCCCCGCATCAAGCCGGCAGGACAGGCCTTCGACGACCTGGTCTCTGCACTGCACGCCCGCCACCCGGTGACCTTCATGTACCTTGCGGGCAGCACAGGCAACGAGGAGCTGCGGACAGTGGAGCCGTGGGGCCTGGGCAGCCGGTTTGGCCAGTGGTACCTGGTAGGCCACGACCGCGCCCGGCAAGCACCGCGCCACTTCCGCCTTTCCCGCATCACCAGTGCGGTCACGACCCTGGAGAAGGAGTTGTACACGCCGCCGGCGGACTTCAACGTCCGCCGGGAGCTGGACCGCCTCCCTGAACTGCCGCTGCGCACCGCCGTCGTCGAGGTCCGCGAAGGAAAGCTGCTGGCACTGCGGCGGCGCAGTTCCGTTGAGGGTGGCGCGGCCGGCCGGCCTGGGAGCGGCTACGAGCGGCTGGCCGTGCAATACCGGGATCCCGAGGCACTGGCTGAGGAACTGGCCTCCTACGGACCGGACGCACAGGCCATAGCCCCGCCTGGGCTTGTGGCCGCAGTCCTCCGCAGGCTGCGCGCGGCTGCGGAGTTCAGCGCCGAACCTGCGCCTGCATACAGCTTCGGCGCAGCCCGCGCTGTTGCCGTCCGCAAACGCACGTCCGAGGACCAGCTCAAGCGGATGCTGCAGCTGGTGCCGTTCCTGGTGCACAACCAGGGCCTGCACATCCAGGACGTGGCAGACCGGTTCGGCATCACCAGGAAGGAGCTGGAGGACGATTTGCAGATCCTGATCTGCTCCGGCCTCCCGGAGGGGTACCCGGACGACCTTCTGGACATCCACTGGGACGACGACCATGTTTACATCACCCAGGACCTGGACCTCACAAAACCGGTCCGCTTCACTGTGGAGGAAGCCTGTGCCCTCCTGGCGGGGCTGGAGACGCTGAACGGCCTGCCGGAAGTGGCGGAGGGCGGCGCGCTGGAATCGGTGACCCTGAAGCTGCTGGCGGCCGCGGGCGAAGAAGGCCTCCGCGCGGCATCCCTTGCCGGCCCGGAAGTGGCACCTGCCGACGCTGCCACCCACGCCACGGTCAGGCAGGCCATCGAATCCCGCTCCCAGCTCCGCCTCCGCTACCTTTCGCCCCAGCAGGACACCATCACCGAGCGGGATGTGGACCCACTCCGCCTGTATTCGCTGGACAACACCTGGTACTTCGAGGCCTACTGCCACCTGGTGCACGGACTTCGGAACTTCCGCCTGGACCGTGTCCAGGACGTGCACCCGAACGGTGCTCCCGTCTCTGCCGGCATCACGCCCGCCGAAGGAGTCCCTGCCAGGCTCTTCACCGCCAGCGACGACGACACCACCGTCACCGTCCAGCTCACGCGGCGGGGGAGGGGGCTGGCGGACGACTACTACGCTGAACGCACGGCAGAGTTGCCCGACGGCGGGATGGTGGCCGAGATCCGGTTCGGCACGACGGACTGGCTGCCGATGTTCGTGGCCCAGCATGGCGGTTCTGCCAGGATCCTGGCACCAGGTGAGCTCGCGGAGGCGTCCCGCAGGTGGTTGGCGGCATCCCTGGCCAGGTACGGCGGCTAGACTTCTCAGCATGCCTTGGTGGTCCTGGATCCTGATATGGGTGGCGCTCGTTGCGCTCTCACTGCTCTTCTATGTCCTGTTGGGCATTCGCCTGTTCCGCCAGTTCATGGCGACCGTCAAGGATTTGGGGGCCGCCGGCGAGAAGCTGGGACACCTGGGCCCCATGGATGTGCCGGACGATGCCGATCCGGCAACGCCGCCGCCGGGTGCGGCGGTTTTTGCCTCGCCCACGCTCATGCGACATGATTACGAGGCATCCAAGTCGTCCCGACGGGAAATGCGCCGCCTGCGACGAGTGCAGCGCAAGAAAGACCGGGGCCAGCCCCAGGCGCTCGGCGATCTCGACTTTACTTAGAAGTAAAATGAACTTAGACGAAAGGATTTCCCGTGGGAAGACTCTTTGATGGCCCCTGGCCCATCGTAATTATCATTGTTGTTGCTTTGCTTCTCTTTGCCGCACCGAAACTTCCGGCCATGGCACGCAGCCTTGGACAGTCCATGCGGATCATCAAGTCCGAGGTCAAGGAAATGAAGAACGACGGCAAGCCCGAGTCCACCGACCCTTCAGGCCCGGTGGAAGGAACCATCGTCAACCACCCCAAGGCGAAGCCAGGCGAGCCGACCGACGGCACTGACGTTCCGCCGTCGAACCGCGCCTGACCCCCAGTGGCACTGTCGCGGGCCCGTAAAGCCAACCCCGAGGGGCGGATGGCTCTTTGGGACCACCTCAAAGAGCTGAAAAACCGGCTGATCAAGTCGGCCATCGGCGTCGTCATTGGCGGCATCGGAGGATGGATACTTTACGATCCGCTGCTGAAAGCCCTGGCCGATCCGGTCAACCGCATCTCCCAGCAGACGGGCGGGCTTTCGGCCATCAACTTCGGGACCATCGCGTCCCCCTTCGACTTCAAACTCCAGATGTCGCTGCTGATTGGCGTGGTGATCTCCAGCCCGATCTGGATTTACCAGTTGTGGGCCTTCATCACGCCCGGACTCACGTCCAAGGAGCGCCGGTACACACTGGGGTACATGGCGGCTGCGGTCCCGCTGTTCCTTGCCGGCATCTGGGCAGGCTGGCTCGTGGTCCCGCAGGTGGTCAGGGCACTCACCCAGTTCACCCCGGACGGTTCGTCCAGCGTCATCGATGCGCGCACCTACATCGAGTTCGTCACCCGGATGGTCCTGGTGCTGGGCGTCGCCTTCCTGGTGCCGGTGGTGCTGGTGGGCATCAACATGGCCGGCATCATCTCGGGCCAGACCATCCTGAAGGCCTGGCGCATCACGGTGTTCCTGGTGTTCGTCCTTGCCGCGATTGCCGCCCCCGGGGCCGACGCCATTTCGATGTTCATGCTGGCGGGGCCGCTGCTGGTGCTGTTCTTTGCGGCAATCGGCATTTGCCTGATGAACGACAAGCGCCGGGCGCGCCGGGAGGCCAAGCGGGCAGCTGAAACAGACGCAACAGCAGACATCGCCACCCCGGGCAGTGAGCTGAAGAACCTCTAGGCGCCCGTTAGGCTTGGGGTATGTCCTCCAACACCGGGCCTTCTTCCTCTGGACCGTTCCCTCCCGGACGCACTGACTTCGAAGAGCTCTCCCCCGCAGAGCGGTACCAGGCCAGCGCCGAACGCAGGGCCGAAGCTGCGACGTACCTCGGAGCGTTCGTCCGCACACTCGACTTCGAGCTCGACGACTTCCAGCGGCAATCCTGCCGCTCCCTGCAGGAGGGCAGGGGAGTGCTGGTGGCGGCCCCCACGGGAGCCGGGAAAACGATCGTCGGGGAGTTCGCCATCTACCTCGCCCTGGAGCGTGGGCTCAAGGCGTTCTACACCACTCCGATCAAGGCCCTCAGCAACCAGAAGTTCACTGAGCTTGCCGAGAAGTACGGCGCCGGGAATGTAGGGCTGCTCACCGGCGACACAAGCATCAACGGTGACGCTCCCGTCGTCGTGATGACCACGGAAGTCCTCCGGAACATGCTGTACGCGGACTCGGCAACCCTTGACGACCTGGGCTATGTGGTGATGGATGAGGTCCACTACCTCGCCGACCGCTTCCGCGGCGCCGTCTGGGAGGAAGTCATCATCCACCTCCCCAGCGAGGTGCAGGTGGTCTCACTCAGCGCCACCGTCTCCAACGCCGAGGAGTTCGGCGCGTGGCTGGACACCGTGCGCGGCGACACCGACATCATCGTCTCCGAGCACCGGCCGGTACCCCTGTGGCAGCACGTTATGGTGGGGCGGCAGGTCATGGATCTGTTTGCCGGCGAAACCACCTTCGATGAAATCGCCCCGCCCGTGGACGGCGACGGGACGCAGCCGGTCCCGTCTGCTGACGGCACCAAGGGGCGCGGCTTCGACGTCAATCCCGACCTGCTGAAGGTGGCGCGCAGCGAAATCCAGCAGAACTTCCGCAGCCGCCAGGGAGGACCGGGCGGACGCGGCCAGCGCGGAAGGCGCGGCAACGACCGGCCCGGCCGGGGCGGGGACGAACGGGGTGTGCGCCCGGCCAGCCGGCCGCAGGTCATCGCAAGCCTTGACCGCATGGACCTGCTGCCTGCTATCACCTTCATCTTTTCCAGGGCGGGCTGTGACGCTGCGGTGGCGCAGTGCGTGGGATCCGGGCTGTGGCTCACCACAGAGAGGGAACAGGGCATCATCGCCCAGCGCGTTGATGAGGCCGGGCAGGACATTCCGCCCGATGACCTCGACGTCCTGGGCTTCTGGACCTGGCGTGACGGCCTGATCCGCGGCTTCGCAGCACACCACGCCGGCATGCTCCCCACCTTCAAGGAAGTGGTGGAGAAGCTCTTCGCTGATGGCTTGGTCAAGGCGGTTTTCGCCACGGAAACGCTGGCACTGGGCGTCAACATGCCTGCCCGTTCCGTGGTGCTCGAAAAGCTGGACAAGTTCAACGGCGAAGCCCACGTGGACATCACGGCCGGCGAGTACACTCAGCTGACCGGCCGTGCCGGCCGCCGCGGCATCGACGTGGAGGGCCACGCCGTGGTGCTGTGGCAGCCGGGAACGGATCCGACGGCGGTCGCCGGCCTTGCGTCGCGGCGCACCTACCCGCTGAACTCGAGTTTCCGGCCCACCTACAACATGAGCATCAACCTCCTGGCACAGTTTGGCCGGGCAAGGGCCCGCGAGATCCTTGAGTCCTCCTTTGCCCAGTTCCAGGCTGACCGGTCCGTGGTGGGATTGGCGCGGCAGGTGCGCAGCCGGGAGGAATCGCTTGCCGGGTACGCAAAGTCCATGACCTGCCATCTGGGTGACTTCACCGAGTACGCACGGCTGCGCAGGGAATTGTCCGACGCCGAAAACGCCGGCTCCCGCACCAAGTCCCGCGTCCGGAAATCGCTCAGTGACGACTCCCTTGCCCGGCTGTTGCCGGGTGACGTGGTGGACGTTCCCGGCGGCAGGGCACCGGGTCCGGCTATTGTGCTCAGTTCAGACCACACCAGCCGGGAGCCGCGGCCCGCCGTCCTGACGCTGGACAACCAGCTGCGCAGGATCGGGACCGACGATCTGGAGGGACCCATCGCTCCGGTGACGCGCATCCGCATTCCCAAATCCTTCAACGCCAAAGTGCCCAAGTCCCGCCGGGACCTGGCCTCCTCGGCCCGGAATGCACTGCGCGAAAACCGGCCGCCCGCGCCGGGCAATAACCGCAACAACGACTTTGGCCTCGCCACCGCACTGCCCAACCAGGAAAAGCGTATTGCGGACCTCCGCCGCGCGCTCCGTGCCCACCCATGCCATGGCTGCAGCGAACGCGAAGACCATGCCCGCTGGTCCGAGCGCTGGTGGAAGCTCCGCCGCGAGACAGACGGGCTGGTGCGGCAGATCCAGGGCAGGACCAACACCATAGCCAAGACCTTCGACCGCGTCTGTGATGTCCTTTCCACCTACGGGTACCTTGAACAGGCAGCGGACGGGCAGCTCTCCATCAGCCCTGACGGGCAGCGTCTCCGGCGGATTTATGGTGAGAAGGACCTGCTGATTTCCCAGTCGCTGCGGCTTGGCGCGTTTGACGACCTGGACGCCGTGGAGGTCGCGGCCCTCGCCAGCGTGCTGGTGTACCAGGCGAAACGCGAAGACCGCGGGCTGCGCCCACGGATGCCCAGCATTTCGCTGGAGACGTCGGTGGATATTGTCGTCCGTGAGTGGTCCGCACTTGAGGATGTTGAAGAGGACAAGAAGCTGCCGCTGACCGGCGAACCTGAACTGGGGCTTGTCTGGCCTGTGTACAAGTGGGCCAAGGGCCGGCACCTGCAGGACGTCCTCAGCGGCACGGACCTGGCCGCAGGTGACTTTGTCCGCTGGGTCAAGCAGGTTGTGGACCTGCTGGACCAGCTCGCCAAGATCCCCGGGCTGGATCCGCGCCTGGCCAGGCTCTGTGCCGAGGCCATATCCCTGATCCGCCGCGGTGTCGTGGCGTATTCCTCCGTCCTCTGACCAGCAACGCCGGCTGCCCGCCGGCGCGCCCAACGCCAGGAGCACTGCCCCGTATGTTCCAGCCTGAACCGCTGCCCGCCCAGCGCGCAAAAACAGTCCTTTACCGGAACGGCTCCGTCTACACCGCCGCCGACCCCTTTGCCACGGCAATGGTGGTGGACGGCGGCACCGTGGCCTGGGTGGGATCCGAGCAGGCAGCCACCTCCATCGCGGACAGCTCCATGGAAATCATCGATCTCCGCGGCGCCCTCGTTACCCCAGGGTTCGTGGACTCGCACATCCACCTGACGGAGACGGGTATTGCACTGGACTCCCTCCGGCTGGGCGGAATCCGGTCAGCCACGGAACTGCTCGACGCCGTGGCAGCTGCCCCCGGAGACGGCCCGGTCCTGGGCCACGGCTGGGACGAAACCGCCTGGCCCGACAGCAGCCTGCCCACCGCCGCGGAACTCGAGCGGGCATCAGCGGGACGGCCGGTGTACCTGTCCCGGGTGGACGTACACTCCGCCCTGATTTCCGGGTCACTCGCCGCTGCGGCCGGGGTCAGTCAGTTGGACGGGTTCGACGGCGGCGCCAGAGTCCGCCGGGCCGCGCACACGGCCGCCCGGCAGGCAACCCGTCGCCAGCCCGAAGAAGTGTTGAAGCGGCACCAGGCGCGGGCACTGTCCGAAGCGGCAGCCAACGGCTACGTGGCGGTGGCCGAAATGGGCGCACCGCATATCGGCGGTGCCGAGGACCTGCGGCTTGCAGGGGCCTGGAACAGCGGTGCGTCCGGAACCGCGGGGGTCCCCGAGGTCCTGCCCTACTGGGGGGAACTGGCGTCCTCGGAGGAGCATGCCCGCAGCCTCCTGGACCAGTTTGGTTTCGCGGTGCGGGGACTCGCCGGCGACCTGAACATCGACGGTTCCGTGGGCTCCCGGACGGCTGCCCTGCGGTCCGGGTACAGCGATGCTCCTGGCGAGCAGGGCCACCTTTATCTCAGCGTGGAAGAGGCCGCGGCGCATCTGGCGGCCTGCTCGCTTGCCGGAGTCCAGGGCGGTTTCCACGTGATTGGCGACGCCGGGCTGGACGCCGCGCTGGCCGCGCTGGAACTGGCCGCCAAGGAAGTCGGGGAGCAGCGGGTGCGCGCTGCCGGCCACCGCTTTGAACACGTGGAGATGGTTGACTCGGCCGCCGTCGGGGTGTTGTCCCGATATGCCGTAACGGTCAGTGCCCAGCCGTCGTTTGACGCCGCCTGGGGAGGCCCGGGAGGGCTCTATGAGACGAGGCTGGGGGAGCGCAGCCGGTCCATGAACCCGTTCGCCACCCTCTACGCAGCCGGGGTGCCCGTCTGCTTCGGCAGTGACAGCCCCGTGACGCCGCTGCGCCCCTGGTCCAGCGTGAGGGCGTGCCTGGAGCACCACAACGAGGATGAGCGGATCTCGGCCCGTGCCGCCTTCCTGGGCCACACGCGTGCGGGCTGGCGGGCGGCGAAGTACCCCGACCCGATGGCCGGCCAACTGGTCCCGGGGGCCCCCGCGAGTTTCGCTGTGTGGGAGGTTGAGGAACTGATGGTCCAGGTCGCCGACGGGCGGGTTCAGTCCTGGAGCACCGACCCGCGGGCGCGAACGCCGCTGCTGCCTGCCCTGGATACCGGCAGTGATCCGGTGTGCCTGCAGACTGTCCGCAACGGCGTCGAACTTTACGCAAGCCCGGCGCTGCGGTCCTGACCGGAGCGCTGCCGTCCTATAATTGATAGTTGCGCCCACCGCCGATCCGTTCGCAGCCGGGCGCACTGACCATTTCCCCCAGGAAAGGCCCCCTGTGCGAGTCCTCACCATCATTCCCACCTACAACGAACTGGAATCGCTGCCCAAGACCCTTGAGCGGCTTCGCGCGGCAGTTCCTGCGTCGGACGTCCTGGTGGTGGATGACAACAGCCCTGACGGCACCGGCCAGCTCGCGGACCGTTTCGCCGCTGAGGATTCCCAGGTTCATGTCCTGCACCGGAAGGGCAAGGAAGGGCTCGGAGCCGCGTACATTGCCGGCTTCAGGTGGGGCCTGGACGCCGGATATGACGTGCTGGTGGAGATGGACGCGGACGGTTCCCACCAGCCGGAGCAGCTTCCCCAGCTCCTGGAAGCCGTGGAGCAGGGCGCTGACCTTGCCATGGGTTCCCGCTGGGTTCCCGGCGGGAAGGTCGTGAACTGGCCGCTGTACCGCCAGGCCATTTCCCGGGTGGGCAGCACCTACGCCCGCCTCATGCTGGGGCTGAACATCAAAGATGTCACCGGCGGGTACCGCGCGTTCCGCAGGACAACGCTGGAGAAGCTCAACCTGGACCAGGTGGATTCCGTCGGCTACGGCTTCCAGGTGGACCTCGCCTTCCGGGTGGCCCGGATGGGACTCCGCATCGAAGAACGGCCCATCACTTTTGTTGAGCGGGAACTTGGAGCCTCCAAGATGAGCGGCAACATCGTGGTGGAGGCCATGATCAACGTCACCAAGTGGGGCCTGCAGGCACGCTGGAACACGCTGACCCGCAAGAAGGCATCCGGCCGCTCCTAGGGCTACAGCACCGCCGCCACGGCGGATGGCTCAACCAACGGAAAAGGGAGCCGCCCCGCACGAAAGTGCAGGGGCGGCTCCCTTTTCCGTCAGAGCAACAGTCCGGAACCTCTAGGCGGAGCGGCGCTCTCCGCGGCGTTCGCGCAGGATGGTCAGCCGGTCTTCGAGGATCTGCTCAAGCTCGGGCAGCGAGCGGCGTTCCAGGAGCATGTCCCAGTGGGTACGGACAGCTTTGTCGTTGCTGGTGTCGGGCCGTTCGCCATCAACCAGGAGCGCTTCCTTGCCGGTCTTGGAAACCCAGACAGGGGGAATTTCCGCTTCTGAGGAGAAGGTGACGAAGACCTGCTCGCCGTCCTCGCACCGGTACTCAACACGCTGGCGCGGAGCCGGCTCTACTCCGGACTCGGTTTCCATGCTCTGTGCACCAAGGCGCATGCCCCGCAGGCTGCGATCGCTCATGATTTCTCCCTCTGGTCGGTTCGCGGTGTACAACACCGCGCTAGCCGGTGGCGGCGAAGCGCCGCCGGACTACTGTGCTGCATCTCTAGATTCAACGCATCGCGAAGCTTTGTTGTTCCAGCGGATCTGCTCCGGCCGGACAAATACACAATTATACCGGCATCCCGGTGGAACAGCCAAAAGGAGGGACCCGCCCTGAAGCGGATCCCTCCCTCAAGGCCGGCCAGGATGCTGAATCCGGGTGCCGGGTTCTACGGTTCGGACGGCTTGGCCCCGACTTCGTCAAACAGGCCGCCTGCGGATTCAGGGGTAGTCCCGCCCAGTGCGTTGCCGATTCCCTTGAGTGCCTCGCCGACCTCGCTGGGAATGATCCACAGCTTGTTCGAGGAGCCCTCCGCCAGCTTGGGCAGTGTCTGCAGGTACTGGTAGGCCAGCAGTTTCTGGTCCGGATTGCCCTTGTGGATGGCGTCGAACACCTTCTGGATGGCCTGCGCTTCGCCGTCAGCACGGAGGATTGCCGCTTTGGCGTCACCTTCAGCCGCAAGGATCGAGGCCTGGCGCTGGCCCTCAGCGGTCAGGATGGCTGACTGCTTGGTTCCCTCGGCAGTAAGGATGGCCGCGCGCCGGTCGCGCTCGGCGCGCATCTGCTTCTCCATCGAATCCTGGATGGAGTGGGGCGGATCGATGGCCTTCAGCTCCACACGGGAAACCCGGATTCCCCACCGACCGGTGGCCTCGTCCAGGACGCCGCGGAGCTGGCCGTTGATCTGGTCGCGGGAGGTGAGTGCCTCCTCCAGGTTCAGGCCGCCAACGACGTTGCGCAGGGTAGTGGTGGTCAGTTGCTCAACGGCCTGGATGTAGTTGGCAATCTCGTACGTGGCCGCGCGCGGATCAGTTACCTGGAAGTAGACCACGGTGTCGATGGAGACCACCAGGTTGTCCTCGGTGATGACGGGCTGCGGCGGGAATGACACCACTTGCTCACGAAGATCGAGCAGAGGCAGGAGCCGGTCAACGAAAGGTATCAGGATGGTCAGTCCCGGATTAAGCGTCCTCTGATATTTGCCCAGCCGCTCAACTACTCCCGCGCGGGCCTGCGGAATGATCCGGACCGCACGGACCAGAACGATAATCACAAACACGATCAGGACCACCAGCACTATGGCGAGTGCGGCTCCTCCTGCGTTATCCATACATCTCCTTTTTCCCCAATTGATCAGGCTGTATCAGGACTTGCCGTCGGCTTCCGATGCCGCCGAGACGACGGCAGTGGCGCCGTCTATCGCGGCTACGACTACTTTTTGTCCGGCGGGAAGGACCCCCGCCGCGGAGCGCGCACTCCAGATGTCCCCGCCGATTTTCACCAGGCCGCCGTCGGACGAGACGGGCTCCATCACTACTGCCTGCTCGCCGATCAGCCGGTCTACATTGGTCCGCTGCTCGGACGGCCCCTTCTTCAGGTGGGACAGGGCCACAGGCCGGACAAACGCAATCATGAGCAGGGAAACGACGCAGAAAACCACAATCTGCAGCCAGGGGTCCGCGCCGGCGAAATCCGCCACCATGGCGGCGAGGGTACCTCCACCAAGCATGATGAAAAAAAGGTCAAGCGTGATCATCTCGATCACTGCAAAAGCGAGGAAAGCCGAGAGCCACAGTGCCCACCAGTTTTCGCCCAACCATTCAAACATCGTGCTCCCCCTTCGCTACGGGAGGCCCCATCCAGGGCCGGCCAGTAACTGTCCTTCCATCGTAGTGCTGGCGTCCGCCTTATGGGGGGCGCTGCACTTGTGTGGGGGGATAGTGGCCAAGTCGTTACGCTGGCGGGGGCTCTGCGGGTCGGAAGACAGTGAGCCGGAACCTTGCCTCGGTGTGAATGGTCCCGGGCTCGTTCTCGAGCCGGCCTGCGATGGCACTGAGGTCGAGGTGGTGCCCTGCGGGTCCCATGAAGGCAAGGTCGGCTGCTTCCTTTCGTGTCAGCGATAAGGGAAATTCGATGTCGAGGGTTTCCGCGGCGGTGAAATGGGGGGCCATCGCCGCAGCCAGCCGGCTGTCCTTGCCTTCTTCAATACCGAGCATGCCCGTGATGCGGGCAATGGAGCCGAGGTGCCCGGAGCGTGGCGTGACCACCACCAGCCGGCCCGTTGGCCGCAGGACACGGGCGAACTCCGGGGCATTGCGCGGCGCGAATATGACCGTGATGGCGTCGACCGAATTGCCGGCCACCGGCAGCGGCTGCCACACGTCCCAGACCAGGTTCAATGCCTCGCTGTTGAGCCGGGCAGCGCGCCGGAGGGCGAACTTGGAGATGTCCATGCCCACGGCGGCTACGCTCCGGCCCGCTGCTGCCGCGTGGTCCAGCAGGACCCGCAGGTAATGTCCGGTTCCGGTTCCGGAGTCCAGGACGACGGCGGGTTTGCAGGTCAGGGAAGGTACGACGGCGGCCGCTACGGCTTCTGCGAGGGGCCGGTAGTGCCCGCCCGCCAGGAAGTTGAACCGGGCCTCCACCATCCCGGCGGTATCAGCCTCGAAGGCGGTGCCTTTGCCCACGAGCAGGTTGTAATAGCCCTGCCGGGCCGCATCGAAGCTGTGCCCGGAGCTGCAGCGAAGGCGGCTCTGTCCTGGGGCATCCGGCCCCACCCGCTCCAACGGCTGGGAACAAACAGGGCACAGCAGCGGGAGGTCCGCGGGGGAAGGCATAGCCACTATCTTAGGGCTGTCTACAGGGCTGCCCGGCGGGCAGAGGCAAGGGTGCTGCGCATGGCTGCCTTCGCCGTACCTGTGACAGCCATACCTGTGACAGCCATACCTTGATCAGGGGAGAATGACGGGTCCGTCGCCGAACCCAAGCCCCTCACGCGCCTTGCCGATTCCGGGCTCAGCCCAATGGGCGGCGTACTCGGCGTTGCTGCTGAGCGAGCGCAGCTGGGCGCGGTCAATGTAGAGAACGCCGTTCAGGTGGTCTGTCTCGTGCTGCACGATGCGGGCCTGCCAGCCTGAGAACTCCCTCTGTGCCGGTGAGCCATCCGGCACCTGGAAGTCCAGCAGGACTCTTTCCGGGCGTGAAACCACTGCCTGCAGTCCGTTCAGGGAGAGGCAACCCTCATAAAAGGACGCCAGCTCCGTGCCCAGCGGGGAGTACCGGGGGTTCAGGAGCGCCATGAACTCCAGGGGACTCCGCTTCCGCACCGCTGCCGCCTCGGGGTCGACGTCGTACTGGTCCTCAATGACGGCTATCTGGAGTGGTATGCCGAGCTGCGGCGCTGCCAGCCCCACGCCCGGAGCCTCATGCATCACCTGCCGCATGAGTTCGATGAGCCGGTCCAGCTGGCCGGGAGACAGCTGCCCGTCAAAAGCGGCGGCGCGCCGGCGCAGGGCGGGATGCCCGGCCTGCACGATGGGCGGCAGCGTCCCCGCCGACAGGATCTGCTCCACAGTCTCCCTGATCTGTTCGTCGCTGAGGGTGGTCTCCGGCGGATTCTGGCTCATGGGGAAAAGCCTACTGGCGGTGTGCGGTCCTGCCCGCCGGCCTGGGCTAGTGTCTTTTCCATGGCTGAACACCCCTCCCTGAATACCCCCGCGCTCGACTGCGTCCTGGGATTCATCCGCGTCCTCGAAGCAGGCGGAGGATCCGCTGAGCTCCGGCCCTTCCTGGCGGAATCCTTCGTGCTGGTCGAAGCGCCGCACCTCCTGGCTCCGGAAGGTTCCACCCGGACGCTGGCCTCTGTCCTTGCCGGTGCCGACCAGAGTTCGGAGGTGGTGTCAGACCAGGAGTTCAGCATCAGGCGCACCACCTGTGAAGGCGGGAGGGTGGCGGTGGAGGCGGACTGGTCGGCGACAGTGCTGCTGGATCTGCCGTACTGGGACAGGGGAGAGACCATCCGAGCCAGGACGTCATCGGTCTTCGAGGTCAGGGACGGCAGGATTGTGAGCCAGGACAGCTACGACTGCTACTTCCGCGGTAGTTCCTAACGGGGGTGCCCTTCCGGCGCTCGTGGCTGCTGCATGGTGAAGCGCCTGGCCGTCCACCGGTTAAGTGCCGGAACCGATGCGGCGGTGCCAATGGCCAGGTTCCGCAGCTGCAGGAAGGGCGACGGCAGGGGACGGCCCAGCATCATGTTGATTTCGGACTGGCGCCTGGCGATGACGGCGGCCCGCCACTGCCGGGCCTCGAACTCCTTCAGTGCCTCTTCCACCGGCTCTCCTGCCAGGCCCTGGCGGATCAGGGGCGATAGGGCCCGGGCAGCCATCCAGCCAAGATTCATGCCCTGGCCGCCGATCGGGCTGATTTCGTGCGCAGCGTCCCCGATCAGCAGCGCCCGTCCCGCCACGGTGCGGCGGGCCAGGGCGGACCGCACGCTGAACGCGCTCAGCATGGTGTTGGTCTCCACGTCCGGCAGGATTCCCGTCCGCTGCAGCACCAGGCGGGCCAATCGGCGGGCGTCTGCCGCCTCCGCCGGCTTGCCGAGGCGCACCACCCACCGCCGCAGACCGGCCGGCAGCGGGAATGACTCAACGATTCCCCCGGATTCAAGGTACAGGACTGCCATCTGCCCGTGGTGTCCGGAGTCCGCAAAGTCGCCCATCAGGTAGTGGTCCGGATAGGCCTTGGTGCGGACGGGCACGCCAAGCACCTGGCGCATCCGCGATTTCGCGCCGTCGGCGGCGACCACATAGGACGCCGTGAGGTACCGCGGTCCCGTCCCTCCAGCGGAAGGTTCGACGACGACGGCGGCCCTTGCGCCGTCGTCGTGCAGTCCCGTAACCCTGACGCCCCTGACAATGGCCCCGCTGTCGAGGGCAAGGACGCGATCCTCCAAAAGCTGTTCTGTCCGGTGCTGGGGAAGGGCCAGTACGAACGGGAAGGCTGCGGATACGCCGTCGAAGGACATGCTCCCCACTGTTCGTCCGCCGCTGACCGCAAGGCCTGTACGGATCGGTACCCCCTCCTGCACCATGGCGGCGGCCAGCTGTACCTGGTCCAGAGCGTCGAGGGCGGGCGGGTGGATTCCGATGGCGCGGGTATGGATGTTCCGTTCCGTCCTCTGTTCGATGATGCGGACCGAGACTCCCTCCTGGAGGAGCGCAGCGGCCAGGTAAAGGCCCACCGGTCCGCCGCCAACGATCACCACGTCCGTAGCCATGTCAGTTCCCCTGGTATTCGAGGACCTGGTGGAAGGCGCTGCCGGTCCGGACCGCCCAGCCCGGGGGAGCGAGGGCCCTTAGTTCCGCGCGCGTATAGCTCCGGCGGATGGAGGTCAGCCCGTCCGCGCGGATGAAGGAGTGGCGGAAAGGAAGTGCTGCAGCACTGAACAGGGCGTAGGCGGCGGGGCTGCGGCGGAGATCGTTGTGGAGCGCTGCTTTCCGGGCAAGCGTTTCCGAGTGTGCCAGCAGCTCCTGGAGCTGGCCGGCATCAAGGTGGTGGAGGACATGGTTCGAGATCACAAAGTCGTACTGCCTGCCCTCCTGTACGAGGTCGGCACTGTGGGCCAGACGGAAACTGACGCCCGGAACGGCAGTCCTGCGGAGGGCGAAGGCGGCGGCACGGGGATCCGGATCAATGCCTGTGATGTGGAGTGCGAGCCGGTCGCGTGCGGCCCAGCGCGCCAGCATGCTGGCGAGGTCGCCGCCTCCCGACCCGATGTCCAGGAGCGTTCCCGGGCGGGAGGTGGCTGCAAGGAAGGGGCGCAGTTCACGAACGTACAGGCGCCGCCATCCGGACAGCACGCGGTTCACCAGGGCAAACTGCCTGTAGGTATTGTCCAGGGCCTCGGGGTCGCAGTCGGGCAGGTCCATGATCTCCGTGGCCCCGGCGTCGCGCTGCCGCAGCAGGAAGTCCACCTGGTCAGGCCACCGGAGCTTCCGCCGCCAGCCGCTCCTGCCCGTTGTGTTCTTCCGGTGCAGGGCGCGGGGCCTGCCGCAGTTTGGTGAACAGCGCTGTCTCCACCGTGAGCCCCGGACCGAACGCCATGGAGCAGATCCGTTCGTCTCCCGGCTCGGGCGCCTGTTCCAGGATGCGTTTGATGACAAACAGGACCGTGGCGCTGCTCATGTTCCCGTAGTTCCTGAGGATTTCACGGGCCGGGACCAGCTGTTCCTCCGTCAGGCCGAGCCGGGACTCGACCTTGTCCAGGATGCTCCGGCCGCCCGGGTGGATGGCCCAATGGCGGATGGCGGAGTAGGGGAGTGCCGCGAGTTGCGGCTCCCGGGCCAGGAGCGGCTGGAGCGCACCAACGATGTGGTCATCAATGATGTGCGGAACGTAATTGCCCAGGACCATCTCGAATCCGTTGTCGCCGATGTTCCATGCCATGGAGTCTTCACCGACGGGCGTGAGGACGGTTTCGAAATGATCCAGTTGCAGCAGGGCTTTGTCCTCCATGCCCGGCCTGGCTGTCACGACGGCGGCCGCGGCGCCGTCGGCGAACAGCGCCGATCCCATGATGGTGTCCGGATCGTTGGAGGTGCGCACGTGCAGCGAGCACAGCTCCGCGCAGACAACCAGGACCACCGCGTTGGGGTCGGCCTCGCAGAACGACTTGGCGGCGCGGAGGGCTGGAAAGGCCGCATAACACCCCATGAAGCCGAGGTGGTATCGCTGGACGGCAGGGTCCAGGCCGAGTTCCCGCACGATCTTGTAGTCGGGCCCGGGGTTGAAGAAACCCGTGCAGGAGACTGTCACCAGATGAGTTATGTCAAGTAAATCGAGTTCCGGGCAGGCCTCGACGGCGGCGCGGGCAGCGGCGACGAACAGTTTGGTGGCCTCCCGGCCGAAGATCTCGTTGCGCACTTTGGTGCTGGGATTCAGCAGCAGGCCGGTGGCGGCGTCGTAGAACTGCGGGTCCTCGGCCTGGAAATCGTTGGTCATTTCCTCAACGGCCGTAAACCGGGTGTCGATGGCCGCCGCATCGAAGCATGTGCCCACGAGTCGCGAACCGAGCCGGGTCAGTCCGGGCTGCGCCGCAAAAACGTCCCGGGCCTCGGACTGGATCAGCATCGTTTTCGGAACTGCAGTTTCAAGTGAACGCACGTAGACCGTCATTGGTTCATTCTTAGCGAGCTGCGGGATAAAGGCAACGGTGGTCGAGGCGCTGACCTGCGGACTTGTTGAGTGTTTCTCTGAGACGCCGGCGTGGCGGATCCGGCCGCTTCCGGGGCCACTAAGATAACGCCGATAATCCACATTATGTAAAGTAACACTTTGGCAGAGGTACGGGGCGGTCCGCCCCCGACCAGTTGACCTCCCCTGTTCCTGTGCCTTCCGGCCATCGACGGAACTCTCACATAACGTGACTTGGCCGAACGCATTCCAAAGGCGACCGCGCGCCGTCGTAATGTCTCCGGACTAATGAATGCCCACTGATCTTGCCGCAGGCAGTGTGTTCGCCCGAGCGCCCGTTCCGGACACAGCGGGTACAGCCAGGAGCGACACGCCTCCGAAAAAGTCTGCGGGGGACACGCCGCTCCCCCGCAGCCGCGTCTGCCGCGGGCTGGGATGGCCTCAGAGGACCAGCGTCCGCGGAGTCACGGTGAGGTTGATTCCAGCCTTGGCACCCAGAAGGTCCTTCGCAAAGTCCGGAACGCCGATATGCCCCCGCCAGCGGCCGGGAGTATCGTCCATGTCCCGCAACTGGTCCTTGTCCTCGGGATTCCAGTCGCGGACTGCTGTGGGAATGGCGCTGTTCCAGGCCGCCCATGCTTTGGGCAGCGGCCGGTCTTTGCCCGGAGGTTCGATGTCGACCACCAGGGTGTCCTGCCAGTCCTCGGTTTGCTCCAAATGGTCATCAAAGAAAAAGTGTCCTTCCTTTTCCCTGATGGACATCAACCGCAGCCTGAGCGCGTGGCGGAGCCGGGGCACTTCCCTCCCGCCGACCCGCGGCCGCGGTGCTTTCGAGGAAAGAAAAGTGGTCAGCAGCGGCAACGGCGAGTCGATCGGGTCCCCTTCCTTCCAATGCTCGATCTGGACGGGACAGAAGTGCGCGGCACTCTGTTCGTGGACCATTACCGGCAGCCCCCGAATGGCCAGGCCAACATCAAGCTGGAACTCGACCTCAGGCGGGGCCTCCTTGCCGACAGTGAACCCTGCCAGCTCAACTTCGATCTTGAGGTCGCCGAAGAGGAAGCGCTGGAGGTTCTGGTATCCCTCTTCCGAATTGACGATGCCGTAACGGCCGCTGTGGCTTCGGTGCACCACCGCCAGCGGCGCACCCTGGACCGCGGCATTGTCTATCTGGACCAGGCCGTCGCTTCGGGCTCCTACCGCTTTGGACGAAAGGCCCAAGGCGACGTCGTAGTCGCCGGGATTGGAGCCAACAAGGCAAAACAGTTCATCCAGCGGAAAACCGTCATCCGGCATCTGCGTTCCTACAAAAGCCTCCCGCGTCAGTCTCCGCCTGAGTGCGGGCGGGGTGAGGTACTCATACATCCTGTCCGGTCCAAAAATGTCTGCCCCTTGAACACCAAGGACGTCACGGATTTTCTCAAGCAGGCCAAAGCCGACGGCGAAGCGGATTCCGCCATGCGGTGTGGCATAGGTGAACACCCGTGCCACGTACCTTGCCCCGGCGGCCGGGTCGACCTTGCCCTCTGTGGCGGCAAGGGTTTCCGGTATAACGCGCTGCAACAGTGAGCGGCAGATCAGCCCTCCCATCGAATGGGCCACCAGGAAAACCTTGGGGGCACCGGTCTTCTCAAGGACGAGCTTGATGAGCTCAAAAAGATCCCGGGCGGCGTCTTCGAAGGAGAAGCTCTCCCCCTCCTCGCCGAAGGTGTCTGCGGAGTCATCGTAAAACCGGTGGATCCATACCGATGCCGGGTTCACCGAGCCGGAGTCCACGCTGTTCAAGAAGGCCCACTGGTCGCCGTGGACGGGGACTTCGTATTTGTGGTCGGTGACAAGCCGCAGCATCGGGGACTCGAACTGGTGGAACTTTGCCCGTCCGTTGCCGTCGGCACGGACATGGACCGAGCCCTGGCTGAACCCGTAAAACGGATCATCCACTGCATTGTTAATGGCAGAGCCTGTCCCGGCGAAACCGCGGACATAAATCACCGGAAGCCTGCCATCATCGCCGGGGAATCCCATGCCTCGTCCTTCCTGCACCAACGAATCCGGATCTTTCTGCCAAGAGAAGCTCCTGTTGTGGGCAGTGGACCACTGAAGGCGTTACCGCCGCGTTACCGCGCGGCCCGTTTTCTTCCACCAGCTGCAGGCAGCCCGCGATAACGCGGCCGTAACGGCACCGCAGTGTACTGGTCTGAAGTGACCAGCTTTCGAGGAGCCAGCCGTGGATGACCGAGTAGCCGTGAATGACCAGCCAGCTGGCCGCCACTGTGACGAAAAGCCCCAAACCCGTCCGGTTCTCCGTCCGGATCTGTCGACCCGCAGAGAGCGCCTCATCCGCCTGCTAAGGCTCAAATGGGTCAACGGCACCGTGCTGCACTACTGGTTCCTGGCCGCGCCTGCGCCACAAAAGGAAGCAGTCCGCACAGCCTTCAAGGAGTGGAAGGACCTGGGCATCGGCCTGGAGTTTTCCGAAGTGGCAGACCGCAGCGAAGCGGAAGTCCGGATCGCCTTTGACCAGGGCGACGGCTCATGGTCGTACGTCGGGCGGGACGTCCTGGGCATCAGCGCCAACGAGCCCACCATGAATTTTGGCTGGGATCTCACAGATGAATACGGCCGCACCACGGCACTTCACGAGATCGGCCACACCCTGGGCCTGCCGCACGAACACCAGAACCCCTTTTCCGGCATCGTCTGGGACGAAGCCAAGGTGTACGAATACTTCGGCGGCGCGCCCAACCACTGGCCGCCGGAGCAGACACTGCACAATGTGCTCCGCAAGATTGACACCAGCGAGGTCGACGGGTCGTCCTGGGACCCTGATTCGGTCATGGAGTATTGGTTCCCCGCCGGGTTGATCAAGGAACCTGCGCGATTCCAATCGGGGCTTAATCCGCCGGGCGGCCTGTCCAACGCGGATAAGGAATGGGTGCGGAAGTTCTTTCCCGCCCTGCACCCCACGCTGCCTGTTCTCCACCCGTTCCAATCGGTGCCGCTTTCCCTGGTTCCCGGCGGCCAGGCTGACTTTGCGCTGGAGCCCCAGGCCTCGCGCAAGTACGAGATAGGCACCTTCGGTGCAGCCGATACCGTGCTGGTCCTGTTCGAGGAAGTGCAGGGCGGGTTGCGCTTCGTCGCCGGGGACGATGACAGCGGAGAAGACCGGAACTCACGGGTATCCGCGAAGCTGTTCCAGGGCAGGCGGTACGTGGTGCGTGTCCGTCTGTACTGGGCCGGAGAGTCCGGACAGACCGCTGTCATGCACTGGTGACCGCCCCGGCCATTCTTGCGCCAAAATTTCGGAAACGCGGGCCAACTCCTGATTTTCCTCCAGCAAGATCAGAACACCTGAACAGACGTCCCGCCAGGGAAAACAAGTTTCGGGCGGCAATAGGATGGGCCCGGGCGTATGCCCTGGCCCTCCCAGGCATTGAACTCAACCCGGGGAGGCGTGACCGCGCGATGCAAGAGCACAGCTGGTCCGAGCCCGCTGGTGAGTCCGGTGCCGATCCGGAGCTCCCCTCGACAGGTTTGTTGATTATCCGCACCTGGCATGAACCGGGCCATCCCCAGGGCTTCAGGGCAAGAATTACCTACGGGCAGACAGCCGGCCGCGGCCAGCACACTGTTTCTACTGCCGACCCAGCGGAAGTTCTAAAAGTTGTTAAGCACTGGCTCGCCGCCCAGCCAGGGGTCACCGGCCGGAACTAGGCGCTCCTTCGCCACGCGCTCCCGGCGTTCAAGGACGGGGGCAAGGAGTTCCCTGACCGGCTCCGCGGGCAGCAGCCCCATGTCCTCCTGCAGTTGCTGCCGATACCGCTCATAGGCCCGCAACGCGGCCCCCGGATTGCCTCGCTGCAGTTCTGCCCGAATCAGGAGTCCGACGGCGTTCTCATAGAGCGGTTCGATGCCCACCGCCGCCTCTGCGGCTGCCCCTGCCGTTCCGTAGTCCCCCAATGTGAGCGACCTCGCGGCGATATCCGTGAAAATTTGCAGCCTGTCCTGCTGCAGGCGGCTTTGTTCAAACACCACCCAGTCTTCATACCAGCCGGGAAGCAGTGGTGCATCACGCAGCTCCCCAAGCAGGGAGGCGGCGCCTGCAACGGTGCCGGGCTGGCCCAGCGTTCGCGCATGTTCCCGGATCCGGTTCACATCGACCTCGACCCGGTCGCTCAGGGACAGCAACCTGCCCTCGTTGACGATCAGTCCCGGCACCTGCCGGGACGTCAGATGGACGCTGACCCGCAGGCTTTCCAGGGCTTTGGAATCCGGGTACTCGGGCCACAGCAGCCCTACGAGATAGCTCCGGAGACGTGGGCCCTTAATGGCCAGGGCCGCGATGAGCCTTTGCTGCCGTGTCGCGACGTGGACAACGACGCCGTCCTGGCGTAGGCGCCAGGACCCGAGCAGGTCCAGTTTCAATTCTCCATAGCCGTCGTCGTCCATGGGAACCTGATTTCGGTTCAGCTAAATGTGGTGGATCAGTAGAACTGAGGATCCTCATTTCGTTTGCCCTTGTCAATGCGTTCTGTCCCCTTTTTCCAAGGGGAGAGACCGCTATCGGTATGGCTTTACGAACAGCCAGCGCCGTGCGGCCCACCTCGGGACTTTTGGCTCTGCCTGCTGTGGCCACAAAGCCGCATGCTGGATGTCCGTGCAAGAGCATGGCATGACCCTGAAGCAGCGTGGCCAGGAGGCTGCAAGCAGTGCCCAGTACCGGATCGCCGACGCAACGGCCACCTCGGAAAGGCTCCTCCGGGCCTCCCGGCAAGATTATGTCCGGCAGGTATACCGGGCCGGCCATCGCTGTGACCCTGGCTGGAGGATGGGGGCTCCTCTCCGGGTGGTTGATGCCTCGGGGCCCGTTGACAACAGCGGAAGCACTGGCAACCATGGCTGTCAGCCTGTTCGTGGGCGTTTCTGCGGGAGCACTGATGCGGTCGCGCTGGGCGACGCTCTTTTCACCTGCCGTCTCCGTCGCCGTGTTTGAAGCAACCCGCATGGGTGTTGATGGACCAACCGTGGACAGTGTCCAGACCAGCCCTTACGGCCTTCTTGCCTTCATCGTAGGACGCGGTTTCCACGCCCTTCTCGGCCTCACGCCCATGATTCTCGGCGCGGCCCTTGGCGCCGCACTTATGCGGTCCGGTCAGCACTCCCCCGGCCGCCACGCAGCACTTTGGCGCGGAATTCGGAGAACTGCTGCCGTAGCCGTCGGCCTGGCGCTCCTAGCGTTGGCTGCCGTGATTGCCCGGCCGGCATCGACCGCCCCTTTGGTGGGCCCTGACGGCCAACCGCTGGCCGGAAGCATTGCAGAGCTTAGCTCTGTGCGGGCCGGGGACAAGGACCTGGGCCTGATGCTGCGCGGCGCCAGTACGCGTAATCCGGTCCTGCTGTTCCTGGCCGGCGGCCCTGGTGGATCCGAATTCGGCGCCATGCGCAACCATCTCCCTGCCTTGGAAGAAATCTTTGTTGTGGCCACGCTTGACCAGCGCGGCACCGGCACGTCCTACCCGGACCTTGACCCAACCTCCACCCTTAGCCTGGAGGGATACATCGAGGACACGCTTACGGTGACCAATTACCTGCGGGATCGGTTTGGCCAGGAACGCATATATCTCATGGGCCAGTCCGGCGGAACCATCCACGGCGTCATTGCCGTACAGCGGGCCCCGGAACTGTACCGCGCGTTCATTGGGGTGGGTCAAATGGTCAGTCCCCTCGAGACCGACCGGATTTTCTATGAGGACACCCTTGACTGGGCGAAAAAGACCAACAGCCAGGAACTGGCCCGTCAGTTGGAGGACATCGGTCCCCCGCCCTACGGGAGGATGCTCGACTACGAAACCGCACTGTCCCATGAATATGCTGTCTACCCCTACGACCACACCGGCAATTCGGAAGGTGAGGGCGGGTTCTCCGAGAACTTCCTCGTCCCCGAATACACCTTTACCGACCAGGTACATCTGCTCGGCGCGTTCATGGACACCTTCGCGGTCCTCTACCCGCAACTCCAGGACACCGACTTCCGGAAAACAGCTGTCTCGCTGGATATCCCTGTCTTTTTCGTCCAGGGCGCGCATGAGGCGCGCGGCCGGGTTGAGCCATTCCGCGAATGGGTATCGGTTCTCGCTGCGCCCGGCGTAGAGGTGGTGGAATTTGGGAAATCGGGGCACCGGCCGCTGTTCGAGGAGCCCGGCAAGTTCGTCGCTTACATGCGGGACACTGTTCTTGCCGGCACCGCATAACGAGTTTCTGCCCGGGCAGGCGGAACGCAGCCGGGCGGGTCAGCGCTTGGATCCTATTCCGGCCCCTACCAGCGCTCCGACGCCAAGACCTAGCGCAAAACCGAGAAACGGGCTGTCGAAGACAGCCAGCCCAAGGGTGATGCCCACGGCGGCGCCAAGCAGGGAGCAGATCCAGAGCGGCTTGTTCACAGGGCTCCCCTTGTCATCGCCGCACCGGCGGCGTCAGCCGTCATAGGCCCTCTGGAGCTCCGCGATGTCCAGCTTCCCCATACCCAGCATGGCCTGCATCGCCCGCTGCGAGCCGTGCGGGTCGGGGCCGGCGATCAAGGACGGCAGGATCGACGGAACAATTTGCCATGACACTCCAAAGCGGTCCTTCAACCAGCCGCACTGGCTTTCGGAGCCGCCGTCGGTAAGTGCTTCCCAGTACCGGTCCACCGCGGACTGGTCCTCGCAGTCCACCACGAAGGAGACAGCTTCCGTGAAGCTGGAGCCCCGCGCACCGTTCAGCGCAGTGAATCCGCGGCCTTCTAGTTCAAAGTCGACGGCGATAGCCTCACCTGCCACACCCGATCCGCCCTCCCCGAAGCGCGAAACGTTCAGGATTTTCGAATCGTCGAAGACCGAAGTGTAGAACTGTGCCGCTTCTTCCGCCTGGTTCTCGAACCAGAGGCAGGTACCGATTTTCCGTGGCATACGTGGCTCCCTTCCGGCTCGAGCCTAGTGCCGCATTCCACACCGCACAACGGCTGGCATTAGGCTCGAATCCATGAGTCCCCGCGCTGTTAAAGCTCCAAAGCCGCCCACCATGCCCCTGCTGCTCGGTGCCGCAGCAGCCGACGTCGTCCTGATCCTGGTGTTCGCAGCTGTGGGACGCGACGCACACCAGCGCGGCGACATTCTGGCCGGCGTCCTGCAGACGGCCTGGCCGTTCCTCGCGGGCGCGGCCCTGGGGTGGCTGGTGGCAAGGGCATGGCGGGACCCGTTGTCGGTGCGCCGGGCCGGGCTTGCCGTGTGGCTCGGCAGCGTGGCGGGCGGGATGACCCTGAGGGCCGTGACGGGGCAAACCGTAGTGCTCCCGTTCGTCATCGTTGCTTTGCTCAGCCTTGGAGTCTTGCTGGTTGGCTATCGTCTGCTGCTTGCAGGCGCGAGGCGACGCCGCCGTACGTAAGCGGCCGGACGCGGTGTGCTCCAGCAGCACCCCGGTGCTGATGTAATAGGCTGGCAGCAGAAGCCGGCCGGGCACTGCCACGGCGCAACAGATCCGAAAGGGTTCAACGTGATCACCGCATTCGTCCTGATCAAGACCGACGCTGCCCGCATCCCCGAGACGGCCGAGGAGATCTCGGCGATCGAGGGCATCAGCGAGGTATATTCCGTCACCGGCGAATGGGACCTCATTGCCGTCGCCCGCGTGCACCGGCACGAGGACCTGGCCGATGTCATTGCAGACCGGCTCTCGAAAGTGCCGGCAGTCGTCCACACCACGACGCATATTGCTTTTCGCGCCTACTCCCAGCATGACCTGGACGCGGCGTTTTCCCTGGGCTTCGAGCAGTAGGCAAGCCGCCCTCAGCGGGCGGTAAGGGAAACCCATTTCTCCAGGACAGCTGCGGCGGCGCCGGAATCAATCGATTCGGCTGCACGGACAAAGGCCGTCCTCATCCGGTCCAGGAAGGGCCCGTCGGCGTTTTCGTCGAAGGCCACCAGTCCAGCGGCAGCGTTAAGCAAAACGGCATCACGGGCGGGGCCTTCCTTGCCCGCAAGGACGTCCCGGACAACCGCCGCGTTCACTTCCGCGTTGCCGCCGCGAAGTTGCTCCACCGTTGCCAGGCTGATGCCAAGGTCCTGCGGCGAAAATGTCATTTCGCTCACAGCCCCGTTCCGAATCTCCCAGACGGTGGACGGCCCGGTGGTGGTGAGCTCATCGAGGCCGTCATTGCCCCGGAAAACCAGTCCCCTGCTCCCCCGCTGCGCCAGGACGCCCGCCACCAGCGGCGCCATCCTGGCGTTGGCGACGCCGACAGCTGAGGCCTGCACCTTGGCCGGGTTCGTGAGGGGGCCCAGGAAGTTGAACGCCGTGGGAACAGCCAGTTCCCGCCTGGGGACCGCGGTGTGGCGGAACGACGGATGGAACACCTGCGCAAAGCAGAAGGTGATCCCCGCCTCCTCGGCGTTGCGGGCAACCTCATCAATGGTCAGGTCCAACCGGACACCCAAGGCCTCCAGCACGTCGGCAGAACCGGACGACGACGACGCCGCACGGTTGCCGTGCTTGACGACCTTGGCGCCGGCGCCGGCAGCGACCAGGGCCGCCATCGTGGAGATGTTCACCGTGTTCAACTGGTCTCCGCCGGTGCCGACGATGTCGAGTTTTTCGCCCGAAATGCTGATGGGGTTTGCGTGGGCAAGCATGGCATCCACCAGGCCGGAGAGCTCCTCCACCGTCTCACCCTTGGCGCTGAGGGCGACAAGGAATCCCGCGATCTGCGCCGGCGTGGCCTCCCCGGACATGATGGTGTCCATCGCCCACGACGTATTGTCGGCAGTGAGATCTGTCCGGCTGATCAGTGCCGAGATCAGGCGGGGCCAAGAGTTGCCGGTCGGTGCGGAAGCCTGTGAAGTCACCTCCTGATGCTATCGAGCGTTGGCGCGGACTGACCAATATGAACCCCTGCGGGAACTTTTCCGCGCGAATTCGCGTCTTTGTAGAAAAAGTCCCCCGAAAAGGGCGGTTTGCGTTGGGCAGCACGGACTTTTACAGACATAATGTCTATGTGACATCTGCGACCCATGCCCCCAGTACCCCGGCGCACCCCACGCTGAACCGCCCCAACATGGTTTCCGTTGGAACCGTTGTGTGGCTGTCGAGTGAGTTGATGTTCTTTGCCGGTCTCTTCGCCATGTACTTCACACTGCGCTCCACAAGCGCACAGATGTGGGCGGACGAGACAGCCAAGCTCAACTTCCCCTTCGCGCTTGCCAACACGATTGTCCTCGTGGCCAGTTCGTTTACCTGCCAGATGGGCGTCTTCGCCGCCGAGCGCCTGCAGCCGCGAAGGACCGGGGGTGTGTTCCAGTTCGCCCGCTGGGGAATGAACGAATGGTTCACCCTGACCTTCCTCATGGGTGCCTTCTTCGTCGCCGGGCAGGCCACCGAGTACGCGATGCTGGTCTCTGAGCACGTATCGCTCTCCTCCAACGCCTACGGCTCCGCCTTCTACATGACCACCGGCTTCCACGGCCTGCACGTCATTGGCGGGCTCGTTGCCTTCCTGCTCATCATGGGCCGGTCTTTTGCCGCGAAGAAGTTCGGGCATTTCGAAGCGACTTCGGCGATTGTCACTTCTTACTACTGGCACTTCGTGGATGTCGTGTGGATCGGCCTCTTCCTGGTCATCTACGTACTCAAGTAGCCAGCTTTGATTCTTTTTCTACAAGAGGCAGAATTTCAGGTAGCGGCTCCCGGAGCCGGCGCAGGATCGAATAAAGGAACCACCACGTGAAGGCACTCTCACAAAAGCGGCGTCACCCACTTGCAGCAATAGCGCTGCTCCTGATGGGGCTCCTCATCACGGGTGGGCTCTACGCCGTGGCTACCACCGTCAACGAGGCCAAGGCTTCCACCACCTCCTACAGCGCCGACGACGTTGAGGAGGGCGGCAAGCTCTTCGCCGCCAACTGCGCCACGTGCCACGGCATGGGTGCCAGCGGCACCGACGCGGGTCCGTCGCTTGTTGGTGTGGGAGCAGCCGCTGTTGACTTCCAGGTGGGCACCGGCCGCATGCCGATGCAGATGAACGGTCCCCAGGCGATGAAGAAACCTGTTCAGTTCAACGATGAGCAGACCAACCAGCTGTCAGCGTATGTCGCTTCCCTGGGCGCAGGCCCGGCGATTCCTGAAGAAAGCCTGCTTGACGAAGGCGGCGACGCCGCAGCCGGTGGCGAGCTCTTCCGCGTGAACTGCGCCATGTGCCACAACGCTGCCGCTGCCGGTGGCGCCCTGACCCGAGGTAAGTTCGCACCCGCCCTCGCAGATGTATCGGGTAAGCACATCTACGAGGCCATGGTGACGGGTCCCCAGAACATGCCCGTGTTCAGCGACTCCAACATCACTCCTGAAGACAAGCGCGACATCATCACCTTCCTGAAGCAGATCGAGACCACCGGTTCCCCGGGCGGTGCCGACCTTGGCTCCTTGGGGCCTGTGGCTGAAGGCCTGTTTGTCTGGGTCGCCGGCCTTGGCGTCATCATCGCTTTCACGATCTGGTTGACCTCCCGGACATCCTGACACCTGCGCCACCGCACACTTCTGCTGATCCGTCAGCAGCTTGATATTAGAAACTAACCCGGTATCCGCCGGGACGAGAGAAGGATGAGGCGAATTATGGGCAACCATAGTGACGGCAGTCCGAACCACTCGGGCACCGTAGCTACGGCTGGTCAGAATGAGGTGGAGAAGTTCCAGGATCCTGGAATTCCTCCGCACCGTTTGCGCCTGGCTGACACGGACCCGAAGGCCGCAAAGCGGGCAGAACGGCAGGTCGCCTTACTATTTGGCATCTCTGTTGTTGGAACCCTGATCTTCCTGGTGGCGTACTTCGCCATCGACCTGGGAGCCGAAGAGTCAAGCATTGCAACCATCCGGCTCCAGAACATGCTGCTGGGCCTGGGAACCGCGTTCGCGATGCTCGGCATCGGCACCGGCATCGTTCACTGGGCCAAGGCCCTGATGCCGGACCACGAAGTTTCCGAGGAACGCCACGCGATCCGTTACGAGGAGGACCGCCAGGCGGCTGTCCGCATCGTCGACGACATCGTTGAGGAGACGGGCATCAAGCGCCGTCCCCTTATCCGGAACACGCTCCTGGGTGCGGTTGCCCTTGCACCGCTGCCGGCAGTTGCCATCTTCGGCGACCTCGGTCCGCGTCCCGACGACAAGCTTGCCCACACCTTGTGGGCACCCCAGGAGGGCAAGCTCAAGCGGCTGGCCCGTGACCCCGACGGAACGCCCATCAAGGCATCCGACGTCACCATCGGTTCGGCGTTCCACGTCATCCCCGAAGGCCTCAATGACCTCCACGAGGGCAAGCTCAACGAAAAGGCCAAGGCCGTCGTGCTGCTCATGCGTCTCGACCCGGCATCCCTGAACCCGTCCGAGGGCCGCGAGGACTGGGGCTACAACGGGATCGTTGCATACTCCAAGATCTGCACCCATGTCGGTTGCCCTGTTGCTCTGTATGAGCAGCAGACGCACCACCTGCTATGCCCGTGCCACCAGTCGACCTTCGACCTCACGCAAGAGTGCAAGGTAATCTTTGGCCCGGCCAGCCGGCCTCTCCCCCAGCTGCCCATCGCAGTTGATGACGAGGGCTACTTGGTCGCCACCAGCGACTTCAAAGAACCTGTAGGACCAAGTTACTGGGAGCGTGATATGCATGAGCGCAGCATCAACAGCTGAGCCCGCTTTCGTCGCCAAAACCAAGACAGGCCGGTTTACCGACTTTGTCGACCAGCGTGTTGGCGGTTCCGGAATCCTCCGCGAATTCGGCCGAAAGGTCTTCCCGGACCACTGGTCCTTCATGTTCGGCGAAGTGGCGCTGTACTCCTTCGTCATCCTCCTGCTGTCCGGTACGTTCCTGACGTTCTTCTTTGATCCGTCGATGGCGGAGACCCACTACGACGGTTCCTACGTCCCGTTGAAGGGCGTGGAGATGTCCGTGGCGTACAGCTCATCGCTGGATATCTCCTTTGATATCCGTGGCGGACTGTTCATGCGCCAGGTGCACCACTGGGCTGCCCTGCTGTTCGTAGCCTCCATCGCCGTGCACATGCTGAGGGTCTTCTTTACCGGAGCTTTCCGCAAGCCCCGCGAAATGAACTGGGTTGTGGGCAGCGTACTGCTCATCCTCGCCATGGCGGCCGGCTTCACCGGATACTCCCTTCCTGATGACCTGCTCTCCGGCAACGGCCTGCGCATCATCGACGGCGTCATCAAGTCCATCCCGGTCATCGGTACCTACATCTCGTTCTTCCTCTTCGGCGGCGAGTTCCCGGGTACCGCTGTCATCGGCCGCCTTTACATGCTGCACATCCTGCTGGTTCCGGCACTGATCCTGCTGATGATTGTCCTCCACCTCTTCATGGTGGTGGTCCACAAGCACACCCAGTACCCCGGCCCCGGCCGCAACGACAACAACGTCGTCGGTTACCCGCTCGGACCTGTATATGCTGCCAAGGCCGGTGGATTCTTCTTCATTGTGTTCGGCGTCCTGGCGCTCATGGCAGGTTTCTTCACGATCAACCCGATCTGGAACTACGGCCCTTACGACCCCTCCCCCGTGTCCGCGGGTACCCAGCCTGACTGGTACATCGGATTCGTTGACGGCGCCCTGCGCCTGATGCCCGGGACCCTTGGGGACTGGCAGGTGGAGCAGACCTGGCTTGGCTTCGTCTTCTCGTTCAACGTCCTGCTGCCCGCCCTGGTACCGGCCGGAATCCTGTTCACCGTGATGTTCATGTACCCGTGGATTGAACGGTGGATCACCAAGGATGACCGTGAGCACCATGTGCTGGACCGCCCCCGCAACGCTCCCACACGGACCGCCATCGGTATGGCCGGCTTCGTCTGGTACTGCGTCATGTGGGCCGCGGCCGGCTCCGACCTCATCGCCACCCACTTCCACGTCTCGCTGAACGACGTCACGTACTGGCTGCGCGCACTGTTCTTCATCGGCCCGATCATTGCCTTTATCGTGACCAAGCGCGTCGCCCTGGCCCTTCAGCGGAAGGACCGCGAAATCGCACTCCACGGACGGGAAACAGGACGCATCGTCCGGCTCCCGCACGGCGAGTTCATCGAGGTGCACGCACCGCTGGACGAGTACAAGCGCTACAAGCTGGTTGGCTTCGAGTCCCCTGAGGTCCTCCCCGCCGTACCCAACGAACACGGCGTGGTGACCCGCAAGGAAAAGCGCCGCGCGTTCCTCTCCAAGTGGTTCTTCGAGGACCGCGTCGCCCCGGCCACCCCAGCTGAGCTGGAAGCCGCCCATGGCCATGGCCACGAGGCAGTCGAGGCACCAGAAGCAGCAAAGAGCCTGTCCCACTAGGTTCTGCAATAGACAATGAAGGCCCGGTCCACGAGGACCGGGCCTTCATTGTTTAAGATCGTGCCGGAAGCGCAAAACTGTGTTCGGGCATCCCCTCAACCGTCGGAGGCGCCTAGTGGTTTCGAGCCCGGCGCGCACCGGGCCGCTGCAGCGGAACCCACAGCTTGTATCTGTCAGCGCGGTAGTACGACACGGAGTAGTCCACCATCGCCCGGGCAACAAAGGCATGGCGCTGGATCTTCAGCAGGGGTGAGCCCACCTCCACGTTCAGCAGGCGGGCTGTGGAGGGCGACGCAGCCGTAGCCTCGATCATGTCCTCGCCCCACTCCATCACCAGGCCGAACTGTTCACTCAGGACGTTGTAGAGCGACGTGGGCGGCTCCCCGTCCAGCAGTCCCGGCACGCGGTGCGCGGGAATGAAGTTCTCATCGACACTCATCGGCTCACCGTCGGCCAGGAGCAGGCGGCGAAACCGCACCAGCGGCGTCCCCTCGTCCAACTGCAGTTCCCGTGCCAGGAACGCACTCGCAGCGATTTGCTCAAAGCTCAGCACCTTTGCGGCCGGCACCATTCCGCGCCGCTGCATCTCCTCGCTGTACGACGTCAGTTTGACCTGGAGATCCAGTTTCGGCCTGCGGACGAACGTCCCCAGTCCCACCACCCGCTCGATCACCTCTTCACCCACCAGGGCGTCGATGGCCTGCCTGACCGTCATCCGTGCCAGGCCGAAGCGCTCGGCAAGATCGCGCTCCGAGGGCAGGGCCGATCCGGGCGGGCAGGACTGCGCAATATAGGAACGCAGGATTTCACGGAGCTGCACGTAGATCGCTGTGCCACTGGTCCGGTCGATGTCACCGGTGATGGCTGCCGCGCTAGGAGCCATGGCGGGTCTCCCCTGGATTCGAATTCACCCTCCAATTTTAGGGCAGGTCTAGACCAGTGCGGTCTCTACGCCCGCCGCTTCGTGGAGCGGGACTCCGGGCAGCTATATTTGTCAGGAAAATGTCACCGGCGGCGGTGGACCGCCACAAAAGAGGAGTTTCCCTTGCCAGTACACAAGGCCGTGGTCAAAGCCTCGGTGGGGCTGCACGCCCGTCCCGCCGCTGTCTTCGTACGGGCTGTCACAGAAACAGGCCTGCCGGTCACTATTTCCAGGGACGGTGCCCGGCACGTGGATGCACGCTCGCTTCTGCAGGTGATGACGGCCGACTTCGAGCACGGCTGCGAAGTGGAATTGGGTGTCAGCGAAGCCGTGCTTGACGGGTCGCAGAGCCGCCGGGACGCCGAGGAGGCACTCCGCGTGCTCGGCAAGCTCCTGGAGTCGCAGGGGGCCGCCTGAGGCGCGCTGGACACACTGCAAACAACGACGTCGGGCCCCACCTTTCGGTGGGGCCCGACATCGTTGTTTATGCTGCGGTACTGCTAGTGGGCGTGGTCTCCACGGCTGTACTCGTAGACCCAGCCAATCAGCGCTACAACGGCCATGCCGGCCGCGATGTAGACAATCCAGAAGCCCACGGCAAGTCCCAGGAAGCCCGTAGCGCATGCAAGGCCCAGGAAGAGCGGCCACCAGCTCCAGGGGCTGAAGTGCCCCTGCTCGCCGGCACCTTCGTGGATCTCGGCGTCGCTGCGGTCCTCGGGACGGAGGCCTACGCGCTTGCCGGTGAACCCGAGGTATCCACCGATCATGCCGGCAAGGCCGCCCACGAGAAGGATGCCGAGGATGCCAACCCACTCGCCCCAGTTGGTGAGGAAACCGTACACCAGGGAGATCGGAACGAAGAAGAAGACGCCGGCACCAAAAATCCAGGATTCAATTTTCATTGTCAGTTGTCCCTCTGGTCGGCGTTTCCGAGCGTCTTGGCTGCGGGAGCGGGTGACTCAACGGTGTGGACCTGGCGAAGTTCAGGGTGGTGCAGGTCCAGTGCCGGCCGCTCCGAGCGGATCCGGGGCAGCGACGTGAAGTTGTGCCGCGGCGGCGGGCAGGACGTGGCCCATTCCAGCGAAGCGCCGAAGCCCCACGGATCATCCACCTGCACCTTCTCGGCGCTGCGCCAGGTGATGTACACGTTCCAGAAGAACGGGATCAGCGATGCACCCAGCACAAACGAGGCAACCGTGGAGAACTGGTTCATCCAGGTGAAGTTGTCTTCCACCAGGTAGTCGGCGTAGCGGCGGGGCATGCCTTCAACACCCAGCCAGTGCTGGATCAGGAAGGTTCCGTGGAAGCCCAGGAACAGGAGCCAGAAGTGGATCTTGCCAAGGCGTTCGTTGAGCATCTTGCCGGTGAATTTGGGCCACCAGAAGTAGAACCCGGCGAACATCGCGAACACCACGGTGCCGAACACCACGTAGTGGAAGTGCGCCACCACGAAGTAGGAATCGGAGACGTGGAAGTCCAGCGGCGGGGAGGCCAGGATGATGCCGGTCAGGCCGCCGAAGAGGAACGTGACCAGGAAGCCGATGCTCCACAGCATGGGCGTCTCGAAGGTCAGCGAACCGCGCCACATGGTGCCGATCCAGTTGAAGAACTTCACGCCGGTGGGCACTGCGATCAGCATCGTCATGAACGCGAAGAACGGCAGCAGCACCGAGCCGGTCACGTACATATGGTGGGCCCAGACGGTGACGGACAGCGCGGCAATGGCTATGGTCGCGTAGACCAGGCCCTTGTAGCCGAAGATCGGCTTGCGGCTGAACACCGGGAAGATCTCGGACACGATGCCGAAGAACGGCAGGGCGATGATGTACACCTCGGGGTGGCCGAAGAACCAGAACAGGTGCTGCCAGAGGACTGCGCCGCCGTTCTCCGGGTCGAAGATGTGGGCACCGAAGCGCCGGTCGGCGCCGAGGGCGAACAGAGCAGCTGCCAGCGGCGGGAAAGCCATCAGGACCAGGATGGCCGTGACGAGGATGTTCCAGGTGAAGATCGGCATCCGCCACATGGTCATGCCCGGGGCACGCATGCAGATAACGGTGGTGATGAAGTTGACCGCACCCAGGATGGTTCCAAAGCCGGACAACGCCAGGCCGAACACCCACAGGTCACCGCCGATGCCGGGGCTGAAGGTGGTGTTGGACAGCGGCGCATAGGCGAACCATCCGAAGGACGCTGCACCCTGCGGGGTGATGAAGCCGGACACCGCAATGGTGGAGCCGAAGAGGAAGAACCAGAAGGCCAGCGCATTCAGTCGCGGGAAGGCCACGTCCGGAGCGCCGATCTGCAATGGCATGATGACATTCGCGAAGCCGGCAAACAGCGGCGTTGCGAACATCAGCAGCATCACGGTGCCGTGCATCGTGAACAGCTGGTTGTACTGCTCCTTGGTCTGCAGGATCTGCATACCGGGCTCGAACAGCTCAGCGCGGATGAGCAGGGCCATCACGCCGCCGAGGCAGAAGAACACGAAGGACGCGATCAGGTACATGTACCCGATGGTCTTGTGGTCGGTGGAGGTGATCCAGTTGACGACGATGCGCCCCTTGGACTTCGGAACCACGGGAGCTGGAAGGACTCCGGTGGGTGCGGATTGAGTGTACGTAGCCACGTCGCTCCCCTTACTTAATTTCGTTCACGTTCGGGTTGCGGTCGTACTCGACGCCGAGGAGACCCGTGTTGCCTGCTTCGCGCAGTTCGTCCATGTGGGCCTGGAATTCGGATTCCGACACCACCTTGACGCGGAACAGCATTTCGGAGTGGTACTCGCCGCAAAGTTCGGCACACTTGCCGTCGTAGGTGCCCTCTTTAGTGGGGGTGAACCTGATGTAGTTGGTCTTGCCCGGGATCATGTCGCGCTTCTGCAGGAAGGCGGGAACCCAGAAGGAGTGGATGACGTCGCGTGCATTGAGCTCGAGGTCAACCGACTTGTTCACCGGCAGGTACAGCGTGGGGAGCTGTTCCTTGTCGATGGTGTTGCCGGTGAGGTTGGTCTGCACGCCTGCTTCGTAGACGTCCTCTTCGATGACGTCGCCGGCCTTGTAGTTGAAGTCCCAGGCCCACTGCTTGCCGCGGACGTCAACAACGACGTCGGCGGGCTCTGAGCGGTTGTCGATCGCCTGCTGGTCGCGGTCGGTGAAGTAGAAGAACACCACAACCATGAACAGCGGGATGGTCAGGTAAAAGACTTCCAGGGGGAGGTTGAAGCTGGTCTGCCGCGGGAACCCGACGGTGCCTTTGCGGCGGCGGTACGCGACCAGGCACCAGACGATCAGGCCCCAGGTAATGATGCCCACAACCAGGGCGGCAATCCATGAGTTGACCCAGAGGTCCATGATGCGGTCGGTGTTGCTGGTGGTGCCACGTTCCGTGGGCAGCCACCCTTTCTCTACCTCTGGCGAACATCCGGTCAAAACCAACGCGCCGGCGATTGCCAAGCTTGAGATCGTTGTGATCGTTTTGCGTCGGCTGCCGGTTCGGTTCTGCGAACTCACAGACGGCCCTTCCTACTTGTTGCTGCTGTCCGGGAAGACTCGGCCGCCCCGGGCACACTAAAAGTTTTACTACTCGGTGTAGAGCTTACCGCTCCGCCGGGCGTTTCGCCCACATGTCGGCGCCGTGCCCCCGTACCGATATTTTCGGCAGGTGGCCCGGCGCCGGCATCGGGCGAAATAACCGGCTTAGTGGAACGAATCCCCACAGGCGCAGGAGCCGCCGGCGTTGGGGTTGTCGATGGTGAACCCCTGCTTGGAGATGGTGTCCTCGAAGTCGATGGACGCACCACTGAGGTAGGGAACGCTCATTTTGTCCACAACAACCTCGACGCCGTCGTAGTCCCGGACGGCGTCTCCGTCCAGGAGCCGCTCATCGAAGTACAGCTGGTAGATCAGCCCGGAGCAGCCGCCGGGCTGCACAGCAACCCGGAGGCGCAGGTCCGTACGGCCTTCCTGCTCGAGAAGGCTGCGTACCTTGCCTGCGGCGACGTCGGTCAGTTTGACCTCGTGGACGGGCAGTTCATCGCTGGCCGTGCTGGTGGTTCCGGTGCTGTTCTCATTTGTTGCGGTGCTCATTGGCCTACCTTCTTAGGACGGTCTGGCGGCGCCGCGCTGGCGGTGCCTGCCCCTACGGTTTCGGTATGGGCTATAGCTACATGCTACGCGGGGCGGACGTGTAGCTCTAACTCCTGACGTAACCATGGTTGGGCCCCTCTTGTTCCCGGGGAAAGCCCCTGATCCGGCCCCGGAGAGGTACCGGCAGCCGCCCCGCGGGAAGACCCTACAGCCCGTGTTCGTTGATCCGGGCGAGGAGCAGCGCCTCCGCCAGGATGGCTTTGCGGAAGTCGCCAAGGTGCAGCGACTCATTGGCGCTGTGAGCCCGGGAGTCCGGATCCTCAACCCCGGTCACGAGGATCTGCACGTCCGGGTACAGCTCCGTCAGGTCGGCGATGAAGGGAATGGAACCGCCTATGCCGGTTTCCACCGCGGGTACGCCCCAGGCCTCTCCCAGTGCCCACATCGCCAGCGAGGCCGCCGGCGAGGAGGTGTCGGTCAGGAACGGGTTTCCGCTCTCCCCCGGCGTGAAGGTGACCCGCGCTCCGAACGGAGCATTCGACTCCACATGCCAGCGCACGGCCTCCATCGCCTCCTCCGGATTCTGCCCCGGCGCCAGTCTTAGGCTGAACTTCGCCCGCGCGCGCGGCAACAGGGTGTTCGAGGCAGCGTCCACGGAAGGTGCGTCGAACCCGATGATGGAGAGGGCAGGCTTGGTCCAGAGCCGTGAGGCGATGCTCCCTGACCCGGCAAGCCGTACGCCGTCGAGCACTGATGCGTCAGCCCGGTAATCCTCCTCCGGAAGTTCCACGGCCGCCGTGTCCCTTGCCACCAGTCCCCCGATGGCGACATTTCCTTCGTCATCGTGCAACGTGGCAATGAGGCGGGACAGCAGGGTGGGTGCATCCAGCACGGGCCCGCCGTACATGCCCGAGTGCACGGCGTGCTCGAGGACCTGGACTTCGATGGTCCCGTCCACCAGGCCCCGCAGGCTGGTGGTCAAGGCCGGAATGCCGACTTTCCAGTTGCTCGAATCGGCGACCACGATGACATCGGCACGGAGCAGCTCACGGTTTTCCTCCAGGAATCTCCGGAAAGTGGGTGATCCTGCTTCTTCCTCGCCCTCAAAGAAGAACGTCACGCCGAGACCGAGCGAGCTGCCAAGTACCTCCGAAACTGCCGCATAGGCGGCGATGTGGGCCATGATCCCGGCTTTGTCGTCCGCTGCGCCCCGCCCGTACAGGCGCCCGTCCTTCTCGACGGCGGTGAATGGTTCGGTCTCCCACAGCCCGGTATCCCCCGTGGGCTGGACGTCGTGGTGCGCGTAAAGGAGGATCGTCGGCTTGCCGTCCCTGGCAGGCCTGCGGGCGACGACGGCGGGACCTCCCGGGGTGCCGTCCGGCTTGTCGCAGGCAAGGATCCGCACATTGTCCAGGCCGGCGCCGTGCAGCAGTTCCGCTACTGCTTCGGCACTGCGCTCCAGGGGCCCGCGGTCAAAACTTGGCCATGCAATGCCGGGGATGGCGACCAGCGCCTTAAGCCTTTCAAGGGTAGTGCCGAAGGACCTGTCGATGGCGGCACGGAGATCCTCCGTCGAGCTGTTTCCGGCAAAGCCCTGGGGTGGGTGGGCACTGGGATTCTGCGGCATAGCCGCGGGCGATGAAGTCATGCCAAAAACATTACCCGCGTCACATCCTCCGTTGTGGGGGCGCGGTGGGCCTTACAGCAAATCCTGGGCCTGCCGCAAGGTATTCTGTTCAGGTGTTCGGACGTAAAAAGGAAGCGCCCTCGGCGCAGCAAACAGTAGACCAACAAGCTGCAGAGGCGGCGGCGCGGGCCAACGGATTGAGCGGCAAGGGGGCCCCGACCCCCACCCGCAAGGCACAGGAAGCTGCCCGCAAGCGCCCGCTAGTCCCTGAGGACCGCAAGGCATCGAAGGCTGCCGAGCGCCAGGCCATCCAGGACCAGCGCCTCAAGATGCGCCAGGCGCTGGACACCGGCGACGAGAAATTCCTGCCGCTGCGTGACAAGGGCCCGCAGAAACGCTTTGCCCGTGACTACGTCGACGCGCGCTTCAGCCTCGGTGAATACCTCATGTTCGGTGCCCTGGTTTTCGTCCTGGTGTCGTTGGTGGTCCCGGCATCCAGCGACATGATGATTTACGTCCTGGGCGGGTTCTGGGTGATGTTCCTGGCCGTCTTTGTGGACGTGTTCATCCTGTCCCGCCAGCTCCGCAAGCGGCTGACGGCCAAGTTCGGCGAGGTGGAGCGCGGCACCGTCTGGTACGGCTCCATGCGGTCCCTGCAGTTCCGCAAACTCCGTCTTCCCAAGCCCCAGGTCAAGCGCGGGCAGTATCCCGCCTGACCGGTAACGGTCTTCATAAGCGCGAAACCCCGGCGGTCGATCCGCCGGGGTTTCGCGTTTAAAGGATGAGGGCGCGCAGGGCGCCGCGGTCCATGGGTCAGGACCGGGGCTTCCTCGCCAGTTCGCGGTTGATGCGTGCGGCCCAGAACGGCCCCTCATAGAGGAAAGCCGTGTAGCCCTGGACCAGCGTTGCCCCGGCGTCGAGCCTGTCCTGGACATCCTCCGCTGTTTCCACGCCGCCCACCGCCACCAGGGTGAGGGCGTCGCCCGTGACATCCTTCAGCCTGCGCAACACCTCGAGGGAACGCTTCTTCAGCGGGGCGCCGGAGAGCCCGCCCGCACCGCACTTCTCCACCTGGTCCGCCGGCGAGGCCAAACCGTCCCGGGCGATGGTGGTGTTGGTGGCGATGATGCCGTCCAGCTTGAGATCCAGCGCCAGGCGGGCGACGTCGTCGATATCCTCGTCGCTGAGGTCAGGCGCGATCTTCACGAGCAGGGGGACGTGGCGTCCGGCAGCCCGGTCAGCTTCTTCGCCCACGGCGGCCAGCAGCGGACGGAGCGACTGCACATCCTGGAGCAGGCGCAGCCCGGGTGTATTGGGCGAGCTCACGTTGACCACCAAGTAATCGGCGGCGGGTGCAAGGCTGCGGGCACTCACAAGATAGTCATCCACGGCGTCCGCCAGTTCCACCGCCTTGGTCTTGCCGATGTTGACACCGATGACGGGGCGCACGTCCGGGTGCCGGCGCTGCAGCGCAGCGCGGGCGGCCCTGAGCCGCGGGGCCACGGCCGTTGCGCCGTCGTTGTTGAAGCCCATCCGGTTGATGACGGCGCGGTCCTGGACCAGGCGGAAGAGCCGCGGCTTCTCGTTGCCGGGCTGGGCCTGGCCGGTGATGGTCCCTACCTCAACATGGCCGAACCCGAGCTCGGTCAGCGCCTCGATGCCGTGCCCTTCCTTGTCGAACCCGGCAGCAAGCCCGAACGGTGACGGAAAAGTCACGCCGAAAGCCGTGGTCTGCAGGGACGGTGCGGGGGCAGTGAGCTTTTCCAGGACCTTTCCCGCGCCGGAGCGGTGCGCCAGCCTGATGGCCTTGAACCCGATTTTGTGGGCGCGCTCGGCGTCCATCCATGAAAAGGCAAGCCTGAAGAATGTGGGGTAAACGCGCATGACTCTAGTTTTCCGCCTTGGAGGGCCCAGACCAAAATGGGCAGGTCAAACCGGCAGCGGATTAGCATAATCCCATGGAGTGGCAGCAGGACATCCTGGGCGAGGACTTTGAGTCACACGCCTTTCAGGCCATGGGACCGGACAGTGTGGAGCGCACGGCCACACTGGTCCGCTTTCGCCCTGCCGTGGCAGCGTTGACCTCCTCCCCCGGACGCCGCAGGGTGGTCCTTTTCCTGCATGGCTGGAGTGATTATTTCTTCAACGTAGACCTCGCCCGCTTCTGGTCATCGGCCGGGTACCACTTCTACGCACTGGACATGCACAACCACGGACGGAGCCTGCGGCCGGAGTCGCCGGGCGGCTATGTGTCGGACCTCGGGGATTATGACGCCGAAATCGACATGGCGTGCCGGCTGATCGCCCAGGACGGGGCAGACCTGTCCCTTACCCTTATGGGGCATTCGACGGGTGGGCTGGTGGCCGTGCTCTGGGCAAGCCGGCATCCAGGCCGGGTGGCACGGCTGGTCCTCAACAGCCCCTGGCTGGAGATGCACGGCAGTTCACTGGTGCGGCGTGCCACGGCGGGCATGGTGGGACCTGTGGCCCGGTTCCGGCCCGAAGCCGTGCTCAGGCTGCCGGAGCGGGGCTTTTACTGGCGGACCATCAGCAGTTCGGCCGACGGAGAGTGGACGCTGGATGACCGCTACCGTCCCCCCATGGCTTTTCCCGTGCGGGCGGGATGGCTCAGTGCCGTCCTGGCCGGGCATTCACGGGTGGCGCGGGGACTCAACATCGAGGTCCCCATCCTCGTCCTGCTCTCCAGCGGCAGCGCCAACGGACTCTTCTGGTCTGAGGAGATGCGGCGGACGGATGCCGTCCTCGACGTCAACATTATTGCTGCCCGTGCCCTGACCCTGGGCCGGACCGTCACCGTGGAGCGGATCGACGGCGCCCTGCACGACGTGTTCCTCTCCCCCGCCGCCGTGCGCGCCGACGCGTACGCCCGGCTTGCGCGCTGGCTCCGGGCTTACGGGGACGGGGAGCCGGACCCATCCCTCAGCGGAGGCAGCGGATGACCGGCGCACAGGTGGGCAGGGATACGGACGCGGCCCTCTGGACTGCCGACATCCTGGGGCCGCGTTTCGAGCAGCGTGTCCTTCCCCTCGCCCCGGACGATGAGGGCGACGTCTGTGCAACGCTTGTCCGCTGCGTCGCCAGGGAGCCGGCGGCATTTCCGACGACGGCGGAGCAGCCTGCGGTTAACGCGGTGTTGTACGTCCACGGCTGGGCGGACTACTTCTTCCAGGAGGAGCTGGCAAAATACCTGACCGACGCCGGGTTCCCCTTCTACGCCGTGGACCTGCGCAAATTCGGCCGCAGCCTCCGGCCCTGGCAGACGCCGGGTTTCACTGATGACCTGGCGGTCTATGACGAGGACCTCGCCGCGGCCCTCGGGGCGATCAGGGAAGACCTCAAGGACCGCCTGGGCCCGGGGGTTGCACCCACTGTCCACGTCCTGGCGCATTCACTGGGCGGGCTGATTACCGCACTGTGGGCTGACCGCAACCCGACGGCGCTGGGCACCCTGATCCTGAACGCGCCGTGGCTGGAACTGCAGGGCAGCAGTATCATTCGCACAATTGCGATGCACCTGGTGGACCCGCTGTCCAGGGCCGACCCCCGGCGTCCCCTATGGCTCCCGGAGATGCCCGGCTACTGGCAGAGCGTCAGCAGCGAGGCCTACGGCGAGTGGCACCTCGACCCCCTGTGGCGGCCCAGGGCATCATTCCCCATCAGGGCCGGCTGGGCCAAGGCGGTGCTTGCCGGCCATGCCGCGGTGGAGCGCCGGCTGGACATCCGGGCCCCTGCGCTGGTCCTGCTCTCGCACCGGACCCGCATCCAGATCGAGTGGTCGGCGGAGATGATGGAGGCCGACGCCGTAATCGACGTCGAGGAAACAGCCCACCGCGCGCTGCGCCTGGGACGGCGGGTGGCGGTCTTCCGCTATCCGGGCGCCATCCACGACGTCTTCCTTTCCCGCCGCGGCGTACGGGAGGAGGCCTGCCGGGACCTGGCGGCGTGGCTCAGGGCCTACTCCGCCTGAATGCCGCCCCCTGCTTGGCCCGCGGGTCTTTGGGTACGCTGCCTGCGCGGCCTCGAACCTAAGAACCCGCAGGTGCGGCCGCGTCCACGGCCCCGCCGTAGCGGCGGTCCCGCTGGGCGTACTCCTCCACTGCCGCCCAGAGCGTGCGCCGGTCGACGTCGGGCCACAGGGTGTCCATAAAAACGAACTCGGCGTAGGCGGACTGCCACAGGAGGAAGTTGGAGAGCCGCTGCTCCCCCGAGCTGCGGAGGAACAGGTCCACGTCCGGCAGGTCCGGCTCGTCAAGGTACTTCTGGATGGTCCGTTCCGTGATGGCACCGGGTTTGAGCCTGCCGGCGGCCACCTCGGCCGCGATGGCGGAGACGGCATCCGTGATCTCCGCCCGGCCGCCGTAATTAACACACATGGTCAACGTGCAGGTGCTGTTGCCCGCCGTGAACTCCTCCGCCTCTTCAAGCTCGCGGATGACCGAACCCCACAGGCGGGGCCGCCGGCCCGACCACCGGACCCGGACGCCCCACTCGTCGAGCTGGTTCCGCTGCCGGCGCAGCACATCCTTGTTAAATCCCATCAGGAAGCGGACTTCCTCCGGGGACCGGCGCCAGTTCTCGGTGGAGAAGGCATACACGCTGACGTACTCGATGCCCAGCTCGATGGCACCTGCCATCACGTCCAGCAGTGCAGGCTCCCCTGCCTTGTGCCCTTCAATCCTGGGCAGGCCCCGCTGGTTGGCCCAGCGGCCGTTGCCATCCATCACGATCGCCACATGGCGGGGAATGAACTCAGCCGGGATGGAGGGCGCAACGGCCCCCGAAGGGTGCGGGTACGGTGCGACCACCGGGTGGGTGCGCTTCCTTGAGGCGGTGTTCTTTTTGCCGAGGGCCACTGTCAGCTACGCTCCACATGTTTAAGGGACTTCAGCACCCGTTCGAGGTGCCATTGCAGGTATGCGGCCACCAGGCCCGCGGCCTCTTTCCGGTGCGCGGGAAGGGAGCCGTCCGCCGTAGTCCAGTTACCGGTCAGCAGCGCCGCCAGCAGCACCACAGTCTCCGGCGCCGGGGCCGGGGAACCAGGCGGCCTGCATCCGCTGCAGACCATTCCTCCCAGGGGAGCCGAAAATGCAGTGTGGGGGCCCGGCAGGCCGCACCGGGCGCAGTCCGTGAAGCTGGGTGCCCAGCCGCCGGTGGCCAGTGCCCGCAAAAGATAGGAGTCGAGGATCAGTCCGGCGGCATGTTCATCCCTGCTGAGGGACGCCAGCGCACCCACCAGAAGGTTGTACTGTGCTGTCCCGGCCTCGCCGTCCACGTCGGTCAGCTTCTCGGCTGTCTCGGTCATGGCCGCCGCCACCGTGTAACGGCCGTAGTCTGCGGCAATGTTGCCGCCGTAAGCGCCCTTGGCCACGGCCTGGGTCACGATGTCCAGGGTTTTGCCCGACACAAGCTGGAGGTCCGCCACCATAAACGGCTCAAGCCGCGCGCCGAAGCGGCTGCTGGTGCGGCGGACCCCTTTGGCGACCGCCCGGACCTGGCCATGGTGCTTGGTCAGCAGGGTGATGATCCGGTCCGCCTCACCCAGCTTGTGGGTGCGCAGCACCACGGCGTCGTCCCGGTACGCGCGGGAGGCGAAAGAGTGTTGGGCCACGCCTTCTATCTTCCCATTCTTTGCCGGCACAGCCGTGCCGCATGCTGCCGTGCCGCCGGAAGCGTCCGGCGGCACGGCAGTGCGGTGCTTAGGCCTGGGCGTCCCGGATGGCGCGGTTCACGGCGGAGATGACTGCCTTCAGGGAGGACATGCTGGTGTTGGCGTCGATGCCGACGCCCCAGAGCACCCGCTCCCCCACGGCGCATTCGACGTAGGCGGCGGCCATGGCGCTGCCGCCCTCGGACAGGGCGTGCTCGCTGTAATCGAGCACACGGACGTCCACGCCGTCTTCCCGCAGGATGCCCAGCAGCGCTGCGATGGGACCATTGCCCGTGCCGGTACGGCTGACCTGCACACCGTCAATGGTGAGGGAGGCGTGCAGCGTCATGCCGCCGTCGTCGTCCGTTTCCGTCTTGACGGCACCCAGGGCGTAGCGGCCCCACTGGCCGTCAGTCCTGCCGGAGGGCAGGTACTCGTCCTGGAAGACCTGCCACAGCTGGGCGCCGCTGACTTCGCCGCCCACCGTGTCCGTACGCTTCTGGATAACGCCGGAGAATTCGATCTGGGCGCGGCGCGGCAGGTCCAGGCTGTGCTCATTCTTGAGCAGGTAGGCGACGCCGCCCTTGCCGGACTGGGAATTGACCCTGATGACGGCCTCGTAGCTGCGTCCCAGGTCCTTGGGGTCGACGGGCAGGTACGGGACCTGCCAGGTGAAGTCGGCAACATCCTTGCCCGCGGCAGCGGCGTCCCGCTCGAGGGCCTCGAAGCCCTTCTTGATGGCGTCCTGGTGGGAGCCGGAGAACGCCGTGAACACGAGGTCGCCGCCGTAGGGTGAACGCTCCGGGACGGGCAGCTGGTTGCAGTACTCCACGGTCCGGCGGACGTCGTCGATATTCGAGAAGTCGATCATGGGGTCGATGCCCTGGACGAACATGTTCAGGCCCAGGGTGACCAGGTCCACGTTGCCGGTCCGCTCGCCGTTGCCGAACAGGCAGCCTTCGATCCGGTCCGCCCCGGCCATGTAGCCCAGCTCGGCGGCGGCGACGCCGGTACCACGGTCGTTGTGGGGGTGCAGGGAGAGGATGATTCCCTCGCGCGGGTGCAGGTGGCGGCTCATCCACTCGATGGAATCGGCATAGACGTTGGGCGTTGCCATTTCCACCGTGGCGGGCAGGTTGATGATGACCTGGCGGTCCGCGGACGCTTCGAAGACATCGGCGACGGCGTTGCATACCCGTACCGCGTACTCCAGCTCGGTCCCGGTGAAGGACTCCGGGGAGTACTCGTAGGTCACGTGCGTGTCCGCGAGGGTTTCCTCGTACTTCTTGCACAGCCGGGCGCCCTGGAGCGCAATGTCCAGGATTCCGTCCTCATCCTGGTTGAAGACCACGCGGCGCTGCAGCACGGAGGTGGAGTTGTAGAGGTGGACGATGGCCTGCCTGGCACCCACCAGCGACTCGTACGTGCGCTCGATCAGGTGCTCACGTGCCTGGGTCAGGACCTGGATGGTGACGTCCTCAGGAATGTGGTTGCCCTCGATCAGCTGGCGGACGAAGTCGAAGTCCGTCTGCGAAGCGGAGGGGAAGCCGACCTCGATCTCCTTGTAGCCCATCCGGACCAGCAGGTCGAACATCTTCATCTTGCGGGCCGGGCTCATCGGGTCGATCAGTGCCTGGTTGCCGTCGCGCAGGTCCACCGCGCACCAGCGGGGGGCCTTGGTAATAACCTTGTCCGGCCAGGTGCGGTCCGGCAGTTCAACCTTGATCTGGTCCTGGAACGGCGTGTAGCGGTGGGCGGGCATTCCTGAGGGCTTCTGTGCGTTTCGCATTACTATCGGGGCCTTTTCTGTGGTTCAACGTTGAAAGGGTGGCCGGGCAACACAAACTCCGCAGCGAGGGTGGGCCTTGCGCTAGATCGCGTCTGAGGCCTCGCCGCGGCAGCTAAGAAGAAGGAGCTCTGCACGCACCTTTTGAGGGTAACACGGGTGCGTAAGATGAAAGGGCACTACCGTCAGTAAAGTCCACCATGCAGACGCTGCGCGCTGTTCTTCCTGCCGCCGCTCTCCATCAGAAGGAGTTTCAGTGCCCATTTCGGGGATCGACCCGTCCACCATTGATCACACGGTCCGGCCGCAGGATGACCTTTACCAGCACGTCAACGGCGCATGGCTGAAGGCCACGGAAATTCCCGATGACCGGCCGCTCGAGGGCACCTTCACCGCCCTCCGGGACGGTTCCGAGATCGCAGTCCGCAACATTATTGAAGAAGCCGCGGCCAAGGGCGGTGCCGCCAGCGGGATTGAACGGAAAATCGGGGACCTTTACAGCAGCTTCATGGACGAGGCCACTGTTGAAGCGAAGGGCCTTGAACCGATCCGCCGGCGGCTTGAAGAGGTGTTCGCCACCACTTCCGTGGCGGACCTCGTGTCGCTGGCGGGCCGCCTGTTCCGGGCCGATGTCAGTGGGCTCTTCTACATCTACCCAGCACCGGATGCTGGCAACCCGGACCGGATTCTGCTGTATACCGGGCAGGGCGGCCTCGGATTGCCCGACGAGTCCTACTACCGGGAAGACAAGTTCGCGCCGATGGTCACCGCGTACGCCGCGCACGTGGAGACGATGCTCGGCCTGGCGGGCGTTGCCGATGCGGCGTCAGCCGCCGGGCGTGTGGTTGCCCTGGAGAGCAGGCTCGCGTCCCACCACTGGGACAACGTCACCCTTCGGGATCCTCAAAAGACGTACAACCTGAAAACGGCGGAGGAGGCATCAGCGCTGTTCCCGCTGCTGGCCACCTGGTTTGAAGCCGCCGGCATCGATGCCGGCAAGCGGCAGGAGATCGTGATGAGCACTCCTCCGTTCTTCGACGGCGCCGCTGCCCTCCTCGAGTCCGAGCCGCTGGCCCACTGGCAGGAATGGCTGGCGATGCGGGTGGTGGGTGCAGCCGCACCGTACCTTTCATCCGCTTTCGTGGACGCCAACTTCGCCTTCTACGGGACCACCCTCAGCGGCACCCCCCGGAACAAGGACCGCTGGAAGCGCGGGGTGGCCGTCGTCGAAGCGGCTTTGGGAGAAGCTGTGGGGCAGATCTACGTGGCCCGGCACTTCCCCGAGACCCACAAAGCCAGGATGCAGGCGCTCGTCGCCAACCTGACAGAGGCGTACCGCCAGAGCATCACGGCCGTCGGCTGGATGGGCGACGCCACGAAGGCCGAGGCGCTCCGGAAGCTGGAGGGCTTCCGGGCGAAGATCGGCTACCCGGACCAGTGGATTGACTACTCCGCGGTCGAGATCGACCCCACCGACCTCCTGGGCAACGTTGAACGGGCGCACAACGCCGACGTCGACCGGCACCTCGACGAGGTGGGCAAGCCGGTGGACCGCAACAAGTGGCTGATGACCCCGCAGACGGTCAACGCCTACTACCACCCCATGATGAACGAGATCGTGTTCCCGGCAGCGATCCTGCAGCCCCCGTTCTTCACGGCCGACGCCGATGATGCCGTTAACTACGGCGGCATCGGCGCCGTCATCGGGCATGAGATCGGCCACGGATTTGATGACCAGGGGTCCCAGTTCGACGGCGGCGGGGCGCTGCGGAACTGGTGGACTGAAGAGGACCGGCAGGCGTTCGAAAAGCTCACCGCAAAACTGGTTGCCCAGTACGATGCACTTTCGCCCTACGCAGCCCCCGGACATACCGTCAACGGGCGCCTCACCCTGGGTGAGAACATTGGTGACCTGGCGGGCCTGGCGATTGCCTACAAGGCATACCGCATCAGCCTGGACGGGAAGGAACCGGACGTCCTGGACGGCCTGACCGGGGAGCAGCGCTTCTTCGCCTCCTGGGCGGCGGGCTGGCGCCAGGTCATCCGCCCCGAGGAAGCCATCCGCCGGCTGGCAACGGACCCGCACTCCCCCAACGAGTTCCGCACCAACGCCATCGCGAAAAACCTGGATGCTTTCCACGACGCCTTTGAGGTCTCGGAACAGGACGGCATGTGGATGCCACCGGAGGAGCGCGTCAGTATCTGGTAGCCGAACGCCAAAAGGCCGGCACGTCGAACTGCTCCCGGGAGCAGGGCTGAAACCCGGGTCCGACTCCTGGGGCGCAGTTTCACCTCCCGCTCCGCCGGAAACGGAGCTGTAACGGCTGAGCCGCGGGAATGAGCGCGCTTGGAGATCCGCGCGGACAGCCTTCTGCAGCGACGCGTGATCCGCCGGATAGCGGTGAAGGTGGCCGAGTGGGATAATTTGGTCATCCTTCGAAAAGGGGGCCATCATGGCCGGCCTTGGTGCTCTTCGCCCAGGCCGCCGCTCCCGGGCATCCACACCCCGGCTCCTGGCGGCTCTACTTGTGCTGGCGCTCGGCGTGCTGTTCGCCCCACCCGCACGAGCAGTCGACTACGGACACGACTTTTCGTGGCCACAGTGCCCAGGCGGTCTTCCGATGCCGCCGGAAGACACGGAGTTCGTGATCGTTGGGCTAACGCGTGGACTCGCGTTCACCGAGAACCCCTGCCTGGACGGGCAGTTCCAGTGGGTGCTCGACCAAGGCGTCCGGGCTCAGGCCTACGCAATGGCTACGTTCCCCACGGCCGCGCAGTACGACACCTACGGCGACGACGGCCCTTGGCCTGTAGACACCAGGCCGGACCGGCTGCGCAACGTCGGGTACGCCGAGGGTCGCGCGGCTCTTGCATCTCTCAACGAGGTGGGATGGCGGCCGGAGAGAATATGGGTCGACGTCGAGCCCCGCCCGCAACAGCCCTGGCCCAGCTCGACAGCAACACAACGGCAGGAGAACCGGTACGTCATCTCCGGGCTCCTGGCCGCACTGTCGCATGCCGGGTACCCACACGGGATCTACTCCTATGTGAGCGCTTGGGAGGCTATCACCGGATCGTGGCAGCTTCCTGACGTGCCCGTCTGGTCACCGGCAGGACATCTCGATTTCGCCAGTGAAGCGTCCGACCTCTGCGTGAACAACAGCTTCTCCGGCGGCACCGTCCACATCTCACAATGGACCGACGGCACCTACGACTATGACATGACGTGCATCGGGGTCTATCAGGCCCACGTCGCGACGATCGGCTGGCAGCCGAGCGTCCTGGACGGTGCCTCCGCAGGAACTACCGGACGGTCACTGCCAATGGAGGCGTTGCGGCTGTCGGTGGCAGGAGACCGCCTCTCGGGCGACATTCTGTGGAGGGGGCATGTCCAGAACATCGGCTGGCAGCCGTGGACAACGTCGGCGGCCCCGATTGGAACCACGGGGCTCGGTCTGCGCCTTGAAGCGTTCGAGCTGCGGTTGACGGGGGATCTGGCCTCGCAGTACAGCATCAGGTATCGCGCCCACGTACAGAACATCGGCTGGCAGCCGTACGGGGTCGACGGAGCTACGGTTGGCACCGTCGGACAGGGGCGGCAGGTGGAGGCCGTTTCGATCGAGCTGGTTCCGAAGCTCGCACCGGCATTCACTGCCGTGTATGCCGCCCACGTTCAGAACCTCGGCTGGACGGCGGACGTTTCGGATGGGACCGTCGCCGGGACTACGGGCAGGTCCCTTCGGGTTGAGGCGTTGCACCTCACCGTGTCCAGCACCGCTTATTCCGGGGACATCGAGTGGCGGGGGCATGTGCAGTCGATCGGCTGGCAGCCGTGGACATCCTCGGCCACTCCGATTGGCACGGTTGGGCAGGGGCTACGCCTGGAAGCGTTTGAACTCAGGTTGACCGGTGAGATGGCGAACCATTACAGGATCCACTACCGCGCCCATGTGCAGGATGTGGGCTGGCAGTCATGGGTCGCTGACGGCAGAACGGCGGGCACATCAGGCCTGGGCAAGCGGATCGAGGCCGTCCAGATCCTCCTGGCGCCCAGGACCGGTGGCTAACCCTGGACGATCAGTGCCGGGTTGGCCTGCTGGCAGGACGCATCCTTCGCCGTCTGGTTGACGATATCGTCCGGGAGCGCGGCTGGAGCCCCGTAGGTGATCCCGGTGGTGAAGTCGGTGCCCAGGTAGACCTGGACACCCGCGATGTTGGGGGCGGGCACCACCTGTGCGGCAGGGATCCCCAGCACGGCGGCGACATCCGCAGCCACGTCCGCGAAGTCCGTGCCGTAGTACACCACCGACTGCTCCACCGCTGTGGCCTCGAACTGGCCGGCCTGGGTGAAGCCGCCCGAGATCAGGGCCTGCACGATTTCCTGTGCGCGGCCGGGAACCCCGGTGCCGTTGGCCACGGTGACGGGCTGTACGGCCTTGTCGTAAGGCGGCAGCGGAGGAGCCGTCTCGGTGGGGGCTGCCGTGGGGGGTGCGGAGGTTTCCGAAGGGGACGGGGAAGGCGCCGTCGGATCAGTCAGATCGACGTCCTGCCGGAGGGCGGCGAACAGCTGGGAACCGGCGGGCTCGGCGATCTGCAGCCTGTTGGGATCGGCCAGCGCCGGCGTGGTGGGCACGGCCACGAAGGCGACCTTGCTGATGTCGATATCCTTGAGCCGGTTGCCGATGGTGAGCAGGCTGGGCACAGAGGCCAAACCTTCATCCACGGTCAGGTTCTGGGTGACGACGTCGGCGATCTTAAGCATCCTGCCGGGATCCGACAACGTCCCGTCGTCCTTGATCTTGCGGGTCAGGGAGGACAGGAAGCCCTGCTGGGCCTTGATCCGGCCCAAATCGCCGCCGTCGGCAAAGGCGTGGCGCGTCCGCAGGAACGCGAGGGCCATTTCCCCCTGGACCGCTGATGTGCCCGCGGGCAGCCGAAGGCGCGAATCGGGATCGTAGACGGCGTCGCTGATGCAGACTTCGACGCCGCCGACGGCGTTGGACAGTTCCTTCACGGCGGTAAAGTCGGCCATCATAAAGTGGTCCACCTCCAGGCCGGTGAGCTGGTTGACGGTGTCCACTGCGCAGCCTATGCCGGCTTCGGCCATGGCCTCGTTGATCATCACGCCGCTGCGGGCGGGATAAACCTGGTTGGTTTCCTCATCCTTGCATTCGGGAATGTCCACCAGCAGGTCCCGGGGGAAACTGATCACGCTGACGCGCTTGTTGTCCTCGGAGATGTCCATCATCATCATGACGTCCGACTTGCCGTAGCCACGGGAATCGTCCGCGGTGCCGTACTCGGCGTTTTCACCGTCGCGCGTGTCCGAACCGAGAATCAGGATCTGCATCCGTCCGGTCGCGTCGCTCACCTGTTCGTTGTTGCCGCCGCCGGCGTTCAGCGGGGCCTTGGAGATGTTGTTCTGGAGCCGAAGGAACCAGAAACCGGCGAATGCAATGCCGCCAATCATGGCAACGGAAACGACGGCGGTAACAACCTTCAGCCACACCGGCATGCCGCGCAGGTGCCCCAGGTGGCGGGCGGCGCCAAGGGTGCCGCCTTCCGCGTGCCGGGACACGGGTCCCCCGGATGACACTTCAGCTCCGTCGTCGCGCTTCTCGCGGCCTAGCCCCACGTGGTGAACCTTCCTCTAAATTCGAAATCCGGCCCATTTTAGTGGTCCAGGCTGGGAAATTGCCGGGCGGTCCAGCGGCCGCGCCTTGTAAAGGGCTCAGAAGCCCAGCTTCACCAGCTGTTTCGGGTCCCGCTGCCAGTCCTTCGCCACCTTCACGTGGAGGTCCAGGTAGATGCGTGTACCCAGGAGCGCCTCGATGCCCTTGCGCGCATTGGTGCCCACCTCACGCAGACGGCTGCCGCCCTTGCCGATGATGATTGCTTTTTGGGAAGGACGCTCCACATAAAGGTTCACCCGCACGTCAAGCAGCGGGCTGTCGTCCGGCCGGTCCTCCCGGGGAACGATTTCTTCCACCACCACGGCGAGGGAGTGCGGCAGCTCATCCCGAACGCCTTCGAGGGCCGCTTCCCGGATAAGTTCCGCCACCATCACGGCTTCCGGCTCGTCGGTGAGTTCACCGTCCGGGTACAGCGGAGGAGACGGCGGCATGTGGCTGATGAGGACGTCAGCGACGGTGTCCACCTGGAAGCCGTCAGTGGCGGAGACGGGAACGATGTCCTTCCACCCTTCCTCCCCCAGCACTTCCCGGCCGAGGGCGGCCACGGCCAGGAGCTGTTCCGTCAGGGCCTGGCGGTCCACAGTGTCGGCCTTGGTGACGATGGCGATCACGGGCTTGCGGCCCACGGCGGCCAGCTGCGCGGCGATGAACTTGTCGCCGGGGCCGATCTTTTCGTTGGCGGGGAGGCAGAACCCGATCGCATCCACCTCCGCCAGTGTGTCGGCAACGAGGTCGTTCAGGCGCTTGCCCAGGAGTGTGCGGGGGCGGTGCAGCCCCGGTGTGTCAACCAGGATCAGCTGCGCGTCCTGCCGGTGGACGATGCCGCGGATGGTGTGCCGGGTGGTCTGGGGCTTAGCGGACGTGATGGCCACCTTCTTGCCCACCAGCGCGTTAGTCAGGGTGGACTTGCCCGCGTTGGGCCGGCCTACCAGGACCGAGAACCCTGCGCGGAAACCACCGAAATCGTCGTGGCTTTCGCCCTTATTTTTCTTGCTCACGTGAAACTCCCTGCTGGGTTGCTTCCGCCTCTTGGAAGAGGTCCTCAAGGTCAGTGTCTTCTTTTGCCACCCGCGCCGCAATGATATGGCTGACGCGGTTGCGGCGGCCTTCCAGCCGGTCGGCCCGCAGGGACACGCCCTGCACTTCCACCGTGCTTCCCACGATGGGTACGCGGCCCAGCGCTTTTGCGAGCAGGCCGCCAACGGTGTCCACTTCATCATCATCGAGTTCGATGTCGAACAGCTCGCCCAGGTCATCGATGCCCATGCGGGCGCTGACCCGGTAGGATCCGTCGTCGAGCTCCACGGCCTCGGCACTTTCGGTGTCGTACTCGTCCACGATTTCACCCACGATTTCCTCGATGAGGTCCTCCAGGGTGACAAGTCCGGCAGTTCCGCCGTACTCGTCGATCACGATGGCAACATGCGTGGACTCCTTCTGGAGCTCCCGGAGCAGGTCGCTGACGGGCTTCGATTCCGGCACATACCGTACTTCCCGGGCGAGCGACTCCACCAGCGGCGGTTCCTCGTGCGGTGCCAGTTCGTGAATGACGGCCGCAACGTCCTTCAGGTAGATGATGCCGAGAATCTGGTCCGTGCTGTCGCCGATGACCGGGATCCTGGAGTAGCCGGAGCGGAGGAAGAGGGACATCGCCTGCCGCAGGCTGGACCCCGCTTCGATGGTGAGGATGTCCGTGCGCGGCACCATCACGGCGCGGACAAGCGTGTCACCGAAATCGAAAACGGACTGGATCATTTCCGCCTCGGTGTCCTCGATCATGTCGGACTCGCTGGCACGTTCAACAAGTTCACGGAATTCCTGCTCGCTGAAGAACGCCTCGTCCCCGCCGGGGGCTCCGGGGGCAGCGGTACTGCCAAGCGTCACCAGCCAGCCTGGAATTGGCCCCAGGACCCAGGTCAGGAAGCGGATCATCGGAGCGGTGGAGCGCACCACGGCAGCGGAATGCAGCCTGCCAAGCTGGCGCGGGGAGACACCGACGATCACAAAGCCCAGCAAGGCCATGATGCCGGTGGCGGCAAGGCCGGCAAGCCACACGTTGTCCAGCAGGCTGTAGAGCAGCACGGCGACGGCAACGGCAGAGGCCATCTCGAACCAGATACGCCAGAACCGCAGCGCCCGGATGTGCGCCACCGGATGGGAGAGGATCTGCCGCAGGGCGGTCCCGCGGCTCTTCAGCAGGGCGTCTTCCGCGTCATGCCGCGGAATGAAGTTGAAGGCCGCTTCGGCCGCAGTCAAGACGGCCGCAACAGCCAGGAAAGCCAAGGCCATTGCGACGAGGAGCAGAGGCGTCACTGGGTGGTCTCGGCGGGCGCTTCTTTGCCGGTGAAGCCGGACAGGAGCTCACGCTGGAGCCCGAACATCTCGGCCTTCTCCTCGGGTTCTGCATGGTCGTATCCCAGCAGGTGGAGGATCCCGTGCGTGGTGAGCAGGAGCATCTCGTCCTGCAGTGAGTGGCCGGCGTTCTTGGCCTGCACCCGGGCAACCTGCGGGCAGATGGCAATATCGCCAAGCATGCCCTGGGGGGTGGGACGGTCCGGCGTCCCGGGAGTCAACTCGTCCATGGGTACGGACAGGACATCGGTGGAGCCGGGCTCATCCATCAGTTCGATGTGAAGCTTCTCCATCGCGGGCTCGTCCACCAGCAGGACGGACAGTTCAGCCTGCGGATGGATATACAGCTGTTCAAAGATGTACCGGGACAATGCCACGATTTCCGCTTCGTCCACCTGGACGCCGGATTCATTGTTGACCTCGATGCTCACGCGTGTTCCCCCCGTTTAGCGGCGCCGGCCGAATGTTTTACCCGGCTGCGCTGGGTTTCATCCCAGATGCTGTAGGCGTTGACGATGTCACCCACCAGCCTGTGCCTGACGACGTCTGCGGCGTCAAGGACCGAGAAGCTGACGCCCTCGATGCCCTGGAGGATCTCCTCCACGATGCGGAGTCCGGAGCGGGTGCCGAAGGGCAGGTCAACCTGGGTGACGTCCCCGGTGACCACCATCTTGGATCCGAAGCCAAGCCGGGTAAGGAACATCTTCATCTGCTCCGGCGTGGTGTTCTGGGCCTCGTCAAGGATGATGAAGGCGTCATTGAGCGTCCGGCCGCGCATGTAGGCGAGGGGCGCCACTTCAATGGTGCCTGCTGCCATCAGCCGGGGAATGGACTCGGGGTCCATCATGTCGTGCAGTGCATCGTAGAGCGGGCGCAGGTACGGATCGATCTTGTCGCTCAGGGTCCCGGGGAGGAAACCCAACCGCTCTCCCGCCTCAACGGCGGGGCGGGTCAGGATGATGCGGCTGACCTCTTTTTGCTGCAGTGCCTGGACGGCCTTTGCCATCGCGAGGTAGGTCTTGCCTGTACCTGCCGGACCTATGCCGAAAATCACCGTATTGGTGTCGATGGAGTCAACGTAGGTCTTCTGGTTCAGCGTCTTCGGGCGGATGGTTTTTCCGCGGCTGGACAGGATGTCGTGGGTCAGTACGTCAACGGGGTTTTGCAGGGACTGGGTACGGAGCAGTGCAACAAGCTGCTGCAGCACCGCCGGGCTGATCACCGTGCCGCGGGCCACGAGCCCCCGGACCTCGTGGAGGAGGCGCATGATGCGGGGAACGTCGCTGGCAGGCCCTGTAATCGAGAGCTCATTGCCCCGGACATGGAAGTTGACGGCCGGAAACTGTTCCTCGATATACCGCAGTGCCTCGTCATGGCTGCCCAGGGACTGGACCATCTGGTCGGAGTTGTCGAAAAGGACTACCTCGGTCCGGCTGCCGGGGAGGGAATGGGGAAATTCCCCCGCAGCGCCTTCTCCCGTGTTGAGCCGGCGCTTGCCATTCGCTGATTCAGTCATAGTGGTGGCCCGCAGGCCCGTGATCCCCTCAAAGTACCGGACAATTCCCGCTGCTGGCGGCCGGCGACAGGGCCCTTCGACGATGGACCGGTTGCGCCTCGACCAGCGACCCTTCCATCTTACGCCAGGACCCCATCAACCTCTGAAAAGGGGAACGGCAAGACCCTTCGGGAAGCCTGGACGGCGCCGCCCGTTCCGCCATTAGGTATCAACTTCATATCGGCCTCATATCGTTCCCGTTGCAGTTCCTCCCCGAGGCCCGTATCCGGCCTTTCAGCTTCGGGCCCTGTGCCATGCTGGAAATCCAGCCGCTGCTGGATTGCCGCTTGGGGAGCGGCCAGCCATTCATGGAAGGACAGGCAACAAACGTGCCGGAATCTGCTGCGCCCCGCAGGGCAGGACGACGTGGCGGCATTGTGCGCCCTGCCGTCCTGGCAGTGGTTCTCTTGGCGGCTCCGCTCCTGACGGGCTGCCTGGCCGAGCCGGACCCCTCCCCCACTACCCTTCTGGGCTCTGGCCCTGCCGCCACCGGCACCGCGCCTTCCACGAGCGCGCCGCTCGAAACCACGCAGTCGTCCAACAAGGCCCCGGTCTACTGGATTGGCCGGAGCAACAGCAGCATCTTCCTTTACCGGGAATTCAGGGAAGTGCCTGAGCAGGAGAATCCGGTAACGAGGGCCCTGCGGGCCATGATGTCGGACAAGCCCCTTGACCCGGATTTCTTCACCCCCTGGCAGAATCCCGGCAAGCTGGCCACGTCCATCTCCGGCAAGGACGTCATCACGGTGGATGTGTCTGAGGACGCCTTCAACAGCAACCTCGACGCCGATATGGCCGGCCGCGCTGTCCAGCAACTTGTGTATACGGCCAGCGCTGCTGCGGCCAGTTCAGGGCTTATCGATTCCGGGCAGCAGATCCGCGTGCGGATCCTGGTGGACGGGCACACGGACTACGTTGCTTTCGGCCATATCCAGCTGGGTGACCTTATGACGAGGGCCGCCGGCATGGTGGCCCCAGTCTGGATCATTGATCCGCAGGAGAACTCAGAAGTGGCGGCCGGGAGCGTCAAGATCACCGGCCGCAGCACCCTGTCCGGAGGCAAGCTCCGCTGGCAGATCCTCCGGACGGAAGATGACGGAAGCAAGGTCCCGTTCCTGACTGGGGAGACGACGGCGGCCGCCGAGCCAGGGCAGGCAGGACTGTTTACGCTGGCCCTCACACTTCCGGCCGGGGACTACGAATTGAAGGTGGCACAGGCCGGTACCGGGGATCAGCCGGACCAGAATGAGGATTCGCGGGCTTTCAAGGTCCGGTAGCCTACCCGGCCGGGGCACGCCGGGCTGGTCAGGGTGAGGGAGCGGTCCACCGGCCAAGGATGTCGCTGGCAAGCACGACGGCGGCCGGTCCGGCCGTTGACGAGCGTAGGACATGGTGCCCCAGCAGGGCGGTGACGGCGCCTTTCCCGCAGAGCCTGGTCACTTCCCTGGGGCTGATGCCGCCTTCCGGCCCGACGATCAGCAGCACTTCACGGGGTTCCGTTCCGTCCGCGACCAAAGAGGCTTCCAGAACCGCGCGCAGGGGGCGCACGGCGTCCTCATGGAGGATGACTGCCAGCCCCGCGGCCTCCACGAGGCCGGCCAGCGCGGCGGTGTCGACGGCGGGACGCACCTCGGGGACCCACGCGCGGCGCGCCTGCTTTGCTGCCGCCGCCACCACCGACTGCCACTTCGCGTGGGCTTTGGCCGCCCGGTCGCCCTTCCACCGCACAATGGACCGTTCGGACTGCCAGGGTATAACGGCGTCGATCCCGAGTTCAGTGCCCGTTTCGATGGCGAGTTCATCCCTGTCGCCCTTGGCCAGGGCCTGCACCAGCACCAGCCTCGTGGACGGCCGCTCCTCAACAGCCACTGAGGCGCACTCCACCTCCAGTCGTGCGGGCGTGGCCGCAAGCACCCGTCCGCTCATCCGCGTTCCGGCTCCGTCAACGATGTCGACTGGCTCACCCGGGGTGAGCCGCTTGACCGTGACGGCGTGCCGCGCCTCGGTCCCCTCGAGGACGAAGACCTGCCCCGCCACCATGTGGTCCAGGGACCCGGGCGGGGTGAAAAAGACAGGGTTGCTCACCGCTACAGGTTACCGAGCCGGTCCCGGAGCTTGGCGAACATGCCGCCGCTGGCCGCAAGCTTGCCCTCTGTGATCTGTTCACCGCGCATCTTGGCCAGCTGCCGCAGGAGCTCTTCCTGTGCGGCATCAAGCTTGGCGGGCGTCTCAACCTGGAGATGCACTTTGAGGTCACCGCGGCCGTAACCGCGCAAGTGGGTGACGCCAAGTCCACGAAGAGTGATGATCTCACCGGACTGGGTCCCGGGCTTGACGTCGATTTCCTGTGGCCCGTCGAACGTTTCCAGGCTCACTTCGGTGCCCAGGGCGGCCGCCGTCATCGGAATGTGCAGGGTGGCGTGGAGATCGTCGTTGTCGCGTACGTAGGTGGCGTCGTTGTTCACGCGGATCTCAACGTAAAGGTCACCGGACGGTCCGCCGGCCGGGCCTGCCTCGCCCTGGCCGGAAAGCTGGATCCGCGTTCCGGTGGCAACGCCGGCGGGAACCTTGATGGTCAGCGAACGGCGGCTCCGGATGCGTCCCTGGCCGCTGCACTCGTTGCACGGGTCCTTGATGACGGTGCCGAAACCCTCGCAGGTTCCGCACGGGGCTGCCGTCATGACCTGTCCCAGGATGGAACGGACGGCGCGCTGGACCTGGCCGCTGCCGCCGCAAATGTCGCAGCGTTCAGGATGGCTGCCGGGCTGGCAACAGGAACCCTCACAGGTTGGGCACGTGACGGCGGTGTCCACATCGAGCTTCTTGTTCACACCGAAGACAGCGTCGCGGAGTTCGATCCGGACGCTGATGAGGGCGTCCTGCCCGCGCCGCACCCGGGAGGCCGGGCCGGTGGAACCGCCGGCACCAAAGAAGGTGTCGAAAATGTCCTGGAAAGCGAACCCCTGGCCGGCGTATCCGCCACCGCCGAAGCCGTTGTCCGTCCCGTTTTCGTTGCCAGTGGTGTCGTAGACCCGGCGTTTCTGGGGATCCGACAGGACTTCGTAGGCGTGGGTTACTGCCTTGAAGCGGTCCGACGCATCCTCACCCGGGTTGACGTCCGGGTGCAGGGTGCGTGCCAGCTTGCGGTAGGCCTTCTTGATCTCTTCTCCCGTGGCCTCCGGTGAGACTCCAAGGACGTCGTAGTGGCTGCTCAAAGTTCGTATCTCTTCCTTGTTGTACTGCCTGCAGTTGGACTGCTGGAAATGCTGTGGGTGTCCAGTGGTCCCGGCCGGGCCTCAGGGGCCCAGGATCCGGGAAAGGTAGCGGGCGACGGCCCTGACCGCGGCCATGGTGGTGGGATAGTCCATGCGTGTTGGTCCCAGAATGCCGATCTTTGCTGCGCTGTCCGGGCCGTAGCCGGTGGCCACCACCGATGCCTCGGCCAGTCCGTCGTAGGGATTCTCGCGGCCGATGCTGACAGCCACTCCGCGGTGGTCCTGCGCCATCTCGCTCAGCAGGCGGAGCATGACCACCTGCTCCTCCAGGGCTTCCAGCACCGGGCCGATGCTCAGTGGGAAGTCCACGTTGGACCGCGCCAAATTCGCTGTGCCGGCCATGACCATGCGTTCCTCGCGGCTGCTCTGCGCCAGGGCTTCCAGGCCGATAGCGAGGGCCTGCGCCGCCTGCCTTTGCCCCGGGGCAGCCGTGGCCACCACGGCAGGCAGGGACTGGGAGAGCTGGCTCAGCGGCGTTCCGGCAAGCGATCCGAGGAAGCGTGCCCGCAGGCCCGCCAAGGCGTCATCCCCCAGGTCCTGGCCGACGTCGATAACGCGCTGCTCCACCTTGCCGCTGTTGGCGATCAACACCACCAGCACCTTTCGCGGGGCGAGGAGGACAAATTCGATATGCCGGACCAGGGCCCTGCTCAAGTGAGGGTACTGGACCACGGCAACCTGGTTGGTCAGCTGGGACAGGAGCCGGACAGTGCGGTCCAGGACATCGTCCAGGTCGTCCGATCCTTCCAGCAGGGACTGGATGGCGCGGCGCTCCGCCGGGGAGAGCGGCTTGACGGCAGAGATCTGGTCCACGAAGAGCCGGTATCCCTTATCTGTCGGAATCCGCCCGGCGCTGGTGTGCGGGGCCGTGATCAGGCCCTCTTCCTCCAGTGCTGCCATGTCATTCCTGATGGTTGCGCTGGACACACCGAGATGATGGCGCTCCACCAGGGCTTTGGATCCCACGGGTTCGCGGGAATGGACGTAGTCCTCCACGATGGCACGGAGTACTTCAAGTTTGCGTGGCTCGCTCACACTCCACCTCCATCCAGGGTTGGGGCGGCAGCGCCGCCCGCGCTGTGCCGCCCATCGTTTAGCACTCGACATGCCCAAGTGCTAACAGTCTATTATGCCTCTGCCCGTTGCTAGCATTGGTACCGCTCCGGGCGAAATTCCGGACCTGTGATCGAGCGCTAGGCGGAGTGAATCAATGCATTACCAGAACTGGGGACCCCAGGACATGTCCGCTCCGTCCAGGGCTGCCCTGCCTGAAGTGCCTGTTGAGCGCGGAATGGTGCTGGAGGACGTCCAGTCCGGCTGGGTGGGCGCCGTGACCCGCGTGGAGAAGTCCGGCGGCATGCATGTGGTGGCACTCGAGGACAGGCGCGGCAAGTCCAGGTCTTTCCGCCTGGGGTTCGGCTTCCTCCTCGAAGGGCAGGCTATCAAGCTCCTCCCGCCGGCGCCCCGCCAGGCTCCCGCCGCTGCAGCCGGCCGGACAGCCTCGGGTTCGGTCCGGGTGGCCAGCCAGCGGGCGCAGGTCGCCAAGGCCAGCCGGATCTGGGTTGAGGGAAAGCACGACGCCGAACTGGTGGAAAAGGTCTGGGGAGACGACCTTCGGGTGGAAGGCATCGTCGTCGAACCCCTCCACGGCATCGACGACCTTGCCGGCGCGGTAGCCGAGTTCAGGCCCGGACCGGGCCGGCGCCTCGGAGTTTTGGTGGACCACCTGGTGCCGGACTCCAAGGAATCGCGCATCGCGGACGCCGTCATGGCCTCGCCGGGTGCTGCCGGGAACGTGCTGATCGTAGGCCACCCCTATGTGGACGTCTGGCAGGCGATCCGGCCGGCTGTCCTGGGCATCGAAAAATGGCCTGTGGTGCCGCGCGGGCAGGACTGGAAGACCGGTATCCTCGCCGCGTTCGGCTGGCCCCATGCCACCAAGGAGGACATCGGTCTCGGGTGGCAGAAGCTGCTGGGTGCGGTCCGCACCTACGCGGACCTGGAAGCCTCCCTGCTGGGGAGGGTAGAGGAAGTCATTGATTTCCTCACGGTTCCCTGACAGGTACCCCGTTGCCGCTGCGCCTGGAGCCCAAGGCAACTTCTGGGCGTCCAGCCAGTATTCTTGGTAGTGCGGAACCTGCGGTAGTTGCAGGCTGGCGCAACCTCTATGCACTCTTAGCCATCTCCATTGCACTTTCAGAAGGAACAGACTGTGGCAGAAAACGCACGCGATCACAGGGACACCCAGGGCGGCCAGGGCCGTTCGGAATACCATGGCGTTCCGGCGAATGCGCTGCCCCTGACAGCCAGCGAGGACCGGCAGTGGGCCACCATGGCCCATTTCGGCGGAATCCTGGGCTGCGTTCCGGCTCTGCTGATCTACCTGATTTTCCGGGACCGGGGCCCTTTCACGGCGCAGGAGTCCAAGGAAGCGCTCAACTTCAGCCTGCCGCCCACCATCGCTGCTGTGGTGGCGAACATCCTGGTGTTTGTTCCGGTGGTCGGCAACATTTTTGCCGTGATTGCCACCCTCATCTGGATCGCCTTGACCTGCTTCTCCGTGGCAGCCGGCATCCATGTCAACAAGGGCCAGCCGCACCGCTACCCGTACAACCTGCGCTGGATCAAGTAGTCCCCGCCGGCTCCCGGCACCGGTTCCCGGCCTACAAACTGCTAGTCCGGCAGGACCCGGCGCACCACCGCGTCCGCCAGCAGCCTGCCCTTCAGCGTGAGGACCAGCCATCCCGCGAAAGCGGCGGCAGCATCCACCAGTTCCTCCGCGATCAGTCCGGCGACCTCGCGCCGCCCTGTGGCGCCGAGCGAAGCGATCTCGAGGCCGGAGTGGAGGCGGACCTCAAGCATCACCCGCTCCATATTCCGGGTTTCCGAATCCAGGGTTTCCCTCCCCGCCGCCGGTGACATTCCTTGTGCAAGGCGTCCGGCGTAGGCAGTGGGGTGCTTGACGTTCCACCAGCGGACACCGCCCACGTGCGAGTGGGCTCCGGGCCCGATCCCCCACCAGTCGTCGCCGCGCCAGTAGGCGAGGTTGTGGCGGCAGGCCTGTCCGGGCGTGCGGGCCCAGTTGCTGACCTCGTACCAGGCAAGGCCTGCTTTGGTGATCAATTCATCGGCGAGCTCGTACTTGTCGGCGTGGTCGTCGTCGTCGATCCCCGGAACTTCACCACGGCGGATCTGTGCCGCGAGCTTGGTCCCGTCCTCGATAATCAGCGCGTAAGCGCTGATGTGGTCCGGCTGGTAGGACAGGGCGGTCTCGAGCGAGTACCGCCAATCGTCCAGCGACTCCCCCGGCGTGCCGTAGATGAGGTCCAGGCTGACGGCCAGCCCGGCGTCCCGGGCCCACTGCACTACCTGCGGCACGCGGCTGGGCGTGTGGGTCCGGTCAAGGACCTTGAGGACGTGCGGAACGGCTGACTGCATGCCGAACGAAATCCGGGTGAACCCGGCCTCCTTCAGGACGGCAAGGGATTCCGGGGTGACCGAGTCCGGGTTGGCCTCCGTAGTGACCTCGGCGCCATCCTCGATGCCCCACTGGTCGATGGCGCGCCCCAGGATCAGGGCCAGGTCCTCCGCGGGGAGCAGGGTTGGCGTGCCGCCTCCGAAGAACACTGTGCTGAGCGGCCGCGCGGGGAGGCCGGATTCTGCAAGGACGCTGGCTGCCAGGGACACTTCCGAGGCCGCGGTGGCGGCATAGGCATCCTGCGAGGCGCCGCCACCGAGCTCCGTGGCGGTATAGGTGTTGAAGTCGCAGTAGCCGCAGCGGACGGCGCAGAACGGGATGTGAACATAGAGCCCGAATGCCCGGTCCGCCGCACCGTCGGCTGCCTGGCGGGGCAGCAGACCGTCCGACGGCGCCGGGTCGCCCAGGGGAAGAACGCTAGGCACTGCAGGGTCCTCCTGCACTGCCGGCCGCTGTAACCACTACTTCCTGGCCTTGTCCTTGGACTCGTCTGTGGTGAGCGCAGCGATGAAGGCTTCCTGGGGGACTTCGACGCGGCCTACCATCTTCATGCGCTTCTTGCCTTCCTTCTGCTTTTCCAGCAGTTTGCGCTTACGGGAGATGTCACCGCCGTAGCACTTGGCCAGGACGTCCTTGCGGATGGCGCGGATGCTTTCGCGGGCGATGATCCTGGAGCCGATGGCCGCCTGGATGGGCACCTCGAACTGCTGGCGGGGAATGAGCTCGCGCAGCTTGGTGGTCATCATGACGCCGTACGCGTAGGCCTTGTCGCGGTGGGTGATGGCGGAGAAGGCATCAACCTGCTCGCCCTGGAGCATGATGTCCACCTTGACAAGGTCGGCCACCTGGTCGCCGTCGGCCTTCCAGTCCAGGGAACCGTAGCCGCGGGTCTTGGACTTCAGGATGTCGAAGAAGTCGAACACGATCTCGGCCAGTGGAAGGCGGTACCGGATTTCCACCCGGTCCTCGGACAGGTAGTCCATGCCGCCCATCACACCGCGGCGGCTCTGGCAGAGCTCCATGATGGCTCCGACGAATTCGTTCGGGGCCAGGATGGTGGCGGCCACCATTGGCTCGCGGACCTCGGAGATTTTGCCGGAGGGGTATTCGCTGGGGTTGGTCACGTGGACCACTTTCTTGTCCTCCAGCGTGACCTCGTATTCCACGTTGGGGGCGGTGGAGATCAGGTCCAGGTTGTACTCGCGCTCCAGCCGCTCGCGCGTGATTTCAAGGTGGAGCAGGCCCAGGAAGCCAACACGGAAGCCGAAGCCAAGGGCGGCGGACGTTTCGGGCTCGTAGACCAGGGCGGCGTCGTTGAGCATCAGCTTCTCCAGCGCATCGCGCAGCACCGGGTAGTCCGTGCCGTCCAGCGGGTACAGACCGGAGAAGACCATGGGCTTGGCATCCGCATAGCCGGGAAGCGAGTCCGCGGCAGGCTTGGCAAGGTTGGTCACGGTGTCGCCCACCTTGGACAGGCGGACATCCTTCACACCCGTGATGAGGTAGCCCACTTCCCCGACGCCCAGGCCCTTGGAGGGGGTTGGTTCCGGGGAGCTCACCCCGATCTCAAGGAGTTCGTGCGTGGCCCGGGTGGACATCATCTGGATGCGTTCGCGGGGGTGCAGCATGCCGTCCACCACCCTGACATAGGTGACCACGCCGCGGTAGGTGTCATACACCGAGTCGAAGATCATGGCGCGCGCAGGGGCATTGGCGTCGCCCTGGGGAGCCGGCAGGTCGCGGACGATCTTGTCCAGCAGCGCCTCCACGCCCATGCCGGTCTTGCCCGAAACGCGCAGGACGTCCTCCGGATCTCCGCCGATCAGGCTGGCCAGCTCCGCCGCGTACTTCTCCGGCTGCGCTGCCGGGAGGTCGATCTTGTTCAGGACGGGGATGATCGTGAGGTTGTTTTCCATGGCCAGGTACAGGTTGGCCAGGGTCTGGGCCTCGATGCCCTGGGCAGCGTCCACGAGGAGGATCGCCCCTTCACATGCCGCGAGGGAGCGGGAGACCTCATACGTGAAGTCAACGTGTCCGGGTGTATCGATCATGTTCAGCGCGTAGCTGGTGCCGTCGAGTTCCCACGGCATGCGGACCGCCTGGGACTTGATGGTGATGCCGCGCTCGCGCTCAATGTCCATCCGGTCCAGGTACTGGGCCTTCATGTCCCGGGACTGGACCACGCCGGTGAACTGCAGCATCCGGTCGGCCAGTGTGGACTTACCGTGGTCAATGTGCGCGATGATACAGAAATTCCGAATAATGGCCGGATCTGTCGCGGCGGGCACCGGTGCGGTGCGGGCCATGGGAGACACGCAGGGGTCCTTACTCTTGGCATTCACACGGCCATCCGCCTGGGCGCGCCGTGGGCGGCCCGCGGGCTGGCCGCACATTTTCAACCTCCAGTGTCCCACGTCAAGGCCTGCCGCACCGCATCCTAAAGGGAGTTCCCGCCAGCATTCCTCCGCGCGGGAGGCCGCTATAGGGTGGCTGGATGGTTTTCAATCTCCGATCACTGCAGGACGCGGTCAGGACGGGCCTGCGAACACTCCACAAGGTGCGAAGCGCTGCAGGGGCAGCCGGCCGCCGCACCCCGGGCCGGCCTGGACCGGCTTCCGGCGACGGGCAGGTCCAGGGCAGGTCAAACGCCGCTGCTGGCTACCCCGGGGACTTCCACGGGAAATTCACTGTCCGGTATGCGGCCAGGCCGGATGGTGAACCGGATCCCGGGGAAGTGGTGTGGGCGTGGGTGCCGTACGAGGAAGACCACAGCCGCGGGAAGGACCGTCCTGTGCTGCTGGTGGGCCGCAACGGCCGCTACCTGCTCGGACTGATGCTGACCAGCAGGGACCGTGTTCCCGATTCTGCGGCATCAGCGGATTACGTGGACATCGGAGTTGGCGGCTGGGACCGGCAGGGCCGGCCCAGCGAGGCCCGGCTGGACCGCGTCCTCCAGCTCCGCCCGGACGGCATCCGGCGGGAGGGTGCCGTGCTGGACCGTAACCGGTTCGATCGGGTGGCCTCCTCCCTGCGCCGGCGACACGGCTGGGCCTAAGCCCTGAAATGGCAAGAGCTGCCGCTGACCTGCTACTCTTTATAGCTGTGTGTCCGTGCAGGTCGACGGCCACTGATGGTTGGCCGCCATAGGTATCCCCACGCCGCTCAGTCAATGGCCAGCTTGAAAGCCCTCTAGACCATTTCCGCATTAAAAAGAGAGTTCACACGTGGCGAATATCAAGTCCCAGAAGAAGCGCATCCTCACCAACGAGAAGGCACGCCTGCGCAACAACGCAGTCAAGTCCGAGCTGAAGACGGCCATCCGCGCCGTCAACACCGCCGTTGAGTCCACGGACAAGGATGCAGCTGCTGCTGCCCTGGTAGCTGCCAGCCGCAAGCTGGACAAGGCTGTCAGCAAGGGTGTTCTGCACAAGAACAACGCAGCAAACCGCAAGTCGGCGATCTCCAAGAAGGTCAACGCACTGTAAGGTTTCCAGTTCGCTTGAACTGATGGTTGTGGCCGGTACCCTAGGGTGCCGGCCACACATCTTTAAGCGCAGCCCCCGCCCCTAAATCCTGGGCTGGTGCGCGGATCAGAGCCTTACAGGTGCGCGCAAGCCTGAGGACCTTCGCGGACAGGCGCCCGAGCAGGGGATCCCGCAGGCCTGCTGAAAGGTCAGCGGCCCTGGACGGACATGGCGATGACCGTGACCGCGTGCTCCACCGCGTAGACGGGGTCGCGGGAGAGGCCTTTGACCTGCGCGTCGGCTTCGGCGGTGGCCTGGATGGACCGGACAAGCCCCTCCGGCGTCCATCGCCTGACATCCCGTTGCGCCTGCTCAACCAGCCAGGGCTGCATGCCAAGCTCCGCGGCTATCTGGGCGGAGGATCCGGATGCGCCGGCAACCCTCGCAACCGTTCGAAGCTTTGCGGCCAGCGCTGCCACCAGCGGTACGGGATCCGCTCCCGTAGCGAGGGCATGGCGGAGCGTGGACAGGGCCAAGGGAGCATTGCCCGCCATGGCAGCATCAGCCACCTTGAAAGCTGTCGCCTCGATACGGCCGCCGTAGTAGCGGTCCACAACCTCCGAGGTGACGGTGGTTCCTGCATCCGCGATGAGCTGGCTGCACGCGGCGGCAAGTTCAGAAAGGTTGGCTCCCACCGCGTTGACCAGCGCCTGGACGGCGTCCTGCTCAATACGGCGGCCGCCGGCCTTGAATTCGGCCGCCACAAAGGCCACCTTGTCTGCGTCCTTCTTGAGGGGCTGGCAGTCCACCACGGGCCAGCCGCCCTTCTTTACGGCGTCCAGGAGCTTCTTCCCCCTGACTCCCCCGCCGTGCCGGAGAACCAGGACGGCATCGGGTTCCGTGTGTTCCACGTACCGGAGCGCATCGGCGAGGAAAGCGTCGTTCATGGCCTCGACGGCCTCCACCTCAATGAGCTTGCTCTCCCCGAAGAGCGAGGGGCTCACCTGCATCAGCAGGGTGCCCGGCTCATAGGCAGCCGCGTTGATGCGGCTGACCTCAACGTCCGGGGCTGCAGCCCGCACCTGCGCGCGGACGCGGTCCATGGCCCTGATGCCCAGGTACTCTTCCGGACCGCTGACCAGCACCACCGCTGCGGGTGTTACGTCCCGCCAGGTGGCAGCGTTTGATGCCGGGGAACGGGTTGCTCGCTTCTGCGCAGCGGCCATCGTGGGTTCCTTCCGGAAAGATTTGTGGAGTATCCCAGCCTGCCACGTCCCGCTCCCCGCTCCAAGCCGGGAGCGGGCCTCCGCGCCGGCTTCCGCTTCGATCGGGGCCCCTGCCGAAAGCCGTGGCGGTGGAGCGTCAGGACTGACCACGTCTCCATGACTTCGATAAGCGAAACGAGACGCCGGTGGCAGGACAGTACAAGCCGGCAGGCCTGGCGGGGCCGGGCACAAGCCCAGACGGTTCCATACGTCAGAACAGACAGGAACAGCATGGTCAGCAGCCCGTGAATGCCTTCCGGCCAGGGCAGCGATGCTCCCGGGAGCTGGGACGTGAACCTTGCCGTGGCGGCGACGCCGGCACTGAACGTTCCGGCCACCGCGATGAGGGCCGTTGCCGCCCACGGGGCAAGAACCATCAGTGGAACAGCTGCCGTCCCAAACAGCGTCACAGGGGCCACCAGGGGTGAGGCAATGACATTGGCCAGCAGCGAGTAGGTGGAAAACTGGGGTTGCAGGAGCACGATCACGGGACCGCACAGCAGCTGCGCCGACAACGGGACGGCCACCGCCGCAGCCGCCCAGCGTGGAACGAACCCCGGCGTCCAATCGATGATGCGCCGGCCAAGGACAATGATTCCCAGGGTTGCCAGAACGGACAGGAGGAATCCAAAACTGGATCCCAGTCCGGGGTCCGTCAGCAGCAGGCCGATCACCGCCAGGCACAGGAAACTGAGGCCGCGTCCGGACCGCCCACTTGCAAGCGATACGACAGCCACTGCGCCCATGAGGGCTGCCCGCAAAACGCTCGCGTCCGGCCCCACGAGGAGCACAAAGAGCCAGAGGCCGGCACCGGCCAGGGCAGCGGCGGCAAGGCGTGGCAGGCGCAGGCTCCGGCAGGCCAGCAGCAGGGCCCCAAGGACCAGGCTGCAGTTGGCGCCGCTGACGGCCGTCAGGTGCGTCATGCCCACCGCCTTCATGGCAGTCTCCAGGCCCTCGTCCAGCGCTGTGGTATCTCCGGTGACCATGCCCGGCAGCAGGCCGCGGGGATCGGGGGCGAGGAAGGAGGACGCGGCAACGAACTGTTCCCGCAGTTCCTTGGCCGATTTCTCAAGGATTGGCACCCCGGTAGCCGGGCCTGGGCCTGAGGAGGCTGTGAGGATCCCCGCTTCCCGGGTTCCCTGCTCTGGTGGCCGAAGCTTTCCCGTTGCGCGGACCAGCTGCCCGGTCACCGCAGTGCCCCAGTCCCCGCCGCCCGTCACCACGAGCTGAGCCCGGGTTCGGAGCAGGACACCGCCGGTGCTGATCTCGCGGGTCCAGACCGGTACTGACCAGCGTTCCGGCGTTCCCGCCTGGCCTGGTGCTGTGAGCGCACGGGGGTTCCCGGCCACTTCGACGACGGCCACTACTGATTTCCCCGCCGCAACAGCCTCCGCCAGGGGCCCCTCGAACCGCTGGCTTGCTCCCGCGGCCGAGTGGGCAGCCGCGGCCGCTGCCAGGAAGAGTGCTGCCGCGCTGGTGGACAGGAAACTGCGCCGGGCGGGCGGGCGTTCTCTCCCGAGTGCCGTGCAGCGGAGTTTGCCAGGTGGGAAGAGATGCCTGCTCCGGCTGATCAAGAGCGTTCCCGCAGCAGCAAAAGCACAACAGAGTACCGCCAGGGCCACCGGGTGCAGCCAGAGCCCGGCACTGGAGGCTGCCCACACTGCCACCGCCGGAACGGCGAGGCGAACGTCAGTGCGGCGGCGTGGCGCCCCGCTGCCGGGGGCCGCGCCGTTCCCTACAGCCTCCGTCCCCGCTCCCTGCCAGGCTGAATCCCACATCCCGCCCCATTGCTCCTGGAGCCGGCGCCGGAAGGTGGCCGGACGTTCGAGATCCAGCCGCCGTCCTGGCTCTTTCCCGCGGCCCTCAGCCGTCCTGTTCCCGCCGTGCGGTGCGCTGCCTTCGGTGGACGCGGTGCTGCCCGCGTGTCCCGGCACGGCTGCAGGTGCCCTGACTGCAGACTCCACATACCTCTGCCAGGGGCTCGTCGGCGGCTTCTCCCTGCGGCTACCCATCAGATACCACCCTCACCCGGGACACCTCATACCGTCACCAGCGGCAACAATGCCTCAAGCATCTTGGGACCGACGCCGTCCACTGCGTCCAGCTCCTCGACGCTCTTGAAAGCCCCATGCTCTCTGCGCCAGTCCACGATGCGTTGGGCAAGCACGGGCCCGACTTTCGGCAACGTATCCAGTTCCTCCATACTGGCCGTGTTGACGTTGATTTTCCCTCCCGCAGCGCTTCCGGTGTTGCCGGCATCGGCCACGCCGCCGCCGGGTTGCGGACCTCCGCCACCAGTACCTCCTGCAGGTAACGCCTCGCCCGCCCGCGGCACGTGGATCTTTTGGCCGTCCTCCACCATGACGGCCAGGTTCAGCCGGTCAAGGTCCGCGCCGGGGACTGCGCCTCCGGCGGCCGTGATCGCCTCGTGCACGCGGCTTCCCGCCGGCAGCCGAACCACTCCGGGGCTGGTCACCGCGCCGGCCACGTGGACCACCACCGCAGCGGCGGCTTCAGCCTTCGGGTCGTCGATGTCCGGCCCGCTGCCACCGGTCCCCCCGTCTCCCGTGGCAGCAGCCTCGGCTGAGGGGCCGGCCGCAGGGGTGCCCGGGCTGACACCGCTGAGGGGGAGGATTTCCGGCTGGCTCGCTGCCGCCTGCCACCAGAACCACGCTGCGGCAGCCACGCCAAGGACACCGAGAAGAACCGCGAGGCGGGTGCCCAACCGCCAACGGAATGCCGGTCCCAGCGTAGTGGACGCCGGATCTGGATCCTGTCCGTTTTCACCGGCCGTCACCACATGGGAGGTGTCCGGTTCGTGACCCCCGGAGCCCTTGTACTCGAAGAGCTGATTCCCAACGGTCTCCAGCAACAGGCCGGACGGCGCCTCGCCGAGGGCTGCCTGCAGCCGGGTCCTGGCATGGCGCGCCGCATGGCCTGCTGTTCCAGCGTCCCGGCGTGACATAACTTCACGCTAGGGAACGCCGGGTTGAGGCAACAGGGCAAACGCCTGTTATGTGGAAAGCATCCCCGCCTCAAGAGTGCCGCATGGGATCGCCACCCGCGCTGGACGGAAAGCCATGCAGTCTGCCTAATCCTGTGCAGCTCCGGTCAACGTCCCGGATCGGGCAAATGACCGGCGGATACCCACGATCCTGACAGCGACTCCTGTCAGGACCAGGCCAATTCCGAGCGCCATCAAGATCCACACCGGTACAGAAGCGGCATCGATGTTCCGGTAGCACTCCGCCGCCAGCCCGGTGGTCCGCATCTGGATGTCGGCCTCTTCAGCAGCACTGCTTTGCGGAAGCAGCGGGCTGCCGCACAGCGGCCCCACTGTCTTCATTCCGATAACAAAACCCAGGATGTAGAAAGCGAACCCGACGGCGATTGTCAGAATCCAGCCGCGCCGCTGGCTCAGCTCCTGGTTGATGTCCACGGTCGAATTTCCCGGCGAGTCCCGAACCTCCATGTTCAGAGCCTAATGGAAGTTCCCCACGGAGACGCCTTACCGTATTTCCACAGGCCATGTGAGAGGTGTGAGAGGCATCCGTCCTGGAGGAAACGCTGGACCAGGCAATGCAGCGCTTCACCGGAGCTCTTGCCGAGGCTGCGCCCCAGACCTCTTCAGCAAGGCGGGCGTAGCCAGCCGCCGGGCCGGTATCCGCTAAGTGGACAAACTTCCGGTTGCTGCCGGTTCCTCCCCCACAATGACAGCGAGCACCCCAAGCCCTGCGTGGGCAGCCAGTACAGCGGGAAGGGAGCTGGCCTGGGCCGGAGGGCACTGCGGCAAAGCGCGGGCCAACCGTTCGGCCAGGCCTTTGGCCTCGTCAGGGTTGCCAAAGTGGTGGACTGCGAGTCGGACGGCAGGGGCCGGACGGCCGCCGGCATCGGCGGCAACAATCTCTTCCAGGCGGGCAACAGCCTTTGCAGCCGACCGCACCTTCTCCAGCGGAACGATTTTCCCCCCGTCCACTGCCAGGATGGGCTTGATGGCCAGCATCGTTCCCAGCAGGGAGGCAGCGGGACCTATCCGTCCCCCGCGGCGCAGCTGCTCCAGGCTGGGAACGTAGAAATACACTTTGGTCCGCGCTGCCTGGTCGGCCGCGGCAGCGGCAACAGAGGCCGCGTCCCCGCCGTCGGCAGCTGCCCGGACACCCGCCTGGACCGCCATGCCCAGGGCCATCCCGACCGTCCGGGAATCCACCACCTCCACCGGGATACCGACACGGGCCGCTGCAAGCCTGGCCGCATCCGCCGTCCCCGACAGTTCACCGGAAATGTGGACAGACACCACCGCCTCGAAACCGCGTTGCTGGGCCGAGCGGTAGGCCTGCTCGAACTGGCCGGGTGACGGCCGCGAGGTCTTCACTGGCGTTCCGCTCGCCAGCGCCAGGGCAATGGTCTCGGAGATGTCGTCTTCGCCTTCACCGTAGATCTCATCCCCCACCATCACGGGCATCGGTATCACGGTCAGCCGGCCGTCACCGCTGAGTCCTGCAGTCCAGTCGGCCGGCAGCGCCGCCGCGGAGTCGGTCACCACGGCAGTGCGTACGACGGCGGCAGCCTGGGTTGCGGGTGCTTCCTGCCCGCGGCGGCGTGCCGGCAGGCGTGCACGGACCCAGGGCCAGGCGGCGTCACGGTCGGGCAAGGGGGCCTCCTGGGGTCACAGCGGGCCGCCGGAGGATACCGGCGGCCCGTCCGGCCTAGGCCGGGACGATGTTGACCAGTTTAGGGGCGCGGACAATGATGGTGCGGATGCCGCGGCCGTCAAGGGCGCGCTGGACATTCCCGGAGGCCAGCGCCAGCTCCCGGAGCTCGTCCTCGGTCACGGAGGGGGGAACTTCCAGCCTGTCACGCACCTTGCCCTGAACCTGGACGACGGCGGTGACGGTGTCCTGCACCAGCAGGGACTTATCGTGGGCCGGCCAGCCCGCATTGGCCACCGAGGCGGGGTGCCCCAGCACGTTCCACATGTCCTCAGCCGTGTAGGGGGCGAACAGGCTCAGGATCACGGCAACCGCCTCGGCCGCCTCACGGACCGCAGGGTCCGTTCCGGCGCCGGGAGCTGAGTTGATCGTCTTGCGGGTGGCGTTGACCAGTTCCATCAGCTTGGCCACCACCACGTTGAACTTGTTGGCGTCCAGGAGTTCGGCGGCGTCGGCAATGGTCCGGTGCGTGACGGATCGCAGGGCGCGGTCGCCCGTGGTCACGTCGACGCCGGGTTCGCTTGCCACGTCCTGGGCGAGGCGCCAGGCGCGGGCCAGGAACTTTGCAGAGCCCGACGGCGAGACGTCCGCCCAGTCGACGTCGTCCTCCGGCGGGGAAGCGAAGATCATGGTCAGGCGCACGGCGTCCACGCCGTACTTGTCCAGCTGCTCACCGAGGTCCACTCCATTGCCCAGCGACTTGCTCATCGCCTTGCCGCCGTTGAGGACCTGGCCCTGGTTGAGCAGTGCCGTGAAGGGCTCGTTGGCCTCGATCAGGCCGAGGTCGTTGATGACCTTGGTGAAGAACCGGGCGTACAGCAGGTGCAGGATGGCATGTTCCACGCCGCCCACGTACTGGCCCACCGGCATCCAGTCGTTGATCTTCTGCGGGTCGAAGGGGCCCTCGGTGTAGTGCGGCGAGACAAAGCGCAGGAAGTACCAGGACGAGTCCACAAAGGTGTCCATGGTGTCCGTGTCTCGCTTGGCCGGGCCGTGGCAGGTGGGGCACTCGACGTTGACCCAGGCCTCGGCCGCGGCCAGGGGCGAGGTGCCCTTCGGCGAGAGGTCCTCGCCGCGCAGGTCGGACGGCAGGGTGACGGGCAGCTGCTCGTCCGGGACGGGAACCTCGCCGCAGGACGGGCAGTGGATGATCGGGATGGGGGTACCCCAGAACCGCTGGCGGCTCAGCAGCCAGTCCCGCAGCCGGAAGTTGACGAACTTTTCGCCCGTGCCCTGCTGCTCCAGCATGGCGATCGCGGCCGGGATGGCTTCGGACTTGGGCAGGCCGTCGAGGTCGCCGGAGTTGATCAGGGTCCCCTCCCCTGCCGTGGCGGTGCCGGATGCGGCGGGGTCTTCCTCGCCGGTATCCAGGACTGCCCGCACGGGCAGGTCGAACTTCCGGGCGAAGTCCAGGTCGCGCTGGTCGTGGGCGGGGACGGCCATGATGGCACCGGTGCCATAATCAGCCAGGACGTAGTCCGCGGCCCACACCGGCAGCTTCTCGCCGTTCAGGGGGTTGACGGCGTACCGGCCGGTGAAGACGCCGGTCTTTTCGCGTTCGGTGGACTGGCGTTCGATTTCGGTGAGCGCCTTGACCTGTTCGCGGTATTCGTCCAGGGCTGCGGCGTGCTCGTCGGTGACGAGCTCGACGGCGAGCGGTGCGTCTGCGGCCACGACAAAGAACGTTGCGCCGTACAGGGTGTCCGGGCGGGTGGTGAAGACCGTGACCTCCTTGGCGGGCTTGCCGCCGTCGGCCTCGATCACGAAGTTGACGTGCGCGCCCTCGGACCGTCCGATCCAGTTCTTCTGCATGGCCAGCACGCGCTCCGGCCAATGCCCGCGCAGCTGTTCCATGTCATCGAGCAGCCGGTCCGCGTACTCGGTGATCTTGAAGTACCACTGGTTGAGGGACTTCTTGGTCACGGTGGTGCCGCACCGCTCGCAGGCCCCGTTGACAACCTGTTCGTTGGCCAGGACGGTCTGGTCCTTCGGGCACCAGTTGACCGGGGAGTTCTTCCGGTAGGCCAGGCCGCGCTCGTAGAACCGCTTGAACAGCCACTGCGTCCAGCGGTAGTACTCGGGGTCCGAGGTGTGCAGCCGCCGGGACCAGTCGGCAGAGATGGCGTAGCGCTTGAAGGACGCCGCCTGGGTGTCGATATTGGCGTAGGTCCACTCGCTGGGGTGGGCATTGCGCTTGATGGCGGCGTTTTCGGCGGGCAGGCCAAAGGAGTCCCAGCCGATCGGGTGGAGGACGTCGTAGCCCTTCTGGCGCAGGTAGCGGGCTACGACGTCGCCCATGGCGAACGCTTCCGCGTGGCCCATGTGCAGGTCACCGGACGGGTAGGGGAACATGTCCAGCACGTACCGGCGCTCGCGTGACCCGTCGTCGAGGGGCGTGAAGACCTTGAGGTCTTCCCACACCTGCGGCCATTTGGCCTCCATCGCCGCGAAGCTGTAGGTGCCCTCCTCGGGCACGTCCGCTGACACTGTTGCTGCTGTTCCGGTCTCTGTCTCCGGCTGAACGCCCACTGCTGCCCTCTTCTGTTCTGTTACGGCATCTGTGCTGCCATAACGGCCTGATCCCCCTGCTGCCACCGGGAAATGCTCCCGGACACACAAAAGCCCCTCGCCATGGAGGGGCTGCCGCACGCTATCCGTTGTTTCGGATACCGGGCGGCTGGCTAAGCAGAAGGATCGCACGCATGCAACCACTTTAGCGCACCCACAAAGTCTCCCGTCGCAAACGGGCGGCTGAAGCAGCAGCGAAGACCCTCTGTTCGTGGATAAGGGTGACTACAGCGAACGCAAGGAAGGCGGCCCCTCGCCCGGGTGTGGTGGGCACCGCGAAGCGGGCGGGGCAGGGGCCGCCTTCCTTGCGTGGTGAGACGGGGGCCGCCGCAACCACGAACTGCTGTCTAGCTGGCTACTTCACGTCCTCGTCGACCCAGTCCATGGATTTGGTGACGGCCTTCTTCCACAGGCGCAGCTGGCGGTCCTGCTCCGCCTGGTCCATCTGCGGTTCCCAGCGCTTGTCCTCGGACCAGTTGGCCGAGCACTCCCCCAGGTCCTTCCAGAAGCCGACCGCCAGGCCGGCTGCGTACGCCGCACCAAGGGCGGTGGTCTCCACAACCTTCGGCCGGATCACGGGAACGCCCAGGATGTCCGCCTGGAACTGCATCAGCGCATCATTGGCCACCATGCCGCCGTCGACCTTCAGCTCGGTGAGCGGAACGCCCGAGTCCGCGTTCACGGCGTCCAGCACCTCCCGGGTCTGGAAGGCGGTGGCTTCCAGCGCGGCGCGAGCAATGTGGTTCTTGTTCACGAACCGGGTCAGCCCAACGATCGCGCCGCGGGCATCCGAACGCCAGTATGGCGCGAAGAGGCCGGAGAAGGCGGGCACAATGTACACGCCGCCGTTGTCCTTCACCGACGCGGCGAGGGTTTCCACCTCGGGCGCGCTGCTGATCATGCCCAGGTTGTCCCGCAGCCACTGGATGAGCGAGCCGGTGACGGCGATGGAGCCTTCCAGGGCGTAGTGCGGCGCAGCATCGCCGAGCTTGTAGCCCACAGTCGTCAGCAGCCCGTTCTTGGAATGGACAATCTCCTCGCCGGTGTTGAAGATCAGGAAGCAGCCCGTGCCGTAGGTGTTCTTGGCCTCGCCGGCCTCGAAGGCAGCCTGGCCGAACGTGGCCGCCTGCTGGTCGCCGAGGATGCCGGCCACGGGGACCTCGCGCAGGAGCTGGGAGGTGTGCACGGTGCCATACACCTCCGAGGAGGACTTGATCTCCGGCATCATGGTCCGGGGAACACCGAAGATGCCGAGGATCTCGTCGTCCCATTGGAGGGTTTCCAGGTCCATGAACAGCGTGCGTGAGGCGTTGGTGACGTCGGTGACGTGGACTCCGCCGTTGACGCCGCCAGTCAGGTTCCACAGGACCCAGGAGTCGGTGTTGCCGAACACCAGGTCACCGGCTTCGGCCCTGGCGCGGGCGCCTTCCACGTTGTCGAGGATCCATTTGATCTTGGTACCTGAGAAGTAGGTGGCCAGCGGCAGCCCCACCTTTTGCTTGAAACGGTCCGGCCCGCCGTCCTTGGCGAGCTGGTCCACAATGTCCTGCGTGCGGGTGTCCTGCCAGACGATGGCGTTGTAGACCGCCTCGCCCGTGGTCTTGTCCCACACCACGGCAGTTTCGCGCTGGTTGGTAATGCCGACGGCGGCAATATCGTGCCGTGTCAGGTTCGCCTTGGACAGCGCGGAAGCAATGACCTCCCGGGTGTTGTTCCAGATTTCAGCGGGGTTGTGCTCCACCCACCCGGCCTGCGGGAAAATCTGTTCGTGTTCCATCTGCCCCGAGGACACGATGCTGCCGCTGTGGTCGAAGATGATTGCCCGGCTGCTGGTGGTTCCCTGGTCAATGGCGATTACGTACTGGTTCATGATGGACGTCCTTGTCTATATGGGTGTTTTGGGCAGGAGGAATTTCTTGATGGGTCAGGCTGCGGCGGTAACGATGATGGGCGCGAGGTTGGCCACGATGCCGCCAAGGGCACCGCCAACCAGCGGGCCCACCACCGGGATCCAGGAGTATCCCCAGTCGCTGGAACCCTTGCCCTTGATGGGCAGCAGGGCGTGGGCGATGCGCGGACCGAGGTCACGGGCCGGGTTGATGGCGTAACCGGTGGGACCACCGAGTGACACGCCGATGCCGACGACGAGCAGTGCGACGGCCAGCGGGCCCAGGCCTGAGGGGGTTCCGCCAAAGGTAAGGATGACGAAGACCAGCACGAAGGTGCCGATGATCTCGGTGACCAGGTTCCAGGGAGTGGACCGGATGGCGGGCCCGGTGGAGAAGACGCCGAGCTTGCTGGCAACCTCGGGTTCCGCATCAAAGTGCTGCTTGTATGCGAGCCAGCAGACCACGGCGCCAAGGAAGGCGCCCAGCAGTTCGCCGCCGAAGTACGTCAGCGTGGAGGCGAAATCCACGGGCACGCCCGGCGCGTATTCGGATTTTCCGTTGACCAGCAGCCCGACCGTTACGGCGGGATTCAGGTGGGCACCGGATTTCGCGGCAACGAAGACGCCGGCGAACACGGCGATGCCCCATCCCCAGGTGACCATCAGGAACCCACCGCTGTTGCCTTTAGTCCCCCGTAGGGCAACGTTGGCGACGACGCCGCAACCCAGGAGGGTGAGCATCGCCGTTCCGAATACTTCGGAAAGGAAAACTATTCCAAGAGACATCTTTGACTCCTTATTTTCTGATGGAGGTCCTTCGCGGGTTGAAGGACCGTGGGCCGGGGCGGGTTGCCGCCCCGGCCGGCAGCCGGGTGCTAGGCGACCAGGCTGTGGGTTTCTACACGGTGGAACCTTTCCAGCACGTCCTGCGCGTGCTTGATCTCTGTCGCACGGACCTCGGCGTTCCAGCCAAGGGGTACCGACAGCACATCTGCCACTTCGTTGAGCAGTTCGCCCGTCACCAGGCCCCTGAAGGCCAGGGAGGTCCGGCGGATGAGGACGTCCACCAGGTGCCCCACCTGCTCGCGGGCGGCCATGAACTCGAGTTCGCGGACGCTCAGTTCGCGGGTGGAGTGCAGCAGCCTGTCGGGCCCGGCGTCGAGGTACTCCATGACATCCTCGGCCCGGGTCCCGTACCTGGTCAGGAGTACCGCGGTACGGACGGCGTCACGGCCCGATGCCATGTGAGCCTTGATCCACTTCTGCACGCCAGGCTCATCAGCGGGAAAGCCTGCGCCGCCGCCAATGGGGAGCTGTGCGGTGGAGACTTTGCGGGCCATCCCGATCTCGGCGAGCACGTCGTTGGCCATGTGTTCGGCGAGGGCCCGGAAGGTGGTCCATTTGCCGCCCACCAGGCTCAGCACCACGGCGCCCTTTCCGTTCCCGTCCTGGACGGGTTCGCGGCGCTCGATGCGGTAGTCGCGGGAAACGAAGCCGGGCTGGGTGGCATCGTGGCGTGGCAGCGGCCGCACTCCTGAAAAGGTGTAGACGATCTGTTCACGCGTGACGGGGAGGGCCGGGAAGACGTGCCCGATCAGGTCGAAGAAGTACTCGATTTCCTCATCCGTGCAGACGGCATCCTTTGCCATGTCCGCGTCCACATCAGTGGTGCCCACCAGGACCCGGTCCCCCATGGGGTAGATCAGGACGATCCGTCCGTCCGTGTGCTCGAAGAAGATCTCCCGGCCGCGGCAGGCTTCCAGGAGCGCAGGGTTGTCCAGCACAATGTGGGAGCCCTTGGTGCCGCCCATGAATCTGGAGGCAGTTCCCATTGCTTCGTTGGTGAGGTCCACCCAGGCGCCCGTGGTGTTCACAATGACGTCGGCAGTGAAATCGAATTCCTCGCCCGTGAGTTCGTCCCGCAGCCGGACGGTGCTTCCCCTCCCCGTGCCCGGATTGGGTTTGCCGGTCATGGACTGCAGGGAAACATAGTTGCTGGCACGGGCCGTGTAGCCCTGGGCATTGCCTTCGCCCACAGCCGAGCGGCCGGCCTTCTCCCCGTCCTGGAGGACGTCCAGGGTCAGGCGCTCAGGGTTGTGCACGGACGCGTCAAAGTAAGTGGCGGTGTACTTGACGTCCGGGCGGAGTGCGGGAAGTTCCGCACGGGCCCGCTTGCCGCTGCGGAACTGGTGCCGCGGTACCGTGCCGCCGTCGCGGGAGAACGAATCGTAGAGGCTGAGGCCGAGCTTGATCAGGAAGGCGCCGCGCTCCTTCGGCTTGCCCTGCTGCTTGTGCGTCAGGAAGCGCAGGGGCGCGGACAGCACGCCGGAGAAGGTGCTGAAGATGGGAATGGTGGTCTGCAGCGGCTTCACATAGTGCGGAGCGATTCGGAGCAGCCGGTTGCGCTCCACGACAGATTCCTGGACCAGGCGGAATTCGCCGTTTTCGAGGTAGCGGATGCCGCCGTGGATCATGTGGGAGGAGGCGCCGCTGGCTCCCTGGCAGTAGTCGCCGCGTTCCACGAGGGCAACGTCAACGCCCTGCAGCGCGAGGTCACGGAAAGTTCCTACGCCGTTGATGCCGCCGCCTACCACCAGCACCTTTGCATGCGGACGGCGCCGCAGATGGTGGACGGAACTGCGCTCAGCTCCCTGCTTCTCCGCAGGTGTTGCGGAAGGTCGGCCGGTTGAATCCTTGGGTCCCAAAACGACTCCCTTGGGCTTTGTGTGGCGCGGGCAACCGAGTGGGCGGGCCCGCCGTTCTCCACTATTGTTTGGACTAATGGAAAATGGAGTCAAGCACTATGCACAAACGTGCACAAGGGAGCGGTAATGGACCCGTCAAGGCACTCAGAAGCGCTGCGGGCTGCACAAATGTATTACCTGCAGGACCTGACCATGGATGCGATAGCCCGGGAACTCCGGACCTCCAGATCCACGGTGTCCCGGCTCCTGTCCTCGGCACGCGAATCGGGCCTGGTGCAGATCCAGATCCGCAATCCCCTGGATACAGGCCCGGAGCTTGAAGGCAGGATCCGGCAGCGCTACGGCGTGGATGTCCACGTGGTGCCGGTCCTTGAAACACTGAATGACGCCGAGACACTGGACAGGGTGGCCATGCAGGCAGCGCGCACCATCGGTCCCGTGGTGGACTCCAATGCGATCATCGGGGTGGCCTGGGGATCCACCCTGAGCGCCGTCAGCCGCCACCTCACCCGCAAGATCACCCACGACAGCGTCATCGTGCAGCTGAACGGCGCGGGCAACATGCACACCACCGGCATCACGTACGCCAGCGACATCATGCGGCGGTTCGGAAGCGCCTACGGGGCCCGGGTTGAACAGTTCCCCGTACCGGCCTTCTTTGACCATGCCGCCACAAAAACCGCCATGTGGAATGAGCGCAGCGTGCAACGGATCCTGGAACTCCAGGCGAAGATGAGCATTGCCATCTTCGGTGTGGGTTCCGTGGATGCAGACTACCCCAGCCACGTCTACGCCGGAGGCTACCTGGACGAAATGGACCTCAATATCCTGGCCACGTCCGACGTCGTGGGTGACGTTGCCACTGTCTTCTTCCGGGGCGACGGATCCTCCGACGGCATCATCCTGAACGAAAGGTCCACGGGCCCGGCCCTGGCAGAGCTGCGGCAGGTCCGTCGGAGGATCTGCGTGGTGTCCGGGGTTTCCAAGATCAAGGGGCTCCGGGGTGCCCTGGCCGCCGGCCTGGCCACCGACCTGATCCTGGATGAGGCCACAGCGCGGCGCCTGGTGGATTACGAGGGCCTCCCGGCGGCTAATGGGTAGAGTCGTGGCTATGAGAACCTCACCGCGGCTCAGCCTGAACAACGGCGTGCTGATCCACCAACTCGGCTTCGGGCTGTACAAGGTCCCGGCCGCGGACGCGGAAGGGCTCGTTGCCACCGCGCTCGCAGCCGGCTACCGCCACTTCGACACCGCCGCCATGTACGGCAACGAAACCGGCGTTGCCCGCGGGATCAGTTCCCAGCTGGGCGGGGATGCAGGCAGCGGCGGGTCGGGCGAACTCTTCCCGTCCCTGTCCAGGCAAGACGTGTTCATCACCACCAAGGTGTGGAACGACCATCACGGCTACGACGCCACGCTGCGGGCCTTTGACGACTCCATGGTCAACCTTGGCCTCGATTACGTGGACATGTACCTCATCCACTGGCCCTGCGCCAGGCGCGGGCTGTTTCCCGATACATACCGGGCCCTGGAGACCCTGTACCGGGAAGGGAAGGTCCGGGCCATCGGGGTCAGCAACTTCCAGCCGGCCCATCTTGACCGGCTTCTCCAAACGGCAGAGGTGGTTCCCGCCGTCAACCAGATCGAGCTGCACCCGTGGCTGCAGCAGGCGGAACTGCGGACGCTGCATGACGGGCTCGGCATCAGGACGGAGGCCTGGAGCCCCCTGGGCCGCGGCCAGGTCCTCGCAGATCCCGTGGTCCGTGCCTGCGCCGCTGAACACGGCAAGACCCCGGCCCAGGTGATCCTGCGCTGGCACATGCAACTGGGCAACATTGCCATCCCCAAGGCCAGCACGGAGGCCCGGATCCGGGAAAACCTCAACATCTTCGACTTCGAGCTCTCGGACCGGGACATGGCCGCGCTTGCAGGGCTCGACCGGGGGCACCGCACCGGCTCGCACCCCGACCACGTCAACTAAGGCCACGCAGATGACCACAGCACACCCCGGGCCCGCCGCGCCCGCCTACTTCAGCCACGGGCTTGCGGCCCGCACGTCGTCCTCTTCGGTGGAGATCGACGGCGGCAAAGTTGCGTTCTGGACCTACGAACCGCTGCATGCCGGTCCTGAAACGCGGACCATCCTGGTGATCCATGGCTTCCGCGGAGACCATCACGGACTCCTGCGCGTGGCAGACCAGCTTCCCGACATGCGCATCATCATGCCGGACCTGCCCGGCTTCGGCGACTCGGAAGCGTTTGCGTCCGGTGAGCATTCCGTTGAGCGGTACGGCTCGTTCATCACCGGGTTCATGGCAGCCCTGGGCCTGGGCCCGGACACGGTCCTGCTGGGCCACTCCTTCGGGTCCATCATTGCCGCGCACTTCGTGGCCAACCACCCGGGAACCGTCAACCCGCTGATCCTCATCAACCCGATCGCAGCGCCGGCCCTCGAGGGTCCGAAGGGTGTGATGACCCGGCTCGCGGTCCTCTACTACCGGCTTGCCGCTCGCCTTCCCCGGCAGCTGGGACTGGCTTTGCTGCGGAGCCCGCTAATTGTCAGGGTCATGAGTGAAACCATGGCCAAGACAGCCGACAGGGACCTGCGCCGTTTCATCCACGACCAGCACAATGCCTACTTCAGCGCTTTCGCCAGCCGTGACAGCCTCCTTGAGTCCTTTACCGCCTCGGTCAGCAGCCACGTGGCCGAGGTGGCCGGCCGGCTCACCCTTCCGGTGCTGCTGATCGCCGGCGAGAAGGACGAGATCGCGGTGCTCCCCGACCAGCACCGCCTGGCTGCGCTGCTGCCGGACGGCGAACTCAAGGTGATTCCCGGCGTCGGACACCTGATCCATTACGAAACCCCCGAACCGGCAGCCTCGTTCATCCGCAGCTTCCTTAAGGACCACCCCGCGTGAAGATTGTCATCGACGCACGTTTTACCCGGACCGACCACCACGACGGCATCAGCCGTTACGGGGCGAGCCTGATCGCAGCCACCGCGAAAATCGCGGACGTTTCGATGCTGGTCTCGGACGTCCGGCAACTGCCCCTGCTCCCGGATGTTCCCTACACGCTGATCAGCAGCCCGTTGTCGCCCAGGGAACTGTTTGTGGCGCGGACCGTTAACGCGCTGGGCGCTGACGTGGTGGTGTGCCCCATGCAGACGATGGGCACCTGGGGCCGCAAGTACGGCCTGGTCCTGACGCTCCACGACCTTATCTACTACGAACACCCCGCCCCGCCGGGATTCCTGCCCGCACCCGTGCGGCTCCTGTGGCGGCTGTACCACAAGGCTTTCTGGCCCCAGCGCCTGCTCCTCAACCGGGCCGACACCGTAGCCACCATCAGCCGCACCACCGAAGCTCTGATCGCAAAGTACCGCCTGACCCGCCGTCCCGTGCGGATCATCAGCAATGCCCCCCAGCCGGAGCAGGAACACGGACCGCGCCCCGCTGGCGCCGGTGAAGACCGCGCGCTCGTCTACATGGGCTCCTTCATGCCGTACAAGAACGTGGAAACCATGGTGGCGGGGATGGCGGGCCTGCCCGGGTACACCCTCCACCTGCTCAGCCGCATCACGCCCCAACGCCGCGCCGAACTGGAACGCCTGGTTCCGCCAGGGGCACACGTGGTGTTCCACAACGGCGTCACGGACGAGCAGTATCACGAAATCCTGCGCTCTGCTGCGGCGCTGGTCACCCTGTCCCGGGCTGAAGGCTACGGGCTTCCCCTGGTGGAGGCCATGGCACTCGGCACACCCGTTATTGCCAGCGACATCCCCATCTTCCGGGAAGTCGGCGGGGACGCCGCGCTCTACGTTGATCCCGAGTCCCCGGAACAGTTTGCCGATGCCGTGCGCACGCTCCAGGACAACGGTCACTGGGAGGAGTTGTCGCGGCGCGGCGTTGCGCGTGCACGGGAGTTCACCTGGGACGAGTCGGCCCGCCAGCTGGTGGAGGTGGCACACGAAATCATGGCCCGGCGCCGGGGCCGGGGTTAAAGAACGCCCCTAGAGGACGTCGATGCCGTCCAGCCGGAGCTGGAAAGGCTCGCTGAAGCGTTTCGCAGCGGCCGCAGCCCTGGTGACCCGCAGGACGCGGGTGACGGCCGCAGCCTGTCCGTAGGGGAAAAAGAGCAGAGTGCGCACATCCTCCGCTGAACGGCGCGGCGACGGCGGACCACTGAGCACCACGGGTGCGGGCCCGGCGGTCCGCAAGGTGATCCCGCTGGAGGCAAGTTCCGCCGCCACGGCACCGGTGTAATGTTCGACGGCGGCGCGCGGCCCGGTGACGGAAGCGATGCGGACCGCGGGGGGAAGCTGCAGTTCCATCCGCAGGGAAAGTTCCCGTTCCGCGTAACCGGCGGGGTCCCAGCGAAGCAGTGCGCCCACGGCAGCTGTATCCGCGGCCGTGACCACCACCAGCCCGCCGTCCGCCGCCGGACGCACCAGCGCGGCCGCGTTGAACCAGCGCCGCACTGTATCCTCGCCGGCGCGCAGTGTCTCCCGGCGCAGGAGTGAATCACCGTCCAGGAGCAGTGCAGCCGCGTATCCCCCGTCGGCTACCGGTTCGGCACCGACCGTGGCCACCACCAGCGCCTTGCCCGGACCCACCCCGGCCTTTACCTGGTCTCCCGAGGAAGTAACGACGGTCTTCCCGGGAAAGGCGCGGCCGAGTTCCTCAGCTGTCCTGATCACTCCGGTGGCACCCTTGCGCAGGCGCCTGCCGCCGCAGTGCACGCAGTGCCAGTCCGGCGCCGGGGTGGAGCACCAGCGGCATTGGGGCATGGCGGACGTGCCGCTGGCGCCCGCCACGGCCAGTGGTCCCTGGCAGCTGCCGCAGCGCGCCGGCTCCCGGCACATCTCACAGGCCAGCGACGGCGCATAACCGGCGCGGGCCACCTGGACCAGGACAGGTCCACGCTCCAGCCCCTCCTTGGCGGCCCGCCACGCGGCGCCGGGCAGGCGGGCGATCCTGGCCAGCGGATCCCGCTCCTGTTCGAAGCTGTCGGCAGTGTTGACGATGCGCGGAACTGTCCTCCGGACGTCAGGGCGGCCGGCTTCGACCGCACGTGCCCAGCCCGCCTCCACCAGCCGCTGGGCTTCCGTGCTTCGGGAGTGGCCTGCAAGGAGGCACGCGGCGTCCTCCTGCCCGGCCCGCAGGAGCAGCACCTCGCGGGCGTGCGCATACGGGGCGCGCTGCTCGATGTGGAGGTCGTCGCCGTCGTCCCAGCAGGCCACTAGGCCCAGGTCGCGAACCGGGGCAAAAGCTGCGGACCTGGTGCCGATGGCAACCCGGGCAGTCCCTGCCAGGAGCCGCAGGAAACTCCGGTAGCGCGGGGTGGGACCGTCGTCGGCAGTCAGCCGGGCAACTGCGTCTTCGGGCAGCAGCCGGTGGAGCGCCTCTTCAAGGCGGTCAAGGTCGCGGTAATCGGGTACAACCACCACGGCGCCGCGCCCTGATGCGTACGCGGCGGCCACGGCCTCCGCCAGCAGCTGGGGCCACCCACCCGGACCGAATCCCTGCAGCGGGTTGAGCACGGCCCTGGGTGATCCGCCACCGGCCAGGTGCTGCAGGAAGGCCTGGCCGTTTTGGTAGGCCGCCCATGCGCCCGGCAGGGCGTCCTGCGCGGGACCGGCCTGCAGGGCAGTGGCCTCGCGGGGTTCTGCCTGGTCCGGGACTGCCTGGTCCGGTACTGCCTGCCACTCCGGTTCCGCCGACGCGAACTCCTTGTCCAGCTTGGCCACCCTGGGCGGGACGGCGACGCGGAGGACATCGCTGACCGTCCCGGCGTAGCGGGCGGCGACGGAGTAAACCAGCTCCCGGACGGCGGGAGTCAGCACCGACACCGGGGACACAACCTTCGCCAACGGCACCAGGGTGTGTCCGGCGTCGGATTCCGCCACGCGTTCCATCAGGAACCCGTTGAGGTCCTGGCCGTTGAACTTGACCTTGACCCTGACGCCCGGCGTGGCGGCATGGTCGAGAGTGTCCGGAACCCCGTAATCGAAGAGCCGGTCCAGGTGCGGCAGTGAGGATTCCACCAGCACCCTGGCCACGGGCAGGTGCCCGGCCAGCTGCGGCCCGGCAGGCCGGGCGGGGGCCGGAAAGCCCTGCAGCAGAGACGGCTGCACTGCACCGGGGAGGTCCAGGGACGCCTGGACAGGCCTGTCAGCAGCGATTACCGTAACCTCCCTTCGGCTCCCGGATGGACATGCCCAGCCAAGCACATGGCACTGAAATGTTGCCGGAGGCAAAATACAGGCAAAGGAATCAGGCAAGGATACAGGCCGGAAGCGGGCCTGCAGCCCGGGGCCTAGGCGTTGAAGAACGCCTTCAGGTCGTCCACGCGGTCCAGCCGCTCCCAGGTGAAGTCCGGTTCATCGCGGCCAAAGTGGCCGTGGGCGGCGGTCTTGGCGTAGATGGGCCGTTTCAGGTCCAGTGCGTCGATGATGGCGCGGGGGCGCAGGTCGAAAATCTCCGCGATGGCGGCGCTGATGCGGGCCGGATCAACCGTTTCCGTGCCGAATGTTTCCACGTACGTGCCCACCGGACGGGCCTGGCCGATGGCGTAGGCGATCTGGATTTCCGCACGCTTGGCCAGCCCTGCGGCCACCACGTTCTTGGCAACCCAGCGCATGGCGTACGCGGCAGAGCGGTCCACCTTTGACGGGTCCTTGCCCGAGAAGGCGCCGCCGCCGTGCCGGGCCATGCCCCCGTAGGTGTCCACGATGATCTTGCGCCCGGTCAGGCCGGCGTCCCCAACGGGGCCGCCGATGACGAACTCGCCGGCGGGGTTGAGGATGTTGCGGGCGCGGGAGAGGTCAAGGTTGGCCCCTGCCAGCACCGGCTTAATGACGAGGGCGGCGAGGTCCGCGCGGAGCTGGTCCAGGCTTGCGCCTTCGGCGTGCTGGCTGCTGATCACAACGGTTTCGACGGAGACCGGGACATCCTTGTCGTAACCGACAGTCACCTGGGTCTTGCCGTCCGGGCGGAGGTAGGCCAGTTCGCCCGATTTGCGGACTTCGGTGAGCCGCTCGGACAGCCGGTGCGCAAGCCAGATGGGCACCGGCATGTAAGAGGGAGTTTCGTCGCTGGCGTAGCCGAACATCAGGCCCTGGTCGCCGGCGCCCTGGAGGTCGTAGTCGTCCTCCTGCCGCCCTTCGCGGGCTTCCAGCGAGTTGAACACGCCGCCGGCAATGTCGTTGGACTGCTGGCCGATGGACACGGACACGCCACAGCGGGCGCCATCGAAACCGTTGGCCGAGGAGTCGTAGCCGATGCCCAGGATGGTCTCGCGCACGATCTGGGGGATCTCGACGTAGGCATCAGTGGTGACTTCGCCTGCAACGTGGACCAGGCCTGTGGTGGCCATGGTTTCCACCGCTACCCGCGATTCCGGGTCCGCAGCCAGCAGCGCATCCAGGATGGCATCACTGATCTGGTCGCAGATCTTGTCCGGATGGCCCTCGGTAACCGACTCGGAGGTGAAGAGCCGAAGCGCGTTGGGCGTGGCCCCGGACGTGTGGGGAAGGTGCAGCGGTAAAGTCACTCAACTACCTTACTGGTTGGAATACGGACACCCGCCAGGAGACATCAGGAGATGTCTTCGTGCTAAGCAGACGTGGCCTGAAACACACTCAGGTGCGGGGCGAAACGGAATTCAGTTCAGCGGAGATCCGGCTGATGATGGCTGCCGAAACCTCCGTCTTGGTCCCGGACGCCTCCTGTGGTTCGGAGCCGGAGCGGGCCAGGATGACCACCGAATTGGTGTCCTGCCCGAAGACCTTGTCCGTGCCCACATGGTTGACCACCAGGAGGTCGCAGCCTTTGCGCTGCAGCTTCGCCCGGGCGTGCGCCAGGACGTCACCGTCGCTGTCCCCGGTCTCAGCCGCAAAGCCGACGATCAGCTGCTGCCGCCTGCCCGGGGCCGCGCTGTTCCGGAGATCCACCAGTTCGTGCAGGATGTCCGGGTTGCGGACCAGCGTGATGACGGGGTCCTCCCGGTCGTCGCGCTTCTTGATCTTGGTGTCGGAGACGGCCGCGGGACGGAAGTCCGCCACCGCAGCGGACATGATAACTACGTCGGAGTCAGCTGCCGCGGCAAGGGCGGCTTCCCGCAGTTGCAGGGCTGTCTCCACAGGCACCACCTCGACGCCGGCCGGCGGGGGAACGTCCATATGGGCTGCGAGCAGGCGGACGGTTGCGCCGGCGTTCCGGGCTGCGACGGCCAAGGCGACTCCCTGCTTTCCGGAGGACCTGTTGCCCAGGAAGCGGACCGGATCCAGGGGCTCGCGGGTTCCGCCGGCGCTGATGGTGACGGTGCGTCCGGCCAGCGGCAGCTGGAAATCCGACTGCCCCTGCACCAGGGCCATGGCGGCGTCGAAAATGGCTTCCGGTTCGGGGAGCCTGCCCGGACCTGAATCGGCGCCCGTCAGCCGGCCGCTGGCGGGTTCCAGAACGGCTGCACCGCGGCTGCGCAACGTTTCGACGTTGGCCCGGGTTGCCGCGTGCTGCCACATTTCCGTGTGCATGGCGGGCGCGAACAGCACAGGGCCGCGGGCCATCAGCAGGGTGTTCGTCAGCAGGTCCCCGGCCTGTCCGGTGGCCGCCTTGGCCAGGAGGTCAGCGGTGGCCGGGGCGATGACGATCAGGTCAGCCTCGTGGCCCAGCCGGACGTGGTTGACCTGGTGGACGTCGTCGAAGACGCTGTTGCTGACCGGATTTCCGGACAGCGCCTCCCACGTGGCAGTGCCAACGAACCGGGTGGACGCCTCGGTGGGGATCACCGTGACGTTGTGGCCGGCTTCAGTAAAAAGCCGGAGGAGCGATGCCACCTTGTAGGCGGCAATCCCTCCCCCGACTCCGAGGACTATGCGCACGTGACCTCCGTCAACAGCAAGTCAGTTCGGCGGCAGTTTTACTCTGCAGCTTCGATCGGCGTGGAAACCAGCTTGCCCTCGTTGATCTCGCGCAGGGCGATCGACAGCGACTTCTCGTTCAGCTTGGTGTCAACCAGCGGGCCGACGTATTCGAAGAGGCCCTCATGCAGCTGGGCGTAGTAAGCGTTGATCTGACGAGCACGCTTGGCACCGAAAATCACCAGGCCGTACTTGGAGTCGGCTGCCTCGAGCAGCGAGTCGATCGGCGGGTTGATGATGCCTTCAAGGTTCGTGGACACGAATTCTCCAAAGTTCTAGCGGGCTGACGGTTCCGGCGCTCCATGCGGGTGCGGGGTCAGCCCCATGAGTGAAACAAGCTCGTCCGCTGCCCGGCGAACGTCGTCATTGATGACGGTGTAGTCGAACTCCGGTTCAGCAGCAAGTTCCAGTTTAGCGGTTTCCAGCCGGCGCTGCTGTTCCTCCGGGGTTTCCGTGCCGCGGCCCACAAGCCGGCGGACCATTTCGTCCCAGCTGGGCGGGGCCAGGAAGACAAATTGTGCATCCGGTACGGCCGCCTTCACCTGCCTGGCACCCTGGAGGTCTATTTCCAGGAGCACGGACCGGCCCTCGGCAATGGCCTGGTTGACGGTGCTTTTCAGGGTCCCGTACGTGTTCTGCCCGTGGACCACGGCCCATTCGAGGAGCTCGCCGTCAGCGACAAGCTGCTCGAACTCGTCCTTGGACTTGAAGAAGTAATGGACGCCGTCCTGTTCGCCGGGACGGGGTGCCCGGGTGGTGGCGGACACGGACAGCCACACCTCGGGATAGTTGTCGCGGATGTAAGTGGACACGGTGCCTTTGCCAACAGCCGTCGGACCAGCGAGGACTGTCAGTCCAGGTTTCTTGCTCACGTATTCCTTTGCCGGGGTTTGGGGGGTGGGCGGGCTTCGGCCCGCCCTAACTCTCGTCTATAAAATCTACCAGCGCGCGGCGCTGGTGGATGCCCAGCCCGCGGACCCTGCGGGACGCCGCTATCCCCAGCTGGTCCATGATGGCAGCGGCCCGCACCTTTCCGATGCCGGGAAGCGCCTCAAGGAGTTCGGAGACCCTCATCCGGGCGAGTGCCTCGTCCTGCAGCGCGGAGCTGATGATGTCCGCGGCAGACCTCTCGCCGTTTTTAAGGCTTTCCTTGGCCGCCGCACGGGTGGCCCTGGCTGCTGCTGCCTTGTTCAGGGCCTCAGCCCGTTCCGATGCGGATAACGGCCGCAGGACCATGGTGCACACCCCCGGATTCGGTGGACGGGTCCAGGGGCGACCGCCCTTGGACCTGTCCTGAAACTACCCTTTGGTGCTGTCCGAATCAATGCATCAGCTCAAACGGACCACTATTCGCCGCGGAGTCCGTCAAGGGTCCGTTGCGCCGCGTCCCTCAGGCCGCGCTGTTCCGGCCCGGCAGACAGGATGTCCCTGCTCGAGGTGCCGAGGACCTGCGGGTAGGCGGCGCCGAACGTGGCGCGGAGGTCGGCGGGCGTGGCCCCCTGGGCTCCAAGGCCCGGGGCCAGGACCGGGCCGCGCACAGCGGCCAGGTCCAGGTCCAGTTCGGTAAGGGCCGACCCCACGGTTGCACCCACCACCAGGCCCACGGAGCCGAGGTTTCCCTGGTAGCGGCGGTTTTCCGCCGCAGCCGACTGCGTGATCCTGCGGGCGACGGAGTCCGCTCCCCCGACGTGCTGGACGGAGGCGCCCTCGGGGTTGGACGTGAGTGCGAGGACGAAGACGCCGCGGCCGGTCCGGGCTGCCAGGTCCAGCGCGGGGCGCAGTGACTCGAAGCCTAGGTAGGGACTGAGCGTTACCGAGTCCGCAGCGAGGGGGGAATCGTCCCGGAGCCAGGCGTCGGCATAGGCCGCCATGGTGGAGCCGATGTCACCGCGCTTGGCGTCGGCGATGGTGAGTACCTTCTCGTCGCGGGCTTCGGCAAGAAGCTCTTCAAGGACGGCCATCCCGGCGGAGCCATGGCGTTCGTACAGCGCCACCTGGGGCTTGATGGCGGCAGCGAGGGAACCCACGGCCTCCAAAACCGTCAGCGAAAAGCGCCTCAGCCCTGCGGCGTCGTCGTCCAGCCCCCAGCCCTTCAGCAGGGCTGGGTGCGGGTCGATGCCGACGCAGAGGGGCCCGCGGGCGGCCATGGCGGCACCCAGCCGGGAGCCGAAAGACTCCCGGCCGGGTGCACCGGCGGACGGCACTGCCTGCTCAGGCATGCTGCAGGGCCGCCTTCTGGGACTCTGCCAGCGATGCGGCGTGCTCCTGCAGGCTGGTGACGGACCATTCGTAGGTCCGCATCGCCTCGATGGCCTGCACGGCGGCGTTGAACTCCGCCACCGTGGTGATGCAGGGAATGCCGATGGAGGTGGCCGCTGCCCGCAGTTCGTAGCCGTCGCTGCGGGCCTCCCCGCCGGACGGGGTGTTGAAGACCATGTCGATCTCGCCGGCGATGACAAGGTCTGCGATGGTGCCTTCGCCCTCGGCGCTGCTGCCTTCTGCCACCTTGCGGACAGGGGTGGCCTGGATGCCGTTGCGGCGCAGGACGTCCGCGGTGCCGCCGGTGGACACGATTTCGAAGCCCAGGTCGGAGAGCCTCTTGACACCCATGATCACGGAGCGCTTGTCGCGGTTGGCCACGGAGACAAAGATCTTGCCCTCGGTGGGCAGCGCGTTGTTGGCGGCTGCCTGGCTCTTGGCGAACGCGGTGTCGAAGTGCTTGTCGATGCCCATGACCTCGCCGGTGGAGCGCATTTCCGGGCCGAGCAGGGAGTCAACCACCTTGCCCTCCAGGGTACGGAAGCGGCTGAACGGCAGGACTGCCTCCTTGACGGACACCGGGGCATCCAGCGGAAGCGTGGACCCGTCGCCCACCTCGGGCAGCATCTTGTAGGCGCTGCGGAGCTGTCCGATGGTCACGCCGGTGCCGATCAGGGCAGCCGCTTTGGCCATCTGCACACCGGTCGCCTTGGAGACGAACGGCACCGTGCGGGACGCCCGGGGGTTGGCCTCAAGGACGTACAGGACGTCGGAGGCCAGGGCGAACTGGATGTTGATGAGCCCGCGGACGCCCACGCCCTCGGCGATGGCGCGCGTCGCCGTCCGTACCCGCTCCAGCACGTTGGTGCCCAGGGTGATGGGCGGCAGGACGCAGGCGGAGTCGCCGGAGTGGATGCCGGCTTCCTCGATGTGCTCCATGATGCCGCCCAGGTACATGTCGGTGCCGTCGAAGAGTGCGTCGACGTCGATTTCGACGGCGTCCTCCAGGAAGCGGTCGATCAGCACAGGGTGGTCCGGGGTGATCTCCGTGGCGTTGGCGATGTAGCGGGACAGGTTGGGCTCGTCGTAGACGATCTCCATGCCGCGGCCGCCCAGCACGTAGGACGGGCGGACCAGGACCGGGTAGCCGATTTCGTCGGCAATCTTCTTGGCATCCTCGAAGGACACGGCGGTGCCGTTCTTCGGGGAGATCAGGCCCGCCTTGTCCAGGACGCGGGAGAACGCGCCGCGGTGCTCGGCCAGGTCGATGGCCTCCGGGGACGTTCCGAGGATGGGGACACCGGCATCTGCCAGCTGCTGGGCCAGCTTGAGCGGGGTCTGGCCCCCGAGCTGCACAAAGACGCCCATGACGCCGCCGGTGCGTTCCTCCGCCGCGATGACCTCCAGGACGTCCTCGAGCGTCAGCGGCTCGAAGTAGAGGCGGGTGGAGATGTCGTAGTCGGTGGAGACGGTCTCCGGGTTGCAGTTGACCATCACCGTCTCGTACCCGGCCTTGCGCAGCGCCATGGAGGCGTGGACGCAGGAGTAGTCGAACTCGATGCCCTGGCCGATCCGGTTGGGGCCGGAGCCGAGGATCAGGATGGACGGCTTGGAGTGCAGCGCAACCTCGTCCTCCTCGTCGTACGCCGAGTAGTGGTACGGCGTGTAGGCGGCGAATTCCGCCGCGCAGGTGTCCACGGTCTTGTAGACGGGGCGGATGCCCAGGGCCTGGCGGACGCCGCGGACCACGGCTTCGGAGTTGTGCGTGAGCGCGCCGATCTGCTCGTCGGAGAAGCCGTGGCGCTTGGCGCGCTTCAGCATCTCAGCCGTCAGCGCACCGGCCTGGCGGATTTCGCGGGAGATCTCATTGAGCAGCTGGAGCTGGTCAAGGAACCAGGGATCGATCTTGGTGGCCTCGAAGAGGTCCTCCACGCTGGCGCCGCCCAGGAGTGCGCGCTGGACCTGGTGCAGGCGTTCCGTGGTGGGGCGCTTCGCCTTCTCGATGAGCTCCGGCACCTCCCATTCGGGGACGGAGCTGAAGTCCAGCTGCGAGCCCTTCTGCTCGAGGGAGCGCAGGGCCTTCTGCAGGGCTTCGGTGAAGTTGCGGCCCATGGCCATGGCCTCACCCACCGACTTCATGGTGGTGGTCAGCGTGTTGTCAGCAGCCGGGAACTTCTCGAACGCGAACCGCGGAACCTTGACCACAACGTAGTCCAGGGTGGGTTCGAAGGACGCCGGGGTCTTCTGCGTGATGTCGTTGGGGATCTCGTCCAGCGTGTAGCCCAGCGAGAGCTTAGTGGCAATCTTGGCGATGGCAAAGCCGGTGGCCTTGGACGCCAGCGCCGAGGAGCGGGAGACGCGGGGGTTCATTTCGATGACCACCACGCGGCCGGTGGCGGGGTCGATGGCGAACTGGATGTTGCAGCCGCCGGTGTCCACGCCCACTTCACGGATGACGGCGATGGAGATGTCGCGCAGTCGCTGGTATTCGCGGTCGGTGAGGGTGAGGGCCGGTGCCACCGTGATGGAGTCGCCGGTGTGGACGCCCACTGGATCGAAGTTCTCGATGGAGCAGACCACCACGACGTTGTCGTTCTTGTCCCGCATCATCTCGAGCTCGTATTCCTTCCAGCCGAGGATGCTCTCTTCGAGCAGCACCTCGCTGGTGGGGCTGTACTGCAGGCCCTGTCCCACGATGCGGCGGAGGTCGTCCTCGTTGTAGGCGAGGCCGGAGCCCAGGCCGCCCATGGTGAAGGAGGGCCGGACCACCATGGGGTAGCCGAGGTCCTCGGCGGCTTTCAATGCCTCGTCCATGGTGTGGATGATGTGGCTGCGGGCGGACTCGGCGCCGCAGCGCTCCACCACGCCCTTGAACTTTTCGCGGTCCTCCCCGAGCTCAATGGCGGCGATGTTGGCGCCGATGAGTTCAACGTTGTACTTCTCAAGCACACCGTTCTTGTCCAGGGCGATGGCGGTGTTCAGCGCGGTCTGTCCGCCCAGGGTGGGCAGGACGGCGTCCGGGCGTTCCTTGGCGATGATCTTCTCCACCACCTCGGGGGTGATGGGTTCGATGTAGGTGGCGTCGGCGAACTCGGGGTCGGTCATGATGGTGGCCGGGTTGGAGTTGACCAGGATGACCCGCAGGCCTTCCTCCTTGAGGACGCGCAGCGCCTGGGTCCCGGAGTAGTCGAACTCGGCGGCCTGGCCGATAACGATCGGGCCGGAACCAATGACGAGGACGCTCTTGAGATCTGTACGTTTCGGCATTACTTCTTGTCCTCAGTCTTGTTGTCGGAATGATTCGGCGTTGCCGCGCCGGCTGGGTGCGCGGCGTCCACGGGCTCCTTGGACAGGTTCGCGGTCCTGCCGTCCCGGGTGCCCTCCATCAGCTCGATGAAGCGGTCGAACAGGTAGGCGGCGTCGTGCGGGCCGGCCGCGGCCTCGGGGTGGTACTGCACGGAGAAAGCGGGGATGTCCAGGCAGGCGAGCCCTTCCACGACGTCGTCGTTCAGGCTGACGTGGCTGACCTCCACGCGGCCGTACCGTTCCTCCGGAGCCTGCGTGGCGCCGTCGAGCGGTGCGTCCACGGCAAAGCCGTGGTTCTGGGAGGTGATCTCCACCTTGCCGGTGCGGCGGTCCATGACGGGCTGGTTGATGCCGCGGTGGCCGTAACGGAGCTTGTAGGTGCCGAAGCCCAGTGCGCGGCCCAGGATCTGGTTGCCGAAGCAGATGCCGAAGTAGGGCAGCTTTTCGTCCAGGACGGAGCGGAGCAGCTTGACCTGGGCATCTGCCGTGGCGGGGTCGCCGGGGCCGTTGGACATAAAGAAGCCATCGGGGTTGACGGCCTTCACGTCCTCCAGCGTGGCGGTGGCGGGCAGCACGTGGACGCGGACGCCGCGCTCGGCGAAGCGGACCGGAGTCATGGCCTTGATGCCAAGGTCGATCGCCGCGATGGTGAACCGGGGGTCGCCTTCCCAGCCATGGTCCTTCGGCTCCACGACGTAGGCCTCGTCAACGCTGACTTCCTCGGCCAGCCGTGAGCCCTCCATGGGGGCGCTGGCCAGGACGGCGTCGACCAGTTCCTTGTCCGTGGCCTGGGCGGCCTCCCCGGAGAAGATGCCGGCGCGCATGGTCTTGTGCTCGCGCAGGTGCCGGGTGATCGCACGGGTATCCACGCCCTGGATCCCGACGATTCCCTGCTCCACCAGTTCCTCATCCAGTGAGCGCTCGGAGCGCCAGTTGGAGGGGCGGCGGGCGGCGTCGCGGACAATGTAGCCCGCAACCCAGATGCGGCGGGACTCGGCGTCCTCGCTGTTCACGCCGGTGTTGCCGATGTGCGGCGCCGTCTGGACCACGAGCTGGCGTGCGTAGGAGGGGTCGGTGATGGTTTCCTGGTAGCCGGTCATGCCGGTGGCGAAGACCGCTTCTCCGAGGGCGGTTCCGGTGGCGCCGTAGCTGCTTCCGCGGAAAATGCGGCCGTCTTCAAGGACCAGCGCAGCTGGAGCGGAAACCGGGGCGTTTACTGCTGTGTTTGTTGTCACTGTCTTACTTTCCACTGTTGGCGTCAGCCGCCGGGGCTGAAGAAATCAATTCCTGAAGTGCGTCGAAGAGCCGGCCCTTGTCCGCCGCACGGCGGGTGCGGAAGCCGGAGTCCAGTTCGTGGCTGCCGTGTACCCAGGACAGGACCAGGAGTCCGTCCTTTTCCACGAACTTACCTGCCATGCCGCTGTCCTGCCGGACGCCGGTAAGTGATGCGGCCGGGATGTAGAGGGCCGGAGCGCCCGACCGGTCGAAAAGGACGCCGTGCGGATACACCTCGAGAATCGAGGTGGTCCTGATGCCCAGGCCGTGGACGGCGATCCGGTCAAGCCAGTCGCCGGCGGTGGTGGTGGCCACGTACTGCCCCTCGGCACCGGCGATCGGCTTGCCAGGTTCGGCGGGCACGGCAGGCAGCAGGCCGACGTCGGACTGGCGGCGGAGCCTGCTGCGCCAGCCGATGGCGAGGAGGACAAAGACGACGGCGATGACCGCCAGCATGGCCAGTCCCGGAAGGATTTTGTCCATCAGGCGACGCCTGCGGTTGCGTCGGCGTAGGGGTACGGCGTGTTGAGTTCACCGTCAAGGACAGTGGGGTGCCCCTTGAAGAACGTGGCCACCACCTTGCCGGGCAGTTCCCTGCCCTTGAACGGCGAATTCCGGCCCATGGTGGCCATGCGGAACGGATCAACAGTCCAGCGGGCAGCGGGGTCCACCAGGATGACGTTGGCGGGCTCCCCCGCTTCCAGCGGGCGGCCCTGGTCAGCCAGCCGGCCGATCTTCGCCGCAGCGGTGGAGGTGACGCGGGCGAAGTCCGCCCACGTCATGAGGCCCGTTTCGATCATGGTGTGCTGGACCACGGAAAGGGCGGTTTCCAGGCCCGTCATGCCCATGGCTGCCTGCGCCCACTCGCACTCCTTGTGCTCGCTGGGGTGCGGTGCGTGGTCCGTACCAACGACGTCGATGGTGCCGTCCGCCAGGCCTGCGCGCAGCGCCTGGACGTCGGCGTCGGTGCGCAGCGGCGGATTGACCTTGAAGACGGGGTCGTAGCTGCGGACCAGGTCGTCGGTCAGCAGCAGGTGGTGCGGCGTTACCTCGGCCGTGACGTTGATCCCCCGCTCCTTGGCCCAGCGGATGATTTCCACGGAGCCGGCGGTGGAGACGTGGCAGACATGCAGCCGGGAGCCGACGTGCTGCGCCAGCAGGACGTCGCGGGCAATGATGCTTTCCTCGGCAACGGCGGGCCAGCCGGCCAGGCCGAGTACCGCGGACACCTCCCCCTCGTTCATCTGGGCGCCGGCGGTCAGGCGCGGCTCCTGCGCGTGCTGGGCCACCACGCCGTCGAACGCCTTGACGTACTCCAGCGCACGGCGCATCAGTACGGGATCGTGGACGCAGATGCCGTCGTCGGAGAACATGCGGACGCGTGCGCGGGAATCGGCCATGGCCCCCAGCTCGGCCAGCTGCTCGCCCGCCAGGCCCACGGTGACCGCACCCACCGGCCGCACGTCCACCCAGCCGGCTGCCCGGCCGAGGGTGTAGACCTGCTCCACAACGCCCGCGGTGTCTGCCACGGGAGTGCTGTTGGCCATGGCATGCACGGCGGTGTACCCGCCCAGGGCCGCCGCGCGCGTGCCCGTCTCCACGGTTTCGGCGTCCTCGCGGCCGGGTTCGCGGAGGTGCGTGTGCACGTCCACCATGCCGGGCAGGGCGACCAGGCCGGCAGCATCGATGACGGTCACGTCGTCGACGCTGCTTTCGGCGCTAAGGCCGGTTCCGGTTTCGGCGATGACGCCGTCGCGGATCAGCAGATCCGCCGGTTCGCCGCCCAGGATCGAGGCGCCGCGGATCAGGTAGGTTCCGGTGTTGGCTGCCATCAGTTGCTCTCCTTGGTGGAATGGGTGCCGGCGTACGCCAGGGCGGGGGTGGCGGCTGGTTCCCGGGTGTCCCCCGAAAGCAGCAGGTAGAGGGCGGCCATCCGCACCGAGACGCCGTTACGGACCTGGGCCAGCACGGTGGATCGGGGCGAGTCGGCGGCAGCCGCGGAAATTTCCAGGCCACGGTTCATGGGGCCGGGATGCATGATGATGGTGTCCTTCATGCCCAGCGTGTCCAGGGCTTTCAGGCGGTTGTCATCGAATCCCCACCGCCGGGAGTACTCACGGGTGCTGGGGAAGAAGGATGCGTTCATGCGTTCGCCCTGGACACGCAGCATCATCACGGCGTCGACGCCCTGCTCAAGGGTGTCGTCCATGTCGTAGCTGACCTTGCACGGCCACTTTTCGACGCCGATGGGCAGCAGCGTGGGCGGCGCCACCAGGGTCACTTCCGCCCCGAGCGTACGGAGCAGCCAGACGTTGGAACGCGCAACCCTGGAGTGCAGGACGTCCCCGGCGATCGCAACCCGCATGCCCTTGAGGTCCGCGCCTTCGGAACCGGTGCCGGCCAGGCGAGCCCAGTGCCGGCGCATGGTGAACGCATCCAGCAGGGCCTGGGTGGGGTGTTCGTGGGTGCCGTCCCCGGCGTTGATCACGGCAGCGTCAATCCAGTCAGTGGCCGCGAGGCGGTGCGGTGCGCCGGAGGCCCAGTGACGGATGACGACGGCGTCCGCTCCCATGGCGGACAGCGTCTGGGCGGTGTCCTTCAGGGACTCACCCTTGGACACAGAGGAGCCTTTGGCCGCGAAGTTGATGACATCGGCACTGAGCCGCTTAGCGGCGGCTTCGAAGGAGATCCGGGTGCGGGTGGAGTCCTCGAAGAAGAGGTTCACCACGGTCCGGCCGCGGAGCGCCGGGAGCTTCTTGACCTCGCGGTCGCCTACTGCTGCCATCTCCTCGGCGGTGTCCAGGATACGGATTGCATTGGCGAGGCTGAGGTTTTCGGTGGAAAGCAGGTGCTTCATGAACGGCCCTCGATGACAACCTCGTTGACCGGCGTGCCGCCAGGGGCGGTGTCGGTCTCAGCCAGCCGGACCCGGACCTTTTCCGCTGATGATGTCGGCAGGTTCTTGCCCACGTGGTCGGCACGGATGGGGAGTTCGCGGTGGCCTCGGTCGATCAGCACGGCGAGCCGGACGATGCGCGGACGGCCAAGGTCGACGAGCGCGTCAAGGGCGGCGCGGATGGTGCGGCCGGAGTACAGGACGTCGTCAATGAGGACAACCACCTTGTTGTCGATGCCCGTCCGGGGCAGCTTGGTGGGATACGGGGGCCTTGTCCCCTGGTGGGAGAGGTCATCGCGGAACATCGTGACATCCAGCTGGCCAACAATGGCGGCGGCGTCAACGGTGCTGTCCGCGGCGGCGATTTTTTCGGCTAGGCGCAATGCCAGCGGGTAACCACGGCGCGGGATGCCCAGCAGGACGAGGTCCTGCGATCCCTTGTTGGCTTCAAGGATCTCATGGGCAATACGAGTGAGTGCCCGGTCGATGTCCGCCTGGCTGAGGACAACCCTGGCTGGAACCGGTGCGCTGGTGACAGAAGTCAACGCTCGTCTCCCCTTTCCCCGCCTCACAGGACGGAATTAAAAAAGGATCATGTGCGGTTCAAAATTACCACACGGGTTTCCGGGAGGCCGTGCCGGGAAGGCGCGGTGCTCATCACACTGCAGCCGCCGGGCGTGCTGTCCTTGGAGGCGCGGCGGCCCGCACCTAGGCTGTCGTTATGCCGACGAATCCGCGACTCCCTGCCTCCGGGCCACCCGACGATCCCCGGCTGCGGGGAACCGCGCCGCTCCCGGGAGAAGCAAACCCGAGCTGGATGGGACACGTGGAGCCCGGCAACTACCGTCCGGCACCGGGACACGTCGGCAGGCCAGTGGACGCGGTGGTGCCGCCGCAGGTCCAGGGAGCCGTGATGAAGCCCGCCCGGTCCCGGAGCGGGCTGGTGGGGTTGACCGTCGCCGGAGGCACCCTTGCCTTCCTCAGCCTGTTCCTGGTGATCCCGTTCCTGCTGTCAAACACCGGGCCGGCCGGGTTCCTGGTGGGATTCCTCGCGTCCCTGGTTCCGCTCTCGGTTGTTCTCCTGGCCGTGCACATCATCGACAAATGGGAACCTGAACCGAAGCGGCTCCTCTTCTTCGCTTTTACCTGGGGCTCCGCGGTATCCATCGCAGTAACCCTGCTCATCCAGCCGTTTTTTGTCCTGGCCTTCCAGTTTTCCGACGAGGCCGACCTTCAGGCCTACATGGCCACGGTGCAGGCGCCCATCGTGGAGGAGTTCGCAAAGTCCCTGGGACTGCTGATACTCCTCCTCATGGCAAGGAAGCACTTTGACGGACCGGTGGATGGCGTGGTGTTCGCGTTCACCATCGCAGGGGGTTTCGCATTCACGGAGAACATCCTGTATTTCGGCCGGGCCATAGCGGAGTCCGCGGATCCCGCCAGCGACTTTGCCCAGGTCTTCTTCCTCCGCGGCGTCATGTCGCCCTTTGCGCACGCCCTCTTCACCGGCACCACGGGCCTGGTGATGGGGTTCGCCGCCCGGCGCTGGCATGCAGGTGCCTCGGTGGCAGCCTTCTTTGTGGGGCTGCTGCCGGCCATGTTCCTGCACAACCGCTGGAACAGCATGGGGCAGGGCTTCCTGGCGGAATACCTCATGGTCCAGGTGCCCATCTTTTTCCTCGCCGTGGGCGGCATCATCCTGTTGCGGGTGGCGGAGAAACGCCTGACCCGGCAGCGCCTGCTGGAGTACTCGGCCGCCGGCTGGTTCACGCCGGCCGAGGTGGAGCTGATGGCCACCCTGGGCGGCCGGCGCACTGCCCTGAACTGGGCTGGGAGCTACGGCAGGAAACAGCAGATGAGGGAATTCCTGAAGGCAGCCACCCGGCTGGCCAACACGCGCCAACGGATCCTGAGCGGGCGTGACGTGCAGCTGCACCAGGCTGAGGAGCGGCAGCAGCTGCAGCGCATCCTGGCCTTGCGGGCCGCCGTCGCACACTGAACCCACCGCGGTCCCTGCCATGCGGGGCTTAATACCAGAAGGACCGGCCTCCACATCCCGTGGCGGCCGGTCCTTCCTGCTGTTGCTGTGTGGTGCTGTTTCTTGCTGATGCTCAGGCGAGCAGCGACGGCTTCAGCTGCTGCAGGCGGCCCAGCAGGCCGTTGATGAACTGCGGCGATTCGTCGGTGGACAGGGTCTTCGCCAGCGCCACAGCTTCACTGACCGCGACGCCGTCCGGAACGTCGTCGTTGTACAGGAGCTCCCACGTGCCGATGCGCAGGATGATGCGGTCCACGGAGGGCATCCGCTCCAGGCTCCAGCCCTGGGAGTACGTCTCCAGGAACTCGTCGATGGCTGCCTGGTGGGAGACAACGCCCTCCACGATTTCGATGGTGTAGGGGTTGACCACCTGGTCAGTCTTTTCACGCCGCGAGCGGATCACGTCAAAAGCCGAAACCGAGCGCTGCTCGGCTTCGAAGAGAACATCAAGTGCCCTGTTGCGGGCTTTACCGCGGGCGCTCACTACTCGGTGACCCGGCCCAGGTAGCTGCCATCGCGGGTGTCCACCTTGACCTTGGTGTTGTTCTCGATGAACAGCGGGACCTGGATCTCGTAGCCCGTTTCCAGGGTGGCGGGCTTGGTGCCGGCAGAGGAGCGGTCGCCCTGCAGGCCCGGCTCAGTGTAGGTGATTTCGAGGACAACGCTCGGGGGCAGTTCAATGTACAGCGGAGTGCCCTCGTGGATGGCGATGTTCACCATCTGGTTCTCCAGCATGAAGTTCGTGGCGTCGCCCACGGTGGCGCCGGAGACAGTGATCTGGTCGTAGTCGGAGGTGTCCATGAACACGAAGTCCGCACCGTCCTGGTACAGGTACTGGTAGTCACGGCGGTCCACGGTGGCGGTTTCGATCTTGAGCCCGGCGTTGAACGTCTTGTCCACGACCTTGCCGGACATCACGTTGCGCATCTTGGTGCGGACGAACGCACCGCCCTTGCCAGGCTTGACGTGCTGGAATTCGATGATGTTCCAGAGCTGGCCCTCAAGCTTCAGGACCGTTCCGTTCTTGATGTCGTTAGTGGTTGCCACTGTTTCCTCTGGTTTCTCTGTCTGGTCGCGTTGTCAGACGTTGTATGCCGGGCGGACAGGCCCAACGGACTGCCAGCGCGTGTTTGTCAAAAATCGGGTGGTAAAAATTCAAGAACTATTCTACCGGTAAATTCCGGGCACCTTTCGGCCCCGCCCTCCAGCTTGGCCACAGGCGTCCTTCAGCCCCGCCCCAGGCAGGGTCAGCAGGCGAGTTCCAGCACGTCCCGTGCGCGCTGCAGCGCCACTGTGGACGAGTAGATCTGGGCAGCATCGGCGGACTGTGCCACCCGGAGGTCCAGTGCGCGTGCAAAGGATTCGACTGCTGCGGACATCTGCCCGGCGCTGTATTGGGTCTTGCCCAGGAACTGCCACACGAGGGCCTCGCGCGGTGTGCCCTGAACCTCGGCCAGGAGCTGGCGGAACAGCTCGACGGCCCGGTCCAGCCGGTTGGAGACGCGAAGGACTTCGGCCTCGAAGGTGCGCAGCCGGAAGGATTCCGGATCCTTGAAACGGGCTTCTGCGAGCAGTTCGGCAGCCTCGGACGCATGTCCTTCCACCAGGAGCACGAAGATGTGGTCGGCAGGGTCCGTGGATACCGCCAGCGCCTCGCGGCAGGCATCCTGGTTCACAATTTCCGGAAGCAGCGATTCAGGGTTGATCCGGATGCCCGGGAAACCCGCGTCCGGCCAGTCCGCTGTTCCTCCCATGTCGCCCTGCATCAGGACGCAATTTCCTGGTAGGCCGCAAACAGCAGCGAGGTGTCGGGGACATCAAGGATCCCCGGCTTGGCCACGCCGTCCAGGACGACGAACCGCAGCAGGTCGCCGCGGGACTTCTTGTCCCGGCGCATGCCGTCCAACAGCCCCTGCCAGCGGTCCCGCCGGTACGTCACCGGAAGCCCCAGGCTCTCAAGGATGCTCCGGTGCCGGTCGGCGTCGGCATCGCTGAGGCGCCCTACGCTGCGGGCCAGTTCGGCGGCAAACATCATGCCCACCGAAACGGCCGCGCCGTGGCGCCATGAGTACCGCTCAACCAGTTCGATGGCGTGGCCCAGGGTGTGCCCGTAGTTCAGGATTTCCCGCAGCCCGGATTCCTTCAGGTCCTCGGAGACCACCTTGGCCTTGACGGCGATGGCACGTTCGATCAGTTCCCGGAGGACGGCGGACTGGGGATCCGCCACTGTCGCAGGGTCCTTTTCGACGAGGTCGAGGATGGCTGGATCAGCGATGAACCCGCACTTGATGACTTCCGCCATGCCGGAGATCATTTCGTTCCGCGGCAGCGTTTCCAGGGTGTCCAAATCAGCCAGTACCGCGGCCGGCGGGTGGAAGGCGCCTACGAGGTTCTTGCCCTCGGCAGTGTTGATTCCGGTCTTCCCGCCCACGGACGCGTCCACCATGCCGAGCAGGCTGGTGGGCATGTGGATGACCTTGACGCCGCGCAGCCAGGTGGCGGCGACGAAACCGGCGAGGTCGGTTACCGCGCCTCCCCCGACGGCCACAATGGCGTCGGAACGGGTGAAGTCGTTCTGGCCAAGGACCTGCCAGCAGAAGGCGGCCACCTGGATGTGCTTGCCTTCTTCGGCGTCCGGGATTTCCGCGGTCAGGGAGGTGAATCCGGCTGCGGCGAGTTCGTCGCGGACTGTGTCACCGGTCAGCCGCAGCGCACGCGGATGGATGACGAGCACGCGGCGGACGCGCTCCCCCAGTAATCCGGGCAGGTCACCGAGCAGCCCCCGGCCGACGACGACGTCGTAGTGCTCCGCGGCGGAGCCGCCGGTGACGCTGATGACTGTTGATTGGGTGCTCACTTTTCAACTTCCTGTTTGGCAGCTGCGTAATCGCGCAGTGCTGCTTCGAGCCGGCCGCCCAGCTCGGAAACCGAGCCGTGGCGCACGTCCAGGGTGATGTCTGCAAGCCGCTCATAGACCGGCTTGCGGGTGGCGAACATGGCCGTCCAGCGGCCCATTGCGTCCCCTGCCAGCAGCGGGCGCCCGGAGTTGCGGGCAATGCGGCCGGCGACGGTTTGCGCGTCGCATTCGAGGTAGACAACGGTGCAGCGGCTGATCAACTGCTGCGTTCCGGAATCCAGCACCGCCCCGCCGCCAAGGGAGATGACGGAGACCGTATCGTCTGCGGCTTCGACGACGGCGGCCACTGTCCGGGCTTCGATCTCACGGAACGCGTGCTCTCCGCGGCCGGCAAAGATATCCGCGATGGATCCGTGCCCTGCAACGATAACAGCGTCCGTGTCCACGAAGGGAACTCCGAGCTGGAGCGCCAGCTGCTGCCCTATGGCCGATTTTCCGACCGCCATCGGCCCGATCAGGACGATGGGCCGCCCTGCGGGTCCGGTTTTGCTGCGATGGGGCACTTACTGGCCGATCGAGTCCAGGGACGCCGGGATGTTGTCCAGGTAACCCTTGATGTTGCGTGCGGTTTCGGCCACCGAATCGCCGCCGAACTTCTCGGTGACGGCCTCGGCCAGCACCAGGGCCACCATGGCTTCGGCCACAACCCCGGCAGCCGGAACGGCACATACGTCCGACCGCTGGTGGTGTGCCTTGGCGGGCTCCCCCGTGCTGACGTCGATGGTCTTCAGGGCGCGCGGGACGGTGGCGATGGGCTTCATGGCGGCGCGGACACGCAGGACGTCGCCGATGCTCATGCCGCCTTCGATTCCGCCGGCACGGTTGCTGGTACGGACGATCCGGCCGTCGGCGTCCCTGACGATTTCGTCGTGGGCTGCGGAGCCGCGGCGCGACGCGGTCAGGAAGCCGTCGCCGACTTCCACGCCCTTGATGGCCTGGATGCCCATCAGGGCCGCTGCAAGGCGGGAATCAAGCCGCCGGTCCCAGTGAACGTAGCTGCCCAGTCCCGGCGGAAGCCCATAGGCAAGGACCTCCACCACGCCGCCCAGGGTTTCGCCTTCCTTGTGCGCCGCATCAACCTCCGCCACCATGGCGTCCGAGGTTTCCCGGTCGAAGCAGCGCAGGGGGTCGGCATCAAGCGCAATGACGTCGGACGGCACGGGCAGCGGACGTCCTTCGGGAACCGTGACGCTGGCGATGCTGACGGTGTGGCTGACCAGCTCGATGCCGAGGTGCTTGAGGAACTGCGCAGCCACGGTGCCCATGGCCACCCGGGTTGCTGTTTCGCGCGCGCTGGCCCGCTCCAGGACCGGGCGGGCCTCGTCAAAGCCGTACTTCTGCATGCCGGTGAAGTCGGCGTGCCCGGGACGGGGACGGGTCAACGGCGCGTTCCGGGCCTGGTCCGCGAGAACTTCCGGATCCACCGGGTCCGCGGACATGATCTGCTCCCACTTGGGCCATTCGGTGTTTCCCACCTGGATGGCCACGGGTCCGCCCTGCGTCAGGCCGTGGCGGACACCGCCCAGAATGGTCACAACGTCCTGCTCGAACTTCATCCGTGCTCCGCGTCCGTAGCCAAGACGGCGGCGGGCCAACGAGTCTGCGATATGCCCGCTGGTGATCTCCACACCGGCGGGGACGCCTTCAATAATTCCCATCAGAGCCGGACCATGGGATTCACCGGCAGTCAACCAACGCAACATAATTTCCATCCTGCCATGTATGGCGGTCACAACGCCCGTCGGGGAAGGCCGACTGCGTCACACATCACATCTATGACAGCTGCGTTAACTTCTTCGTCCCGGCGGGTGAAAAGGCGCACCTGCTCCACGGCCTGGTACAGGAGCATTTCCAGTCCGGGCACCACGCTTCCGCCCCCGGCCTGCCACACGGAGGCCAGCAGGCTGGGCCACGGGTCATAGGCAACGTCCAGCAGGACGCCGGGCAGGCTGGTCTTGACGGAAGCCAGTTCAGCCGCCAGTCCGTCCGCTGCCCGCGGCGGCAGGGTGGAAATCACGACGTCGGCCGCTGCGGTGGGACGGGCGGCTTCCGCAAGGGTGCGGATCTCCAAGGCGATGTCCAGGCTTTCCGCAGCGGCGCGGACCTCGGCGGTCCGGGACGTATCCCGGACGAAGACCCTGGCCTGGCCGGCCCCGAGCTCCTTGAGGGCCGCGACGGCCGAGGCCGCCGTTCCCCCTCCCCCGAGGATCACGGCGTCCGGGGCCGCGCCGGCGCCCGCGTGCTGCAGCGCCTTGACGATCCCGGCAACGTCGGTGTTGGAGCCAATGGTGCGCCGGACGCCGCCGTGCTCCTCAAACGAGACGGTGTTGACGACGCCCAGGGTCCTGGCCACGCCGCGGACTTCGTCCACCTGCCCGAGCATCGCCGTCTTCAACGGCATGGTGACCGAGAGGCCGCGCCAGCCCGGCTGATCCCGGATCTGCCCCATCAGGGACGGCAGCAGCTCTTCCGTGACGTCGATTGCCGTGTAGCTGATCCCGATCCCCAGCTGACCGTAGGCAGCCAGGTGCAGGGCCGGCGACTTCGAGTGGCTTATCGGATGGCCCAGGACGGCAGCCCGAAGGCTCACGTGCAACGTCCGACGTTGGCCGTGCACCAGGCGTTGTACTGCTCCACGTAGGCATTGTGCTCGGCGAGCGTCCGGGAGAACTTGGTCTCCTTGGTGTCCAGGTTGATGGTCACCCAGTACAGGTAGTCGTTCGTCTTGGGCCTGGCGGCAGCGTCAATCGCAGTCTTTCCCGGGGAGCCGATGGGTCCGGGCGGAAGGCCCGGATTCGCATAGGTGTTGTACGGGTTGGACTTGTCCTGGCGCTGTTCGTCAGTGAAGTTGTAGCTCTTGGTGCCCAGGCCGTAGGTCACGGCCGAATCCACCTGCAGGAAGCCTCCGGTCTGGTCGTTGGGCTTGAGCCGGTTGTAGATGGCACCTGCCACGTCCCCGTACTCCGCCTGGCCGCCCTCGGCCTGGACGATGCTGGCGACGATCACGGCCTCGTACTGCTTGGCCGGGTCCGTGATGCCCTGCGACACGAGTTCGTCAGTTGTGATCTTGACCAGGGACTGGAGGATGTCCTTTGCCGGAGTGCCAAGGGGGAAGCGGTGCTCCCCGGGGGCCAGGTACCCCTCAAGGTTCTTGGCGTTGGCCGGAAGCCCGAACTGGGCCGGCTCGTTGCTGAGGGCCTGGAGGTCCTGGAAGGAGATTCCGGACCCCTGCGAGATCGCCTGCAAAGACTCACCGATGCGAAGTCCGGCGCTGAGGGCGAAGTAGATGACCTTGGTCTGGTCCTTGCCCAGGAGGACGTTCACGGCGTCGGAGTTCTTCATCTCCGACTTGAACGTGTAGTCACCCGGGGAAAGAATGCCTCCGGAGGCGCTGAAGCTCTGGAGGAACGTGTCGGCGTTGGCCACCACCCCCTCGTTTTCGAGCTTTGAGGCCACGGAGCGGGTGCCTTCACCGTTTTCGACGGTGACAACCACTTTGCCCGAACCGGGTCCCGGAAAGTCGCCGGGCTTGTCGCTGCCCAGCAGCGGCTTGAGGAACTGCGCTCCGACGGCGACAGCCGTGACGAAGACGGCGAGGGTCAGGAAAAGCGCCAGGAGCCGCCGGCGCCGGCGCACCTTCTTCGAGGGCTTGGCCACTACGGTTGCTGCGGCTGAGGCGGGAAGCAGTTCGTGGTGGTGCGCACCGTCGTCGTGCCCCTCTTCGTAGTGGGTCCCATCGTGCCCGTCCGCATAGTGCGTCCCGTCAAAGGGTCCATCGTGCTGGTGGACGCCGGCCGCGTAGCCGTGCCCGTCGGCGTAGCCGGGTTCTTCGTAGTGGGGTTCGTCGCTGTAGTGCACGGCTGCCGCGTGCTGGTGCCCTGCAAGGGCCGGCTCCCAGGAATCGTGCTGGGCGGGCTCCTGGCGATCGTCCTGGATGGACGGCGGGGCGGCAGGAGCAGCCGGAATCACGGGCTCTTCCACCCGGTCCTGCGGTGCCTGGTCTTCACGCAATGCTTCATCCTGACGCCGGGGGTCTGCTTCTGCGGCCGCGGGGGGTTCCGCGGGCAGGGGTGGAATGTCGTGGCCGGTCTCGTATGCCTGTTCCGGAACGGCATCGTGACCTCCGGTGTTGAGGGTCTTTTCCCTCGCACGGAGTTCCTTGCGGGTCAGCGGCCTTCCTGCCCCCGGGTCCAGAGGGCTGGAAGAGTCGTCAATGTTGGCAGGGCTCACTGGTGCCTTCCATTATCTGAAGATCGGTCCGTATCGCCGGGCGTGGCGGGCACCGTTTCCGGCCCGCTGCCTCCCATGTCCACGGAAGGGGGTGGCGCCGTCACGCGTGAGCCGACGTCCGCTCCCCTGGCTTTCTGCATGTCGATGGCGTGCTGAAGGATACCTGCCGCCGCGACCTGATCAACTACTTTACGGTGGTTCCTGCTGCTCATGCCAGCTTCGTGCAGGCTCCGGTGGGCGCTGACACTGCTGAGCCGTTCATCCACCAGGTTCACCGGCACCGCCAGGTTCCGGGCAGAGAGTTCGCCAACCAGCAGGCGGGCGTAGTCCGTGGCCATCATGGCAGAGGCACGTTCTTCACCCTTCATGGTGCGTGGCAGGCCTACGAATACCTGCACAGCGCCGAGTTCCTGGACCAGGTTGGCAATGACCCGGACGTCTGAGTTTTTCCTGGCGTTGCGGTCCAGTGTCTTGTAGGGCGTCGCCAGGATGGAATCGCGGTCGCAGATGGCAACCCCTACCCGGACGGTGCCGACGTCCACCCCCAGTTTGATGCCCTGGGGGTAGTCGCCGGCAGCAGCAGGATCGGTCATCGGAGGATTAGCGCCGCGAAATGGCGTCGACGACGGCAGAGAGGGCCTGGCCTACCTGGCCGGCGTCGGTTCCGCCGCCCTGGGCGACGTCGTCCTTTCCGCCGCCGCCACCGCCAAGGATCCCTGCGGCGAGGCGCACCAGGGCTCCTGCCTTGACCCCCGCTTCACGGGCGGCCTCGTTGGTGGCCACCAGGATGACGGGACGGTCGTTGGCGACGCCTGCCACTGCCACGGCCGCGGGTGCGGAGCCGAGGCGGTTCCGGAGGTCCAGGGCAAGGCCGCGCAGGTCGTCAGCGCCGCTGACCTGCCCTGCGTCATGGGCGATGACACTGACGCCGGAGGCGTCCTTGGCGCTGCTGACCAGCTGGGCCGCAGCGCCGGCCAGCTGCTCCTTGCGGAGGCGGTCCAGTTCCTTCTCTGTCGCCTTGAGCTTTGCCAGCGTGGCGGCGATCCGGTCCGCGAGCTGGCCGGAGGGGACCTTCAGCATGTCGGTGAGCTCGGTGACCAGGGCGCGTTCGGCCGCCAGGTGGCGGAACGCGTCCATGCCCACGAAAGCTTCCACACGGCGGTTTCCGGACCCGACGGACTGCTCGCCCAGCAGGGAAAGGCTGCCAATCAGGGACGTGTTGGCAACATGGGTGCCGCCGCAAAGCTCGCGCGACCAGGCGCCGTCGATCTCAACGACCCGGACTTCGCTGCCGTAGTTCTCGCCAAAGAGCGCCATGGCGCCCAGGGCCTTGGCCTCGGCCAGGCCCATGACCTTGGTTTCCACGCGGAAGTTGTTCCGGATGGCCAGGTTGGAGACTTCCTCGATCTCGGACCGCGTCGCCGTGCTCAGCCCCTCGCCCCAGGCGAAGTCGAAGCGCAGGTAGCCGGCCTTGTTGTAGGAGCCGCGCTGGGTGGCCTCGGGGCCGAGGATCTGGTGGAGCGCGGCGTGCACGATGTGCGTGCCGGTGTGCGCTTGTTCAGCGGCGTGGCGGCGTTCGCGGTCGACGGCGGCACGGACCAGCGAGTCGGCCCCGATTTCGCCTTCGCGGACGATCGCCTTGTGGACGCTCAGGCCCTTCAGGGGGCGCTGGACGTCGAGCACCTCGACAACGAACCCGTCGCCGGTGATCAGGCCGGTGTCCGCGGCCTGGCCGCCTGCTTCGGCGTAGAAGGGCGTTTCGGAGAGCACCAGCTCGATTTCATCGCCGGTGGAGGCCTGCTGGACCGCACGGCCGCCGGTGAGGATTCCGCGGACGCGGGACTCGCCGTCGAGCTCGGTGTAGCCGGTGAAGACCGTCTCACCCTGGGCCAGGATGTCCTGGAAGGCGCTGAGGTCCGCGTGGCCGCCCTTCTTGCCCTTGGCGTCGGCCTGGGCGCGCTGGCGCTGTTCCTGCATGAGGCTGCGGAAGGCGGCCTCGTCCACGTTGAGCCCGGCTTCCTCTGCCATTTCCAGGGTCAGGTCGATGGGGAAACCGTACGTGTCGTGCAGCGCGAACGCGTCGGCACCGGACAGTGGCTTGTTGGCGGCCTTGGATTCCTTGACGGCGTCCTCAAGGCGTGCGGTTCCGGAGGCAATGGTCCGCAGGAAGGCCTTCTCTTCGGCGTATGCGATGCGGCTGATCCGGGCGAAGTCCGTGTCCACCACCGGGTAGACGCCCTTCATGGCATCGCGTGAGGCGGGAAGGAGTTGGGGCAGGCAGGCCTGTTCAACACCGAGGAGGCGCATGGAACGGACGGCACGGCGGATGAGCCGGCGCAGGACATAGCCGCGGCCCTCGTTGGAGGGAGTCACGCCGTCGGAGATCAGCATCAGGGCGGACCGGATGTGGTCGGCAACCACACGCATGCGGACGTCGTCCGTGTGGTGGGGGTCCTCGTCCGTTTCGGCGGACGTGTATTCCTTGCCGGAGAGTTCGGCAGCCTTGTCGATGACGGGGCGGACCTGGTCCGTCTCGTACATGTTCTCGACACCCTGCAGGATCATGGCCAGGCGTTCCATGCCAAGGCCGGTGTCGATGTTCCGCTTGGGCAGTTCGCCGACGACGTCGAAGTCTTCCTTCGAGCGGACGTTCTCGATCTGGTACTGCATGAACACAAGGTTCCAGATTTCGATGTAGCGGGTTTCGTCAGCCAGCGGGCCGCCCTCAACGCCGTAGGCGGGGCCACGGTCGTAGTAGATTTCGGAGCAGGGTCCTGCGGGGCCGGGCTGCCCGGTGTGCCAGTAGTTGTCCGACTTGCCCATCTTCTGGATCCGCTCGGCGGGAACACCGGTGTTCTTGAGCCAGAGGTCCTTGGCTTCGTCGTCCTCTTCGTAGACCGTTACCCACAGCCGCTCGGGCGCCAGGCCGTAGCCGCCGTCGTCAACACTCTTGGTCAGCAGCTCCCAGGCGAACTTGATGGCGTCTTCCTTGAAGTAGTCGCCAAAGGAAAAGTTGCCGCACATCTGGAAGAACGTTCCGTGGCGGGCGGTCTTGCCCACTTCCTCGATGTCGCCGGTACGGATGCACTTCTGCACGCTGACGGCGCGCGGGTAGGGTGCTTCCTCACGGGCGGTCAGGTAGGGAATGAACGGCACCATGCCGGCAACCGTGAACAGCAGCGAGGGGTCGCTGGAGACCAGCGATGCGGAGGGAACCGCGGTGTGGCCCTTGCTGACAAAAAAGTCCACCCAGCGCTTTGTGATCTCCTGCGACTTCATGAGCTGTGTACTTACCCTTCTTGCTCCGCGCACTGTGCGTCGCGGAGGTTCTTTCGCTTGGCGGTCCCGTGGTGAACGGTGCCCGCCGTTGTGGTTCTAACGTGTGGGGGCCTGCCTGGTTCCGACTCATGGTGCCGGTCAGCAGGGTGGTCAGCGGCGGACGAGGTCCGCTGATTCGATGCCGAGGGCAGACCGGAGGTCGGTTTCCCGCTCGCGCATTCCGGCGCGGACGGCGTCTGCAAAGTCATAGACGCCGTCGGCCAGGCGGTTCACGGAGCGGTTGAGGCCCTCCGGGCCCAGCGTTGACTGCATACTGGCCTGCACTTCGGTCACCTTGCGGAAAGCGATCACTCCGATCGCCACGCCGATTCCCATCCAGATAAATCGTTTCATTCTCTTCTCCCGGAATCTAGCGGCTGCGGCGGCCGGCGGCGGGCTTCCTGCGCCCGGCCAAGGCGGTACGGACACCGTAGCTGAAGGCTGCCACCTTGATCAGCGGCGACCCCACGGTGGCGGCCATAAGGGAGGACAGCGCGGAAAGGTTGGCGGACGCGTCCGAAACGTTGGACGAGATGCCGTCCACTTTCTTCAACTGCTGGTTGGTGGTGGAGACGGTGGCGGTGACTTCGTCCATAAGCGGCGTGGCGCCGTCGCTCAGGGATCGGATGGAGGTGCGGACCTCGTCCAGGACGCGGCCCAGCTTAAGGATGGGCACCGCAAGCAGCAGCACCAGGACTGCAAACACCCCGGCAGCGATCAGGCCGGCAATATCGCCACCAGACATAGACGTTCATCTCCTCGAAATTCTGTGGTTCGGTTGCATCCCGGCGGGTGCGCATGAAGCGCATTCCGCAGATGTCCCCCAAGTACCTTACATACAAAGAAGCCCGCGGCGCTTGCCACGGGCTTCTTTGGATACGCTGCTGGAATTTAGCGTGCGTAGAATTCGACGACCAGCTGCTCTTCGCAGGTCACGGGGACCTCGGAGCGCTTGGGACGGCGGACCAGGCGGGCCTGGAGGGCTTCCAGCTTGACGTCCAGGTAGGCCGGGACGGCAGGCAGGACGTCGCGGTGGGCGCCGGCTGCTGCAACCTGGAGCGGAACCATGGTTTCGCTGCGGCTGTGGACGTGGACCAGCTGGCCCTCGCCGACGCGGAACGACGGGCGGTCAACGCGGACGCCGTCAACCATGATGTGGCGGTGCACAACCAGCTGGCGGGCCTGGGCGATGGTGCGGGCGAAGCCGGCACGCAGGACCAGGGCGTCAAGGCGCATTTCGAGCAGCTCGATGAGGTTCTCACCGGTCAGGCCCTTGGTGCGGCGGGCTTCTTCGAAGGCACGGGTCATCTGTGCTTCGCGGATGCCGTACTGGGCGCGCAGACGCTGCTTTTCGCGCAGGCGTACGGCGTAGTCGGAGTCCTGCTTCTTGCGGGCACGGCCATGCTCACCGGGGCCGTACGGGCGGCGCTCCATGTACTTGGCGGCCTTGGGGGTCAGAGCGATGCCGAGGGACCGCGAGAGGCGGGCCTGACGGCGAGCACGAGTGTTGTTAGCCACTTGTGTCCTTCCAATATCTGCGGTGTGTCAGTGTTACTGGCCTCCACGATGGAGAGCATCGGCCAACCGCTGCCTTTTGCTACTGGGCGCAGGGCATAACCTTCTCAACGTGAGATTGGGGAGATTGTGCGTCCGTGCCTTGCCAGACAAACATCTACCTTACCACGGCAGTCACTTGCCCCGGACAATCCTGCGCAGCCGCTCCAGCCGTGTGGCGATGTCCCGCTCGGCGCCGTTGGCCGTGGGCTGGTAGTAGTCCTTCCCCACCAGGTCATCCGGCGGGTATTGCTGGGCAGCCACGCCGTGCGGGGCGTCGTGGGCGTATTTGTAGCCAAGGCCGTGCCCCAGCTGCTTGGACCCCGGGTAGTGGGCGTCCCTCAGGTGGGCCGGAATGCCGTTCCCCAGCCCTGCCCGGACATCGGCAATGGCCTTGTTGATGCCCATGTAGGCGGCGTTGGACTTGGGGGCCGTGGCCAGGTGCACCACGGCTTCGGCCAGGATGATCCGGCCCTCAGGCATTCCGATCAGCTGCACCGCCTGCGCCGCGGCCACGGCCGTCTGCAGCGCCGTGGGATCCGCCATCCCCACGTCTTCGGCGGCTGAGATCACAATCCGCCGGGCGATGAAGCGGGGGTCCTCCCCCGCCTCCAGCATGCGGGCCAAATAGTGCAGGGCGGCGTCGACGTCGGAGCCGCGGATGGACTTGATGAAGGCGCTGATGACGTCATAGTGCTGGTCACCCGCACGGTCGTACCGGACGGCGGCAACGTCAAGGGCGCGCTCGGTGTGTTTAAGTTCGACGGCGACGGGCCCGTCCCCGGCATCGTCGGCATCCCCGAACGCAACGCCTGCGGCTGCCTCCAAGGCCGTCAGGGCACGGCGCGCATCGCCTCCGGAAAGCCGTACGAGGTGGTCGAGTGCTTCCTCGCTGAGGCCCACCTTCCCGTTCAGCCCGCGGGGATCGGCGACGGCGCGCTGGATCAGTCCTTCAATGTCAGCGTCCGTCAGGGGACGGAGCGTCAGCAGCAGGGAACGGGACAGCAGCGGTGACACCACGGAAAACGATGGATTCTCGGTGGTGGCGGCAACCAGCACCACCCAGCGGTTTTCCACCCCGGGCAGCAGGGCGTCCTGCTGGGCCTTGTTGAAGCGGTGGATCTCGTCCAGGAACAGGACGGTGGTGGTCTTGTAGAGGTCGCGGGCCGTCAGGGCCTCGTCCATGACGCGCCGCACGTCCTTGACCCCGGCGGTAATCGCGGAGAGCTCCACGAACTTCCTGCCCCGTCCGCGGGCAATTACGTGGGCGAGGGTCGTTTTGCCGGTGCCCGGCGGGCCCCAGAGGATGAGCGAGGTGGGCCCTGCAGGGCCTGTTGTGTCTGCACCGGCTCCGGCGGCCAACTGGCGCAGGGGCGAGCCCTGCCCCAGGAGGTGCTGCTGGCCCACCACCTCGTCAAGGGTGCGGGGACGCATCCGGACGGCGAGCGGGCCCCGGGGGGAGGCGTTGGCTCCGGGCACTGCAGTCCGGCCGGGGGCAACGGAGGCGTCGTCGTCATCATCATTGCCGCGGCCGTGCCCGAAGAGATCTTCCACATAGATAGGCTACTTCCAGTTCACTTCCGGAATTTTCCCGGGAGTCCGGCAAGCCAGTAAAGGAACGCCCCATGTCCGCACGCACCACCGGCGGAGCCCGGCCGGCCTCCGTGCGCACGGCATTCATTCCCGGCAGCCGGCTGGCCGGATGGGCGGACAGGTTTGGCGCGGCCCATGGCGGATATCAGCTGAGGGATGACGACGACGGCCTCCGCCTCCTGGCCGCGGACGGCGCCGAAGCCCTCCTGCAGCCTCCCTGGCCGGCCGACGGGCGGCCGGGCCGGGGCGAGGATGCGCTTGAGCGGCTTGCCTCCCTGGCGTCGCAGCCGCGGAGGCTGGGCCTGCTGCTGGCCAGGCGCGGAGGCTACGGCGTGGCGGTGGTCAGTGAGGGGCAAGTCCTCGCATCGAAGGTGGGGTCCACGTATGTGCAGTCCCGGACGGCCGCGGGCGGACAGTCGCAGCAGCGGTTCGCCCGGCGGCGGAGCAACCAGGCGGACGCCCTGGTGGAGGCAGTTGCCGAACAGGCCGCACGCATTTTCAGCGGTGGGCTTTTTGAGTACGTCGTTCCCGGGGGCGACAGGGCCCTGGCCGGCCTTGTCCTCCAGCACCCTGCCCTGAAGGACTTTGCCGCCATGCCCCGGCTGGCCTACCTTGACGTCCCGGATCCCAAGGCAGCAGTGCTGCGGAAAGCCGCCGCGGATTCGTGTGCCGTGCGGGTCCAGGTCACCGATGCTTCCTAATCAGCAGCCTGTCAGCGCCCGGCGGGGCCGCTCCTGGCGGTAGAGATAGCGGCCCGCCTCCTCGAACCCCGCCTGTTGGTAGAGCTGCCGGGCGGCGGAGTTGGCAGCTGTGACCAGCAGCCAGAAGCTTTCCACGTGGCGCGCGGTCCCTTCGGACTGAAGCGCCTGGAGCACTGCTGCTGCGTAGCCCCGCCTGCGGTGCGCAGGCGACGTCGCCATGCAATAGATTCCTCCCGTGGCGCCCGCCAGGGCGAGGCGTCCGACGGCGGCCGGGGCGCCGTCGTCGTCCCTGGCGAGGGCATACAGTGCAGGGCACCCCGTCACGATCAGGCGCGCTGTCTCCCGCGCCTGTCCACCGCCCCGGCCGTCCACGCTCCACCAAAGGTGCAGCCACTCCTCGCTGGGCTCATCAAGGATCTCCACCCCGGCGCCCGCCGGATGCCCATCCTGGGGGCCGGCAGGCCGGGCCAGGATCAGCGTTTCGGACTGCCGCGTGAAGCCCTGGGCGTCCAGGAAGCGGTTCAGCCCGGAGTTGGCGGGGGTGTCCGCCATCTGGAAGATCAGCGGAAGGCGCCGCATCCGGTACCACCGCGCCGCCTCCAGCAAAGCCTCCTGCGGCCTGGGCGCGGGGTCCCGCGGCCACACCGAGTTGGCCCGCTGCGTGACGCCGTCCGCAGCCCGTAGGACCCACTCCCCCAGGTCGTGGCGGTCGGGGGCCGGCCAGGCGGCATCCATGAGTGCTTCGTAGGCGCGGGCGGGGTGGCTCGCACGGTGGGGCGCCACTGGGTCTCCTTTTGCGGACACGCGTAAAGGCCCCCCTTTCCAGGAGGGCCTTCACGTCAAACGGATACTGCCTACTTGCCCTCTTCCGGCTTCCTGGCCTCAGGCTTGAAGTCAACACCGGCTTCCTTGCGCTGCTGCGGCGTAATGGGAGCCGGGGCCGCGGTCAGGGGGTCGTAGCCGTTGCCGGTCTTGGGGAAGGCGATGACGTCGCGGATCGAATCCACACCTGACAGCAGTGCCACCACGCGGTCCCAGCCGAAGGCGATGCCGCCGTGAGGAGGCGCACCGAATTTGAAGCCTTCAAGCAGGAAGCCGAACTTCTCCTGCGCGTCCTGGTGGGAGAGGCCCATGACCTCGAAGACCCGTTCCTGCACGTCGCTCTGGTGGATACGGATGGAGCCGCCGCCGATTTCGTTGCCGTTGCAGACGATGTCGTAGGCGTACGCCAGCGCTGATTCGGGGTCCGTGTCGAAGCTGTCCATGTACTCGGGCTTGGGGGACGTGAACGCGTGGTGCACTGCGGTCCACTGGCCGGCGCCGACAGCAACGTCGCCGGAAGCCACAGCTGCGGCGGCCGGTTCGAACATCGGCGCGTCCACCACCCAGCAGAAGGCCCAGTCATCCGGGTTGATCAGGCCGGTGCGGTGGCCGATCTCAACACGGGCAGCACCCAGCAGGGCGCGCGCGGAGGACTTGTCTCCGGCGGCGAAGAAGATGCAGTCGCCAGGCTTGGCCCCTACGGCGTCCGCCAGTCCTGCTCGTTCCGCCTCGGTGAGGTTCTTGGCCACGGGGCCGGCCAGTTCGCCGTCTTCCTTGAAGAGGACGTAGGCCAGTCCCTTGTGCCCGCGCTGCTTGGCGAACTCCTGCCAGCCATCCAGGGTCCGGCGCGGCTGCGAGGCGCCGCCCGGCATCACTACGGCACCGACGTAGGGGGCCTTGAAAACACCGAAGTTGGTGTCCTTGAAGAATTCAGTCAGCTCAGTAAGCTCCACACCGAAACGGAGATCGGGCTTGTCCGAGCCGAAGCGTGCCATGGCGTCGTGGTACGTGATGCGCTGGATGGGCGTCGGAATCTCGACGTCGATGAGCTTCCACAGTGCCTTCACGATGTCCTCGCCCAGGGCGATGATGTCGTCCTGCTCAACGAAGCTCGCTTCGATGTCCAGCTGGGTGAACTCCGGCTGGCGGTCTGCGCGGAAATCCTCATCGCGGTAGCAGCGGGCAATCTGGTAGTACTTCTCGAAGCCGCCCACCTGCAGGAGCTGCTTGAACAGCTGGGGTGACTGCGGCAGCGCGTACCAGGAGCCCGGCGCCAGGCGTGCCGGCACAACGAAGTCACGGGCGCCCTCAGGCGTCGACCGCGTCAGCGTCGGCGTCTCAACCTCAACGAAGCCGTCCTGGTGCAGCAGTTCCCGGGCCACGCGGTTGGCTTCGGAGCGCAGGCGCAGGTTGCGGGCGGGGCCGGGGCGGCGGAGGTCCAGGTAGCGGTGCTTCAGGCGTGCTTCCTCGCCCACCTCGACGTGCTCGTCGATCTGGAACGGAAGGGGATCGGAGGTGTTGAGGATGGTGACCTTTTCGGCCATGACCTCGATCTCGCCGGTGGCCAGGGCGGGGTTCTCGTTACCCTCGGGCCGCTTGGAAACGGTGCCGATGACCTGCAGGACGTACTCGTTGCGCAGCCCGTGGAAGACTTCTTCCTCGCGGACCACCACCTGTGCCACACCGGACGCATCACGCAGGTCCACGAAGGCCACACCACCGTGATCACGGCGGCGGCCCACCCAGCCGGCCAGGGTTACGGTTTGTCCAATGTGCTCGGAACGAAGGGATCCGAGGTCATGTGTGCGCAGCACAGCACGCCTTTCTGCGGGGTTACGGCGGGAAGTCGATCTGGAAGTTAAATAGGATCGTTACGGGAACAATCCCGTTCGAGTTTACCCGCTGCAAAGGGACTGCCACCGCATGAGCGCACACCAGCAACTTCAACGCAGGCTCGGCACGTTTGACGCCACAGCCATCGGACTCGGCTCAATGCTGGGCGCCGGGGTGTTCGTTGTCTTCGCTCCTGCGGCCGCGCTGGCGGGCCAGTTACTGGCCCTGTCGGTGGTCGTCGCCGGGGCGGTTGCCTACTGCAACGCGGTGGCGTCGGCCGCCCTCGCCGCAAAGTACCCCACCAGCGGCGGCACCTACGTCTACGGCCGTGAACAGCTTGGCGAGTGGCCGGGATTCCTTGCCGGCTGGGGCTTTGTCACAGGGAAGACTGCATCCTGCGCCGCGATGGCCCTGACGTTCGGCAGCTATGCCTGGCCCGGCTACGCAGTGCCGGCGGCCGTGGCCGCCGTGGTTGTCCTCACCGGCGTCAACCTGCTGGGCATCACCCGGACGGCCCTGCTCACACGGATCCTGCTGGGCATCGTCCTGGCCACCCTCGCCTTCGTGGCTTTAGCCGCAGCCGTAGGGCCCCATCCCGTCTCCGGCCCGGGCGGCCCCGCGGGCGGCTCGTCGCCGGGCGGGGTGCTGCCGGCTGCCGGGCTGATGTTCTTCGCTTTTGCCGGCTACGCCCGGATCGCCACGCTGGGCGAGGAGGTCAAGGACCCTGCCCGGGCCATCCCGCGCGCAATCCTCGCCGCCCTGGCTGCCGCGTTCGCCATCTACCTGACCATGTCGCTGCTCCTGCTGAACCACCTGCCCGGCGGACAGCTCGCCGCCACACGGACGCCGCTGCTGGACGCTGTCCTGGAGTCGCGGTTCCAGGGCGGTGCAGTACTGGTGCAGGTGGGCGCCGCCGCTGCCTGCCTGGGAGCCCTGCTGGCCCTGATCACGGGTGTTGGCCGCACCACCCTGGCCATGGCACGGGAACGCGACCTGCCCGCACCCCTGGCGAAGGTGGGGGGAAAGCACACCGTGCCTTATGCTGCCGAACTGGCGGTGGCCGCCGTCGTCATCCTGCTTCTGCTCACCACGGACGTTATGACAGTCGTGGGCTTCTCCAGCTTTGGCGTGTTGACCTACTACGCCGTGGCCAACGCCTCTGCGTATACCCTGGCGGCGCATCCAGGCTACGCACCCAAGTGGCTGAACGCCGTCGGCTTCGCAGCCTGCCTGCTGCTGGCCTTCACCCTTCCGCCGGCGTCGGTCCTGACCATGGTGGCCGTGCTGGCAGCCGGAGTGGCTGGGCGGTGGCTGGTCCTGCGCCTGCGGCACTAACACGTCCCCACCGCCCGGAGCGGGACCGTCGCGGGGCACTTTGGTCCGCAGACAGGCCGTGTGCGGACCCATCGACGGCGGGTCTGTGCCAGGTGCCCCACGACGGCGGCACCTGGCACAGACGGGCAGCTAGA